>JANYFY010000025.1 GCA_025359565.1 Gammaproteobacteria bacterium | reverse complement strand
CGCGTCCGTGGCATTGCCGCATTTTTGGGAACATACCATTGGCAGCGGCCATGCGACTCTCGGGCTCCGCGCGGATTGGCAAACCCAGCTGCGGCGCGCTCATGATGAACTCGGGATAATGCACGTGCGTTTTCACGGCATCCTCTGCGATGACATGGGCACACTTGTGGGCGAAGGAAAAACATTATTTTATTCGTTTTTCAATGCCGATCAAATATTTGATTTCTTGCTTTCCATTGGCATGAAACCTTTCGTCGAATTAAGCTTCATGCCGCGCGTGCTAGCCTCCGGCGAGAAAACTGTGTTCCATTACGAGGCGAACGTAACGGCCCCCCAAGATTACACGATGTGGTCGACATTAATTCGTAAATTGGTGCAGCATTGGGTCGAACACTATGGCGTGGAAGAAGTGCGGCAATGGTTCTTCGAAGTATGGAACGAACCCAACTTGACCGCGTTCGGCAGTGGTAAGCAAAGCGATTATTTTAAGCTTTACCGATACACGGTAGAAGCGATCAAAGGTGTTGATAGCGCACTCAAAGTCGGCGGACCCGCCACTGCCACAAATGCCTGGATTGAGGAGTTCCTGGCCTTTTGTCGTTCCAATTCGTTGCCCGCCGACTTTATTTCCACTCACCATTATCCGACCGACTCATTTGGGCACCCCGGAGATGATACCGAGAAGCAGCTTTCGGAAAGCACACGAAGTGTATTGCGAACAGAAGCACGGGAGGTACGCACCAAAGCCGGAAATATACCTGTCTACTACACCGAGTGGTGCACATCGTCGAATTCGCGCGATGCGATGCACGACGAGCCGTACGCCGCGGCATTTATCGTCAAAACGGTGCTGGAGGCCAACGGTTTGGTGCAGGGGTACAGCTATTGGACGTTCTCCGATATTTTCGAAGAAAATTACTTTCCTTCGGTACCCTTTCACGGCGGGTTTGGGCTGCTCAACATTCACGGCATCGCCAAGCCTTCGTATCGTGCGTTTGAATTGCTGCACGCACTCGGTACTGAAATGATTGCCTTAGAAGGTAAGCATCCAACGGTCGATGCCTGGTTAGCGCGCGACGCTCACCGTGCAACTATAATGCTCACGAATTTTGCCCTGCCGCGCCATCCAATCAAGGAAGAGTCTGTCTCCTTAGTGCTTAAGAACGCGAAATCTGTTACTGGAGCAACAATTAAACGTATCGATCTCGAACACGCCAACGCCAAGCGTCGTTGGGAAGAGATGGGCAAACCGGACTATCTGACTGGCTCGATGGTCGCCGAACTTAAGTCCGCCTCGTGTCTGAATAGAGAGCCTCAGCCGATCGCTCTCGAGAATAATGCCTTGCGGATGGAGGTGACCATGCCGCCTCAATCGGTTGCTGCCATTGAATTCGCGTGCTAACAATGCCAGTGCGGGGCTTGCTGCGTTGCCCGACGAAGCATTGTTGGATCGCCTGCAACGCGGCGCGTTTGGCTACTTCACGGCTTATGCAAATGCTGCCAATGGACTTATCGCCGATACTTCCCGGGCCGACTCCCCCTGCAGTATTGCCGTCGTCGGTTTCGCACTGTCATGCTATCCCATCGCCGTTGAGAGGGGCTGGATGTCCCGCGCCGCAGCTTTGGCACGGACGCTAGAAACGCTGCGTTTCTTTTGGAGGTCTAAGCAGGACAATCAACCCAATGCCACCGGTTTCAAGGGATTCTATTACCACTTTTTAGATATGCAGAGCGGCGGTCGGGTTTGGCAATGCGAGTTATCGCTGATTGATACCACCTTGCTGATTGCGGGAGTACTCACTGCGGGGTGCTATTTCGATGGTAACGGCGAGGAAGCGGAAGTTCGGGAATTGAGCGACATGCTCTATCGCCGCGTTGATTGGCATTGGGCTAGAAATGGCGAGGACACGGTTGCGCAAGGCTGGAAGCCGGAATACGGTTTTCTTCACTATGGCTGGGAAGGCTACAACGAAGCAACTATCCTTTACATTCTGGGGATTGGTTCGCCAACGCACCCCCTTCCCACTGCAACCTTCGCCGGCTGGACCCTCACCTATCAATGGGAAAATTTGCTCGGTCAGAATGTATTGTATTCAGGACCGCTCTTCACACATTTGTTTTCTCATGCCTGGATCGATTATCGCGGCATTCGCGATGCATTCATGCGCACAAAACGCAGCGACTATTTTTTAAATACACAGCGTGCGATTGCCGTCCATCAGGAGTATGCCGTTCGAAATCCTCAAGGATTTACGGGCTACGACCAGAATTTCTGGGGCATTACGGCCGGCGACGGCCCCGACAATCGCCAGCTGCGCCAGAGCCATCGGGATCGTCGCTATTTTGGGTATATGTCTCGAGGTGCCCCATACGGACCGGACGATGGCACCCTTGCACCCTGGGCAATGCTCGCGACATTGCCATTCGGCGCCGAACGGGCAATTGGGGGGACTCGACATCTCCTTAAGAACTACCCGCAGGTTTGTACGGATGATCGGTTCTCTAGCGGGTTTAATCCGACGTTGACCTGCAATGGTGAGGGCTGGTTATCGGACGGGTGTTATGGACTTGATCAGGGGTTGCTTGTGATGATGATCGAAAATTATCGCAGCGGCCTCATCTGGCAATTAACTCGTCGCTGTCCTGCCCTCCGTGCGGGCCTTAAGGGCGCAGGTTTTGATGGGGGGTGGCTGTCCGATGAAGGTTAATCCCACTTCGCCCGGCTCAGAGCCCTTTAGTGATAACGTCTATCGGCAGAGCGTCAGACCGCAGGCGTGGCAGAATCCACAGCCTAGCGGTGTGTATGACTTGGCTGTTATCGGCGCAGGGCCTGCAGGCCTCGCCGCAGTAGAGCTCGCCACCCGCCATGGCCTTCGCGTAGCGATTATTGAGCGTGACCGTTTGGGAGGCAATTCGCTCAATGCCGGATCGATTCCTTCCAAGGCCATGATTCGCACCGGCCGAGTGGACGCGGCGCTGCGCGACGGAGCAGACATCGCGGTCTCAGTGCCCGCGATGCTTCAGACCAATTTTGCCGCGGTGATGGCCCGCATGCGTCGCATCCGCACTCGCATCGCTGGATATCAATCGGCGCAGCGCCTGAGCGCTCGAGGCGTAGACGTCTATTTCGGAGACGCGCAGTTCCTATCGCCCGGCGCTCTCGCCGTCGGCGGCGTACCGATATCCTTTAAGAAGGCACTCATTGCGAGTGGCGCGCAATCCCAGCGTTCCAATATTACCGGGCTCGAGCAGATTGGGTATTTCACCAGTGAATCGATTTTCGACATTACCGCGTTGCCTAAACGTTTGGCCGTTATCGGCGGCGGTCCGCTCGGTTGCGAATTGGCTCAAGCCTTCTGCCGATTAGGGTCGCAAGTCACTATCGTGCAAAACGACCCGAAATTTCTGCCACACGAGGAGCGCGACGCCGCGGAGCTTCTCTCCCTCGCGCTTTCGAAAGACGGAGTTGAAACGCGCTTAAATACCACGGTCATCGCGGCTCGACAGGGCAAGGGCGAAAAACTCATTGATACGGTCAATAACGAGGTCAACTCTTCGATAGCGGTCGATGAGATCTTACTTAGCATCGGGCGAGTGCCGAATACCGCCAACTTAGGGCTTGAGGCCGCCGGGATCGAGAGCGATGCCGTCGACGGTATCAACGTCGATGACTATTTATGCACGACTAACACCAATGTGTACGCGGCAGGGGACGCGTGTAAAGCGCATAAATTTACTAACATAGCCGAAACATCCGCCTGCATTGCGGTGCGCAACGCATTCGGACAAAGAACGGAACGGGAGAGCCATCTGCTGATTCCGTGGTGCACTTATTGCGATCCGGAAATCGCTCATATTGGCATGCATGTCCTAGAAGCAAAGCGCCAATCGATCCCAATTACAAGCTTCACGGTCATGATGCAGGATGTCGATCGGGCGATCACCGATGGCCAAGACGAAGGGTTTGTTAAACTCTATGTGAGAGATGGAAGCGACGAGATTTTAGGCGCTACGATCGTCGCGGCACGCGCCAGTGAAATGATCAACGAGATGTCCGTCATCATGTGTGCCGGAATTGGCATGCGCCGTTTGGCGACCATTTTGCACACGTATCCCGCCCAATCGAGTGCGATTCGTATGGCGGCGCTCGCCTACGAGGCCACTCAACCGAGCGAACCATGGTAGGCCTCAACCAAACCGTGCTGCAATTGAAGCCCCAATCGTGCCCTCCTACGCTTGCGGCGCAACAAATTGTGCGCATCTGTCGCACCGTTGCCGATCTAGAGCGGGCGGAGTCATTTTACCGAGATGCGCTGGGGTTTCGAGCTGTCAAAGGGGGCGTGGCGGCTTTAACAAGATTCACGAACCCCAACGCCCAGGAAATCGTCATGCGGCTGGGCCAGGAAGAAATGAGTCTTGTGCGATTTATGACAGCGGGCCGACCTTATCCGAGTCAAAGCCGCAGTGATGATGGTTGGTTCCAGCACGCGGCGATCGTCGTCAATGACATCGACGCGGCCTACGCCCACCTGAGTCGATATCACGGGTGGCGTTCCATCAGCGAAGACGGGCCGCAACTGTTGCCACCATCGAGTGGTGCCGTGCGCGCCTTCAAGTTTCGCGATCCCGATGACCATCCGCTGGAGCTGCTGTGGTTTCCGCCCGGGGAGGGACGAGCGATGTGGCAGGAGAGGAGGAGTGCCACGCCGTTCCTTGGTATCGATCACAGTGCGCTCGTCGTCGCATCAACAGCGCGCAGCCTGCGGTTCTATCGGGCGCTCGGCTTCCAAATCGCTAATGAGTCCATAAACCGGGGACCTGCACAAACTCGCTTGGACGGATTGGCCGCCTTACAGGTTCGAGTGACCGCGCTGCGACCGGCGTTGGCAAGCGGTCCGGGCTTGGAGCTCCTCGAGTATCAACCGACGGGTCGCTCTGGCGGGGTGATCTGCCCCAACGACGAAGCGAGCGATCGGGTGACACTTGCGGTGAATTCTTCGATCGACAAATTCCCTCACACCCTGCAAGACCCTGACGGGCATCAACTGATGCTCATCGATGAGGCAACGGCGCGATCGGGCTCCCTGCGTGAGGACCGATGACATGAGTGGAGGCGAGCGGATTCTGAACAACTTCACTCAGCGGCAGTGTTTCCGGCGCGAGCATAATGAGCCCGAGGCCGCCGACCAAGCCGAAGTTCTTCAAAAATTCCCAGAAATGTTGCAGACCCTCGCCTTCCTTGAAGCGCCAGACGTCAGGGTAACGCCAAAACTGGTGGAACAACACCGCCGTAATCACACAGAAGCTCGCGAGAATAAAAGCGGCGAGCCGATCGTACCACCCTGCAACGATGCACAGCGGCGCTGCGAATTCGACGACAATGGAAATAATCAACATGGCGCGCGGCAACGGAATAGGGCCAGCCTGTTTCATCGCCGATTCCCAATTGAAGATTTTATCGAGGGCGCTGAATGGAAAGAGCACCACCAGGAAAACACGCAACAACACCGGAAAATAGTCGTTGATCCACATCATCGCGTCACTCGCCTCTTTATCCTTGTCAATAGTCGCCAGAGTAACCGAAATAGATTGACCACGAAAAGTCGAAGTTCGTTGTTCCGCCAATTGCTCGGGAGAGGCTAATGTTACAGAGCGCAGAATCACGCCCACGGATTCCCTACTGGCATTTGTGGACGGATAGTGCCGGCGTCAGCCACCAAACGCGCTGCGAGCTTACCGAGTTTAACTGGAAGGGCGTGGGCTCCGCGTCGCCGCAGTGGAATAACCAACAACCGCGAACGGAGGCGAGCGTTGTGGTCACCGTACAGCCGATCGGCTGGGTCGGCGACTGGCATGAGAATCCTGCGCCGCAGTGGATTGTTGTTCTGTCCGGTCATTGGTGGATCGAGTCCATGGATGGCACGCGCATCGAACAAGGCCCGGGGGAGTTCTCCCTAGGGGAAGATCAAAATTGCGTCCTCACCAACGGGCGAGAGGGCCACCGCTCCGGCACGCTCGGAGAGGCGCCCGCCGTTCTCATGACCATTCAGTTGCATGTTCCACCCATCCGCAAGTCATGTCATTTTAAGTAAATGTCTACCGCTACCTTCGAAATTCTCGATGAGCGTTTTCGCGCCTACGTAGTGTGCAATGCGCCGCTCGTGAAGCTCGGGGACGGATTTGCGTGGCTGGAGGGCCCAGTCTGGTTCGCAGACCAGGAGTGTCTGCTGTTTAGCGATCTACCCAACGATCGGATCATGCGCTGGACCCCGGATGGCGGAGTTACGCTTTTTCGGGCGCCTTCCGGCTTTGCCAACGGGCACACTCGCGACAACCAAGGCCGCTTGATCGGCTGCTCGCATCAACATCGCTGCATTACGCGCACCGAGCTCAACGGCAGCGTGACCGTGCTTGTAGATCGCTATGAGGGCAAACGCCTGAATTCACCGAATGATGTCATTTGTCGCTCGGATGGCACTATTTGGTTTAGCGATCCCCCTTACGGTATCAATACCGATTATGAAGGCGGCAAGCATCCAGCGGAACTGCCGGCAACGCTCTATCGGCTAGACCCCACTGATGGAACTCTGCAGGTGATGGCGGATGACTTTGAGGGACCGAATGGCCTTGCCTTCTCACCCGATGAGCGACTTTTGTATGTCGCCGAGAGTGGGTGTCAATTCGCCGCCAATCCCGTTCAGCATATTCGCGTCTTTGATGTTCTTGATGACGGCAAGCGACTGTCGGCGGGCAGAGTCTTTCACACCATTGCCCCGGGTTTCGCGGATGGATTCCGTGTGGATCAGGACGGTAATCTCTGGAGCAGCGCCGGTGATGGCGTGCATTGCGTCGCCCCCGACGGGACGATGCTCGGGATGATCAAGGTGCCCTTCACGGTCTCGAATCTTACCTTCGGCGGCCGCAATCGATCGCGATTGTTCATTTGCGCCTCTCATACGCTATTCGCAATTTATACCAACCAACGCGGTGCCGAGCGCCCGTGAAGGAGAATCCGATGACGCCGCCACCCCCAAACTCGCCCCCTCAATCGACAGCGCCCACCCTGACTGCCCAAAAAATCCTGTGTGGACAAAAGGCATTGGTCACTGGGGCTAACTCTGGTATCGGACGGGCCGTGGCAGTTGCATTGGGTCAGGCGGGAGCCGACGTCATCGTCAACTACGTTGAGAACCCTGAGTCCGCAAACGCGGTGGTGGATGAAATTCGCCAGGCCGGCGTGAACGCAGCTGCGCTGAAAGCCGACGTGTCCTGCGAGCAACAAGTCACAACGCTATTCGAAACGGCCATTCAAAAAATGGGGACCATCGACATACTAATCAACAATGCCGGTCTGCAGCGCGACGCCGCTTTTCGTAATATGACCCTCGCGCAGTGGAACACGGTTCTCGGCGTCAATCTCACCGGGCAATTCTTATGCGCGCGAGCGGCGGTCCAGGAGTTCCTGCGTCGCGGCGTAGTTCCATCGGTTTCATGTGCGGCCGGTAAAATCATCTGTATGAGTTCGGTGCATCAAGAGATCCCCTGGGGCGGCCACGCTAATTATGCAACGTCCAAAGGGGGTATCAAGTTGCTCATGGAGAGCTTAGCCCAAGAGGTCGCGTCGAATCGAATTCGCGTCAATGCTATTGCACCCGGAGCGATCCGCACGCCGATCAATACCGTGGCTTGGCAGACGAAAGAAGCCTATGACCAACTCATGACCTTAGTCCCGTACGGGCGAATTGGCGAGCCCGAAGACATCGCTCGGGCTGCGGTATGGCTGGCATCCGATTACTCCGATTATGTGGTCGGTACGACCCTTTTCGTCGATGGAGGGATGACCCTTTATCCAGGCTTTGCGACGGGCGGGTGAAAGTATTGCAAGGACGCACATGACGGACGGCCATTACGATGTGATTGTGATCGGCAGCGGACCCGGGGGCGCGGCACTCGCCCAGAGGCTCGCTGCCACCGGCAAGCGGATCCTTCTTCTCGAGCGCGGCGATTACCTGCCCCGCTCTTTGGCTAATTGGGATTCGCAAACGGTGTTCGTCGAGGGCGCCTATCAGGCCAAGGAAACCTGGTACGGTGTCGATGGCAAGAGCTTTTCTCCGGGTCTGCATTATTGGGTGGGCGGAAACTCTAAAGTGTATGGAGCCGCGCTTTTTCGAATGCGCGAGCGAGACTTCGAGGAGATCCGGCACAAGGACGGGATTTCGCCCGCATGGCCACTCAAATACGACGTGTTCGAGCCGTATTACACTCAAGCGGAACGTCTGTTTCACGTGCACGGACAGCGAGGGGAAGATCCCACCGAGCCGCCCTCAACCGGCCCCTTCCCCTATCCACCCGTGACACATGAACCCGCGATACAAGCGCTCAGTGCAAGTCTCACTCAAGCGGGATTGCATCCATTCCACTTGCCGCTCGGGATCTTGCTCGACGAGAACAATGGCAAAACGACGCCCACCAGCATTTGCATCCGCTGCGATGCCTTCGACGGGTTCCCCTGCTTGGTCAACGGCAAGGCGGACGCTCAGATCATATGCGTCGATCCGGCGCTCAAGGCCCATCCGAACCTGACGCTGTTGACCGGCGCCTATGCGTCCAGATTGGAAACCGATGCTAGCGGCGGCACCATCACGGGGGTTGCGGTACTCAGAGATGGCCATCCAGAGCACTATTCGGCCGACATTGTGGTGGTGGCCTGCGGCGCGCTGTCCTCCGCTCTGCTGTTGTTGCGCTCTAGCAATCCTCAACACCCTCACGGTCTTGCCAACGCGTCCGGACAAGTGGGACGCAACTACATGCGACATCATCAATCCATTTTAATGGCATTGATGCGTGAACCAAATAATACGGTGTTTCAAAAAACGCTTGCGTTGAGCGATTTCTATTTCGGCTCCGATGACTGGGAGTATCCCCTGGGCTTGATCCAGATGTGCGCAACCTCACACGGTGCCCAGATTCGCGGTGAAGTGCTGCCCATGTGGCTCGAATGGTTGCCTAAAATGCCGTTCGAGCAGATAGCGCGTCATTCCATGGACTTTTGGTTATCGAGCGAAGATTTGCCGCGTGCAGAGAATCGGATTCGCTATGAGGGCAATCGCGTGGTATTAGAAGTTACTGACGGTGATATGGAAGCACACCAGCGACTGAAGAAAAAACTCAAGCAAATTTTAGGCCGTGCCGGCGCTCACCCGGTGCTCTTAGAACGCCGCCTTTACCTCGGCAAGAATATCCCAATCAGCGGAACTGCACATCAAGCGGGAACCGCTCGCTTTGGAGTCGATCCTGCGACATCAGTCCTCGACCTTAACTGCAAGGCGCACGAACTGGATAACTTGTATCTTGCCGATGCCAGTTTTTTCCCTTCGATCGGTGCAGTCAACCCGACACTGACCATCATCGCTAACGCCTTGCGTGTTGCCGATAAGATCATAGAGCGGTTAACTTGAGCGCAGGTGCGCGGGTCGTGCGTTTCTATTCATTGCAAGGTGTACAGGTAGGCCGCGTGCGCTCCCCACATCGGCGATGCTGTGACAGGAGGAACAGCCATATTGTTGCATGAGCATGGGCCCCCGATGGGCGTCCGTACCGCTCATGGCCCAAGTCGACGTCGCATGATCGCGGCCGCAGCCGCTTAAACCCAAGGCCAGTAAAAACGCCACCCACGTCCCGTGGCGATCCATCCTCCAGGCTGCGGTAGCGCGCCCGCGCGAGGCCACCACGAGTTGTGCCTCCCGCTCGGCATTTCGCATCCAACAAAAAAAAAGGATCCCGAGCGACGCGAGATGAATGACGCTCGCGGGGATCCACATGATGATACCGGCCAGTTGTTGATCTTCCAGCGGCGTCAATCCCCACATGGCGGTAGTTTGCGAATGTGCACCGTATAAGGGGTGCCCTGCCAATGTCAAAAGCGCTCCGAGAAGCCCGTTCTGTACGCCAATGGTCGCGACAAATAGCAGCGTGCTTCCGTAGTCGAGGCGTCGCCGTCCAAAGGGCTCGATCACCAAAGACCAAAACATTAGCGCGGTGATAAAAAAGCAGGAGTGTTCGAGCGTGTGGACCCCTTCATTCTCGAGCGCCCAATTATAAGGTCCGGGGATATGCCAGAACCACAGTACCATGCTGCAAAGCATCCAAACCACCCATGGGGCCATCAGTGCGTGCACTGCGCGCTGCAGGCCGCCGGCCATCCAGAACCTGCCGATCGCGCGCCGCGAAGTGATGGGAAACGCCCACAAGAAGGCCATCGCCGGACGGCTGAAGACCAACAGAGGTGCGGCGACCATGATGAGTAGCAGGTGCTGCACCATGTGCGCGGCAAACAGTTGGTCATCAAGCGCATCGAGTGGAGAAATAAGGGCTATGAACAGTGTGGCGATGCCCGCTGCGAAAGATACGACACGCAACGGACCTAAAATCCGCGATCGGGCGTGCGCCTCCAATCGATACAGACCGTATAGGTAGCCAAAGACGGACAATCCCAGACATACGAGCACCCATATTTCCCAATTCCACGGTAGCGCCGAGACACGTCCGCTACCCGGCGGTCCAAGTGCCATCAAGGCGGCCGCGCTTTCAATGTCTGCGCCTAGCCGCATAGCGGCGCCACGAAATCAACTGCCGTACCAAAGAGCAGCGCCAGTACAAAGAGAACACTAGTCAAGATACCGACCATCGCACGGGTAACAAGCATGTGATGAAAGCGCAACGCTGATGAGCAGTTGCGCATTCCATGCGACCGGTGCGGCGGAAAACTCGAAGAAAAGGGCCGCCAAACTGACATGGTGCCTATGCGGTGCCGGGTGTTTGATCGATATTTGAGCGAGATCTTCGGCCGTCATGAGATCACCTAAAGGCGCGGCGCAATATAAAAAGTAAAAAATACGGCCAACCAAACAATGGTGACGAAATGCCAATACAGCACCCCAATCGAGACGGCGGAGTGCCGATTCGCATTCGAAATAACCCAACGCCGTCCACAGGAACAGAACACTTAAAACCAGCAACCCCACGAGCACATGAGCCAGATGAAAGCCGGTGATGGTGAAATAGAGCGCCGATCGAGCGGCCCAAATGGTGGCGGCAACCCGTTACCCGAAGCGCGGCATACGCGGCGTGGGCAGCGCCTTGGCGCGCGCTTCACGCTGGAATCAAGTCGATGATTACTTACTCAACTGCGACCAGGACATCTGCGCGCTGGAGCAAATCGAAACCATTACGGCCACGCAAAACGTCAAAGCCATCGCCTCGGTGGAAGGTGTGGGCGGCGTGTTCTTCGGACCGGCGGATCTGTCGGCTTCCATGGGACTGTCAGGCAAACCATCCGGTACTCTCACCAGCGATTGGCAGTTAGCGCAGCATTACATGTCGATAGGGGCGTCCTTTGTCGCCGTGGGTATCGACAGGACGCTGATGGTCAAGGCGGCACGTGAACTACTGGGTGCATTTAAAGACGGCGGCGTAGCGCAAAAACCTACCGACTCGGCTTATTGAAGCACGGGCGCTAACCGGCGAGCCCCATTACCATCACCACGATGATGCCGCACGGACAGAGATAGCGCAGGGAAAACATCAGTAGGCGGCGCATAGCCGGCGAAAGTCCGCTCAATTCGGCTTCCGGTACACGGTAACCCAACCGCCAGCCGACCATAACACTGACCAGCAGAGCTGACAGCGGCATCAATACATTGGAAGCCACGAAATCCATCAAGCCAAAAAAATTGAAGCTGGCCAATCGCGGAATTGAATCAAGCGGATGCCACTCGGCAAGCCTTCCAAATGACAACACCGAACCCTGGCCCACCAGCCAGCAGGCCAGCGCCGTCGCACTCGACGCGGCTTTGCGTTTGACACCGAAACGCTCATGCAACCATGCAATCCACGGTTCAAGCAAGCCGATGGATGGCGTAAACGCTGCCAGCACCAACAAGGCAAAGAATAGCGCACCGATAATGCGGCCCCCGGGCATCTCGGCAAAAGCCACCGGAAGCACTTGGAACACCAATTCGGGCCCCTCCGCCGGGTTGAGTCCGTAGTGAAAAACCAGCGGAAAAATAGCCACCGTGGCCAGCAGCGATACTACGAAGATCGCTCCAACGATGACGAGCAAATTTCGGCCCAGCGATTCGGCGGCCGGCATATAAGAGCCATAGACAATCATTATTCCGGCGCTGACACCCACCGCAAACAACGCTTGACCGACAGCGCCGAGCACTACGGCGGAGGTCAATCGAGTGAAATCCGGCGCGAAAGCGAACTGCAATCCGCGCGCTACATCGCCATTCAGCAGTGAATACCCGACCAACAACAATAAAATCGCCAACAATGCCGGCGCACGCCAGCGGTTGGCCCACTCTACGCCGCGATTCAGTCCGCGCGAGGACACCAAGGTCACTAGCGCGAGAAAACCTAATTGCCACAGGGACACGGCGAACGAATCGGCGGTAAAAGTTTTGAATTTAGCCACTACAGCAGCGGTTCCAGCCGTGGCGTAGTGACCGGATAGGAAAAACCAAGTGTAGGCCAGCACCCATCCGGCGATTACCGTGTAGTAGGTGGCGATCAGAAATCCCGCAAGGGCACCGCACCAGCCCACCACATTCCAGCGCGCGGAAAATCCGAAAAACGCCGCAATCGTTCCCGCAGCGCGCTGCGGACTATGCCGCGACCATCGCCCTAGCACTATTTCAGCGACAAGCACCGGCGAGGCAATAACCAGACAGGCGATGGCAAACACCGCGATGAAGACAAATCCGCCGCCCGCACCGGCCAAATACGGAAATCGCCAAATGCTACCCAATCCAACGGCGGCCCCAACGGCACTAAGCGTAAAGCCAATACCGGACGACCAGCGTTGCTCACTCACTAAGGAGCGATCGCGATCACGCGCGCCGGAAAACCCGTACCACCCTCAGGTTTCGGCCATGTCACCATGAGCAGCGCTCCGGCCTCGGGCACTTGATCCAAGTTGGCCAGCATTTCAATCTGATAATGGTTTAGCCCCAAAATGTAGCTTTCCAAAGAATAGTCATCCTTAGTCGTCGCCAGTCCGGGATCCGTGTCAGTGGTCTCATGACCCGAGGCGGTGATCTTGCGATCTTCATAAAGTAGTTTCAACACTTCTTTACTCCAGCCGGGATAATGCGCAACCCCTGCCGCGTCGCGATTCTGCATAGCTGCATCGTTGGGCCACCGCTTCGACCAATCGGTACGCATCGCTACAAACGCGTGTTCAGGGATTCGCCCGTGCTTCGACTCCCACGCCTGCACTTCTTCCAACCGCAATGTGTAGTCCGGATTCTTAGCCACTTGAGCGTGCACGTCCAAAACCACTAAGGGCAGCAGCATTTCCTCGGGCGGAATTTGATCCACCGTGCGTAGTCCCTCGTGAAAATGTGCGGGCGGATCGATATGAGTGCCCCACTGACCGACGTGGGTAAACTGCTGCACAATGAACCCATCCTTCTTAATGGTATACAACGTTGTGACCTTCTCCTCGCCGAATCCCTTCCAATGCGGCGTGGTAGGACCAAAGCTATGAGTGAGGTCAACGAAACGCTTGCTCCTTAGCGTGGCATAGACGTCGTTCAAACTCGACGCGGCGGTCACATCGGCAAGCGCACTATTTGCAAGCAACGCAACCCCGAGCCCACCCAACAATACGACTTTGATCTTATTCACCTCGTTACCTCCCAATTCCTATCGATATCTTCGCCACAGGTTTTCGCGTCGTACTCAGAACTTATAGTTCAAATGTACTTTCACCCAACGCGGCATACCCGGATAGACCTGCGCAAGCCCGTTGATTCCGGTGTTGTCAAAGCCCATCACCCCATAATGCTTGTTGGCGAGATTCTCCACGGAGATACCCGTCTCCCACTTAGCACTCGTCGGGATGAAATTGATGCGTGCATTGGCGACACCGAAGGCCGATTGTTCAACGGTCGGCGTATCCGACAGATTGAACCAGAAACGCGACAAGTAATTGCCGTCGACCTGAAAGGCGAGTTTCCCGGTACCCACCGGTAATGTGTAGCGTGCCATGGCGTTACCCGACCAGCGCGGTGCGTTACCCGGCGTGTAGTTGCCATACACCGCTTTTCCTGCCGAGGTGCAGCACAGACCCGGCACATCTTTGACAATCGCATCGACGTAGGACACGCCAATACCGAAGTGCCAAGACTCATTCGGGACCCACTCCAACTCGGTTTCCACTCCCTTGTGAGTGGCATCGGCATTTTTGACCAACTGGTTAAGGCTCAAGGTGTAAATCAACGCTTGGTAATTATGATAATCGTAATAATAGGCCGCACTATTGAGCCGCAGCGTGTGCTCAAGGTATTCGGACTTCAAACCGACTTCATAGGACGTTAGTACTTCGGGATCAAATTTCAAATCTGCCACATTGCCAATGGTGGCTGGAAAGAGTGGCGCTGAGAACCCACCGCCTTTCACGCCGCGGTTGTAACTAATGTAACCGAGCTGATCAGCGGTGAAATGAAAGTCGATTTGAGCTTTACCACTGAATAGATTGTCAGACCGTCCTTCGCTCAGCGTCTGCAGTACTGCGCTTACCGGTCGAGTCAAGGTGGTAGTCTGACCAGTCGTGCTTTGCGGGTAGTACTCGTAAGGGTACCAAGTGTAGTTGTAATCCTTACTGTCATAGGTGTAACGCAGGCCCAAAGTGAAACCGATCAAATCAGTGGCACGGTACTCGACCTGGCCAAAAGCCGCGTAAGACTTGGTCACTAACTCATAGGGCGCAACGGTCGTCGGCATACCACCATTAGGATCGGGGAGCGCCCCATTTGCGTAGAAGTTTGCCGCATTGCCATAGGGCCACGGTCCGGCGGCCGCGGAATAAGCGCTGTAGGCAGAATTCGGGTTCGACGGGTAATTAAATTGCTCCGCACCGAAGAAGGCCGGGCCCTGCCAGCCCTCGTAGTAGTTACCATCAATGTGCAAGCCGTAGGCACCCGCGGTCCAATTCAGTTGTTTATCGCCACCATTGAGCCGCAGCTCAAGTGACTGTTGCTTCACATCGCTGCCATTGAAGAATTGAAACACGGTGTAGGGCGAGGCATCCGAGTCCTCTTGATACTGCTTCTTGAGCGCAGAGTAGTCGGCAATCCCGGTGAAGGTCGCGAAACCCAGATCGCTGGTGTACTTAGCCGTTAATCCGCTAGTCTTGATTTTCGCGTAGCCGCTGACATTATCGCGAATGGTAAAAGGGCCGCTGTTCGTCAGGCCGCTGGCATTGCAACCGTTGCAGGTTCCCCAATAATTCTGATTCGCCGGCAACAAAGTGTTGTAGCCATTGGCGCCCGGCAAGGTGGCATATTCTTCCCATGAACCGGCATGCACATCTTCACGACTGGCGCGACCGATGAACAACAATTCTCCGCCGCCCACATTCTTGAATAGCAACTGGCCGCGTATCGACCAATCGTTGCCATTCTCCGAATCGGCGGCACCGCCCGAAATATTATGAAACAGCGGATCGTAATGATTGCTCTGGAACGAAACGCGGCCGTCCACGTCATGCCATAGTTGGCCGTTGACCGCCCCTTCGATGTGGGTCAAGTTGCGCTCGCCGATTGTCACATTCACAAAACCGCCGTCTTCATCGGTGGGTCGTCGCGTGACGAAATTGGCGAGACCGCCGGTAGCATTGCGTCCGAACAAGGTGCCCTGGGGGCCGCGTAACACTTCAACCCGATCCATGTCGAACATGGTGAACGCCAGCCCGGCCATCTGACTCACATACACGTCGTCCACATAGATTGCCGCGGGACTTTCTTGATGATCGGCAAAATCATTTTGCGTGACGCCGCGAATCGACAGGCTAAATGACGACGGGCCGTTAGGCTGGGTCAATACCACTGCCGGCATCGTCTTGGTGATATCGCTGGCCGTTACGGCACCGAGCGATTCTAGATCCGCTCCCGTCATAACTGAGAGCGCAATGCCGACGTCTTGCGAGTTCTGCGCACGTTTTTGCGCGGTGACCACGATCTCCTCCAAGCCGACCACCGGCGGTGCAGCCTGGGCGGTTTGCTGTGCGCCGACGCGCGCTGAGAAGCCCGCCGACGCACACGCCAGTAAAGCGACCGACGCAACGATACATCGTGCCGATCTAAAAGTTGATCCATAAAGTATGTGCATGCGCTTCCCCTGAAATAATTCTGCCATCATTTAAAAAATCCGCTTCCCTTAACAAACGTACTTACCCGTAGCAGTGATTATTCGTCACTGCGATCTCGGCTTCACCAATGGCACGACCTCAGTAGTCCAGCCATACGGATCCGGCGCCCGCCGCTCCTGAATAGCCAGCAGTTGTTCGCGCAAAATACGCGCGCGGCCATCGATTGTATTGGGTTGATAGCGGCGACCGTCGGCGTCGCCGATCACACCAATCGGCGAAACAATAGCGGCGGTGCCGCAGGCAAACACTTCGCTGCATTCGCCATTGGATATTTGGCGCAATAGGTCGGCCACCGGCATGGCCTTTTCGATAACGGTCCAACCCTGAGCGCGTGCCAACATGATCAATGAATCGCGGGTCACTCCCGGCAGGATGGAATCATTGAGGACCGGCGTATGCAACTCGTCGCCGATCACCGCAAATAGATTCATTCCCGATAGTTCTTCAATATTCTCCCGCGAGGTCGGATCGAGCCACAACGCCACCGTGTAATCATGCTCCACTGCACGCGTCGAGCCCAGCAACGAGGCGGCATAATTTGCGCCGGTCTTCGCGGTCCCCACACCGCCGGCGGCGGCCCTGACCTGCTCTCGTTCGATCAATACCTTCATCGGGCCGGTTGCATAGATTTCCGACGGATTGGCGATCACCATGAATCGGGCGCTGTGCGAGGCGCGAACCGCATAACCCGGTTCAGTGCCGATCAAGAACGGCCTTACATACAGCGATTGCCCCGTCTTGCCGGGAATGATTTCTGTGCACGCACCAACTACCGCGTTTACCGCTTCGAAAAATAATGGTTCCGGTACGGGGTGCATCGCGAGTCGTTCAGCAGAGCGCCGCATGCGGGCGTAATTGTCTCGAGCTCGAAACAGATTAGCGACCGGGCGACCGACACGATAAGCCTTCATTCCTTCGAATACTTGCTCGGCGAAATGCAAGGCACGAGCGCCCGGCAAAATCTCGATGGGCCCATAGGGCAGTAGCTCACCCTGACTCCATTGCCCCTCGCTATAGGTCGCGCTGTACATGACCGGCGCCAGCACTATGCCGAAACCGAGCGACTCCGGCAATCTAAAGTTCGCCAGCGATTTCCACACTCCATCCCGAATCATATAATCAGCCATTATCAGCACCTAGATTGATTGCAGCAATCCGCCGTCGCAGGCAATCGCTTGGCCGGTAATATAGCCGGCCGGCCCGGACGCCAGAAATGCAGCCACCGCCGCGAAATCCTGCGGCGTACCAATGCGGCGCGCTGGTATCTGGGAAATTAGCTTAGCCTCGTCCAAGCGCAACTCCGCTAACCGTTCGGTCAGCGTATAACCCGGCATCAGCGCATTGACGGTGACCTGATCGCCGGCCACTTCTTTACTAAGTGCATTTACCATCCCGTGCAAACCGGCACGAAGCGAGTTCGATAACATGAGATTCGCGACCGGTTCACGCGCGGCCACCGAGGTAATGACTAATACCCGGCCCCAGCGACGCGCGCGCATCGCAGGAAGTGCGGCACGGATAGCCCCGACACTGCTCATCCACAGACCCTCGAATGCCGCTCGCCAGTCCGCGTCGGACAACACGTCAAACAATCCAGGCGGCGGCCCCCCAGTATTAACCACCAAAACATCCAATTGCCCCAGCCGCTTTTCGGCCGCGCGCACCACCTCGTCCGCCGCGCCAGGAACCGATAAATCGGCAGCCAACGCTTCGGCACCGAGTTGTGCCGCCGCCGCTGTCAGCCGCTGGCTATCTCTGGCGCAAATCGCAACACGCGCGCCCTCGGCGATCAACACCTGAGCCACCGCTTTTCCCAACCCGCTTGAGCCGCCCAATACCAGCGCCGTACGCTTTTTTAATCCTAAGTCCATTAGCGTCTCAGGTAAGCATCGGTTCCGCTCAGCCAGTCCTGGCGCGGAGGACAGAACACATCCACGTCTAGCGTATCCTCCAACGCAAGGGCTCGATGGGGAACATTGGAGGGAATGACGGCCACCTCACCGGCACGAACCGTAATTTCGCGCTCGTCGTTGGCGCCGAACCACAGGCGCAGCGCGCCCTCGAGGATGTAAGTCAGTTGTTCGTTATCATGTGAGTGACGGGGAACATCGTCACCTTTTTTCAAATACACATGCGCGATCATCATCCGCTCGCCGGTAATGAGCCGCCGAGTGATGGTACCCTTGAGCGGTTCAGCCGGGATTTGATCCCAACGATGATGGGTGACGCTATTGAAATCTGGGTTGCTCATAAGTGCCCTCATAAAAATTGCGGATCAACGGCCACATCGAGCGCCGTGACCAGACGGTTGGTCTCATTGGCCAACCCCACGATCGCCAAAACTTCCGAGTACTGGGCGTCGGTCATGCCTTGTTTACGGGCAGCGGCACCATGTGAGGCAATGCAATAACGACACCCATTCGACGCACTCACGGCTAGATACAGTAATTCCTTGATCTTCGGGTCGAGCAGCCCGGGGCCCATCACCTCTTTAATATTGCCCCAGATTCGCCGCAGCGTGGGCGGGTCGTGCGCCAGCACCTTCCAGAAGTTGTTGACCCAATTGGTTTGACGCGTCTTCATGATGTCGTCGTATACCGCCCGCACTTCCGATGTTGCGTCGCGATATTCAATTGGCTGTCGGCTAGCGCTCATGACTGAACTCATACCTGTGAGCCCTCCCGTTGGTTCACATTCTTAATGACATTAAATTATCATTCGTTCAACATGTTGTAAAGGCGTGTACCAACGGTCAAAATACATCCACTAACATGAATCCATACGGATAGTATAGGATTCGAACGGGTGCGGGTCCAAAGAATCATCGCTTCTATGCATAGAATCTCTCAAGAAGGGTCGGATCGACAGAGCGGCGACCCCGACGAGCGCAGCGTGAATCTGGGTGAACAAGCCTACCGGCTGATCCGCTCGGACATCTTGTTCTACCAGTTGACTCCCGGCAGCCGAATATCCGAGCCATTGCTCACCGCACGTTTCCATCTCGGCAAGGCGGCAGTTCGATCTGCGCTGATGCGGCTGGTGCAAGAAGGCTTGGTGGACAAGACCGATGAACGTAGTGCGCGAATCGCCCCGCTGACGCTCAAGGATGTGCGCGATATCTATGGACTAAGGATACTTCTGGAACCTCGAGCCGCGGAGTCCGCGGCCGCGGTCACTCTCTCGGAATCCGACTTGGAACGTTTGCGAAAAATCTCGCTGAGCCGCTACGAACTGACCAGCCATGTCGACCTAGTCGATTTTCTGCAAGCCAATCGCCAATTCAATCTCATCGTTACCTCGTATTGCGGTAACGAACGTCTCGCCGCCACTATCAAACAGCTGCAAGATCTGACACTGCGCATCTTATACGTCGGTATTCGCAGCTTAAACGTATCGGAATGGTTTCAGTCAACGCATCAACAAATTGTGAACGCAATCGCGACTCGCGACGGCGCGCGAGCCGCTGCGTTATGGACCACCGACCTGCGTTACGGCGAACAGCTGATCACTAAGGCTCTGATGACGCTGCCGGAATTAAGCGAAGTGAATTTAGTAGGTGCTTCTCTACCCACGTCATTTGCCGTCTCAGGCAGCAAGTCGAACGACCACCAATAACACGGCCTCGCGCCGCACTCCGAGAATCAAGCGAGTCGGTTCACTCTACGCACGACCAGCGTACCGATCAAAACGGCTTGCAGCGTGACCGGCACTATTGAAGTAATCCACACCTGGGGAATCGCGAACTGCGGCAAGGTGGATAGCCATGTCACCGGTACCACGTAAGTCAATAGACGCGTCGCCGAACTCCACAACGCCGGCCACGTATTGCCCAAGCCTTGCAAGACGCCCGAACACGTCATGATGAAGCCGCTACCAATCATGTTCCAAGAAATATAGCGCAGGTAATCGGCACCCACTTGAATCGCGGCCGGATCGCTAGTGCAAGCGCGCACCATGACCTGAGCGCCCCACAAACACACCAATACCATCTGGAAGACCGTGCCTTTGCACGGCGCACACTTTTTAGCACGCTGTCAACACCGGCCGTTGGTTCCGTGGCAGACACAGGGTCTGACCGGCCAGCTCTGGCCATTGCCGCCGCCTCGCTGGTGATTAGCCTTGCTGATGTTTAGTGGAAGTCGCCGAAGCCGACATTCGCGCGTCCACCTTTGCCGCAGATTTCCATTGCCTTGTGGCCTAATGCCTGGACGCGGTTCAAATTTTCGAACATTGTCAACAAGCCGGCGAGCGCCGCGTTAGATACTCGTGGGAGACGCGCTGCGCTTCGGCATCGACCTTATCTTGGAGCAGCTGTTAGTGACGCAAATCATACTTAGGTGTTCGATGCAGAGAGTCATTGTCAGAGCAGTCGCGTTGTTGGCTTGCATCCTTTGCGGTTGCGGGGGCGGCGGGAGTGCGGGTTCAGCGCCCGCGCTGGAATCCCTATCGATCGCACCCAGCTCACCGGGTATCGCTGCCGGCCTCTCGCTGCAGCTTACAGCGACCGCAAACTACGGCGACGGATCGCATACCGCGGTGACATCCAACGTGTCGTGGATTTCCTCGAGCACCGGCGTCGCCACCGTGAGCGCCTCCAGCGGCAATGTTATGGGCGTCGCGGCGGGAACCACAACCATCAGTGCAAGTTTCCAAGGAGTGACAGGGTCCGATTCGGTGTCGGTGACAGCAGCCACTTTGAGTGCCGTCGCGATCAAACCAAGTTCAGCCAGTACGCCGCTCGGTGTGCCGTTGACGCTGCAGTTCATGGGGACTTATTCGGACCACTCGACCCAGGATCTTACGGCCAACGCGAACTGGAGCTCGTCGGCCACTGCGGTGGCCACGATCGCTGCCAACGGGACCGTGACGCCCTTGGCTGTGGGGCAGTCCACGATCACGGCCAGCTGCGCCGTCAGCAGCGCGTGTGGAACTCAATCCGCTACGGCGCAGATCACCGTCACGGCCGCCGCGCTCGCGTCCATTGGCGTAACCGGAGCGGCACCGAGCATCGCAACTGGCCAAACCGAGACGTTCTCCGCGATGGGTACGTATACCGATGGGTCCGCCCAATCACTCACTACCCAAGTCATCTGGAGCTCAGCCAACACCTCAGTCGGAACCATTAACGGCGGCGGTGGCGCCACGGCGGTGGCCCCGGGCACAGCAATGATTACCGCGAACTTAAACGGCGTTCAGGGCTCGGCTACACTCACGGTTAGTGCCGCGACCTTAGGACTAACCTGGCCGGTCGCGACCTACGAAGCGGAGGCCGGAACGTTGTCCGGATTGGCCGCCATCGTAGGTGCGGCAGACGGAAGCGATCGGATCGTGGGAGATCTCGGCGGTGAGGCCTCAGGGCGCCAGGGGGTGGTTCTGACACAAAGCGGTGACTCGGTGTCATGGACCGTGCAGCCGACGGAGGCCGGTGCCAACGCCGTGGTGGTCCGCTATTCCATCCCTGATGCCCCGGGCGGAGGCGGCCAGAGCGGGTCCTTGATGCTCACCGTGGTGAGTCCATCGGGACAGTCGCTGGTCTCCCAACCCCTGCAACTGACCTCTCGCTACACCTGGCTGTATGGCGGAGTGATGGACGGCACTAAACTGTATAACTCCCCGGCGAACGCCACGACGTACGCCACGGCGAGCGGACCGACACATTTGTACGATGAGATTCAACTCAAGCTCGGATCGACTCTGCCGGCAGGATCCAAAGTAACCCTCGCCAAGACAGCTTCGAGCGGTGTGTCGAGCATCGCGATTGATTTCGTGGATGTGGAGGTTGTTCCTGCGCCAATCGCCTTGCCGAATGGTTTTGTTTCACTCACCGACCCGCGCTGTGGGGGCATGGCCACCGATCTGCGCGGTACGGGAGCGGTCTTTGACGGCGCCGATGATTCCAGTTATGGCAGCGTCTTCAACGCGGTAATTGGCACCAATCCGAACAACCCCACGAGCTTTCTCACGCAGGAGAAGGATTACTATTCCACCGTCCCGACCGACGCGCTGCAGGACACGACGCCCAACGCGGCCACGGCCAATCTAAGCCTCTTCGCGCTGGCCGATCACAACCTCCAAAGCCTGATCAGCTGTGTCAATCTGGTCACCACATCGAACGGATCGCTGACGGGCGTTTACGTGCCGGCCGGTCGTTACTACGTGAGAGGACGGCTTTTACTCCCGAGCAACGTGACATTGCAAGGTGCGGGAATGTGGTACAGCAAATTCGCGGCAGTCGATACCGCGCCTCCATCCGCTGTGACCGTCAACGGCGTGTCAGGCATCGCCTCGGTTTCAGGGAATTTTAGCGTGGGATCGGCAGGCACCGGAGTGAGCAACGCCATCGTCTCCAACCTCGCCATCTTTGGCAACGTGACGCAGCGCGACGTCGTCGATGCATTTTTACCGGACGGCCTACGTGCCGTGTACTCCAACAGCATCGTCGACAATGTGTGGGTCGAGCATATGTTTGGGGGCTTGAAACTGATAGGTGTCTCGAATGCGAGCACGATCATGCATGGGCGCGTTCGTAACACCTTTGCCGACGGCATCGATCTCTATGGCAGCGCTAGCAATTCAATTATCGCGAACAGCAGTTCGCGCTCCACCGGGGATGACGGCTTCGCGCTCTGGTCCCAGGGGACGACGTTGGCCGCGACCTCGCAGAACAACACGGTAAAAAACTCGCAGGCCAGCCTCCAATGGTATGGCAACGGTTTTGCGATCTACGGCGGTATCGGCATTAATGCGTCTAACAATCGAGCTGCAGATATCCTGAATTACCCGTGCCTGAAGATATCGACCTACTTTGTGTCGCCCCTCCTGCCGAGCGCGGTACTGGCCTCGGCCAGTGCGAATCAATTGAACTGCTATCGGGGTGGCGGCAACGGTTTCAATCAACATTATGGAGGGGTGCAAATCGAAACAGAACAACAGAGCTGGAGCAATGTGGCACTCAGCAACATCAACATTGCTCAACCGGCCAACGAAGGCATTGATGTTCGGCAGACTCCAAAACCCTCGCCACCGGCCGTGGTGGCTACGATGCAAACGTCCGTCAGCAATGTACAGGTGGTGGGCAGTGCACAGTGCGCTACCGTCGGAGCCGATACCGGCGGCTCGCTGGCACTCAACAACGTATGCAGCTGTGCGAGCGCGGCGGGTCCAGCGCAGGCCTGTCCGGTGATGTCAACCGCGCCCAATTCAACATCCGTTGCCACGCCCAGCTGTAGTCTTGCGGCCTGCTCAACGTTTTAGCCCTACTTGAGCAGAATCGGAGTCTGAGGTGAGCGAAATCTACGGCTTGCGCCACAAGTCGGCATTACATTTTTGGCGCGGTAATCCGACTAACAGGAAGTTGGCCGAGACTATCGAAAAGAAGTGTCTTCCTTGCCTGCCTCTCTTTGCCGGATGTACTGCCATACAAGGTGGGTGCCCGAAGCGCTCCAGCGCCCAAAACAGTATTTCCAGGCTCACCCCCACCACCACGAGTGTCGGCAGCGCCAGGATCGGTATCGCCAAATACAGTCGGGCGCGCGCATTTCCCTGTTTTAAGCCCGCGATCATGAACACGCCGATCAAGCCGTACGCCAGCAAAAAACCTCGTGTGCCGTGCGTCCAGGTGTAAATCAGGTCGTGTCGCACGGCGTGGTGTAAGTGGCGGCGCGGAGGGAGTATCGCTCAAGGCGGCGATGGTTTCCAGGCTCAGGTAGCGGGAGCGCTGGACGCCCTATTCATCGTTGTTCGCGGAGCATGGCGCCGACCAAGGCCGGTACGGTGGAGAGGGACAGAAATGCCACATAAGGCTTTTCAAAAGTCCCATTCTGATCCGGGCTGAGACAGTGGCCTCAAGCCCCCGTTGGCCACCACCTCCGGCACGGCAAAGTGATAGCGTCCGAGGAAGTTGATGTGCGGCCAGATGAGTGGCGAGAGTCGCGCGAGATCGGCGTCCTCGATTCCTCAACCCTCGGTCTTGGCCTGGGTTATCACTTCCTGCATATAGATCGCATTCCAGTGCACGACGACGTTGAGCAGCAGGCCCAGCGCACCGAGATCCCCTTCTTGCCCCTGACGCAGGGAGCTGCGGATTTCGCCGCGTTCACCCAAGAAGATGCGACGGCCGAGACGGTGGCGCAATTCCTGTCAATTCAATTGAGTGAGGATTCGACGTCGAAACGCTGGATCGTCGATGTAGCGCAAGACGTGGAGCGACTTGATGATGCGCCCGAGCTCGGTCAGGGCCCGCGCGAGGGTGGTCGGATTGTCCTTCAGGCGCTGGCCAGATACGGGAAGCCGGAGATATTCAACACCGTTCAAGGCAGTCAGTTCACCTGCGAAGTTTTCACAGGCGTTCTGGTCGCCAACAAAATCGCTATCAGCATGGACGGCAAGGGCGCGTGGCGCGACAATGTCTTCGTCGAACGCATCTGGAAATCAATCAAATACGAGGAGGTCTACCTTTACGCCTACGACAGCGTCGGCATCGCGAGGGCTTCCATTCGAGCCTTGACCGAAGGACGCCGGACGAGGCTTACTTCCACCCGTCGCTCCTCACGGCGGCGGCATGAAAGTTTCCGCCCCCGACGGCCGGTCGCGACATAGCGAGGGCGTAGCCCGAACGAAGTTGCGAACAGCCGTCGGCGATCCAAAACGCCCAACCCCGGCGGAAAGCCACTTATCGTTCGCGGGAAGCTGTTCGAAATTCCGAGGCCAGCTCTATATCCAACATGTATGATGAAAATTGCATCCGCAACCGTTGGCCCCTTGCTCGGGAATCGTCCTGTTTGTTGTTAGGTCGGTTCGTTGACAATTTTGCTGGCGGCCTTAAGCTATGGCGCGATACGGAGTCGGAAAGGCTTATGGCTTCTGAAAACATTCGCTTAGTTATTTGGGATCTCAATGAAACCTTCCGGACTGGCACAGATACGTAAGGCGGACACACGTATCGACAAGACCATCACGATATTGTCATTGAACTGGCGCGACGTGGCGTCATGAGTTCAATTTGCTCGAAGAACATTTTGAGCAAATCAAAGCGATTCTTGAGAAGACAGGTATCTGGGAATATTTCATTTTTCCAAGCATCGACTGGAATCCCAAGGGCCCGCGCCTTGCTCAACTTATTGATGATGCGCAATTACGTGCGCCGACTGTGCTATTCATCGACGATAATCACATGAATCGTGAGGAAGCAAAGCATTTCGTCCCCGCCCTACAAGTTGCAGATGAGAACATCATTCCAACCCTGCTCTCTTCTCCCCTGCTGCAAGGTAAGGACGACCGTGATCTAACCCGACTTAAGCAGTACAAGTTGATCGAGAGCAAGATCGATCAGCAAAAAGCGCCCGTCGATATCCGCGACTTTCTGCGCCAAAGCGATATTCGTGTCGACTTTCACTACAATATTGGTGAGCACGTCGACCGTTTCATCGAACGCGTCAACCGCACCAACCAGCTCAATTTCACCAAGCGACGTTTGCCGGAGGAGCCGGACGCGGCACGTGCGGCGGTCCACCAACTGCTCGACCGGACCGACCTGCATATGGGTCTTATATCGGTGAAGGACCGATTTCGCGATTACGGCTTCGTTGGCGCCTTCGTCGCGAATATCGCGATGGGCAAGAGCCATCTCATGCACTTTTGTTTTTCATGTCGCACACTGAACATGGAGGTCGAGGCTTGGGTCTATAACCGGCTGGGTCGGCCGACGCTCAAAACGATTGGCGCCGAGGTGAGTCTGCGCGTGCCGGAAGTGCGTCATGGTGTTTCCGTGTTGCGCGAACACTCAGTCTTTCTGCGCTATGCGCTCACGGGTCTCTCCGAGCGCGAGCGCGCGGAGCTTGCGGCATTGGGCTTCGAGCCGCAGGATCTAAGTTTTGAACTCCTCGGGGATGGGGGCGGAGGGGCGATATGGATTCTGCAGTTCAGTTCCGACCCCGGCGCGGTGCTTTACAAGCATAGAACTCTTGGCGTCATGGCGCCTGTCGCTTTGAAATGCCTGCCCAACGGCTCCCAGGATCTAATTCGAGCTGACATCGCCGAGGTGCCCGCCGCGACATTCGCCGACACGGTCGAGAAGTTGATGACGCGTGCGCCCAAGGGCACGCGCGTATTCGTGCTGACCAACGCGGAGTTCTTGATCGACGGCGAGGGCAATCGACGCCAGCTGGATCATAAAATCCGGGGCCATAAAATGGTCTGCGAGATTTTCTCGCGCTATCCCTACGCGAAAGTGCTTAGCCTCATGGATTTCGTGCAGTCCGACGCCGATTTCGAAACGCAAAATCCGAACCACGTTTCGCGTGACTTTTATTCGGTATCTACAAGCACATGATGCGACGTCTAGAAGCGGAAGCGCCGCGCTCGGCCGCAGAGTGAGAACGCTAATCGGTTTTCTCGCTGTGCTGTTGTTTGCAGCGCCTTGCACGGCCAATACGTTGGATAAGGCCTATGGCCCCGACAGCAGCCAGCGGCTCGATGTGCTGACGCCTGAGCATCCGAACAGGGCGCCGGCGGTCTTGCTAATCCACGGCGGCGGCTGGCAGTCAGGAAGCCGGCAGGGCATGCGCGCTTACGCACAGAGCTTCGTCGCGAAGGGCATCGTAGCTATTCCAATCGATTACCGGCTCGCCGACGGCTCGCCGGCGACGCGCTGGCCGGCGCAACTCGAAGACGTACAGCTTGCGGTGCGCTGGGTGCGGGCCCACGCCCGAGAGCTTGACGTCGATCCCGAGCATATCTGCGCGATGGGCGGTTCGGCCGGCGCGGAACTATCGCTTTTGTTGGGTATTCTACCCGCTATCGAGCGTGGCGATATGGCGGATCGAATGGCCGGTATATCGCCGCGCGTCAACTGCGTGATTGCCGTTTCCGCGCCGACCGATTTCGAGACATGGGGGCCGCATCCCGTTATTGACCAGAAGCTGTTCGGTCAGCCGACGCGAGAGCAAAGAGTCGCGGCGTCGCCGGTTCTACGGCTCGGGTCGGAGGCGCCGCCGATGATGATTGTGCATGGAGCAGCCGACCGCGCGGTGCCTTTCGCACAGGCGCAGGAACTTCGGGACGCGCTCGCTCGTCACCACGCGTCCGTCTCGTTCGTTCGCCATGCCGGCGCGCACGATCTGCCGGGGATGTCGCAGAAGGATAGGACGAGCGTGTTATCTCTGGCTGCCGACTTTGTTCTACATCCCGAGGCCGCGGCGAAGTCGGTGGATCTGGACGCGCCATGAAATGTCGGCGGTTCTGGCTTCCAGCTTACGTGCAGGTCCTGAACAGCGAGTGGGCGCCAAGGAGACAAATATTGATGCGAATTCTGGAGATGGATGGGGTCGAGTTCATGATCGACCGGCGAGGCGGGCCGGATATGCCGCGCTCTGAGGCCAACAAATTCCTCATTGTCAAGAGCGACATGGTGCTGGAATATATTTCAACTCTGAAACAGAAGCAGCCGCAGGCAGTTCTCGAACTCGGTTTCTGGCAGGGCGGTACGCTTGTATATTTCGACAAGCTGCTCCAGGCCAAAAAGATCGTGGGGATCGACTGGCGGGCGGAACTTGCGCCGGCGCTGGACGAATACATCAAGACGCATTCCAACATCAAAGCTTATTACAAAACCGCGTACAACCGGCCGCTCGCGAGGCAGATAGCGCGGGAGGAATTTCCCGACGGCATCGACTTCGTCCTCGATGGATCGACGCATATGTACGAGGAGACCAAGGCGGCGTTCGAGATGCTGTTTCCGCTCGTCAAGCCCGGTGGAGAATATAGGATCACCGTCTGGGCCTGGGCGCACAAGAAGCATCAGCAGGCGGAAAACGGCGGCTGGCGAGACAAGACGGCGCTGATGACGCTAATGTTCGAGTTGCTCGTGCTGTCCGGCGTTTGCCCGGCCGTCGAGAGCATTCACGTGACGGCGGGCTACGCCGTCATCAAGCGCGACCGGGGTCCCGTGCCGGCGAATCTGTTCGATCTTCGCCATATCTCATGGGCAAAACCATTTCGGCGCTGTAACCGCCGCAGTATAGGAGCCACCCGGGAGCCGGGGAGATTTGTAATGCGAACGCTACGCGCCTTGTCGCTCGCCGTCGCGCTCACCGTTTCGGCGGCAAGCGGCGCGCCCGCCGAATCCGCCGATTATCGTGGCCTTTACATCTACATGACGCAGGCGTTGGCCAAGAATTCGCCCTGGAACGAGGTTTACGATTTCGCACTGCGCCAAGACTACGTCGATGGCGCGACGATCTCGCTTCCCTGGAGTGAACTGGAGACGCGCGAGGGCGTGTTCGAATGGGCCAGTCTCGACCGTTGGCTAGACCAAATCGTAATGCGCAAAAAGAAGCTGTCGATCGGCCTCATCGCCGGGGGATGGACGCCCGATTGGGTGTTCGACGCGGATGTGCCGGACCAGGGTTCGGATAGCTTCGACCGGAGCGCCCCAAAGGGCGTCTGCGTGCGTACGCGGGCCCCGGCGTTCTGGAAGCCCGCGTTTATCTCCGCCTATTCTCTCGCCCTGGAGGCGATAGCCAAGCATTTGCGCGAGCACGAAACCTCGGGCGCGCAAAGGGGCGCGGCCTATGCCGCGCTGACTATTGCCAAGATCAGCGGAGTCAACCTGACGACCGAGGAGACGCAAATCGCCAATCACCCCGCTGGCGGCGCCTGCCACGAACCGCTTACCGCGCTCGCCTGGGCCAAGGCTGGCTACCGCCCGAAAGAGGCGGAACAAGGTTGGGCCGAACTCGCCGACGCCGCAGCGAAGGCGTTTCCTGGCAAGCTATTGTCGATGGCGGTGATCCACAAAAACGCCTTTCCGCCCATCGACGAGGAGGGCCATCTCGACGCCGAGGCGGTTGAACATCCGCCGGCGCCCGATCCCATGACGCGCAAGCTCATCGCCGAAGGGGTGGCGAAATTCGGATCGCGGCTTCTCGTGCAGTGGAATGCTCTTTCGCAGTTCCGTACTCTGCGTGGCGTTCCCGTGCTGCCGCCCGAGGTGATCGAGGGAAAGCG
Source organism: Gammaproteobacteria bacterium (assembly GCA_025359565.1). Classification (GTDB taxonomy): domain Bacteria; phylum Pseudomonadota; class Gammaproteobacteria; order Steroidobacterales; family Steroidobacteraceae; genus Bog-1198. Next base: position 204,154 of record JANYFY010000025.1, on the reverse strand, counting down.
GTTGGGCGCGCATATCGGCTGGCAGGTCAACGGATTCATGGGCGTGTGGGAAGCAGCCGGATGCATCTATTCACCGTTCGCGATCAGGCCTTGCCAATCGCTCGACGACTTCCAGGCCATCTTCGACAACGGCGTCGAGGCGGGCGCGGGCTACATTGAAATCTCACCGGTCAACGTCAGTGATGGTAAAAAGACAATGCATAAAGGACCCGTACGCGACTATGCGCCAGCCCTCGTGCACGCGCATGAACGGTTACGTGCGGCGGCGCCTTAAGGCAATGGGTTCGGATCGGCGATCGAGCGGCATCGGGAGTAGAAATAGACCAACCTGACGGTGTACGAACCGGTCAATTAGAGCTGGCACCGGAAGCTTGGACAGGACGATAAGTGGATTTTCCGCCTGATAGCGGCGGGTATCGCCGCGCTTCAGGAGAGATGATGACCAGACGAGCGCGCCGGAACCACACACCGGCCTTCAAGGCGAAGGTGGCCTTGGCCGCATTGAAGGGCGAGAAGACGTTGACGAAGTTGGCGCAAGTCTTCGACGTGCATCCGAACCAGATTACGGCCTGGAAGGCGCAATTGCTTGAAGGAGCGGCGGGGCTGTTCGGAGCCGAGGGGTCGAACATTCCACCGCCGGTGGATTTGAAAGTGCTTCACGCCAAGATCGGAGAGTTGGCGCTGGAGAACGATTTTTTGGAAGGTGCGCTCATCAAGGCTGGCATGCTGAGCGCAAAGCGATGATCGATGGCGCCCACGAGCTTCCGATTGCTCGTCAGGCCAAGGTCCTGAACATCAGCCGCGGCTGCATCTATTACAAACCCCGGCCCGTGTCCGCAGCGGACCTGACGCTGATGCGGCGGATCGATGAACTGCATCTGGAATACCCGTTCGCGGGAAGCCGGATGCTGCGCGATTTTCTGCACCGCAAGGGCGTCGAGGTTGGCCGCCGCCATGTCGGCACACTGATGAAACGCATGGGAATCGAAGCGCTCTACCGCAAGTCCAACACATCCAAGCCCACGCCAGGGAACAAGATTTATCCCTATCTTTTGCGCGGGTTGAAAGTCGAGCAGCCGAACCAGGTCCGGGCGATGGACATAACCTATATCCCGATGGCGCGCGGCTTCGTCTATCTGACGGCCGTCGTGGACTGGTTCAGCCGACGCGTGCTCAGCCACCGCGTATCGATCACAATGGAAGCGGCCTTCTGCGTCGAGGCGCTGGCCAGATACGGGAAGCCGGAGATATTCAACACCGATCAAGGAGAGCGTTTCAAACCGGGTGCTACGACAGCGCTGCTGCGCTGCGATCGGCGCTGGCCGTGGCGGTTCGGTTACCCGGTGATGGCGGACTTGGATTGTCGATTGATAGAGGTCAATGGTAGGGTCTGCGTATGGTCGACAGCGGTGACCCGCCGACTGCGGATCTCGGAGCAGGCAACCTTGGCCCAGCTGCATGCGGTGCTTCAGGTGGCTTTCGACTGGAGCGACACCCCTCTCTATACGTTACTGATCCGGGGTGGTCAGTTTGGCGACCGCGTCCGTGGCATGGAACTGGCAATCGCCGGCGGCGCGGATATTCCGCTGGCGGCTTTTAGTTTCGAGATTGGTGAGCCGTTTCGCTATCAGTACCATCTGTTTGTTCTTTGGGAAATTGATTGTCGCGTAAAGGAACGCTGTCTGATTTCTCGGGATCAATGCGTCGCTTGCGTGGGCGCCCAAGGCTATCCACCGGATGAGGACTTGCGCGGCCCTGCCGCGTATCCGCAGTGGTTCGCTGAGAGCAGTCCGACGCATGCCTTGTGCGAGCTCCAGGATTTGATGGCCGAAGAAGACCTGGACCCAACCCGGTTTCGCGAGGAGGCGGGCGGCATCCTATCGCTCACCACCACGGACTTGGTCGACATTGAGCGCAGAGCCGATGGGCTCATGGGTTGAGCCTGGCCGAAGCGAAAGCCATGAACGGCAGCGTCCAGCGCGCCTTGATTGACGCGCAAGCACGCGCAGCCATTGCCCGCGGGGCGGTGTGCTCCGAGTGCAGGGAGGGGCTTTGACGTAACGGAACCCACAAAACCCTCTATCGGACCGTCTTCGGGCAGATCGAACTGATCAGTCCCCGGTTTTACTCCTGCCGATGCCAAGGTACCCGGCGCTCCAGCCGCAGTCCTTTGAGTGCCTGGCTCGGCTCGCACATCAGCCCAGAACTCGAATATCTGGAAGGCCAGTTTGCGGCACTGCTGGCTCACGATGCCCTTCCAATCGAGCCACAACTTAACGAGTTCGGATTGCCGAAGCGCCATCCGTTGCAAGCTGTCGGAATCGATGGCGCGTATGTCAAAGCGACCGATGCACCGTCTCGCCAGGAGGGGTGGTTTGAAGTCATCGTCGGCAAAAGCTTGCCACGAGAGGGCTCTGGGAATGTCTTCGCCTTTGTCCATCGGCTCGAGCAAAAGCCAACCGAGCGGAGGGCACATTTTCTCACCGAACACGGCGTCGATCCGACCCAACCGACGACCTTCCTGTCCGACGGTGGGGAGACGGTGCGCATCGCGCAGGGCCATTTTCGATACTTCGGTGAACCTATCCTCGACTGGTTCCATATTGCCATGCGGATGACTGTGCTCACGCAAACGCTCAAGGGCGTGCAGTTCGACGAATCCGAAGAATCCGGCAGACGAGAGCAGTGTCTGCGTGAGCTGCGTCGGGCCAAAGCCTTTCTCTGGCATGGCAGCGTTCACACCGCACCGCCAACACCGCGGCGAAGCGCATGGTGAAGAAGCAGCAAATGAGATGGACCCAGCGCGGCGCTCACACGCTACTGCAGGTCCGCGCCCGGGTCCTCAATCGACAATTGAGACAGGATTTTGAACGATGGCACCCTCAACTTGCGCAAAACGAGGCGCCCCAGCATTTGGCCGCGTAGTACCCGGTTTGAAACGCTCTCATCGCCATACGGATGATCGTGCGGGTATCCAAGCAGTAGAGTAGTCGAGACATGTGCGAGCTTGTGCCACCCGCGTTCACTACTCACGCTACGTTTGTGCACTCTCCTCAGCAATCGCCTTGTCCAGCATAGTGCGGAAACTCGCCAACGCAGTATCCATCCGCAGCGCCAACATCGGCGCATCCGGATCGAGATCCAAAATTCTCTGTTGCGCCAAAATAATATCTTTATCTTCCATGAACCCTGCCAACACGCTCGTGGTTAAACTCTCGGTAACCGCGGGGTCATCTAGTGCAAAACCATGTGATTGCTGAAAAAAATAATGCGAAGTCTTCTCTGTCTCCGGCGTCACCGCCTGACAACCAAAAAACGATGCCGCATCGACACGATTACCCTCGGGCGCACCCGTACCCGTCGCCGCACTCCCCGAATCCATGAGCAGTACCCCCGGCAGTACCACCTCATAAATATTCCACCGATCGACATTGCCCGGCCACGTTTTCAGATTACGTAAAAAAGGTGCCGGCTCATCATCAATCAACCAGCGCTCAACGTGAACACTCCGCCCTTCGCGCGTCACCTTGGGCCGAGTACCGGCATATTTAGCGGAGCCCCCTAAGGTAGTCGCATGTACATACGACAGATGCGAAAAATCTAAGAGATTATCAGCAATCAAAACATAATTAGCATTGTAATGCAGGTAACCTGGCGTGCCGCGCCACCCCGGATCATCCAAATAATGCGTATCGGGAATAAGCGAAGCATCAGCCTTTGTAGGCTCACCCATCCAAATCCACACCCACTTAGATCGCTCAACCACGGGAAAGGCACGAACTTTGGCGGCGGGGGGAATAAATTCTTGCGACGGAATCTCAACGCACTGACCCGCTGAATTGAATAATAACCCGTGATACATGCAACGAATGCAATCACCCTCACGCCGGCCCTTTGAGAGCGGTGCCGCTCGATGACAGCAACGATCCAGGAGGGCTACAACGCGGCCGTCTTGGTCGCGCCAAAATATCAATGGTAGGCGTGTAATTGTCCGCGCCAACATACCTTCGGCCTTAATCTCATGCGACCACGCCGCCACATACCAAGTATTTTTAAGAAATATAGTGCTAGCAGTAGTGGCGGTACTCATGATGTGTCGAGGGTCTTAACGAACTTTAAGCTAAAGCTATTTCCCGCCCCAACGATAATTAAAGGTTGCACCATAGGTACGTGGCGGCCCGTACACGCTCTGGTTAAATCCAAGTGCCGAGAGATCCAGATTATAGACACGGTAGTACTTATTAGAGAGGTTTCTGACCCACGCACTAATATCCCAATGCGCGTCATTGGAATAGGTAACTCGTGCATTACTCAGGGCGTATGAATTCTGATAGTCAACTTGGCCGTTGAGTAATTCTAAGTACTCATGCGCATTCCATTTTGTATCGGCCTCCAGCGCGAGTTTGCCGGTCGGGATTTCCCACTCATACCGAGCCACCGCGTTCACGCTCCACTTCGGAGTTTGAGGCAATTCGGTATTTATGAACTGAGGTGTCCCATCCGCGCCTAAAAAAGGTAAAGGGACCTTCTTAGCAACGGTCTCTAGATGTGAAATTCCAAGCTCTAAATTAAGTCCTCGTGTGGGCGCGACAGCGAGTTCAAGCTCTGCACCCTTAACGGTAGCGTCCACGTTCTGCACTACTTGGGTCAGCCCAGCCAGAAAAAATCCTTGGTAGTTCTTATAGTCGTAATAAAATACCGCACCGTTGATACGCGCGCGTCCGTCCCAGAACGTCAGTTTTTCGCCGAGTTCGTAGCTCGTTAAAGTTTCCTGATTGTATTGCAAATTATCAATTGAAACTTGCGTAACGCCATTACTGGGTGCAGACCAACCACCCCCTTTGGCGCCGCGATTCAGGCTGGCATATAACATCGAGTCAGAAGCAATTTTGTAATCCAACTCAAGTTTTGCTGTGACGTTGTTAAACGATTTAGAAGCCGCTGGGTTGGTACTAGAGTTGTATTCGGGCAACGGCGGTGTAGCGCCCACATACAGATAGTCAAAGGTTTTTTGATCGCTGGTGTAGCGCAATCCTGCGATTCCGGTCCAATTCGGCGAAAAGTCATACTCTAACTGACCAAACGCGGACTCGGACTGAGTGGTCAGCCTAAAGGTGGCATTGGTGGGTCCACCATAAATCGGCAAATCCACGTACTCGCCGTTACGTGTGTGATAATCAAGAAAATATAGCCCGGTGATCCAATGGAGTGCGCCGGAGGTACCATTGAGCCGAAGTTCTTCCGCTAATTGCTGATAGTGCTGGAATGTATCGTAGTTAAATAAATGGTTTGACGAAACATCTGAGTCTTCACCGTAACGCTTCTGCAGCCGCAGATAGTCTGTCACCGATGTCAGAGTGAACGCATCAAAATTCCAATTCACGTGCAAAGTAGCACCCAATACCGTGCGATTGAAAATTCCGCGACGGTCCTCCGACTGGGTAAATGGCGTTCCGCTGTTATTAACGTAACCACCCGGGTCGCTTCCAGGCGCGCAGGCAGGCAGATCACAAAAAAATGGCGCGGCACTTGGGCCATTAAAGACACCTCGCCCGGTGCTAGGATCTGGAGTAGACGAGGCCCAAGAATAGTTTCCGGCAGTCTCATTATCATTCACTACGCCATGGATTTTTAAACTTATCGCACCGCGCTCCGATGGTTTGTACAAAAATTGCAACCGACCGGCATATTGTTTCTGGTTATTGATCGACGGGCCAATTAAATTCTTGATGTATCCATCATGATAATCCGTCCCGAATGAAGCGCGCATCGCCAAACGATCGCTAACTGCATGGTTGAACGCCCCTTCAGTGTTTAAAGTACCGTAATTGCCCAACGTCGCTGAAACATAAGCCTCATCATCGAATTTCGGTTTCTCGCTGATGTAGTGAATCAAGCCGCCTGTGGCGTTGCGCCCGAACAACGTCCCTTGCGGACCGCGCAATATCTCTACGCGTTGAATATCGAATAGGGAACCCGCAAGGGCTCCCATAGAAGCTATATAGGCGTCGTCGGCGTATACCGCGATCGGTGCCTCTTGGTGATCACTGAAATCGTTCTGCGATACACCGCGTAGGTTGTACACCGTGACTGTAGCGCCGTACTGATTGAACTGCATACCGGGAGTTTGGTTTGAAAGAGCAGTTACATCGGTAAGCCCTAGTTTCCTCAATGAAGCCCCATCAAACGCGGTAATCGAGGTACCCACCGACTGTAAATTCTGTTCACGCTTTTGTGCGGTGACCACAATCTCATCAAGCGTGCCCGCTCCAGCCGATGAATTGGTTGTGCCCGGCAAGGTAACGGTGAGCAGCGCATCAGCGGCGCTAGCCGGACCTGCACTGGCCACGGCGAGCACAAGTAAAAACAGTTTTTGTTTGTAAGTCACGGGGCCACCCTTAAGAGTTTTTAGCTTGCCGAGTATCTAATCAAACTTGTTTCATTGTCAACAAACTTGTATTTGTAGGTCAGCTGGCGAGTTATTTGTGGCTCTTTCGCCACGAACTTGCCTGTTGGCGCGCAATCATGCCAAGCGGCGCAGGTACGATTGACGTGTTAATCTTTTTGCCAGAGAAAATAGGAGCTGAGGAAATTATCAACATGCTTAAATCCGTCAAAAAAAAAACTAATGCTCGCGTAGGTAAACGTCCGCACGTTAAACGCGCCGCTTTGGCGCCTATCGGCAAGTTAGAGGATTTCATACCGTACAAGCTCTCCGTAGTCGCCAATCGCCTATCTCAGTCTATCGGCCGATTATTTGAAGCGCAGTTCAACATTCAAATGCCTGAATGGCGCATTTTGATGGCCCTCTATGCATACGATCACCTAGTTTTTAACGAAGTCGTAGAGCGTACTAGTATGGACAAAGCGCGCGTATCTCGTGCTCAGCGCCGCTTGGTGGATTTAAGCCTGGTTAAGTCAGTCAACGATCCCAGCGATGGACGTAAGGTAATACTCTCCCTAACCCTAAAAGGGGAAAAAATGTGTGCCAATATTCTTCCCGAAGCGGCCAAACGCGAAGCCTGGTACTTAGCCGCACTCGACGATCACGAACATAGCCAGCTGGACATAATCCTGGACAAGCTCATGAAGCGCAGTCTAGAGGCCTGAACCACGACAAACAGCGTTATGGTTACTATGCGTGCCTGCACCTGATTCCATTCGTTGACAATGAAACTATCTGGCTGCATGATTTTGCTTACCTTATGCCCTATCCTACGCTCAAGCTGCTCATCGACGGTCATTGGTTAGAACATACTTCCAGTAGTTTAGCTGTCAACAATCCGGCTACGGGCGAACAACTTGGACAACTTCCAGTAGCCGAGTTCGAGCACATTGAGCAAGCAGCAAAAGCTGCCACCAGGAGCTTTCCGGCGTGGGCAGCTATGGTGCCGCATGAGCGTTGCGCAATCATTACGAAGGCCACTAGCCTCATTCGTGAACGTGTCACTAGCATCGCGGAAATCCTAACTTTGGAGCAAGGTAAGCCGCTTACCGAATCTAAACGTGAAGTCATGCTGTCGGCCGATATTATTGATTTTTTAGCCGAGGAATCACGACGTCTCGCGAGTCGCGGCATACCGGCTCGATCGTTAAATATTCTCAGTCAAACGGTTCAACGCGTACCGATTGGGCCGGTTGCTGCTTTTACGCCTTGGAATTTCCCCGCCAATTTGCCATCACGAAAGCTAGGCGGCGCGCTTGCTGCCGGTTGCACGGTCGTGATCAAACCCGCAGAAGAAACGCCCGGGACTTGCTTAGAATTAGCGCGCGCCTTTGTTGACGCCGGAATCCCACGCGGAGTTCTTAATGTGGTCTGCGGCAATCCTGCCGCCACTTCGAGCGCACTGATTGCTCACCCCGGAATAGCGAAGGTATCGTTTACCGGCTCAGTCCCGGTGGGACGCATGTTAGGCGAAATGGCCGCGAGACATTTGAAGCGCTACACTGCCGAACTCGGCGGCCACGCCGCAGTTATCGTATGCTCGGATGTCGACGCGGCGCAGGTGGCCGCACTCGCGGCTGCGGCTAAATTCCGCAACGCGGGACAGGTATGTACCGCGCCGATTCGATTCCTTGTTCATAAGACTGTATACCAGACCTTTCGCTATGCCTTTATAAGCGCTGCGAATGCAATAACAATAGGTAATGGCCTTGAACCTGGGGTTCAGCTTGGTCCCTTAATTCACGAACGACGATTAACTGCGATGCAGGACTTCGTAGACGACGCCAAAAAGCACGGCGGTAAAGTGTTGTGCGGTGGGCTCAAGCTTGATCGGCCCGGTTATTTCTATCCACCCACGGTCCTGGAACGGGTCCCCGTTAGCGCCCGGGCGCAACGCGAAGAACCCTTCGGTCCCCTCGCGTTGCTGGACGAGTTTGAAGATTTAGACGCCGCCGTCACCCAAGCGAATTCATTGAATTACGGGCTGGCCGCTTATGCGTTCACCCGCGATTTAGGCCAAGCGCACCGACTCGCGCAATCTCTAAATGCGGGCATGGTGGGTATAAATCATTTTGGCGTATCGCAACCGGAGACACCGTTCGGCGGCACTAAAGATAGCGGCACCGGCAGTGAAAGCGGCTTAGAGGGTTTGCTGAGCTACACCGATGTAAAATTTGTGAGCATGGCGCGTGACTAACTTGTTGTCCGCTCCAAAGATATCCAACTCCACCGTAACGCTCAACCCCTCGGACGCCAGCCGTTCAGATATCACTCCGAGAGCTTTATTACTAGATTTTGGTAGCGTCATTAGTATCTCCGCTTTTGAAAGACACCGGCAGACCGAACGCACCCTAAACCTCCCTGTGGGCTCATTAACATGGCAAGGTCCTTTTGACCCCGATTCCGACGCGCTTTGGACCCGAATGCAGCGCGATGAAATCACCGAACGTGAGTACTGGGCCATACGCGCCCGCGAACTAGGCCAAGCGATTGGCGAACACGACTGGGATATGACCAAAATGATTGCGCGTATGCGCCAATCCGATCCCAACAGCGTGGTACGTCCAGAGATGCAACATGTCATTCGATTGGCGCGCGCCGCCGGCATAAAAATTGGGGTTCTGTCAAATGAATTTGAACTTTTTTATGGGGGTGAAATAGCCAAACGTATTGACGTGATGCGGGGCATGGATGCTGTCATTGATGCCACCCACACCAAAATACTCAAACCCGATTTGCGCGCTTATACCTTGGCGTTAGAAGCCTTGCAGTGCGATGCCCGTGAAGTGCTATTTGTCGATGATCAATTCCGCAATATCGCGGGCGCGATTCGCGCCGGGCTACAAGCGCAATTTTTCGATTTGCGCGACATCAACGGCAATGTGGCCGCAATTGCCGCTCGCCTTAAACTAACCCTTTGAATTTTGGAGCGCGCAGCCTCACATGACGCAATTCACTAACGCCGAACTTAAAGCCGCTAACGCCCAACGCCTACTCCATCCTATGGCTAATCTTGCAGCCATGCACCACACGCCACCTGACATTATTGTAAAAGGTGAAGGCAGTTGGATTTGGGACATTGATGGTCATCGTATGGTCGACGGCGTGGGCGGACTGTGGAGCGCAAATCTCGGATTCGGCCGCAAAGAAATTCGCGATGCAGTAGTCGCTCAACTCGATGAACTAGCCTTTTACAATGTATTTCGTGGTACCACGCATCCACGCGCAATTGAGCTCACTGAAAAACTGATGCAGGTTATGGCTCCAGAACAAGCCGGCTCAGTATTCTTCAGTAACGGTGGCTCCGACGCAGTTGAAAGTGCTCTTAAACTTGCACGCCAATATTGGAAAATTAAGGGTCAGGCGGATCGAAGTAAATTCATCGCCCTTAAACAAGGCTATCACGGGGTGCATTTTGGTGGCATGAGCGTCAACGGGAATACTAATTTTCGCCGCGCCTATGAACCTTTGCTACCCGGTTGCTTTCATGTCGACACGCCCTGGATTTATCGTAACCCCTATACCGTCGACCCCGAAGCCCTTGCCATTAAATGCGCTGAAATGCTCGAACGTGAAATTCTGTTCCAATCGCCAGACACTGTGGCTGCATTTATTGCCGAGCCCGTGCAAGGTGCCGGGGGAGTAATAGTACCTCCCGCCAATTACTGGCCACTCGTGCGCAAAATCTGCGACAAATACGGCGTACTCTTAATCGCTGATGAAGTTGTCACTGGTTTCGGCCGCACTGGTAAATTATTTGGAACCCGATTGTGGGGGGTGAATGCCGACATCTGGTGCTTAGCGAAAGGCATCTCTTCAGGATATGTCCCGCTCGGTGCCACGGTGCTCAATGCTCAGCTCACGGACGTCTTCAAGCAAGTTGATGCCGGCCTCGCGACGATCACTCACGGATATACTTATAGCGCACACCCGGTCGCCGCCGCCGCCGCCATTGCTACTCTCGATTACCTACAACGTGTCGATGTGGTCGGCAATGCAGAGCGTGAAGGCGCGCATTTCATGAATCGCCTACACGCCATCGGAAGAAAACACCGTTTAGTAGGTGATGTGCGTGGGGTGGGTCTGATGGGATGTTTGGAACTAGTTGCCGATCAAAAAACCAAGGCTGCTTTCCCGCGTGGCGCCAAAGAGGTCACGCAAATAGCACGAGAAGCCTATACGCGCGGCGCGATGATTCGCACCTCCGGAGCCAATATTATTTTATCGCCCGCATTGACCATTGAGCGCAACCAAGTTGATCTATTGTGCGACATAATCGATGCATCGCTGACCGCGGTAGAAGGTTAAATGGCTGCCAGTACTGCGCCGATCGTTAATCGCAAAACCTTAAGCTTCAGCACACTGTTTTCAGCGTCCATCGGCGTAGTGGTCTCGCAGGTAACCATCGCCTCCGTGTTGCAAGGCGTTGGCCTAGGCGGCTGGGGCTTTATTATTGCAATGTTGCTGGCTTTCGCACTTGCTTTGACTAATGCCATGGCCTACACAGAGATGGCGTTAATGATGCCCGAAGTCACCAGCCTCAGTAGTTACGCCGAGGCCGCCATCGGAAATTTCCCAGCCATATTGTTGGTGTTCGCAGGATACGTCACGCCCGTACTATTCGGGGTACCCGGCGAACTTATCTTAATGAATCAAGTTTTAGCGCAATCCCTTCCCTTTTCCACGCCTCTCTATTTTTGGCCGAGCATCCTAATCGGCATTTTCGTGATCTTAAATATTTTGGGTACGGACGTATTCGCCAAAGTACAAACTGCCCTGGGCTGTACGGTGCTTGCCTTTCTCTTGATTACAGGGGTGGTGGCTCTACTCGGTGGGACATTAGGGGTCGGTGCAAGTCCAAGCCTAAGTGTAGGGGGCGCCGCCGCATTGTCTAAGGACACCATAACATTTGGATTGGTTGCCTTGGCTTTCTGGGTATTTGTCGGCTCAGAGTTTGTTACTCCGTTAGTCGCGGAAGCGCGAAATCCGAATCGAGACCTGCCTCGCGCGATGCTCGGCGGTCTATTTTTAATTCTCATTGCCTATCTGTGCTTTGCTATCGGTAGCTCATTTTTCGTGAGTCGTAGCGCGCTGTCGCAGGCTTCTGCTCCCCATCTGAATTTTGCGATTGCCGTCTACGGGCCCAAGGCGCGCATTTGGTTTTCATTATTAGCGGTGCTTGCCTCAGCGAGTCTTTTAAATACTGTGCTAGCCGCCGTGCCGCGAATGATTGCCGGTATGGCCAACAATGGCCAGGTATTTCCTATTTTTAAATACACGCACCCCCGCTACAAGACGCCGGTGATTGCTATATTGTTTGTGGGCGCCTTGCCGCTGTTGGGCCTGGCCTGGTCGCGTGGGGACGCGAATGCCATATTACCCTTAGTCATCGCCTCCTCTATCACCTGGCTACTCGCCTATATGTTGGCGCAATTGTCTTTATTGGTCCTACGCTATCGACATCCCCGTTGGCATCGGCCCTTTCGCGTACCTTTATTTCCGCTGCTCCCCATAGCTGCTATCGGCGGCATGGCTTACGTATGCCTACACGCCGCGCCTACACCCGAAATGCAACCCCAGATCGCTCAATACACCAGCGTCGTACTCATTGTGTTTTCAACGCTTGGCGCTCTATGGGTAAAGTTTGTTATGAGAAAAGGATTGTTCGAACCCGTTGCACCTGAGGATATTACGCATGGTTCCCACATCCATTCTTGACTCACTATTGGAGCAAGAACAGGCTTTATTCGCGACACAGCATCCTCACAGTCAACAATTATTTGCGGCTGGCCAGACAAATTATCTCTATGGCACACCCTCGCATTGGATGCGTCGCTGGGCCGGAGGATTTCCGGTCTACGTCAATAGTGCCCAGGGCGCACACATTACCTGCGTGGATGGAATTAACTACATAGATTTTTGTTTAGGAGACTCGGGCAGTATGTGCGGACACGCATCGCCGGCCATCACGGGGGCCGTCGCAGCGCAGCTCTCACAGGGTGCCACTTTTATGCTGCCTACCGTGGATGCAAACTGGGTTGGCGCTGAACTGGAGCGGCGTTTCGGCCTACCTATTTGGGGTTTTACTACCTCTGCGAGCGACGCCAATCGCGCCGTCATTCGCATTGCCCGGATGATTACCGGACGTGAGAAGGTCTTAGTATTCAACGGATGTTATCATGGCTCAGTCGAAGAAGCCCTCGTGGCTTTACAAGGCGATCGAGTCGTGATGCGCAAGGGTATTCATCCCAATGCGGTAGATCCTGCGAGAATTTCTAAAGTTATTGAATTCAACGACGAATCCGCCTTAGAAGTCGCACTTGCGACCGAAGATGTCGCCTGCGTACTCGCTGAACCAGTGATGACCAACTTTGGACTCATTGAACCGCGCGAGGGTTTCCTCGACAAACTGCGAGAAGTGACTAGGCGCACGGGGACGCTACTCATCCTCGATGAAACCCACACTTTCTCTAACGGTCCCGGCGGCTACACGGCTGCACACGGACTCTCTCCAGATTTCCTAGTGGTTGGGAAATCCGTAGGCGGCGGCATTCCCGTAGGGCTCTATGGCATGAATCGCGAAAGTGCCGAACGTTTTTGGCAATTAGTCCCGAAGGTCAATCCCGCACGGGTTCGACAGAGTTCACATTTAGGATTTGGTGGAACACTCGCCGGCAGCGCTGTACAAATAGCGGCGGTCAAAGTAGTGCTGCATGAAGTACTGACCCACGCCGCCTTCGCCAAAATGATTGATCTTGCACAGCGACTGGCCAGCGGTGCACGCCGCGTCATTAGTGACGCCAGTCTTCCGTGGTATGTCGCTCAAAGCGGCGCACGAGTGGAAATCATGTACGCCCCGAATCCACCGCGAAATGCCACCGATGTGGCACGCGAACGTAACAATGTGCTCGAAGCCCTCGTGCACGTATTTTTCATGAACCGAGGAGTGCTAATCACCCCATTTCACAGCATGATGCTTTTATGCCCAGCTAGCGAAACTGCCGACATAGATCGAACTCTCATCGTGCTCAGGGAATTCACTGTACTACTGCGTGAGTCAAGAGCTTATACTTTGGCATATCCTTAAAATATCGGGGCGTTAATTTCTCGTGAACGCAAGTTTTTAATGAATGCCAGCGTACTTCCTCTACGGTCGCATACCGATGACGCGCGCCAAGCGAAAGTAGATCTCGCTGCGTGTTATCGGCTAGCCACTCGCTGGGGATTAAATGAGGGGATTGATAATCACTTGACGATGTTGGTTCCCGGCTATTCGGACCGTTTTTACCTGGCGCCATTTGGTCTGCATTGGTCTGAGGTCAGAGCCAGTCATTTTATGGAAGTCGATTTCGCGGGTCGATTACTGGCGGGTGTAGGTCTAATTGAGGATACGGCACTGTATATTCACGCGCCCGTGCATAGGCTTAATCCCCACGCACGCTGTGTGCTGCACACCCATATGCCCTATGCCACCGCGCTTGGCATGCTGGAAAATCCCCGTTTGGAAATGGCCGTACAAACCGCCCTCGGATTTTATGATGATATTTCATATGCTGCTGATTACCAGGGGCTAGCCTACGATGTTGGCGAAGGCGAGCGACTAGCACGATCGCTAGGCACAAAATCCGTGTTAATGATGCTCAATCACGGCGTGCTGGTGGTGGGTGAAAACGCTGCGCAAGCTTTTGAGCGTCTATATTTTCTAGAACGCGCCTGCCAGGCGCAAGTCTTGGCTCTCTCCACCGGACGCCCGTTGCGAATTATTGCCGAACCCATCGTGCGCGCCACCGCCGCCCAATTTCAATCAGGTTCTGCGGTAGAAGGATTAGACCGCGCAGAATTACACTTTGCCGCCTTGAAACGCATGCTAGATCGCAGCGAACCGGATTACGCGACCTGAATAGCCAGAGCACCCAAGGCGGGCGCACGTGGAACGCGGTCCAAGCCGCACGTAGTCCTTTCGTTTTAGTACTCGCAGCCGTTTTATTCATTAACTACGTAGATCGTGGAGTATTGCCGACGGCTGCGCAATTAATGCAAGCAGATTTGCGGCTCACTAAAGCCCAACTCGGCGAACTGATGTCAGCGTTTTTTTGGGTCTATGCATTTGTACAAGTTCCGATTGGGTGGCTTGCTGAACGCTATGGCGCGGGACGAATACTGGCGAGCGGCCTGATCGTATGGGCCTGCGCAACGCTTTTGCTAGGCATCAGTTCCGCTTTTCCCGCGCTGATTGCTTTTCGAATGCTACTGGGACTTGGCGAGAGTACTGGCTTCCCCTGCGTATCAAAACTTCTCGCCAGCGCAGTGCCCGTCGAGAGTCTCGGGTTAGCTAACGGCATCGTCGGGTGCGCCTACACGCTAGGACCCGCGTTTGGCACTTATTTTGGAGGGCTGCTCATGGCCCAATATGGATGGCGTTCCGCGTTTCTAGCGTTTGGCGCACTCTCCTTGCTGTGGTTAATACCGTGGTCACGCGTGAGTGGCCCGAACGGGGCAAGCGAGCCGCGTGTGCTCGCCACACAAAAAGATTCGACCGTACCGAGTTTGCAACGCATAGTGGCCGAACCGTCTCTATGGGGCACCGCGTTAGGTTTATTTTCCAGTAACTATACATTTTACTTTATGTTGTCATGGCTGCCGTTTTATTTAGTGACTGCGCGCGGCTATTCCACGGTTGAAATGGCAAAGCTGGCCGGTAGCGCCTATGTATTAACAGCTCTGAGCTCATTATTCGCCGGTTGGGCGATTGACCGCTTTATTAGACGCGGTGGTTCCGCTAATTTCATCTACAAGGCGATTATGGCCGCAGCGCACGGTGGAGCGGTACTGTGCATGCTCGGATTAGCTTTTGGGCCGCACTCGCTTGCACTTCCTTGTATTTATTTATTCCAAACGCTTATCGGTGCCTCTTCTCCCGGTGTTTATGCTATTCCGCAAATTTTAGGCGGCGCAATGGCGGCCGGACGTTGGGTCGGCATCCAAAACTCCATCGGCAATTTAGCCGGCATTATCGCACCGTGGCTGACAGGTTTTATCATCGACTACAGCGGTCAGTTCACAGCAGCTTTTGTCGTTGCTGCCGCGGCTAGCCTACTCGGTCTTATTGGTTGGATCTGGATGCTGCCGAATCTCGCGCTGCTCGATTGGAACGCGCGCTCCACCGTGTCTGTTTAAAATTTCTTGCAGGAGCTATCGTGACTAAGCAATCAAAAAAACTTATTTTGCTAGAATCAAGTCTATCGAGTGTAGTGCTAACTCTTGTACTCTGCACCATCAATGCGTCAGCGCTCGCATTGGACCGCGCGCATACGCTCAACATATATGCTTGGTCTGATTATTTCCCCAAATCATTAATCGATAAATTTCAAACTAGCAGCGGCATTCACGTCAATCTTGCCCTCTTAGACTCCCCCGGAATGGCCGAAACTGTCTTGTCTGCAGGACATTCAAACTACGACATCGTCACCATGAACGCTTCCCCTGAACTTGGGCGAGAGATCCCCAAGGGATTTTGGAGGAAACTGGATAACACTCACATACCAAACGCACGTAACGCGGATAAGCAAATACTGGGGTTACTACAGACGGTCGATCCAGGTAACCAATATGCGATCCCCTGGATGTGGGGAACTATCGGCATGATGTACAACCGAGATAAACTTAAAATACTTGCGCCCAATGCGCCTCTCGATAGTCTGGACTTACTCTTTAAAAAAGAATGGCTGAGTAAGGTCTCGGGGTGCGGAGTCAACCTGCTCGATGTCTGGGGAGAATTTATGCCCATGGTGTCGCGATACTTAGCTCAACCGCGCTTATCCACTGACCCCGTCGCACTAGCCGCTGTTGTCGAAAAGTTGAAGGAAATTCGCCCTTTTATTCGCCGCATTGCCTCGTCGGGGTATTACGAACAGCTTGCCGATGGCGAATTATGCTTAAGCATTGGTTACTCCGGAGATGCCATCATAGCGCGGCGTATGGTTACGGAAGGACATACTGACCTACACATCGAATACAGCTACGCTAAAGAAACTGTTCCGTTTTTTATTGATAGCCTAGTTATTCCCGCGGACTCGCCAAACTCAAGCGGTGCAGAAGCCTTTATTAATTTCGTTATGCAGCCGGAAATATCCGCTGAAGTGACCCGATACATTGGCTTTGCGACTGGAAATGCTACCGCCATGCAACTTCTAGCACCTGCTATAAGAGACAACCCAATAATCTACCCACCCGCTTCAGTGCGGGACCGCATGACACTTCAGCCAAAATACACTCCTGCAGAGATTTTAGTTTTTTCGCGAATCTGGCAGCAATTTAAAGCAAATATGCTTACATCAAGTACGACGCATTAGCGAATACGCACATGTCTAAAGCGCAGCCTATGAATCCATTTAGTCTTGACGGCAAAATAGCCTTGATTACCGGTGCAGGCGGCGCAATTGGGGCTGCTATCGCGACTGCTTTTGCAGCTGCGGGCGCGCAAGTTATGCTCGCGAATAGATCGATTAAGCCGGCTCAAGATGTCGTTACCTTGCTCAATCAACAAGTCTTACAGGCTAAGGCAATTCCGTTCATTGCAACGGAAGCGGGATGCAGGGCCGCGGTTGCGAACACAGTGGACGCGTACGGTGGACTCAACATTATCGTGCATAACGCCGGGGGCTGCCGTTGGACATCTTTGTCTGAAATGACCTCTGAAATACTCGACGACGCGCTCACGCTGAATCTCAAATGCTGTTTTTGGTTGTGCCAAGCAGCGCTTCCAACTCTCAAAGTGCGCGGTGGCCGCATACTTATCACCTCCTCAGTGACTGGGCCACGCGTGGCGATGGCGAACGCCGCGCACTACGCGGCCGCGAAAGCCGGTGTGAATGGCTTCATCCGTGCAGCAGCGCTTGAACTTGCGCCTCATAAAATTACCGTGAATGGCGTTGAACCGGGTTTCATTGCTAAAGGTCGCGGGGTTTTAAGTGAACCGTCTACGCGTGCACGCATCGAGCACTATATTCCGCTCGGTGCGATGGGCAAGGCGAATGACATTGCAAATGCGATGCTCTATCTTGCGAGCCCTGCCGCAGCGTATGTTACGGGCCAGACTATTATAGTCGACGGCGGAGTCACCCTGCCGGAATCGGGCTTTGCAATGGACAAATTATATTCGGAACGGCACGGATGAACATGGCGCGCACTATTCTGATTGTAGGCACAGCCGACACAAAAGCCGACGAACTATTGTTTATTAAACAATGCGTGGAGCGTCGCGGCGCGACGGCGCTGATTATGGACGTGGGTGTACTCGGCGCTCCGCCGTTTACTCCTGATTTCTCGAACCATGCTGTTGCCGCCGCGGCTGACTCAAGTATTGAGGCCATCGTGGCACTCGGGGATGAAAATCTAGCCATGGCTAAGATGGCGCTGGGGGCTGTGAACCTAACACTGCGATTGCACCGTGCGGGTAAGGTTGATGGCCTACTGGCGCTCGGCGGCACCATGGGTACTGACCTGGCACTCGATGTTACGGCCGCGCTTCCCTTAGGAATGCCTAAATTAATTGTTTCGACTATTGCCAATTCGCATCTGATTCCGGCAGATCGGCTGGCTCCGGATTTGATGATGATACTCTGGGCCGGTGGGCTGTATGGATTGAACAGTATTTGTAAATCCATTTTAAGTCAGGCCGCGGGAGCCGTGTTGGGTGCGTGCGAAACGGTCGTTAAGCCTGTGGTGCGAAGGCCCATGGTCGCCATCACGTCTCTGGGTAAGTCTTGTTTGAAATACATGGTAACTTTAGTTCCAGCGTTGGAAGCGCGGGGCTATGAACCAGTGGTTTTTCATCCAATGGGTATGGGCGGCCGCGCAATGGAGGCGCTGATTGAGGCGGGGACTTTTGTCGCCATCTTTGATTTGGCGTTGTGTGAAGTCTCGGCCGAAATATTTAGTGCACCGACCACAGCGGGCCGTACGCGTTTGGAAGCAGCAGGCCGCCTAGGTATTCCACAAATTACCGCACCGGGTGGCTGCGATATGATCGACGTGCAAACTTGGCGTGAACTTCCGGCTAAATATCGAGAACGTAGTTACCACGCGCATAATCGTTTAATTGCGTCGGTGCAAATGAATGTGTCAGAACGTAGACGTACCGCCACTGCGATTGCTGAAAAACTTCGACTCGCCAAAGGACCTTGCGTATTTCTGATGCCCTTGCACGGGATCGAGGAGTGGGATCGCGATGGCCAGGGTCTGCATGATCCCGCTGGCCTCGCAGCTTTTAGCGATGAAATTAGGCGTTCTGTAAAAGCACCCGTCGAGCTGATTGAGATTGCGAGTCATATCAACGATTCCGCTTTTTCCGAAAAAGCACTTGAAGTATTTGATCGTTGGGTAGCAAGCGACAAGATACCGCGCGGCGCAAGTCCATGACTGCAGCGCTCCCCGCGCGCGCGCGCGTAGTCGTCATCGGCGGCGGAATCATCGGCGCATCAACGCTTTACCATCTTGCGCATCTAGGGATTGACAATGCCGTACTGCTGGAACGCGATCGTATTGCGAGCGGGACTACCTGGCATGCGGCGGGCATCGTGGGGCAGTTGCGTGACTCCAAAGCACAGACCGAACTGGCGCAATACACCACGAGTTTATTCAAGAGTCTTGAGCACGAGACTGGACAGGCTACGGGGTATAAAGAAAATGGCTCGCTCAGCATCGCGCTTTCGGCCGGTCGCCACGAGTTAATCAAACGTTCGCACTCAGCGGCAAGGCGACTGGGAGTGCCAACCCACTATCTGTCGCCATCCGAGGTTGCGAAGGCGTGGCCGCACTTGCGGGTGGATGATGTTTTGGGCGGATTATTCGTCCCATCGAACGGCCAGGTGAATCCGCTTGATGTCACCAACGCATTGATTAAAGGTGCAAAGCTGCGGGGTGCGCAGGTTTTTGAGCATACACCGGTGATCGATCTTACAATACGCGATCACAAAATTGTCGCTGTAAAAACTATTCGCGGTGAGATCATCTGTGATCGAGTGGTATTAGCTGCAGGTATGTGGACCCATGATTTTGCGAAACGCTTCGGGGTCGCAGTGCCGCTCCAGGCCGCCGAACATTTTTATGTGGTGACCGATGTCATCCCAGGGCTTGATAAGGCAACCCCGGTTCTGAGCGTGGCAGACGAGCGTACCTATTTCAAAGAGGACGCAGGTAAGTTGTTGATCGGCGGTTTCGAGGCGGTGGGCAAGGCCTGGCCTACGCGGGGCGCAATCCCTGAGGCTTTTTCGTTTGACGAACTACCCCCTGATCTTGAGCATATGGCTCCAATCCTTGAGCAGGCCTATTCCCGGGTTCCCATTCTAGCGAATACTGAAATTCAACTATTTTTCTGCGGGCCAGAAAGTTTTACGCCGGATGGACGCGCGTACTTGGGTCCCACGCCCAATTTGGCGGGGCTCTTCATTGCCGCTGGATTTAATTCGAATGGCATCCTGGCCTCCGGCGGAGCTGGAAAAGTCGTAGCGGAATGGGCGACCACGGGGTTGCCACCGGTCGGCATGGGCACGCTGCATGCACAACGCGCAATGCCGTTTCAGGCTAATCGCCGTTACCTACGCGAACGAGTAACAGAGTCTGTAGGCTTACACATGACACTGCACTGGCCGGGACACCAGATGAAGACGGCACGCGGTGTACGATATTTCCCTGTACATGATCGATTGATCGCGGCCGGTGCCGTGATGGGCGAACGCAGTGGCTGGGAGATACCGCTTTATTATACGCGGCCGGATGCGACGCCGCCCGTCCGTTCACCGCCAACAGTCAATAGAGCGCTACGACCCAAGGGAATACCGATACCCACGTCTGTGCCGGGATTTGGCTACCAGCCTTGGTACCGCGAGGTGGAGCGCGAATGTTTGGCGGCACGTGATAACGCGGTACTGACCGATCTGTCCTGCTACGGTAAATTTCACGTGACGGGCAAGGATGCGTTAGTCGCGCTGAACTGGGTTTCCGCGAACGACATCGATGTTCCGGTGGGTCACTCGGTATACACGCACTGGTTGAATGCACGGGGCGGCGTGGAAGCGGATCTTACCGTGACCCGGTTGCAGGATAAAAAATTTTTGGTGATAACGGGACATCCTTCGCAAATCCGGGATCGCGCCTGGTTTCGCGCTCAGGTTAAGGATCAGTGGCAGGTGGAAATCCATGACGTGACCGCACAGTATGCAATGTATGCACTGAGCGGGCCTAAATCGAGAGCTATTCTTGGCTCGCTTACCGGGGATGACCTGTCGACGCAGAGTCTGCCATTCGGCATGGCGCGAGAGATCGATTTGGGACTCGCTCGAGCCTGGATATTGCGACGATCGTTTTATGGTGAGCTGGGATTCGAGATTTATCCGAGCACCGATTTTGCACGACATGTGTACGAATCACTAGTCAATGCAGGTACAGAACACGGGATGCAGCACAGCGGTTTTTTGGCGATGAATCACTGTCGCGTGGAGAAAGGTTTCGTGCACTATGGAGCTGATCTGACTGAAGACGACACGCCCATCGAGGCGGGACTGAAGTTTGCGGTGGCGTATGATAAGCCTGGCGGATTTATCGGTCATGCGGCGCTGCTGCGTTTGCGCGAGACACCGCTTTTGACCCATCGTCTGGTCAACCTCAAGGTCCGCGATGCGACCCTGGCATTAGGCCCTTATCTGCATCACGGCGAACCTATTTGGCAGAGTGAAGAAATAGTCGGTTACGTCACCTCAGGAGCTTGGGGGTTTCGGGTAGGCTCTTCACTCGCGCTGGCCTCTATAAAATGTGCCACGGGCATTAGCGCCGAAAGTTTGAGGTCAGGAAAATTTGCAGTTGAAGTGGCGGGAGTCAGACACGCGGTGGATTTAACGCTCAACGGATTTTATGACCCTACTGGCGAGCGATTGCGCTCATGACGCGCCTGATAGGTGAAACGGCGTTAGTCACCGGAGCTGAGAGTGGTATCGGTGCTGCCATCGTGCGACGATTTCGCGCAGAAGGGGCGGCCGTGCTCGCGGTGGGTTTGCAGGCTACTTTACTCAAATCACTAGGGGCTGAAACGGGCGCTCATACCCATATTTGTGATGTGACCGATCAAGCCGCGGTTACCACCAGCGTTCAATTAGCAGCGAACTTGGGTACGCTCAACATTATTGTGAACGCGGCTGGCATCACGCACGAGGATGATGTCGCGGACATTGAGGACTCTGTTTGGCAACACACTTTAGATGTTAATTTAACGGGCACTATGCGCGTCTGTCGCGCCGCTATCCCTTATTTGCGACAAGCGGGCGGAGGCACGATCGTTAACATAGCGTCAGTCGCCGCGTTTAATGGATCGGCTGGCATGGCGAGCTACGCGACGAGTAAGGCAGGCATCATTGCCTTCACACGTACGCTTGCGAATGAATACGGCCAATATGCAATTCGCGCCAATTGTCTTTGTCCCGGCTGGGTGCGCACACCCATGAGCGAAGAAGAGATGCGTGTGGGTGCACAAAGGCAAGGCGTTACGATAAATCAGGCATTCGATGCCCTGGCGCTACGCATCGCACTACGGCGCGTGGGCCTGGCGGATGAGATGGCGGGGTGTGCGCTCTTTCTCGCTTCCACAGACTCATCATTTGTCACGGGCAGCGTGTTAGTGGCGGATGGTGGCGCGCGCACGCCAGCGAGTGCGCGCGCCATTTAGGGCCCACAGTCATTGGGAAAACGTACATTGCTTGAACAAATTTTGAAATCGCGGCAACTCGCGAAACGTGTCCCATTTTGTATCCACCGGCCGGAAAATACCCTTCACGTGATATTCCTTGCATCGCTTCCAAGACACTCAACGCAGCTTTTGGACGCCCTGATTTGGCTAAAATATAGCCGCGAAGTCCCAGCACTTTACTATTGTTAGCACCTAAGTGCCCAGCCGCGCTGAGTGCCTCGATTGCCAAATGGAGTTTCTGACGCACGAGGCTCGATTCCGCCAATCCCTAAGGGCAGCCACGCTATTCTTTGACCAAGCCGGAACTGTGCTGAAATCGGGACGTGCCAATGCGCTGGCTTCTCGGTTTGAGTAGCCCACGCATAGGGATTACAGAGCTAAAGCGTTCACTTCACTTCGAAGTGAACGCTTTAATTCCGAATGTGAACTGCTACCCAACTGTAAAATTTGGGCGTCCCGATGTCCGTCATTTAGTGATCTACATTCACATTTTTTTGCGCGCGAATCGGTACAGTTTTTCTCAAGTACAACGGCGGCGGCGCACTAGGAACGCCAGTCCCATGAATAAAACCGTAAAATCGGGCTGCAAAGCTTGTCAGACCCCAGTGCTACTGCCCGAATTTACGATGGCATTCCAACCCATTATTGATATCGAATCGGGTCATACCTATGCCCACGAAGCGTTAGTACGACCACTAGGCGGGGGAGGCGCGGCAGAGATTCTCAATCAAATTAACCAAGAAAACAGATATGCATTCGATCAAGCATGTCGCGTCAAAGCAATCGAACTCGCTGCGAAACTGCGCATGCAGAGCCTACTGAGTATTAATTTTCTACCAAATGCGGTCTATCAGCCAGCGGCATGCCTGAGAAAAACCTTTGACGCGGCCCAGCGGGTTGGCTTTCCGTTACACCACTTAGTATTTGAGGTGACAGAGAACGAGCCCGCTCGCGATGTTGGACATTTACGAAATATTTTTACCGAATATAGACGTCACGGCATGCTCACTGCGATAGATGACTTCGGTGCTGGCCACTCGGGACTCAATATGCTCGCGGAATTTCAACCCGATATCGTAAAAATTGACATGGCTTTGACTCGCAATATCGACGCAGACCGAGTGCGGCGCGCAATCGTGCGGGCCGTCTTACTGCTATGCGCTGAACTTAATATTTCCGTAATTGCCGAAGGTATCGAAAGCGCTGAAGAAGCAGCGGCGCTACGCGATATGGGCGTACGGTTATTTCAAGGATATCTTTTTGCAAAACCAATGCTTGAGCAACTGCCGTCTGTATCGCATATCGTTGCAAAACGCGTTCGCGAGACTCACGAAATCGCGCTCATCTCACCGCCGTTTTCACGAGCAGCCGGCGGCTAATCGAGTCGCTCGGTCTTAAGACTCACAAATTCGTTATTCTGATCTACTAATAGATTCAAAGTTATCGGCTGACAGCAAACTTCACAATCTTGTACGTAACTTTGCGAACCGGCCGACAAATCTATTAATACGCCATACGATTCACCACAATACGGACACGCTATCTGCACAAAACGCTCTAACGCATCGCATCCTGCACTACGTTCTGTGTCAATGACAGGCTCAAGTCCATATAAAGCGTCTATCGATGTGGAAGGTTTTTTTGCCATAGTCACTTCAGCTTAACCTAACTCACCGATCAACTCATCCAACGCCGCGTAAAGCTGCGCACTTACTCGTAACCCAATTCTCGCTTCAATCTCTCCATACGCCGCATCAACTTGCGGTGCTAAGTGCGCTGCAAGAGCGCGACTGCGTGCCGTGAGGGAAACCAGTACTCTGCGTTGATCATGGTCGAATCGTTCGCGTTCTATCATGTTAAGTTCGTCCATCCGCGCAAGGACCCCTGCGAGACTAGGGCTCGAAATCCGACATTGCTCAACAATTTGGCGCGGTTCTAACGGTCCTTGATCGATTAACACGCGCACGATGCGCCATTGCTGCTCCGTAACCCCACTTGCGTTAAGGAGTGGCCGGAAACGCGCCATGACCTGTTCGCGCGCTTGTAACAAGAGTAAAGGCAAGTTGCGGTGCACCGGTTTCGTTGACATTGACCCATCATATCGAATATATTACTAATATGTTAGTAAATACTGTGCGGCCCTGCATTGCATTTGACGTAGCGCCATTTTCTCTCAGTGGAATGGTTTATGGCACCCTGCTTAACCATCGATCGGCCCTCGCCGCCCTAGGCGAGAGCGTCAACCAGCCGCCTTATAAGGGAGCACCCAAAGCGCCAGTGCTCTATATAAAGCCGCGCAATACGCTAGCATCGACTGGAGACACTGTTTTTATTCCAGTGAATACACCAGAACTGGAGGTTGGCGCTTGCTTAGGGTTAGTCATTGGTCGTGTCGCCTGCCGCGTCTCTGAGATACAAGCCTTGGACTATGTCGCAGGCTTCCTCATCATGAATGACATTAGCGTCCCGCACTCAAGCTTTCACCGGCCGTCAATAAAGTTCAAGGCGCGCGATGGGTTTTGCCCCGTGGGCCCGCGCGTGACGCCACGCAGCGCCAGCACTAATCTCAAGACAATTAATCCCAATATGCTGACCGTGCGCACCTACATCGATGGTGTACTTGTGCAAACTGCTAGCACCGCTGAGTTAGTTCGTCCGGTGGGACAATTACTGCGTGATGTTACTGAATTTATGACTCTACAACCCGGCGATGTGCTGGGCGTGGGCGTCGCGGCCGCTGCACCGCGAGTTCGCGGCGGTCAGCGAGTAGATATCGATATCGACGAACTGGGTCGGCTTAGCAATCATTTTGTGAACGATCTTTCATGATGCGTGCTCGAGTTGCCTACGCGGGTGCGATACATGAAGCATATCCGCTTATCTCCGGTGATGCGCATTCGCCCGGTGATGGTGTGCGAGCGGTTTCAATTCAACTAGCCGACGGTCGCGTGGTTGCCGAGGATGAGGTGGTCTGGCTCCCCCCCTTCGAAGTAGGGACCATCATGGCACTGGGTCTCAATTATGCTGAACACGCTAAAGAGCTTTCTCTAAAAACTCAAGACGAACCTTTAGTATTTCTAAAAGGCCCAGGTACCTTACTCGGTCATCGTGGCCAAACGCGTAGACCCACCGATGTCAATTTCATGCACTATGAATGCGAGTTAGCGGTCATCATCGGACAGCCCGCCCATCGAGTGCCGCGAGCACTCGCAATGCAACACGTTGCAGGCTACTGCGTCGCCAACGACTATGCCATTCGCGATTACTTAGAGAATTGGTATCGCCCTAATTTGCGAGTGAAGAATCGCGATGGATGCACAGTGCTCGGACCTTGGTTTGTAGACGCCGCCGATATTCCTGATCCCGGCAATTTGGAATTAAGGGCTTTTGTAAACGGCAAATGTACGCAACACGGCAACACCCGTGACTTAGTTTTTGATATTGCCTACCTGATCGAATATCTAAGTTCATTCATGACACTGAGTACTGGAGATGTCATTCTGACCGGAACGCCCGAAGGCGTAGTTAATGTAATGCCCGGCGACGAAATCGTCTGCGAAATCGACGGGCTAGGCCGCCTCGTGAATACCATTTCGGCGGATAATCTCTACGGTCGTTAAGCGCCGAGGTTGAAGGTCATCTATGTTGCAAATTCAGCATTTAATCAACGGTAAGGAAGTCAAAAGTCGCGACTACTTCGAGTCCATAAATCCTGCCACGCAGTCAACCTTGGCCGAGGTGGCACGCGGCGGTGCTCACGAAGTCGTGGCCGCGGTAGCCGCCGCCCAAGCCGCTTTCCCAGCATGGGCAGGAACACCCGCAACTGAGCGCGCAAAACTATTGCATAGATTGGGTGACCTCATTGCCAGCAAAGTGTCCGAAATCGCGAAAACTGAAACCGAGGATACTGGCCAAGTCATTTCTCAGACTAGTAAACAATTAATCCCCCGCTCCGCCGATAATTTTCACTATTTCGCTGAAATGTGCGTCCGAGTGGATGGGCACACCTACCCCACGCCTACGCATCTAAACTACACGCTATTTAAACCGGTAGGAGTTTGCGCCCTCATTTCGCCCTGGAACGTACCCTTCATGACTTCCACCTGGAAAGTGGCTCCCGCGCTTGCTTTCGGTAATACCGCAGTCTTAAAAATGAGCGAACTATCACCGCTGACCGCCTCTCGCTTGGGTGAGCTCGCCATGGAAGCCGGAATTCCACCGGGTGTGCTCAATATCGTCCACGGTTTCGGCACCGAAGTCGGCGAACCCTTGTGCGCGCACCCCGACGTACGAGCCATCTCTTTTACTGGCTCCACGATCACCGGCAATCGTATCGTTAAAACGGCGGGCCTTAAGAAATTTTCAATGGAACTCGGTGGCAAGAGCCCGTTCGTAATTTTTGGTGACGCTGATTTGCCGCGCGCGCTTGATGCCGCCCTCTTCATGATCTTCTCTAACAATGGCGAACGCTGCACAGCGGGTTCACGCATTCTAATCCAACAATCAATTTACACAGACTTCGTACAACAATTTGTTGAGCGTGCGCAACGTATTAGTGTGGGCGATCCGCTGCATGAAAAAACTATCATTGGCCCGATGATTAGCAAGGCTCATCTCGACAAAGTCCGTAGCTATATTGACTTAGGCCTTGAGGAAGGTGCCACGATACTGTGCGGCGGAGTGAGCACCCCCACGCTGCCCAGCAAATTTATGGCAGGGAATTTCCTCGCGCCCACGGTTTTTGCTGACGTGAACAATTCCATGCGAATCGCACAAGAGGAGATTTTTGGACCTGTAGCCTGCCTCATTTCCTTCAAAGACGAAGCCGACGCTATTGCTAAGGCCAATGATATTCAATACGGCTTAAGTAGTTATGTTTGGAGCGAGAACATCGGTCGCGCCCATCGGGTCGCAGCCGCCATCGAAGCCGGCATGTGCTTCGTCAACAGCCAAAACGTGCGCGACCTGCGTCAACCGTTCGGTGGCACTAAGGGATCAGGAACGGGTCGCGAAGGCGGCACTTGGAGTTACGAAGTATTTTTGGAGCCCAAAAACATTTGCGTAAGCTTGGGCTCGCATCACATCCCACGCTGGGGAACTTTATGAGTCTGTACTCGATGCAGAAATTTCTCTTTGACCTCAACCGTGATCCGGGCGTACAAGCGCTATTTCGCTCTGCACCCGGCAATGTTCTAGATCGATACGATCTAACGCGCGAGGAACGTGCCGCAATTGAGACTCACAATATTGGTTTAATTTATGTCCTAGGGGCTAACGGACAATTACTCATGCACTATGCCGCTTATCTTGGCATGCCGTGGCCTGAATACATTGCGGCCATGCGTAATGGCGTAACTCAGCATGGTGCGGTACGTGCTGGCATTTATGCCATGACCACTGACTTGAACGAAAAAGTAGCTAACATATGAGCTTGGTTTTTGCCGGCATTTGCAGCCATGCACCCGGTATTACTGGTCGAGCCCATATGGCAGAGCCCACTGCCGTAAAAAGCCTACATGCAGCTTACCGTAGCATGTCCGAGCAACTCAAGGCTAGCCGTCCGGATGCACTCGTCGTCATAGCCGCAGAACACTTCGCTAACTTCTTTATGAGTAATATGCCCTCTTTCGCCATCGGTATGGCCGATCGATACGAGGGACCTATCGAAGATCCTCAGTGGCTTGGGATTGCACGCACCAGCGTTCCCGGCAATGCAGACCTTTCTAGACGCCTAATCCAAGAAATTATGCAAAGCGTTGATATTGCGTACGCCGAGGAGTGGAAATTCGATCATGGCATCATGGTGCCACTGCATTTTTTGACCCCGGACTATGATCTTACGATAGTCCCTATGAATATTAATTGCCAGGGACCTCCTTTAACGCCATTACATCGCGCCTGGGCATTCGGCGAGGCTCTGCGGCGAGCAGCTGATACCTGCTCCGAGCGGATAGCGATTCTAGGCACCGGTGGTATATCGCATTGGCCTGCCACGCCCGACTCAGGCAAGATTAATGAAACTTGGGATCGCGAATTTTTAAGAAGTTGGTCTGCAAATAATAAGGCTGCTCTTCTAGCCTATAACGATACGGATACCTATCGAGAGGCCGGTCAGGGTGGTTTCGAGATCCGCACCTTCATCAGCGTTTCGGCCGCCGCCAAAGGCTTAGGGTCTGTCCATTTCTATCAGCCCATTCCGATATTTGCCGTGGGCTGTACGATTGCCACGATGACCATTACCGAGTGAATCGAGGAATTTAGATGTCGCATATGACGTTGGAATACAGCGGCAATTTACGTCATTTAGGGCGCTTCCCAGAGCTGTGCCGTAAGCTCGCCCAATTTATGATGAATTTACGCGTTGAAGGAATAGCCCTATTTCCCCCTGGCGGTATCCGAGTACGTGCGTTGCCCTGCGAGGATTTTTGTATCGCGGACGGGAGCGATGCAGCTGCCGGATTTGTCCATGCAAACTTAAAAATTGGCGCAGGAAGAAGCCAAATTGCAAAAGACGCTACTGCTAACGGCCTATTCGAGCTCATGAAAGCCCATTTTGCGGAAAGCTACGCCGTCCAGGGATTGGCCCTCTCCCTGGAACTCAACGAATTCAGCGAGGTTGGCACTTGGAAACACAATAATTTGCACACCCGTTTCAAGAAGCCTTAAGTATCGCGTAACAAGAGATTTTCATGCTATCCCCAGAAATCACCCGCTCCTTGGCAAAGCGACTCTACGATGCCCGCAAGAGTCGAACTCCACTCAGACATTTTTCCAGCGAATATCCTCATATGACCATTGAGGATGGATATGCCATTCAAATCGAATGGGTTAAATTTGAGATCGCAGACGGGCGACAAATCCGAGGACGGAAAATTGGTCTTACTTCGCGTGCCATGCAAATGGCGTCCCAAATCACCGAGCCTGACTATGCGCCTTTAATGGATGATATGTTCTTTGAAACAGGTAGCGATATTTCAATCGAGCAATTTATCGCACCGCGGGTTGAAGTCGAGCTGGCGTTTGTATTGCGCGCACCGCTAAAAGGTCCCGGCGTAACGCTTTTTGACGTGTTGAAGGCTACCGAGTACATCACACCTGCTTTAGAAATAATTGACGCTCGAATTGAGCAATTCGACCGAGATACCAAGGCGATGCGTAAAGTATTTGACACAATCGCTGATTTTGCGGCCAACGCAGGCGTAGTGCTGGGTGGCCGCCCGGTCAGGCCAGATTCCATTGATCCACGCTGGGTGGGTGCGATGCTTTATAAGAATAGTGTGATTGAAGAGACCGGACTTGCCGCCGCGGTGCTCAATCACCCGGCTGCGGGTGTCGCATGGCTGGCCAATAAAATTGCATCGCATGGCGAAGAACTTAATGCAGGCGATATTGTCCTCAGCGGTTCGTTCACACGGCCCACACCTGCGGTACGAGGAGATGTTTTGCAT
This sequence comes from Gammaproteobacteria bacterium, assembly GCA_025359565.1. Lineage (GTDB taxonomy): Bacteria > Pseudomonadota > Gammaproteobacteria > Steroidobacterales > Steroidobacteraceae > Bog-1198. Next base: position 174,522 of record JANYFY010000025.1, on the reverse strand, counting down.
GCCGACTACGGTCCGCTTGGGAATATCTCGTTACGGTTTATCTAGTTTACTTTGGTCTGATCGGAGGAACCTATGAAAATCCCCACCAATACTTTCAAGCAGGCCCTCTTAACGGGTCGACCTCAAATCGGCCTTTGGGCGGGGTTATCGAATGCTTACGTAACAGAGCTACTGGCAAGCACTGGTTTCGACTGGCTATGTATAGACGCTGAGCATGCACCGAACGATCCGCGCAGCGTATTGCCTCAACTACAAGCGATGGCACCTTACAGCACACAGGCTGTAGTGCGACCCGTGTCTGGTGATGCGGAACTTATAAAGCAGTATTTGGATGGTGGAGTACAAACCTTGCTAGTTCCAATGGTGGAGACGGCTGAACAGGCGGTGCATGTAGTAGCGGCAACGCGCTATCCGACTCGCGGCATACGCGGTGTAGGAAGCGCTCTTGCACGCGCCTCACGTTGGAATCAGATCGATGACTACCTCGTTAAGGCCGATGAGCAAATGTGCGTAATTGCGCAAGTCGAGTCTGTAACTGCGATGGGAAATCTTGCTGACATTACCCAAGTGGAGGGAATCGACGGCGTGTTCTTCGGACCCGCTGATTTATCGGCCACCATGGGTTTATTAGGAAAACCATCCGATCCGAAAGTCACCGAGGCCATTGAACGGGGCATCGCCACCGTCAGAAAGCTAGGCAAGGCGGCGGGCACCCTCACGAGTGATCGAAAGACCGCAGCGCACTATTTAAAATTAGGCGCGCTGTTTGTCGCAGTAGGCGTGGACACCACACTTCTGGTTAAATCCGCGCGGGACTTGGTGGATGCTTTCAAAGAATTCACAAAGTCCCCTGATAGCGTGCAAAAGTCCCCCAGCGATTCGCCGTATTAAAACTCAGTTGAATTTAACCTCAGTGAGAGTGGATTAAACCATTCTGCGAAGAATAGGCACTTACTCCTATTGAGACACGATTTCCGTGTCCAGGAGAGTAAACATGCGTAGCCCTGTTATCGCAGCGAAAGGCGTGATCGGTATCTTGTGCGCCATTCTTGGGGTGAGCTGCGGTGGAGGTGGCTATGGGGGCGGAGGCGGAGGCGGAGGAGGAACTCCTACGCCTGCACCGATGATCACCCTTACGGTAGCTCCGACTGCAATTACTCTCGGACAGAGCGCCAAGCTTACCTGGAGTTCCAGCGCCGGCAGCAGTTGCACCGCCAGTGGCGGATGGACTGGCGCGCAGACGGTGTCGGGATCGAGTAGCGTTACTCCCGCGACCAGCGGAGCCGCCACTTATACCCTGACTTGCACGACGACCGGTAATGCGTATGGTGGTGGTGGCAGCACCACCGCTTCGGCTATGTTGACTGTCAATCCGGCCAGCGCGTTTACGCTGACGAATTTGGTGGGCGATACCACGGCCGCTACGCCAGCCCATATTGATGTTAATTTGGTCAATCCTTGGGGAATAGCCATACCGGCTGGCCCATTCTTTGCTTGGGTTGCCAATAATCATACTGAAACCTCGACTCTTTACGACGGTGCGGGTATACCGCAACAACCACCCACGCCGCTGGTCGTGAGCTTCGCGGCGAGCGGAGGTGGGGTGGCATTTGATCCTACTGGCATTGTGTTTAATACCAGCACCAACAGCACGGATTTCACGGTGACGGCCGGTGGCAAGTCGGGAGCGGCGAATTTTATATATGATGGCGAGGGCGGCCAGATTGCCGGCTGGTCGGGGGCAGTGGATCCCGCGCATGCGATAACTATGTATACAGATAGCGGTGGTGCCGTTTACAAGGGTTTAGCGATTGCTAAGAATGGTGCCAATTATTTTCTATATGCCGCCGATTTTCACAACACCAAAATTGACGTATTTGCCGCCGACTTCACTAAACAGGCGACTTCCGCCACGGCGTTCACCTTTACTGACACCACTATCCCGGCCGGCTATGCCCCCTTCGGTATTCAAGCCATCGCCAACGGTGCATCGGGTGCCACGCAAATTTACGTAAGCTACGCGCAACAAATAGCGCCCGCCCAACACGATAACAGTAACGGTCCCGGTTTGGGTTATGTGGATATCTATGACACCAACGGAAAATTGATAAAACAATTGATTGCGGGGGGCGCGCTTAACGCTCCCTGGGGTATTGCCTTGGCACCGACAGATTTTGGTAGCCTCAGCAATGCCTTGCTGATCGGCAATTTTGGTGACGGTAAGATCAATGGTTATGACTCAGCCACCGGCATTTTCATCGGTAGCGTGAATAATGCCAGCGGGACGGCCATCGCCACACCGGGACTATGGGGAATTGCCTTTGGCAATGATGCTAACAGTCAGCCTCACAACACCTTGTTTTTTGCGGCAGGTACAAATAATGAGGCCAATGGTAGTTATGGTCGGCTTGATCTTAAATAAGAAAAGCTTTTTAACTCTTATTAGTGCGTGGGTGTCTTGAGCGTATTTGAAATTACCCCCGATAACTCTCTGGACACCCGCTCATCGATCTCTGCTGAATGTTTTAAATTGACGGGATAGCGCACTAGTGCTTCCACTCCATCATTAGAAAAACGCAACTGTACTTGCGGTGTGACCTCGGTGCCCGCCTTTGAAGCGGAATTCTTTTGAATTTCCTTGCTTTGGCGTTCTATCTCAACACGGTACTCTTGGACCACACCGGTGACTGCGGCGAGCAACTGGTCTTTAACCACTGCAGTATCACACCCCTGCGGTAGCTTCAGTGTGGCGTCATGCCAGGCGATATCTACACCTGGAATCTGTTTGAATAGTCCGCCCGAGGATTGAAAGACTATTGAATTAGCGAATGCGACCACTCGACCGGTCGGCCCTAGGGAACCACGGTCGTCTAGTTCCATCAAGTGTAAACGCACTAGACCCAACTCGATGACCTCTCCAGACACAGTTCCAATTTGAACTCGATCGCCGACCCGAATCCCATATTTACCAATTAAGAAAAAATAGCCGACTACTGAGACCAAAATACTTTGCATTGCTACCGCGAGACCTGCAGTAATGAGTCCTGCGAAGGTCACTAAGGATCCTAGTTCACTCGCGAAAGCCGAGGCGGCTATCGCGATCACCAAAGCCCACAGCGCTATCTTGCGCACCAATAACAATTGAAAGCGGCGCCGAGAGTCATGCACATAGCGGAATACGGCGCGTCGCCAGAGTTCAGCCATCACAAATACCAGGGCCAACAGCGCCGCGAAAATTCCTATGCGGCTCGCGAGTGCTTTCCAAGCCTGACGATATTGGGCGTTGAGCGCGGTGCGCCAGTTGGCTAAGTTATGTCGGTACTGCGACAGCAATATTCCTTCCTTACTCAAGGGAACGATCATGGCGGAGGTCTGTTTAAACAACCAAGCCAATGTATCAAATTGATCACGTACCGCTTTTAAGGCGGGTCCAGCAACCGTATCCGCCTTCGCCGCTAACGCATCACCGCGCGTAGACAATATTTTTAACTGTGCTAACGGTGGATTGCGCATAGTAGTGAAAGTAGCTTGTAACTTAAGCGTGCGCTGATCAATGGCGTCAATTGCCGCAATTTTCTGTGAGAGCCTAATCACATTCGAAGCTAAATCCCAGATACCGAAGCGTCCTAGGGTACTGCTAGCCGAGGGGGCGGTATTGAGAGTAGGTATAGAGACAACACTACTGGTCGCGGCTGCAGTGGCTGTATTCAACGAGGGAATAGATCCAGCAATGGCGTCAATTTGTAGTTTCAACGCGCTTGCCCGGGCACTATGAGCACTATCACCATTAGTAAATTCTGAAATCGTGTCGAGCAAATTGTGACGTGCATTTGCAAGGTCGAGTTCGCCCTGTAGTTCGGCAATTTTTCCTTGAAGTGCTGGCCTATCGCTTGCCGCCGCCGTTGCTAATGAACGACGGTCGCTGTCCATTTCGGTTTGAATATCCTTAACTTGCAAATCCACTTTACTCTGCGCCTGACTCATGGTTTGGGTCGAAGATGCAGCCTCGGTATCACTCTTACCGGAATCTTCTTCACTACTTAGAAGTTCAGCGTTGGCTCGAGCGATTTCAAACGCCAAAGTCATCACTTTGTCACCGGTTTGACGATTGGCATACAAAATTAATAAGTCGCTCGGTTGATCAGCGGCCTGTTGCTGGGTTCCCAAAGTTCGGTACCAATCCACTGTCTCGTCCAGTATTTGCACCACTTGCTCAGCGGCCAACACGGTACGGTGAGGTTCTTGTCCGCAAGCGTTATGCGCGCCACTTAATAAAGCGAATACCGCAGTCACGAAAATCGTGGTAGAACGGATGGGATGTTTTGGTTGCATAAAGTGATCCTACAACAATTTGCCACCCGCAGCCTGTAGGCGATTGGCCGAGCGAACCGGGGGCGCTCATGGGCATTAAATTAACGTCGCTTAATACGTGTAGGCCCAAGGGCTGGTTGGGCGTTGTTCTTCGGGTGACATCGCTATCATTTAAGAGGTATCTAATATGTTGATTTCAGTACGCAAGTTCATCACGGTCGCCGCTCTTACCGGGTCGCTGGTCGGTTTAGTGGGCATATCATCGGCCGACACAACCTTTCAGAAGAATCATCCCCGACGTGAGGAAGTGAATACGCGGCTTTCCAATCAGAGCAAGCGCATTCATCAGGATGTAAAGAATGGAACCCTCACCAAAAGGCAAGCCGCTTCGTTACATAAGCACGATCGTCAAATTCGGCAGGAGGAACGAGACATGGCCAGTCAAAATGGCGGCCACATCACCCAATCGGAACAGAAGACATTAAATCAGCAGGAAAATGCTCTGAGTAAGAGAATTCCGCCGAAGTAGCCTAGTAAATTAAGACATTAATTTAGAGAGTCTGTGCGCTGGTCACTCCGGCGCACAGTGTCGAAATCAAGCCGCTTTAGAAATCAGTGCGCGTAGCCGTATTAGTTTAGGGTTTGCGATAGGTATCGTCAGCATAGTGCTACCGACCGCCATTAACAACAACGCTGTAAACGTAGCATTGGTGATGATTTTCTTATCGAGTAGTACGTTCACAAAGATAATCATGATGAGCGCTTTGGTCTGCAACAGCCACCCTATCAAAGAACTTTCGCCCGGTTGCCATTTAAGGATGCGTCCCGCCACCCGCATGCCCAACAGTTTGCCGCTTACCGAGGCAATTAATAACACTCCTGCAACTAAAAACACTGCGGACCCTCCCATAGTCCAATTGGTTCGCAAACCCGTACTTAGGAAAAATACTGGCATCATGACAAGCAGCACATTATGCCGCAGCATATCCATTCGGCTCTGATCGAACCAATGACGGTCCATAACAGCACCCGCTAAGAAGGCTCCCACCATAAAATGCAGACCAGACCAGTCGGCACCTAAGCCACATACTAGAAGCCACATGAGACCCACATACCAGCGATCACGTTCCTGCAACCACAGCATCAAACGACGGAGTAACCAACTGGCTACCGCGAAACTCAAGAGGAAAAAAAATTGTTTGCCGATTCTTTGCCAGTCCATCAGGATTAACGCGAGCACTCCCCAGATGGCAATATCGTCCATGCTGGCATAACGCAAAATCCGCTGCCCAATCGGTTGACGGAGAATTTCCAATTTTTCCATTAACAAAATTAGTATGGGTAAAGCCGTCACCGCACAGGCCATCCCGATACCAAGAACAAATTGCCAGGGTGCTGCGCTTGCACCCACCCATCCACCGAACCGTAAAAGACCCAGAGCCACCATGCAGCCTAACCACAAAGGAGTACCCAACGCGAGACCTGCGGTGATACCACTCTCACGCCGATGCGCCCAGACTCCCTGTAAATCCAGTTCAATGCCAGCAATCCAAACAAAAACCATGACGGCCCACCAAGCCACACCGTTCAGCGCCTGAACCACCGCCGTATTAAACACAAATCCATAGTAGTGCGGATACAACGCACCCAATATGCCGGGGCCAAGTAGGATACCCGTAATAATCTGGACCACTACCAGAGGCGCGTAATAGTCAGTCTTCCCTACTCTCCATATGAGATAGGGAACCACAAATATAATCGCCATGGCGATTAAAAATATTTCGCTCGTGCTCACTACCTATTACTATCCTCGCAACCTATTACTTTCCTCGCAACCTAATACTATCCTCGTAATTTAATGCCTCGCGGATCGTAGGGCGGCTCCGCCAAAATTATCGCCGTTCGACGTTCACCCACAACTGGCACTTCGAGCGGCACTTCGAGCGGCACCTCAAGCGACGGTTCAACCGCCCCTTCACGTACCCCATAGCGCGGCGCAAATTCTTGGTCAACATAGCCCAATGCCAGGCTCTTTTTAACGTGATGCCCATACGCACCCGAGGTGATAAACCCTATTTGCCTAGTGCCGCTCCAAATGGGTTCCATGCCCGTAACCTCCGCATCCGCAGCGTCAATAGACAGCAACACCAAACGCTGGCCAGACCCACTGGCCGCACGATGCGCGTCGCGATCGTGCTGCGCAGCCTCGCGTCCAATAAAATTACCTTTATCGTAAGCGATAAAACGATCCAGCCCCGTCATCGCCGGCGTGTACCCTTGCGTAAACTCCAGCGACCACACCCCATAGCCTTTTTCTAAACGCAAGCTGTCCTGAGCCCGCATCCCGATAGGTTTCATCCCTAAGGGTATACCCCGCTCCATCAACGCCCCCCACAAAGCGCGCTGCTGCGCTACCGGGACATTGATTTCATAGCCCAATTCACCGGTCAGCGATACGCGCGCGACCAGCGCTTGAGTAAAGCCGATATTCAAATGCCGACAGCTTAAAAACGGCAACGCCGAATGACTCACATCCTCGCGCGTCAGCAGCGCCAGAATATCACGCGCACGCGGACCCGAGAGCGAGAACCCGAGCCACGTCTCGGATAAATTTTCAATGATGACGCCAGACTTTGGTAAGTGCTCAGCAAACCAGCGTTGATGCCATTGCTGTAGATAATAGGATCCCACGAGCCAGTAGCGCCCGGGAGCAATGCACGCAACCGTAAGGTCACCCATCAACTTTCCCGTGGGTGCTAACAAGGGGGCCAGCCGCATACGACCTTCGACGGGGAGTGTGTTGGCAAGCAAGTAATCCAGCCACGCCGCCGCGCGCGTGCCCGATACCTCGTAACGCGCATACACACCCGTATCTAACAATCCTGCAGCGTGACGAGTCGCATCGACTTCCGCCGCAACCAAGCCGTGCGCGTTCGATCGACGGAGTGACGGGGTTTCAACAAAATCCGGTTGACCCGCCGCAAAAAATTGTGGGGTTTCCATGCCCCACACCACCCCGAAATGCGCCCCCGCTGTTTTTTGCGCGTCATAGCTGGGTGTCATCTTGAAAGGCCGACCTGCAGGCAGTTCCTCATTAGGATACGCAATCACAAAACGTCGTGCGTAAAACTGTGCGGTGGTGTCGCGTAAATATTGATCATTACTCGCGAATGCCCCATAGCGCGCGACATCCATTCCGAACACATCAGACCCGGGATCACCATCAATAATCCAATTGCTCAAGACCTGCCCAATCGCACCGCCCTGCGAAAAGCCAGACATACAACCACAGGCAGTCCAATAATTACGCAAGCCCGGCACAGGTCCCACTAAGGGATTGCCGTCGGGCGTAAAAGTAAAAGCGCCATTCACCCAACGGCGAATACCCACTTCTTGTAACGCCGGGAAACGCGCAAACCCAATATTGAGTTCATCGCTAATGCGATCAATCTCTTCGGGAATCAAATCCATCCCGTAGTCCCAATCAGCACCTTCTGTTTTCCAATGTTTGGGCTTGCGCTCATATACCCCTAACAGCACGCCCTTGCGCTCCTGCTGCAGATACGTGAACCCTTCCAGATCGGTCACGCAGGGCATTTCATCTTTGCGCGCGACGAGAACCGGAAGGTCCTCCGTAATCAGATAGTGATGCTGCATCGGCGTGAGCGGCAAATTAATCCCGACCATATGCCCGACGCGGCGGGCCCATAGACCCGCGGCGTTCACGACATGTTCGGTGGTCACCCGACCGTGCTCAGTGTCGAGCTGCCAGTGGCCGTTAGGCAGCGATTTAATTGCCACCACGCGGTTACGCAAAATCACCTCCGCCCCGCGCTTTTTCGCCGCAATCGCAAATGCATGCGTTGCGCCATGCGGATCCACTGCACCCTCATGCGGGTCAAAGAGTCCACCGAGCAACCCTAATGGTTCCACAATTGGACAATCAGCCACTATTTCCTCAGGGGTTGCTAGGCGCGCGCCAATGCCCAACGTTTCATAAATAGCCGCCTCAGCCTGTAGCCACTCCCAGCGCGCCGGCGTGGTGGCGAGGCTGTAGCCCCCCGGCATATGCAACCCAACATTCTGCCCACTCTCTTTTTCAATTTCCTGATAGAGCTTGATGGTATACGACTGTAGAGCCGCTATATTCGGATCATCGTTAAGCGCATGAAAGCCGGCAGCGGCGTGCCAAGTAGATCCGGCGGTGAGTTCTGCGCGCTCAATGAGCGCAATGTCCGACCATCCGCGTCGCGCTAAATGATAGAGCACGCTTGTGCCTACGATGCCGCCGCCAATGACTACGACTCGATAGTGGCGTTTCAAGTGGTGCGCACTAGGTGAAAAAATCCCCGCATAATGCGGGGAATTTGAGGGGAACAGGTGTCAGGACTGAAGTCCAACACGTCCAATTTTGATCGTTGCATAAAGGCCGTCGCCATCACGCTCGATCTTATTAGGTCACAACCAAGTGTTGCAATTAAGTGACGCCTGGAGGGAAATCGTGATTGCATATTCGCCTTAAGAGTTCGCATTTACAATATAAAAATCCACTAGTTAAGCGACTTTAATCGAAGACGCCGATATAATGTTAAATCTGTCGCCAATTTGTGACACAAAAGCCTCAAGGATCCGACATGAAATATCTACACACCATGGTTCGCGTCACCGATATTGAAGCGTCGCTGAAATTCTACCGTGCGCTCGGGCTTAAAGAACTATCCCGCAAAGACTACAGCCAAGGTCGTTACACGCTGGTGTTTTTGGCCGCCGACGGCGACGAAAGCGCGCAAGTAGAACTCACCCATAATTGGGACACTGAAATTTATTCCGGTGGCCGCAATTTCGGACATCTGGCCTACGCCGTCAACAATATTTATGCCACCTGTCAGCACTTGCTGGATCAAGGCGTCATCATCAATCGCCCTCCGCGCGATGGGCGCATGGCCTTTGTGCGCTCTCCCGATAATATTTCGATAGAACTTCTACAAGCAGGCCCCGCACTCCCACCCGCAAAACCCTGGATAGACATGGCTAATACCGGTGTCTGGTAGCTACAGGCCACGGGTAGGTGGCGGCAAGTCTATGATAGCGGCAGGTCTATGGTAGCTGCAGGCCCCGGGTAGCGGCTGTCCGCCAGTCTCAGCCACTAGAACATCTCCGACGCATCCGGCGTAGTAATTTTTACGAGTGTGCGCGAGGGGATATGCTCACCGGTGATCATCTCATCATAACCTTGGCCGGGTCCCACCATTGGATACACTCCCGCGTCCGGATCAATCATCACCTCTAGAAACGCCGGCCCCGTAAAGCCAATGAACTCCTTTATCACCCGCGGCACATCGGCATTGACCTCTAAGCGCTGCGCATAGGGAAACCCGTCAGCCAACGCCGCCTTCACAAAGTCCTTCTTATGTAAACTCTTATCGCTGGCACTCAGACGACCCTTATAAAACAGCTTCTGCCACTGTTTTACCATACCGTCACCACAATTATTAAGCACCACCACTTTGACGGGTAGATCATAGGTTGTGACGGTTTCTAATTCACCGAGATTCATCCGAATACTGGCATCGCCGTCAATATCAATCACTAACCGATCGCGATTTGCAAATTGTGCGCCCACCGCTGCAGGCAAACCAAAGCCCATGGTGCCCATGCTGCCGGAGGTCAACCAAAGACGCGGACCGCTAAAATCGAAATACTGTGCCGCCCACATCTGGTGCTGACCCACGCCGGTTGAAATAATGGCTTCGCCCTTGGTAAGCCGATTTATTTCCTCGATCACATAGTAGGGTTGAATCAGGGTGCTATCGCGCGGGTAATTCATCGCATAAGTCGTGCGTAGATCCTGACAATGCTGAAGCCATCTTGACCAATCGCGCTTAAAGTTATGCTGTCGGCCGAACGTCAACAAGCTCTTGAGCGCATCCGCTAGCAACCCTACATGGCTCCAATCGACTCGCTTAACTTTATTGATCTCCGAGGCATCAATGTCAAAATGCGCAATAAATTTCGCTTTAGCGGCAAATTTACCGGGATTTCCCGCCACCCGATCATCGAAGCGGGCGCCGATGTTAAGCAAACAATCGCAATCATCTACCGCGTAATTAGCAAACGCGGCGCCGTGCATTCCTAACATACGCATCGACAACGGATCAGTGGTGTTGATCGCGCCGATTCCCATCAGTGTGGTGACGACTGGAATATGAAACTCTGACGAAAACTGGCGCAAACTTGCAGCAGCTTCCCCATTAATCACACCGCCACCGGCGTAAATCATGGGTCGCTCGGCAACCGACAGGGCTGCAAACAGCGCCGCTGCAGCACTTTCCGGTAATTTATTGGCCTCTAAACGATTCATCCGCTGGCGGTACCCCGGGATGCTTAGCCGTCCAAAACCCTGAAACACGCCTTTCCAGTTTTGGATGTCTTTTGGAATATCGAGCACTACCGGACCAGGCCTACCCGTACGGGCAATTTCAAATGCCGTACGCACCGTGGCCTCAAGCTTGGCAGGATCAGTGATCAAAAATACATGCTTAGCCACCGCACCCATGATGCTGGGGACTGGAGCCTCTTGAAAAGCATCGGTCCCAATAGAGGTGCTCGCTACTTGACCGCAAATCACCACGATGGGCACCGAATCGGCCATGCTATCGCGCACCGGCGTCACCGTGTTGGTAGCTCCCGGACCCGATGTGACTAAGGCCACGCCCACTCGGCCGCTGGCTCGCGCGAAGCCGGCCGCCATAAAACCCGCGCCCTGTTCGTTAGCAGGGACAATCAACCGCATCGTGCCTTTATGATCGAGGTTATAGCGAAATACGGCATCATAAATTGGCAGTATTGCGCCGCCGCTGTAGCCGAAAATAGTATCGACGCGTTCGTCAGCCAATACTTGGACCACCATTTCCGCACCCGTCATCGTGCTGCCCGCTAAAGGGTGGACCGCCTGATTTACCATTTCGTGTCTATCTTTCACCCACAAAGACTAGCAGTAATCGCTCTGGCGCTAAAGACCCTCACTCCCGTATCCTTACCGCCTATGCGTCATCTCATCGCCATTCTGTTACAAAATGAAGCTGGAGCACTTACGCGCGTTACTGGATTGATCTCTAGTCGTGGCTACAACATTGAGTCCTTGTCAGTTGCTCCCACCGACGACCCCACGGTCTCCCGTATAACCTTGGTCACCATAGGCTCCGATGCCGTTATGGCTCAGATCAATGCTCAGCTTCTCAAACTGGTCGACGTGGTTGCAGTCGAGGATATGACCAGCGGCGACACGCTTGCTCGCGAGTTATTACTGGTGAAACTACGCATCGCCACGACGCAAATAGATGCGGTCAAAACCCTTTCAGGTCGAGTCGACGGCAAAATATTATCATTAAACCCCTCAAGCTACATCGTGGAGCTGACCAGCACAGAAGCCCAAATTAGCGAATTTCTTAAAGAGGTAGCAACCTTCGGCGAAATCATCGAAGTTGTTCGTAGCGGCGTACTTGGAATTTCACGTGGAGAACCCAAAAAATGACTGAACTCGAAATAACAGCGGAACATGGCGCGGATCCGTACACCCGTCGGGTCGGAGTCCTCGTCGGCGCCGTCGGTATCTTATTGTCAGTGGTCACAATTGCCTCGCATCGAGCCCACACCGCAGCGGTTATCCATCGTACTGAAGCCAATGATCAATGGTCTCACTACCAGGCCAAGATAATTCGCGGAAATTCTACCGAGGTGGGTCTCAAGGTTTTACAAGCGTTAGCACCTGACCTTGAGAAAAGCAAAGGCGTAGTCGATGAATTAGAATCGTCGCGAATCCGCTATGCCAGCGAAGCTAAAAAGATTAAAGAAGAGGCCGAAGGGAAAGTACGTGAAACAGAACATACCGAAGAACAGGCGCTGCGTTTTGACATTGGCGAAGGATTGCTGGAACTAGGTCTCGTACTCTGCTCTCTTTATTTCTTAGCACGCAAAAGCTTTTTTCCAATATTTGGTCTCATATCGGGAGTTGCGGGCACCCTTATGGGACTGTGGGGCTTCTTGCTTTGAGAAGAGCGGCAAGCTACCTAGCTATTACGTTAAGCTTCATAGCGTTCGCAAGTTCTGCTGCGACCCCGCGAGTCGAAGCACGCTCAGCGAGCTTTTTAGCGGTTGGAGTGGTGCGCGAGGATGTGTTGAACGTGCACATCACCCAGCTTGCCGACAATGCGCCGGTGCGCAATGCCCGGGTAACGGTCAACCTTCGCGGCAACACAGAATCGGCCACGGCTCAAGTTGACGGTAGTTATTCGTTACAGACTCCCGATCTCCGGTTGCAAGGTCCCGCAGCGATTGAATTCTATGTCACTCGAGGTGAAATAAAAGAACGTTTGCACGGTACATTAGAGACCCCAGGTGAAAGCGATAATGGGTCCAATAAAAATAGCGCCCGCCAATTAGGGTGGTGGGTATTAAATTTTGGGGTCTGCATCGGTATTTTGGTGCTGTTTTCGCGCCGCAAGGCTAAGCAACAAGATTAGAGCGCAGCGTTATCCATTTCGCCGGTACGAATTCTGAGCACGCGTGCTACCGAGGTAACAAAGATCTTGCCGTCGCCGACCTTGCCTGTTTTAGAGGCGGCAGTGATAGCCTCGAGCACTTGGTCCACCAATTCATCCCGCACCGCGACTTCAATGCGCGTCTTCGGCACGAAATCAACCACATACTCGGCCCCGCGATACAATTCAGTATGTCCCCGCTGGCGTCCAAAGCCCTTCACTTCTGTGACAGTCATGCCCGACACACCTATCTCAGAAAGCGCGGCGCGTACATCATCAAGTTTGAAGGGTTTTATAATAGCGGTTATCAATTTCATACCAGACTCCGGCGAACCTTAAGGCTGACCCGGTCATACTATACAGAATGGTGCTAGTTATCTAAGGATTCCCATGATCGCAAACATTATCGTTGTCGGCGCAGGCCAAGCGGGTGCTCAAGCCGTTGACACGCTCAGACGGGAAGGATTTGCGGGTCGCTTAATCCTGGTGGGGGATGAAGCCCAGCTCCCCTATCAGCGCCCGCCTTTATCTAAAAAATTTCTTGCCGGTGAAATGACTGAAGATCGGCTAATGTTTAGGCATCAACCGTTTTATGACGAGCACCAGATTGAGTTGCATCTCGCAACGGGGGTCACTCGAATAGACCCGGCGACTAGAAGCATTACCTGTACAAGCGAATCTTTGCAATACGACCGCCTACTCCTCTGTCTGGGTACCACCTCACGACTACTGACCTGCCCAGGCGCCCAGCTTGCGGGCATTCACTACCTACGATGCTTGGCAGACGCGATACAAATCCGCAGCCATATAAAACCCGCGGCTCGTGCGGTTATTATTGGAGGCGGCTATATCGGTCTTGAGACGGCGGCAACTTGTCGCACAATGGGCTGCGAAGTCACTGTGCTGGAAATGGCTGATAGGGTCATGAACCGCGTTGCTTCACCCTGTGTCTCACAGTATTTTTCTGATCGTCACTCCGCCCACGGCGTCAACATAGTCTGTAATAGCCGTGTCGTGCAAATCGAAGGCCTAAACCAGGTCGAGCGCGTCGTATGCGCGGACGGCAGTCAGTACGACGCAGATTTTGTCATTGTCGGTATCGGTGCGATGGCCGCTAGCTCGCTCGCGAGCGCAGCCGGGTTGAACTGCGACAACGGGATTGTTGTCGACGAATTCTGCCGCACCAGTGACCCGCACATCTACGCCGCTGGCGACTGCACTAACCATCCCTCTATTCACTACGGTCGGCGCATTCGTCTCGAATCAGTCGATAATGCGGTTGAACAGGCCAAGACCGCCGCGCTTAACATGCTGGGTCGCGAGGTCAAACATGACCGGGTGCCCTGGTTTTGGTCCGATCAATTCGATAATAAATTACTGATTGCAGGATTATCGGATGGTCACGATGAGCTCATTGTGCGCGGCGATCCCACGCAGCGTGTTTTTAGCGTTTGTTACCTCAAGGAGCATGCCTTGATAGCAATTGAAGCTGTCAATCAACCGAAAGATTATATGGCCGCACGCAAGCTGATTGCCGACCGAACACCGCTTGATGCTGGCAAAATCCCGCGTATCGACACATTGTTGAAAGAAGCCGTTTAATGCCCCGTATCGTATTTATCGATGCTAATTCGCGTCGTGAAGTGTTGGCAACCTCCGGCATCAGTCTTATGGAAGTGGCGCGCCAAAATCAAATCGAGGGCATATTAGCCCAATGCGGTGGAGCCTGCGCCTGTGCCACTTGCCATGTGTATGTAGCGCCCCAGTGGATGGATCAGTTGCCGGCACGAGAAGATATGGAACAAGGTATGCTGGAAAATGCCTGGGAACCTAAAGATAATAGCCGCCTAAGCTGTCAAATTACGGTGAGCGAAGCACTAGACGGCCTCGAAGTCACTATCCCAGAACGCCAAGGATAGCGCGGGTCATTTAAGGCGTCGTCTGTTAAACGCCTCGCGTTATTCAAAAATGATCAGCAAGTCTTTGGTATCCACTAGTAACCCCGGCTTCACCAATATCTCTTTGACTGATCCATCACGCTCCGCCCGTACCGTCGTTTCCATTTTCATGGCCTCAAGGGTCAGCATCACCTCGCCCCGCACCAATTTTTGACCCACGTGAACCGGCACTGTGGTTACAGTGCCCGGCATCGGAGCGCCTACATGGCTGGCATTACCTCCTTCCGCTTTTCGCGGTGGCGGTTTTTTTGCGACTTGCGTCCGGTCAGCAACTCGAATAGGCCGCGGCTGGCCATTCAATTCAAAAAACACCGTACGCGTGCCGTCTTCATGAGGCTCACTGGTCGTTACATACTTCACGATCAGCGTCTTGCCTCGCTCCAGGTCAACATTTATTTCTTGGCCGGATTGCAAACCAAAGAAAAAAACCGATGTCGGTAAAGAACTCACATCACCGTAAGCGGCTCGATCAGCCGCATAGTCGATAAACACTTTTGGATACATCAAGTAGGACGCGAATTCAAAATCGATTAATACTCGACCTGCGGCGAGCTCTGCTGTGTGGCGCAAGCTCTCTAGATCCGCGGCGGGCAAGGATTCCCCCGGCCGCACGGCTAGCGGCGACTGCCCAGCCAATATCTTTTTTTGCAAAGCGGGTGGAAAACCCCCGATAGGGAAACCTAGATCGCCCCGAAACAGTTGTATCACCGATTCCGGAAACGCTATTTCCACCGCCGGATCCAACACCGACTCAGGCTTTAGTCCACTGGTCACCATGAGTAGGGCCATATCACCGACCACCTTGGAAGTAGGGGTCACTTTAACGATATCGCCGAACATTTGATTTACCGCCGCGTAAGCCGTAGCGACCTCCGGCCAGCGATACTCGTCGATACCCAGCGCACGCGCTTGCTCGCGTAAATTCGTGTATTGCCCTCCCGGCATCCCGTGCACATACACCTCCGACGCTCCGGCGCGAATCTCGCTTTCAAACGACACATAACCGTGGCGAACCTGCTCCCAATAGGTTGAAATTAACCGCAAATTGTCCGGGTTTACTCGTGAATCACGAGGACTGTAACGCAACGCTTCGACAATCGAGCCCAAATTGGGCTGGGATGTAAGACCTGACAGTGCATCAATAGCACCGTCTACCGCGTCTGCACCTGCTTCAATTGCGGCCAGCACACTGGCTGCAGCAATCCCGCTGGTATCGTGCGTATGAAAATGAATCGGCAATCCTATTTCTTCTTTGAGCGCTCGTACCAATACACTGGCCGCGCGCGGTTGACACAATCCCGCCATATCCTTTATCGCCAGGACATGCGCGCCCATCGCCTTCAATTCTTTGGCGATTTTAAGGTAGTAGCCTAAGTCGTATTTAACTTCGTGAGGATTAGATAAATTGCCCGTATAACAGATCGCGGCCTCGCACAATCGGCCGCTCTTTCCGACCGCTTCCATAGCCACTCGCATATTCGCGGTCCAATTTAGGCAATCGAACACCCGAAACACATCGATTCCGGCATTGGCGGCCTGAGCCACAAAATATTGCACTACATTGTCAGGGTAATTGGTGTAACCCACCGCATTCGCCGAGCGCAATAACATTTGCAACAACAGATTGGGAATTCGAGCGCGTAATTCTGCCAAGCGCTCCCAAGGATCTTCTTTTAAAAAGCGCATCGCGACATCAAATGTCGCACCCCCCCAACACTCCACCGAAAACAGCTCGGGCAATAAGCTCGCGTAAAACGGCGCGATTAAACTCATATCCCGCGTGCGAATACGTGTCGCCAGTAAGGACTGGTGTGCATCACGCATACAAGTATCCGTGAGAAATACTCTCTTTTCCGCCAGCATCCACTGTGAAAATCTCTGTGGCCCCAATTCATCAAATTTTTGTTTGCTTCCCGGTTGTGGAGGCGACAGAGCCACCCGCGGCAAACGCGGGAACACCGCTTGTTTTGGCTGTACCCTGCCTTTAACCTCAGGATTGCCATTAACAATTACTTCACCCAGAAAACTCAACAAACGCGTTGCGCGATCCCGTTTACGCACCGCACGCATTAACTCTGGTGTTTGGTCAATAAATTGAGTGGTGTAATCTGCCGTAACGAAACTCGGGTGAGTAATGAGTTGGTCGAGAAAACGTAAATTGGTGACCACACCTCGAATTCGAAACTCCCAAAGCGCCCGGTGCATGCGTGCGATGGTCTCTTCCGGCGTGGGTGACCAAGCAGTCACCTTAACCAATAGCGAATCATAGAACCGCGTAATAATGGCCCCCGCATAGGCCGTTCCCGCATCTAAACGAATTCCGAAGCCCGCCGGACTACGATAGGCAGTGATGCGCCCATAGTCCGGGACAAAATTATTTTCAGGATCTTCCGTGGTCACTCGGCATTGCAACGCATAGGCGTTGATTTTAATATTTTCCTGCACCGGCACACCACTTTCCAAAGTGCCAATGCGCGCGCCGGCACAGATGCGAATCTGGGCTTTAACTAAGTCCACGCCGGTGACACATTCTGTGACCGTGTGTTCCACTTGGATACGCGGATTGACCTCTATGAAATAAAACTGACCACTGTCGGCGTCCTGTAGAAATTCTACGGTACCCGCTGCGAGATAATTAACGGCGCGACCAATTTTTAAGGCAGCTTCACATAAATCCGTTCGCTGCTGATCAGTCAAAAACGTCGCGGGTGCGCGCTCCACCACTTTTTGGTTGCGCCGCTGCACTGTGCAATCGCGTTCGTATAGATGCACCAGGTTGCCATGCGAATCGCCCAATATTTGCACTTCGACATGCTTAGCACGCCGCACCAGTTTCTCAAGATATACCTCATCTTTGCCGAAAGCCGCCCGGGCTTCGCGCCGCGCGGCAGCGACGGTCTCAAGTAACACTGTATCGTCTTCGACAATTCGCATACCACGGCCGCCGCCACCCCAGCTTGCCTTGAGCATTAGTGGAAATCCTACGGCATGAGCCATGCTCAGCACTTGCGCGTCATCCGTCGGTAACGGTGGGGTTGCCGGCATCACGGGCACACCGGCGCTAACGGCTAAATTACGTGCTACAACCTTATTACCCAAGCGACGCATAGTGTCGGGCCGCGGACCCACAAATACGATGCCGGCAGCTCCGCACGCTTCAGCAAATTCGGGACTTTCCGATAAAAAACCGTAGCCCGGATGAATAGCGTCAGCGCCTGCCTCGACGGCCACCCGCATAATATCAGCGATATCTAAATACGCTTCAATGGGACCCTTGCCATCGCCTACCAAATAGCTCTCATCCGCCTTAGTACGATGCAGAGAAAACCGGTCTTCGCGTGAATGGATCGCGATGGTACGAATCCCTAACTCAGCCGCCGCGCGCATAACGCGAATAGCAATTTCGCCGCGATTGGCGATCAGCAGAGTTTTAATGGCACCGGTTTTTAAGAATGGATTCATAGGCGAAAGATGATAGCCTTGAAACTATGTACGGACTAGCAATTCATGGCGGCGCAGGCACGCTTCCACGCGCAGAACTAGACGCGGCTAAAGAACGTCAATTTCGCGACGGTCTTGCCGAAGCCTTAGAGGCGGGCTACGCCATTTTGAGAAAAGGCGGCGCCAGTCTAGATGCGGTGGTGCAATCGGTCGTCGTGCTCGAAGATAACCCGCTATTTAATGCCGGTCGAGGTGCCGTGTTCACCCACGAGGGTCACAACGAATTGGACGCCTCAATTATGGACGGCGGTACATTACAAGCGGGCGCCGCCTGCGGTCTGACTCACATTAAAAATCCCATTGAATTGGCACGCACTATTATGGAGCGCTCGCCCTATGTCATGCTCAGCGGTGCAGGTGCCGAGGAATTCGCGGTTCAGCAAGGCGCTACCCTGGTACCCACAAGCTATTTTTATACTGAAGCTCGTTGGCGCCAACTTGAACGCATTCGCGGCGGCGATACCGCTCTGTCAGGTCTTACGATCTCTCACGTGGGTACGGTCGGCGCGGTCGCGTTGGACCAACAAGGTCACCTGGCGGCCGGCACCTCCACCGGCGGCATGACCGGCAAGCGCTTTGGGCGTATAGGCGACACACCCATCATCGGTGCGGGAACCTACGCAGATGACCGTGCCGCTGCCGTGTCGGCGACGGGTCATGGGGAAGTTTTTATTCGCGCAGCAGTGGCTCACGATATTTGCGCCCGCGTTCGATTTGCTCAGCTTTCTTTGCAACAAGCGGTGCGCGAGGTAGTACACGGCGAGCTTATTAATTTGCACGGCGAAGGCGGAGTCATCGCCATCAATTGCCGCGGCGAAATCAGCATGCAATTTAATTCCGAAGGAATGTTTCGCGCCAGCCAGACGGCCCATAGTCCCATCGAAATAGCTATTTACTGAGTTATTTTTAATAATCCGTTGCTAGTCTTTCAAGTACTGCGCCAAATAGGCGTCAAAACTTAAAGTGTCGTTGGCCTCAATATGTTGTTGCTCAGCATGTGATTCTGCAGATTCAGCGGCAAACTCGGCCAATCGCCTTTCGTTGGGCGGATACAGTCCCAAAAAATAGTCCTTATGCAATTGAGACATGCGTAGTGTGAGCTGCGCGAACGACTCACCACTTTGGCGCATCTCAGCCAGCAATCTTGCCGATGGCGTACGGTCCACATCATCGATCTTGACGCGCTGTTGTTCAAGCGCCGCCATATACGGTCGTGCCGGTTCACCGTTATCCAACATCTCACAAATGCCCTGCATCGAGTCGAGCAGCTCTTTAGCCCAAGTCATCATGGAATACGAGCGGCCCTGCCGATCCAAAAGCAACCCAGGCTCGCGTCCGCGTCGCGCCACTTTTAAGTGATTAGCATCCAACGATTCTTGCTCGTTTCGACTGATAGGGTCGCTTTCGCGTAATACGCACAAAGCTAAAAACGCTTCCAGAAAGCGTAGTTTATTTTGGTTGACGCCGACAGGATCAAACGCACTGACGTCAAGCGCTCGAACTTCGACATATTCAACCCCCGCGCGACGTAGCGCATGACCCGGGCGTTCGCCTGAACGCGCGACTCGCTTAGGCCTTATATAGCTATAATATTCATTCTCTATTTGTAAAATATTAGAATTCAACTGGCGATATTCGCCATTGACCTGGACACCTAAAGCTTGATAATCAGGGAAGGGGGTACTAGTTGCATTCGACAGGTCGCGCACGTACTCGTCTAGGCCGTTAACCGACACGCTGACTGTCGATTGGTTTTTATTGCGATAACCTATATCGCTCATACGCAGGGAGGTGCCGAAGGGCTCGTAATAAGTGTCCGCGTCGAGCGCTGGCAAAGTTGTTTCACGCGTCGCAAAAAAACTCTTAGAAACCGCTGGTGAAGTGCCAAATAAATATAATATCAACCAGCCGAAGCGGCGATAATTTCTGAGCACACTAAAGTATTGCTCTGAAATGAAGTCCTGATTTTCCTGTTTAGACTCGTTGACGTCTTTTAGCACTTCCCATAGGGCAGGTGCGAACGAATAATTAAAATGCACGCCAGAGATGGCTTGCATAATGCGACCATAGCGCAGTCCCAAACCATGACGATAAATGGTTTTCATTCGCCCGACATTCGAGTTACCAAATTGCGCCAGCGGTATGCTCGCGTCGCCATCGATGGCACAAGGCATACTCGTCGACCACATTAACTCTTCGTCCAAATGCCGATAAACAAATTGGTGCAGATCGCACAAATATTGCAATAATTCCCAACTCTCCTGAAAAGGGGGTGTCACCAGTTCAATCAGGGACTCAGAAAAATCTGTCGTAATGTGCTCGTTAGTCAACGGCGAGCCCAGAGCGGGTGGGTGACGCGACTGCACTATTGTTCCGTCCGGCGTTACGCGCAAAGATTCTTTCTCGACTCCTTTGCGGCCACCACGCAAAACTCCCCGCTCGCGGGAATTTATCAATCCAGCCAAGCGTCGCTCAAATTTCCGATCGATCACATTTCGCATCGCGCCCTACTTTCCGATTAATTCATTTTGCAAGAGTTCTGCCCGTGCCTGTAATGCACGCAACATCTTTGGCAAATCGCGCTTCAGCGCGGCCCGCACAATCCAGTCTGGCACCCAAAACCCCGGAACCAGCTCCATCCGATACTGAGCGATCGTGTACTGCCCCTCACCTTTCAAAATCCAAGATCCCTGCATACGCGTCAAATCACCCGCCACTCGCTCAACATCCACTCGCTCAGGCTCAGCATAAGTCGCGCGAATTTCATAGGTCAGTCTGGGCACGTACCAGGAATAGTCCAGTACGTGACGAATCCGCTGCCAAGAATGATCCGCGGCCGTTTCCAACACAATGCATCCAACCAGCCCCGGCACCAGCCGCAACGCTTCAGAGCATTGAGTAATGAGACCCCAAATAATCTCGCGCCCGGCATGAATTCTAATCGTAGCGCTGGCTCGGCCACTTTGTTCGCCTGCATCAAGCGCGACCTTGACCGGTAGGTCGGCGCTTCCCACACCCTTTACCAGCGCGCTGTCCACCACCGCACTTACGCCCAGTACGGTAGTTGCATGGAATAGCGTCAGCAGTAAAACCCAAATAATTGAGCGCACAAGCTAGTGTGACGGCGATTGAAGTTTGTTGTGAGGAGATTTGATCCATGCCTCGACCTGCAATCCCAAAATATCCAATGGCATGGCCCCATCCTGGAGTATTTGGGTATGAAAATCCCGAATATCAAAGTCCGTACCCCAAATCTTCTCGGCCCGATCACGGAGGGCGCGAATTTTCATCTCGCCGATTTTACAAGCCAGCGCTTCGGCCGGAACCGCGATCGACCGGTCGACCATTAAGTCTGCATCAGATCCGCCACGCAGCCCAGGTGGCATTTGGGCCCCTAGGTACTCAAGTGCTTGTCGCCGCGTCCAACTTTTGGCGTGTAATCCCGTATCGATCACAAGATTCAATGCACAAATAAAATTAGCTGATAAAGCCGCAAGTTGTGCATCCGGGTCACGGTACAACCCCAACTCATCGCCTAAAGACTGGGCATACAGTGCCCATCCTTGCTCGAAGGCGGGATAGTGATCCGAGCGTAACGACGCTGTACCCGGCATTGCTCGGGACGGCGTCATTTGCCAGTAATTTCCCGGCACAGCTTCACGCAAAAACAGCGCCTCCATCGAAAACCCTGGATAATTGGCTAAATCGGCGGCATTAACCATTAACAGCGCTGACCCCGTGGCAGAACCAGGCGCGTTGGATTGATAGAAAAGCCTTGGTACAGGGGATAGCGAGTGAGCTGCCGCGTCAGTGTCCATCGCACGAATATCAAAATCAGCAGGAACTTGCGCAAACAGCTTGGGCATTAGCGTCAGTACCTTGGTCTTTAACTCCTTGTAAGAATCCACCAACTCCAGCGGAGTCGTATACAAGCGCATAGGCTGATGCAGGGCCGCGCTTGCCGCTAAACTCGCCAGCAATCGCGGTTTAAGGCGGCCTACCTCTACCAGACCGAGCTTATGAACAACTGCGGGAGTCAGGGGCATGCCGGTCACGCTTCGTACTCGATAATCATACCAAGCCTCGCCCAGCGGCAATGCCTGCAACCCCACCGTAGTCCTCGCGTGCGGCAGATACTCAGTCTGCAGGAAATCCCTCAATAAGCCATAGGCGGGCGCCTCATCCACCACCTTCGCGAGCTGCACGAGGGATCTAGCGACCACCACCTGCGGTAAGGTATACCCGCGGCGCAACCCTTCGCGCAGGTTAATAAGGTTTTGACTTATACGCGCTGAAGTTGCCGGCATAAGCGCCTCGAACGGATTCAGAGGCATTAATTCCGCAGGATAGGTATAACCCTCGACACGAAGTTCCCGCTGTCTTTTGAAGATATCCAAGCGCAAGCGTGAATGGGGGTCTAACCCCGTGCGAGTCAACCCGTTGACAGCGTTTAAATAGCGCCGCTCAAGATCCAGCGAATCCGCTAAATATTGTGGCGCTAGATCATTGAGTGCGGGGGATTGCGTATTCAAGCGCGAATATTCCTCCTCATACCTAAGCATCAACCGATTCAATTGTTCCGGGGCCACCAAAGGTGCCGCCAGCGGTGGACGCGCAGCAGGGCCACCACAAGCACCTAGAGCAAACAGAGTTGCGAGACCCAAGAGCGCTGTAAAGCTCCGCGCTATTCGCTGCACAGGGGATGCCATTAAAAACTGCTTATGGCCTGTCATCGGAGCGATTATATCCACTGATCTCGCTTTAAGTTGAGCGAGAGTGAATGAACGCGCTATCCTGCTCGCCTCAACTGCAGTAAACCCTCGCTTTTAAGGGCACAAATAGGCTGATGATGAAACTACAAGATCCGACATTGTTACGCGAACTTTGCTTTATTGATGGCACCTGGCTAGCGGCAGACGCGGGCGGCACATTACCCGTGCACAATCCGGCGACGACTGCCAAGCTCGGCACCATTCCCGATATGGGAACGGCCGAAACCCGCCGCGCCATCGCAGCAGCATCCGCCGCCCTACCCTCCTGGGCGGCACGTACCGCCAAAGATCGTTCAGGGGTATTAAGGCGGTGGTTTGATCTCATGCTGGCCAATCAAGAAGACCTCGCCGTACTCATGACTGCCGAGCAAGGAAAACCTCTCGCGGAATCAAAAGCTGAAATTAGCTATGCAGCCGCATTTATTGAATGGTTTGCCGAGGAAGGTAAACGCGTGTACGGCGACATCATCCCCGGTCATCAGGCTGACAAGCGCATCATGGTATTGCGCCAACCGGTTGGCGTGGTAGCGGCCATCACCCCCTGGAATTTCCCGTCAGCGATGATTACCCGTAAAGCCGGACCTGCATTAGCGGCCGGCTGCACTATGGTCTGCAAACCCGCGACGCAAACTCCCTATTCAGCGCTAGCTCTGGCGGAATTGAGCCACCGAGCGGGCATCCCTCGCGGGGTATTCAACGTGGTTACCGGTTCGGCTACCGCCATCGGCGGCGAGATGACCAGCAATCCACTGGTTCGCAAGCTAACATTCACCGGATCGACCGAAATCGGCAAAAAACTGATGGTCCAGTGCGCCAACACCGTCAAAAAATTATCGTTAGAACTGGGCGGGAATGCACCTTTTATAGTATTTGACGATGCCGATTTAGACGCCGCCGTACAAGGTGCCATCGCCAGTAAGTTTAGAAATACGGGGCAAACGTGCGTTTGCGCCAATCGACTCTTGGTCCAGGCGGGAGTCTACGATGAATTTACCCGCAAGCTGACCGAGGCCGTGGGCAAATTGCGGGTGGGTGACGGACTCGCGGGAGTCACCGATCAAGGCCCTTTGATTGATGCGAAGGCAGTCGCGAAAATCGAAGAGCATATTGCAGATGCACTCGCAAAAGGCGCAACCCTCGCCTTAGGCGGAAAAAAACATGTTTTAGGGGGTACGTTTTTTGAACCGACCATACTTACCCAGGTCACACCGAAAATGTTGGTAGCCCGCGAAGAGACCTTTGGACCAGTAGCGCCCTTGTTTAAATTTCAAACCGAAGCCCAAGCCATCGCTATGGCGAACGATACTGAATTTGGTTTGGCCGCCTATCTTTATACCCGCGATCTTGCTCGTAGCTGGCGTGTGTCAGAAGCCATTGAATACGGTATCGTCGGACTAAATACAGGCCTTATTTCCACCGAAGTAGCTCCTTTTGGTGGCGTTAAGGAATCGGGCACGGGTCGCGAAGGCTCAAAATACGGAATCTTGGATTACACTGAGATGAAATATATTTGTATCGGCGGCGTGTGAGCAATTCACCGTGATCGGTCGATTCCTAGAATTCTCCGTCGCCACGTCTGACATTCAATTATCGCTAGATTTCTACTTACGACTAGGATTCAGCGAGGTGCAAGTAGGCGAAGCCGTCAGCCATCCCTATGCGGTAGTCACGGACGGTAGAATTTCGATCGGCCTGCATCAAGAAATCCTAACCACGCCGCGGCTAACCTTCGTCAAACCAGATTTATTGACTTATTTGACGGAACTCGAAAGATTAGACATTGAATTCGAGTCCCGCCGACTCGGTAACGATGTCTTTAACGAATTAAGCTGGCGCGATCCATCAGATCATCTGATTCACTTGGTCGAAGCTCGTACATTTTCACCCAGCAAACGTCCGAGTACGAATACTTCAGGTTGCGGTTACTTTCAAGAAATCGCCTTACCCGCGAACAACAACGAGACGGCAAAAAATTATTGGGAACAATTCGGTTTCGTCGGCATGGATGAACCCGAAGCATGGTTAGCACATGTTTCCTGCACCAGTGACACCATTGATTTAGGACTCTACGATCCAGCCTACATTCGCCAACCCTCGTTATTATTCGAGACTGAAAATCTCGAGATCCGGCTAGCGCGATTGGCAGAAAAAGGCATCGAGCCCTCGCATACAATACCTTCAAGATCAGGTGCCATGCACGCGACTGTGCTGACTGCACCGGAAGGCACGCCTATTTTGATCACCGCCGCTATGGATTAGCTCATCTCGACCACCTAGCGCGATACGAGCGCCAACGCTGTTATTTTAAATTTCAAGCGCATCTCATCCTGAACTTGGAGCGCGCCCATCAGAACACTGAACGGCGTTAACCCCAAATCCGACTGACGCAAAACAAAATTCCCGCTCGCGTAAATTCCCCGCCCGTCCCGCAAACGCACTAGGTTAAACGGCACGACGATCCTAGACTCATGTCCCGCCACGCTAATCGCCACAGTCGCTGCCAGAGTGGGCTCCACACCTGAGACGGCTACGCTCTTAATAAGAATTACGGAATAATTCGCCGCATTCAGCAAAGCAGCGCCCTGCATATTGCGCAAAGTCCCATCGATAGATCCAGTATCAATTTCGCCCGGAAAATCGGCTCCTTCTTCGACTCTCAACGCGGCATTGTCTACCTCAAAGGCTGCAACGGGCAGCTGCAACGCGAAAGACGAATCGGCTATTTTTGCTGCAAGGTCCACCCAACCTCCCAGCAGTCGATTGACGATGACGTGATTGTGACCCACGCGCGCCATCGCACCCGCGCGGTACACTAATATACGCAAATCCGACTGTTTCGAATCAATTTGATAGGACAGATGACCGTTCAAATGTAGCGGCGGCAATAGCAGGCCAGTGATTTGAAAGGGTGCGTGTGCCGAAGGGGGTCTTGAACTCAATCGAGAACACGAGATCAACGATAGCAAAGCCAAAATACCCAACATTCCAATGCAGCCACATCGGCCGTTGCAAATTCGCCACGGAATACCTGTCTGTCTTGCTAGACTATTCATCGATCCTCAATTGTGCCCCTGGAGAATGTCGATGCCAACTTCAAAGTCTACGCGGTATGACGCGATAGCCCAGACATTTCATTGGGTCATCGCTGCACTAATCGTGGTTCAGTTTGTGCTCGCTATTATGGCCGATGACCTACCCGTAGGCATGCATAAGCTCGGGTTACTGGCACGACACAAGAGTTTCGGCATGACAATTCTGATGTTAGCGGTCCTACGATTATTATGGCGACTTAAAAACCCACCGCCCGAATTGCCCAGCGGCATGCCGGCTATTGAAGAATTCCTCGCGCGTTTTACCCATATTGCTATGTACGGGTTTCTATTCGCCATGCCGTTATCGGGATGGCTCATGTCGTCGGCCAAAAATTATTCGGTCAGTTGGTTCGGCTTATTCACGTGGCCTAATCTAATCAGCAAAAGTGAAAACGCTTTTCACTTATTGGATAACACTCATAAAATATTGGCGATTGCTCTGTTCACCACCGCCGCACTACACATTGCCGCGGCGCTCAAACATCATTTTTGGACCAAGGATGACGTACTGCGGCGCATGCTCCCCTTTACTAAGAATAAGAAGCCTTGATCATGCATACAACCGCCTGCCACACGAAGCTTTTTTTAGGTTTGCTGATCTCGGCTTTGCTGGCCACTCCGATTACGCCGCCTGCAAGTGCCGCGACTGTCGCGACTACCGCGGGCGTTATTAACTACACTGCTGATGCCGCGCGAAGTCACCTAGAATTTACCGGCGTCCAAGCGGGAGCAGAATTTAAAGGTGAATTTCATAAATTCGCCGTAGTCGTCAGTTTCGCGCCCGAGGCACCCGCAAGTAATCACATTGATGTCCAAATCGATCTCAATTCGCTCGATACCCAGGATAAAGATCGCGATAAAACTATGCGCAGCCCCGACATTTTCGACATCGCGCATACCCCTAGCGCTCACTATGTGACGCGTAGTTTCACCAAAACAGCGACCGGTTACACGGCACAAGGCAGCCTAAGCTTGCGCGGTATTACCAAAGAAGTAGCCATTGAATTTCGTTTTACACCCGGCCCTGCCCACGCCACCGGCAGCGCGGCAGACGCCAAGCTTGAAGGCACCGCTCAACTTAAGCGCCTAGATTTCGGTGTTGGCCAGGGCGACTGGAAAACTACCGAATGGGTCGATGACGCGGTAAAAATACACTTCGGGCTCGCCTTACGGCTTAAGCCATAAACACCAAACCCCAGGGTCCGGCCCCCGAACCCCGGGCCAAGCGTTGCAATTTAAGCGCGTACGGGCAATTCGCGCGATTTTTGTACCGTCCGCAGCGCGAAACTTGATTGCACTCGCGCCACATTCGGCAAACGAGTCAGATGCTGGCTATGCAGCCTTTCAAAATCTGCGGTATCCGCAAGCACTACCCGTAGCAAATAGTCGTACTCACCCGACATCAAATAGCACTCCATTACTTCGGGGACTTTGCGCGCCGCCTCTTCGAACGCGTGCAAGTGCGCTTGCTCCTGGCGCTCAAGCGTAATATTCACAAACACATTCACTGGGCAGCCCGCTTTTTGTTGATTGATTAATGCGGTATACCCCTCAATGAATCCCGCCTCCTCCAAAGCCCGCATGCGCCTCAAACACGCTGACTCGGATAAATTCACGTCCTCGGCGAGTTGCGCGTTGGTGATGCGACCATTTTGTTGTAGCGCGCGCACAATGGCGCGATCATAGCGATCCAGCTGCATACGCACCTCAACCGTCTAAATGACAAAATATTGCGTGGAAATATCAATTATAGGTGGAATCTACCACTTTAGGTTAATTTACTATCATATTTTGCAATATTCCAGCGACACACTTAAGTACGCTATGAATTGTCACTCGCTATATCTTAACGTGGAGTCTCCATGAAAATCGGCGTGCCCAAAGAGATCAAGGTTCATGAATACCGTGTCGGCCTTATTCCTGCAGGCGTGCGCGAACTCGTCGACGCCGGACACGAAGTTCAAGTACAAAGTGGTGCAGGTAACGGCATCGGATTCGGTGATAACGACTATAAAGCAGCCGGCGCTAGCATCGCCATTGACGCAGAGACAGTGTTCTTAAACGCTGAACTGGTAGTTAAGGTTAAGGAGCCACAAATTTCCGAATGCAAATTACTGCGCCCCAACCAAACGCTATTTACTTATCTACACCTCGCTGCCGATCTCCAGCAGACCAAGGGTCTCTTAGCCTCAGGCGCCACAGCCATCGCCTACGAAACCGTCACCGCCTCCGACGGCTCATTGCCTTTGCTGACGCCTATGAGCGAAGTTGCTGGACGCATGTCCATCCAAGTTGGCGCCAACTGCCTACAAAAAGCGAATGGTGGGTTCGGTGTTTTATTAGGCGGCGTCCCCGGCGTAGCGCCCGCGAAGGTCGTGATTCTGGGCGGTGGAGTCTCTGGTACGCATGCGGCCGAAATGGCTGTGGGTTTGCGCGCCGATGTGACGGTGGTCGAACGCTCTGCGAAACGGCTGCGCGAGCTATCAGCCATTTTTGCTAGCCAACTGAAAACCGTGTACTCGACCGCACACGCGATTGAGGAATTAGTGCGCGACGCCGACCTGGTAGTAGGCGCAGTATTAATAGCAGGTGCCGCTGCGCCAAAATTGGTGACTCGTGCCATGATCAAGACTATGAAAGCGGGCGCAGTATTAGTCGATATTGCGATCGATCAGGGCGGTTGTTTCGAAACAAGCCGTCCCACCACTCACGCTGAGCCCACTTTTATACTTGACGGTATTATTCATTATTGTGTCACTAATATGCCTGGCGCTGTGCCACGTACCTCCACCTTTGCGCTCACTAACGCAACATTGCCCTATGTGAAAGCACTAGCTGCCCATGGCTGGCAAAAGGCGATTGAACATGACTCGGGTCTTAGAATGGGTCTTAATATTCACGCCGGTGCCATCACTCACGAGGCGGTCGCGCGCGCGTTAGGACTAGAATATAAAGCTTATAAAAGCGCTTAATTTTTAAACGGTATACAAATGACCAGCTCTGCATCTTACGATGCCGTAATCATTGGCGGCGGTCACAACGGCCTCGTCTGTGCGGCCTACCTCCAAGCCGCCGGTTTGAAAATAACGGTTCTGGAACGGCGTGGTGTGGTAGGCGGCGCGGCGGTTACCGAAGAATTCCACCCTGGGTTTCGCAATTCGGTTGCTGCCTACACGGTGTCTCTCTTAAACCCTAAAGTGATTCGCGATCTCGATTTAACCCGGCATGGTTTACGGATCGTCGAACGTAAGCTTGCCAATTTTCTGCCTCTGAACGAATCGCAGTATTTGAAAATCGGTGCAGGAAAGACCGCACAAGAGGTTGCTAAATTCTCGACTCGCGATGCCGCTCGCCTAGATGCCTACGCGGAGCGACTCGATGCGATTGCGGACGTACTGCGCGATTTGGTGCTCGAAACTCCGCCCAATGTGACTGCCGGCAGTTGGTGGGCCGCGATGCCGGAGCTGCTGCGCGGCGCACGCTTAGGCAAACGCTTAGCTAAGCTCGATATGCCATTAAGGCGTGAGCTGTTGGATTTATTCGTAAAATCAGCTGGTGATTATCTCGATACATGGTTTGAGAGCGCGCCGATTAAAGCCGCCTACGGGTTCGATGGCATCGTGGGGAACTACGCAAGCCCCTACGCTGCCGGTTCGGGCTACGTGCTCCTGCATCATGTATTTGGCGAAGTGAACGGCAAAAAAGGTGCATGGGGTCACGCCATCGGAGGTATGGGTGCCATTACCCAAGCCATGGCCAAAGCAGCCGCAGAACGCGGCGTCGACATCCGCGTGAACTGCGGGGTACGCGAGGTATTAGTAGAGCATGGTCGCGCGGTTGGCGTGGTGACGAGTAGCGGTGCGGCAATTCGTGCTCGCGCGGTGATCTCTAATTTAAATCCCAAGCTTTTATACGGATCAATGATTGACCCTGCGGTGCTTGAACCCAACTTTCGTGAGCGAATAAATCATTGGCGCTGTGGCTCTGGCACCTTTCGTATGAACGTAGCTTTGTCCGAGCTGCCTGACTTCAGCGTCCTTGCCGGCCGTGCGCTTGCCGAGCATCACACCTCCGGTATTATTATGGCACCCAGTCTTGCGTACATGGAAACTGCGTACCTAGACGCGAAGGCCGGCGGATGGTCGCAAAAGCCGATTGTGGAAATGTTAATCCCTTCCACTTTGGATGATAGCCTTGCGCCCTCTGGACAACATGTGGCCAGTTTATTTTGTCAGCATGTCGCACCCGTGCTGCCGAACGGCGCTTCATGGGACGACCACCGCGAACAGGTCGCCGACGTCATGATTGATTTGGTGAATAGCCACGCACCTAATTTCAAAGCGTCAGTAATCGGCCGGCAAATTATGAGTCCGCTAGATCTCGAGCGAACCTTCGGCCTGATCGGTGGCGATATTTTCCACGGCTCGTTGAGTCTCGATCAATTATTCTCCGCACGCCCCATGCTCGGACATGGCGACTATCGCGGCCCCTTGAAGGGCCTCTACATGTGCGGCTCCGGCACCCACCCCGGCGGCGGTGTTACCGGCGCGCCTGGTCACAACGCTGCGCGTGAAATTATCAGTGATTTTAAGCGCCGGCGAGTTGGACGCTGAGCGGATCAAGCGCTTGGCGAATCAAGCGCTTGGCGAATGCGGCAATCCTATCCAAGGACCGAAATCTATCCCGTCTCAATGGGCGCATTAGTTCCACCCCATTCTGTCCACGAGCCATCATAGACCGCTCCCGGCAAGTATCCTGCAACAGCAAGACCCAAACTAATCAGCGGTGCCGTGACGCCAGAACCACAGCTCGCGATCACCTGAGTATCATTCTCCACTCCTAGCGCCGTGAACAGGGCACGCAGCCGATCAGGACTACGCATCGTGCCATCGGCGTTCAGCAACTCACCAAACGGTAGGCTTAGGCTGCCCGGAATATGGCCACTTGCTACACCCACGCGAGGTTCCGCTACTGTTCCCTCGAAACGGGGGCGCGAGCGCGCATCTATCACTAGCTCACGATGGGTGGCAAGATTCGCCACCATATCCCCCATCACGCGTAACAACCCCGTTTGGATGCGCGCAACAAAGCGTTGAGGAACAACGGCGGATGGAACTTCGCTTGTCAGCGATCGCCGTTCGCATAACCATTTGGGCAGTCCACCATCTAATACTGCGACCGACACATGGCCAAAAAGACGCATAAGCCACCAACCCCGTGCCGCGGAAAAAAGTCCCCGCTGGTCGTAAAAGACGATACGCATACTATTTGAGACGCCCATGGCACCCAGCAAATGTCCAAAACGAGCGGCGCTCGGCACCATATGCGGCAGAGTAGTCAACGGATCAGCGATTTGATCAATATCAAAAAAACGTGCGCCGGAAATATGCGCTTCTGTATAGCGCGCTCGCGCATCAACATTTTCAGTGGGTAAATAATAGCTGGCATCAAACAAAATCAAATCCGCTGCGCCCAATTCTGCCGCAAGCCAGTCCGTTGCTACAAGGTTTTCCATGCAAACGCTACACCAACGTTGACCACAATCACGCTCATTCTAAGTCAGAGGCGCGCCGACCACGACCTAAACGTTTATTGGTGGCCACCGAGGTTGCGGTGCGAACTAGGCTAGGTTCGTCGGCGTCGCGTCGCAATCCTGCTCGCCTGTCATCATATTTTTGATAGCGACACTGGCAATCGTTTACCAATGTGCAGTTTGGTAATGGCAGCGCCGGGGCCTCGCCCGAAAGAAACCGACGCCCGTTTAATGCCTGCACAGCCTGACAACCCTTGGTTTTCGTCACCACGGCAATGGCATGCCATGGGTTTTTACGCGTTATTACAGACTTCATGGGCAGTAGTTAATTCTCCCTAATCGGCGCGTATTATAAAGGCTAATACTTTGGCCGTGAAGCTATAGCGGTGTCTAGGTTGGGCCGCTACGGTTAAGCCGCCCCGGTTAAGCCGCTACCGAAAGCGGCGAGCGGATTAAATGATCGAATGCACTTAATGACGCTTTTGCTCCCTCGCCGACGGCGATAGTTTAACAACCCCCACTGCGACCGACTTACCTTTGAACAAAGGCCCATCGCAATGAGGGCAATACGCTCCGCCGCGACGGCGTGCATCATTACCGATCCGCATTAATAGAAAAAAATCGATTGTTTCTTTAGGTTTGATAGATATTAACTATAATACAAGGGAGGGTTGCTGCAAATCTGCATGGTAGGATGCCGAAAAGATTATAAAAAATTTGACCTGTATAAAATAACTGGGAGTGCCTTCATGGACAATACGCCGGAACAACTGCGTTTCACCGGTACCGGTTCCGAGTATTTTGGAATATGGATCGTCAATTTACTGTTGACGATAGTGACGCTGGGAATCTATTCGTCGTGGGCTAAAGTGCGCCGGCTCCAATATTTCTATCGTCATACCGAATTGGCTGGCTCAAGCTTCGATTTTCATGGCAACGCCGTTAAGATTTTTATCGGGCGCCTGATCGCGCTTAGCATGTTAATCGCTTACAACCTCACGATACGTCTGCAATCACCACTCGTTATCGTTATTTTAATCGCGCTAGCGATTGCCATGCCTTGGTTGTTACGCAATTCACTACGGTTTCGACTCTATAATTCAAGCTGGCGTGGCACGCGCTTCCATTTTCGCGGTAGCCTGAGCGGCGCTTACCGCGTCTTCTTACTGAATGGATTTCTCGCCTTAATCACAGTCTATATAATGGCGCCTTACATGCACCAACGCATGAAAGCTTACCAACACAATAATAGTTGGTTTGGACGAACGCCATTTACTTTTAATGCCCGAGCCGGCCAGTTTTATCTCCTCTACCTAATGTTACTCGCCGCGATACTGGTCTTCGCCCTGGTAGTTGGGTTGGCGGGAATAGGGGGCACATTTATAGCGATAACTCAAATGAAAAGTGGAGGCCATCCTGTGGATCCCCGCACTATCATAACCACACTTGTCATTCTTTATGGTGCGTTAATACTCGCGGGTATCTTGATTGGACCTACTTTTCATGCGCTTATAACCAACCTAATCTGGAACAACACTCGTCTAGGCGAACATCGTATTGAGTGCAAAATGTCGCCGTTGCCCCTGATGTGGATTAGTGCAAGCAACTTTGTTTTGGTGGTAGTGACACTGGGGCTTTTCATTCCGTTTGCAGTAGTTCGTGCTACTAAATACCAAATGGAGTGTATGCGCGTATTGCCCGCTAGTGACTTACAGGAATTCGCGGCCGCAGACCCAGAAGTTGTAGGTACCGTCGGTGAGGAGGCGGCAACAGCATTTGATTTCGATATAGCGCTGTAGGTTCTGCGCCACCCTACACATGCTCCGCGCAAACTATTTTGATGGACGCTCGACGCGCATTTATGCAGTCGAACTATCGATGGTCAGCGATGATCTCGTCGTACGCGGAGAAAATTTTGACTTTAAATTTCCCTTTAGCCAAGTACAAGTAGACGAGCGTTTGGGAAGAGCGGCACGTCGTCTACGCTTTAATGGTGGCGCATTCTGCGAAGTCAGTGATCTTGTCGGGCTTGATGGGCTTTTAGCAATGACGCCCCATCAAGAGGGTCGAATCGATCGAATGCAAAGGCGGCTGCCCACGGTGTTGGTTTCATGCCTCGCCTTTATGGCACTGGCGATTGCAGCGTATCGATGGGGTGTTCCATGGGCGGCAGCCCTAGGTGCACGCCGCCTACCCGCGAGCGTCGGTAAGACCATTACAACGCAAGAGCTAAAAATATTAGATGGCAGAATTCTATTACCTAGCAAAATCAGCTTGGAACGCCAAAAAGCGCTAAGAAAGCAATTTATGTCACTCATTTTGCCCGAAGGTGGAGTTCCGAATTCCAATCTATTGTTTCGCGCTTCATCATTAGGTGCGAATGCGTTTACCCTGCCTGACGGTACGATTGTTGTTTTGGACGACCTCATTACGACCATTAATAACAGCCAGCAAATAATAGCCGTGCTCTCGCACGAGTTAGGCCATGCCCACGGACACCACGGACTGCAACTGCTTTTGCAAAGCTCCCTAATAGGTACCTTTTGGACATTCTACATAGGCGACATTAGCCAACTGTTGGCTGCGGCGCCGGTCGCATTGGCACAGGCTAAGTACTCTCAAGAGCTGGAACGACAGGCGGATGATTATGGCGCAGGATTACTGCGAGGAAACGGGATGTCACCGCAGCTATTAGCGGATGTCCTCAAGAAATTGACAGAACTGCATCCCTCAGCTTCAAAAGGCGGCTACTTATCTAGCCATCCCTCGACCGATGAACGCATGCAACACCTGCACTTTCTTGCCGCACATACCAGCGACCAATAACACCACTTGCGCTTAGCCCATGTGTAAGCCACCGTTGACTGAAAAATCCGCTCCAGTGGCAAAAAGCCGAAAGGTCTGAGGCCAGCCAAGCGACAATAGACGCAATTAGGTACACCTTTTAAAAACCGGCCCATAACGATAAGTAGGCGCCATGCTGTGCGGTCTTTCCCGCGATAGGACCGAGATCAGCCCAAGCGAGAGTTATTGTCATATTTTTTTCCGGTCCCCACGCTAAAAATAGATCCTTAGCGCTAGCTTCGCTAAATACAGCCAAATGGCTTATTTTGTCGCGAAACTCCACGCCAAGTAGCAGCGAGTCGGTCAGCCACACGGCAGCCGACATTTCTGGAACCCAACTAAATCCCGCTTGATTGCCACCGAAACCCAGCAGCCCCAATTGATTTGCACGTGTACGCCTTAGAGTCCCATCAAGGATTATGTTATGACCCGCAATTGCCCCAAAATACAGCTTGGTCGCCGCCAAATACAGATCGACATCCTGGCCGCGGGAAGCTCCCACAGCACGCGGGATTTGATCAAAATCCAGTGTACGTTTCCACTGAGCGCCGACGGCGATTTGCGGCAGGATTGAATCCGACTCGAACACCGCATCGCCCATTAACCGAATTTTTAGCCCTAGAATATCCTGACCCAAGGTCAAATCCGGAATAACGGAATTGGCATTGAAACGTTGTCGGGCCCACGACAATTCAAACCGATTATTTATGCCAACGCTCACGCCGCCGGTTTGAAGCGAGAAATCTCGCAGTGAAACCTGAGTAAAGAAGCCAGTTGCACCGATCTCATCTTCGGTTCCAAGACCCCCTATGAGAGCCCAGGGCACCATACCCCCGCCGGAACTTCCCTCCAACTGTGTAACGGCACCGGTCCACTGGAGTCGATTCCCAGCGCCGGCAGACGGCACTGTCCCTACATCGCAAAACAGTATTAGAAGCCACAGACAATACTTCGATTTCCTCATAGTCAAAAACCTATCGACCCATTTCGTACTGTTGTCATATCAATCACGCGCCGGCAAGGTTAGTACACTGACGGATCAGAAATTGTGTCCCAACTCACAGCGCGCCATCCAAAGTCCGTTTAGTCTCATCCCGAACCAGATTTTTTATGACTAAGATCTCACTCCAGTTTTTTGCCGTATTTGTACTCTGGTGCAGCAATTCCCTGTACGCCTGCGCAGGGGCAACGCTGTACGCTCGCCTGGGCGGCAATGCCGGCGTTGCCAGCATTTGCAATACCCTCATTGATCGTGTGGCAACCGACCCAATCCTAGGACGTAGTTTTAAGGACTCAAAACTTAGTCGAATAAAGCATCTGCTTGCAGAGCAAATCTGCGAGCTTAGTGGCGGCCCGTGTCGTTACAGCGGCGATTCCATGAAAGAAGTCCATGCCGGACATCAAATTTCGGAAGCGGAATTCTTCCAGATGGTAGACATGCTGCGTCAGGTGCTCAAAGAATATCACACCGATTTAGGAACAATTAACCAGCTATTAAAACTACTAGCACCCATGAAACGCGATATTGTGGAGCATCGAACAAGAGTAGTGAAATGAAATATCGACGCGAGCAACTATGCGCGACTCTAATTCTACTGGGCGTGCAGTTGGTTGATGTAGCGCTCGCGAGTCGGGTGACGCTTAATGTCAAAACCAGCGATGGCAAAGTAGGTGAAGATGCGGTGGTGGTGTTTAATCCAATCGGCACTTCGTACCCATCACAGCGCGCGAGTGCGAGCGCGATAGTCGACCAGATCCACAAGCGCTTCGTGCCAAAGGTGAGTGTGGTGCGCGCCGGCACTACGATTAATTTCCCCAACAGCGATCAAATCCGCCACCAGGTATATTCGTTTTCGCCAGCCAAGATTTTCACACTCAAATTGTATGCAGGCTCAACTCAAACGGGGATCGTATTCGACAAACCGGGCCTAGTTGTGCTCGGCTGCAATATCCACGACTCCATGGTGGCCTATCTGGTAGTGGTTGACTCGCCTTATTTCGCCAAGATTTCTGCATCCGAATCTACCAGTTTGGACTTGCCTGCCGGACGATATCGCATGCGCGTCTGGCATCCGGATCTTAAAACAAGCGTACCGCCCACGGAAATCGTGGTCGACACCAGCAGCAATAAGGAAATTTCACTTAAGCTTGATTTGCTGTCTGCCCCAGAAACAGTCGTAGAATTTCCAGAATAAAAAGATCGCTACTTACGACACCCACACCTAAGCGGCAGCAAGTGAATATCCAGATCCGCTGCGTTTCGCCTCATACATGGCGACATCGCCACTACTGACCAGGCCTTCGGCACTAGCGCCATTTTTTGCAGCGACGGCGATCCCAATACTTACAGTTCGCCACCATGCCGGCAAATCGTATCGTCGCACTGGCTATATTGTCGTGAGACACCCGTGTCTGTGCGGTCGCGCACACAAGACACCGATCTTATCAACCATGGCCTTGCACGAGCGCCGCCAACAAGACCGCTGCAATAGCAACAGGACAGACATAGCGCAGCAGGATGCGGCAGAACTCCACTACGAGTGCGGGGCTTCCGCTAAGTTCAATGGCGAATGTCGCACGGTCTAGGCGCCAGCCGACGAAAAGGCAGGTCATCAGCGCGCCCACCGGTAAAAGCAGATTGCCAGCAACGAAGTCAACTACTTCGAAGAGGGACTTACCTGCCAAGATCGGAACAACTTCAAGGGGGTGCCAACCCGCAATCCAGTTAAATGATAGGACCGATCCAATGCCGGCAACCCAGATCGCAAATCCGCTCGCCACCGCCGCTGTCCAGCGCTGAAACCCGCGGGCTTGCAGCCATGCGGTCACGGGTTCTAATCCTGCGAGTGACGGGGTGAGCGCGGCAAAAATCAGCAACACAAAAAAAATGGTGCCGATATAGCGACCGCCCGGCATGAGCGCAAAGGCTGTCGGTAATACATCGAACACTAACGCCGGTCCACCCGCCGGATCCATATGAAAGCGGAACACGAGCGGAAACACGAGTATCGTGGCCAGGAGTGAGACCAGCAAAATCGACCCGCTGACCAGCAGCGCCGGACGCACGAGGGGTGCGTGGCGTGGCATGTAAGATCCATACGCGAGCATCATTCCCATGCCGACCCCTGTTGCATAAAAGGCTTGCCCAATCGCTGCGAGGACGACTGCGGCGGACAGGCTGTGCCAGTGGGGTGCAAAGACGAAGCGAAGGGTCTGCGCCACGTCGCCGGTTGACAACGAATAGGCATCCAAAAAGAGTAACAGCACCAGCAGCACTGGCGCTCGAATCCGACTCGCGAGTTCGATTCCAGGACCAAGCCCTCTGGCCGAGATTAAGGTTACCGCGCAAATAAATCCCACCTGCCAACCCATGAGTTGCCAGGGGTTTGCCAAGAAGTGACGCCATTCGCCCTGCAATTCCGGTCGCGACAAACCTGCAATCGCGCCCGTACCGCATTTCCATGCGTAAGCAACCACCCAGCCCGCCACGATCGTGTAATAAGAGCTAATCAAGAAAGCCGCCACAGTCGCCAACTGGCCGATGATATTCCAACGCCGAGAGCTACCGATGCTAATCGCCATGTCGCCCGCGGCATCAATGGGGGCGAGACCCGAGTAGCGACCGATCAAGTACTCCGCGACGAGAAGTGGCGTGGCGATGATCAAGCACGCGAGCACGAAGACGCCAATGAAACTCCCGCCGCCTAAGGTGCCCGCTAAGTACGGAAAGCGCCAAATACTACCAAGGCCCACGGCCGCACCGATGGTGCCTAAGTAGATTGCGAGCTGGGATGACCAACTAGACCTCTGATTCGTTGTTAAACCCGCTGGGCCGCGCCGGACAGTCGTCATTGTGATTTCGGTGACGGCGGCATATTTTCATCGAACCCATTAACGATGCGTTGCGATCTATCGAGCACATGTGCAGGATCGGAGAACTCATGTCCTTCGTGCGGATAAATAACCAATTCGGTCTTCACGCCCAGCGTCCTTAAAGCGTGCCAATATTCGTACGATTGCGGCGGTGGACTTTCTACATCGCTGTCGCCCACGATCAGTAAGGTCGGGGTATGCACGTGTTTGATAAAAGTAATGGGCGAACTCTTCGCGTAAACGGCCGGATCATCGTAGACGGATGCGCCAAAGTACGGGATTAACCATTCATCGATACCGTTCTCCCCATAATACGATAATAGATCGGCACAGCCTGCCCCGCCCATGTCCTTGACATTGGCTCTCTTAAATTTTTCACCGAACCCAGCGCTACCTCGAGGATTGGGCAAGAAAACGTAGTAGCCTTGATTCGCAGGCAAAGTTGATTGCGACCACGCAACCCACTGAGCATCGGGAGAAACGGCGGTCTCAAGATAACTCGTCACACCGGCCACCTGCTCCATCGCTTTCGCCAGGGCAATGGGTTCGATCGGCCCACCTATGTGTTGGATCGGCTCACCGTAGGCAATTTCAGTCGCTGTAAGCAACAGGATAAGACTTAGTATCGATCTCGTTCTGCGTATTCGGGGCAATTGCTTCAGCCGCAATCGCGAAGGATTTGCATCATTCGTTCCCCTGGCGCCGATTTAGAGACTCATCGTTAGCTGATAACAGCTTAAGAGCGGTTTGGGTGGTGATTGCTGTGCAATACTCACCATCCATGTTGGCCACCGACATGGCATGCACCAGCTCCGGGTCGCGATCGACTCCGTCCCAACCTACTCGATTGCTGGTCGCGCAAGCATCAGCCGCGAGGTAGGTATCGAATCCCATATTCCCCGACATTCGAACCGTCGTTTCTACGCACATATTGGTGAAGAACCCGGCCACCACCAATCGACCGATTCGTTGTCGCCGAAGTATCAATTCGAGATTGGTGCCGACGAATGCGCTGTTTACGTCTTTAGTGATGACGGTTTCGCCGCTGCGCGGTTCCAATCCTTCTTTGATTTTTCCAGTGGGAAGCGTGAGCTTCAAAGGCGAACGTTCTTCGCGCGAATTATGCAGGGTATACAGAATCGGCAACTTTGCACCTCGCCATCCATCTAGCAGTGAGCGCAGATTGGTTTCCGCTTCTGGATTATTGCGTCGTCCGTTTCGACCGCCCCAGTGTTCAAGTACGTCGACACCCTTTTGCACGTCGATAAGCAGCAAAGCGGTCGTAGCATCGAATTTTGCGATCATCTTAGTGGGTCTCCGTTAGATGTTAGTGCGGACGTGATACTTGCGGTTTGAGACACCGCAGCTTTTGGGGGACTCGCGATTTTTTGAATGCGAAAATTTGAAAAAACGAACTCAAATCCGGCCGCATGGATTAAATCGTCGGTGTTGGCATCTTCGCCGTAAGCGGGCCCCGTCAGGGAAACAAAAGAGCGCGCCGGATGGCCGAGATGCTTTTTAAATTCCTCTTGCGATCCGATTACCTCTTCGCGTCGAGTCGCGACATCTAATCCCGACAGCAGGGTGTGCGAGCGTGTGTGGCAAGCGATCACATGCTTCTTGCCCAGCTGGCGCAGCTCATCCCATGTGAGCGCGTAGCGGCCATCGGGATAATCGTGAGTCAACATATCGATATCGTGATGTTCGGCGTACGTCAGCTGATCGGGAATTGGGGTATTGATAAATCCCGTGATGACCCAGTACCAACCAACGAAGCCGTGTTTTTCGATCAAGGGAGTCAGCACTTCATAACTGTTGCGATACCCCTCGAACACCGACACAATCAGTCCGGGTTTACTTTTGCGCCAATTCCCGGTAACCAGATACTCCTGCAACTCATCCTCGTTGACTGCGGAAAATGAACGGCTGTAATGCTCAAGCTGGCGGTCATAGCGCTCTACCTGGGCTCGCGAGGTGCTGTGAAAATTGACAGCGCGGATAAGCGGATGAGTCGCAAAGGATTCTGAGAGTTCTATCACTCGTTCGCCGAAAGTGCTAGGTCGATTCACGACTTATCTCCTGTCCTACTGCGGCCAAAGTCGCGTTCCGCCAGCAACTCAATTAATTTCGACACGTCGCCATCGGAGGCCTTAGGGTAAATGCGCAGCCACGCCTCACCGTTCTTGCGCAGGTCCGAGGCAACGGTTCGACTCAGGGCCGAGGTCGGCACTATGGCGCGACCATTCTTTGGTGCAACCAAATCCACGCATGCCAAGAAAACAGGGATGCCTTCTTCGGAATAAGCACGCTCCCCAAGACGGGTCAAATCCTCACGCAGCGCTTTCTCCACAGTATCGGCAGGCGTGTCGGGGAGTCTTGCCAAAGCGGGGCTCAGAAGTCCTGCGCCCCAGGCTCCGATCATCGCGAGAAGGGTCTTACGGCGATTTATCATCAGAGGTCGCTTTTTCACTTGCTTAATTCCTCATCGGGTATTGCTAAAAATTGTCACGCGGCACGCTTGATCCGCTGCCACCGGCCAGAAAGTCCAGATCGGCGCCCTCATTTGCCTGCAGCACATGATCGACGTAGAGTTTCACATAGCCACGGGTCGCGGCCGGGGCGCAAGGCAGGAACGCGGCTCGACGACGTTCGAGTTCAGCTGAGCTCACGAGAAGCGAGAGTTTCCGTTGCTGCACATCAAGCGTGATCAGATCCCCGTTTTGAACAAATGCCAGCGGGCCACCCACCGCCGCTTCAGGCGCGCAATGCAAAACCACCGTACCGTAGGCCGTACCACTCATGCGGGCATCAGAAATACGAACCATATCGGTGATTCCGCGCTTCAACAGTTTGGGCGGCAGTGGCAGATTTCCCACTTCAGCCATTCCGGGATATCCCTTCGGTCCGCAATTCTTCAGCACCATTATGCACGTCTCGTCGATGTCCAGGGCGTCGTCGTTGATCCGCGCACGCAGGTCTTCGATCGTCTCGAACACCACCGCACGCCCGGTATGTTGCATTAGAGCCGGTGATGCCGCCGAGGGCTTAAGCACTGCGCCGTCTGGCGCTAGGTTGCCTTTCAGCACAACGATACCGCCATCGCGCTTGAAAGGTGCTGCGAAAGAGTGGATGACATCGCGGTTCCAGCAGGGCGCCTCGCGGTTGTTTTCCCAAATTGATTGGCCGTTGACCGTCATTGCATGCTTGTGCAATAGATTGTTGTCGCCGAGTTCTCGAACGACGGCGGGCAGGCCGCCGGCCTCGAAAAAATCCTCCATCAAGTACTGACCAGACGGCATGATGTTGAGCAAGCACGGAACCGTCTGCCCCAGGCTATCCCAATCTTCCAAACTCAATGACAGCCCTAATCGTCGGGCAAGAGCGATTAGATGAATAACGGCGTTCGTCGATCCGCCGATACCAGCATTGACCCTCACTGCGTTTTCCAACGACAGTCGGGTCACGATTTGCGACATAACGACATCCTGCTTCACTAAATCGACGATACGACGACCAGATTCGCGCGCCAACAAATTCCTGCGCGCGTCGACCGCCGGAATCGCCGCATTCCCCGGTAGCGACATACCGAGCGCTTCGACCAAACAGGCCATAGTCGATGCGGTGCCCATGGTCATACACGTGCCGTGCGAGCGGTGCATGCCCGCTTCGGCATCGTGGTATTGCGTCAGCGTGATCGCGCCGGAGCGCAGTTGTTCGCTCATGGAAATAGTGTTGGTACCCGAGCCGATATACTTTCCCTGGTACAAGCCGCGCAGCATGGGCCCCGCCGAAATACCAATTGCGGGTACGTCGACGCTCGCAGCGCCCATCAACAACGCGGGAGTGGTCTTGTCACAGCCCATCAACAAGACAACGCCGTCAAGCGGATTGGCGCGAATCGATTCCTCGACCTCCATCGAGACTAGATTGCGGTACAGCATCGCCGTGGGACGCAACATCGTTTCGCCCAACGACATCACAGGGAATTCTAGAGGAAAACCGCCAGCCTCCAACACGCCCCAGCGCACGTGGTCGGCAATCGTCTTAAAATGCGTGTTGCAAGGCGTGAGCTCGGACCAA
Source organism: Gammaproteobacteria bacterium (assembly GCA_025359565.1). GTDB lineage: Bacteria > Pseudomonadota > Gammaproteobacteria > Steroidobacterales > Steroidobacteraceae > Bog-1198. Next base: position 132,018 of record JANYFY010000025.1, on the reverse strand, counting down.
GTATTGCAGATGCCGATCACCGGTCGGCCGTCGAACTGGTCTTGCGGAAGTCCACGGTTCTTGAGCCAAGAGCGATAGTAAAAACCATTCTTATCCTGGCGCGCAAACCAAGAACGACTACGCAGCTCTTTCGCGGCGCTCATTCCACCCGCTCGGCAATCACCGTTTGGTGCTGGGTACCCAATCCCTCGATGCCCAGCGAAACCCGATCACCGGCCCGCAAATATCTAGGAGGTTTTTGACCCATGCCCACACCGGCCGGCGTGCCCGTAGCAATGATGTCGCCACAATGAAGGGTCATGAATCGCGACAAATAGGCCACAATGTATCGGACCGTGTACACCATAGTAGCGGTCGAGCCCTGTTGAAACCGGCGACCGTTTACGTCGAGCCATATCGCCAGTCGCTGTGGATCCGGAACCTCATCCGCCGTAACCAACCAAGGCCCCAGCGGGCCGAAGGTATCGTGCGACTTGCCTTTAGTCCATTGACCCTGATGCTCTAGCTGAAAAGCGCGCTCCGACACATCATTCACGATGCAGTAACCGACTACGTGATCGAGCGCTCGGTCCTCGCTAACATATTTTGCGGGCGTGCCGATGACAATCGCAAGTTCCGCCTCCCAATCTAGCTTTTCGCCACCGCGAGGAATTTCGAGATCATCATTCGGACCATTGATGGCAGAAGTGGCTTTCATGAATATAATCGGCTCGGGCGGAATTTTCATGTTCGCCTCGAGGGCGTGATCGCTGTAATTTAGACCAATGCATACGAATTTGCCACTTCCCGACACGCACGGCCCCAACCTCGATGTGCCTGCCACCAGCGGCAGAGTTGATGGGTTCAAAGCACGAATGCGCTCGATCGCTGAGGGTAGCAAAGCGTCGCCGCGTAGATCGGCAACGTGGCCGGACAAATCCCGGATCTGCCCATTTGCATCGAGCAGGCCGGGTCGTTCGCGCCCAACATCGCCGTAACGCACTAGCTTCACAAGAATTCTCGCAGTGCGAATTTTCGAAGAAAAACTAAGACAATTGACATCATGAAACCCCTTTTAATGCGTTGCGTGGTGTAGTTGTTCCTAAGGCCGGTCGCGGTACTCAGCTCGGCCGTGTATCCCAAGCAGTGGGATTGACGGCATCGCGCGGCACAGTGCCGTGCACAGCCTGCAACGCGTTACGTGCCGCACGCACCGCCGCGCCGGTTTTCCCGCCTTGTGTGAGGCCCGCCTGGTGCGGCGTTAGGACGACGTTGTCAAGTTCGAACAACTCGCTTTGCAGCAGAGGTTCGTCTTCGAACACATCGAGGCCCGCGCCAGCGATGCGACGTGCGCGCAGCGTATCAACCAACGCGGCCTGGTCGACCAGTTCGCCGCGCGCGATATTAATAAAATACGCGGAGCGTTTCATCAGACTGAACTCGCGAGCGCCGATCATGCGCCGACTCTCTTTATCAAGCGAAGCGAAAACCCCCACGACGTCAGCTCGCGCGAGTAGCGCATCGAGCGTTACGTATTCTATTTTGTACTGGCTGGCGAACTTATGATCGGGCGTGCGAGTGTGAACTACAATTCGCATGCCGAAGGCGTGCGCACGCAGAATGAACGCCTTCGCGATCTGCCCCAAGCCGATGACGCCCATAGTCGCGCCAAACAGATCCATGCTCGATTGCGTGCGAGTGGCCCATTTACCTAAGCGGATCGCGTGATCACCCATTAAAATCTTGCGCACCACGCAAAGCATCAAACCCATTGCAAACTCGGCACATTGCTCGGCGTTGACCCCCTTGACGTTGGTGACCAGCACGCCTTTTCGGGTGGCCGCTTCAATGTCCACGTTGTCGCTGCCTGAAGTGTGTAGCGCGACGACGCACAGCCGCGGTGCGATCGCCAATGCGCTGGCATCGATACCCAGTACGCGACCCATGACGACCGCGCGCGCCTCCGCAAGGACACGCCGATCGGCTGGCTCGAGGTCGGCCCAAGCCGTGAGGGACGGAACATACGTCACGAGGTGGCCCGACTCATCAAGAACTGTGACTGCCTCAGGCAAGGTCTGAAAGCTATCCGAGATCACAACAATCCGGCAGGGCTGGATCGGAGCCATCGCGGTTTGATCGCTCATAGCGCCGCCACGACAAAGCCCGTGGCTGATGCCTCGGCGGCGATGCGTAAGGTCGGGCGTTCCCCCGGAGCAACGGCGATCGTGTCCCATGACTCAAGCATTTCTGCGGATGCGCCGGGTGTTTCAAGCTCGGCCGCGCCGCGCACCGGAGTGCATCGCAGGTGTATCAACGCCTCGCCCGTGGGGTCGGCCTCACGTATCGGCGTCAATACTGCCGCCCGCGATCCGGCGCTAACATGCAGCATCCGGATGCGCAGTCGCTCCGCATGCTGCGAGTCGTCCAATAAGACCCACACACCACTCTCCTCCAGTTGGGGCGTCGAGGTTAAAACAGCGGGCCGGCGGCTAGTCGACGGTCTCGCGCGAGCGTAGGCGATATCCGAGGCGGCCATGGGCGTGAGCACGTACTCGGCATGCGGGGGCAGATAGGCCGCGCAGGTCGCAGGACGGTGATCGCTCGCCGCAGTTAATGCGAATGAAGTGGTATTGGTGTCCCATAATTTACTGCGCACGACGAGTTTTACCGATCCGCTCAGCACCACAATGTAGACTTCATCCTCTTCGGCATGCCCGTCAATTACTTGAGGCGGACTGAAGCGATAGATTCTTAAGGTGCGCAGCGTCTTAAAGCCGGTTTGCGTTTGATCGATATCGACGGGGCGCGGCACCATACCCGCCCCGGCAAGTTCTACAGCTCGATCATGATCGGCTTTGAGCACACTCATGTGCGCTCACGCGAACTGTGGAAGGTGCACTTTGTGGGTTTCGACCAAGTCACGCGCCAGCGCAACGGCCGCATCCGGGTCGCTCACCGCACCATCGGCAAGCAGCGCCTCGACGAACAAATCGAGGCTCCCTTGCAAGGCTGCTTGTACGGTCACTTCGACCGCAGCGATCTTCGAGCATAGCTTGGCAACCAGGGCCGGCGGTAATGCCGAAGACTGCAGCGGCGAGAATCCTGATCCTGTAGCCGACGCCGGCAGTTCCAGTACCGCATCCGACGGCAGCCCGGGCACGGCACCGCCGTTCGGCATGTTAGTTGAGAATACTTCGCGCCGGTCTTGAAGCAACGAATGAATAATATCCACCAATTGCTCTGATTCGCCTGGCACATTGTCGAAGTAGGAGGCCGGCAACGGATCGGTGGACCTAGCAACCGCCAGCATCTCATCGAACCAGGTATCGCCGAGCGAAATGCGGCCATCGATAGAGAAGGCATCAACACCAAGGGTATGCCCGTAATAGCGCCCCTGCGGAAAGCGTTCAGGATAAAATTCGGCTACGTGGCGGTCCATGGCCACTGGAAAGACGCCGTAACGCTCGAATATAGACCATGACAGCGGGTCATCGGAATAGCGCGGCGCGCGACCCGTCACGCCATTAGGCCAGCTCTTCTTGTCGCGAATTTCTTGCTGCAATAAAGGCCGCTGCTCGTTAAGCTTTGCCTGCAGCAAAGGTTTGGCATCCTCGCCGTTGCAGCGGATGTCGGTGAGAAAGGTCAAATGATTTAACCCCACACCGAAGCTTGAGATACTGCCTGCTTCGCGACCCAGAAATTGCGCTAAAACGTTCTCGACGTGATGAACGCCATGACACAGTCCAATCACCGGCACGCCGGTCTTCAGGCGGATGGCCCGGCAAATGGCCGTCATGGGGTTCGAATAGTTGAAAAAATAGGCTGAAGGGCAAAGGCGGCCGATATCTTCAGCAATCGCTACCATCTGGGGAATCATCCGCATGGCCCGCGAGATTCCGCCCGGCATCACCGAATCACCCACCGGCTGATAAATGCCATGCTTGCGGGGTACCTGAATGTCGAGCTCCCAACCGCGGCGGCCACCAACCGCGATCGTGGTTACGACGAAGTCAGCACCGGGCAACACTTTGCGGCGATCGGTGGTAGAAGTGACTGGAAAATCGACATGCTTAAATAACAGCATTTTACGCACTAATGCGTCCACTGCCGTTAGCGTGACGGGATCAATATCGACCAGCGCCAATTCCCATCTGTCCGACTGACCACTGAGAATAAGATCGGCAACCAATCGTTGCGTGAACACGGTGCTACCCGCACCGATGAGCACAAGTTTCAATCGATCAGCCACGACCGGCTCTTTTGGTCAACTTTAATCTCCCAATTGTCACGTCTGTCACCCTGCTTCAGCCTTTCAGTGCCCGAATTTTTGATTTATACGACTTTTACAGAAAATATGAAACTAATCAAAAATAAAACTGGTACATAAGCTTTCATATACTCTCACTTCAGTTTAATCCCGGATTCGGCAAAGTCAAGAAGTAAGGGCGACCTTCGCGGGGGGCGGTCCTTGCCGATCATGCCAAGCGAACTTCAACTCCGCGGCTGCGCAGCTCTGCCACAACGGCAGGCTCGGCCGAGCGGTCGGTGATCAACATGTGCAATTGTTCCACACGTGCGATCAGCGACACATTTCTGCGCAGGAGCTTGGACGAATCGGCAACAGCTACCACCTGCCGGGAAATTGCGATCATTTTGGCGTTGAGCTGGGCTTCCAAGAGGTGCGGAGTCATGACGCCACAGTCCGGATCCAACCCATCGGCGCCGAGGAATAAACGGTCCGCTTGCAATCCCACAATCGCAGCTTCGGCCATACATCCGGAAAAAGCATTCGATTCGGGACGCATAACACCGCCCGGCATAATAAGTCGTACCCAGGGCGCATCGGCGAGTATTACGGCAATGTTCAGTCCGATGGTAATAACGTTTAGCGACCGAAATTCCATTTGGCGTAGCTGCTTCGCAATCTCAGACGTGGTGGTGCCGGAATCCAAAAGGATGGTCTCGCCGTCGCGGATGAGACCGACCGCCTCCCTGGCAATGCGCACCTTCTCGGCGTGATGCAGCGTGCGTTTCAGGGCAATCGGATAATCTTGGCCGTCGCGGCTAAGGAGAGCACCACCGTGGGTCCGCTCCAGGGCGCCCGTAGCTGCCAGAGCCGCGAGATCGTGGCGAATAGTAGCCGTTGAGATGGCGAAGTTACTGGCCAGTTCGTCGACAGTGACCCGCCCGTTCTTAGTGAGAAGGTCCAAAATACGATGGCGGCGTTCACCGACCAGCAATCCGGTGCTTTCGCCGCCGCCCGCCGTGTCCATCGCGCGGCGCGCAACGCTCTGTTTTGTGACATTCATTAGATATCTAATTCCTTAGAACAGCGGGGCAGGCGCAAAGCCATTCATGCTGATACTTGTAAATCTTAAAAGCAAATGCGAGTATATGAAACCTTTTTATTACATATTGCTTTCGTTTATGTATTATTTGGGTATCTTTACATTGAAATACAGGCCGTTCAAAGCGCAAGGTTAGATTGTAAATATGAAGCGACACGTTGTCCAAAACCCAATGAAGCCGTTGTTGCGTTTAGCATGAGTCTTCTCGGATTGCCTGCGGCCAAGATCGACGAGTCCGGCGCAGAATGGACGATGCACGAAATCGCGCAGCAGCCCGACACATGGCTGAAGACTGAAAAAATGATGGCGCGCGATGCAAGCGCGATGCGAACGTTCCTAGAACCCTTGTGCAGTCGCAAAGGGCTGCAAATCGTGCTGACCGGTGCGGGTACGTCAGCGTGCATTGGCGAATGTCTGGCTCCGGCGCTAACACGTCGATTCGATCTGCCCGTTCATGCCATCTCCACCACGGACTTGGTCGCCGCACCCGATAGTTGGCTTGGCTCTTCATCGCCGTTGCTGCTGGTCTCATTCGCTCGCTCTGGCAACAGTCCCGAAAGCGTGGCCGCGCTTAACGTCGCCGAGCAGATTACGCCCGACTGCCACCACCTGATCATCACCTGCAATCGTGACGGCGAACTTTATCGTCGCGGCCTGGAGATGGGCAACGCGCACGTGGTGCTACTGCCTGAGGAAACCAACGATCGTGGCTTTGCCATGACGTCGAGCTTTTCCAGTATGTTGCTGAGCGGTGCGATTGCTTTCGAGTCGCTGGCTCCACAGGCGGCGGCAACACTCGGCCGATGGACAAATCAGATACTCGCCGATTCTTTGGTCTTCTCCCGTCTCGAAGCCTTAAAATTCGAACGGATCGTGTATCTCGGTAACAGCGAGCTCAAGGGGCTGGCGCGCGAAGCGGCTCTGAAAATGCTGGAGCTCACGGATGGCATGGTGGTCGCCACCTGCGACACCGCCTTAGGATTTCGGCATGGCCCGAAGACATTTCTTAACGCCAAAACATTGGTGGTCATGTTCCTCAGCAATAATACTTACACGCGCGCCTATGAGATCGACTTGCTCCGTGAGCTTCGCGACGACGGGATTGCGGCGCGCGTGCTAGCACTGACCGCTGAGCCGTTGGCCGTCGCGTCATTGGACGAGATTTGCATAGCGGGTGCGGCGGAGGCCGCGGACATCGATCTGTGCTTCCCTTACGCAGTGTTCGCGCAGAGCTTGGCTTTGCGGCAGTCGCTGGCACTTGGATTGCGGCCCGACGCGCCTAATGCCAGCGGCGTCGTCAACCGCGTAGTGCAGGGCGTCTCGGTATATCCCTGGGGTAAGCAGCCTTGAGCATCACCCCCAGCGTCAACGCCGTCGCCGAATTGCCAGGACAACCCTCCGTTCTGTATCGATGGACCGTGCTCCTGTTCGTCAGCCTCACGATGGGTTGTGGCACTTACTATATTTACGACAGCATCAATCCGCTCGAACGCATTTTCATCCAGGAGTTAGGTTTTTCTGCGACCACATTCGGTTGGTTGAATTCCGCCTACGCCGCGAGCGCGATTCTCACGCTGCTGCTCGGCGGTATGGTCATCGACCGAATCGGTACGCAGCGAGCGATTCCGTTGTTTGCGGTGATCTGTTGCTTAGGAGCGGCACTCACCGCGGCTAGCGGACATCCGAACACGATGATTGCAGGCCGAGCTTTGCTTGGGTTGGGCGGGGAGTCGCTGGTAGTCGCCGCCACCACGGTAATTGCGAAATGGTTCAAAGGCAAGGAGCTCGCTTTTGCCTTTGGTATCAAGATTACGATCGCGCGACTGGCGTCGGTAGCCGCCGATAATTCCCCGGGATGGGCAAACAAAGTGTTCTATCCTCATGGGCTGAGCACCGAGCCCAGTTGGCAAGGCCCGCTATTGTTGGCGGTAGGCGCCGGCACCATTGCGATTTTGTGCTCAGGAGTCTATTGGGCACTCGAGAGACACGCTGCAGGCGCGAGTCGCGCATTGCCGATCGCCTCTAGTGCAAAACGCAACATCAACCTTCGTCAGTCGCTCAAATTTAACCCCTCGTATTGGTATGTCGTCGGCATTTGCCTGACATTTTATTCGGCGATCTTCCCTTTTCGCACATTCGCAATCGATTTTTTCACCAACCGTATTCTCGAGGATCACGGCGGGCTTGGCGCTACTGAAGCCATGCGCATGCTCGCGCACCAGCAGGCGGGTGGGTTCGCGAGTCTTTTACCGCTCTCCGCCATGATCGCAACCCCGCTGCTCGGACTATTGTCGGACCGAATCGGCCAGCGCGCGACCTTGATGATGACCGCTGCGCTGATTCTGATGCCGGCGTATGTGCTGATGGGCTACACGAATATCACGCTGTACATACCCTTGTGCATGATGGGGCTCGCGTTTTCCGTCATTCCGGCGGTCATGTGGCCCTGCGTCGCGTATCTCGTTGACCAATCTCGGCTTGGTACCGCCTACGCGCTGATGACCTTGGTCGAGCAAGTGGGGTTTTTTGTGCTCAACTTAGCGATCGGCAGCGCCAACGATCATCAGCACGCCGGACTCGGCAATTTGCAAGGTTACCGACTAGGTCTGTTGATTTTTTCGGGCCTAGGATTAGCCGGTGTTGCCTTAACCGTGCTGCTGCGCATGCGCGAGAGAGGACCGCACGGTCATGGTCTGGAAACGATCACGGCGAAGAGTTCGACTAAATTTTGAGAGGCCGCGATCCGCGGTGAAGACGATAAGGGGAGATACCATGATGATGCTTGCCAATACCTCACGCGCGCTGCTGCTGACCGGCGCAGCGATATTTTCGACCAGCGCCCTCGCGCAGGCGACTGACAGCGCACAGCCCGCAACACCGTCGTCGGCTGGCCCCGCGCCTGCCGACGCGAAAGCCGCTACCGATCAAAGCACAGCGCTCAAAGAGTACGTGGTTACCGGCTCCCGCATTGCGCGACCCGATTTCGAAGCGCCGAATCCAATCGTCTCGTTCAACGCGACCAACATTCAGCAATCGGGCAACATCAATCTCACCAATTTCCTTGAGCGCGTGCCGGCGCTTTCGAATTCAGAAGACAGCGCGAAGACCTCGGGTGGAAAAGGCACCTACGGCACCTTCGGCCAGACCGGCCTGAATGAACTTGATTTGCGTGGTCTCGGCCCTAACCGCACGCTAGTGCTGGTCAATGGGCGGCGGCACGTGGCTGGCGAGGTGAGCACGGCGGCGGTGGATATCAACACCATCCCGACCGACCTGATCGAGCGGGTCGACGTGCTAACCGGCGCGGTCTCGGCGATTTACGGTGCCGACGGCGTAACCGGTGTTGTCAACTTTATCCTCAAGCGGGATTTCGAGGGTGTCACCGGGAGAGCCCAGTACGGCAGATCCCGCTATGGGGACGCCGGCAATCGCTTCGCATCGTTGGCCGCCGGTAAGAACTTCGGCGACGGGAAGGGCAATGTGACGTTGGCTTACGAGTACAACGCCGACGATGCGGTCGCCAACGACGATCGCCCTTTCTTAAGGTTCAGCCAGCGCAAATTCATTATTCCCAATGACGCCTATTCGGCTGGCGACCTTACCGCACCGCAAAATATTCTTGTCGGCGGCATTAGGTATGTGGGCGAATCACCGATCGGTGCGGTTGTCTTGGGCAACGATGCAAATCCCAGTTTCGATGGCCTCGGCCGTCCCTATGATCCCGGCGTGCCTGCCGCTTACTACCAAGTTGGCGGCGTCGGCACCGAGGTCGCCGGCTTCTACCAGGGAGATCTCTTCCCCAAAACCAAGCGAAACGCTATCAACCTGCTCGGGCACTACGACTACTCGGACGCTTTCGCGCTATCGGTCGAGGCAAAGTATGTCGAAAACCACACGAGCAGCTTAGGCCAATACACCGGAACCTATGGCTTCCCCGTTAGCCTGAGCAACCCGTTTGTGCCGACCTCGATCCACGATGCCGCGCTCGCGCGTGGGCTCCCTAGTGTGCTCGTCAGTCGCGACAACCTCGACTACGGGCGCCCGGGCGAAGAGGATAATCGGCAAACTTTTCGCGCCGTGATCGACGCTTCAGGGCAGATCTCAGACCATGCGAAGTGGGACGCCTATTATGAATATGGAGTGACGAAGGATCCCATCACCAAAATCGGCGACCGACTGAGGAAGCAATACACCGATGCGATCGACGCCGTTCGTGACCCTGTGACGGGCCAGATCGTTTGCAATCCCGCGAATAATCCGGGAGCGGGCTGCATCCCGGTTAGCCTGTTCGGCGCCGGCCCGGTAACACCCCAGCAACTGGCTTACTTCCGCACCAACAACGTCAGTAACGCCAAGGTCGAGCAGCAGGTAGCCAGCGCGAGCGTCAGCGGTGATTTTGGGCAGTTCCTGCAGGTACCCGGTGGGCCGGTCAAGTACGCCGTGGGTGCAGAGTATCGCCGCGAATCCAGTCGCTTCGATCCAAACGCCAATATTGCCAATGGGCTATATTTTCAATTCGACGAGCCGAGCGTGGTAAGCGCTTCTCGCGGGCAATTCAACGTCAAGGAGGCTTTCGGCGAAGTCGAGGTGCCGATACTGAAGGATCGTCGCTTCGCCAACGTACTATCCGTCGGTGCCGCCGCCCGCTACTCGCAATATTCGACGATTGGCAAAACCAACACCTGGCAGTTTAACGTCACCTATGCGCCCGTGAGCGACGTTGCGCTGCGTGGCAGCTACGGCAAAGCGGTGCGTGCACCCAACATCGGCGAACTATTCCAGCCGACGTTCGGCGCATCGAATTTCTTCACCGATCCGTGCACGCCCGCCCAGATCAATAGCGGCACCCAATATCGTCAGGCCAATTGTGCGGCAACGCTCGCGGCGGTCGGTGCCGTCGTCTCGCCCGGACTGCAGACCGGCAATTTTGTGGTCGGGACTTCGTCTGGCAACCCGAATCTCAAGCCCGAGGTCGCGCGCACTTGGACTGCGGGCTTGCTGTTGCGTCCGAGCTTCCTGAGCGGGCTTAACGTCTCTTTCGACTGGTACGACATTAATCTGAAAGACGCCATAAATCAGATCGACGCCGGTACTCTCGCCAACCTATGCGTCGATCAGCCCACCGTTCCCAATCAATTCTGCAACCAATTCACGCGCACGCAAGGGACCGGCATCATCAATAGCTTCGTTGTGGGCCCGCTGAATGTCGCCCGCTTTCACACCGCGGGTCTTGATATCAATATGGATTACCTGATCCGGACCGCGCAAATCGGTACATTCGACGTAAGGCTGGTCGGAGGTTATCTCCACAAGTTAGACCAGGTTGCTATCCCAGGCGCAGTGGCTGACAATCAAGTCGATCAGCCCTTCAAGCCACGGTTGACTGCCAACTTCTCGCCGACTTGGACCTTGAATGCCGTCACCGTCAACTACAACCTACGGTGGAACGATGCTACTCGCGCATTCACTCGCGCGATCACCGACGCCAGCCCAAACTACGCCGCTCCCCAGTATCTTCGCCTGAAGGCACTTTGGCAGCATGATGCACAAGTCAAGTTCGACATTCAGGATCGCTATCAGTTTTACGTCGGAGTCAACAATTTAACGGATCAGAAGCCCGATCCCGCCTCCTTCTTCACCAACATCCCGATCTCCCCGCTAGGTCGCTATTACTACGCGGGCGCGCGCTTCAACTTGCGGCAATGATGGCGTGCAATCACGCGCGCAAGCGGTGACCGGAGGTTAACAAGGCATTGGGGGTGCCTGCGCTCAATTGGGTGCGCAGGCCTTGCACAGAAAATTACTTTTTCGCATGGACCTTACCACGGACCCTACCACGGACCTTACGTCGCACCGGAACCTTACGCCGAGCCTGCGTCTTCGCCATTGGTAAAGGTTTAGCGCGCTTAACCTTAGCGCCTGACGGCAGTTTTTTCGATTTAACCACGCCCCTTTTGCGCGGCAAACCTTTATTGTTCACTTTCTTCCGCGTAGCTTTCTTCCGCGTAGCTTTCTTCCGCATAGCTTTTTTCCGAATTACTTTTTTTCGAGTAGCTACTTTCCTCGTAGCGGCCTGCCTCTTGGCTCTCTTAACGACCACCGCCGCGGCGGGCGCCGACACCGCAACGCCACCGTCCCGTAGCTGATCCAAAATCGCTGGGTTTTCAAGGGTCGATATATCCTGCAGAATAGCCTCACCCCGCGCGAGCGACCGCAGCAGTCGCCGCATAATTTTACCCGACCGTGTCTTGGGCAATTGCTCCGTCAAACGGATTTCATCCGGCTTAGCAATGGGACTAAGCTGCGCTCCAACCCAGTCACGCAGTTCGGCGATTAACGCTGTTTCTGCAGCGCCCGGCAGAGGACGCGCGCCCTTCAGCACCACGTAAGCAAACACTGACTCACCCTTAACATCATGCAGTTTACTGACTACCGCAGATTCAGCGACTCGGGAGTGCGCCACCAACGCTGACTCAATTTCCATCGTACCGAGTCGATGCCCCGCGACGTTCAGCACGTCATCAATACGCCCCATTAGCCAGTAATACCCATCCGCGTCACGATGCGCAGAATCACCCGCCACGTAATAACGGTTCTGGAATTTCTCCCAGTAAGTACTTAAGTAACGCTCATTGTCACCCCAAATAGTCCGCAACATTGAAGGCCAGGGTCGTTTAATAACCAGATAGCCACCGGCGTTCACTTTCTTAACAGCGCGACCTTCATCATCAACGATATCAATAAAAATCCCAGGTAACGGTTTACAGCACGACCCAGGCTTCGTGGGAGTGACACCTGGAACCGGCGTCATCATGATGCAACCGGTTTCGGTTTGCCACCAAGTATCGACAATGGGACAACGCTGTTTACCAATGACGCGGTGATACCACATCCAAGCCTCAGGGTTGATCGGCTCGCCTACGCTGCCCAACAAGCGTAGTTTCTTTAAGTTGTACTTGGCCGGTATGTCATCCCCTAACTTCATCAACGCGCGAATCGCGGTAGGGGCAGTGTAGAAAATAGTCACCCCGTGTGATTCGCAGATCTGCCAAAAGCGCCCTCCATCTGGAAAAGTGGGTCCGCCTTCATATATCATCACGGTAGCACCCGCGGCTAACGGGCCATACGCCACATAGCTGTGTCCAGTGACCCAGCCCACATCGGCGGTACACCAAAACACATCAGCGGCTTGAAAATCAAAAGTCCAACGACTCGTTAATTTCACTCCCAACAAATAGCCAGCACTGGAGTGCTGGATACCCTTAGGTTTTCCCGTCGATCCTGAGGTGTACAGCAAAAAAAGCGGATGTTCCGCCTCAACCCACTCAGGTGTACAAACTTCGCTACGTCCGCTGACCACGTCCTGCCACCAGATATCGCGCCCCGCTTGCATGCTGCAGGGTCCGCCTGTCCGCTCGACTACAATAACGCACTCAACCGTACGACAGCCTCCCTCAAGCGCCTTATCGACGGCTTGCTTCAACTCGACTCGCTTCCCGCCACGCCATCCACCATCTGCGGTGATCACCATCTTCGCACCGGCATCTTCAATCCTATCCTGCACAGCGTTAGCGGAAAAACCGCCAAACACTACCGAATGCACCGCCCCAATACGCGCGCAGGCCTGCATGGCAATGACGGCCTCGGGTATCATCGGCATGTAGATAACTACGCGATCCCCTTTTTGGATGCCCTGAGCTCTTAACGCATTACCTAGCCGAGAAACTTCGCGGTGCAATTCCCGATAAGTCAGCTTGACCACATCACCCGGTTCTCCCTCGAACACAATAGCGAGTTTGTCGGCATGATGAGCGAGATTCACGTCTAGACAATTATAGGAAACGTTAAGCTCTCCATCGGCAAACCAGCGATAGTTGGGAGCTTGAGCATCATTCAATGCGTGCGTAAAAGGCTTGTGCCACGCAAGCTCGGTCACCGCAAGATTGGCCCAAAATCCGATGTAATCTGCAGCGGCATGCTCATAGAGTGTATTTAACTCCGCCTCTTGTAAGCTCGCCCGTTTCTTAAATTCCGGACTCGGCGGGATCACTCGCATTTCATGCATTTCTGATTCGATATTTTTTTGAGCCATGGTGCTAAATCCCTATTTGCGCAATACGGCGTGCTTGCCTACGAAGGATACTGCCAAACCCATGCGTGTCAAAAAACTCATCTAATGCCGACACCTGCGGCGGTTGTAATTTTAAATCATCTAACGTCGCCGCCAACGGTATATCGCACACTATTCCGGTTAACTGTCGCGCGAAATAGGCCGCCTCTTTGTGCAGCCGCAACTTAGCGGCAATACCCATTGCCCCGCGTAGTTTCATCATCGGCACACGCTCAAGGTTGGCATATAGATCATCCAGCGAACCAAACACCGCGAACAACTCGGTCGCGGTCTTTCTACCGACGCCCGGAACGCCCGGAATGTTATCTACCGCGTCACCTGTCAGGGCCAAAAAATCTGCAATGAGTTCCGGCGTCGTGCCAAAACGCTCACCAATATCCTCATATTGATAGCGCATATTGCCGCTGTAATCCCAAAATATATCGCCTTGGCGGATTAACTGTGACAAATCTTTGTCGCGAGTCACTAATACATTCCTCAAGCCCGCTGCACGCGAGCGCGCTGCAAGCGTGCCAATAATATCGTCCGCCTCATAGTGAGCACTCGCATATTCGGCAAGCCCCATCAGCCGGCAAAATTCTCGACACAGCGAGAATTGACGCTCTAAATCCGCAGGTGGCGCGTCGCGATTGGCTTTATATGCAGGGTAAATCCCATTGCGAAAAGACGTCTCGGATTTAAGACTTTGATCGAAGGCAATCCCGATGCGTTCCGGCCTAACTTCTTCCAATAAGTCGGATAAAAATCGAGCGAATCCATAGAGCGCATGAGTGGCATTGCCGTCGCCATCTACCATGTCGGGAGGCATAGAATGATAGGCCCGAAAGATAAAATAGCTGGCGTCCACATAATAAACGACGCCGGATCGGCCCAGCAAACTCACATCGGCCAGCGTTGCATGCGCTCGTGCAGCGGGCTAGAACGCGGAAAATGCGCGACCAAATACTCCATTTGATCCGCAAGTACCCGGCGGCCCTTCAAAAAAATGTATTCCGCATACGTCGGCGTAAATGGCACGGCGAGCAATTGCATACCCGCCTGTTCCGGCGTGCGCGAAGCTTTCGCATTGTTGCAACGTCGGCAAGCCGATACTACGTTCTTCCAATGATCCTGGCCGCCGCGACTAAAAGGCGTGACATGATCTCGCGACAACAGGCTATAAGTAAACCGCGCGCCACAATACAGGCAAAGGTAGGCATCGCGCCGAAACAGCGTCTGATTATTAAGCGGGGGGGTATAGCCTGCACCCCGTAAATTGCCGGGATTTCCCGTATGCCCAAGCGTCGCAATAATGGAGTTAACATCCACCGTGGTACGTAGGCCAGTCTTCGCGCAAGTCCCGCCGTAAAGCCGATAAAGCAGGGTCCCACACGCATAAGCGACCTGTTCGGTGTGATACAACCGCGCCGCCTCCCGATAATCCACCCACTCTAAGGGCATGCCCGACACATCCGTGCGCAGAATTTGTTGCGACAAAGGATAGCCTTGCGATACGACCCCAAAGTCGTCGCGCCAGTCCAACACTTGGACATTTCCGTGAATTTCAGGCTTCATAACTCGCTAACAATAAACGACTCCTATGTCATAATTCAATCTTTCTGGAGATATCCTCACATGCCTGTCGTCATTGGTGTCCTCAGGGAGACCGTTCTCAATGAAACTCGCGTGGCCATCGTTCCCGAGGTCGCCACTAAATTTAAGACGGCGGGTGCCCGCGTTTTGATTGAACGGGGGGCGGGCATACAGGCTCGTTTCCCAGATAGTCTCTTTACAGATGCTGAATTTAGCGACTCCGCTGCCATATTGGCAACCGCCAATATACTGTTAAAAGTCCAGCCGCCGAGCCTTGATGAAGTCAATGCCCTGCAACCCGGTGCGCTCGTGGTCGGTTATATGCAGGCTTACGCCAGAGCCGACCTAGTCAAAGCCCTTGTGGCCCGGCGCGTTACCAGCCTATCGGCAGAACTAGTACCCCGCATATCTCGTGCTCAGTCAATGGACGCCCTCTCCTCCCAGGCCTCGGTGGCTGGCTATAAAGCGGTGCTCATTGCTGCCAATACCTTGGATAAATTTCTACCTATGCTAACCACCGCAGCGGGCACCATTCGCCCGGCAACGGTGCTGGTAATCGGCGTCGGTGTCGCCGGATTACAGGCCATTGCCACGGCTAAACGCTTAGGGGCGGTGGTCGAAGCCTATGACGTGCGCAGTGCCACTCGCGAACAAGTTAAATCGCTCGGGGCGAAGTTCATCGAAACCGGTGTCTCGGCGGAGGGGGTCGGCGGCTACGCGCGCGAGCTTACTGCGGAAGAAAAATCCCAACAACAAGAAGTACTCGATGCCCGTATCGCCGCGTGCGATGCCGTCATTTGTACCGCCTCCGTTCCGGGTCGCGCCGCACCTCGCATTATTAGCAAAGCGGCGGTGGAACGGATGAAGACCGGTGCGATCGTCGTCGATATCGCCGCGGAGCAAGGCGGTAATTGCGAATTGACCCGTGCGGGCGAGACTGTCATTCACGGCGGGGTCAGAATTTTAGGGCCCGTCAACTTACCGGCGCAACTGCCCTTTCACGCCAGCGAAATGTATGCGCGCAATCTATTCAATCTACTCAAGCCCGCGCTCGTGAAAGGCGAACTCCTGATCGATTGGAGCGACGAAGTATTTGCCGGGTGTGTGCTCACGCATGACGGGCAAATTAAACACGAAGCAACTCGCAAAGCACTCGACGTGTTAAACGCGTCTAAAGGTTAATACTATGATTGATGGTGTCATCGCCTTATATATTTTTATGCTTGCGGCCTTCACTGGCTACGAAGTGATTTCACGCGTACCGGTCATCCTGCACACTCCGCTGATGTCGGGGTCTAATTTCGTGCACGGCATTGTCCTCGTGGGTGCCATGGTCGCGCTCGGTGCAGCAGATACGCCGTTATTACGCGTAATCGGTTTTATCGGCGTCATCCTCGCTGCGGGTAATGCTGTCGGCGGGTACGTAGTCACTGAACGAATGTTAAAAATGTTTGTCTCGGCCGGTAAGAACGCGGCTGGCAAGAAGCAGGGCCACTGATGAATACCCTGAACGCCCAAACCATGACGCAACTGTCCTATCTCGTCGCGGCCGCGCTATTTATCCTTGGGTTAAAGCGCATGAGCTCGCCCGTCACCGCGGTCAGCGGCGTGCGTTGGGCGGGGGCTGGCATGGTACTCGCCACTTTGGTGACCCTCGCGTTCATGACACCCACTCTTAATATGGCGCTAGTAGTGGCCGCCATTCTCACCGGTGGTGCGATTGCGTGGGTGAGCGGCAAGCGTGTTGCCATGACTGACATGCCGCAAATGATTGCGCTGTATAACGGGATGGGCGGTGGTGCTGCCGCAGCGATCGCCGCGATAGCATTGTATCGCGGCAATGAGCATAGCTTTGCACACCTGACACTTGCCATCATTGGCGGCTTCATCGGTGCCGTGTCCTTTAGCGGCAGCCTTATCGCGTTTGCGAAACTGCAAGGACTCATTACCAAGTCGGTGCGCTTCAGCGGCCAAAAAGCCATGAACTTAGCCATTCTAGTGATTGTCCTCATATTAGGCTGCACGGTAATTTGCGGCGTTAAATCGGAACTCCCGCTGGTCTCGCTATTCTTCGCGTTCTCGCTGATCCTAGGCGTCGCCATGACGCTACCGATCGGTGGCGCTGACATGCCGGTAGTGATTTCCCTCTACAACGCGCTAACCGGTCTTGCGGTCAGCTTCGAAGGTTTTGTACTCGACAATGCGGCAATGATCATCGCGGGCATGGTGGTGGGTGCTGCCGGCACACTGCTCACGCAGCTCATGGCGAAAGCTATGAATCGGTCACTGGGCAACGTGCTGTTCGCCAACTTTGGCGAGAGCTCCGGCGCTTCCACGGGCACTATGGCGGGGTCGCAAAAACCCATCGAAGCGTCAGATGCGGGCGTCATGATGGCTTTCTCACAGAAAGTTATCGTAGTGCCGGGCTACGGCCTCGCGGTCGCCCAAGGTCAGCACAAAGTATGGGAGCTATGCCAGCTCTTGATCGAACACGGGGTTCTCGTCAAGTTCGCTATCCACCCCGTCGCCGGTCGCATGCCGGGCCATATGAACGTATTGCTCGCGGAAGCCGGCGTGCCTTACGATTTAATCTCTGATTTGGACGAGATTAATGCAGAATTCGATACTGCCGATGTTGCGCTCATCATTGGTGCCAACGATGTGGTCAACCCGGACGCCCGTACCAATAAGGCGAGCCCGATCTTCGGTATGCCCATTTTATCGGCCGATAAAGCCAAAAACGTCATCGTCATCAAGCGTGGCCAGGGCCAGGGGTTCTCCGGCATCGACAATGCTTTGTTCGGTCTCGATCAAACCCGCATGCTGTACGGTGATGCTCAAGCGGCCGTCGGCCAATTAATACAGGCGGTTAAGGCGGCGGGTTAGAATAGCGGGCTACGCCGCCGACGAGTGTCTAAGTCTTGCTGAAGTTTTTTGAAAATTTAGTCGACCCCTATCCCGATACGCGACAAGCCATCCCTCCTAAGGGATTCATCGCGTTTTTATGGGCCGGTACGCGCGGGCTGCGGGGTCATCTCGCGGCCATGTCGATACTCAGTGGTTTAATCGGTGTTTTCGAGGCCGCACTATTTGCCCTGCTCGGCCGCATCGTCGACATCCTTGGCGTCCTGCCTCGCAGTCAGCTTTGGGTACAAGGCCGCGCGCCCGTGTTAATTATCAGCTCGATACTCATCGCCAGCATTGGATTAGTCGGCCTACAAACACTCATCAAGCATCAAACCCTTGCCGGAAATTTCCCTATGCGATTGCGCTGGAACTTCCATCGGCTGATGTTAGGGCAAAGTTTAGCCTTCTACCAAGACGAGTTCGCCGGGCGCATCGCCGCCAAAGTCATGCAAACCGCTCTCGCCGTGCGCGACTTCTGGTTCTCACTGGCTGACATTTTGGTTTATATAGTGATTTACTTTGTCACTATTGGATTAGTGATTGGGAATTTTCACCCCTGGTTACTTGCGCCGCTGCTGACCTGGTTCGCGTTCTACGTGGTTGCCATCGTTTGGTTTGTGCCGAGGTTAAGTGCCGTTGGCGAGCTACAAGCCGATGCGCGTTCATTAATGACAGGGAGAATTGCGGACGCCTACACCAACATCGGCACGGTTAAATTATTCTCACACTCCGCCCGCGAAGCCGGTTTTGCGCGGCGTGCAATGCAAGATTTTATTAGTACCGTACACGGTCAAATGCGTTTAGTAAGCGGCTTTGAGATCGTCAATCAAACCTTAAATGTGCTGCTCGTCATCGGCACCACCGGCGTCGCCCTCGTGCTTTGGCAGCATGACGCGATAAAAGTGGGTGCAGTCGCCGCCGCGACCGCCATGGCCTTGCGCCTGAATGGTCTTTCGCACTGGGTCATGTGGGAAATGGCCGGGCTGTTTGAGAATGTCGGCACCGTTCATGATGGCATTAACACGCTCACTCGACCTCATTTAGTATTGGACCGGTCCGACGCCACACCGCTTAAAGTGAGCCGCGGCGCAGTACGCTTTGAAGCCGTTAATTTTACCTACCAACAACCGAGTACCGAAGCGCGACCGATCATGCCGCTTCGCCCCATCATCGAGGACCTCACGCTCAACATTCTTCCCGGCGAAAAAATTGGTTTAGTCGGTAGATCGGGCGCCGGTAAATCGACGCTGGTAAATTTACTATTACGTTTTTACGATGTCCAAAGCGGACGCATTTTAATTGACGAGCAAGATATTGCGACAGTGACCCAAGACAGTCTGCGCGCTCAAATCGGCATGGTAACTCAAGACACCTCGTTGCTACATCGCTCGGTGCGCGACAATATTCTCTATGGCAAACCCGGCGCGGGTGATATCGAGCTGACTCAAGCTGCCACCGATGCGCAGGCCCTGGAATTCATAGGTGATCTCGCCGATGCCAAGAATCGACGCGGCTTCGACGCTCATGTCGGCGAACGCGGCGTCAAGCTGTCCGGAGGACAACGACAGCGAATTGCGATTGCGCGAGTCATGCTCAAAGACGCGCCGATTTTGTTACTTGACGAAGCTACTAGCGCGCTCGACTCCGAAGTGGAGTCCGTCATACAGGGCAGTCTCGACCGACTCATGCGTGGCAAAACCGTGATCGCCATCGCGCACCGACTCTCGACCATCGCCGCGATGGACCGGTTAGTCGTTTTAGACCGCGGCCAGATTGTGGAGATGGGCAACCATGCCACGTTACTTGCGCAGGGCGGCGTATACGCACGGCTGTGGGCGCACCAAAGCGGCGGGTTTATTGGCGAGGAAACCTGACCAGCGCCGAACTTCCATGAAGGTGCCTCCGCAGCGCTGATATGTCGCCTGCTTGGCATGTCTCGACAATTGTTTCTGCAACTTAATTGCGCTATTTCATCATTGCCATCAAGATTCGCGCATGAACAAATTCACCAGTTTGCGCACTCTACGCGCCTCGCTCGGAATCATTGCGGCACTCGGCGTAAGCGCGGTTACCCTGGCCCGTCATCACCATCATCAATCCCCTTCCGCTAATGTGGCCGGGCAATTCGATTACTACTTGCTCTCGTTATCTTGGTCGCCCAGCTACTGCCTGACCCACCCTGAGGATCGGGCCCAGTGCGCATCAAAGGGTTTCGGGTTTGTGCTGCATGGCTTATGGCCACAATTCAATTCCGGCGGGTATCCGCAGAACTGCGCCACCGCCAGTGCCCTGACGCCTGAGGCAAGCTCAATCGGTCGTAGCATCTACCCCAGTCCTAAGCTGGTGGAACACGAGTGGGATCGTCACGGCACGTGCAGCGGCTTGGATGCGGTCAACTATTTCAAAACAGCTGATAGCGCGGCCGCAGCGGTGAAAATTCCAGCAGTGTTCGAAGCGCCCGCCACCAGTCTGCAAATGAATGACACCGATATCATTGCAGCGTTTCACGCTAACAACCCCTCACTCCCCGCCAACGCGTTGGCGGTGGAATGCAGTCGTGGGCAGCTATCAGAAGTACGGGTATGTTTAACCCGTGACCTGAAAACCCGCGACTGTGGACGAGGCGTTCGAAGCAACTGCTCCGGGGTAGTGCAAATTCGTAGCTCGCGCTAGCGCGAGCATTGCCGGTACTAACGCCAAAGACTAACCACATGGTTGCCTCCCGCAGCTTAGCGCTATTCCCCACCCGTATTTACAGCCATCAATGGCGCGGGGCGGCTTGGCAACAGTTTAATAGCCGGCTCCTGAATGAATGCCGCCAATTTCGCGATGACGATGCGGGCGGCCAACGTTGGTCACAGAAGAATTATTACGGCGGCTATACGTCCTATCATTCGCTGTGCCGCATGCAAGAACTATCGCCCACTTTTGCGCAATTGGAGAAAAAACTGCGCCGACATGCGGTGGCATTTGCTGCCGAACTGGAATGGGATTTGGCAAGTAAGCCGTTGGTCATGACCGATTGCTGGATCAATATCATGCCGCAGGGCGTCCATCACAGCGGGCATATCCACCCGCTCTCCGCCGTGAGCGGCACCTACTACGTACGCACACCTCGCGGCAGTTCAGGACTTAAATTCGAGGATCCGCGACTAGACCGATTCATGGCCGCGCCGCCACGCCGAGCCGATTGCAAATTGGAAAATCGTGTGTGGCACACGGAAAGCGCCGCCGCTGGAAAATTTGTGCTGTTTGAAAGTTGGCTGCGACACGAAGTTCCAGCCAATTCCATACATTCAGAACGCGTCAGTATTAGTTTTAACTACGCGTGGTAGGTAGGGTCCGCCGGTAGGTATGGGTCCGCCAGTAAATATGGGTCCGCCAGTGGGTTAGAATTTCTGTCCGAACTTGATCCCAAAATTTATCGGCTTAATCGGATACACGCGCGTGTTGGCGTAACAATACGTAGCACTGCATTCAGACACTCGGCCGAGTTCACCACGCTTATCCAAGACATTCTCAACGTACGCTTCAAGACTCCAATTTTGGTGCCCGGTTCCGATCGAAAAATCGACCGTGGTAAATGCCGGAGTATCTCCAACTATGGCGTTGCTATTGGCCTCAAGACTGTAAGTCGTAGACCCTTGGTGAACCACCGAACCTTGCACGAAACTATGGTAATCACCGACCTCGAACTTATAGCGAGCAGTAGCATTGGCCTTAAATTTCGGCGTAACGGGCAGCTGGGTTCCGGACGGGGCTACGAGTGTAGGATCTCCCTTGTTCGGCGGAGTCAGCAGACAAACAGAGGTGACAACGCCGTTCGGCGCGCTACAGAAATCGCTAGTGATCTTCGCGTCAACGCGAGTTCCCGAGGCGGATAATGTGAGATTGTCGCCAATCAGCCAATTAACATCGAACTCAACTCCTTTTACCTCCGCCCTGCCCGCATTCAGGATAGAAGTAATACCGTTGACACCTTGTACCCCAATTTGCACTCCCGCCCATTTTTCGAAGAACGCTGCGCCATTTAAGCGTACACGATGATCAAACCAAGCAGTTTTCCAGCCAAACTCATAATTACTAAGCTTATCCGCCCCGTAGGACACGACTTCTACACGCCGATTGTTGCCACCCGGCCTGAATCCAGTTGAATAAGTACCGTAAATCATATGATCCGGGTCAATTTGGTAGGTAAGGTTAAGTTTGTGGGTTTCACCCGATTCGACCACTTTCTTATCGGTATTGACGCAAGGCCAGTACCCGGGAATGGTGGTCGTCGGACCCGCCGGTGATTTGCAGCTGAGCTCACCGCTAAGCGTTGGGGTGCCGTTTAAGGATCCTTGATACCCAAAGAACCCGTACAAAGTGTTATTCACCCAAAACTGTCGAATGCCACCGCTGATTTTCAATTGATCGGTAATATCAAAAGTCATATCACCGAATACGGCATAGTCACGATCAGTACGAGTTTGCTGTGACAAATAGAGAATTCCGGGTTGGCCATCCACCGCGTAGGCGTATACATCATTACGCGCTACAGGCACGCTGTCCAAAGTGCGCAAACCATCGACGCGAAATTCCGCACGAATATTATCGGTTTGCCGCTGATAAAAGCCACCCGCCACAAATTTAAATCGATTTTGTGCCGGCGAAGAAATGCGAAATTCTTGATTTAATTTAGTGTACTTGTCGTGATTAGCCGTATATTGAGTGGGATCTAACAAGCCACCCGCGCCATCATCAAAACGTGTATACACATTGTTGGATTGATCGTAAGCAACAGAATATTGAGCGTAATCCACAACGTTATCAATTTTGCGTTCAAAATAACCGCCTGAATACACCAGATCGAA
Organism: Gammaproteobacteria bacterium; assembly: GCA_025359565.1. GTDB lineage: Bacteria > Pseudomonadota > Gammaproteobacteria > Steroidobacterales > Steroidobacteraceae > Bog-1198. The sequence continues at coordinate 109,225 of JANYFY010000025.1, read as the reverse complement.
ATTGCTTATTTTTCCCTCAATTGTGAGCGCTGACTGGTACCATCGATCGAGATTTTGACCGAATTGGTAGTCGCCGACTTTAAGGTCGCCCGCCTTAGGGTCAAATGAAAAGTCACCGTTGGCTTTCTGATGTTGGTAAAGCACCGTCGGCGTAACCGACCAATTATCATTTAAATCGACTTTGAGAGCCGCTCGTCCACCGTAATTATCAACATCGTTAGCGTTTTTCTTGAGTAAATTTGCATTGGTTCGTGTAAACGAGGAGGCGCCCACAGGATTCCCATTGCTATCTGTACTACTTGCCCGTTGAAAGGTATTACTACCCTGCACATTGCTGATGTAACCACCATCATGTTCGTAATAACCCACTAATCGAATGGCCATGTGTTCCGACAGCGGAATATTAACGTAACCCTCAAATCCCCCGCCGCCGTCACCCTTGCCAAATTTATCGGCTTTTACATCGTATGCCGCGGAGAATTTTGAGGGATCAGGTTTGTTGGTGATAATACGTAAAGTACCCGACAGCGAACTCGCGCCGTACAGCGTTCCTTGAGGACCCGCGAGTGCTTCAACGCGCGCGATATCATAGACATGTATATCGAGAGAACTACCAATCGTCGTGACCGGTGTCTCATCTAGATACATCCCCGTTGCCGGCAAAGAACCCGCATGCAAACCGTCTCCACCACTTGCAATTCCTCTAAAGTAAAGCTGCGCTTGACTAGGGCCGAGGGACTGGAAGCTCACGCTGGGTAGAAATTTAGCGTAATCATCAAAACTAGTAACTTGAAGCTCTGCTAGTTTCTCTGCGTTCAACACTTGCAAGCTGATCGGCACCTTCTGTAAATCCTCTGATCGCTTCTGAGCGGTCACCACTATTTCTTCTAAGGCTGCACCTTCTTGAGCTCGCGCAACACCAACGCCCGCAAAAATGGCGGCTGAAGCGAAAGGAATCGAGGCAATCCGGGTTCCGATTCGCATTAACTTTCTCTTGCGGCTACGAGTCATTGCATCCCCATCAATTTCAGAATTTAAGTTTCATTCTAGAGTGTAAAGCATCCGGCAAAATGTTCAAAATTAAGCGTGCCGGTACGGCCCCATTTAAGGTGCGATCACTTCAAGGTGCGATCACTTTAAGGTGCGATCACTTCAAACCGATCCTTCACCTCCCAATGAGTGGGAACCTCCGCCGTAAAGTCCGCGATGCGCATCATTTCGGCGGTCAATCGATTACCACGCAATTCAAAGCGCACATAGTGGAAATTGGGGAACCCCTTGTCTTGATATAGATCATCCGCAGTTCTATCGACCTCATACGGTTTAGCACCCCCGCCGCCGGACACGAGGTAAGTGATACCATCGCGCGAGAAACGCTCATAGTTATGGATATGACCCGCACTCACAATAATTTTGGCGCGCAGATGCGGCGCGGCTTTACCCAAATATTCCGCCAAAGACATTTCGTTCGCCCGCGGATTATGGCTAGCCATCTTCACTGGCTGAACATCAGCGACCGGTGGATGGTGCAAATATATCAACACAAATCGCACGCTTGAAGACATCCTCGATATCTGATCTTCAAGCCATATCCGTTGTGCGCTTTCCGGCAATAGTGACGTATCAGTATCTAACGCAATGGCGAGCACCTTACTTCCCAGCCCCACCGAGTACCACCGCTGACCGCGTAGCTCCGGAAAAATATTCCACCAATGATCGAGACACACACTTTCGGCACACTGCGCAAATTCATGATTTCCCAGAGCCGGATAAATACGTAACTGCTGATCACGCCAAATCTGGGTCTCTTGTTTAAAAACTTCGTAGTCTTCAGCCAGCCCGCGCCACGGCAAATCCCCATTTATAAATACCGCCGCCGGATGTTCACCCGCCACTTTAGCGACTAAGGCTTGCCGCACATTCGGGTGACTAGCGATAATCTCAGTCGGATTGGTGAAGCGCATATCGCCATAGGCAATAAATACCAACGGCTTGGTTACCAATTCAGCGTCAGCCACATTGAAGGTCGCCGCAGAGATCCCTTTCGGGCCCGATGACAGCGTACCGCCTGTATTCATACAACCGCTTAAAGTCGCCGCTGAAATAACAAGTCTGAAAATTAGTTTACGCATAGCACATACCGCCTAATTTAAGGGGATTGGAAAAATGACGAATTTAAACCACCACGGCGGACCGTCGGAACGCCTGCAGAGCGCACCCTTCAATATTGCCTTTCGTATGAGTGACCACGTCGGCGCCCAGAATAAATCGCTCGTCTCGAACGTCAGTCGGTTACATATAATGCCAGGTTACAGGCTGTTGTGCCGAAACGAGCGATAACGACGCGGGACCCCGCTGCTAAGACCTTAGGTAGCGCGCAGACCGCGAAGGCCAGCAATCATTCAGTGATCGGCGCAGTAGAGACTTAGGTCCTTACTGCAACTGCCCCGCCTAAGCTCTGCTGGTAAAATGCAATCATTACTGGCATTATGAAAGCATGAGTATTCAGATTAACATCCGGGACGTCCCGGAAAGAGTTCGTGACGAACTAGCTGCCCGTGCGGCTCTGCAGGGCAGGTCGATGCAGGAGTTCTTGCGCGTCGAACTTGAGCGTTTGGCCACCCGCCCGTCGATCGACGCGTGGCTACAGCAGGTGCGCACAAGAAAGCGCGCGACACAGACTCGCGTTTCCTCCAAGCAGATACTGGCAAACAGAAACGCAGAGCGGCGTTGAGTACTGTCGTTGACTCGTCGGTGCTAGTGGCCGCGCTCGTTGATACCGGACCTCACGGCGCTTGGGCGGAGACAGTTCTAGGGGGCGGATCTTTGTACGCGCCTGAGCTGGCACGTGTCGAGGCGACGAACATACTTCGCCGTCTGGAAAGGGCAAAGCAAATTACGACGCCGGAGGCGAATGCGGCGCGCAATGATCTGATGCAGCTCGATATCGCTTTATTTCCTTTTGAGCCCTTCGCCGACCGCATTTGGGAACTGCGTCATAACATAACGAGTTACGACGCGTGGTACGTCGCCCTTGCCGAGGCGTTAAAACTTCCGCTCGCAACTTTGGACGAGCCTCTTTCAAAATCAAACAGTGTCGCCTGCGCGTTCCTGACGCCCAGACTTTGAACTCGTGCGCCGGCACCAATTTCAACGTCGAGAACAACCCGGTACCTTGTGCCTCGCCGTAACACCTGCCTAATCAAGAAAAGGTTAAAAAATGACGAATTTAAACCGACGGCATGTACTTGCGGCAACAATAGGGGTATTGGGAAGCGTTGCAAGTCCGATCGGTTCGGCGCGCGCGGCAACTGCAAAGATTACTTCTACCGCAACGAGCAACTCAATCGTCAGGCCGGCGCGACTGAGAGCGGGCGACGCGGTCGCGCTCGTGGCACCGGCTAGCGTCTCTGGTTGCAAAATACTGTTCAATAAAACGCTCTATCGGCACCTTTCGGCCCTCCCCTGCCTCACGAGCCTGTACGAATTTCCAGGCCTGCAATGGGTCCTGACAAACGTACAAAATCTGCACAGGCCGCTCATTTTTCAAGCACCTGAGGACGTTTTCCCGCGCTTGTTTTTGGCTCGACAAGGTGCCGTCCAACAGAAAGCTTTGCCGTTGACTATGCGCAAGATCAAGAATCCTACTAACAACAATAGAAATCGCGCCCTAATCTGCCGCCTGACTCTAAATTACAAAAATAACAGTTCAGTTCGAACCGACCGCGCCTTCCAACAAAATCACTAAGATCTAAAGCACGGATTCATTGCGTATCGGTGTCAACTCAAACCGATAGGGCGCGCCGTCCTCAGCCGGGCGGTCCGCGCTCAACTCCACCGCAGCCGTGTCTTTATTGGCCACTAGAAATTCCGGCGAGCTTATTAATATGAGATTGCCCTCTCGGAACTCGTAGAGCTTCAGCCGCAGCATTACCTGGCCTTCCCGGGTGATGGTTGGAACAACTTCAAGCCGCATTTTTTTCCCAGCTCCATGACGGCCGCGTGCCCGTCCTCCGTGACCAACTCCCCGTGCACGACATAATGAGCGTGCTGCCCATCGATGCGAACCATAATTGTTTCGGCCACCGCCACTCGCTGGCCCAAGCCCAGCCCCAACGCCGCTAGCACCACGAGCATGGGTGACGCACTCACCAGTGGCCAGCGACGCATTCCTCGCACCTCAAACCAACGCCCCACGATTAGCCCCATCCACGCGCACCCGAGGCCCGTCAGCAGCCCCATCACTCCGTAGACTTGGCCGGCCGCTCCGCCCTGCGGGCGCTGTGCAATCACCGAGCTCCATGCCGCGGCCAGGCCCACCAGCGTTCCGACTACACTCAAAATTACACCCAGAGTGTGCCCCAGCGGCACAGCCCGGCGCGACGTAGGCAAAGCGCCCAGATCCGAGGGCGAAACACCCAGGGCCGAGGCCAGCGCCATCACCGTCTCATGCGACGCACCACCCTCCGCCTCGACCCGCTGTACGGTCCGTAGACTCACCCCGGCGCATTCGGCTAGGTGTTCTTGCGACCACGCTTTGCCACTGCGCAACCCGCGCACTCGCTCCGCACTCACTTGCATCCAGCTCTCCATGGTCCATGCTCCCAAAATGTAATTACATCTTGGCCTTTATGCACGCGACAAAATCGAAACGCTACGCCACTCATCCGCCACAGCCCGACAGTTACCCGCCATGTCTGAAAGTTTCTCTCCGTCGTGGAGGACATTCTAGGGTTTCAGGGTATTAAATTCGCTCTCGCTGTTTAAATCAAACGTATTGCAGACCACCGCGGCCGAGCCCCCGTCATTTGCCCCTCTGCGATCACACACGCGCACTATCCGACGGGTATCATTGATCTTTGAAAGTCGATTGGCGAACGGTAGAATCACGATAGTTCCGTCTCGCTCCGAGGGTCTTTGGAAATAGGCTGACAGCAGTCTAGGAGGGTAGCTATGAAGATTAACGGGATTTCTATCTTAGCTTGCATTATTCCTTCGCTAACAATGTCGTCGGCTTGCTTCGCGGTTCCTCAAACGAGCCTGGCCTCCGACACTGTGGTACAACCTGCACCGGCTGATCAGCTGAGTGCGATTCGCGCCGCGTGCGCAGGGGACGTTCAGAAGCTGTGCGCGACAGTGCAGTCGGGCGGGGGCCGAGTCGTAGCTTGCCTCAAGGATCACAAGGATTCATTATCCGATGCCTGCCAACAAGCCGCGGGGACGCGCGCTTCTGCTCCGGACTCCAAGGCCACGCCGGCTTCCAAAGCCTCTTCGGCGCCCGTCACCGTTGCCGGCGAACGCTTCGTCAAGCGCACACTCATCGACGCCCAACAGGGCGGCATGAAGGCAGTAACCATTCGTCTTCCGGAAAACTGACACTTTGAGGGCAAAATTGAGTGGCACTACGGGTGGGCCGCTGCCTCCCCTGTGAGCGATGGTCTTGTTCATCAAGAAGGTTCGCAGCGATGTAACCAATCTCAAATGGATTGGACAACAGAACCTGCCTGACCTGGCAAAGGCCCTGAGTATCGACCCCTCGCCGAACCAGCACGGGGTCGCCATCAAAATTGGTTACGACTTACACGGCAAGCCCGTCGAGGAAGCCTTTTTCGGCGTTTACTATCTAAATAAGTCAGGAAACCCTGCAATACAGGCGGGTCACGAGGCAATCGCCTCGAACCAGTTCATGCAGACCAACTGGGGATTCCAGGCACTGCAAAGTTTTCGCGCGGCCGGCGGCACGCTCGACAAGCACATGCCGGTCTACTGTTTGATCGCGAAGTCCGTTCATTATGAACTGCAATGGACCATGCGCTATCAGGTCATCCAAACCACTTTGAACCAGATGTTCAACCAGAAACTAAAGCAAGGCTTGGACGAGGTCAACGCGGCTGCGGCCATCGCGGATCAGGCATTGAGGAACAATGACCAGTTTCTAGAAAATATCGGGCGCCAGGAAATGGCGATGCGCAACAGCGGCGGAGGGTCGGGCGGGAGCGTAGACGGCTCTTTGCGCGATGAAGGTGGCCGCAGTTCCACTGACCATTTCAGTGATCTCCTCCGGGGTGTCGACACCGTTAATGATTCCAGTACCGGAGGTACTACGCAGCTCGACAATTCGGGTGGATACAATATTGTTCACGCCCACATGACCGGCAACGATCTTGGCGAACTGGACGTGACCTACCCCGGCGAATCAACATCAAGGCCCGTGCTGCGGGGCACGGTGCATTCAGACGGCGTCGGGAAAACCGAACGCGGCTTGGCGCGGGTGGACAGCGCACCGGCTGTGGCAAAATTCATGGCCGACCCGCGCGCGCGCTTCGCTCATCCCTTCTATTGGGCGCCGTTCATCCTTATGGGAAACGGGCAGTGAATCCAACCGCTAAGATTCAGACCACATTCGGCTAATACCTTCAACGACTCACTCGATACCCAGGCCCTCTTATCACCCGCCCCGACCGAGCGCCCGTCATTTTCCCATCCGCGATCACAGGCTCTCCGTTGACGAGCACCCAATTCATGCCACTAGCCAACTGGTTAGGTTCACTGAAGGTCGAGCGATCGGCAATCGTTTCGGCATCAAAGATTACAAGGTCGGCCCACATGCCTTGTTTGACCAAACCGCGATCGGCTATTCGCATCCGCGCGGCCGGGAGTGCGGTGAACTTTCGAATCGCTTCTTCTAGTGAAAAGCGACGTTCCTCACGAACATATTTTTTTAATATACGCGGAAACGTTCCGTAAGCACGCGGATGAGGATGCTCTTGACCTAAGCGTCCTTCAGGGGAAGTGCCGGAACTATCGTTGTTCACTGAGACCCAAGGTTGAGTCAATGCTAAGGTCACATCATCCTCGCGCATACCAAACACCGCACAGCCCGTAAATCCCGTGTCTTCAATCAGAATATCGAGCAAGGTATCAATAGGGTCGTTATGGCGTGCAGTCGCAATGGCCGCCAAGGTTTGGCCTTGCAAGGGCAACAGTTTGGGGTTTTTGACTACGCCGATGAGAATCGCCTCCGGCCCCGGAATCTCTGACCATTCGTTATCCCATGTCGTGCTGGGTGTCTCCATCTCGTGATGAATGCGAGCACGGGTTTTAGGATCTTTCAGCCGCTCAATCATTTTCGCTGTTCCGCCATCGTGAACCCACGGCGGCACAAACGCCGACATGGTATTAAACCAGGCCGTGTACGCGTAAGTATCCGCGGCAATATCCAGCCCGCTCGCTCGCGCGGCATCAATGCGCTTAATCACCGCCGGCATATGGCCCCAATTGTTTTTGCCGGCCACCTTCAAATGCCAAATCTCAACCGGAATATGAGCCTCGCGCGCAATTCGAAAAGTCTCCTCCAAGGATGCGTCAATCGCATCGCCCTCTGAGCGCATATGGGTAGCATACAGACCCCCGAAACGAGAAGCCTCTGACGCCAGCGCGATAAGCTCCTCGGTGCTTGCATAGGGCGCTGGTGCATACTCTAAAGACGTTGACACGCCCATCGCTCCGTCTTGCATGGCTTCACGAACGAGGGTCTGCATGTGTACCAACTCGGCCGCCGAAGGAGCACGATTCGCCCCCCCGATGACCACCTCGCGAATGGTGGTGGCACCTACGTAGGAAGCTAAATTAATGCCGATGCCCTGGTGCTCCAAGCGCGCAAAATATTCCCCCAACGTAGTCCAATCTCCTTTGAGACCATAATGTTCCAGATCTTGCTGCGCTTCATCACGAGCATGACCCAACAACGGCGCGGCGGAACTACCTTCGCCCGTGATTTCAGTGGTGATGCCCTGGTAAATTTTCGAGGGCACGCGCGGGTCCACTAAAATACTGAATTCCGACTGACCCAACATATCGATAAATCCGGGCGCCACTATTTTTCCCGCCGCATCAATGCGCCGTTTCGCCAGCGCTCCTTCAAGTCGCCCAATCGCGTCGATATGCCCCGCGCGAATACCAATATCGGCCGCATACCAAGGCGAACCTGACCCATCGATGACGTGTCCGTTGGTAATAATCAGATCAAACGGTACTGACGGGCCGCTCGCCAGGGAGCGCGTGGGCGTGGGCGTGGGGGCGCCTAGCGCGCTAGTTGCCGCAAAAACTGCAACGCCCATCATCCCAACAGCGAACTCTTTCACGCACCTCGCCGCGAAAGACTTAGTGCATGATTCCAACAGGTAATACGGATTCATTTAATTTCATCTCCCGACGAATGATGCTGATGCGCGTGCGCCCGCTCCAACCAACAGTATATGAGAAAACAACCTTCCCATCATTCCACACAACGATGTGCAATTGTTCCTATTACCAAAGTTTGGTACATTTTAAATGCTATGGCAAAAAACACCTCCAGATCTCGCGCCAAATCCGATCTTAAACAGATTTGGAAATACACCGAGACTTACTGGAACCTTCAACAAGCCAAAAATGATACCGCTCAGATCCACGAGCACATGCAGGCGATAGCCGCACCACCCAATCTGACCGACGAGGGGAGAGCGGTCAACGGATTGGATAGTGAAATGGTCACGTTTGGTGCGCCCGGCTCCGCGCCAGCCAAAGGTAAATGGGAACGCAGCCCCCCAGCAATGCCGCCGCGGCCATGCCTGATTGATAATCATCCACCACCGCAGCCACCAAAAACAGCACCGACCCCAGCAACACAATTCCCGTCGTATACGGAAAACCGAACGCCCGATACGGGCGCACGGTCAAGGGTTCACGGCGTCGCAACACAAACATCGCCGAATACGCCGACACATAGTTCAACAAAAACAACACCGCCGCCAGCGCGATGATTTGGTTGAAAGTCCCGCACAAAATCAGCAACGTAGCCGCTAGGCTAGAGATCACCAACGCCACTCGCGGCGTACCGCCAGCGCTCACCGTCGCTGCTTTCTGGGTAAAAAATCCATCGCGGCCAATAGCTAACAAAATTCGCGGCGTCATTAGCATCACCGCATTAACAAGGCTCAAAACCGTCAACAGTGAAATGACCGTTACCAGCTCAGCCCCACCCCGCGGCAAAATTATGCGCGCCGCATCCGCCGCCGGTAACTCGGAATGAGCCAGCACTGACAGCGGAAGAACTCTTAAGAAGGCCAAGTTGAGCACGATATACAGAGCCGCCACCAACAAGGTACCGCCCACAATTGCGCGCGGCATAGTAGTCGCTGGATCTTTGTTTTCTTCGGCCAAGTAGATCGGCGAATACCAACCATCGTAAGTCACCAGCACCGCACGCAGGGCGGTGACTAGGGCCGTAAGCATGCCTAACGACAACAGTGGCAATGACGCCGCCGATACGACCACGCTTGCGCTCGCAGCATTCCCCGCTGCCGGTGCCAACGCAGGCGCCAATGCCGGTGCTGCAGGGACTAGAAAACAGCCCACGACCAGCACCATGAACATCACCCCCACGGTCACGCTGATGATCCGAGTCGAGGTACTCCCAATACGTAACCCCAACCAATGCAGAGCCGTAAAAACAGCCAGTACAGTGATCGAAACCGTTTGCGGGTGCGCAGCAGCGGGCGCCCAGAGGACTCCCAAAAATACCGCCGCAGTAATGGCCGCATACGAAAGGGAAGCGACGTTATTAATCCAATCGCTCCAACCCACCACAAAACCCGCGCCATTGCCAAAGGCACGCCGGGCATAGACATAAAATCCGCCCGACTGCGGACACATCGCGGACAACTCCGCCACCGCCACTGCACCGAGAAGTGCGTACAACCCCCCAATAATCCAGCAGGCAATGATTAAGCGCGAATCGCCCAACGCCGCGGCTAAGGTCCCTGGCAAACGCAAAATTCCCACGCCCACCGTACCGCCAAAGGCCAACGCCAAACCAAAACCCAATCCTAAGATTTTGCGCAAAGATCCTTTTGGAGTTTCAGTCATTCCATCCTCAAATAAACTTCTTTCGCCTTCGCAAGCGTCGTCAAGACAACCTGCTTTTCCGCAGCGTTAATCCAATCAGGATACGCAGTCGTCGCTTCCACGACTCGATCAACCCACGCCGCGAAATAGCGCGCATCCTCGGGCGACTTCAATGGCTGACCTGCAATCTGAATATAGATCGGGCTAGTGGTGGCATACACATAGTTATCCAACACCGGATAATGAGCCGCATCGGTAGACGCTCGCACCACACACCAACCACTCGTGTGTAAAGGAATGTGTCCGGTGAACTCGCCCTGATCCAACGCCTTGTGTTGCACCAACGATTTTACCACCCGGCCATTGCACACCAATTCCAAATGATCCACCGGCACAATCGAGTGCATCCGCACCGAGAAAGGCACGCTGGCTTGAGGCGTATCAAACTTCAACTCATCGCCGATGTACGCAACCCCCAAATTAAAGCCCAACAAAGGACCATTAGTCGCAAAAGTCCTCCCCGCTTTAAGCGCCGCCATCCATGCTTGCGAATTAATAGGGCCCGCATCCACCCGCGCATACACGCGATTCATCCCCACCGGTCCGCGCAGCGAGGCAAAGTTTGCCATCGCATCGGTCCCCGCGGCGGCGGGCAGATGAAATCCCAAATTAAGCAATCGATACCACACCGCTGCCGTGGCACGATGATCGCTAAAGCCCAGAATCTCCAGGTAATCGACTTTGCCTAACGCCACATCGATCGGCAATTCATTCGTCAGTTTCTCATCAGCCTTACTAACCGGCCGTGGTTCCTCATCAAACGGGTGCACATAGCCCACCAAGGCTCCGCGAGCATGAGCGATATCAGCAATGTCCGCGTTCATCGGATAGAGAGTCGCCGCTGCAGTATTGGGATAGCCCACATAGCCCGGCAATATCAGGCTATTGATGTCCAGCAACCCCAAGTGACCCCAATAGCTCGTGTGATACTCCTGCCCGTGTACCACCAACGCATCAGGCGCAGACGCAGGATCCGTATGCAATCCGTTATAGGCGATGTCCGGGAAACGCTGTTCTTTGTTGACGATCAACGAATCCACGAGACCTAAGTTCTCGGCCTGCGCTTGCAGTACCAAATGCTTTGGGGTGTTCAAGTACGCGCCTCCGTAGTTCATATGCACATGAACGTCGGCACTTACCCACTGGCCAGTTTCGGGCACGGCCCAAGTCCCCTCGTCCAGGTTCACCACGAGGGTGGTCATCCGATCCGCAACCATCGGGATGTCGTGGTGCTCCAATTTGCGTCCGAAGCCATGCAGGATATCGACGTGAATGAGTCCTACTGGCACCTCGATATTCACGCTACCGCTGGCATGAAAATAGTGCGCCTCAAATTTTTGATGGGGCCGGTCAATTCCGTCATCCGCATGGATCCAAGCACTCGCAGGCGCGTAAAACTTACCCGCGCTATCCGTGATGCTGATTCGCGCCGCTGAAGCGCGTCCTCCAAGACTCTTGAGGTTGATGTCTAAGTGTTGCATAGGATGCAAGTAGCGACGCTCGAGGGTATTCAAGCAACTCGCCTGCCCCCCCGGAATGGTCTCAATGCATAACTCAGTATTACCGCCCCGATTACTGATAAACGCAATCTGCCTACCATCGGGCGACCAACGCGGAGCGGTCTGATCGCCTTCACTGCCATGGCCCGAATACCCAAGCGGAAAGGCATCCCCACCCATCGCAGGCATCAACCACAAACTATTAAGCGACTGCCCCAAATAGGAGCTATAAACCAGGCGAGAGCCATCGGGCGATAGGTCCGGGCGCGCCTTCCAGTTGGTCTCCTCGTAATGGATTTCATGCGCTTCGCGCGGGGCCGCGCCTGCATCAGCAGACGTTTCCGCGGAAACGCGCCAAAAGCCTCCGGTGCCGTAGATATGATTGCGATTCGACACGTACAAAACATCCCGGCCATCACGCGACCAGACCGGATTTATTTCATGATCGAACGGGCTGTAGTAATAGCGCGGCAAGTCGCTCTTATTCTCGCCGGTCAAACGCGCACTATTCGCCAGCACGGGCGCACCTTCGCTTGCGACATACGCACCCGAGAAATCGGCGGTGAATACATGGAACCGCCGATTAAACAGCGTTGACACAAAGACCAGTCGTTTACCGTCCGGAGAGAAGCGCGGCTCCACATTCACCGCACCATTACGGGTCAGCGCATGCGCCTTGCCACTCGACAAATCCAACACCCACAACTCCACCGACGTCCCATTGTAAACGCTATACACCACCCAGCGCCCATCCGGCGACCAATCAGGCTGGTAGTCGTACCCAGCCGCCGCAGTCAGTTGCTGCGCAACTTGAGTCCCCAACCGCTGACGCCAAAGCGATCCCGCCATCGAGTAAATGACTTCTTGAGAATCCGCCGACCAAGTGACGCTAGACGGACCGCTGGTGAGCTGCGGCAGATACATTTCCCGAAAGTAGTACGGGTGCGGAGCATCGATTTGATTGAGGACGGGTACGCGGGCCGCACAGACAGGTAAGGCACCCAGACAACTAACCATACCACCCAACAGCAAACCTATGCGCATATACCAGATTTTCCGTTAGAGCTATTTTTCTGATCGAATGGTCTTTGTGTCCGACGCGCGCATGATTGCCAAAAACTGGCCAAGACCTGCAGATATCTTTGGTGCAACTAACAGTACATGGACGCCCTACGTTTGCCAAGCTTTCCCTACACGAGAACTAGCAGGGTCAGATCGCGCCAGTAACTTCGGACTTTTACTGCGGCCTGAGGCGCTCACGGCTGTGCACCCGTCCTAGGGATAAGATAAGAGGCGAATCACCCCGAAAAGAAACTGGCGGACCGTGAATGGCCCGCCAGCGAATCGCTTAAGTCAAGAGCACTATTATTTTAAAACTTCTGGCCGAACTTAATGGCAATCGTGCGCGGTTGCGTCGGAATGATGTACGGCTGTGTACACACCTTAACGGTACATTGTTCAAAACGCGAAAGCTGCGCCCGCCGGTCTACCACATTATTAATGAATAATTCTATAGTCATATTATCCTTGGTGATTCCACCAGATAAATCAAACAACCCATAAGCCGGTTGTGTCCCAATTAACTGCTGGTCTTGCGTTTTTAGCGCAGGCGCCGTCTGTGTTTGATAAACAAATGACCCTTGCACATTAGCGTTCCAACCACCCATCTCAAAGTTATAACGCGACACAACATTGCCCTTAAACTTCGGAGCAATAGGTAGATTGGTACCTGAGAAAGCCAGCGGGGGAAAAGCTTTGGACTTACCCTTTGAGTCTGTGAGGGGCTCTCCCGCATACAGGCAATTCGCACTCGTAACTGGACCCCCAGAAGGGTCAGTAAAGCCACAATAGTTCTGCAATAATCGCGTATCGATCAGTGTAAAGCTGGTCGACAAGTTCAATCCGCCAGCCACTGCCCATTCGAGCTCCGATTCGATGCCTTTTATGCGCGCATTTCCGCCATTTTGAATGATCGTCACGCTACTTGGCCCTAAAAAAGAAAATTGGAAATTTTTCCAATCTTCCAAAAATAATGAACCATTCCATCGCACGTGATGATCGAACCACTGAGTTTTCCAACCTGCTTCATAGTTGGTCAAAAAATCCGCCGCATAGGGGCCTATGTCAGCTCGCGATGTACGATTGACGCCGCCCGGACGGAAGCCTTTAGAATAAGTCGCATAGACCATCGCGTCAGGAGTAATTTTGTAATTTAAATTGTAGCGCGGCACGTTGCCACTTTCCGACACTCGCTTATCAAGATTGGTACAGGGCGTGCCATTGACCCGAATAACGTAGGGTGGTAGCGGGCATTGCGGCATCCCGGTAGATCCGCCAGTTACTTTATCGAAATTGAGCGAATACCCAAAGAAGCCAACCAATGTATTGTCGCTCTTGAAATAGCGATACCCTACACTGCCGGATAGTTTGTCGGTCATATCCCAGGTTAACTGCGCAAACAGCGCTTGATCGCGATCAATGCGTTGCTCATCCGTGAGCCAAATTGAATTTCCCGACGTTGAAGGAATTGATAACGAGTCAGCCAGACCCGCCGGATTGCCACCCCCATAAGGATTGACGAATCCGTAGCCGGGCATCACATAGTCCTCAAAGATATCGTGAACTTGACGTTGGATGAATGCCCCAAAAGTTGCTTTGACCGGGTACTGCTGCGGCGTCGAAAACCGCAACTCATGACTCCACTTCTCAAAGTAACCTTTAGACACGACAAGTTGCTGCGGCATGATCGCTTTACCATCATTTCCGGTCCAATAAGCGCCAGAACCCGCCGCTTTGTCGTAAAAATAAGAATAATCGCTATAGTCCGCAATCGAATGGATATTGCGCTTCATATACGCACCCGCATAGACCACGTCTAGGTCGGACACTTTACCCTGGACGGTAAGCGCGGTCTGTATCCAACTATCTTGAGAATTCTCAGGCCCAAAATGGGCGATCTTCAAATCACCCACCGCCGGATCGTAGCCGAAAAAACCTTCACTATTCACTGACTGTCCCATGACCGTCGGTGTGATGGTCCAGTTGTCACCAAGGTTAAGCTTAAGCGCGGCACGCGCACCTTTGGTTTCAGCCGTGTTGTAATTATTCTTGCGGTAGGCTGCATTGCTCAGGGTAAGACCCGTAAGCGCCGACCAAGTGGGAAAAGTACGCTGGCCGTTGACAATACCGGCGGCAGCATTCGTCCCCGCGACATTACTAATATACCCACCATCATGCTCAACCCAACCGACCAGGCGAATCGCCGCGACGGGACTTAAGGGTATATTCACGAATCCTTCCGCGCTATAGCCCACACCCCCGTGATTGATTTGGTTAGCGCCGATATCGTAGCCCGCCGAGAACTTGGAGATATCGGGTTTGTTGGTAATTATGCGAATGGTGCCCGCTTGGGAGCTTGCTCCATACAGAGTGCCCTGCGGGCCTTCAAGTACTTCGACACGAGCAATGTCATACACATGCACATCGACCGTACCGTCGATAGTCGTCACCGGTTGCTCGTCAAGGTAGGTCCCGACACTGGGCTGCGAGCCCGAATGATTTTCGTTAGCGCCTGAAACCACGCCGCGCATGTAGACATGCGATGAGCCCGGCTGACCGTTGCCGCCCTGACCCTGACCGCGACTATAGGAGACGCTCGGCAGGTACTTTACGTAATCATCGAGGTTCTGCACATGCAGTTCCTCAAGCTTTTGCGTGCCTAGCGCGATGATCGCAATGGGCACATCCTGAAGATTTTCACTGCGCTTTTGCGCGGTCACTACGACTTCTTCTAATGTATTGGAATCCGGCTCCGCGGCATACGCCAGCGGCACGCCCGCTAGAATCGCCGAAATCGCGGCTGCCAGTGGTATTCCCAGAGCCGCCCGCCCACTGAACGCAGCAATGGGTCGATTTGTCCGCGACACGAAGTTATTTGCACGACGACTCATAATTTCCCCTATCCTTTAACAAACTAAAATTAACTTGTGGGTCGGAAGATACGCCTTTTTTGGCTACTGCGCGACTTTCGTGGTGGCAGGGTAACAGTCAAGCGCCGACCCGAGCGCCTCCTTAAGCGGTCCCAGCCACGGTTCGTAATGCTGCCAAAAGTCCATACCTTCGCGGAATATCGGTTGGCGGACCTGCTCCGAGCTCGCGGTACGCACGGCTCGCGGGTTCTCATAGAACTTCAAACACCCCGGTTCGAACGGTAATCCACAATAATCCAGGAGTCGACGCACCTCAGTCTCGGTGTCCTCGATCATTGCCTCGTACAACACGCGGTGAACCCGCCCTGGCAGTACCCGCTCCCCATGTTCCATAAGCTCTACATAGTCCAGATAATAGCGCCCTATATCTTCAAGTCCATAGGTAAAATTTTGGCCCCGTGCAAAATGCTGCTTATATCCCGAAAAGCAGCATCCCAACGGATGGCGCCGCGCATCGATTATTTTCGCATTCGGTAAGATGAGTTGAATCAGCCCCACGTATAGACAGTTATTCGGCATTTTATCGATGAAAAAAGGTTTACTTGTTTTCCGATGCACCCGCGTTCCCGTCAGATAACGTTCGCCTAATCCGCGTAACTCCACGGCACTCAACGCAGCTAAAGACCGCAAAAAACCCGCCTCCTCATTGTCCCTAGCCTCCCGGTCCGCGAGCTCACGCGCAATCTGTGGAATATCCGGCAACTCCATCGTCCCTTCAACCAACGAGTGGCTGGCCAAGATTTGCTCAATCAGCGTCGAACCCGCCCGCGGCAATCCCACAATAAATAGGGGATCCGGCGACGGATCCCCGACCCCCATACGTGCAGCGAAGAACTCCGGCGTAAACACCTCCATCGAACGCCGCACGAAGGACGTATTTTCATCCGCGCGGTAGGGATGCCGACGACGATGCAAGTCATTGCCCGCCTGATAATGCTCGAACGACTCTTTATAAAGGGCCCGATCCTCAAACGCCTTACCGAGCGAGAACTCAATATTCACCCGCTCGTCCTCATCGAAGTCCCCCTTAAGTAGAGCGTCCCCCTTAAGTAGAGCGTCCATCGCCCCCACCTCCTTCTCCGTAAAACGGAAGGTTTTAAGATTCGCCAGGCTCCAGTAAGCCTCGCCCAGGCTAGGCTTGAGGCTAATCGCCCGTCGGTACGCGGCAATACTCTCCTCCTGGCGCCGCGCGGTCTTTAAGGAATGCCCATAGCTCATCCAAATATTCGGTTGGTTCGGATACTCTTTTAACACCGCCTCATACACCACAATCGACTCCGCGTAATTGCCGAGATTCGCTTGTACCGCCGCGCCAAGGTTCCGGTAATTCGGATTACGCGGCTCCCTCGCCAATAATTTTTGCACCTCCGGCAACGCCGCCGCGGCCTTACCCTGACGATTAAGCACCACCGCATAATTGTGACGAGCCGCATCAAAACTAGGGGACAACTTCAGACAACGCTCCAATAATTCCTGCGCATCTCCATACCTGCGCAAACGCGCAGCGACTTCGGCCAACATGCGCAAAGCTGCGACATCATTCGGAGCTCTTTGTAGATGTGCGCGCAACAATGCATCGGCCACGGGCAAGTTGTTCTCAACTAAGGCGACGGCGCACTGTAGGAGTTGCGGATCATTGGTAGCCGTTTTGAGATAGCGAGCACGCGCCGCATCCGCTCGTTGCGAATCTCCGTTAGCATCCCACTGATCCGCGAGGAGTCGCCACGCATCAGGCGAATCCGGCTTCAATTGCGTCGCGCGCAAAAACGCCGCCGCCGCTTCAATGCCCAAACCCGCTTCGCTACGCGCAACGCCCAGCTCCAAATGAACGGGCATCGACTGCGGCTGCTCTTGGCTTAAAGGTTCTAGCACCTCCAATGCCGCTCGAGTATTACCAAGTGATCGTCGCGCCGCGCCTAAAATAAGCCGAGCCTGCGGATGCCCTGGTACAACTTCAAGAATTTCTTGCGCTTGGGTCGCGGCTAGGTCGGGACTGTGCGCCAACAAGCGCGTGGCGTGCGTCAGTGCAACTTCCAGAGTTCCCTGCGGTTCTGTGATCGAGTTCAGGACCCCGCGCCTCCCCACAGCGCTGCGGGCGGCAATTGCATGCGCCCTAAATGATATTCAATGCCAGGGGTTCGATCCTTGCCATGCAGTAGCGGACCATCCAAATCAATAAACTCCGCCAACTGCCCCACCACCATTCCAGGCGCCATGGCGAGCGAGGTACCCGCCATACATCCCACCATGACTGCCAATCCTAAATTTCGCACTTCGCGCGCCAATGCTAGCGCTTCGGTCAGACCCCCCGTTTTATCGAGCTTGATATTCACCACTTGATAGTAATCGCCAATGGCCGACAAACTACGTCGATCAATCACAGACTCATCCGCCGCGAGCCTTATTTTTCCCGTATATTTGCTTAAAACAGCATCCTGACCACGTGCCACCGGTTGTTCGATTAATACCACGCCCAGCGCGTGCAGTTCGGGCGCAAGATTGTTGAGTAACTCGACCGTCCACGATTGATTCGGATCAATCATAATGCCTACATTCGGTGCAGCTTTTCGTACCAAGCGAATGACTTCTATATGTCGCTCATGGTTGACTTTAACTTTAAGCAGCGGCCAATCGCGATACTGAGTCGCACCGGCGCGTGTGGCCTCATCGGTATCAATCCCTAGGGTGAAACACGTGGTCAGCGGTTTAGGATCGCTGATATTCGCCATCTCCCATACCGATACCTCGCGACGGCGTGCGGTCATATCCCACAACGCACAGTCGAGTGCATTGCGTGCACCCCCCGGCGGCAAACGAGTCGCAAGCGAATTAAAATCAATACCGACTTCGACATCGGCGCGAAATGCTTCAATCTGCTGACTCATCAACGCAACGGTTTCGCCGTCGTAATCCACTCCCGCCGCTTCGCCGCGACCCACGATGCCATCGCTACCGGTCAACGTCACAACAATCACGTTCAGCGCGACTTCAGCACCTCGCGAGATACCGAACGGCACCTTGTAGGGCCAGGTCTCACGCTCAAGCTTGAGCTTCATCGCTGTGGGTAAGCTCATGAGTTGGCTCCCGGGAAATCTTCCACCATCCGCGCGGCGACACGCGCAGCTCCCTCGCGAATGGGATCGATCACCGGCAGCTTGAACTCTTTTTCCAGTTCCACCGTTAAGCGTTTTCGATGTTCATCGTTAAGCTTCGAAGTATTGAGGCTAACACCGACAAAACGCACCGCGCGATTAGTGACACGAGCAGCCGTTATATATTGATCCATCGCCTCCCGTAAGGTAGGCAACGGGCAGTGGGGATACTCATCAATCGTCGTACGCAAGGGATCGTGGCATAGCACTAATGCATCCGGTTGCGAACCATGCACTAAACCTAAGGTCACACCGGCATAAGCCGGGTGAAATAGTGCACCCTGGCCTTCAATCACATCCCAGTGATCGGGTTTATTATTCGGCGACAGCCATTCAGCTGCGCCCGCGATAAAGTCCGCCACCACCGCATCGATCGCAACACCGCTGCCGGAAATCATAATTCCAGTCTGACCCGTGGCTCGGAAGGTCGCGGCTCGACCCGCTCCTTGTAATGCCTTGGTCAACGCCAGGGCGGTGTATTTCTTGCCCAACGCGCAATCTGTGCCCACGGTTAAAACTCGCATACCCGTGCGCTTCAAACCGCTAGCCGCCGAGAACACCTGATCAGAGTGACGCACATCGAAGAGATTACGTCCGCGTCGTTCAGCGGCCGCGGCGAGCCCCGGCACCGATTTTAAGCGCGTGTGCATGCCGCTAACGATGTCGAGACCTGCTTCAACGGCACTCAACAATGCTGGCCACCATGCAGGCGGAATCGCTCCTCCCACGGGCGCAATGCCGATGACCATTGAACGTGCCCCCGCCGCGTACGCGGATTCCGGTGTATGGCGCGTAATGCCGAGATCGACTGTGCCGGCGGGCAGTGAATACTGCCCTACCACATCACTACGGCACCAATCGCGCAATCCCGCTGCGGTTTTACACTCGCCTAAGGAACGGCTTTCACCCAGAAAAAGTAAGTACGGTTTTGTAAGTTTCATAATGCCCGGCACAATAGCGCGATCACCCCTAATTTCGCAAACTTAAGGCCTTGTCGAGCAATTCGTAACCGGCGCGTTCATGAAATCCGTGGTGTCGATAAAAGACACGGCCTCTGATATTAGTAACCGCGAGTTGCAACTCAAGATGTACCAAACCGCTGCTGGCCATTGCAGCCTCGGCGTATTGCAACAGCCCAGTACCGACACCGGCGGAGCGAATTTCAGGGAGCACAAAAAACTCATCGATTTGAGCCATCATGCCGCCATACTCAAGACTCCATAAATAGACCGCAAGCAGGTAACCGATCAACTGACCTTCCTTCTCTGCGATCCACAACGCCCCGTGCTCCGGCGTAGCCAAGATTTCGGTCAATAAAGTAACGACACGTTGCGACTCAAAGCCTTCGATATGCTCAAAAGCCCAATAGCGTTCAACGAGAAACGCGACGGCGGAAGTATCAGCGCCAGTTGCACCGCGATAAGTAGCTTGGGTCATGGGCTCAAGTTTTTAAACGCAAACCTCGTCATCGTACGAGCGCCTTTGTCTCTGCTACCTGTAAGGATACCTGTTTCTTACCGTTGCCGGCAGACTGACGACCTACTTCGCGAAACCCAAATTTGGTATGAAAACGCGCGGAGCTTAAGTTGGGTGGGTCAATGTCATATTCACAGGTGATGAGCGGCACTTCGTACTGCTCTGCATGTGCAAAGATTTCTTTATACATCAACGAGCCAGTGCCTTTTGCTTGTAGGGTTCGACTCACTACCACTCGATCAATGTACAGAAATGCTGGATATCGATTTTCAAACCATTGGTAGTTAACACTGTCGTATGCGACGTGTTCGCGCAGAGCCAGCAAGAATGCCCTAACTTGCCCGGCTTGTTCAACCACGAGATGGAGTGCTGCCTTTTCGTGTAGCACCAATAGTTGCGACCGAGACAGCGGACTTAAAAAACTTTCCGACTCCTCATTGAGCGCGAGGATAGCGGAGAAATCGGCAGGATCGGCAGCACGAAGAATCATTGGACCTCACTTACTCAGGTAGGGCTCACGAGTCCGAGGCGGGGGCGTCGGTGCCCGTGAAGTTAAGTTCCACGCCATTTCCAGCGGGGTCTTTAAAGAAAAGTTGAACTTGGCCCGTTTGGGGAACGTCGGCAACTTCATACGGGACACCCAATTGCGCGAGTTTACGCTCGAAATCTCTACGCCCCGTGCAATTGAATGCTGCGTGATCAAAAATTGTAGTGGAGTCGATTGTCGCATAATCAATTGCGCGGACTTCGCCGTGTGTGGCCTCAGATAAATGCAACACAGCTTGCTGACCCGCGTACAGCCAGTAGCCGAAACTTGTGAACGGTGGACGATCACCCACGCTAAGACCAACGACCTCGGTATAGAACGTGCGCAAAGTATCCAGCAACTCACGAGGAGCGCGAAGATTGTAGTGGCTAAAGCTTACGGTTGTCATGTGACCGACTTACCCACCGTGGCGGACTTTCCGACCAATTTCTCACGGATTTTTTGAGGCATACTGAAGACAAACGATTTTCCTTCGCGGTGTTTTTCAAGAAGACTCAAGTCGACGAGATCCAATAGATCCGTCCGTGCGGTTTCATACGTTACCTGATTAGAGTTCTGATGTTCTTGGATGCGATAAATGAAGTGCGAGTGCTTTATAAAATGCTCCATCGCCATAAGTTGCCTATGATTAAGTTTACCCTTTAACTTCGCAGAAGAGGCAAACAAGCGGCGTATGTCAGCTCTTTCTTTGGTTTTATTCGCAAGGTCAATGTGCAGCGATTTAATTGCTTCGCAAATTATATTGAGATGATATTCAATGAAGTAGGTTAGATCGTTATCATCGGTTTCTGTGTACAGGTAGGCCCTGGCATATAGCGCAGGAGCTTTTTTGATAGCGCGGGAGATGGACGCGATTGAGATCGAAATCACCCAAGGGGACAACGTCGAGACATTCAATCAAAACGCGCCTCTCGCGCCCGTGGTATTCTGCATTCCTTACGTGCGGCCGAAAATCCTCAAGGGTGGCGTGCGGTTCGCCGCCTACTCCGATCGCACTGCGAGCGCGGTGTGCGCTGATTACCTCGCGTTATGTCGACGGTTTGCTGAGGATTTTATGAGGAATGATCTGGCGCTCATAGGCAGGTGTCGGCTACTTTGAGTCATTCGGTCTTCCACTCTGAATTTCCGTATAGCTGTCGTTCCCGGTCGTGTAAAGCGCGGTCACTCACACGCCGCTTGACTATGCCAATGCGATGTATATACTTGTTGATACATTATAGTAATTGACTTTATATGGCGAAAGCGGCAACACTGACGGTTCAACAATGGGGCAATAGTCTAGCGTTGCGCATTCCTGCGGTAATCGCGCGCTCCGCTCGCTTTGTAGTGGGGCAGCCGGTCGAGCTGTCGGTCACTGACGATGCCCTACTCGTCAAGCGAGCAGGCAAACCAAGACTGTCCCTCACACAGAAGCTCGCCTCTTTTGATCCTGTTCGTCATGGCGGCGAAGTGATGGCCGCGCGCCCGGTCGGCAAAGAGTTGATTTAATGGCGACGCGATGGGTGCCGTCGCGCCGCGACATGATCTGGATTGATTGCAATCCGCAGGCGGGCCGAGATATGCATCCGCTGCTGGTGCTTTCGCCTCGAGAATTCAACGAACGCACTGGCATCGTCATCGGATTGCCAATGACGACGGCGCCCTACAACGAGACGAATCCATTCGCTGTCCGGATTGCCGGACCCAAGGGTGTTGTGAGCTACGTACTCGCACACCAACCTAAGTCATTTGACTGGCGCGCGCGTGGCGCAAAGCCGCACCCTTGGAAGCAAGTGCCTGAGCAGGCTTATGCACTTGCGTGCGAGGCACTGAACCAGATAGTAGAAATCGGACCGTAAAGCGGCCAGGAGTATTGCCTGCTTACGGCTTTCACAATTCGCCGAAGCGATCATAATTGCGGCTCGCCACACTCCGCGCGGTGCGTTTTTGTCCACGAACGGGTGCACCCACCCCAGCATGAAATGGATCGCCACAGCTTCAATTAAAGGGTGTATGAACGGATTCTGATTTGCATCGTTGGCAAAATGGCATAGCTCAATTATACGGCTGGCGATCTCCTCGGCAGAGGGCGGCACATAAAGGACCTCATGGTTTCGCTCATCGACTACGCGGACGTTTTCTTCGGGGCGACGCCAGCGTCCCGCTGCGGTTGAATCCTGTAGAGTCAGGTCTGTCATTATTAATTGCAGCTGCAATATCAGCTCTGGCGTGAATGGCAGATGCTGGTGAGCTCGAATGAATTGCATTGCAGCGAAGTTGTTGTGAATCATTTGCTCGCTTTGGTTGCGAGGTTTGCGCCCTTGACGCAACATCTGTTCCGCAACTTTATACTGAGTCGCAGCGCCCTCTAGTTGACTAGAGGTAATGGATTCCTCAATTAGGGAGTTAACCAAGTGGCGATCGCGTGTCTGGGAACTTGTGACGAGTTCCGCGACCTCAATTCTGCCGCTCGCGTCACGGTCTATTTCGTGGAGAAGCTTAAACAGTTGCTTGGGGACGGAGTAGGTGAATCCTATTAGCTTGCTGTCGGAGAAGGGAAGACGCTAAGTAGCACATCTCAACATCTTGATCACAAGCCACCACTGCCGATGGGTGAATCCTGCTGGCAGAGGCAGATGGCGCAACTCGTCCCAATGGACGTATCTGCCTTCAGGCTGTCCACCTAGACCTGAACCCACTAGCTCCACGAGCTTGCGTGGCTCTTCTTTAATTAACTCAGTGAGTAATTCCAATAATTGAGGCGGTTTTTTGCGGAACTTTCATGTTTATGTACTAATTTAGTATGAATTAGTAGAAAAATAGTAACAACCCACTTCCTAAACTACAAATTTTGGACTGAATTAGTAGTTAGCTGGTAGCAAAACTAACCAGATCGACTAACGCATCAATGAAAGCGCAGTCATTCAAGTTCGCTCGTCACTTGCGGTCGCCCCAACGCCAGGACGGCGGCTCACCTTTTGCATAGCAAACCAATATCAGCGCTAAAACCATTACCGCCACCAGTAGTTGAAATACCACGGGCCGTCTTGGTAAGTACGCAAAGGCCGCGATCGATAGAGCCGCAAACCAGACAGCCAAAACTGCCCACCCCTGCCAAACGGCAGGAGGTCCCCATCCCCAGCCGTAACGTTTTGCGGGAAACCAATACGGAGATATTTTAGCCATGTGCTGCCCTTAAAAGTTAATGGTGAAGCAAACGCTTCCACTGTGAATACGCTGCGGATTGCCGAAAACCGATGGTATGCGCTGCGAGCGTCTCCCACAGTCCAAGCAGCATGTACCGCCCGGGTTTTTCAACACATGGTCGAAGTGGGTGCCCGCAATAGCCAGGCGAGGCACAAATAATTGATTGTGCCTCCGCAAATGCCTCTTCAAACGCAGTTTCCTGCCCGCCACGGATGTTCAACACGGCGACCTCAAGAATCTCCCCTATGTCGGAATACTTCGCTGCCATACGCAGACCCGGTATTCGCCACCGCGCGCCATCTATAAAATACCGAGGGCGCCAATGCGTGCCGCCGACACACCGCACTTACCGTCACTTCCGGCTGCTCAGCCTCGCGTAAAATTTCCAACCTCTGCTCTGCTGAAAAATCGTCGCTGTTCGCCCTTGCTCATACACTCCGCTCCCTAAACGGCACACCCGCTGCAGGTCGAAGTCTCTCATCCTTACGCTAGCTTTTTGTCCCGTTGTCGCTGAAGCTACACAAACCGATAGACGATTTGATTGACGCGCTGGTGTGGATGGCGCGCAAACGCGGACTGAAAGTTCGGTGCCGCCGGGCGCACCGGTAGACGGCCAGCGGCCTGCTGGCGTAGGCTCAAGTCAGGAGAGCTGGACGCGATTGAGATCGAAATCACCCAAGGGGACAACGTCGAGACATTCAATCAAAGCGCGCCTCTCGCGCCCGTGGTATTCTGAGGTCTTTACGTGCGGCCGAAAATCCTCAAAGGTGGCGTGCGGTTCGCCGCCTACTCCGACAGCACTGCGAGCGCGGTGTGCGCTGATTACCTCGCGTTATGTCGACGGTTTGCTGAGGATTTTATGAGGAATGATCTGGCGCTCATAGGCAGGTGTCGGCCAGGTGCGGCCGGTAGTCACCATTGGCGGACTGCCTGGAAGGAGACATTAGATAACGCTCGCCGCCGGGCGATTTGGACAGAACCGATGCGCAGCCAGCTTCGATTTGTTATGCACCCCGACGACGCGCGCGACTTCATCAGCGTAGTTCTGCGTGGGATGATGGGTACTATTTGTTGCGCATTCGTGTGCTCGACTTTGTGCGCCCTGCCTGTGTTTGCCAAGGAGTCAGGTCCCGCTCTTGAGCGCTACGCTGTAACTCTTTCTGGACTTCCCATCGTCGTATGGTCGCGACGACCTTCATCACCGGCGGGTGTCGTGGTGCTGGTCCATGGCAGGACTTGGAGCGCGCGCACCGCGTTTGATTTCGAGCCGAAAGGAGAAAATCGATCACTCCTTAAAGCGCTGGCGGCCGCTGGATACGCAGCATATGCGGTTGACCTCCCTGGATACGGAGAAACGTCGCGCGATGGCTCGGGATGGCTCAAACCAACCCACGCCGCTGAGGTTGTCGAAGCAGTATTGAGGTTCGCATCTAGGAACAATCTCCAACTGCCGGCGCCAGTCCTGCTCGGATGGTCAAGGGGATCCAAGATTTCCGCTCTGGTAGCGACCAGAGCACAGCAGCCGCTAAGCGGGCTGGTCCTATACGCATTTACTTTTGATCCAAATTCTCCACCGCTTTACGGGCCCGCTACGGACGATCCGAAAACAATTGCCAATTCCGAAGCGGATGCACGGTCCGATTTCATTTCACCGGACGTCATTAACGCCAATCTAGTTCAAGAGTTTGTCAACACGGCTCTCAAAATCGACCCGATCAAGGTGAACGTTTGTTGCGACACGGAGTTTCTCGAGATACGTCCCGAGGCCATTCGCGTCCCCACTTTATTGATACAGGGGGCAAGAGATACTGGAATTCATCCAGCGGCCGCCGCAGAGTTCTTCTCGAGGCTCTCGACCAATGACCGCCGCTGGGTTGTGATCGCAGGGGGGGACCATGCAGTAGGTTTGGAGGCAACAGCCCCCGTCTTTTTTGGGGCGGTCGTAGATTTTGTACGCAGCACGATCATCCAAAAATCCGCTGCCCGATAGCGGCCGGTTACGGACGTCGCTTGTGGGTCAGAAGGAGCAGTTCCGGCGCTCAGTAATTCGGTGAACGGTCTTAGACTTTTTTTCACACGGGCGTTAGCCAACAATTAAGGTTAAGCACGTCTTCTCCCCACACTCCACTGGCCTACTGCAGCGTGAGCACCGCTAAGCGTCCATCGGTGTAGTAGGGGTCACCGCCGCCATTGCGGCCCTTGCGCATTAATTGAAAAGTATCCAGCCATTCGACGCGCACCGCGACTTGCTTCAGATCAATCAATAATTTGTCGCGCTCCCCGTCGATGTCGGCATCGATGTGATGGGTAATTTGGCCGGTGGTGTGGCTAATGCCCGCTCGATTATCCAGGGTTGCCGCCCCTACCCACAGAGGTCGACCCAGTTCGTCACGGTCGATCGATTTCCAGAACCGCACATGGTGCCGCCGTCTTGGATCGCCACCGATCATCTGCTCAAAACCAAGATCCTGACGATGCCCCCAGAAGAATAAACTACTCACTGGCGCGTTATCGTACGGACGGTGCAGCATGCTATCAGCGGCAATGCGCAGCGCAGCAGCAAAGGTTATCGGATCGGCCGGCACCCAGCCGCTCTCGAGTAGGGCACGCCCGAGCGTAACTTCGTCGCCGATCAGGGCAATATTGATAGGATCACCGGGAATCCCATCCTTAGTAATACTACGGGTCGCCAGGGCACTGAGCGCTGGGTGGCGATGCTCACGATAGCGCCACGCGATCGGCACTAGAATATAGGCGAGCGCGTAGTAGGCGAATCCGGCGATCAAAAGCGCGGATATCCAGATCCGAAAGCGATGCAAAAAATGCTGAGTGCTCGGCATAGGCTGTCAAGTATATCGGCATGCGCGAATGCACAACCCAGCTCAGCCAGCAGACTATGATCGAAGGTCGCGCTCGGCCACCCACGACAAGCCGCGCAAGCAAGACGCCTAAACCCCTACAGTCTGGTCAGCCCGTGCACTGCGCAATATCGCCTCCAGTGTCATCATAATATCTATCGACTCTTCTTCCGTCGTCCCACCCCAATGCTTGCCACCGCTGGCGATAAGACCCGCAAAATCTTCCGCCTCAGCGCGAAAGCCATCGAGCGCGGGTACCTCGATCGTTTGGTAGGGTGCATTCGAGTCAGCGCTCTTTCTAATGAATAGCGCCACTGGCCGATCCAACGTCGGGTTGTTAGGAAAGGTAGTCTGAATCGCGCCTCGCGTACCCACAATCAGCGCCTGTCGATGTAGGCCAGTCACAAAGCTACAGCTCACCTGGGCGAGCAAACCATTGGCATGTTCGAGAGTGGCGACCAGCGTTTGGTCCACGCCGCTCGGATCCCAATGAGCTTTCGCGCTAACCCGCACCGCTCGCGACCCGCATAAGAAACGCACCAAACTCACGGGATAAGTCCCCAGATCCAACACAGCACCGCCCGCAAGCGCCGGATCAAAACGAACATTCCTGCGATCGCTGAGCGGGAAGCCGAATGAAGCCTGAATTAATTGCAGCTCCCCGATCTCACCACCCGCTACTAATTCGCGCAACTTATGCATATGCGGTTGCGAACGATAGGGAAATCCTTCAGCCAATACCACGCCATTGCGTCGCGCGGCGGCGAACATAGAGCGAGCGTCAGCGGCACTCGCCGCCAACGGCTTCTCGCACAGCACATGCTTACCCGCATCCATCGCCCGAATCGACCACTCGGCATGTAAGCCGTTCGGTAACGGGTTATAAACGGCATCCACCGTCGGATCAGCGAGCAGCTCCCGATAAGATCCGTACGCCTTGCTAATGCCAAACGTGTGAGCAAAACGCTGGCCCTTAGCCAACTCCCGACTAGCAACCGCTACTACCTTAACCCTACTCGACGGCGCAACGCCCGCGACAAATCCATGTGCAATATGCGCGGCGCCCAAAATACCAACTCTCACAGGCTGCGCGCTCTGCATGTTTAATCCGACTGAATCAATGCTTGAATTTGCACCGAGCTTCGCTCAAACACCGCGACCAAAGGCGCGCCGCGGCCCGTCATGATCATAGTACTCGGTGCATCCGCATTGAAGCCGCGCGCCGTCATACGCGCCTTGACACGTTTTTTATCCTTTTCAGATAAGTTGGCCAGCTTATCGACCCCTTTCAATTGCTTGCGCAACTCAGGTAGCCCCTCTTCCCAGCGCCGAAAATACTGAGGCATGTCAATCACATCGCTACCCCCCATCACCGCAGAACTCAAAATATCATTGGCAATCTTCGGATCTTCAGGAAAGCGCGCCCATACCCAACGCAAAGGCTTGTACCAACGCGGCGCCAACTCCGGGTTACGCGTCAACCCTAACGCAATTTCGGCTGGCTCCAAATCAGAGGCACGCACCAGCTCCAAGCGATCCGCCGAGAACGTGTAGTACAACGGCCGTCCCGACCACAACGCCATCGAGCCATATACCAGCGCCACAATCTGCACCAACACGATAAGCCCCACGTCACGCGCCAAGTCGCGGCGGGATTTTAAAGGGTTACCCACCACAAACGTCAGCATCGGCCCCAGAGCCAAATCAACCCCCGCCATAACCCCAATAACGCTTAATACGTCGTCGAGATACCACCCCGGCCAGTGATACCAACCCCAATACAGACTCCCCCACACCACTCCCAGCACACTCGCACTACACAACAAGTGCAACCCAAACGCCTTCAATCGAAATTTCATATTCAACCTCAATTCAGCAATGCGCTAGGATAACGCGCCCTCCGTTTGAACGACACTCACGGCAGCTACAAGGATTCTCATGAACCAAGACGTAATGATCACCTGCGCCGTCACCGGCGGCGGCGACACCGCTCAAAAAAGCCCACATGTCCCGGTCACTCCGGAACAAATTGCCAACGCCTGCATCGCCGCCGCGCGTGCCGGAGCCGCCATCGCACACGTCCACGTCCGCGATCCCGCCACCGGCCAAGGCACCCGCAATGTGGGCTACTACCGCGAAGTCATGACCCGCGTCGCCGCCAGCGGCGTCGATGTAATTTTAAATCTCACCACCGGAATGGGCGGCGATTTTACCTTAGGCGACCCCGACCCACTAGTCCCCGGTCCCGGTACCGATTTTGTCGGCTTTCAAGAGCGACTCGAACACATCGAAGCACTCCGTCCATCGATATGCAGTCTCGACTGCGGCAGCATGAATTTCGGCGACCAAGTATTTATGAACTCCGTCGCACACGTACGCAGCATGGCCAAACGCATCCAAGAGCTCGGCGTTAAGCCCGAACTCGAAGTCTTCGACCTAGGCCACGTTCGCCTCGCCAACCAACTCTATAAAGAAGGGCTCGTTACCGCGCCCGCCCTCTACCAAGTCTGTCTCGGTGTCCCCTGGGGCGCAGGCGCAGACACGCGCTCCATGCAATCCATGGTCGACACCCTCCCGCCCAACGTGATCTGGAGCGGCTTCGGTATTGGCCGCATGCAAATGCCCATGGTCGCGCAAGCCGTATTGCTCGGCGGCAATGTGCGTGTCGGACTCGAAGACAATTTACTCTTAGGCAAAGGCCATCTTGCCACCAACGCCGAATTAGTCACGCGCGCCGTCGAGATTATCGAGCGCCTCGGAGCGCGGGTGATCAGCCCCAACGCAGCGCGCGAGCGTTTGCAACTCACCCGGCCCTCGCATCCTACACAGGCCAACCCGCCCGGTGCGCCACATGCGTAAGTCTGATGCAGGCTGGGTCACCGATCCAAAAACCGGCGGGCTGCCCAAGGTTGCCTACGGCAAGGGCATTTATGTCTATGACGTGCACGGCAATCGCTACATCGACGCATCCGGAGGACCCGCCGTTTATTCACTCGGTCATGGCAACGAGGAAGTGAACGCCGCACTCAAATCTCAGCTCGACAAAATCGCGCACGGCTATCGCTATACTTTCACCAGTGACGCGCTCGAAGAACTTGAGTCCTTGATTGCCGCAGGGTGTGGCCCCAACTATCAAGACATGGTGTTCGTCACGGGAGGCTCCGAAGCCGTCGAGGGTGCTCTCAAAATTGCATTGCAATACCACACCGCCAAAGGCGAAATCAGTCGTCGTCGTTTTATATCGCGGCGTCGTTCATGGCACGGCAATACCCTAGGCGCGCTCGGCGTTTCCGAATTCCTCGACCGACGCGCCGCTTTCGAAGGCGCACTAGTCGAAGCCTCTCATGTATCACCCGCCAATACGTATAGGCCGCCCACGGGCGTCACGCCCGCCGATATTGCGACCTTCTGTGCCAACGAGCTTGCCACTGAAATAGAACGTCTCGGCGCAAATAAAGTCGCCGCTTTTATTTTTGAACCCGTGGTCGGTGCAGCCGGCGGCGTAGTGCCAGCTCCACCCGGTTACGCACGCGCGATGCGCGAAGTCTGTACCCGCTATGGTGTCCTCATGATTGCCGACGAAGTCATGTGTGGCTCTGGTCGGTGCGGCACCTGGCGTGCGCTCGAATATGATGGCGTTGAACCTGACATCATGCCCATTGCTAAAGGCTTAGGCGGCGGCTATGTACCGCTAGGCGCCACCGTGTATCACAAGGCTGTGGCGGATGTATTATTCAACATCGATGGCGGCCCCATGACCGGGCACACCTTTACCGGACACACGCTCGCCTGTGCCGCGGGAGTCGCGGTGCAAAAAATTATCCGGCGCGAAGGGCTTCTCGCACGCGTCCGCAGTGGCGGCACGCGACTCCTGCAGCACTTGCGCACCGAACTTAAAGATGTCCGTCAGGTTGGAGACATTCGCGGTCGCGGGTACTTTATCGGCGTCGAGTTTGTAGCCGACCCCATCACCCAGGAACCGTTTCCCGCCGCACTCGGGGTCTGCGGAGCCATTGTGCGAGCCGCCGCCGCTGACGGGCTACTGTGTTACCCCTCACCCACAAATGTGGATGGAATTAACGGCGATACAATAATTTTAGCCCCGCCCTACAACACGAGTGACGAAGAGCTCGATGAAATCGCCACCCGCTTCAGTACTGCGGTGAAAAAAATCCTTCCGCAACTCATGCGTTAAGCGGGGCGGTGCGCTGTATGCGGTCCCCGTGCCGCCATCGGGGATGGCCGCGCCATGGCGGGTGACGGTCGCACAATGCGCGCCGGGGGACGCTGCGCAGGATTAGCCCGGCGTTGTTCCGGAGTCATCTGCCGCCATTGCTGGCGTAGCGCCTGACGTTGATCGAGCGGCAACTGGCGGAATTTTTGGAAATCCTGGCGGACTTTTTGCTGCTGCTCAGGCGGTAGACTTTTAAAATGCTGCCAACGTTGACGCAATTGTTGGCGCTGAGCCGGGGGCATTGCCCGCCAGCGGGTAAAACGCTGCTGAGCATTGTTACGTTGCTGCGGCGACATCGCAAGCCAGCGATGACTACCGTTGGCAAGCGCCTGTTGACGAGCCGTCGGCAAACTACTCCAATTACCTTGAAACTTTTGTAGCAAGTGTTGCTGATCCGGTGATAACGAAGTCCACGGACGTGGCGCCACCGCCGCTGCGCTTACCAAACCGGGCGTAGAATTTTGCGCGAGGCTCGCCGCGGCGAACATCAAACCCACCACCATGCATAACACGCGCATCATTTCGGCTCATCTTTACGCGCAGGCGGTGCACCAGGCGATGGCGCAGACGGCGTCGTTGTCGGCGGCGCGCGTTGCAATTCAGCGTGATTTAAATACTCTATCAAATTCGCATCTCCTACATCATCACCACCTAGGAACTCAATGAAGGCATCATCAGGCGGCAGCGCATCGGCGATCGCAGTGGCGCACAGCAACGCACCCGCACCCACAACCGCACCCACAACCGCACCCACAACTCCGAGCACATCCGTACCCACAAACTCCCTATTCCTCAAAATGCGCAACTGAATCCCTTAAACTCAGGCGGCCGGTTCATTACTTGCCGCATTGGCCGCCCAATCATAAAACTCACTTTCATCTTGCAACATTTCTATCGGATCGCTTGCACCCATATCCGATGCGACTATTTCTAAGTCCTCAAAGCCGGAAGTTTCAGTGGCGACCACCGGATCAGTGACCCGGCCGCTCATCGGCGCACCGAACCATAAAGCCAAGCCTAACAGCGCCGCAGCGCTAACGCCCGCCGCCGGCATCCAACGCCCTTGAGTCGAAAAAATCCAACCACGACGCGAGTGCGCCTGTTCAAGTGCCGCATAGCGCGCACGCGTCAATCGCGAACGCGTATGCAGGTCAAGCCCCGCAACACTGTCGTTAAATAGCTCGCGACTACGCCGCTCCACTGCCGTAGCTTGCTCTGCTGCACCACCTTTTGTATCTGCATCGTTCATCCCCACACCTCGCCCAACTGATCGCGCAAGCTATGGACCGCGCGCGAGTAATGCGTCTTCACGCTACCTTCAGAACACCCCATGGCGATTGCCGTATCAGCCACATCGAGGCCCTCAAAATTGCGCAACATAAAAGCTTCCCGTTGCCGCACCGGCAGTTTCCGTAAATATTCTTCGAGCTGCTGTATGGCCTCGTCC
Organism: Gammaproteobacteria bacterium; assembly: GCA_025359565.1. Classification (GTDB taxonomy): domain Bacteria; phylum Pseudomonadota; class Gammaproteobacteria; order Steroidobacterales; family Steroidobacteraceae; genus Bog-1198. Next base: position 76,889 of record JANYFY010000025.1, on the reverse strand, counting down.
TGCATTAATTGCTCAGGCACCGCGGGAGCGCCATCGGCCACAGTATCCAGAGGGTCGGCCTCCTGTTCAGGGTCATCCTTCGGACCGGGTAACCATGCCATGAAACGCTTACGCACCGATCGACGCCGCTGCAAATCCCGAATCCCATTTTGCAGTATCCGGTAAAACAAGGGCGGCCATTCGGCACTGGGCTTACTCGAATAATTTTTCGCAAGCTTAAGCATGGCGTCCTGCACCACATCGAGTGCGTCATCCGCATCCCGCAGAGCCATCTGTGCCATGCGAAACGCACGACGTTCGACCTCGGTCAAAAATTGGTTAAGTGCACGCGGCTGATCCAGAACTAATTCCTTAACTTTCAGGGCCGGATCATCCCAGCACATAGTGGCTTGAGAGAGAGTAACAAAGCGCGACATAACCCGTCCTTTTAACCTCGGACCAACGACGACTATTTAGGGTATAAACGCCTAGTAGCGCTTGTCGTTGACAAGCAGGATCGCAGACTTACGCACACTGCGGGCATTTTGGGATTGTTACACTTGGACGCATGTCCTCATAGACATTGAGCGAGAAGCCCGTAAGCTATTGAATTTAGTATATTTGATCGGATTTCGAGTAGTTTTTCGCCAATTTGAATACGCCCCGAAATGAAACGGGCACTTGGGTCATTTGATCCCCGGTTTTCAACAGACTTATCCACAGGTTTTGTGGGCAAAAAGGACGCCTTTGATTTTGCAAGTTGCGCTCGACACTCCCCTGCGTCGACTGTTTGACTACCTGCCCCCGGCAGGCTACGGTCCAGACGATACGAAACCGCAAATCGGCGTTCGCGTGCGGGTGCCGTTTGGCAAACGTCAGTTGCTCGGCATTTTGGTGGGCACTAGCGAGGCATCCGAGGTCCCGGCCAAACTGCGCGCAGCTATTGAAATTCTAGACCAGCAACCGGTACTCGATCCGATCACCTTAGAATTGTTGCGCTGGGCGGCCGAGTACTACCACCACCCCATTGGCGAAGTCTTCGCTGCAGCGCTGCCGGTCACCTTGAGAGCGGGACAAGCCGCGAGCTCGCGAGTCGAGTCCTGGCGGATTACGCCTGCGGGACAGTCGGAGCTACTGAATCCCAGCGATAAGCGCGCGCCGGCACAACGCGCATTACTCGCTTGGCTCGAGCAACGCGGCGCAGTGCAACCAAGCCAGCTCGCCGCGCCCTTTAAAGCGGCGCAACTAAAAGCCCTAAGCGCGCGCGGATGGGTAGCCGCGCAAATTGACACCGGCCCGGCCGCACACATCACCGCGCCTGCACCCAATGCCGCGCCAAACGCCACTCTCACCGCCACGCCAAACGCCACTCTCACCGCCACCTCCGCAGTGCAGGTCGCGAGCAGCGAAGTGACGCTCACGGAAAGCCAGAGCGAAGTCATTGACGCGATTAGCGCAACGCTGGGGCAATTCGTGCCGCACTTATTATTCGGCGTCACCGGTAGCGGCAAAACCGAGGTATACCTACAAGTCATTGCCACCTGTATGGAACGCGGCGGCCAAGCCTTGGTACTGGTGCCAGAGATCGGTCTCACGCCGCAACTAGTCGATCGTTTTAAAAAACGCTTTAGTGCAGGAGTCGTGGTTTTGCACTCAGGATTATCCGACTCCCATCGGCGTGACGCGTGGCGCGCAGCGCACAGTGGCCAAGCCCGTATCGTAATCGGCACCCGCTCGGCGGTGTTTACCTCAATGCCAAACCTTCAACTGATCGTCATCGACGAGGAGCACGACGCCTCTTATAAACAGCACGAAGGTTTTAGGTATTCAGCGCGCGACCTTGCCGTGATACGCGCCCAACGCGGCAAGCTTCCTATTATCTTAGGCTCTGCCACTCCGTCGCTGGAAACCCTAGACAACGTGATGCAGGGACGCTATCAGAAATTATTGCTACCGCAACGACCGGGCGCGGCGAAACCACCGCGCATGGTGCTGGTGGATCTTACCAAACACGCGGTCGAGCAAGGGCTATCGCAACCCGCGATGCAATCCATCCGCAGACATCTCGATGCTGCGGGTCAGATTATCGTTTTCTTAAATCGTCGCGGCTATGCCCCGAGTTTATTCTGTAACGCCTGTGGGTGGGTGGCGCCTTGCGCGCATTGCGACGCGCGCATGACCTTGCATCTTCGGGCTGCGCAATTGCGCTGCCACCATTGCGGCGCTCACCATCAGGTGCCGCAGACCTGTGGAAATTGCGGCCAGGCACTGCATCCGGTCGGTCAGGGCACTGAGCGCATTGAAGAGACATTAACCAGGATTTTTCCCGATGCACCGCTCGCACGCTTGGATCGCGATACCGCCGGGGCACGTGGTGCCATAGAAACGGTCCTAACGCGTGTGCACAGCGGTGAAGCAAGAATTCTGGTGGGCACTCAAATGCTAACCAAAGGGCATCACTTCCCCGACGTCACACTAGTGGTGATTTTGGATGCTGATCAAGGGCTATTCGCTAGCGATTTTAGGGCCACCGAGCGGCTCGCTCAGACCATTATCCAGGTCGCAGGGCGCGCCGGGCGGGAATCACGTGCCGGTGAAGTTTTAATCCAGACCGAATTTCCCCAGCACCCCTTGCTGAATCGCCTGATTAGCTCAGGCTACGAGGCTTTCGCATTAAACGCCCTTGAAGAACGCCGTGAAGCGGGTTGGCCACCCTATACCCGCCTGGCGTTACTGCGCGCCGAAGCTCGAGATGTTGTGGCGTTGGATAATTTCTTGCGCGCCGCGGCGGCAGCCGGACACGCCGTGATTTCAGCGACCCAGTCGCCAGCGATCCAGTCGCCAGCGATCCAGTCGCCAGCGGGTCAGTCGCCAGCAATCAAAATTTTAGGCCCTGCGACCGCCTTGATCGCGCGTCGTGCCGATTATTTTCGCGCTCATCTATTAATCGAAGCTAAAAATCGCGCAAACTTGCAGCGTTTTTTAGCGCAATGGCTCCCACGGGTGGAAGCCCAAAGTTCGCCTGCCGCTTTTAGATGGTCAATTGATGTCGATCCGCTCGAAGTGGACTAGGCCGCTTTACGGTAAACTGGCTTAGAGATAATTTTTGTTCCTTTCCGCTAAACGAGTCCCGCTTTGAAGAATTTGATTGCTACCTTACTGAACCAAGCGCTGGCGTCTTTGCCCGAAACGCTAGTACCCCCTTCCGCTCGCCACATCGATATTGAGGTCGACTATACGCGCGAGGCTGCTCACGGCGACTTTGCGAGTAATCTTGCAATGCGTTTAGGCAAGGCCCAGCGGCAAAACCCGCGCAAACTCGCGGAAGCCCTGATAACCGCTCTACCCAATCACCCGGCCATTGCCAAAGTAGAGATTGCAGGCGCCGGCTTTATTAATTTCTTTTTAAAACCGAACGCGTATCACAGCGAACTCGCACAAATTTTAAGCGCCGATAAACACTACGGCACTTCGCAATCAGGGGAAGGCGTTAAGGTTTTGCTCGAATTTGTCTCCGCCAATCCTACTGGCCCGTTGCATGTGGGCCATGGGCGTCACGCCGCCTTCGGTGCCACGGTCGCAAACCTTCTAGAAGCGGTGGGCTTTAAGGTAAGCCGCGAGTACTACGTCAACGACGCTGGCCGCCAAATGGAAATATTGGCGGTGAGTACTTGGCTGCGCTATCTCGAGCGCTGCGGCGAAACGTTGGTATTCCCTGCCAACGGCTACCGGGGTGATTACATTGCCGTCGTTGCTGATAAATTATGGGCGGCTGAAGGCAGTATGCTACGGCATAGCTCAGCGGAGCTGTTTGCAGGTCTTCCATTAGACGAGCCGCAAGGTGGCAATAAGGATGTTTACATTGATGCGCTGGCGGTACGCGCTCGCGAATTAATCGGCGATGCGGCATTCGCGCGCGTATTAGCGCTAGTTCTCAAAGACATTCTTGATGACATTCGCGACGATTTAGCCGAATTCGGTGTGAACTTTGATACTTGGTTCTCGGAAGCCTCGTTGAGCGAGAGCGGTGCGGTCGAGCGCAGCATAGCCGCATTAGAGAGATCAGGTCATGCTTACCGCAAGGATGGCGCTTTATGGTTTAAGAGTACCGACTACGGCGAGGAAAAGGACCGAGTCGTGGTGCGCGACAACGGTATCAAAACCTATTTTGCCTCGGATATCGCCTACGTTGTTAACAAACGCGAGCGCGGTTTCGAGCACCTAATCTACATATGGGGTGCCGATCATCATGGCTACATTCCCCGCCTTAAGGCGGCATTAACCGCGCTGGGTGGGCCACCCGAGTGCTTTGAAGTTCGTTTAGTGCAGTTCGTCGCGTTATTTCGCGGCGGCGAAAAGGCGCAAATGTCGACTCGCTCCGGCGAATTTGTCACATTACGCGAGTTACGCCGAGAAGTCGGCAATGACGCGGCCCGCTTATTCTATTGCATGCGCAGCAATGATCAACACTTGGACTTTGATCTGGAGCTTGCGACCGCGCGTTCTAACGAAAACCCGGTCTACTATATTCAGTACGCACACGCACGTGTCGCCAGCGTCATGCGGCAAATGCAGGAGCGTGGGCTCACCCACGACTTAAACTTCGCGCTGCAATCCTTTGATCAACTATCAGAACCACAGGAAAAGGACCTAATTAAACGCCTCTGCGCATATCCAGGGATCATCGCAACCTGCGCTTTGCAACGCGCACCGCACACTCTAGTTCACTATTTACGCGATCTGGCTCATGACTTCCATACCTATTACAGCGCGCATCAATTTATCGTCGACGATGTGGGCGTCCGCAGCGCCCGATTGGCGCTGGCATTGGCGACTCGAATTGTGATTCGCAACGGCTTATTGCTACTGGGCGTCTCCGCTCCCGATACCATGTGATCGTAAAAAAATGGCACACGACTACAAATCTAAACGCAATCGCAGTAGCGGTTTTTCGGGCTGGGCCGGAGTGTTGATGGGCCTATGCATGGGCCTCACTGTCGCCGGTGTCGTATACATAAGGGATCACCACGGAGACGCAACGCCGAAATTACTTGCTGACAAGAAGAAAATTCGTAACAGCGAGACACCCGAATGGAAAGCCGGCGATGTTAATAATGAGGAACCGACCAAGTCCTACGATTTTTACGACATGCTGCCGAAGTTCGAAGTGGTGGTTCCAGAAAAAGACAAAGACGTCAGACCCGACATCAAGCCCTTTCCGGAAACTCGCCGCGGCACCTATGTCTTACAAGCCGGCTCGTACAAGAATTTTGCCGATGCGGATCGAGTACGCGCCCAACTGGCCCTACAGGGCGTAGAATCCAAAGTGCAAAAAGTTTCAGTGGACAACGACACCTGGCACCGTATCCGCATAGGGCCTATATCCAAATTAGATGAACTCAATCGACTACGCCAGAAATTGCGTAAAGCGGATGTCGACGCACTCGTTATTCGTGTGGGAGATTAGCGTACTTTTCTCTAGTCTTCCGCCAGCTGTTTGAAATCGACACCCAGAGCGCGTAATTTCCGATATAAATGCGTGCGTTCCATGCCAACTCGCTTCGCGAGTAACCCCACCTTACCGTTGCACAGCATGAGTTGTTGTTGCAAATAGGCTCTTTCAAATTGCTCGCGTGCCTCACGCAATGGCAATGCCAGCAAATCTTGTTTGACCAACGGCTCGGATACCGTGGACTTCACTGCCAGTTCTTGTTCGACTTCATCTAAGCCAATATCTTCGCCGGAGCCGAGTATAAGCATACGCTGCACGAGATTGCGCAACTCCGCAATATTGCCCGGCCAGGGATAATTACGCAGCCGATTTTGCGCAGCGACACTGAATCGCCGTAAAGGGAGATGTTGATCATCAACAATCCGATCTACGTAAAAACGTAACAAGTCCGGCACATCCTCCGTATATTCTCGTAGAGGCGGCACCTTTAAGGTGATCACCCCTAAACGCGCCAATAGATCAAGTCGCAGCGGCTCGGATTGCACACCGGCCTCGAACCCCTCTTTGGCGGAACTAATCCAGCGCACATTGAGGAGTACTCGGTTCTGTCCACCCACGCGGGTGAAAGCACCGTGTTCGATAGCACCGATGAGTGCTCGCTGGGTCGCTCCGTCCAGCTCTTCTAGTCCATTGATATACAAGGATCCGCCGGCTGCCTGTTCCAATGCGCCGGTTTCGACCCTCCCACCACTCTCCACTCCGAATAAGGCTGCTGCTGGATCCGCTCCCAGACTGGTCGCAACGACCGTCAGAAACGGTTTGGCCGAACGTCCACTTAAAGAATGTAGGTAGCGCGCGTAGGCTTCGCGCCCCGTCCCTAACTCACCCACGAAAAGCACCGGCGAGTTGCTAGAGGCTGCTTGTTGCACTTGTTCACGAAGGGTCTGGATAACCTTACCTTTGCCGATGGGTACCGCTAAGGCGGCGCCTAACGCGCGTGTTGACAGGCGCTTGCGTCGTCCCGCATCGAGGGCACGCTCGACCGTACGCAGTAGCTTGGTCAACGACAGCGGTTTTTCCACAAAATCGAAGGCTCCTAATCGCGTGGCCTCCACCGCGGTCTCAACGGTTCCGTGCCCAGACATCATCACGACTGGGCAATCATGACCATCGTTAACCAACCATTCGCGCAACAAGCTAATGCCGTCCATGTCGGGCATCCAAATATCCAGCAGCACAAGGTCTGGACCTAAAGCGCTACGTGCGGCACGCGCCTCGGCAGCATTCGCAGCCACTTGCACTTCATAGCCCTCCTCAGAAAGTATTTCTTTGAGCAAACCTCGAATGTCGACCTCGTCGTCGACAATGAGAATTTTGGCAGCGCTCATACTTGCTCTCTCCTATGTTCAGTCTTACGCAATTCGCGTGCATCCTGGATGCGGTTGCTTGGTGCTAGCGGCATAAATATTCGCACGCGAGCTCCGCCTCGTGCATTATCCGCTTCTATGCGTCCGCCGTGTTCTTCAACAATTTTTTTAACAATGGCTAATCCAAGTCCAGTCCCTTTAGGTTTGCTGGTGACATAAGGATCAAATACTGTCCCCAGTAAATCGCGTGGAAATCCGGGTCCATTGTCGGTCACGGAGATCACCGCAAAGGGCCTTTTGGCATCATCGGTGACCCGCGTATCTATTTCAATACTCGCACCCACACGGCCCTCTAAGGATTCCAATGAATTAGTAATCAGATTGTTCAATATTTGACGAATTCGGATCCGATCCGCTGAAATACTCGGCAAACGCGCAGCGAGTGATAATTTCATTTCCGCACTGCTGTCCTGTACGCGGTACAAATCAACCACCTCACTAATCAGTTGATTTAAATCAACGCTGGAAAAATGCAGATCCGGGGCCCGGGCGTACTCGCTAAAAGCGTTTACCATCTGTTTCATCGCCTCCACTTGCGCCACGATAGTAGTCGTCGCGCGATCCAGAATTTGGGCGTCCTGGGCATTCATACTGCCGTGAAATTTGCGCCGCATACGTTCTGCCGATAATTGGATCGGTGTCAGCGGATTTTTGATTTCATGCGCTAGCCGTCGCGCCACTTCGCCCCACGCGGCGTCGCGCTGCGCCTGCAAGAGGGTTGTAATATCGTCGAACACCAGCACCACGCCCGGCACACCAGACTCGTTAGGCAGAGCAGTACAAGCACACATCAGTACGTGTTTTCCAGACTCAGACAATAGCTCCACTTGTTCACGCCAATCCAGACTATTCGCGTCGAGATGGGCTTTAACGAAGGCTTGAAATTGTGTGAACAGGGTATTTTCGCTAATGGCTTGATCAAATCGTTTTCCGAGCGCCGCCGCTAAGTCTAGACCTAAGATTGCGCTAGCGGCTTGATTGGCGGTACGCACAGTCAAGTCTGGATCCAATGACACGACACCCGTAGATAGCCGCGCCAAGATCACTGCAAGCCCCGCACGTTCGGCTTCCACGGCCTGCTGACTACTACGAGTCTCCTCACGTGCGCGTCCTAAGCGCTTGGTCATATCATTAAACGAAGTGACCAAAAAACCCAACTCATCGTGTGTTTGTCTCTGCAGCTGGGTGTCATAGTTACCCTTAGCCACCGCCCGCGTCGCAGCAATCAAATCCTGTACCGGCTGCACTAAACGCTGCGCGGCGAAAAACGCTCCGTACACGGCGGCGATCAAAGACATCAAAACTACAAACGTTAAAATCAGCAGGAAGGTTGATTTAAGGGGTTGACGCAACTGCACCAAACTAGCGTACTGGGTATACGAACGCTGCACGGTATCGGCGAGCTTACTGAGCTGTTGCGGCACCGGATACATGGCGAGTAACACGCGCGCGCCAGGCGTGCCGCTCGCATCCAAAGGCGCCGCCGCGCGAATCACGTAACCCCCTACCGAGTCCGTATCTAAACTCACATACGGCTGGCCGCGCCGTATCTGCAACATCATTTCATCCGTCGCCGCCAACGGCATAATGTCCATAGGCCGATCTGAACTAGTAGCGAGGATCCGGGCCTGAGGACCCATCACAGTGAATTCGAGCGCAGTGCCCTCGCGGCGCTCGCGGTCGAGCACACCGATAAGATTGAAATCCGGCAAACGTGCGAGTTCGCGCGCGACCACTTGCGTATGTTGCAAAAACTCACGCACGCGAAGTTCGAGCGCGCCTTGAGACAATTCGCGGGTGTCTTTCAGACCCTGGCTAACTTCAAGCTCAAACCAACTATCGATACCGCGATTAATGAACTGTAGCGAAAAATAATAAACCACTAGAATTGGCACAACCGCTAAGGCACTGAAGGTGGCAACCGTGCGCATTTGCAGACGCGACCCCGGCACATGTTGGCGAAAATCTTTCACTAGGCGCGTCAATTTGTTGGCTAGTAACACCAGCAAAGTGAGCAAGCCAGCCACATTGATAAAAAGGATCCAGGGAAGCCACTTGTAATATTCGGCTGAGTTCTGCGCGGCGGAGGCTAATAAATACAAGGCTACAAGCCATAACGCTACGCCGCTGGCGCCCAGCACAGAAGATGCGTATTTACGACTTAAGGCTGTAGCGTCCATGTGTACCAATCGCTTTCGCGATGCCAATCGCTCACCCAGAACATCAAGAGTCGCACCGATAGTGGCACTGTCCCAAAATCAATTTTGGCGCGTACATTGGCTTCGTAACGACGATCACCAGCCACCAAAGATTTGCCGAGTGCGGGTACGCCGTGAATTTGTGACAATGATTCGAGCGCGGCCTCGAGTGTCGGTAACGACTCTTGTTGGCCAGTATTGTCGTTGCGCAAAATATAGCGCGCACTCACCGCGTTGTATTGCAAATGATAGCGCTGGCTAAGTTCCGCGACTTTGGAGTTGGGTAATAGCTGCCGCACACGTTGCACCAACAGATCTACTTCAACCCCAAGCGGCACGCCATCCGCAAGACCTTTACGCACAGCGTCGCCCACTGGCATATCAAGTCGTGCATTTAAATGGTAGACACCTTCTTTAAGTTCCAAATCTGCAGAGCGCACTTCAAATCGCCCATCCAGTCCATCGGCATGGGCAGGAGCGCTTAAAATACTCAGCGCCAAGCCCGCAAGCAGCGCAGTGCGCATTAGCCGGACCGGGTTGTAAGATGATATGGACAAGACTTTAAACAAAATTTCAGATTTTGGTCAACGCTGCATAATAAAAACCGTCAGCTCCCGCCTCTCCGGTTAGAATTTGCCGTCCGTATTCATCCGCTTCGCCCAATCCGGGCCAGCCTATCCACGACTCAACCGGCACGGATTTGGCATTGGGTGTGCCGCGCAAAAATGCCCCAATCACATCACGATTTTCGCTTCGCGTGAGCGTGCAGGTGACATACACCAACCGCCCACCAGTCGCCAGTAGGGGCCAAATGGAGGTCAATAGTCGCGCCTGAACCAACGGTAATTTATCGATCTCCGCCGGCGACTTGCGCAAGCGAATATCCGGGTGCCTACGAATCACGCCCAAAGCCGAACACGGCGCGTCTAATAAAATTCGGTCAAACGGCACGCCATCCCACCACTTACTCGTCTGCGAGACATCCGCCGTAATTAAATCAGCGATTAAATTGCCGCGCGCTAAATTTTCACGCACACGAACGATACGATTCGGATCGATATCAACCGCCACCAATTTCGCTAATCCCGGTTCGCGCTCCAGCATCAATGCGCTCTTACCACCCGGTGCCGCACACGCATCCAATACCCGTAAACCGGGACTTAAAGCTAACGGAAAAGCCACGCACTGCGCGCCTAAATCCTGCACGGATACCCAGCCTTCGGCAAAGCCTGGCAAATCCTGCACATCCACAGGCGTCTTTAACAGCACCGCGTAGGGCACGCGGGCTTCCGCCTGCGCGACGATTCCTGCAGCCTCGAGCTTTAGCAAATACTCCTCTGTACTGATGTGTTGCCCATTCACGCGCAGCCACATAGGAGCTTGTGCGTCACCAGCCGCCAGCAACTGGGTCCATCGCACCGGCCAATCCGCGCGAAGTCGATCTGCAAGCCATACAGGCGATGCATGTCGCGTGGCCGGATTGCGACCCACTTCAGTGTTGAGCAACTTAGCCTCGCGCAAATAACGGCGTAGTACGGCATTAATTAATCCACCGGCACGCGCAGCATCGGTAGCCTTCGCCGTCTTCACCGCCGCATCGACTACGGCATATTCCGGCGTACGCGAATCTTCTAATTCATACAAAGCCACCGATAACAACGCACGCACGAGTACATCGAGCGCCTTAACCGGTTGCGACAATAACTTCCCCAACAATGCCTCGTGCCGATAATAGCCACGCACCGCGCCATAGCTTAGCGATTTTACGGAAGGGGCGAGTGTTATGGGCGTGGCTGCAAGTGCATCCTTGAGCGCCGAATCCAGCGTCACTCCCTCGCGTATCACCCGTGCCACCGCATAGGCAGCAAGCGACCGAGCACTCGCCGCGGCAGGCACCGCGGCAGGCACCGTGGCGGGCGGGGCGGAAGGCGGCGCGATAGCAGGTACCGTAGATGTATTCACCGGGGCTGTATTCATAAGACCTCAAACCTCGCATCCGCAAGCGGCATCGACGTTAAAAATTCCGCGGCAAGGAGCGCTTTGCGCCCCGCTGCCTGCAATCGAGATATTCGTATCGCCCCCACTCCGCAGGCCACCTCAATACCCGCCGTCGAGGTCCGCAACACGGTCCCGGGGAGCGCCGCACCGGTGGGTTGCATGACTGCTAAATTTGCCTCCCAAATGCGCAGTTGCTTGCCTGCCAAGCGCGTCTCGGCCACCGGCCAGGGATTAAACGCACGAATACGCCGCAATATATACACTGCATCCTGGCGCCAATCGATCAATGCTTCCGCCTTTAATATTTTCTCCGCATAGCTCACTCCTTCAGTAGGCTGTGATTGCTCGCGCAGCGTCCCAACAGCAATACCCTCTAAGCTCTCGCCCATCAGCTCTGCACCTAAGCTCGCCAGCCGAATCTGCAAGCTCATGCTGGTTTCTTCTGTCCCCACTTCAATTTTACGCGCGGCAAGTATCGGCCCGGTATCCAATCCCTCCTCCATACGCATAATAGTGACTCCCGTAACCGTATCTCCCGCCAATAGCGCCCGCTGTATCGGTGCCGCGCCACGCCAGCGCGGTAACAAAGACGCGTGAATATTAAAACAACCCAGGCGTGGGGCATTTAGGACGCTGCGTGGCAGTATGAGACCATAAGCGACAACCACTAAGGCGTCTAATTGTAATTCTGCAAAAAGCTGTGCAACCTCGGGGGTTTTACAGCTTACGGGCTGGTATAAAGTGATCCCCCTCTCCAGGGCACGCTGCTTGACCGCACTGATTTGCAGCATGCGACCCCGACCAGCCGGTCGATCCGGTTGGGTCAATACCGCACACACCGAATGACGACTCGCCACTAAAGTATCCAATGCAGGGACCGCAAACGCGGGGGTACCGGCAAACCCGAGTCGCAAAACCGGAGCGGAACTCATCCCGTCTTCAAGAAACCGCGGACGTGCGCGCGCTCGCGTTGCGTTGGCGTTGCTCTTTTAACAGACGTCGGCGTATTAGTTGACGTTTAAGCTCAGAGAGATAGTCCACAAAGAGTTTGCCGTCCAAATGATCAATTTCATGCTGAATACAAACCGCCAACAGTCCGGCAGCGTCCATTTCGAACACCCGGCCCTTTATATCGTAGGCACGCACCCGTATTTCGCTGGCCCGCGTTAATTTCTCGTAAATTCCAGGCACCGACAAACAGCCTTCTTGGCGCGGACCTAAGCTCTTGGCCTCCAAAATCTGCGGGTTAATGAACACTTTAGGGGTATCCCGGTCTTCGCTGACATCCAGCACCAACAAACGCTGATGCACATTCACCTGGGTTGCCGCCAGCCCAATACCCTTGGCCTCGTACATGGTTTCAAACATATCGTCCACCAAACGACGCAAAGCCCCATCATAGACTTGCACCGGAACGGCTTTAATTCGCAGTCTGGGGTCGGGATACTCAAGGATTGCGAGCGTTGTCATGGGCGATATGAGAGCAATGTCGTATTTTTGGCTTGAAAATATTGCTAAAGTTCCACTACTGCTTAACTTAATGAACGGTCAGCGTCCTGGAAGTCTTTGGCGTAATGCCAGTATATCAGCCCATCACCGGAAGACAGGTGCCTGAAGGGGAGCGAAAAGAATGCGAAATAGTCAATTATTTGCCTTATCACTGACACTGGCGCTAGTCGCCGGATGCCGCACTGAGCGCCCCAAAAGCGACCCTGTGCCCCTAGCAACGGCTGAAACCACTCTGGAGGGCACGGCAGTCGGTGATAATCGCACCGCCATGGAAGCGGCGATAGACAGCCGCACGGCGCCACACGGCACCGGCGCCACAAACGGCAACGGAACGGCCACCGACGCCGCCGGCAATTCGATTAACGGCGGGGTCGCGCTAGCAGCTAACGCACCCGACACTTATACGGTCAAACGGGGCGACACTCTCTGGGGCATTGCCAAAGTTTTCTTGCGCGATCCCTGGGTGTGGCCCGAAATTTGGTCTGAAAACCCGCAAGTAAAAAATCCGCACCGAATTTACCCTGGTGACATTTTGCGACTGGTTTATATTAAGGGCCAGCCGCACCTGACCTTGCAACGCGGCGACAGCGCGCGCGCCGAGCCACGAGTTCGAAGTCAACTCTTAGACGCTGCGGTCACGACTATTCCCTATGAAACCATTGCCGCCTTCATGTCGAAGCCCACCGTGCTCGCCCAGGAACAACTTAAAGGCGCAGCCTACGTAATTGCAACTCGAGATCAACATGTCGTGATGGCGAATGGCGATACGCTCTACGCGCGCGGCTTCCCGCGCACGCTACAGCTCGGCGAACACTACAATGTCGTGCGCGTCGGTGACCCTTTGATAGACCCTGACGATGATCGAGTCGTGGGTTATGACGGCATTTACACAGGCTCCGGCCGCATCACCCGATTGGGGGATCCCGCCACGTTGATCCTCAACGAATCAGCGCGTGAGACCGTTACCGGCGACAAATTATTCCCCGGTGGTGTCGATGTGCCGCTCGATTTTATTCCAAGCGCCCCTAAGGTTTCAGTGACGGGCCGCATTATGGCGGTCACCGACGGCGTCAAGGTAATCGGCCAATATCAAGTGGTCGTCATTAATCGAGGCGCCCGTGACGGCCTGATCCCCGGCAATGTACTGGCCGTTTTTGCAACCGGCGAAACGATCCGCGACACGGCAGGCCAAGGCTTTCTACAAGCTGGCAACAACTTACTGGCCCCCAAGGTGCGCTTACCCGACGAACGCACCGGTACGTTCCTCGTATTTAAAACCTTTGAGCGCATGAGTTACGGTTTGATTATGGAAGCCAAGAACATCATTCGAGTAGCCGACCGCGTTTCAAACCCGTAAGGCTTATCTTGATACTTGCGGCAGATCAAGGAGCGGCGTGCGGCGATTGATTGCGTGATAATGCGCATTGATGCCGCACACCAGCGATTGTTTAAAATTTATAACCCTGACCCGGGCGCCAGCACTTAATCTCGCTATTGTATCGACCGCTCTGGACTTGCTGGGCGGAATACAAGGCCTGCTGACAGCATCCAGCGATGCGCAAACTCGGGCCGGAATACCCGCCACCACCAGAGCCTTTCTACAAGGCTCCGGCGCTAACCCTACCCCCAGCGAAATGTCATGGCTAGAGGAGCCCCAACACCACTTAGTCGCTTTTACCGACCCACGCTACCCTGCGCTACTGCGCAACCTACCCCAAGCACCCATCGCCTTGTATGTCGACGGCAGTATCGAAGTATTAAGTGAACCGGGACTGGCTATTGTCGGCAGTCGCAACCCCACTGCGCAAGGTCGCGATAATGCTTTCGAATTCGCTAAATATCTGGCCAGCCGTGGACTTACCATCATTAGTGGGCTTGCGGAAGGAATCGATACCGCCGCCCATCGCGGGGCACTGGCGGCGCAGGGAAGCACTATCGCAGTGCTAGGCTGTGGGCTCGATCGCATCTATCCGCCCAGTAATCAGCTTTTAAGCCGTGAGATCGCAAATAGCGGCGCCCTCAATAATGGGGAACTGAAAAGTGGTGCGTTGATCAGCGAATTTGCTTTGGGGACGCCACCCCGGCCTGCGCATTTTCCACAACGTAATCGAATTATCGCAGCCTTAAGCCTTGGGACTTTGGTGGTCGAAGCGGCCCGACAAAGTGGTTCTTTAATTACGGCAAGGCTGGCAGGCGAGGTGGGTCGTGAGGTGTTTGCCATTCCCGGTTCAATCCACAGCCCGTTAAGTCGCGGCTGCCACCAGCTGATTAGACAGGGCGCAAAACTCACCGAAACCGCGGCGGATATCTTAAGTGAACTGAATTTTTCGACGTTTTTCGACGCAGACCCCAAATCAACCAAACACGCGTCAGCTAGCTCGATTCCAGAGGCGGGCATGGACAAGGATCACAAAATCTTGTTAGATGCGCTCGGCTTTGAACCCACAGACCTCGACCAATTAGTGGTGCGCAGTGGGTTCAAGGCCGATGCGGTGTCCTCGATGATGCTAATCCTCGAACTTGAAGGCCATGTAAAGGCTGCCCCCGGGGGTCGTTATTCCCGAATTGCAAGGAGCTTCTAGAGTTGAAAGATAACGTTCTCGATCTACTCATTTATTTGTTTGAGAACTACATGAGCATGGAAGACGCACCGCGACCGGCTCACGAGGTTTTAAAACAGGAACTGGACAAAGCCGGGTTTGCGGAACCTGACATCGCGCACGCATTGGAGTGGCTCGATGGCTTGTCCGGCGAACAGCTAGGCAAAGTGGCCGAGGCTACCGCGCGTGCGGTACGCGTATTTAGTGGTCCGGAATTACAACGGTTGGATACCGACGTGCGCGGCTATCTGATGTATTTAGAAAATGTTCGCATCTTGTCAGGTACCGAGCGCGAGCTGGTCATTGATCGACTCATGGCGCTGGATGCCGATGAAATCGACATTGAACAAGTGAAATGGGTGGTTCTTATGGTGCTGTTCAGCCAACCCGGCCAAGAATACGCCTACGCGCAAATGGAAGACTTGGTGTTCGATGAACGCGCCGACGCCTTGCACTAGGCACCCTCTGGCATTGGGATAAATGAGTAACAATCTCGTCATTGTGGAATCGCCCGCCAAAGCGAAAACCATTAAGAAATACCTCGGCAAAGACTTCGAAGTACTCGCATCTTACGGTCATGTACGCGATTTGGTGCCCAAAGAAGGCGCGGTAGATCCCGCCCATCACTTCGCCATGAAATACCAAGTGGTGGAGCGTAATCAAAAGCACGTCGATGCCATTTCACGCGCGCTCAAAAAAGCTAAATCGCTGTTTCTGGCGACCGACCCTGACCGCGAGGGCGAAGCGATTTCGTGGCATCTATTCGAATTGCTGAAAGCCCAGGGTGAATTAGTCGGTAAAACCGTGCAGCGTGTGGCTTTCTATGAAATCACTAAAAATGCCGTGCGCGAAGCCATGGAGACACCGCGTGAACTGTCTATTGATCTGGTCAACGCCCAGCAAGCGCGGCGCGCGCTCGATTATTTAGTCGGCTTTAATTTATCACCGCTATTGTGGAAGAAAGTACGCCCTGGCCTATCGGCTGGCCGAGTTCAGAGCCCGGCGTTGCGCATGATTTGCGAACGCGAAGACGAAATTGCCGCGTTCATCACCCGCGAATATTGGACCATCGATGCAGAACTGGAACAGTCTGGCCAGAAATTTCCTGGAAAATTAATTGAGTATCAGGGAACTAAGGTCGAGCAATTTAGCTTTACCAATGAGACCCAAGCGCGCGAAGTTGAAAAAACGATCAGTGCAGCGGCCGCCGGTACTTTAAAAGTGCTTAATGTCGATCGTAAACAGCGCCGCCGCAACCCTGCACCGCCGTTTACAACCTCGACGCTTCAACAGGAAGCGGCACGCAAACTTAGTTTCAGTGCCCAGAAAACGATGCGTATGGCACAGCAATTATATGAAGGCGTTGATATTGGCGAAGGTGCGGTCGGCTTAATTTCTTATATGCGAACCGACTCACTTAATTTGGGCAAGGAAGCGATTGAGCAAATACGCGAAGTCGTCGTACAGCTCTATGGGCAAGAGGGCCTATCTGAAGAACCGCGAGTGTTTCGTACTAAATCAAAAAACGCCCAAGAAGCCCACGAAGCCATCCGCCCCACTTCAGCGAGCGTTTTGCCCAACGACATTGAGTCCAAGCTTGATGCGGATCAATTCAAGCTCTATTCATTGATTTGGAAGCGCACTGTCGCCTGCCAAATGGCTCCCGCCATTTTCGACACGGTGGCGGTCGACTTGCTCGCGGGCGCCGACGGTGCCAAGCGCACGGTACTGCGTGCCAATGGCTCAACCTTGGTCAAACCGGGTTATATCTCGGTATACCAAGAAGGCATGGATGATGTAGTCCAGGATGATTCCGACCACGTACTACCACCGATGAAAGAGGGCGATAGCGTAAACCTTACAGGAATCATCCCCACCCAGCATTTTACCGAACCCCCACCCCGCTTCTCGGAAGCTTCATTAGTCAAAGCGCTCGAAGAATACGGCATTGGCCGGCCTTCAACTTATGCCTCTATTATTTCAACCCTGCGTGACCGCCAGTACGTGGAGATCGAAAGTCGCCGCTTCACTGCCACCGACATCGGCAAGATTGTTAGCCGTTTTCTCACTCAGTATTTTACTACCTATGTGGACTACGACTTCACTGCCAAGATGGAGGATTCACTCGATGCGATCGCCTCTGGCGATGAGGAGTGGGTCCCGCTACTAGAGAAATTTTGGAAACCTTTCATTGATTTAGTCAATCACACTGAAACCTCGGTGAGCCGCGATGAAGTCGCGCAAGCCCGTGATCTTGGAGTAGATCCGGTGAGCGGTAAACCGATGAGCGTGCGAATGGGGCGTTTTGGACCCTTTGTGCAGATCGGCACCAAAGACGATGAGGATAAGCCTCGCTTCGCAGGGCTTCGGCCCGGTCAAAAAATGGACCTCATTACCCATGCTGATGCGATGGAGTTATTCAAGCTACCCCGCAAGCTGGGTGCTACGCCTACGGGGGAGGAAATTACCACGAATGTCGGGCGCTTCGGACCCTATGTCAAATACGGCGCGAAGTATGTCTCGCTCAAAATCGACGACCCGTATGAAATCACTCCCGAGCGTGCGCTGGAAGTGATTCGCGAAAAAGAAATTGCTGACGCCAATCGACTGATACTGGATTTTCCAACGGTAGGCATACAAGTGCTGAATGGCCGTTTTGGGCCCTACATTACCGACAAAGAACGCAATGCGAAAATACCCAAAGATCGAGATCCTAAGACCTTATCGCTAGAAGAATGCCAAGCCCTGTTAGCCGCTGCACCCGTGCGCACCTTCGGCAAATGGGGGCGCAAGGGCGGCAAAGGCAAGGCAGCCGCGAAACCGGCTCAGACATCCTCTAAAATTGCCAAGAAATCTGCCAAGAAAACTGCCAAAAAAACCGCACTGGAACCGGGCACAGCGGCATCCCTGGCGGCCAATATAGCAGTAGCGACTTTGGCTAAAGACCCGGCGAAGAACTTAGCTAAAGGACCGACGAAATCCGCAGTAAAAGCCAAGGTAAAGACCAAGGCTGTGGCGAAAAAAGGCGCTGTCAAAAACAAACCTTAACGGTGATAGACCTTGAATGAAGGCGCAACGGTTAAAAAGTATTTAGGCGAACTTCACGATCGTATAACGTCGGCGGTTGAAAATATTGATTCAACAAAATTTCGCTGCGACGCTTGGGAGCGCCCGGAAGGCGGCGGAGGCGAGAGTCGGGTATTAAGCGAGGGTAGTGTATTCGAGAAAGCGGGCGTGTCGGTATCACACGTGTTCGGCGCACAAATGCCCTCATCAGCGTCAAGCATGCGACCCGAAATAGGGGGGGCGCCCTTCGAGGCCATGGGTCTGTCGCTCGTTTTCCACCCGCGCAATCCCTTCGCTCCCACCACCCACGCTAATATTCGGTTTTTAATTGCCACGCCCGCAAAAGGCCCGCCGGTGTGGTGGTTCGGCGGTGGCTTTGACCTGACGCCTTATTATCCCTTTGACGAAGATGTCGTGCACTGGCATCAAGTGGCGCGTGCAAGTTGCTTACCTTTTGGTGAAGGAACCTATGAAAAATATAAAGCTTGGTGTGACCGCTATTTCTTTTTGCCGCATCGTAACGAGACGCGCGGGGTGGGTGGGTTATTTTTCGATGATCTCAATGACGGCGGGTTTGATCGCTCGTTCGGCTTGACACGTAGTGTGGGTGACCATTTTCTAAAGGCCTATACACCCATCTTAGAACGTCGCCAAGCGCATCCTTACACCGAACGCGAAAGAAATTTTCAGCTCTATCGGCGCGGGCGCTATGTCGAATTCAATTTAGTTTACGATCGCGGCACGCTATTCGGCCTACAATCACGCGGCCGCACCGAGTCGTACCTGATGTCCTTACCCCCGTTAGTACGATGGGATTACGACTGGCACCCCCAACCCGGATCAGCCGAAGAACGACTGTATACGGATTTTTTACGACCGCGTGATTATCTCGCTGAGCTTGATCGTATTTAATCTCATGAACTATCGACATATCTACCATGCAGGAAATTTTGCTGATATCGCCAAACATGTGGGACTGCTTTACTGCTTGGAAGCCTTAAAACGCAAGGACACACCATTCTTTGTTCTTGATACTCATGCAGGACGCGGCGTTTATGACATGCAGGCACCCGAGATCCAAAAATCCGGTGAGGCTGAACGCGGTATTCAACGTCTTATCCTTAATAAGATAGGAGACGAGGCGCTCGTAAAGTATTTCGCCGCTATTCGAGCGCGACGCGGGAAACGTTTAGCTCGTTATCCCGGCTCACCGGCGCTGATTGCCAGTAGCCTACGTTTTCAAGATCGCGCCGTATTCGTAGAGCTTCTACCCGCCGAGGCACGCAGCATTGATCGTGAAGTGGAATCTTTGGGTAAAATTCGCACCGATATTGAAGATGGTTATGTCTCCCTCAAAGCCTTATTGCCTCCAGAGGAGCGCCGCGGACTGGTGCTCATCGATCCGCCCTATGAAAGCCTTGACGAACTGAAAACAATGCTTAAAGCCTTCAGTGATGCCTATCGACGCTGGCCCAGCGCCATTTTCCTGATGTGGTACCCCATCCGCAGTGCTGATCAACGAGGCATGGTGCACTCCAGATTCGAAGCCCTAGGTATTCCTAAAATACTGTACGCCGATCTCGCTATTCATCCCGATGATGCGGGGGTCGGCCTTGCTGGTAGCGGACTTATGATCGTAAACCCCCCTTACGGTGCCGATGAATATCTACGGACGGCCTATCAAGCCATTCACAGCGGCATTGCCACGCCGGGTGCGGGTTACGTTGAGGTCGAGCGGCTAACGCCCGAGCGAATCTAGCCTCAACAGCCTTAAGCTCTTAACGATCTTAGTTCGACCACACCACGGCGCCCAGTAGACTTGCAGCAATTTTCTCAACGCTTTGAAGATCGGTTGCCGAACCTCGTTCCAATACCGCAAAACTTCCATGACCGGCAACGGGCACGATAACGCCCGCATAACCCTGTTCACTGAATTGCCGACTTTTGGTCACTGGCTCATGCACCAGAACCATCACCGTCACCGGACCATCGGCACTTTGCACCACCAGATGCGGCACTTGAAAACCCCGAAACGAGCAACTACTCGCATAGGTTACAACCATGCTCCCCGCACGCAGATGCAAGTGGGAATCGTATAATATCTTTTTAAGCTCGGCATCAGGCACCGAGGCAGTACCTACCCAAGCCTGCGGCTCGCCGCCCATGTGAGTAACTACATCAGCCGCTAAGGTTCGCCCTGGATCCGCCAACCACAAAACACTGCCTACGCCAATACCCACAAGCACACTGGCGGCGATTGCCAGCCAACGCCGCGACGTGGGCGCAAGCGTGCGCTTCAGCACTACGCTGGGCGCCTGCACTGCGCTGTGCGCCTGCACTGCGCTGTGCGCCTGCAATTGGCTGGGCACCGGGAGTTCCACCGCGAGCGCACGCAGCAATTTAACTTCAAAAATAGTGAGGCGAGCGGTAAATGTCGTGCAATCCGCGCAGGCGCGCACATGCTCAATCTCCGCCTCGCGCACGCTCGCGTCCAATCCTCTAGGATCGGCCAGTACTGCGCGTCTATAGAGGTTGCAGTTCATTATCCCTCGGGATCCAGACGAGTATCCTCACCACATAGCGCGCGCAATTGTTTACGCGCGCGAAACAAGCGGGTAAGCACCGCGGCGTTGGACAGTTTAAGTTCCGCAGCAATCTCCGCGGTTGAGTAGCCCATCAACACTTGCAACACCAACGGTTCTCGATATTCATCGGGTAGTTTAAACAACGCGGCGCGCATCTCTACCAACTCGTCATTTTGTGCACAGCCGATGCTCGGCTCCTCGCGGGCAATTAAATCATCGATGTCGACGGTCAATAGACGCTTACGCTCAAAACTGCGGGCATATTCGCGTCTTATAATGGTCAAAAACCACGGTTTAGCTGCGGCTTCATCCAAAAGTGCATCCTGTGCTTTCCACCCACGCAGCAGGGTCTCTTGTACCACATCTTCCGCTAATGCCCTATCACGCGACAACCAGAAAGCAAAACGCAACAGATCGGGACGTAATCGTTGGCAAAGTGCTTGAAAGCGCGCACGCTTGGGGTTTTCATTAGTTTCAGCCTTCATATTAGAATCAGTACCCACCCGAATATATCGCCACGGCGATAGTAGCGCGTTATGCTCGCGGGGTTGCAGAGTTGTCAAACAGGGAGTCATAGCTAAGATGACCGGGAAATCTGGCCATTCATTTCCACTCACCCGCATGCGTCGTATGCGGCACGACGATTTTTCGCGCCGATTGATGCGGGAAACGCATCTTTGCGTCGATTCATTGATATATCCGGTTTTTGTGACCGAAGGGCTCAAGGTGCGCCAAGCCATTGCCGCAATGCCTGGCATCGAAAGACTCTCCATCGACGAACTACTGCGCGAATGCGCCTTGTTGGTGCAACTACGGATCCCGGCAATCGCGCTGTTTCCAGTGACACCCACTGAGAAAAAAACCTTGGACGCGCGCGAATCTTGGAACCCTGACGGTATCGCTCAAGCGGCGGTGCGGGCCGTAAAAAAAGAATTCCCGGCCCTGGGTGTTATCACCGATGTGGCTTTGGACCCCTTTACTACCCATGGGCAGGATGGTCTGATCGACAATTCGGGCTATGTACTCAACGATTTAAGCGTCGAAACTCTGGTGCGGCAAGCTCGTTCCCATGCCGATGCTGGGGCCGATATAGTGGCGCCGTCCGATATGATGGACGGCCGCATTGGAGCAATTCGTCAAAACTTTGAAAATGCAGGTCTCGTGCACACGCGGATTTTGGCGTACTCGGCAAAATTTGCATCTTCCTATTATGGTCCGTTCCGTGACGCGGTGGGTTCTTCCGGTCAATTAGGTAAAGGCAATAAATCCAGCTACCAAATGGACCCCGCGAACTCGGACGAAGCGTTGACCGAAGTTGCCTTGGACATCGCCGAGGGTGCGGACATGGTCATGGTCAAACCCGGCCTGCCCTACTTGGATATTGTGTGGCGCATCAAGCAGCGATTTGGCGTACCGACCTTTGTATACCAAGTCAGTGGTGAATATTCGATGATTATGGCGGCGGCACAGAATGGTTGGATAGACGAGCGCGCGGTAGCTTTAGAATCGTTAGTGGCTATGAAACGTGCAGGGGCGGACGGAATACTGACTTATTTTGCGAAGCGGGCAGCGCAATGGTTGCACGAATGACTTTTGCAGATGCCGCAACCCTACGCGATCGCGTCCAACATCAATACGGTGTAGTCGGTCATCCCGTTGCGCACAGTTGGTCACCATTTATTCACGGCATGTTCGCCAAAGCCACTGGCCAACAAATAACTTACCGCTTGTTCGATATCTTACCGGCGAATTTTCGGCGCGAAATATTACAGTTATTCGCGGACGGTGTGCGCGGCCTTAATATAACCTTGCCGCACAAACAAGCTGCGGCCGAAATAGTTAACGAGCTGACGCCCCGTGCGTCGCGCGCAAAAGCGGTCAATACGCTAATGTTGCGCGACGACGCCACTTTGTTGGGCGACAACACTGACGGTGCGGGTTTAACCCGCGATTTGGAACACAACTTGAATTTCGACCTTGCCAACAAACGAGTATTGATCCTTGGTGCGGGCGGCGCGGTGCGTGGCGTACTTGCTCCTTTAATGGAACACCGATTGCTCGAGTTGGTAATTGCCAATCGAACGCCGGCGCGAGCTCGTGCGTTAGCGGATGAATTTGCAGACTTAGGACCTATAAGTGGCTGCAGTTTCAGCGAAGTGCGCGGCCCGCACTACGACCTAATTCTCAACGCTACCTCGGCCAGTCTACAAGGCGAAATGCCGGAAATGCCTGTAGGGTTAGTGGGCGAAGATACCCTTTGTTATGACATGGCGTACGGCCGTGGTCATACGCCGTTTACGCTTTGGGCTAAAGCATTACACGCTAAGCGCACTACCAAGGGTTGGGGGATGTTGGTCGAACAAGCCGCTGAGTCTTTTTATATGTGGCGAGCAATTCGCCCTGATACGCAGCCGGTACTAGAAGCCCTATCACAACATTCTTAAACGGCACCTAGTCTATAGGCATCCTTGAGTTTCACGTAGTGCCCTGCCGCGTAAATCATTGCCTCTATTTCCTGAGCCAGAAGTTCACGCGTACGCTTGGCGGGATTGCCCTTATAAAGTCCCCTCGACAAAAGATGTTTGCCTGGGCCGACTACGCTGCCTGCGGCAACAATAACTTCGTCATCGATAACCGCGCCGTCTAGTATTACCGACGCCATACCAATAAGGCAGCGATGTCCCACTCGAGCACCGTGCAACATCGCTTTATGGCCCACCGTCACATCGTCGCCAATCACAAGCGATAGCCCGCCCGGTTTGTAGGGGCCATCATGAACAACATGCAATACGCTTCCATCCTGGATGTTAGTCCGGGCGCCGATTTCAATGACATTTACATCGCCACGAGCCACCGCAAAAGGCCATATCGAAGCATCTTCACCCATACTCACTCGGCCAATCACTAGCGCACAGTCGTCGACATAGACTCGTGCCCCCAATGTTGGAGTGAACCCTTGATATTGACGAAGAGCCATTTAACGCATCGTGACCAGTTCTTCGGCGCTGGTGGGATGTATTGCAACCGTATCATCAAAATCACGCTTAAGCGCTCCCATACGAATCGCCACCGCAAAACCTTGTAGCATCTCGTCAGCACCGGTGCCAATAATATGGCAACCCACAATTTTTTCCTCGGACCCTACGCAAACAAGCTTCATTTCAGTACGGGTTTTACGCTGTGATAATGCATGGTACATGGGCACAAAATCTGTCACATAGATCTTAACCGCATCACCATACTCCGCACGCGCCGCAGCTTCAGTGGCGCCTACAGTGCCTATCGGTGGATGAGTAAATATCACAGTGGGGATCATTCGATAATCAAGGTAGCGCTGAGGTTGACCACCAAATAGCCGATCGCTAAGTCTACGTCCCGCAGCAATCGCTACTGGCGTGAGCGCGGCACGACCCGTGACATCACCGATCGCGTAGACGCCCTGTATGTTGGTATTTTGATACTGATCGGTCGCAATGAACTGCTGGTCGTCGATCTGCACACCCGTATTCTCCAAACCCAAATCGTCAACATGCGCCTCACGTCCAACCGCCCACAATACGCTTTCAAAACCGGAATACTCGCCCTTCTCGGTGAGCACAGTTTTTAGCCCGGCGGCCTCCTTCAAGCCAGTGGGCGTGACCTGTTCGTGAATCAGCATGCCCTGCGCACGCATTTCGCGCATAAGCGCAGTACCCAATATCGCGTCAAACTGTCCTAAGATCCGATCTTTACGGATAAATAGCTCAACCTTGCTACCCAATTCCTGAAAAGCGCCCGCGAGCTCGCACGCAATGTAGCCGCTGCCAACAATCGCCACTTGTTTAGGGACTTGCGCTAATTCGAAAAAACCATCCGAGGTAATTCCATACTGTGCTCCCGCAATATTGGGTACTACAGGTCTACCGCCGGTAGCAATAACGATGTGGGATGCGCTCAAGATGCGGCCATCCACTTCAATACGTCGAGAGTCGAGAAAGCGCGCTACACCACGCACATATTCCACGCCCTTACTCGCTAATGTGCGTTCGTAAATGGCGTTCAACCGCGCCACATAAGCGTCGCGCCCGCTCTTAAGAACGCTCCAGTCATGACCCCGCGCCACGACATCGAATCCATATTCGCGTGCGTCATGCAGGGCTAAGCTCACACCTGCGGCATTCCACATTACTTTTTTGGGTACACAACCTACATTGACGCACGTGCCACCGAGCCGTTTCGATTCGATAACAGCCACTCTAGCGCCGTACTGCGCGGCGCGTTGCGCGCACGCCAGGCCGCCACTGCCCCCGCCTATTGAAATCAAATCAAAACTAAGCTCCGACACTTAAAACTCCGTAAAAATCCAAGGCCACACCACTCGTCAAACAGGATGGTATACCGCAATGCCTATTTGTCCCAGACCTATGCGCGTTAATCGAACTAAATGAATCTTAAGGTAGAAAGTTTCCTCTGATAGAATAACTCGGTGACAAATCCTCTATTGGCAATGGACGCTCTGCCGGCTTTCGCTCACATTCAGGCCAGCCACGCCCGTGAGGCGTTAGAGATGATTCTGCGCGAAAATCGCGCATGCGTCAGCGACCTAATCGCTCAAACGACACCTACCTTCGCCTCATTTGCAGTTCCGTTAGAGGAATTAGGCCACCGGTTGAACCGCGTATGGAGTCCCATCAGCCACCTAAATGGTGTTGCCAATTCAGCCGAATTGCGTAGCGCGTATAACGAGTGTATGCCGCTACTGACGGCCTATACCTCAGAGCTGGGCCAAAACACTGCATTACAAGCGGGCTACGCGTATATCCTACAACACGAGGTCAGTACGCTCGATGCTGTCCAAGTCAAAGTGGTAGAAAATGCTTTACGAGATTTTCGCTTGGCCGGCGTTGCGTTACCTGCAGAACGCAAAACACAATATCGACAGGTCATTCAAAATCTCTCACAATTGACTACTAAATTTGCTGAAAATGTACTGGATGCAGGTCTAGCCTACACGCGTCATATCACTGACTTTAAGCGACTCGAAGGTCTACCCGATAACGCCATTGAACGCGCCGCCGCCAATGCGCAGGAAGCGAATCTTGCGGGGTGGCTATTAAAACTTGACCAACCTACTTATCAAGCCATTCTGGCAAGCGCCGAGGACGTCGCGCTGCGACGCGATTTCTACGAGGCGTGGGTAACTCGCGCCTCTGAACTCGGACCTAGCGCGGGGCTATTTGATAACAACCCATTGATTGCTGAGATCATGCGACTCAGGCATGAAGCGGCCGAACTCCTTGGCTTTGAAAATTTTGCCGCCTATGCTTTAGCCACACGCATGGCTAAGAATTGCGCCCAAGTTTTCGCGTTTCTCGAAGAGTTAACACAACTTTGCCTACCCACTGCACGTCAAGAGTTCGCTGCATTGGAGAAATTTTCTGGTCGTAGTCTTGCGGCATGGGACGTGGCTTTTTACAGCGAAAAACTCCAAGAAAACCGCTTTAAGATATCGCAAGAAGCACTGCGACCCTATTTCCCGCTACCGAAAGTTTTAAGCGGGCTATTTATGATCGCGAAAAAACTCTATGGCATCGAAATACGTGAACGGCCCGGAGTGAGTGTGTGGCATCCCACCGTACGCTACTATGAACTTCTCGATCATCAGCAGTTGGTGGCAGGTTTTTATCTAGACCCTTATTCGCGTAACAATAAACGCGGTGGCGCGTGGATGGATGAGTGCATCATCGCGAAGTGTCTTCCCTATAGCAAATCACTACCCGTCGCTCAACTGGTCTGTAACTTCACAGCACCCACTAGCGCTATGCCGGCATTGCTGACCCATGATGAGGTCATTACGCTTTTTCATGAATTCGGTCATGGTCTCCATCATATGCTCACCCGTGTGGTCTACCCCAGTCTATCCGGCATCAACGGGGTAGCCTGGGATGCAGTCGAACTACCCAGTCAGTTTATGGAAAATTTTGTCTGGCAAAAAGAAACGCTGCCTTTAATTTCTGCGCACGTTGAGAGTGGCGCACCGCTTCCGGCCGAGATGCTAGAGAAATTACTAGGTACCCGCACCTTCAACGCAGCGCTCGATACTTTACGACAGATAGAGTTAGCCACTTTTGATTTTGAATTACACGCAAACTTCGACCCGAAATTGGGCGCGCGCCTACACGAAACCATAAGCAGTGTTCGCAGGCGCGTAGCGGTAATACCGGCGGCCTCGTTTAATCGAGTTGCGGCGAGCTTTACCCATGTGTTTGCCGGCGGCTACGCCGCCGGCTACTACAGCTACAAATGGGCTGAAGTACTAGCTGCAGACGCTTTTGCAGCCTTTTCCGACGCGGGCGTCTTTGACTCATGCACCGCCGCCCGCTTTCGCGATTCAATATTGGCGCGCGGTGGCAGTTTAGATGCCATGGAGGCATTTGTGGCGTTTCGGGGTCGTCCGCCGGATGTAAAACCGTTGTTACTGCAAACCGGGATCGCAGCGTGAAACATTTTTTAATGTGCTTAATTCTTGTGGCTTTTAATAGTATTGCCGCCACCGCCTATGTCAGTGACGAACTGGTACTTGGCGTTTATGGCGACGCTAATCAAGAGGCGCGCCTCGCCACCCTACACTCAGGAGCGAGAGTTGAGACCTTAAAAATTCAAGGCGAATTTACTCAAGTTACGCTAAGCAATGGCGTCATAGGTTGGGTGAAGACCTCTTATCTAACGAGTCGCGTACCTGCAAGTGCTAGGATAAAAGACCTCGAGGATGAACTTGCGAAAAATCGCGCCACATCACCTGCACTCGCGGCAGCAGCCGAACATAGCGAACTCGAAAGGCTAAGACAGGAAGTTGCATTGCAACAAAAACAGGTTCTCACCCCAATATCGCATCAGACCGCAAACTTACCCCCGCCTCATGTGAAAACGGGATTTGCACATCTGGCAAGCATTAGCGTTTTCTCGCTGCTGGGTTTAGGGATTGGATTTGCGTTAGGGTATGCCACTCTAGCGCGTCGCCTAAAGCGACAATTCGGCGGTATTAAAATTTACTGAACGCTTTAACATATTGGCTAAATAGAGACGGGTGCACATGGCGCACTTGTATCCAAGCGCTTAGACTCTGGCTATGTACGACCTTCGCCGTAACGACTACGACGTTACGAATTCTGTCCAAGTCAGCTCAACGGCTTCGGTAACCGCAGCAGTACGAGAATTATTTTGCACGTGTTGGCCAGGTGAATCATTTGATCGAGTAGCGATTGCGTTTGACGCTTTTGATCAGTTATTTACCGGCCGCATGCCGGGGTATCATGGAGTCGATACCGTTTATCACGATCGGCAGCATTCACTGGACATGACTCTCGCTATGGCGCGCTTAATAGCGGGCTATGAACATAGCGCGGAGCATCCCATGCGCTTAGGCTCAGATCGCGCCGTGATGGCTCTCGTCACAGCTCTTTTCCATGATTCAGGCTACATACGCGAGTTCGACGACAAACAGCATCGCAACGGAGCCGAATTTACGCTCTACCATATCAGTCGCAGCGCGCGCTTTTTAACACGCTTTTTGCCCACTATTAATATGGATGCCTGGGTACCCATTGCGACCCGCATCGTGCATTTCACTGGCTACGAAATCAAACTCGGTGATATTCAATTGACCGATGAGAGGGATCGTAGACTCGGTCAAATGCTGGGAACAGCCGATCTAATCGCACAGATGGCGGATCGCTGCTATCTGGAAAAATGTCGTGATCGACTATACCCGGAGTTCGTACTCGGCGGCATCGCGGCGGTGCCGGGCAATAACGGGGCGTTACAAGTTCGCTATAGCTCGGGACTCGATCTGTTACGACAAACACCTAAATTTGTACGTGATACGCGAGCGGTGCGGTTAGAAGGGGAATTCGAGCACGCTTACCGATACTTGGAATCCTTGTACTCGGGTCGCAACCCTTATTTCGAGGCTATTGACCGAAATTTGGGTTATTTGCACCAGGTACTGCACGCGGAACGTTGGCCCTTATTACGACGACGACCGCCGTTATTCACCAGCGAAGCAAATCAGCTCAACAATGTACGGGGGTTAATGTTGGAGCATCTCAAAACGCTCTGGGCCTAAGGTCATTCGACTAAAGGCCAACTACTCAAGGCCAATCAATGCGTGCGACATAACGCGCGTGTAATTCATCTAGTTGCGATAGTACACATTCCTTGCCTAGTAACGGTGCATCCAGCAAGGTTTGCCGTAAACCGTCAACCTTTAGAGAACGGCGCGCCACTTCGGCGATCGGCGCAAAACTAAAATGCCAGGGCTCGGCCTGAACACCGGAACGGATACCGCGAAACGGGCGGAAAAAACCATAATAACTTGCATGCTCAGCAAGCCACGCGCTAAGCGTAGCAAAAGGACCCGGTGACACAAATTCTTCAGGGGTAAGCTGTACCGTATAACCCGGCGGGATCGATAACCTATCGACCAGGTCTAAATCGGTCCCCCAATGGTGGCGACTCGCGCCCGGTAGCGCGGACCATTGCAATATGGCTTTAACACGCTCCTCAGGCGCTAACGTGGTCACGTCGATAATCTCTTGGCTAAGGCCATACATAGGTCTTTCACCGCTATACTTATCGTTCCAGATCGATAATTGTCGCTCGAAAGCCCGAAAACTACTTGCTGCAACTAAATCGATGCCAGCCTTTAGCGCTGCGCGCCGTAAATTCAAAAAAGGTTTAGCTACTTGATGATGGAGTAAGCAACCCGGATCCGACAATGAGGTCAGATGGGTACGCGTGCGTCCCGTAAGTTGTTGAATATCCATAGCTTAACTCTGTCAATACCTATTAATACGCCCATTTTTCTGCATGGTACTCGCCCCTTTTGGGCTTGCGATCTAACACGTATGATGGTGTGCTAGTCATCATCTTAACGGTAGGTGGAGTCCGTGGCGAATAGCCTAAAAACTAAGTATCTGCTTCTCGCCCTGGCGGGTGGCGTTTTACTATCGCTATTAGTCGGCGGCCTGATGGTGTTCGAACAGGCTCGCGCGCATAGGCTTAACGAATTATCCTACGCTACGGTACAACAAAGGCTAGAAGCGGATCTAGAAAACCGCGCTCAAATCTTGAGTAAAAGCATAGTTGCGCCTTTGACTAAAGCGATTAGCTCCGGAAATGCCGCGACTGTTAATGCTATCGGTCAACAGCTTCTTGATCAGGACCTCGAAAGAGTCGAAATACGCAGCGATACCAAAACTCTTTACAGCGGCAATCATGCCAAGTCCGGTTCGACCAACCCTTATATTCTAGAAAGCACCCTCGATAGTTCTATTAATCGCCGCGATCTAATTTCCGTTCCCTCTAAGCCCCTTGGCAGCCTACTACTGCAAATAAGTCGCGACAAGCTTCAAGAGTCCTTGTCAGCGCTACGCACGCAACAAGAGTTACAGCAAACAAACCCAATCAAACACATGGGCGGATTGCTAGCGGGCGTCATATTGCCGTTAGGTTTCCTTGTGTTAGTCGGCCTAGGGTACCTCGCAAAACAATTTATTAACCCCTTAGCGACGTCTATCACTACTGCGGATCGCATGGGTGAAGGTGACCACTCGCAGCCCTTAAAGGTAATATCGCGCGATGAATTAAGCGCAGTCCCCGCAGCGCTTGAGCGCATGCGAGAAAAGCTACGCGAAACCACGATTACCAAAAACTATCTTAATACCGTGCTCAACAGCCTTAGCGACTCAGTATTGGTGACATCGGCGGAAGGCGTCATCACGAGCTGTAATGAGGCATCGCAACGCCTGCTCGGATATAGCGAAGAGGCGCTATTGGGAAGATCGTTAATTGATTTTATTGCCGATGAGCATCGCGCGACCTTTGATTTAACCAATGGTGCACCGGAAGCGGGGGAAACCGTTCTGCATACGGCTAGCGGACAAACTATTCCCGTATCTATGGCAAGCTCTACCATCAGCACTAGCGAGCCTCATTTTCAAGGCAATATCTATGTCGCTCGCAACATCACTGAGCGCAAACGTGCCGAACGCCGCATTCGCTACTTGGCGCGTTATGACACGCTGACCAAAATACCCAACCGCATGCAATTCCAACACTTGTTGCAACAAGCCATAGCACGCTCACGACGCAACAATCGCCTATTGGCACTTTTGTATTTGGATTTAGACCACTTTAAAGAAGTTAATGACACTTTCGGTCATGCCGCAGGCGATCGAACGCTAGAAATTTTGAGTGAGCGGCTAACGCGCAATTTAAAACAAGATACCGTTATTGGACGACTTGCCGGTGATGAATTTGCAATGTTTATTGATGATCTACCGGTCGATATCGACAACCGTTCTAACGTTGGTGCGCTTGCGCGAACCCTACTAGATGAAATTAGTCGTACTTTTTATGTCAATCAACAAGAAGTGTACTTAACGGCAAGTGTCGGTATTGCAATGTGCCCAAATGACGCGGAGAACGTCATCGATTTGATTCGTAATGCTGACGCAGCGATGTACCACTCCAAACAAAATGGTGGTAACTCCTGTGTCTTCTATGTACCGGACATGAATGCCGCGGCGGTTGAACGACTGATGCTGAAAAGCAAGCTGCGCCGAGCGCTTGAGCGTGATGAGCTGGTCATTTTGTACCAACCCAAAGTTGATCTGCGCGACGGCACGGTAGTGGGTGCCGAAGCGCTGCTGCGCTGGCGGCTACCGGGGCATGGCGACATTTCGCCATCGCACTTCATTCCACTCGCTGAGGAAACAAGTCTTATATCGGATATAGGCCAATGGGTGCTAAATCGTGTCTGTGCTGATTACCACGCGTGGCAGACTACAGTCCCACAGCCCGGGCGAATTGCGATAAATCTTTCGCTTAAACAATTGCAACATTCCAGCTTCATCGCACGCTGCCATGAGGTATTTCGGAAGAATGGTGTATCTCCCACCTGCTTTCAATTAGAGGTTACTGAAACTACTTTGATGACAGACCCGAAGCGCACCATTGGCTTGCTAAATGAGCTATATGCTATGGGTTTACATTTGGCGATCGACGATTTTGGCACGGGTTATTCATCGCTTTCGGCGTTACAACAATTCCCAATTAGTACTTTAAAAATTGACCAGTCGTTTGTTCGTGATGTTCCAGGCGACCGTAATGACGCAGCAATCGTGCGTACTATTATTGATATGGGTAGAAGTCTTGATCTGGAAGTAATTGCGGAAGGAGTGGAGACTGGCGAGCAACTCGAGTTCTTGCGAGCCCATGGTTGCTATTTTGCTCAAGGCCGTTTATTTGGCGAACCAATGGAAGCTGATAAATTGTTGGAAATCCTATTCAACCAGAGCGCTGCGCTACCACATCATGCCGATCTGTGTTCGATTTCAATGCCGTCGACTCCCCTGTCTTTAGTCGCGAAATCCCTGTAGGAATGTTATCGGCTCACGATCTGAGCCTGCGTCGAGGTCCAGAACCGCTCTTCGTCGATGTTAATTTTACGGTGTTCCGCGGCAACAAGGTAGGTCTCACTGGCGCGAACGGTGTCGGCAAGTCCAGTCTCCTTGCTGCGTTACGCGGTGAGCTAAGATCCGACAGTGGCGATATTGAGCGACCCACGTTTTTGAAAATCGCTCATCTAGACCAAGAGATTGCCGCCAGCTCTCAGGCGGCAATTGAATACGTCCTAGATGGCGATTCCGAGCTTCGACGAATACTTGCCTGTATTAAGGATGCGGAAAAGCTTGAAGAATCGATAGAACTTGCTGAACATCACGCCAACTTACTGAGTGTTGATGGGTATAGAGCTCGGGCACGGGCTGCGGCCATCATGCATGGTTTAGGGTTCAAGACAGCTGATCATGAGCGTCGCGTTGCAGAATTTTCTGGAGGTTGGCGAGTGCGTATTGGACTTGCGCGCGCGCTTTGTTCCAGAGCGGATTTACTCCTGCTTGACGAGCCTACCAACCATTTGGATTTAGACGCCGTTATTTGGCTAGAGCAGTGGTTACAGGAATTCTCTGGCACGTTAATAATGATTTCGCACGATCGCGAATTCCTCGATTCTATTATCGAACGAGTGCTGCATATAGAAAATCGCGGAATTCGAGCCTATTCGGGCAATTATTCGCAATTCGAACAGAAGCGAGCGGAGGAATTGGCTTTGCAGCAAACCTTGCAAACCAAACAAATTCGTCGTGTAGCGGAAATTAGCGCTTTTGTGGAGCGATTTCGCGCTAAGGCTAGTAAATCACGCCAGGCTCAAAGTCGATTAAAGATGCTGCAGCGTATGGAGCGAATCGTTCCAGCACACGTTGATAGTCCGTTTGAATTTGCCTTTAAACAACCAATAAAAACGCCTCGACCCCTGCTGAGTTTAGAGAAAGCAGCCTGCGGCTACGATCGGAAAACCGTGGTCAGCGACATTTCACTGACGATTGGCCCTCTCGATCGCATCGCGTTGTTGGGTCCGAATGGTGCCGGCAAGTCAACTTTCACCAAACTATTAGCGGGCGAAGTTGAAGCTCAATCGGGCACACGAATACCTGCGCCCGACCTTTGTATTGGGTACTTCGCTCAACAGCAAATGGAACAATTACGGCCTGAATCGCATGCTTTTTGGCATTTGCGCACCCTGGGCGGTTCCGATTACGCCAGCGGTGACGAGCAGCGTGTGCGTGATCACCTAGGGCAATTTGGGTTTCAAGGTGATCGTGCCTTCGAACCCATACACCGATTTTCAGGCGGTGAAAAAGCGCGTCTGACACTTGCATTAGTCGTCGCGCGTCGCCCTAACTTACTGCTGTTAGACGAACCCACTAATCATTTAGATATTGATATGCGACATGCCCTAAACGTCGCATTGCAAAGTTTTGTGGGCGGCCTGGTATTGGTATCCCATGATAGGCACCTAATCAAGAGCGTCGCCGATACTCTTTGGCTGGTAGCCGACGGCAACATCAGCGTGTTCGACGGTGATTTAGACGACTACCAACAGTGGCTTAAATTACGTGGTAAGAAACCCACAATGTCCGCGGTTCGCAAGCCAAGCGCGAATTTGCCAGACACGCTATCTATATTACGCCGCGAGTTTATTCGCATCGAGAAACGTATCGCCTCTATTAGCGCAGATCGAACTCGAACCGAGACGGAACTCTTAAGCAGCCTAAATTCGGGGAAAATCGCAGAGTGCGTTAAATTAAAAGAAAAGCACGCGCGGGCAAGCCGCGATATAGCGAGCTTGGAAGCGCGCTGGCTAGAAGTGGGCACCGACATCGAACTAGCTGAATCCGGTATGTGCGCAACGGACTTGAAATAGCGCGCTCAAGGGCCATGCTAGACATATTAAAACCTGAGCTTAGCGCCGGGTATTCAATTAAGGCTGTTTCCGAAGTCACGGGACTTGCCGTTCAAACACTGCGTGCCTGGGAGCGTCGTTACAAGCTTGTTGAGCCCCAACGAGATTCAAGTGGGCATCGGCTTTATACCGCAGGCGACATCTCAAAGCTGCGCAAACTCCGCGATGCAACCGCACGCGGCCATAGAATAAAGAAAATCTCACACCTGAGTACGCCAGAATTAGACGGCTTGCTCGGCATCGCAGAATATTCAAAGCCCTTCGTTATCATTAAGAAGAACCTTATTTTACAAATTTTACAAGCGGCAAAACGCTACCGGCTGCATGAATGCGATTCTGCAATTGCAACAGCTTTTTCGTTGCTCCCTATTACAGAAGTTATACACGAAGTGTTGTCCCCGGCATTGCACGAAGTTGGCGAACGATGGCGTCGCGCCGAATTTTCTATTGCTCAAGAGCGCATGGTATCCAGTAGCATCAGGCGTTGCCTTGTTGGCCTATTAGGGACGTTCAATGCGATACTTGACCACCCCTTAGTGGTGTTCGCGACGGTCAGTGGTGAGTTGCATGAATTGGGAATACTCATGTATGCCGTGCTGGCAACTCGCTACCAGCTACGAGTTTCTTATTTAGGAGCGGATTTGCCTGCCGAGCAAATTGCTAACTACGCGAATCGCGTGACCGCTAGCGCCGTGGCAATCAGCTTGATCATGCCGGCTAATTTTAATGGTGCAATCCAACAGTTAGATATTTTGCGCACCCGATTATCAGAGGATACTAGGCTCTGGGTTGGCGGACCTGCCACCTGCTTTGACTCGACCGAAATCTCTCCGGGAGTCGATTTTATTTCTACACCATTAGATTTTGAGCATCGCATTCAGTTATTGACGAAACGCGAAAGTTAAATGGCGCTTAACCACACGGGTCAGGCGGCGTTACGCATTGTTACCGGTATCAGGGTTGCCTGCGCCTCTGTATTGATAATTTGTGTAGGATTTTCGCTCTGGCATTTCATCAAACCTATGCCGGCAGGAACCCATGTAGTGTCAATCACCGATCGCGTTGCAGAATCCTCGGCTTTTTTTCTTTGTAATTGTCGGCCCGGTACCTCTATTTTAAGTCGCAGCCTTAACGCAATTGATCAGGCGCAGCAACTAATACTGATTGATAACACTTCTTCCACGCCAATGCTTGTTCAACATTTGCTAGCGCGCAAACGATTGCGTCCCCAAATCAAAATTGTTTTTCTTACCGACCAAAGATCTGCAATTCCAGGAAAATCACTGGAGGCCCATTGGGTAGCGCTGGAGTCAGCAGGCGTCATTGTGGTGCGCGTCAATATCGCTGCGCTTCGCGATCCCAATCCATTTGTGGCATTACTTTGGCGCCTTGGACTCACAACCCGTAGTAACGCTGAAGCGATCGATAGGCGCGCACTCATTGTTGCCGATAATGGCTTAGGTGACTGGACCACATTATTGATGTCTGCCGACCCTTTTGCGCAGACCGGATCCAACGATGACGTCGGAGTGCAGATAAACGGACCCCTAGCTTATCAAGTTCTCAACAGTGAAATGGCGATAGCGAGATGGTCAGGAAATGATGACCGCTTGCCTGCAGTGCCGCCCATAGAAGGCGGTGGCCTGGGGTCAATCGACGTCCGGTTCCTGACCGAAGGCGTCATTGCTAGTAATACGCTGGAGGCAATTAACTCCGCGAAGAAGGACACCGAAATTAGCCTTATTATGATGAGCTTGAGCGATATGCCGATCATTTCTGCACTACATCGTGCAGTTTCACGCGGCGTCCGCGTCCGCGTACTGCTAACGGGTCATCAAACTCCAAACCCCGCGGTCGCCGCGCTTCTTGCAGGCGCCTACGCTCCATCACTCAACTCGCCAATCTTATTGCGGTGGCGCTCCGCTCTTTTGCCGACGCTCGCAACTCGGCTAGTCATCGTTCGGAATCGAATGGAAGTGTGGCTGTCGATCGGGTCCGCGGATCTCACTCGCCGCAGCCTGCGTGATTTCAACTTAGAGGCTAATGTAGAGTTGCGCTGCGCAACCCATTCAAAGTTAGCAGAAGAGTATTTAACATATTATGATTTTTTATGGGCCGCCGGCTTAAATTATGGCCTATATACCGACGAATCACCTGGCGCTTATTGGCGTTATCGGTTTTTAGAAGTGCTCGGAGGACTGTCAAACTAAAACGAGAATTCGCAGACACTTTGACAGGCGTACAAATTACTCGCATAGTAGAGCTGCTGTTTCAAGGGCAAACCCGCCGAAAGGTGGGGACGCAAAACCACCGGTCTTAAGGTTTTCTTTACCTATTAAAGAAAACAGAAGATAGCGGGGCTACCTGCATTAAGTGCGCTAAACGCCTTAATCCAACCGGTTTTGCCCCTTAGGTTGTTTGGTTTATGCCTACAGGGGGTAAGTATATGGTTCTTAAGGTTCCTCGTTCGCCGGGTGCTGATAGTTCAGGTCTATATCGCAGGCCGCGTTTCGTACTGCGCGCCAAACGTTTCGAAGATATTCCAACAATTTTAGGGAAGACGAATACTTATCCTTCGCCCGTGCGTATTGTCGGAGCCGATTACTCGCAGACTCGCTGTGTCGGTGGCGATGGTGGCACCACGGTCGACAGCGGATCTCTCGATAAGATCGTAGAGTTCGGCGAAGATTTCGTGCGAGCACAGGCTGGAGTGCGCATCGGCACCCTGGTGCATGCATTAGCGGAGCGCGGCCAAGAGTTAACCTTAACTCCTGAAATAAACCAAATTTCACTCGGCGCACTGGCCGTTACCACCCTTCCACAAGCCTCTTATACTAAAGGCGTAGCGCAGCTGTCGTCATTAGTGATTGAGATTAAATTAATTACACCGCAAGGCAAACAGATGATCATCGCTGAATCGCAGCGAGATCTAATGCGGGTATTGCGATCAAGTTACGGACTACTGGGCGTGGTGCACGAGGTGGTACTTCGGGTACAGCCTCTAACACCCATTAAAATTGACTACCAAGTGATGACACTCGCCGAGTTTAACGCTCGCTTTAATGACATTGTAAATGCGTCCGGTGCGTTGAGATTGCATATTTCACCTTTCAACGATCGTATCACCGTTGAACGCCGTACCGTTGATGAGACCTTAAGCACTAGCCGCTCCGGAATCTGGCAAATACGTAAATCCGTCATGCGCAATGTATTGCCTGCATTTGGCTCGTCTGTAGGAAGCATATTGGCTGCCCCAGGCTTAACCTCTGCAGTCCTGTCAGGAGTCCAACGTGCGCTGAGGGCCACCATTGACCGTGGTAGCCGCGGTGTCGTGATGTACGCACACGAATGGATGCGCGACTTACCACAAGAAGCCTGGAAGTCTCGCTACACCTATAGTCTATGGGCTTTCCCGCAAGCAGATTTCCCAAAAATATTGGGCGAGTATTTCGCTTTTTGCAAGGCTTACTATAAGGAGCATCGCTATCGTTGTAACTTAGTAGTGGGTGCAAGCCGACTTCATCAAGACCGAGGCTCGCTTTTTAGTGCTAGCTACGACGGTCCCATGTTTACTTTAGAGCCGTCCTCAACCGGCGAGAAAGGTTGGGATGACTTTCTGATTGACTTTAATGATTTTGCATCAGCGCTTGGAGGTGTCCCGACTTTCAATCAAACACGCGCGTTGCAAACAGAGCACGTCAACAAGGCGTTCGGCGATCGCGTCAAGTTATTTCGCGCACTTCGCCAGCGTACCGATCCCCTTAATCGATTGCGTAATAGTTATTTCGCCTACTTATTGGGATGACTTTAACTTCGCTCTTGCAAATGGGCCTCAAGAAACCACAGATTCTTATCTAGATCGCGCGAGATTCCCGTCAATAGGTCGGCACTATCAACATCACCTATAGAATCAGCTGCCTCAATTGCCGCACGAGTCGCTTTCCCACAAGTCGCCAGCTGGGTAGATAGATTCATTAGGTGATCGCGTCCCGCTGTCACACTTAGAGGATAATTTTTAAGCTTACTACGCCGCGCCGCCACCGCTACCGTACCCTCAGCGGTACCCCCTAAACTGGTGATACGCTCCGCAATATCGTCAATATGCTCAAGCACCTGATCAGATATTTTATCGAACAACTCATGTAGTGATATGAACTGGGGACCTTTTACGTTCCAATGAGCTTGTTTTATCTGGCTCTGTAAATCAATAGCTTCCGCAAGACGATCATTGAGTATGACAATGACGTTCCGACGTATTTTTTCGGAAAGATCTATTTTCGTCTTATACATTGCGGCCTCTTTTTTTAACTAACAAAGTCGATCGCGCTATTTTGCACGCAACTGGCCTCGATACCAATGCTCATTTGACTACTCGATACGCCGGGACCTCATTTGAATAGCGCCATAAAGAAGCGCAACTCCAACCAGTACGCCTACCCAAGCGGAGTAACTCGACACGAAACCCCGTGGATCCAACATCGACCAAATGGGTGCTGGGTTGTTCACAAACGTATCCGAGTCACCGCGGCTAGCTAAAATCGCGGGTAGAAAACCAGTGAAAATTCGGTTTAGCACCAGTTGTGCAAATATTTGCCCCCCCAAAAACCAGCGTTCCACGAGCAGCGCTGCCATTAACGGCAGTACGGTCCACAGCAGCACCGCGCGCTTTGCCCAAGCCGACACCAGCATCAACCACGCCGCGACCGGTAGATACCAAATAGCGGCAGTGATAATGAGATAAATCCACAGAGTCTCAATTTGCAGCCACAGATCAAGACGCCACACGGCGCCACTGATCGCCGCCCCCGCCCTCACCGCCACAATAAATGCCACTAATAGCGCGGTAAGGTTAGCTATTACCCAATACACGAAGGGAATAATGATTAATGCAGTCAGCAATTTTGACAAGACCACTTCGGTATCGGTGATGGGCAAGGATTTCCAAAATAAGACGCTGCGATCTTTACGATCGGCATATAAGCTATCGAGCAAGTACCAAGAAGAGTAAATAGGCAACAAAATAACGAAAACGGAACTCACACTCAATAGCAATATTTTGCCACTTAATGTCAACGTGTTTCCCGGCGAAGCGCTACTTCCCCCCAGAAGAATGTCTCCTGTCAGCGTGCCAAACAACGATGTAAGTACTAACAGGACAGCCAGCGCCGCTGGAATTATCCAGATAGCTTTGTTCTCCCAAATTTCTCGTCGTATCAACCATTGATAGTTTTTCATGCTGTTGTCCCGGATAATTTGGCAACGAACAAATCGGAGACACTCGGGGTATGAAATTCACCCAGCAGAGTTAATTTAGATAAATCTGGTTGTTCAAAGTACAAAATCCTTTTGCCTATAGCCCGTTGTTCATAGAAAGGTCGTTCGGCACGTGCTGCCTCCAACGCGTCGGGCGTCACCGAAACCGCTACAAAGCGAGTTGCCAATTCCTCAAGCGGTACATTGAGTACGATTTTACCTTTAGCGATAAACATCACATCGGTTAATAAATTGTCAACTTCCTCGACTTGATGGGTCGTCAATAAAATTGTGCGAGTCTCGTCCATATAATCATTCACCAAGGCATCATAAAAACTACGACGCGCCAACAGATCGAGCCCCAGAGTGGGCTCATCAAGCACTAATAGTTTTGCGTCGATCGCCATGGTGAGCGCCAGATGTAATTGAGTCTTCATTCCCTTGGATAACTCACGTACGCGCTGAGTGGTGGAAATTTGGCTCTTAGCCAAAAAAGCCTGAGCTCGGTCGCGACGAAAACCGGAGTGTACACCGGCATAAAAATCGATAGCCTGATCCACCCGTAGCCACGAAGGCAGAACATCCACATCAGCCATGAAGCAGGTGTCGCGCATAATTTTGGCGCGATCGCGCCGCGGGTTTTGATCTAGGACTCGCAGGTGCCCCGTGTAACTACTCAATCCCAATATCGCGCGCATCGCGCTGGTTTTTCCAGCACCGTTGGGGCCGATAAGACCGACAATTCGTCCTGTCTCTACACTAAAATTGATATGGTCTAGTGCTACATGGGATCCAAATTGCTTGGTAAGCCCTTGAGCTTCTATTAAAACAGTCATTGTATAGACCCTTCGGTGATTGTTTAACCGCGAGGCGGCGGCGCTTGGTGAGTCAATGCAGGCGTTTGCGCGAACAATTCGTCGGCGGAGAACCCTAGCCTTCGAATAGTGGCCAGAATCTGCGGCCACTCATCCCGTGTAAAGCGTTCGCGCTCGCCCGCCAACAACTGGATCCTTGCGCCTTGACTTACATAAAGACCCAGCCCACGGCGCTTCTCGACCAGATGCTCGTCGACCAATTGCTGATAGCCCTTAAGCACCGTAAGCGGATTGAGACGATAATCAGCGGCGACATTACGCACTGAAGGAATGGGATCCCCTTCCTTCAAAACACCCTCAAGAATCAAAGCAACCATTCGATCTCTCAACTGCCGATAGATGGGTTGGTTGTCGTTCCAATGGGTATTCATGTCGCTCTCAAAATTTAGCCGGCAGTATTATCGGGCGTGAGGGATTGGGCTACTACAGGCGCCTCATGTAACCTGCCATCGAAAAGATGAGCTACGCTAGCGATAATTAAAAAATTCATGACCAAAGTGATGCTAAAGACTGCGAGTTTATGAGAGTTTGCGGTTTTCATGTCCTTTTCCTACGTAATTTGAGTTGAGAAACGGGTCTGCCGCCAAGGTGTTTTGGTGACTTGGTGATATAGTAATATATAACACTAGAACATGCAAGCTCTTTTATACGGCGTAGTGTTTCCGGTTTCAGGCTATTCGATTTGGGCTAACATCGTTTTTTTTCCGACGAGAGCTCACTATGAAAAAGCCTGTTACGGTCACCATCACCGGAGCCGCTGGTAATATCGGCTACGCGCTGGCCTTTCGCGTCGCGTCAGGTCAAATGCTGGGTAACGATCAGCCGATTAATTTAAATCTTCTTGAGATCCCGGCCGCTGTCTCCGCCGCACAAGGCGTAGTCATGGAACTCAGCGACTGCGCTTTTTCGACGCTGAACCGGGTAACCGCAACCCATGAACCGAACTTAGCCTTTAAAGACTGCGATTTCGCAATGCTGGTCGGCGCCCGTCCGCGCGGACCCGGTATGGAGCGCAAAGATTTGTTGTTAGAGAACGCGAAAATTTTCAGCGCGCAGGGTAAAGCACTGGAAGCAGTCGCATGTCGTACCGTGCGCGTACTGGTCGTCGGTAATCCGGCTAATACCAATTCGTTAATTGCATCGTCCAACGCCCCGTCAATCCCGGTTCGGCAGTTCACCGCGATGACGCGCCTTGACCATAATCGCGGACTTGCGCAACTGGCTGAAAAACTCTCCTGTCCCTCAGCGGAGATTAAAAAAGCCGTTATTTGGGGCAATCATTCGGCTACTCAATATCCAGATTTATATCATGCCACCGTCGGCGGTAGACCGGCGTTGTCGTTGGTGGATGAAAATTGGTTCAAAGAGCACTACATCCCCACCGTGCAACAAAGAGGAGCTCAGATTATCAAGGCTAGGGGTACCTCGTCGGCCGCCTCAGCAGCGTCGGCCGCAATTAATCATATTCACGACTGGATGCTAGGCACCTTGGCGGGCGATTGGGTCAGCATGGGTGTGCCGAGTGATGGTAGCTATGGCATACCCTCCGGAGTGATCTACTCATATCCGGTCACTTGCAACAATGGCGAATACACTATCGTGCAAGGATTGGCCATTAATGATTTTAGTCGCGATAAAATGCAAGTCACCTTAAATGAGCTACTCGAAGAACGAGAGGGTGTGAAAGACTTACTTTAACGTTTGTACACGGAGAAGTTCATGGGTCACCCATTGATGAATGCGCTAACCGTAGGATAATCCGTGCGTACGATTCTGCACGTGGACATG
This sequence comes from Gammaproteobacteria bacterium, assembly GCA_025359565.1. Lineage (GTDB taxonomy): Bacteria > Pseudomonadota > Gammaproteobacteria > Steroidobacterales > Steroidobacteraceae > Bog-1198. Next base: position 34,814 of record JANYFY010000025.1, on the reverse strand, counting down.
GATGCCTTTTATGCGTCCGTAGAGGAATACGATCAGCCGAGTCTTAAGGGTAAACCGCTTATTGTGGGCGGAACCACTGGTCGCGGGGTAGTAGCCGCTGCAAACTACGCGGTACGCGCATTTGGCGTGCACTCTGCTATGCCCATACGCGAAGCCTTACGTCGTTGCCCTGAAGCGATTTGTATGCCGCCCCGAATGGCCCGATACCAGGAGGTTTCGCAACAGATCTTCAAACTATTTAATGAAATCACGCCGGTCGTCGAAGGCGTTTCTTTAGACGAAGCTTTTTTAGATGTAACCGCAGTCGGACGTCTGATGGGCGATGGCGAGACTATCGCAGTGGACATTCGTGAACGCATCCTGAAAACCACCGGGTTGACTGCATCGGTCGGAATAGCGCCCAATAAATTACTAGCAAAAATTGCCTCGGATTTGAATAAGCCGAACGGGCTATGCTGCATCGGGCCCGGAAACTTACAGCAAATATTGGATCAATTGCCTATTCAGCGCTTGTTTGGAGTGGGACAAAAAACTCTCCCTCTGTTGCAGGCCCTAGGAATACATACCTTTCGCGACCTGGCCAAAGCCAGTGATGACGCGTTATGGAGTGTTTTCGGCAAACACACCCAAGTCATGCGCGATAGGGCCCATGGGATAGATGATCGTCCGGTGCAAGCCCAAAAAGAAGAGAAATCTATTAGTGCTGAACAGACGTTTGCTCAAGATCTACTCGATCCCTGTCTATTAACGGCGCAACTTACCCAACTCGCTGATCGCGCCACCGCAAGATTGCGAGCGAGTTCATTATTCGCATCCACTATCAACGTCAAAATTCGGCGAGCCGACTTCACCACATTCACGCGTCAACGACAGGTAACACCCGCTACCCAAGAAACTCAAGTGGTATGCAAAGTTGCTCAGCAACTTCTCGACGCTTGGCAGCAGGAAAATTCAGGGGTTGAGGTTCGGCTTCTTGGCGTGGGTTTCAGTGATTTAACCACTGAAACCACTCAACAAAGCGATTTGTTTAACGCTGAACCTCAAAAAAACTCTCGCCTCGATGCGACTCTTGACAATATACGCGGCCGCTTCGGTGCCACGTTGGTCACTCGCGCCAGTCTATTGCCACGCATACCAGATTAAGAGATAAGCTTGGTATCATCTTAGCTATTCATGTACACGCGCTTCTTCGGCCTCACTGAAAAACCTTTCGCGATCACGCCGGATCCGCGCTATTTGTATTTGAGCGAACGCCATGCGGAAGCTTTGGCTCACTTGCTGTATGGTGTTAATGAATCCGGCGGTTTCATTCAACTCACCGGCGAAGTAGGCACGGGTAAGACTACGGTCGTGCGCACTTTGTTATCGCGCATACCACAACATGCTGATGTTGCCGTCATTATGAACCCGCGAATATCGTCGCTTGAATTTCTACTGACTATCTGCGAAGAACTCGGCGTTAGTATCGCCCAGAGCGATCACGCAAGCGTGAAGGGGTTAGTAGATGCGCTCAATGGACGTTTGTTATCTGCTCATGCCGAAGGTAGACGCGTCATTGTGATTGTCGATGAAGCGCAAAATCTTTCTGCCGAGGTGCTCGAACAAGTCCGATTACTTACAAATCTAGAAACGTCGACGCACAAATTACTGCAAATCATCTTAATCGGTCAACCCGAACTACGCGAGTTATTGGATCGTAACGATTTGCGACAGCTAGCCCAGCGCATAACCGGACGCTATCATTTACAACCACTATCCGCAGAAGAGACCCTAGGGTATGTGCGCCATCGTTTGCGAGTTGCCGGCGTCTCAGACGAGATTTTTAGCAAGGCAGCGTTAGCAGAGGTACACCGGGTATCACGGGGGATACCCCGGGTTATCAACGTATGCTGCGACCGCGCCCTGCTCGGTGCCTTTACCCGCGAGACTCATCAAGTAACTGCGTCGTTAATCCGCACCGCTGCTGGCGAAGTCTACGGCCGACGCATCATGCCTAGCTGGGTAGTTGGGCTAACCATTGTCGGAATCCTCGTAGCCGCGGGCATAGCCGTAATCACTTGGCGAGTTTTGCCTCATTCGCCCACAATAGCGCGCCTAGCGAATTCAAGCGCTGTCATTGTCGGTAGACAAATGTCGCCCGGTGCGCCTGTTGTCGCGGTTCTTCAACCCAAACAGCCCACATTAAAGCCCACTCTGTCGATTAATAACTTGTTAATTAGCCACCGCTCACAAACGGATGATGCGGCAGCCTATCGCCGGCTGCTATCACTTTGGGGCGTGGCAATGACTGAGGATCGCGAGCCTTGCGCTCAGGCAAATAAGGCAGGGCTTGCATGCCTTGATCAACAGGGTTCGTGGGCTCAAGTGAAAATTTTGAATCGCCCCGCCATTCTCACTTTGATTGACAATCAAGGCGAAAAACATCGGGTTGTGCTAACTCATTTAGACGCTAAGAACGCCACTTTAATATTGGGTGAACATGACGAACAAGTACCTTTGGAAGAACTGTCTAATATCTGGTTTGGTGAATTTGTGGTCATTTGGAAGCCGAAGTCTGCGCATGTCCGAACACTCGCGTTGGGAATGCGCAATGATCAAGTTCGGTGGCTACGACGTAGCCTCAGCGCACTCAAGGGATTGGCCGCGGACCCGGAAAAAAGCGATTTATACGATCCAGTTTTGGTCGAGGCTGTCAGGAACTTCCAGCGCGATTATCGACTCGCGGTGGACGGCATCGCTGGTGTTCAAACTCAAGTAGTGCTTGATGCAATACTCGCGGAGCCAGGTTCACCTCTACTCGTCGCGAATGCGCCCCACAGCGGCTAGGACTGTCATGTCTTTTATACTCGACGCCCTCAAGAAATCGGAAATAGATCGCCAAAAACAGGCGAATCCAGGGTTAGACTTAAGTGTGCCCAAGACACGCCCAACACCGCGATGGGCTATTGCACTTGGAGTTCTGCTTGGGGTCAATTTGTTAATATTACTGGTCTTCTTAATAAGAAACAGCTTAACGACTCCCTCTTCCAGTGCACCCGCGCACGAGGCACTAGGTTCTGCAAATCCGACTGTACCGACAAACTCGCATTTCAGCCCCTTAGACGCTCCGGTGTACGCACCTGAAATTCCGATCACTAGCGCGCCGATCACTACACGACCATTAGTTCTATCAAAAAACCTATCCGCTTTTAAACCGCCCTCCAGCAAACCACTCACCATACCGCCTGCGGAAGACATAGAAGAAATATTGCCCAGCATCAATGAGATGCATCTTACGGGTGCTCAGTCACTTCCAGACTTGCATTTAGACGTCCATGTCTTCGCAACTCAAGCGCGCGAGCGGTTCGTGTACATCAATATGCGCAAATACAAAGAAGGCGCTACGCTACAAGAGGGTCCCGTCGTAGCGCACATTAGGCGCGATGGTGTCGTCTTAAGTTTTCACAGCTTAAAGTTTTTGCTACCTCGCCAATAGGTTGCCTTAATTTACTCTGCGAGGACGAATGTTACTTTTAGCCGAACGCGGTACTCGGTAACTTTTCCCTTCTCGATAACCATCTCCTGGCTAGCAACCCAAGCTCCGGCGACATTTTTTAAAGTTTTAGTGGCGCGTCTTACACCGTTAGCGATCGCATCATCGAAACTCTTTTTCGAAGACGCTATTATTTCTGTGACCCTTGCGACTGACGACATGTATTACTCCTTAAAAGTCATTTTCTGATCTATTTACGGCTAGACCCTTTACCTCCTAAGGAGTGTAGCGCTTTCTTCGGTCTCACGCCCGAGGACCGAAAAATCGTGCGATGATGTGCGCATGAGAAAAATACTGACCCTGACAATGAGCGGCCTTGTAACCGTGTTGCCGCTGGCTCTGACGGTGTCCGTTATTTGGTGGCTAGTTCATACCGTCGAGGCCTGGCTTCGACTAGGGCTAATCGAATTGCATATAGTTAGCCCAGAGCATTACTGGCCAGGCTTAGGTTTAATCGCTGGATTTATTCTTTTATTGGTGGTCGGTGGCGCAGTCAATGCCTATGCCGGCAAAATTCTTGTCAAATATTGGAATGATTTTTTAGGCCGCATTCCCTTCGTTAAAACGCTGTACGGAGGTTTTCGAGATGTATTAAGTCTACTACCTTCCGGAAGCGGCGAGAAACGTGATTTGCAGCGTGTGGTGCTTGCACAATTCGGCGAGGTACGCGCCATCGGTTTCGTTACGCGTGAAGATGTACCCAGCGTCCTATACTCGCACGGTGGCCGCGACTGGGTCACCGTGTATTTTCCCATGAGCTACGCGTTCGGCGGTTACTCGGTTTATCTGTCTCGTGATCGTATCCACCCGCTGGACATCTCGGTAGAAGATGCTATGCGTCTGGCGATCACTGCCGGCCTTACCGCTGCAAGCGCAAATTCCCCTGTAAAATTGCAGTGACCGTGATCACATGTATTTACGGGGTCTAACGACGATCGCACTGAGTTGGGCGATCTTAATTTCAACAGGCGCGCTCGCAGCCGGTAACGCGCAGCACTTAAAAGGTGAGATTCCGGAATTATGGCGAGCCTCTGTTCTGGATGCTCTGACAAGACGAGCCGATGGTAATTCGCTGGCGGCCGCCGCAACATTGAGCCTCAGGGATAACGCTGTCAGTGCCTCAAAACTGGCGGATCAAGCAGTGCAACTGGCGCCGGATAATACCGCCATCGGCTGGTTGCGGTTGCAAGTATGCGCAAGATCGCGGGCCTGTGACCTGCGCGAAACCGCAACTACCGCGCGTTGGATTGATTCGGATAACGCTGCCGCGTGGCTGCCGTTGTTGCCAACCGCACAAAAAGACCACGACGTCCAAGAAATCGATCGCATTCTAGCTGCCATGGCACAGGGTTCCCGTTTTTACCTGTACTGGAATCCATTAGTAGTCCTATTGTTTGATGCTCTCAAAGAGGTGCGACACGAAACGCGCTACGATTATTTAAATGCCGATTGGCAGCGCCTAAGCTTTGTTTCAGGTCTCGCTAGCGCGGAATTACTGCCCGCGTTTTCGCCGCTAATCGATGCGTGTCGTGACCTAAGCTCGAGTGTGGAGCGACGTCATGCGTGCTTAAGCATTGCGAAAATAATGCAAAAAGGGGACACCGTTCTCGCGCAAATGGCGGGCCTCACTATCGAACGACGCCTTGCATCGGCTGATAGCAAAGACGTGCGTGCTATCCTCGAACGTCGTCGCACCCTCTCTTGGCGTATGTCCGCATCCGCTGAAGTGGATTCGCCGCTATTACCTTGGTCTAAGAACTCGCGCGCACGCTGGCGTCTAGCCCGCATGCGTCGTTTAGCCCGGGAAGAAGACGTTTGCATTGCCATTCTAAAAGATCATCATCTAGTGCTATATCCCCCTAAGACTGAGTAGTCAGTCACATAAACCAATTGACACGGCGCAACATACTTTTCCATAGCTGCTAGACTCAGTATTGTGACGAGCTATGGGAAATCAAAGCTATGGATAACAATGCTCGTCTGGCAGATGAAAAAGGCCCGAAGGTATTCATGAACAGCGACTTGGGCCCGATGAGCTTTAGTCTTGCAAGCGACATCGTCGAATTGGTAGTGCTCACGCAAGACGAAGGATTTCTTAAGACTTTGCGCGAGGCCATCGGCGAGTCACGGCGACTTTGGCATGTTTTGACCGGCGATAAAGTAAGCGACCTGGTTATCGCGGGCCACGTCGGCATATTGGTGCTCGATACCCATAGCTTGGACAGTCCCAGCAATATCTATATTGAGCGTCTCAAACAGCAATTTCCTGATCTAGTCATTATTGTTGCCGGTAGTCGCGACGACGAGGGCAAACTTGCGCCACTGATAAGCACCGGAATCATTTACCGCTTCATTCATAAGCCGATGTCGCCCGAGCGGGCCAAATTATTCGCCGATGCTGCAGTTAAGAAACACGAAGATCAACGCCATGCGGCCCGCATTTCCGCACTAGGCGCGCGGCCCGCGAAAAAGCAAAATCTACTGATACTGAGTGTAGTAGCCGGGCTGGTACTTCTGGCAATTGGAGTAGCGAGCTTGCCTAAGAAAGCGGCAACGCAGAAAGCGGCGGCAATCCTCGAGATCCCGGTGCGCAGTGCGCCGCCCAGCGGTAAGTCTTTGCCCGACGATGCGCCGCCCTCCGCTGGCGCAACAACAAGCGAAATACCGGCGCAGAGTCCTCCCGTCGCATCGTTAGCCGCGCAACTAGAGCGGCTTAGGGACAAAGCTAGCGCTGCGGCCAGAACTCGTGTCAATAATTTGGCTATGAACGCCGAAAAAATTGCTTCAGAAAGTAAACTTTTAAATGCAGCAGTGTCACGCAAAACAACGAGCACTGGAGATACCCAATTGGCTGCGGATGCTGTCAAACAAGAAGAGAGCAATACCCGAGAAAAATTATTGCGCAACGCGCTTGAACGCTTAGCGCAGGATCGCCTAATAGAACCCGCGAACGACAGTGCCAAGTACTATCTCCTGGCGCTACGCAGCCTCGATGCGAGCAACCCTTCCTTAAAGATCGCTATAGCGGACTTAGGCTCGCATCTCGTAATAAAGGCACAGCAGGCCTATGCCCAGGAGCACTATGACTTGGCTCGTACTTGGCTGAACGAAGCTAGCACTTTAGGCTATGCCTCGGCGGACTCGGTTATCTTAACCGCGAATATTGATACTGCCCTCGCCAAACAACAATTTCTAGCCAATGTGGTAGGTTCTGGAACTCTGACCCTTATAAAGTCTGTGCAACCCGCCTACCCGCAAGACGTTGAGCGACGTAAAATCCAAGGCTGGGTCGAACTCGATTTTACGGTCAACGAGGCGGGTGAAGTTAAAGATTTGGGCGTGCATCAAGCTGATCCCAGCGGAGTATTCGAGAAAGCAGCCATGAAGGCCGTCGGGCAATGGCGCTATAAGCCGGTGCTGCGCGACGGTGCCGCCGTCTCACAACGCGCAAGAGTTCGCATCAGATTTACCTTGCCACCTTAGGCGGCACTACTGCGCGCTATACCGTGCAGCAACGTCGGCATGGGCATCGCGACTTCCTGAGTTAAAGCGCCTATTTCTGCTCCAATGCGCAAATCATCCACCGCTCCGAAAGCATGTTTGCGCACAAATCCCAGCTTATCGATCAAAATAAGACTGGGAGTTCCGCGCATCTTGTAACGTTCCATCGTCAATGGAATGGGTCCAGTCGCATTAGGTTGATCAAGGGCAATCGGGAATTTTAAGCGGTACTCATGCATAAAAGCCTTGATTACCGCCGCGCTAATCGCATCGTGATGTTCAAAGGTGGCATGCAAGCCTATGACGCACACATCATCGGGGGAAAAAGTGTCAAATATGCGCTTCGCCTGAGACACGCCATGGGCAGTGGAATTAGGACACAGCACCTGAAACGCGACTAATACGATGACCCTACCTCGCAAGCCCGACAAAAGTAGCGGTTGATCCGTATTAAACCAGGTATGCACCACCAACTCGGGCGCCTGGTCGCACGCTTGAGGACTGCCATTCGTCATGAATCATCCGCCTATTAAAACTGGTCGTCGACCTAAGCGGCGTATTGTAAGCCAAGTCCTCGAATTAGGTAGCACGCACCAAAGGATCTACTCGGATATCCACAGACGCTTCAAAAATATCTAACTCCTTAAGGAGTTCTTGCAGCGGCTGAGCCTTGCCCATAGCAAAGCCCTGTCCGTAGTCGACACCCAGCTCAGTCATACGTACGCGCAGCTCGTCGGTTTCGACGTACTCTGCGATGGTGTCCATGTGCATCGCTTTGGCAAGCTGTGCAATAGCCTTAATCATGGATTCGGAACGCGAATTTTTGATCGCGTCACGTACAAAGCTACCGTCAATTTTTAAATAATTAACTGATAAATCCTTCAAATAAGCCAACGAGCTGACGCCAGTGCCAAAATCATCTAATGCAAACTGACACCCAAGATCTTGCAGCGTGTGCATGAACGCTTGCGCCTTGGCGATATTACCGATAGTCGCTGTTTCAGTCAGTTCGAAACACAACACTTCCGGCGCCAAATGGCTAGTCTTTAATTCGTTGGTCACATATTCTAAAAATGTATCATCTTGCAGTGATTGACCGGATAAATTAATCGCAAAGCGGGCCATTCCAGATCCAACGACAACGCTATGCTGACCCAACAGTTGGCAAGCGTGTCGTACCACCCAGCGATCGACAGTGGGCATTAACTGATAACGTTCAGCCGAGGACAGAAATTTACTAGGCGGAATAATTTCACCACGATCACCTAGCATGCGAATCAAGAGTTCGAAGCGAGGCCGGCCATAATTGCCACGCAATGGCAGGATGGGTTGTGCATCTAACCGAAAATGATCGTGCTCTAACGCATCGCGTAATTTACCAATAACCAATAAATCGGTGTGGCGTCGAATAATACTTTGATCAGAATCTTGGAACACTTCCACTCGATTTCTGCCGCGATCCTTAGCGGCCTTACAAGCTATTTCAGCGGTGGCTAACGCATGTGGCAATGGATTTTCTGACCGTCCGATCGGTGCGACGCCAAGACAAACCGTCACATCGAAAGCTCCTTGGCCGGCACGAGGATTGACCTTGGTAGCGGCGGCTCGAACATTCTCGGCAACCGTCGCAGCAGCTTCCAAGTCCGACTCTGGAATCATGGCCGCTAATCGATCTCCAGAAATGCGCGCCGATAGAGCTCCTACGGGGAGATTTTGCGCGAGACATTCAGCGACGCATGCAATCACTTGATCGCCAACGTGCATGCCGAAGGTCTCATTGATGACGTGCAACCGATCAATATCGAGATAGATAATGCTATGCGAGTCTCTGGCACTCACATTGGATTTAGGAGCGACTAAAAGTGCCCCGATCTGTCGCTCAAACGCGTGCCGGGTCATAAGCCCCGTGTTAGGATCGTACTGTGATTGGATGATGAGAGCAGCCTTTTTCGCTAGCAATTCCGCAATGCGCGCCTTATGAGCGTCAAAATCTGCAGCATTAGGCGGGTTAAATAAAGCATAAACGCCAATGACTCGCTCCGATCGATTGCGGATCGGACTGGCTAAGATTTTATACGGGGCGGCTACATTACTGACAACTTTAGCGATGTGATTAATGACCAAGGTACGCTGCTGCAATTGCATCCAATTGGTTAGATGCTGCCGAGCTCTGTTGAGCGCTTCGGGCGCCATGGGTTGTCCACTACGTGTCAGGGACAAAGAAATATTTTTATCAGGTACCCACAACGCGGCCAGCGCACAGCCCATGTGATCAATTCCGGCTTTTAAAATCAATGCAAATTCATCAGCATCGCTGGCATCTACGGCATTGCGCGATGACATTGTTAGCATCAAATCAAGACCGCGCTCGCTCTCACTCAGATCGCGTTCGCGCGAACCCAAGCGGGTTCGTAAGGTCATTTCGCGTCGCAAGCACTCGAGCGAAGGTTGCACTAACTGGCGTACGTACGCCAAGGAAAATGCTTCGGTGCGCATACCGCGCAGCTTTGCAACTAGGGTAACCACCCCCAAAACATCGGTGGCCTCGCCACGCACTGCAAAGGAATAAGCCGCGCTATCGGCATCAATCTCGCGCATAATTCCTGGATATTCACTGACATCAGACAGGGCGTTAGCGATAGAGTCACGAATAATATCGGCGTGCTCGCCAAGGTCCCAATCATCCGACGTCCACACCAAATTGGCAAACCCGTCGTGCACCACTACGCCCCGCAGGCTCGGCATCAGTAACAACAACAGTCGGCCATACGGCTCGAATGAAGCGTCCGTAGCAGAGCGCCCCGCGGCAGCCGGATTTGCGTCCAACACAGCATTCATCTTGAAGTTTCTCGCGATTTGGCTTAAAGCTTAATGTGCGCGATATGTCGAAATCGATCCTTGATGGCGGTCGCACTTGCGGGTAAGGATTGCGAGTGTCCTGTGACCCAAGTCGCGAATTCAGCTTTTTCGGCGCCTTTGACGGGCTAAAAACTCTAATAGATAAGCACCGCCCGGTAACCTTGCCAGTGCAATTAGTACACGCCAGAGTAGCTTCGATGGGTAATCTGGCCTCGGTAAGGACAACAGAACATAGAGGTTTGCCAAGGTCTCATGGATGACTACGCTACGCACGAGATAGGGAGGAAGTCCATCGCTCACTTGTAAGCTGACGGGGACTCGCCCACCCGCTTCAACGCCCCATGCAACGTCAATACGCGAGCAACGACTACTTTGGATATGTCTTATTAACTCTACACTGGCACCGCGCACCCACAACGTAGCATCCGGGTTTTCTGTGCGAATACAGAGATTGCTTTGGCCGAATACCTGGCAATTAAAAGGCCCCGAAAAATTTCGTAGTAATTTTGATGCCATTCCAGAGTATGCACCTATACAACACCGTTTCATCTTGGCATATATCTAGATACGAGGTCTCGTGTCATTTCTGCGGCGCCGCTCACAAGCGCGGCAGCGGGTCATGCTAACGTAGCGTGATGAGGTATTTAGTCAATTGCGTGATGTTAACGCTGTCACAGATTTCTGCGCCCGGATTGGCATCGACAAATCCTGCGGCCAGCCCCCTGCTCACCCCCACGGCCATTATCGATATGCTTGCGACACAGCGTATACCGTCGAGTGCAATGAGTTTTGTGGTGGTAGATGCCGAAGACGGCCATGTCGTAGTCAGCCAGCTCCCAGACATTCCCCGTAGTCCCGCTTCAACCCTGAAGACTCTCACGACTATTGCCGCCCTGGATCTCCTGGGACCGGCCTACACCTGGCACACTCATGCGCTTATCCGAGGTGAACTCAACGATGGGGTGCTTAAGGGCGACCTTATCCTCAAGGGCGGTGGCGACCCCTACATGACCTTAGAGCGTTGGTGGAACTTCACCCACGAATTGCGCGCCAAAGGACTTAAGAGTATTCAAGGCGACATTATAATCGACAACACGGCATTCCAATTACCAGCGCCAGATCCGGGAGCCTTTGATGGCAAGCCGAATCGATCGTACAACGTCATTCCTGACGCTTTAATGATTAACTTTCAGTCGATTCAGTTTCGCGTAGCGCCAAACCCCCTGACGCGAAAAGTTGAGGTATTTACGGACCCCATGCTTCCGAATCTTAGCATTGACAATCAAATTAAGTTTGCACAAGGGCGTTGCCGTCGCACCAATGCCCGAGTGGACTTCGAAGTGATCACGGATACCTGGGATCAAGTGCGCTTTATAGGTGCACTGGCCGCGAGTTGCCCGCCTCGAAATTTTACGCGCGTACTTATGCAACCCACGTCCTACGCATACGGAGCTTTTGTGTCTCTGTGGCGTGAACAGGGCGGGGAGATCACAGGAAAGCTACGCATAAAGCCGACCCCTATCGATGCTAAGCTCTTCATGGATTTTGAATCTTTGACCGTGAGCGAAATTGTTCGACTGACTAACAAGTTCAGCAGTAATCTCATGGCGCGTCATTTATTACTCACCGAAGGCGCGGTCCGATACGGCCCCCCAGCCACGGTCGAGAAAGGGATTAATGCCATCACCGAATGGAGTCAAAGCCGCGCTTTATCACTCAAAGGTGTGGACATTGATAATGGCTCGGGTCTCTCCCGCAACACCCATATAACAGTGCAACAAATGGCGGCGATCCTGAATGCGGCCTACCACAGCCCGTACGCGCCCGAGTTCGTAGCCTCGTTACCTCTCGCTGGGGTTGACGGCACTTTACACTCGCGTATGAAAGGCGAGCCTTTAGGGGCTGTACGCTTAAAAACCGGACATATTGACGGGGTAAGCGGTGTCGCCGGCTACGTCACGAGCCCGAAGGGTAAAACTTATATTTTGGTGTCCCTTATCAATCATATACGTGCCGACTACGGAGCGGCTGAACCGGTACACGCGGCACTCGTTGAGTGGATACTAGGAAATCTCTAAATCCCACAATATCGGTGTAATATTTTTTCGCACCCAAATGCCAAACCCCAGATAAGAAAAATGTTTTTTTAGAGCACGCCAATACCAAGTCTTGGTGCGCAAATACACCGCCCGATCGGTACGCGCTTGATCGCAGTACTTGCGCCAGTCTTCGCGGGTCAACGCCGAGAAGTAGAGTGCTGAGCGTGTTAACTTCGCTAGATTGTTGATAGCACGAAGTGCTTCAGGATTCGGAAGATATTGCAAAACGTCATAGCACACCACTAAATCACTGGGCGTGCGCGGCTGGTAGGTAACCACCGAACCACGAATCCACGCATAGCGTTTGCACAAATAATCGCTCGATTCCAAACCATGATATCGAGCTCGGGGCAATACTTTCGCGAACGGTTTTTTTAAAAGACCAAGACCACAACCCGCATCTAAAATACTTCGTACCGGAATACGTGCATGTCGAAGCGCAGCCGCAATGAGTTGGGCGCGCACCGCCATTTCCGCTGCCGTCGTCACACGGCTAGCGGAATTAAAATAAAATTTACGATAGTAGGCAGAATTAAACTGCAAGTTGGTCACTAACAATATCTAATTGCGCCGGCATCTACTGCCGCGCTACTCGACGGTCAAACTTTTCGCAAGATTGCGCGGTTGATCGACATCCGTACCTTTAAGGACAGCGACATGGTAGGCCAGTAATTGCAAAGGAATGGTAAATATTACGGGTGCTTGAAACGCACTCGCGGAGACGGGCATATTGATAATTGTAACGCCCTCCTCATTCTGCATATGTGTTTCCGGATCGGCAAATACATACAATTTACCGCCGCGCGCTCGCACCTCCTGCAAATTAGACTTAAGTTTTCCTAAAAGGTCATTGTTAGGTGCTACTGCGATGACCGGCATATGCTCATCCACTAAGGCCAAAGGTCCATGTTTAAGTTCGGCAGCGGCGTAGGCTTCAGCGTGGATATACGAAATCTCTTTGAGTTTCAGCGCACCTTCCATTGCGATCGGATAGAGTGCACCGCGACCCAGGAACAAGGCGTGCTGCTTATCTGCAAACACTTCGGCCAGAGAATGAATGCCCGCGTCCAATTTAAGAGTTTTCTCGATTAGGCCCGGCAACTGTAGCAACTCAGTAATAAGCGAACTTTCGGTCGCAACGGCATGTTGACTATTTTTCGCAAGCGCGACCACTAGTAAACTTAATGCCGCCAGCTGTGTCGTTAGCGCTTTGGTAGAAGCCACACCAATCTCGGGGCCCGCACGAGTGAGCAACACCAAATCGGAATCGCGCACCAGCGAACTTTCAGCCACATTGCAAATCGCCAGAGTCGACAAGTATCCCGCACGCTTGGCGTTGCGCAAGGCCGCCAAAGTGTCAGCAGTCTCTCCAGATTGCGAGACGGTGACAAAAAGCGTATCGGGTGTGATGACTGGATTACGATAGCGATACTCACTAGCAATTTCGACGCGAGCAGGTATGCGACAGTATTGTTCAATAAAGCTACTTGCCACCATACCCGCGTGGTAACTCGTGCCACACGCCGCAATATGCACGGCTTTCACTCTCGCGAAAATATCTTGCGCAGACGGGCCAAAAGCCGCTTCTAGAAGGCGTCCACCCGCGACTCGCTGCTCCAAGGTTTGTGATATTGCTCGCGGTTGCTCATGAATCTCTTTTAACATGTAGTGACGGTAGGATCCGCGTTCGACAGAGTCCGCTGAAAGCTCACTTTCTCTCACCGTGCGCGTGACGATGGCGCCCGCAGAATCCATAATTTTTATTTGGGTTCGCCGCACTTCGGCCACATCGCCTTCCTCCAAAAACATAAAACGACGCGTGACGGGTAGCAATGCCGCGACATCGGAGGCGACAAAATTTTCATCGATACCCAGCCCAATCACTACCGGGCAACCTTCGCGCGCTAATACAATTTGGTCTGGATTTTTTTCACAAATAACAGCCAATGCGTATGCACCGGAAAGCTCTTGGACCGTCTTGCGTACTGCTTGAAAGAGATCGGTTGAAGATTTTAAATGGTAGTGAATGCGATGGACGACAACTTCGGTGTCGGTTTCGGACGTGAACTTGTACCCTAAACGAACGAGGTCAGCGCGTAGCGCCTCGTGATTCTCAATAATGCCGTTGTGCACGATCGCAACTCCATCATGCGAGACATGCGGATGAGCGTTGTGCAGGGTTGGCACGCCGTGAGTCGCCCAGCGGGTGTGCGCGATGCCGACGTGGCCTGCGATGGGTTCCGCTTGGACGGCGTCGCTGAGAATTTTTACCTTGCCAACCGCTCGGCGTCGGTCGAGGGAATTTGTCGAGTTTAAAACTGCAAGTCCGGCGGAATCATAGCCGCGATACTCTAAGCGTCGTAGACCTTCTAACAATATAGGCACCACATTGCGTTCTGCGACCGCGCCAACTATTCCGCACATGGCCTTGAGCTCCGTTGTTGATCATTTGAGGGGAGGCACTATGCCCTGTGGCGGGTGTATAATCCACCGCGGATAAATACTGGTTCCAATTTAACGATATTCATTTAAGGGGGCTTAATATGGGGTTACTTGACGGCGTGCTCGGCAATGTACTGGGGAGTGTAATGGGTGGCGGCCAGCCGGCCGGTGGCAACCCAATGATGAATGCAGTGCTAGGGATGCTGGCTGGCGGCGGCGGAGCACAAGCGGGTCAAGCGGCGGGTGGTTTAGGGGCATTGGTGGGTAAGTTTGAGCAAGCGGGCTTGGGCCATGTGGTCCAATCGTGGATCGGTAATGGTCCGAATGCGGCCATTTCAGCGGATCAAGTCACGCAAGTTCTAGGCACCGGTCAAGTTGGTCAAATCGCGCAGCAAATGGGTGTCAGCCACAGCGATGCTGCCGGCCAGCTGTCACAGCTTTTACCGCAAATTATTAATCATCTAACCCCCAATGGGGCCGCCCCTGCCGGTGGTCTGGGAAGCGCTGGTGACATCATGGGTATGCTCGGTGGCCTTCTCGGCAAGAAATAGACGAGTACTTTAAGCGGCGGATAGTCGTGAGTGTATCCATACGGTTTTTCATGCTCTGTTGCGCATTGCTGATCTCAGCATGCGCCGCAGATCGTGGGTCGTTTTCGATGGACGATTTTGCCCGTGTGCCTAAGATCGATGTGCATGTGCATCTGAACTCTGCAAATCCTGCGCTCATTGAGCAGGCGGTCGCGGATGGCTTCAGGTTGATCACGGTCAATGTCGACTACCCCGATTTTCCGCCTATCGCAAATCAATTGGAAATTGCCCAGAAGGATCATGCGGCCTATCCCAGAACTTTAGCCTATATCGCGACGTTTTCACTTTCCGGTTGGAATGAGCCTCGTTGGGCCGATCAAGTGATCGATGAGCTCGGAGACTCATTCGCTAAGGGTGCGGTTGGGGTCAAGGTGTGGAAGAACATCGGCATGGATTTTCGGGGCAAAGACGGTCAATTGGTCATGATTGATGACGCCAAGTTTTCCCCGATTTTTGAGTTCATTCGAAGTGAAAACAAAGTCTTGATGGGTCACCAAGGTGAGCCACATAATTGTTGGTTGCCGATTGCCGCAATGACGGTCAATAACGATAAAGAATATTTCCGAGAGCATCCTCAGTATCACATGTACCTGCATCCTGAGCTTCCTAGCTATGAGGTGCAGATGGCGGTGCGCGATCGTATGCTCGATGCTCACCCGAAAATGAAGTTTATGGGCGCTCATATGGCGAGTCTTGAATGGAGCCTTGAGAAGCTAGGCGTATTTCTTGATCGTTATCCCAATGCCGTGGTAGATGTCGCAGCGCGTATGGGTCAGGTGCAGTTTCAATCGAACCAAGACCTTGATGGGGTACGCCGCTTTTTTATTAAGTACCAAGATCGATTGTTGTACGGTACTGATTTAACCCAAGAGGCCAACGCGGACGCTTTGCAAGTCAAGCGTGAGTCGCACGAGAAATGGATCACTGATTGGCAATATCTCAACACAGCGGCGGTCCAGCGAGTACCGGAGCTGGATACCCCAGTAAGGGGTCTCGCGTTGCCGCGCGAGGTGGCGCAAAAAATTTACAGTCGCAATGCAGAACGGTGGTTCGGCGCTAGTTGGTAGCACTTTTGCTGCCCGTGAAAAGTAAGGGCCGCATATGCGGCCCTTACAATCAAGCGAACTTCAAGTTCGCTTACACCTGGAACTCAATTTAGAACTTGCCGACTAAAGTCACGCCTGAAAATGTTGCGTAAGCATTCAAGTCGATGTAATAAGTGCCCGCAGCCGGTGACCGGAACGTGCAAGTCTCATTATTGCCCGTTAGATAAGGACGGCAGTTATAGCTGGTCAAGGTTGGCCCCGAGCCTAGTTTGACGTACAAATCCGCATCCCCTGTACCGCCGGAAATCGAGATCGTTAACCGAGACTTACCAGCGGGTACCACCAACGTATATACCGGAGTCCAATTCGGCGCCGTGCTGCTAAGTCCGGCAACGGGCACATTGTTAGTCAGTACCGTACCGCCGCCGCTGCCGCCACTCACTGTTACCGATGTAGTCTTAGTACTCGTCGTGCCGTTGACGCTGTCAGATACTGTTTCGGAAACACTATAAGTGCCCCCTGACGTATAAGTGTTTGCAGGACTAGTCGCCGTCGATGTTTTACCGTCCCCAAAGGTCCATGAGTGCGTGCCAATAGTGCCACCGTTATCGGTTGAAGAATCGGTGAAAGTCGCTGTTAATCCACTTACGACTACGCTGAAATTCGCAGCGGGTGTGCCACCGCCGCCTGTGCCGGTGATAACAATGACATGCGAAATCGCACAGGAGTTGGTGTCATTAGACCAAGAACTTTGCATTGCATAGACGCCGTTGCCCATGGTTACGTTCGCTGACGCGCCGGTACCCGATGATATCCAAGCACACTCGTCACCGTTTTCTTGACCATTATAGGTTGCGTTGCCCGTATGGTTCGTCCAGCCCCCGGCAGGATTTTGATCGGTGACGGTTTCGGCATATTCGTGACCTTCTACGATCGACACGCCATCGAGTGTTCCGGCATTACCGGTATTGACAAACCCTTGGCCGCAACTTGCGCCGGCATCCGTGACATAGGGAAAATTAGTGAACGCAATATCACCATAATTGGAAGCCGCTGCACCGCCCGACAATGTCGTATCACCGTTGTAGTCGTGCCAAGCACAAAAGCCACCGCTCGGCGTATTAAACCCGTCAGGCTGGGTTCCCGTAGGCGAGAGAATGACATATTGGACATAGCGATTCGACGCTGCCGTGGTATTGCCAAAATGCGCGGCCGCTTTAATCGCCTCGTTCGCCAACTGGTTACCGTTAGCGGCGGACGGAGACGCCACGCTATTGTCGTACCAGATACCCGCTAACGCGCCTCCGGTGGGATATCCCACATGAGGTGCAGCAGAGGGACACGAGGTAGCTTGCGCAGCCACTAAGGGTCCATCGCAATACTGAGTCATGGTGCCCGACCAACGCTCGTTACCGGTGCCTAATCCCTTAAACATTTGTTGTAGATAAGGTAGTGCACTTTTGGTATCCCCTGACGTCGTCAAATTGCCGTTGGCGTCGGTTGAAGCGCTTCCCCATTGGTTGCCGTACACCACTAAATACACTTTCGGCGACCCGCTGGTCACACCAATCCCATCAATGCCTCCGCCGAAACTTAAGGTCTCTGGACCCGTGGCAAGCGCTACAGCTGGGTTCAGGACCCGCCAATGATTCATTTTTTTCCAAGTTTCACGTGACGGCACGACACCATGACGATATTCATGGCTGTAAGTCGGCGAATAAGGGTTTTCGGAATAACTATTTGCCACAGCAATTGATGCTGCGCTAACGGCTATCAGTGCCGCACTAGAAGCTAGAACAATCTTCAGTACTCGATTGATCATTCGAATCATCCTCCGATGTTATTTTAAAGAGCCGAGCTCGTGACCTTAAGTTCTTAATGTTAAGACTTACGGAATAACTGGAAGTATAACAATTGTAAAATGATGGCGAACACTGTTTACATTCCGCGACAAGGCAAAGGCAATAGGTATCCGCGTGGCTTATACCAAAGACGCGCCTTTCGGTGCTTTCACTACAAAAGTACCCGCAATTTTATCGTGCCAAGCCTGCCTTTCTGGGTCGAAAACTATCCATATGAACCCTAAACCTACCACTAACAATGACAGGAAACATCCCAGTGCTCGTACAATCGCGGTGGGCCAATCTACGGGCCGTCCATCCGCCCGAACAATTTGCAATCCCAAAAGAATTCCGCCTACCGTCGTACCTTTAATTTTCCACATCACGGCACCGTAAGTGGCTAACGCAAGGAGCCAGAAATTATGGGAATCATGTACAAAATTTACTACGATGCCAATGAGTATCACGTCTAACAATAACGCCGTCATTCGATGCCAAAACCCGGCATGCTGCAAAGAGACCGCGGGAATTGGGATCGCGGGCACTGGCGTAGGGGCTGTAGGCCCGGCGCCCGTGGGCACTGCGCTCGCCATAGCCGCCTCCGGCGCCATGGGCGAAACGGTATTTAGCCTGTCGCGGGTGCGCCAAACGTCCACCAACGTAAACAGCGCAACACCTAAACCCAAACAAGCAATCAGGGGATATAAGATAAAACCGATTACGGGCACTACATACATCAACAATACCACCGCTCCACCCACCACCACCGCCAGCACAGCATGCAGCGGGTGAGTGCCGTTAGGAAAACCCGTAATGCGCCTACCCACCCAACTTAATATCACTACTTTGCCGAAAATCGTCGCAATAAGTATCGCGGCCAATATAAAGGGTACGAACACAATGCCGATCACGGTGATTAACAGCAAAAGAATGGACAGCGGTACTATTAATACTGACAGTAAAGCCGCCAGGCAGACCCGTCCCGGCTGTGTCTGTAACGTTCTTATACAACGATCCACACCGCTGTGGAACATAAGTGCCAGCAAGCAATAGAAAGCGAGCAGTCCTAATGCGAGCGTCCAGGCCCAGCCTAAATTCGCTGCCAGCGCCAAAGGCCGGCCAAACATGAAGCAATTTTTGATCCAGGCGTTAAGCCAATCCGGACTCCCCATACGAAATGGCAAAGTGTAGGTGGGTACATCTCCCGCAATTTTGGCTGCCGGATCACGTACCAGGGTGCCGCCCACTGTCACTACATCGCCGCCGATATCGGCATGGGGTCCTAACTCGACGTTGCCCCACACGGCAACCACATTCTGATCGACTTTGCTGTCGACGTAGGTATTACCCAGAACTGCCACGACACTATCGCCCACGGGTCCAGTTGCTCGAGAATTCCCCAGCACCGAAACCACCGCGTTCTCGACCTCACCTGCACTAGTTGAGGAGCCAAAAATAGACACGACTGATAGTGCGTGGTCTCCGGCTTTAAGAACTGAGTTGTGGCCAATCGATACAATTTCGCGTTCACTGGAAGGTCGCTCGGTACTAGAGACCTTTGCATCATCTGCATCTGCATCGGAATCTTCTGAAACTGTGACATGCGCCGGGGCGAGTCCAGAAATCAAAATACCGAAAAAGACCCATAAACTTAGCCACTGGGTTTTGAAATGACATTTGAAGTTTTTCATTTATTTCACCGTTGATAAGGCATATCGACAAATAAAGTCCGGTAAGCCGCCGCACTTAGAGTAAAAAACATTGCATAGCAAGCGACGAAAATTACTCCAAAACCATAGATCCACTGCAGCGGCAAACTATGCACGGTTGCCCCTAGCGCTTCGTGCAGGGTGCTCGCTACATGGATGAGATGTCCGCCCCAAATAATAGGCTGCATCAACCAAGTGATTTCGCGAACCGCACGAGTTCCTAAATCGATCCAAGCAGCAACCGCCAGTACCAACCCGACCAATCCTGCCGAGGCGAAGATGAACCCCATTCGAGCGGCCGAGGGCCACTCAGAATAGGCACGACGCCACCAAGGGAGTGCGGTGCGGTCCCGCAGTGTACGCAACACTCGCTCCTCTAAAGATCGGGGCGCGATACTATTAGGCTGCGAGCTTAAGATTTGAGCGACCAGTCGTTCAATATTGACGTTCTGAGGATCTGTTGAATTCATATAAATCTCATAAATCTTGAGTCACTGAAGTAACACCTTGTCGTATGAGTGTTTTCATCAAGGCGTTGCGCGCACGAAAAATATCGGTCTTTATTTTAGGTAAGGACACGTGTAATTTGCGCGCAATCTCTTCATACGGAATCTCCTCAAAATGAAACAATACCAAAGGAACACGTTGGTGGTCCGGAAGTGCGCGCAGGGCCTGCTCAACGCACCTCTGGCGTTGCTCAGCCTCCAACTCGAAGGTCGCGGTTTCGGCAATTTCCACGTCGATTGGTGATTCATCTTCATCATCGTTCACATGCATCTGCGAGAACAACTGCCAGCGTTTGCGATACCTCGAAAGGTGATTCAAGGCCAAATTTGTCGCAACCGTTTTTAACCAACCGCCGATCGTGCCACTTTGCTGTAATTCATCAAAATGCCGATGCGCCCGTAAAAACACCTCCTGCGCAATGTCTTGGGCCTCTGCTTCATCGCCAGTCAAACGAACCGCGGTGGAATAAACCATATCTTGGTAGGCACGCATAAATATCGTGAATTCGTCTAATCCAATGGTTGTTGACGCTTTGGGTAGCAAGAATTTGTCTCTTCAGTCCAAAAACACGGCACGCATCAAAAAGTCGCAGTCTGGGAAAAGGTGCACTCTGAACGGCTTTACCTTTGTTAGACTCAATCGCATATGCCGAGCCTATTCAAGCATTTGTTTCAACCTTTAAAGATACGCGGTTGTACGCTTAAAAACCGCATTATGTCCACCGGGCACGACACCACCTTGCCCACTGATGGTACCGTTAACGCAAGTTTAGTGGCTTATCAAGCAGCAAGAGCACGCGGCGGAGTGGGTTTGATTGTGCTGCAAGTCTCTGGAGTCCATGAAACTGCGCGCTACACCAATCATGTATTGATGGCCACCGAGGATTCCTCCATTGCCGGATACGCCCAAGTTGCCGAGGCTGTCCATCGCTATGGCGCCGCATTGTTCGCGCAACTTTTTCATCCTGGTCGAGAAATGACCGAAGCGGAAGGTGGATTACTCAATATTGCCTATGCACCTTCTAGTGTCCCCAACGAACGATTTCATGTGATGCCCCAGCCGTTAAAAAAGGTGATGATTGATTCTATTATCAGCGGTTACGGCGATGCGGCGCGACGCATGCAAACCGCGGGACTTGACGGAGTAGAGATTGTCGCAAGCCACGGGTACTTACCGTCGCAGTTCTTAAACCCACGTATAAATCTGCGCGATGACGCGTACGGCGGCGATTTCAAACGCCGATTAAGGTTTTTAAGCGATGTAATCGACAACATACGCGGCAAGGTGTCCGATCAGTTCGTCGTCGGACTACGTATCTCGGGTTCTGAACAAGATGAGCAAGGCTTAACCGAAGAAGAGAGTCTCCAGGCAATTACAGCCGTATCCGATAGGATCGACTACGTCAATGTGACGCTTGGGAATTCAGCCAGTATGGGAGGCGCCGTGCATATCGCGCCGCCGATGACCCAGACAATTGCTTATGTGGCTCCCTACGCGGCGCGTGTCAAGAAGTTAGTACAGATTCCAGTCTTTGTGGCAGGCCGCATTAACCAGCCGCAAGACGCCGAAGCGGTTATCGCTACCGGACAGGCCGATGTTTGTGGCATGACGCGAGCTCTTATCTGTGATCCGGAGCTTCCCAATAAAGCTGCGAAGGGCGCCTTGGAAGCTATTCGAGTCTGTATCGCGTGTAACCAAGCCTGCATCGGACATTTCCACAAAGGTTACCCGATTTCCTGCATCCAGAATCCGGTGTCCGGACGAGAACTGCGCTATGGAACGCTGTCACGAGCCGCTGCAAAACGTGTAATGGTCGTCGGCGGCGGGCCGGCGGGTATGAAGGCCGCAAGCATCGCAGCTCAGCGCGGCCATCGAGTGACTCTCTATGAGGCCGAGCGTCATTTGGGAGGTCAGGCGCTACTGGCGCAATTACTACCGGGCCGAGCCGAATTTGGTGGCCTCATCACTAATTTAGGGTACGAGGTATGGGCAGCAGGGGTGGAAGTGCGCAAAGACTGTCGCGTCGATCGCGAACAAGTCATGGAGGTCGGTCCTGATATCGTGATCGTGGCGACCGGCGCGAAGCCCTATCGGCCTGAGTTCCCCAGCGAGGGTAACTTGCAGATATTAGATGCGTGGGAGGTACTCCGGGGTGCCGATGTTGGAAACTCTGTCGTTGTCATCGATTGGCGTGCAGATTGGATCGGAATTGGAATCGCAGAACAATTGGTGCGCAAGGGTCATAGCGTACGGCTGGCCGTAAACGGTCTGTGCGCCGGCGAGACCCTGCCTCTATACGTGCGCGACGATGCGGCGGCGACGCTGCATAAGCTCGGCGTTGTAATCTTGCCCTACATGCGCCTGTACGGAGCGGATTCCAATACCGTCTACTTGCAACACATCGCAAGCGGCGAGCCTGTGATTGTTGAGGGAATTAATACTCTAGTGCTATGTAGCGGTCATACCCCGATCTCGCAACTCGCCGACGATATTGAGAATCTTAGCCTCGACGTCCATGTCATTGGCGATGCCGCATCACCGCGCACCGCCGAAGAGGCGGTGTTTGAAGGACTTAAAGTGGCTGCGGAAATCTAATACCTGCCCCTGCGATCACCATTGAAGAGACTGCAGTCCTATTGGGTGTTTTGGCTCGGCAACAGCCCTTAGCCGGCAGTGTAGGTCCCAGTGTGGAGGTCGGCCAATGGCTGAGCGTATGACTATAGAATGGCCTTGCTAGTTTCGTACGTAGGACGCGATTCAATGACAAACTTTAGAGCGGTGCCTGGTGGATTAGTAACCGCATAAGGCGGTTTACGGTTATTCAGTCGAAAACTATGTTGCATGGCGTGCAGACTTTCCGGAGCATGCAGCACTGTTTGTTGCTGAAGGTGTAGGCGAGAATCTAGTCATTCAAGGTTTTAACGAGCGCAGTGTTTGCCTCGGGGATCATCATTATGGGTGACGCGTGAATACAGTCCAAAGGACAAAAATATCCTGACGTCACGTTCGCGCGCCCGCTGGAGTGTACCGAACGCGACGAGCGTCTCGACGATCATGGGCCGGCGTGTTTTGTGAAGTTTAGCATCGACCCAACTCCCGGCCGTCCAAAATCCGATGGGGAAAAAGTCGTGTACGACAAGATCGTAGGAGCGCTCAAGCAACCTAACGGTGAAGCGCTTATGGGAATGCTCGGACAGCTTTACGGCGCCGAGAGCAAGTACGACGGCGACGGCAATTTCGCCACACACGTGGCCAAGAGCTATATTGTCGATACAGACGGCTGCAAATTCGAGGCCCACTGGGAAAGAGCGTGAGGCCCAAGCCAAGCTAACGCCTAGTGGTAGTGCCTCGAGTGAACAAATCGCATGGACCCGCTATATTCTTGGGACTTTACACTTAAGGATAAACCGAGGACTACGGAAATGGAGCAGACGAAACAAAGTTGGCGTGCACGGCTTATCCATCCCAACGTCAGCGTGCCGGCTGGTGTCCTCGGCGCCAGCGGAATCCAAGAACTCATTGCGGCAACTGCCGAATGTCAGAGACGACTCGCGTATTTGATTAAGATTCTGGCAATCGAGGAGGTTAATCTCAAGAATCTTCGCACTGCTTCGAATCACTAGCAAAATGCAGTAGCTCAGCGCTGCGGCGTTGGCATCACACAAAGCGAACAGATGAACCTATCCTGCGCTACCAAAACGCTCTAACGAGCGCTCCGCAAGTGGTCCCCAAACGAGGAACTCGTGCAACAAGATACAGACTGGCCAACCCGTGGTCATTCCAAGCGGGTACTGAAGCAATTGATCCGGGGTTTGTTTTTAAGTATTTATGATGGTCGCCTCGACGCTGGCGTTGCGATTGAGCGCAAGGGTGTTGCGCGACGTGCCGCAGTCCGGGGGTAGTAAATAGTCACATCCGCATGACTTCATCGCGATGAGGACGCCGACGGTGGTGGCGAGCTGAGATCCAGTGAATGGAATTGTCCGGTCGATTGCGCAATTACTGCTGAATCTCGATCGTGACATGGGACAAGGAATCGAAGCGTGCCAATTTCGAACGGTAGTAGTCAGCCGAGCAAGGCTCTTTGGGACACACCGACACGATCGCGCCTAGATGCCCGGGCCCCAAACGCCACAGATGTAAATCAGTGAGCTTGCTGCCATCGCTCTCAATGGTCGTGCGCAAGTCGCGGGCCAATTTGGGGTCCGGAATTCGATCAAGTAGGATGGCACCCGTATCTCGGATGAGCCCATAAGACCAACTGGCGATCACGCAGGCTCCGATGATGCCGGCCAGTGGGTCCATCCAGAGCCAGCCGAACGCTCGGGCAAGGATCAAACCTACAATGACCAGGACGGAGACGGCCGCGTCCGCGATCACATGGATGATCGCCGCGCGCATATTATTGTCACGGCCAGTGGCTGCGTGTCCGTGGGCATGTTCCTCAAAGACCGTGGTGTAAGTTTCAGTACCGATCTCAACAGTTGCAGCGAAGGCGTGCGGTTCGGGGATCTCTGCGACCGATTCCAGGAATTCCCCACGGGCAACCAGCGCAAATACTTGCGTTGCGCCGCCAGGCCTTACCGTTGTAATCCTCGTGTTGACAGTAGGTCTTGGGCTGCCCGCTGCCCGGAGGCGAAAGCGCGGAGGTACCCCGTCCTCAAAGACTTCGAGAATGAGCTCGCCCGCGGGTGTTTTGATTAGGTGCGCCTCATCGTGCTCATGGTCGTCATGGCCGCCATGACTGTGGCCGTGGTGATGCCCGCCGCTGCTTAAAAGCCACGCACTCGCAATATTCACTGCGAGACCCACACAGGCAATCGGAATGGCTTCCGCAAAGTGAATCTGGACCGGTGCGAGCAGGCGGGTCACCGATTCATAGCCGATTAAAATCGCGATCATCGCCAGAACGATGGCACTGGTGAACCCAGCGAGATCGCCAAATTTTCCGGTGCCGAAGGTAAAGCTGGTATTGTCTGCGTGCCGGCGAGCGTATGTGTAAGCGAGTGCCGCCAGGAGCAGCGCACCTGCGTGCGTGCTCATGTGCAGCCCGTCCGCGACGAGCGCGATCGAACCGAACAAAAGGCCCCCCACGATTTCGGCGCACATCATCGCCCCGCAGAGCCAGATCACGGTCCAGGTCTTGCGCTCGCTTTGTGCGTGCCCATCCCCTAGGAAAATGTGTTGATGGGAAGCGGATTCTGCGGGGGTCGCGTTGATGCTCATGGGTGTTCTCACTTTAAATAGGTCCGAATGACATCCAGCAATTGCTCGGCCGCTTCGGTGTTCAAGGCGTTAGGGTGTTTCTCGACATCCACGAGGTGCGAGCGCACGTGGTCTTGCACCACCTCGGCCATCAAGCCCGCCATGGCGCCGCGCGCCCCGGCGATCAGATGCATGACTTGCTCGCAGCCCGATTCGGTTGAGAGGGCTCGTTCAATGCTCTCGACTTGGCCTCGAATGCGGCGCACGCGCGCCAGCAGCTTTTGTCGCTCACGACCGGTGTGACTCATGAGTCATTGTAGCATACCTACCTACCCTATATTAGTCAGTGGAATGCTTAGCCGCTTAATCAAGTGCCGGCGGGCCTACAAGTGAGGTCAATGCCGCCGTAACGATAAGAATAAGACCGCCTAACAATAACTCTGCACGAATGGACCTTAAGAGACCGTATGCCGCCGCGGCATCCTGGGTTTGGAGTCGAGGCGTAAAGCGCAGTTTGTTCACGGCGGCCGCCGCCGTCAACACGGCAACAATAAGGAGTTTTCCGCCGACGAATCGGCCGTACTCGGTGTTCCATAGGTCGGAGGCCTGGCGCAACAAGGTGGCCAGTAGGAACGACCCGGCGAGCAGCAGCACTCCAACGCCAATTACGGCGATGTCGCCAAAACGCTTGGCAATGCGAGCGAGGGACGATAGGTCGGTTCGTTGACCTACTAGCAACAGAGGCACCAACGCCCCCAGCCAAAATGCCACGCCAATCAGATGCAGGCTAAGAAGCGCTACCGACCATCGGCCAGCCGCCCACGCGTGCCCAATCCACGCAAATGAGGTTGCCGCCAAGAAGGCGCTTAGCGATGCCGCTATAAAACCGCACGAAGTTTCAAGAAAAATGGCGCCGATCAGTAGTAATCCGGTAATGCGCATGCCAGTTGCGCGTGCTTCGCCTGCCTCAAGAACCATGCGCACCATCGATCCATCGAGCGTGCCGCTAAATCCATCGCCCATCGATCCCGCGATAATCGATAGGCGCACCGCGCTGGCCGCGATGGCCACTACCGCGCATAGCCCCACCCACCAACGGACTCGTCGCTCATCGTCGAGTGCGATAAGCGAACGGCTATACAATAAAAAGAAAACACCGCCGGCGGCACAGAACGTAGCGGCATACAAAATTGCCTTGATCCCGATGGCCGCCACGTCCCACGCGCTGAATTGCATGTGGAGAACTCTAACTGGTGGCCAGCGATGCGTTTTTGATCGTGAAAATAAAGGAGCCTTTGGCTACGTGGCCATCGTCGGTGGCGATCGCGGTCCAGTGAACCTCATAAGTGCCGGGCGTCAATCCCGTTACAGGAACCACCGCGGATTTGGCCGACGGTGCGGATTTGTCGACCGCTACCGATGTCTCCTTCCCGGCATGCAGAAGCGTGAGCGCCGCGAGTTTTGCTTCCTCGTTGAAAGTCAGCGTGATGGTTTTGGGAACCTCGGCCACTTGCGCGCCGCTCGCGGGGGAGGAACTTAAAAGCTTGGCGTGCCCAAAGCTGGGCGTCGCCAAGGTCAACGCAACGGCCGCCGACAAAAAGAGGGTTCTCAACATAAAGACTCCTTTAGGGGTGGTGAATCAATCAGCGGTGAACAGGTCTCGTCATTCAACCTTCAAACGAATAAAAGCCATGGCGCCCTGCGGGTCAGAGCGACCGTAAAGCGGGGCAATTGTTTGCGGCACAAAATTAAAGGCATAAAGGGCACCGGCACCGATCTTCACGTGCTGACTCAAGCGCAGATCCCGAATCACCCCGAGCGAGGTTTTCCCCACCGTGTAGGCAGAGCCTTGCAAAGGACCCAAGGTAATCAATTCATTGTTCTTCTCGCGCTCGGCTCGCGCGAATAACGTCCATAAATCAGTTGGTTTTAACGCGCTTTCGATAATGTAGGCGTTCAGCGCTTCATCACCGCTGCTGTGGCGTCGGCCCCACGCAACGGTGGTGGACCACCAGCTGTGTTCTCCCAATTGATGGGTGTAGATGGCGCTCGCCGACAAGCGTTTTTCGTTCTTGTCGGGCTGCAGCTGCTCGGGACTGATTTGATTGGCCCATGAAGCTTGCAGGGACCACTCGGACGTGGGATTGAAGGACAGTCGCGCGCTCTTCGAATCGAGCGCACCGTGTTCGATGTTGTAACGAAATTGATCCGGCTCACGGCCCCGAAAGCGCGAAGCTTCGATTTTCCACTTATCGTGAATGTAGCCAAGTGTCACGACGCCCTCGGTGATGTGTGTGGAATCAAGCCAGTGGTGACTGATCGGCGCCTCCGGGCTGTCCAAAATGGACTGGCGATGCATGAAGGCGGGCGGCCCGAATGCCGGTTCGCCGGGTAGCCCCGCATACAGAAACAGGCTGTCGGCCGGCGTCAAAGCGTGAGAGTAGGTGCCCGACAATTCCATGAAGAGATCATGCGGATGCTGCCGATCCACCAGCGGCATAGTGCCGTTTGCCGTCTCGCCGGTCGCAAGCAGTAGCGGGTAGCCGGATTTTCCCATCATGGGCTCGGGGCTCAGCATCGCGCGAATTTGAACCGTATCACCGCTCTCAAAGTGTCGATTGGCCATCCCCATGAACATGCCGGACAGGAATTCCTTAGTGTCGCCGCGCAGGCCCTGCTGCCAGTCATAGACGCCATTCAAGAACATATGGCCCATGAGCATCCAGTCTCCTTCCATCAGGTGCACGCCGCCGTGCTCGGAGCTGTCCGGTTGCCAGGAGGTGCCGGAGGCTTCGCGATTCATCGGATAGCTTCCAAGAGCGCCCATCATCATGTGACTCATGTGCGGCATCGAGTCGCCACTATCCGTCGACATATGACTCATGTCATGACCTGCCGGCATCGAAGCGGGCGGATCGTCCGCAACCATCTTGGGCGCTTGCGCTGCATGCACGGATGCCTGCGCGACATAGCCCATCAAAATGGCGCTAATCGCGCACTTGAGCAATTGATTCATCAAAATTCTCCAACGTATTCACCACTCTTCATCAGCGCCGGAGCGCGAAATGCATGCAACCACGACTGCGAGGGGCGCTCGCTACGTGTCCGGTTTTAAGACGGAACTAGGGTGGGACGTTAGAAAATGGGTGGGCGAATGAGAGGAGTTTCGCCGTGCGAGGAAAATGGAGAGGTAGCAAGCTTAAAACTCGGAGTGGTGCGTCCGTACCAAACTAGAAGCCCAGGACTGCCGGCGACGGTGGCCGCGCCCGTGCACGCGTCCGGGCAGCACTTCACATGAGCGCCTTGCGTGTGACAACACGCGTGCCCTGAATGATGGCCATGCATGGCGGCATGAGAATCCGATGGCATCGAGGAGGACACTGCGGCCAATGCTAATGGTCCTTGCAGACTGATCATCAGTATCAACCAAAATGCGGTGAGCCGATGCCTCATACTCACAAGGGTACGGTAATCCAAGCCTTGCGGCAATAACGTTTTAGCTATTGGTGACCCGCCGCCATAGATCACGATTGCTCACAAATCTCTTCAAGGGTAAAACCCAAAATTCTGCGATCGCCTGATGAACCGAATTCGGTCAGTCACGGAAATCGGATATCGCCGTCGCCTCCTGCACTGTGTGGGACAACCAACAGACGCCGCCGTTGGTGTAGCGTATGGTTTAGATCCCCACTTCGGCTGCCTGCGCGAGGGCGCCGATGGTCATCGTCGTCTAACTGAGTTCTAAAGGAGTACGGACAGCGTTTCCTTGACTATCGTTTTCTGAATGATTTGACTCCGTACTTAGGTACGGAGCTTAGACTACTTTTCTCAATCAAGCGCTGCTACCGAGGACGACTATGACAACCACGACTTCAAAAACTTGTTGCTGCGCAGTGGCTCCGAACAACTTGCAAATGGCAGATACCAAAACGCTCGATAGTGGCAGAGACGCGGTCGACTCAGTCTGCGGCATGCGCATAGATTCGGGCACCATTTACACCTGCCCGATGCATCCGCAAATTCGTCAGAGCGCGCCGGGCAGTTGTCCGATCTGCGGTATGGCGCTTGAGCCGGAAAGTATTCCTGAGACCGAAGGCACGAGTCCTGAACTCAAAGACATGACCCGGCGTTTTGTAACCGGCGCTGCGCTCGCCGCGCCCATCGTTGTGTTGGAGATGGGAGGACACTTGCCTGTGCTGAATTTGGACCATATCGTGTCGATGGCCGCCTCGATATGGATTCAGTTTGCGCTCGCAACGCCCATCGTTTTGTGGTGCGCGTGGCCCTTCTTTCAACGAGCGTGGGCGTCGATCCTGAACCGCTCGCCCAACATGTTTACCTTGATAGCCTTAGGGGTCGGTGCAGCCTATGTATACAGCCTGGTCGCAACCTTTGCGCCCGCTTTTTTTCCGTCGGGCCTTCGGCAGCATAGCGGTCTTGTCCCCGTCTACTATGAGGCCGCCGCCGTCGTCACGGTGCTCGTCTTGCTAGGCCAGGTTTTAGAGCTGCGCGCCAGGGAAAAAACCGGTGGTGCCATTCGCGCGCTGTTGAAATTGGCGCCCAAGACAGGGCGACGTATTCGAAGCGACGGTACAGACGAGGAAGTACCGCTATCTGAAGTCCATGTTGGCGACCGTCTACGAGTGCGGCCCGGCGAAGCGATTCCGGTGGATGGGTCGGTGTCAGAGGGCATCAGTGCGGTGGATGAATCGATGGTGACCGGCGAATCGATGCCTGTGCAAAAGGCGTCGGGCACCAAGGTCATCGGTGGCACGATCAATGGTACCGGCACGTTGACGATTGCCGCAGAGAAGATAGGTGCAGACTCGATGTTGTCACGCATCGTGAAAATGGTTGCCGAAGCGCAGCGCAGTCGCGCGCCTATTCAAGGTCTTGTGGATAAAGTCGCTGCGTGGTTCGTGCCGGCCGTCATGGCTTCTGCGATTTTGGCGTTTGTGGCCTGGATGGTCTGGGCGCCTGCGCCAGCCTTAGGGCTGGCAGTGGCCGCGGCCGTATCGGTGCTGATCATTGCGTGCCCGTGCGCACTCGGTCTAGCGACGCCGATGTCGATCATGGTGGGCGTCGGCAAAGGCGCAAGCGCCGGCATTCTTATCAAGAACGCCGAGGCTCTTCAGCGCTTTGAAAAAGTTGATACCCTGGTAGTCGATAAGACCGGCACGCTCACCGAAGGTAAACCCCGTGTAACCGCCATCGTGCCCGCGCCAGGTTTTGATGAATCCGCCGTCTTATCGTTTGGCGCGAGTCTCGAGAAGTCGAGCGAACATCCACTTGCAGGGGCTATCTTGTCCGCCGCTGCCGAGCGCAAGGTCGCATTGCAAGAGGTCAGGGACTTCGCGTCCATTACGGGTAAAGGCGTCATCGGCACCGTCGGAGGGCGGCGCGTGGCCGTTGGCAACGCGGCACTGCTTAATGACCATGGTGTGGCGAGCGCCGATCTTGAGGGCCACGCCAATGCATTGCGACAAGATGGTGCGACTGCTCTCTTCGTGGCGGTGGATAACAAGCCTGCTGGCATCATTGCGGTGGCCGATCCGATTAAGGCAACGACAAGCGCGGCCCTTGATGCCTTGCGCCGTGAGGGTATGCGTATCGTCATGTTAACTGGTGATAATCGCACCACGGCCCAAGCCGTTGCCAACCAGCTCGGCATTACGGAGGTGGAAGCGGACGTCCTCCCCGATAAAAAGAACGATATCGTGAGGCGACTCAAAAGCGAAGGCCGCGTGGTCGCAATGGCCGGTGATGGCGTTAATGACGCGCCGGCGTTGGCGGAGGCCGACGTCGGCATTGCGATGGGTACGGGTACCGATGTAGCCATGCAAAGCGCAGGCATTACGCTGGTCAAGGGCGATCTCGCCGGCATCGCGCGTGGCCGGGCCTTGAGCCGCGCCACTATGCGCAACATCCGGCAGAATCTCATTCTGGCGTTCGTCTACAATGTTGTCGGAATACCCATAGCAGCAGGCGCGCTGTATCCTACTTTCGGCCTTCTTTTGAGTCCCATCATCGCGGCGGCCGCCATGAGCTTGAGCTCCGTATCAGTGATCGGCAACGCACTGCGTCTTCGAGTGGCTAGCCTTTAAAGATGGGGTAATTATTGCAAAAAATATACCATTTTGGGAATGAGGATAGACCTCAACATTTCGACGTCTAATAAATAATGCCTGTTACTATCCTCCGATATCGGTATGCGAGATAAAGACTTCTGTTTTAGCGGCAGATGAAGAGCCGTATTCCGACTCCGCCCTTCAGGAAATTATTGTTACCACAATGCGCATGCCGCGCCGATTGGTGGACGAACCGACGCGCATCGAGGTAATCGATCAACGCGAGCTCGAAGAGAAGATCGCGATGCTGCTCAATGAAACCTCGGGGCTGCGGGTGCAGACGACCTCTCCTGGGCTTGGCGCTTGATTTGGGCCAAGTCGAAGTGCTCAAAGGCGTGGCCTCCGCATTGTACGGCGCCTCCGCCTTAAGGGGGGTCATCAACTTCGTCTCGCGCCGCCCGGACGGCGCACATGATGTGTTGCTGAATCAAACAAGTCGTGGCGGCACCGATGCGGGGCTGTGGTGGGCGTCGGATCCATTCACCCAAGGCTATGCTTATTCTCTGATAGCCAATGTTGATCGGCAGGCCAGCGAGGATATCAATGGCGATGGTTGGGCGGATATGCCGCGAGTTCGCCGCGCCGTCATCCGGCCGCGCCTGTATTGGGCCGACGGATCTGGCGCCGAGATGTTTCTGACCGTAGGGGCGATGCTCGAGGACCGCTCAGGCGGGACGGTTAAGGACGGGCGCGTCCCCGTCGGTGATCCAACGGGTACTGCTTTCGTTGAGGCACTGAAGACCCAACGATTTGATCTGGGTTTAAACGGTCATTGGCCGATTGCCGAGGATCGTACTCTCACGAATTCTCACAGAAATTTCATGGCACATATGCAGCAGGTGATGGTGATTATTCCAATAGATACCAACGTACATGAAGCTTAAAACGTAGCTCGAGAAAACCGGAATAAGAGGCTGCAGCGCCGCTAGAGTGCGCCGTGCGGCACCTTTAATTCGAGTACGATGATGGTGATGCTAACGGCAATGACACCGTCGCTGAAGGCTTCTAGTCTGGAGCTATTCATCATGTTAATGTCTGGGATGCACATGTTACACGTATGCTTGTTATATGAAAGCGAGTTCAGGGTATGCGGCTGCGGCACCTCAGCCTTCCGGTGGTTACGCTCAAGCGATCGAGGTGTCTGACGCACAGCGCCTGTTATTTATAAGCGGTCAAATTCCTGAGACGGCGACGGGGAAGTGCCTCGCGATTTTGCCGCGCAGGCTCGGGTGGTTTGGCAAAACGTCTTGGCGCAATTCACTGCCGCTTAGATAGGATTAGCTTATTCAAAAGGGCGTTGCGATGATCACACAGACGGACTCTAGCACGACCAATTGCCTTACTGTTCAGCTCGAGATAATACTCCCATGAATGTCTCTGCACGGGCGTGTTCACCGGTGCGATTCGGCCGCCTCCAGTTGGCCAAGGGCCGTTTTTTGAGCATTGAAGATGTGGCAATCAATCAGACATTGACACCTGCATCCTCACCGTTACAGTAAGTGATGCCTTTGAAAAACAACCTTGTTCGACAGGGATAACAGCACTATGGCTCGAGACATTATATGCACAACCCAAGCAGCGCAGCCGCCGGCTAGCTACAGCCAGGCGGTCAAGGGCGCTGGGCTAATCTTCTTGTCCGGAACTGCGCCGCATGATCCTCAGACCGGAACTGTAGTCGGCGCTACGATCCAGGAGCAAACACGTCAGTGCCTGAAGAACATCCAGGCTATTCTGGAGGCCGCTGGAAGTTCATTAGATAAAGTTGTGAGCGTCACCGTCGTGTTGGCGGATGAGGACGACTTTTCTGGTATGAATGAAGAGTGGATGAGGTGGTTTCCTTCCAATCCGCCGGCGCGTCAAGGAGCGAAGATGCCGGTAAAGGCACCTGGCCTCAGGGTATCGATTGCTGCCATCGCTGAGGCCTAATATTTTGTGAGATCTTAGGCTGAATATTCATTATCGGTCCGCGAGAACCGGTGAAACACTGATGCAATGTTTTCCGTAGTTGATCCAAGGAGGCCCGCTCTGCTGCACTATTGCAAAATTGCGCCGGTCGGGAATGTAAGCAAGGACCGACATGTACTTTGGGTTTCTCACTACAGCAAACAAGTATTCTTTGGAATACGATATTTCCGTGCTGCAGCGAGAGCCGCAATCGCGAGATTCCGGGGCCACAAGCATCTTCATTAAATGCCCACATGAATTATCGCGCGAGCTTCTCGCTGCAGCGTTAAATCCATCTCCTCTTGAGATTGCGGATGTTACCTATAAATGACCCATGACTACAGCGACTGCGTCGTCGCCGACGCTTACCGCCGGCACCATAATCGACGCCGTTTGTCGTGGCTTCAATGCGCCGCAGTGATGTCATGAGACGAGTGATTGTGTTACCGGAGTTCGCGCATTACCCACGCGATTGGCACTTCTCGCCCGGTATTGAGACAGGAGACTTTGTTTTCTTTTCCGGAATAACTGGAACGCGTCCAGATGATTCAATAGTGCCGGATCCTGAGACGCAGTTTCACGACGCTTTTAGCATATTGACGAACAACCTAATCCAAGCCGGCCTTGAGTTACCGACTATCGTGGAACTCACCACTTATCACGTGGGCCTGCGGCAGCACTTGAACGCCTTCATCAAGGTGAAGGACAAATTCATCGCCGAGCCGTACCCCGCCTGGACAGCCATTGGTGTCTCTGAATTGATTAGCGATGGCGCCCTGGCCGAAATCCGGGCAATTGCAAGGCGCGATTAGAAACCTTGGGCTTTCATACACCAGCGGATAAACTTTAACTAAGCGTTGCGTCAATTCATTGAATCCATAGCTGCCAGTTACGCCAACTGCCATTAACGGGATAGGATAGTCGGACTATGAAGAACACATCGAAGACGGCTCACGTCGTCGTAACTAAGAATGGTCCGTATCTTGTGAACGGTTCGATTCGCTTGTCCAAACAGACCATCGGCACGGATGCGCAGGGAGATTCTGAAACGTGGCTAGAGGCGGACCCCTACCCGGTACAGGAGTCCTATGCGCTGTGTCGATGCGGTCAATCAAAAATCAAACCGTTTTGCGATGGTACACACACCAAAATCGGATTCAACGGCGATGAAACCGCCAGCCGA
Organism: Gammaproteobacteria bacterium; assembly: GCA_025359565.1. Lineage (GTDB taxonomy): Bacteria > Pseudomonadota > Gammaproteobacteria > Steroidobacterales > Steroidobacteraceae > Bog-1198. Next base: position 228 of record JANYFY010000025.1, on the reverse strand, counting down.
GCTGATCCCCAAAGGGGCCGCCGTGAGTGTTTATTACCTGCACACCGATCAATTAAATGCGGTACGCAAGATCACCCGGCCCCTCGATAATGCGTTGGTGTGGCGCTGGGATCCGAACCCCTTTGGCTATCTATCACCAAACACCAACCCCTCGGGGTTCGGCAACTTCTATAACAACTTGCGCCTCCCGGGTCAGTACGCCACGCAGGGTACGGGGACCTATTACAA
>JANYFY010000009.1 GCA_025359565.1 Gammaproteobacteria bacterium | reverse complement strand
CGCGCACGCTCGTCTCGAACGTCATTCGATTGCCCATAGTGCCAGGTTGCAGGCGTCATGTAACCAAGTGCCGCATGGTAGCGCTGCTGGTTATACTGATGCATGAGCGTGGCCATGCTCGTCTCGGCCTCCAGGTAATTCTCACCGTAGTTGTTATTGGTCTCGGCGCGTACTGCGCCATTGAAGCGCTCTACAATGCCATTAGACTCTGGGTGTCGCGGCTTGGTTTTGATATCCACCCAGTTATGGGCCTTGATCACCGCCGCCACATCCCGATTCACAAACTCGCTCCCGTGATCGTGCACGACGCGCGGTCGCTGACCGGGAATTGCCTCCAGAGCCGCCTGCAACGCGCTCGCCACCGATGATCCATTGAGATTAATTAATACCTTGTGGTGCACGATATAACGGCTGTAGGCGTCTAAAAACTCAGCAAAAAAAAGAACTTAGCGGCAACCCATACGTACATCACGTCGGTGTGCCACTGTTGGTTCGGTCCCGTGGGTCGAAAGTTATAGTCCCCGCTGGAATCCGTTGATCGCTTCCAGCGCCATAACAAATCCGCTTCGCTCAAAACCCTATAAACCGTGCTCTCCCCAACACAGGCCGTTCCCTCATCGAGCATCATCCAGGTCAATTTCCGATACCCAATCTTCGGATATTGCAGCGCATAGTCGCAAATTGCAGCTCGCTTCTCGGGCAGTATTTCGTACACCCGGCAAGGCCTGGATATTTGATCCTCCAGGCTCTGACGTCCTTTCCAGGCGTAATACACGCTCGCTCGAATGCCCCGGGCGGCGAGCGTCTTAACCACTCGCCACCCTGGACGTCTCTTCGTCTGCTGCACAATCTGCATCACTGCGGCCTTCGTCTCTGCAGGTACACGGTATAATTCATCAAGTTTTAGTTCTTTTTTTTTAGCTCTAAATTCTCTGCCGTGATCTCCGCAACCACGGCTCTTAATCGATCAATCTCCGCCTTATGCTTCACTTCAATATCGTCCTTACGCAGCATCCGTTTGGCATCCCGTTTCAGCGCTACCGCAGACCCGGTATTCGCCACCGCGCGCCATTTATAAAATACCGAGGGCGCCAATGCGGGCCGCCGACACACCGCACTCACCGTCACTTCCGGCTGCTCAGCCTCGCGTAAAATTTCCAACCTCTGCTCTGATGAAAAATCGTCGCTGTTCGCCCTTGCTCATACACTCCGCTCCCTAAACGGCACACACGCTGCAGGTCGAAGTCTCTCATTTTTGCGCTAGCTTTTTGTCCCGTTGTCGCTAAAGCTGCACACAGGTACCGAACGACGACGTTGGTATCAAGACCGATCACCGAATGCGGCCCATTCGGGAAATGCTGCGATTCATTTCCTCACTGGTTACGGCGCGCCGCGGCTTGGGTAGAATCCCTTTGAGAGATCGAATATCCCGGTTCATCAGTTTGACGAGAAAGCCCGCTTTCGTTTCGATAAACTCCATCCGATGGCCGGCATCGAGCTTCAGTTTCGTTCGAACCGATTTAGGTATGGTGATTTGCCCTTTGCTGGTGATCATCGCGTTAGCCACGCTCATCTCCGGATTCAGTACTACAAGCAAGGAAACTTACATCAAGTAAGGAATATTTGCGCGAGTTGGCCCAATTAGGACCTATTTAGTGGCTTTTCCGTAAGTCTTTGCAGCCAACCGGTTCCGACTGAAATCTTGATGACCCTTGTGCATCTAGTCGAGTCAGGGATGCAAATAATAGATTACGGAAATCCGTATCGGTGCGTTGCGGTGTTTTGTTGCCGCTGGGATCTACCTGGGTTAGTAAAACTGCAACGATGCCCGCTTTTGGGCTCACCAACCAATGCGTGTCAAATATGCCTCCCCAGCTATAGTCTCCCGCAAAACCTGCATGGGGCGCGCGATGCGCATCAAAATCGACGCCTACTCCTAGGCCATATCCAAGCCCTTGGGAATTAGCGCCCCAATACTTTACCATGGCATCTTCAGCGACTTGATTCTCAGTCATTAAAGCAACCGTCACGGGGGATAAATATTGACGGCCAGCGAAACTGCCGCCGTTCGCCAGCATCTGCGCAAATCTTAAATAATCGCTCGCCGTTGAGATGAGTCCTCCGCCTCCGGATGGTGCCATGGTCGTGTCACTCACGTCCCACAGCCAAGTTGGATGGCTCTCTTGCAAATTCCCGTCCGGATCATGTTTGTACATTGTGGCGAGCAGCGGTTTAATTGATGAAGGAATATAAAAACCCGTCGCGCTCATCGCTAAAGGATCAAAAAGTCGAATTTTAAGGAACTTCTCGAAAGGTTGGCCGGAAACAACCTCCACTAACCGCCCCAGTACATCGTCAGCATAACTATAACGCCAGTCGCTGCCCGGCTGAAAATACAGGGGCAGATTCGCAATGCCTCTGACTTTATCCGCCAGTGACGTACCGACGGCGGTAAGCTTCAACCCTTCGTAAGCGTCTCGCAGAGGCGATTCGGGATCAAATAATCCCCCGTAACCAAGGCCGCTGGTATGGGTCAATAGATCACGAATGGTAATACCGCGTTTTGTAGGTTGGCTAGTCAAATGGCCACTTAAGTCGACACCGGTATAGATTCGCGGATTCGCGAATTCTGGCAAGAAGCGCGACACCGAATCATCGAGCTGAAACCGCCCTTCTTCATATAGCATCAGCACTGCAACGCTAGTAATCGGCTTGCTCATGCTGGCGATACGAAAACGAGTATCGAGTGTCATCGGGACATGTTGTTCAATATTTCGCAGACCCACCGCGCTTGAATAAGCGAGCTTGCCGTCACGTGCAACCATGAACACATATCCCGCGGCTGAATTTATTTTCACTTCGTGGCGAAAGTGCTCACTCATTGCTTTTAGTCGAGTAGCCGATAAGCCAACCGCCTCGGGTGTGCTCGCCGCGAGCGGCAAGCACAATTCACGGGAATCGCGTTGCCGTGCGTCGGCAGGCGCAACGACGCAGATCACAAGGGCTATTAAGGTGATTCGTAACACTTGCATCCTTGAAAAAAACCCGGTAATTAGCGATTTGTCGCTCGACAATATACAACGCATCCAAGACATCCCATCAACGCTGACTCGTCTGCCAATTCGGCGCCACGTAGTAAGGTGAATTTGCCGGTGGCAACAAGCCTTTCCCCAAAATATGATCGGCCGCTTTCTCGGCCAGCATAATAGTCGGTGCGTTAAGATTGCCGGTGGTGACGGAAGGCATGATAGAAGAATCCACGACTCTGAGTCCAGCCACTCCATAGACACGGGTCTCAGGATTCACCACGGCCATCTTGTCATCGGGCGCGCCCATTTTACAGGAGCATGAGGGGTGATAAGCGCTCTCCACCTTGGCTCGGATAAAGGCATCAATCTGCGCGTCTGTTTGAACGTCGATGCCTGGCTGCAACTCGCGCCCTCGGTAGCGATCAAAGGCCTTTTGGCCAAAAATCTCGCGCGTCAGGCGTACGCAGGCGCGCATTTCAAGCCAGTCCTCTGGTTGGCTGAGATAATTGAACTGTATCCTAGGTTTATCCATCGGGTTGGAACTCGCGAGCCGAACCCAACCCCGACTCTTCGAACGCATAGGCCCAACATGCGCCTGGAATCCGTGTTCTTGCGCCAACGTCGAGCCATCGTACGCAACCGCCATAGGCAAGAAATGATACTGAATATCGGGGTATTCGATACCCGCTCGGCTGCGGATGAAACCACAACTCTCGAAATGATTAGTCGCCCCCAAACCATCCTTGCGTAATAGCCAACGCGCACCGATGAGCGCCCGACTCCATAGATTAATAGATGAATACAAAGTTACGGGCTCTGTACACGCCAGCTGGAAATAGAACTCCAAATGGTCTTGCAGATTTTCGCCCACTCCCGGCAAATCCTTGATTACTCTAATACCGTGTTCTTGAAGCTCACGGCCAGACCCTACTCCCGATAACTTTAAGAGCTGGGGGGTATTGATAGGGCCACCACAAAGGATCACTTCACGATCCGCGTGCACCTGGTGGCTCACGCCACCTTGAGTGTATTCGACTCCCGTGGCGCGAGTCCCTTCGAATGTCACGCGAGTCACCAATGCGTGAGTCAGTACCTTAAGATTGCTACGCGCCATCGCCGAACGGAGATAAGCATTCGCTGCGCTAGAGCGTCTACCCTTGCCCACCGTCATATCCATCCGGCCGAAGCCTTCTTGCTGATAGCCATTGATATCGGCCGACGCAGGGTATCCCGCTTCAATCGCGGCGCCCAACCACGCCGCATGCAGGGGATTTTTTAAGCTGCCGTAAGCCGTTTGTAACTTGCCGTCATCCCCCCGATATTGATCGCCACCTTCCGCGCGCGTTTCGGCACGGCGAAAGTAAGGCAACACATCGCTATAACTCCAACCCAAGGCGCCTTCCCTGTTCCATCGTTCAAAATCTTGTGGATTGCCGCGGATATAGACCAACCCATTGATAGACGATGAACCGCCTAACACTTTGCCGCGCGGTGTGTGCATGCGCCGACCATTTAAATAGGGCTCAGGCTCCGTGTGATAAAACCAGTTGTACTTCGGCATATTCATTGGAATCGATAGGGCTGAGGGCATTTGAATGAAAATTGAGCGGTCCGAGCCCCCGTACTCCAGCACTAGCACACTGGATTTGCCGTCCGCGCTTAATCGGTCGGCAAGCACGCAGCCGGCGGATCCTGCACCTACAATTACATAGTCAAAGTTATGCGCCAAAGGTTGCACTCCCCGCCAGTTTCTAATTTAGTACGGCGCATCGATGTCGCCCATAGCCACATACACACTTTTGAGCTGCGAATAATATTCAAGCGCCGCGCGGCCATTCTCGCGACCTAGGCCGGACATTTTCATGCCGCCAAATGGCAATTCAATGGGCGTAATATTGTAGTGGTTAATCCAGCATGTCCCCGCTTGTAGCTGGGCGATGACCCGATGCGCACGCGTAAGATCATTGGTAAATACCCCGGCTGATAAACCGAACTCCGTATCATTTGCACGTTGTATCACTTCTTGCTCATCGTCAAATTCCAGCACTGCCATCACCGGACCAAATATTTCCTCCCGTACAATGGCCATCTCATCGTGGCAACCATCAAACACTGTGGGAGTCACGAAAAATCCTTTATCCAGAACCCCCGTGGTGACACGCTCGCCACCGATGAGTACCTTTGCACCCTCGGCCCGCCCGCGGTCAAAATAACTCAGCACTTTGTGCATATGTTGTGCAGATATTAAGGGCCCCACCTGTGTATCCGGGTGCATAGGGTCACCAATGCGCATCGCCGCAACGCGCTTTAATAGTTTTTCCAGGAATTTAAGCTTAATCGAACGATGCACAAATACGCGCGTACCGTTAGAACAAACCTGCCCGGTCGAGTAAAAATTTGCAAGCAGCGCGCCTGATACTGCGTTGTCGAGCTTTGCATCGTCAAAAATAATCAGCGGTGATTTGCCACCTAGTTCTAGCGTTACGTTCTTAAGAGTGGATGAGGCATCACTCATCACCGCTTTGCCGGTATTCACTTCGCCCGTAATCGACACCTTGGCAATCCCCGGATGTCGCGACAACAACCGACCGGTATCCGCACGACCTTGCACCACTTGAAAGACACCGGCCGGTAGCCCCGCCTCTAAGTAGATTTCTTCTAACTTAACGGCGGTGAACGGCGTCAATTCGGCAGGCTTGAAAATCATGGCATTGCCGCAGGCTAGAGCCGGTGCCGACTTCCAGCATGCAATCTGCAAGGGATAGTTCCACGCTCCGATACCCGCCACCACCCCTAAGGGTTCTCGGCGCGTATAGCCAAAAGCCGTAGGCCCTAAATCAATGTGCTCACCGCTGAGACTCATCGCGAGTCCCGCAAAATATTCGAGACAATCGGCGCCTGAAATCACGTCCACTACCGACGTCTCTTGAATGGGTTTGCCAGTATCGCGGGTTTCTAATTCTGCAAGCTCGCGATTTCTGGCACGTAATATAATAGCCGTCTGGCGCAGGATGCGGGCGCGCTCGGTGCCTGATGTTGCAGCCCAACGCTGTTGCGCTTGTTGAGCCTTGGAAACTGCCGCGTCAATTTCGTGCGTGCCCGCCGTCAAAAATTCGCCTAGCAGTGTGCCGTCAGCAGGATTAATAGACTGGAAACGCTCGCCTCCAAGGTACGGGAGGTGCATTATCGGGGCGGCGGGAGTGTTCAATTGATTGCCTTTGGGTGACTAGGAATTACGATCACAATCCTCAGATACAAATTCTGAGTATTATACGTTTAAGTTCAATAAATTAGGATGCATTATTGAATATCATTATTAACTGGTTGAGCGGCTATTCAACGACCCAGAAACAAATTCAATCATGCCGTCGGCGTAGGTTATTGGTCAAGGCCTGGATCATACTTTGGAGTTTTGCGCTCAGTACGTTTTCGATTAATCAAGAGTCGGCGGCAGCGGGCAGCAATGATCCAGCCCAATGCCAAACGGTGCGTTTTTCGGACGTGGGTTGGACCGACGTGACCTCCACCACGGCATTGACGACTGAATTATTGCGCCGCATAGGCTATTTACCGAAGATCACCGTATTGTCGGTTCCGGTGACGTTTGCCTCGCTACAGAATAGCGATCTCGATGTGTTTCTCGGAAACTGGATGCCCGCGCAGCAGGCCGACCGTAGTCGCTATATTGCCGAGGGGTCAATTGAAGTTTTGGGCGCTAACCTCACAGGCGCCAAATATACGCTCGCGGTACCCAGTTACACGTACGCGGCAGGATTGAGAAATTTCACGGATATCCAACGCTTCGCGCCGGAATTAAAGTCGACTATCTATGGCATTGAACCCGGCAACGACGGCAATCGACTGGTATTAAGCATGTTGAAGCAAAACCAATTTGCTTTAGGGGCATTCAAGTTGGTCGAATCCAGCGAACAAGGCATGTTAGCGCAGGTGGAGCGTGCCTTTCGTGATAAGGAGCCGGTGGTGTTTCTGGCTTGGGAGCCGCATCCCATGAATATGCGATTTGATCTGCACTATCTTGCGGGAGGCGACGCGGTATTTGGTCCCAATTTCGGCGGTGCCACGATTTACACGGTGACACGCAAGGGCTATACCGCCGACTGTCCTAACGTCGGACGTTTGCTTAAAAATTTAAAGTTTACGCTACGCGGTGAGAGTGAAATGATGGCGGCGATTTTAGATCGTCACGAGGTACCGGAAGTGGCGGCAGCGAAGTGGCTCAAGTCAAATCCCGATACCGTGCGAACTTGGCTTCAAGGTGTAACGACTTTTTCTGGAACGCTTGCGAGCAGCGCGTTCCTTGACGCCGCTGCGCCCGTATCTCAGCGCGGATTTGAGCACTGGATTGTCAGTCACAAAATCCCGGTGGGCGATACCATGGCGGTGGCGATTGACACCATAAAGTCGCACGGCACGTTCGTGTTCAACGGGATATCGCGGCTAATTCGTGGCACGGTGGATGCCGTCACCTTCGCGCTGCAGGTGCTGCCCGCTCCCGCGCTAATTGCGTGTTTAAGCTTTTTAGCGTGGGTACTACGTCGGTCTGTCGGACTCGCGGTTTTTGTTGCGCTCGCTCTACTGTTTATTTTAAATCAAGGCTATTGGGTTGCCACACTGGAAACCCTGGCCTTAGTTTTAGTGGCGACCTTTACCTCTACGGCGATTGGGGTACCCTTAGGAATAGCCGCCGCGCATCGGCCGAGATTATTTGCAGCGCTGCGCCCGGTGCTTGACCTCATGCAAACACTGCCAACGTTTGTGTATCTTATCCCCACCTTGGTCTTGTTCGGCCTAGGGGTGGTACCAGGGCTTATTTCCACGGTGATATTCGCACTGCCGGCACCGATTCGGCTGACTCATTTAGGCATATCGTCGGTGCCCAAGACTTTGCTTGAGGCAGGCGAGGCATTTGGAACCACGCCGCTGCAACTGTTGTACAAGGTTGAATTGCCAAGCGCTGCGCCAACCATTGTGGCGGGTATCACACAGTGCATCATGCTCAGTTTATCGATGGTAGTGATCGCAGCCTTGGTGGGTGCCGGCGGTTTAGGAGTCCCCGTGGTACGCGCACTTAATTCAGTGCAAGTCGGTATAGGATTTGAAGCAGGATTTATAATTGTATTGCTGGCTATTATTTTAGATCGCGTGAGCCGCCCCAAAGAACGGAGTTCAAAATAAATGGATACTGCCATTGAATTCCGAGAAGTGGATATTTTGTTTGCGCGCGAGCCAGGACGAGCTGGACGTAAAATAATTAGTGAGGCCGTGAAAGCGTTGGATGCGGGAGGGACACGCGAGGAGATTGCGAAGAAATTAGGTGTGGTGGTCGGCGTGTCGGGCGCTAATTTGTGTGTGACTCGTGGTGAAATTTCGGTATTGATGGGGCTTTCCGGATCTGGTAAATCCACTTTATTGCGCGCTGCGAATGGCTTAAACCCGATTACTCGAGGTCACGTATTAATACGCGAGGGTGAGTCGGTCACGGATGTGGCGCATTGCACTGCCGTGGAGCTAAGGCGCGTCCGCCGTGAACGGGTGGCGATGGTGTTTCAACAATTTGGGTTGTTACCCTGGCGTACGGTGCGCGAAAATGTTGGCTTCGGATTGGAGCTGCGTGGTGAGAATGCCCTGCAACGAAAAAAAACCGTGGATGAAAAACTTGAATTAGTGGGTTTGTCACAGTGGGCGGACCGCAATGTCAGCGAACTATCGGGGGGCATGCAACAACGCGTGGGGTTAGCTCGGGCATTCGCAACGGATGCTGATATTCTGTTGATGGACGAGCCTTTTTCCGCGCTGGATCCGTTAATTCGTCGCAAGTTACAAGACGAGCTATTGGCGCTACAAGAGCGCGTCAAGAAGACGATTGTATTTGTCAGCCATGATTTGGATGAAGCATTGCGGTTGGGAGATCATATAACGATACTGCACAATGGTCGAATCGTTCAGAGCGGGACCGTTGAGGATATTGTTCTAGCACCCGCCGATGACTACGTGGCTGAGTTTGTCCGACATATGAATCCTTTAAGCGTGTTGACCGGCGGCATGGTCATGCGCCCTTGGACTGAGCTTAAGTGCACCGATGGTGCGGTTTGTCTGGACACCGAGCGTCGATACCAGGCCCTGGTAGACGCGGCGGGAGTTGTTACCGAGGTACGTTTTGATGGCGTTACTCTGCCCCTTCAGTTGATCAGCGCTGACAACCCGCTGATTAATGGCGCGCCGCTGCTAGCGGGTGCTGGTAGTAGTGATGGCCTGGCCGTGGTGCCCGCTGCGCTCCCCTTGCAGATTATGATCCAATTGTTACATGCCACGCGGCATCCGCTATTGCTAACGGAGGGGTTACGGCCGGTGGGAGTGTGCGGCGCCGCTGAGATTATCGGTGCCTTGGGTACCAGATCTCCTAGGTAACCGCTATTTTTAAACCTCGCTTATTTATTACGGTGAAGATAATATAATAGTCCCGCTATAGAAGCTCTGAGGTCTGATCATGAATCACGATGTCATCATTTCCTGCGCTGTCACCGGCGATGACACCAAAGTTACTAAGAGTCCACATTGTGCGGTAACGCCTGAACAAATTGCAGGCACTGCTATCGCCGCAGCTGAGGCCGGTGCCGCCATTGTGCACATTCATGTGCGTGAACCTGAAACCGGTGCCTTTAGCATGGAGACTCGTCATTATCGTGAGGTGGTAAAGCGTATTCGCGAGAGCAAAGTGGACGTAATAGTCAACTTGACTTGTGGTATGGGTGGCTACATCGTGATTGGCGAACACGGACTTAAGGACACTCCTGCTCCGGGCAGCGATTTTGTCACCCAAGAAGAGCGCATGCGTCATGTGATCGACCTGTGCCAGGAAGGGCTGTATCGACCGGACATCGCGACTTTGGACTGTGGTAGTTTGAATTTTGGCGACGATAATCGAGCCTATATATCGACGCCGAAGTACTTACGACAAGGCGCTGCCATTTGTAAAGATTTAGGCGTGAAGCCAGAGCTCGAGGTCTTTGATACCGGCAATCTTTGGTTCGTTCGCCAGATGATAAAGGAAGGATTGTTAGACGCCCCCACGTTGATTCAACTGTGTATGGGAATACCTTACGGCGTGCCCGCCGACGTGGGACATCTGTTGGCGATGGTCAATACGTTACCTGAGAATTGTAATTGGGGATCTTTTGCGATTAGTCGTATGCAAATGCCTTGGGTGGCGCAGTCGGTTTTGCTAGGGGGAAATGTCCGCGTAGGCTTAGAGGATAATCTCTATTTAAGCAAAGGAGTGTACGCCAGTAACGCCCAATTAGTGGCTAAGGCTCGCGGCATTATTGAAGCGTTGGGAGCACGTATTCTAACTGCAGCCCAAGCACGCGAAAAGCTACGGCTGCGGTAAATAACGTGAATGTACTTCCTCTTTACCGCACAAAAATCTTACCGGAATGGATCGACTACAATGGGCATTTGCGGGATGCTTATTATAGTTTGATATTTAGCTATGCGACCGATGAGATGATGGATCAGATCGGATTGGATGAAGCCTACCGAACTCGTACACGCTGCACTCTGTATTCTTTAGAGATCCATTTGCACTATTTGCATGAAGTTAAAAAAACCGACGCGTTATCGGTGCAGATCTATGTACTCGGCGTTGACCATAAATGCATTCATGTGGGCGCGGCGTTTTTGTGTGATCGCGTCAGCGGGCCGGTCGCCACGGCCGAAGCCATGATGCTGCATGTACTACAGGCAGAGAAACCCGCCAGCGCGGCGCTACCCGCGCCGGTGCAGGAAAAATTAGCGTCACTGCTAACCGATGCAGATTCCTATTTACTTAAATTTCCAGGATCACGCAAAATTGAATTGCGGCGTCGTTAGTGATGGCACTGATTGCTCTGCCGCATAATCTTCAGCGGCTGATTGCGCCACGAAGCATTGCGCTTATTGGGGCCAGTGCGTGGACCGACGCGGTAGCGGCGGGAATTACTGCGATCGGTTTTACCGGCAAAGTTTGGCGTATTCATCCCACGCGTCCGTCAACCGCGATGATTCCTTTTTACCGGTCAGTGGCGGAATTGCCCGACGCACCGGACGCCGCATTCGTCGCAGTGCCCAATACGGAGACAGCTAAGGTGGCTAAGGCGCTCGCAAAGCGAGGAGCCGGTGGATTTGTGTGTTTTACGGCAGGTTTCTCAGAGTCCGGAACCGACAACGGTAATCAACTGACCTGTGACTTAGAGATCGCGGCGGGTACGCTTCCCTACTTCGGTCCTAACTGTTACGGGTTCGCCAATTTTTTTGATCGAGTTGCGCTATGGCCAGACCAAGTCGTAGGTGCCGCGATTGAGCGAGGGGTGGCGATCATCTGCCAGAGCGGCACAATCGCGCTCACCTTGATGTTTAACGCAAGATCTCTGCCCATTGGGTACCTCATTACCGTGGGTAATCAGACGCGCTTAGCGGTTGAGGATTTGATTGAGAATTTGTGTGCAGATCCGCGGGTTACCGCGTTTGGTCTTTACCTCGAAGGTATCAAGAATGCTGAGCGATTTGCGCATGCCGCAGAATGTGCGCGCAAGGCCGGTAAACCGATTGCCTTGGTTAAAGCAGGACGGTCGGAAGCTGCAGCACGAACTGCGCATAGTCATACCGGGGCGCTTGCCGGTGCTGATTTGGTATTCGACGCATTTTGTAGGTCAGCCGGAATTGCTCGCTGCGATACGCTCGGTACGCTGTGCGAAACCTTAAAAGTACTGCATGGAGGGGGTCCGCTCGCAGGCCGTAAAGTTTTAATCATGGGTGCCTCGGGCGGCGATATGGCGATGGCGGCAGACGTGGCGCAATCACTTCAGTTGGAGTTCCCAGAGATCGCCAAAGCTCGAGCCGCGGTTTTGCAGGAATTGTTGACCGACCGCGTTTCAATCGCTAATCCCTTCGATATTCATACTTATTTATGGTTTGATCCGCCGGCCCTAAGCAAGGTATTTTCAGAAATTCTACACGCAGGCTACGATGCGGTGGGATTCATGTTGGATTGTCCGCCCGAACTGCTGGCAGATACCGCTGCCTTTGATGCAGTCATTGATGTTTACATAAAATCTGCTGGTCAGTCGCCTACCCGTGCGACATTGATTTCTTCGCTGCCGGAGACTTTGAGCGCCAGAATTCGGCAACGCTGTTTTGAGGGCGGAGTGGTGCCGCTGCAGGGGCTTCGCGAAGCACTTGAAGCGCTGAATCTCGCGAGTGCCATCGGTATTGGTTGGTTAAATGGCGGCAATTTAAAATTACAAAAGCCCAAAAATGTACCTCGTTCTATCAGTACTGCGCATACCTTGAGTGAATTTCAAGGGAAAGCGGCGCTGGCCGCTTTTGGTGTTTCTATTCCTCGTGGAGTAATTTGCGCGGTTGATTCAGCATCAAAGAGTGTAACGCTGGCAGAATCGCTGGGCTATCCGCTGGTGATCAAAGCCGTTGGTGCTCACCTAGAGCATAAAACTGAGGTAGGCGGTGTTATTTTAAACGTCCGAAATGCTGTGGACTTGAGTCTCGCTGTGACTCAACTTTGCAAACTCTCCGATACTGTATTAATGGAGGAAATGATTAATGATGCGGTCAGCGAAATATTGATCGGCATCACGGTTGATCCACAATTCGGACAGGTCTTAGTCCTGGGTGCCGGAGGAATACTTGCTGAATTGCTAAATGACAGTATTACTCTACTACCTCCGTGGACATCGCAATCGATCGAAGCTGCGTTAAGCAAACTAACTGTTTCAAAATTGCTACGGGGATATCGTGGCAAACCGGCCGGCGACGTGCCAGCACTCATCGATATGATCAAATCGGTCGCTGATTACGCGACTGCACACATAGAGACCTTAGTCGAATTGGATGTGAATCCGGCGCTGGTGCGCCCTATGGGCTCAGGAGCACTCGCGGTTGATGTACTCATTCGATTGAACCCAGGTTAAAAAACGAGGAGTTGAGTATGAGCGGTATCCAGGTAGTTCAGTCTAACGGTGTCATGGAAGTCACGATTGATCGTCCCAAGGCTAACGCCATCGATCTGGTTGCGAGCCGACGTTTGAATGAGGTATTTACTAGTTTTCGTGATGATCCTAAGGTTCGCGTCGCCATTATTACGGGAGCTGGGGAGCGGTTTTTCTCGCCTGGCTGGGATTTGAAGGCTGCGGCTGCTGGGGAAAAATCTGATGAAGATTGGGGGGTAGGCGGGTTCGGGGGACTTAATTACCCACGCAATTTAAATAAACCGGTGATCGCTGCGGTGAACGGTATTGCCTGTGGTGGTGGATTTGAAGTGGTGCTCGGGACTGACATTATTGTCATGGAAGAGCATGCAAAATTCGCGCTGCCGGAAATCAATGTGGGTGTTTTGGCGGATGCGGGAACCATTAAGTTGCGCCGTCGAATTCCCTATCACGTGGCTGTTGAGTTTCTACTCACCGGTCGATGGATGGACGCAGTCGAAGCCAAGCACTGGGGGCTTGCCAATCATGTGGTGCCGAAGGGTCAGAGCATGATTAAAGCACGTGAGATCGCGCAACAATTAGCAGAGGGCCCTCCTCTGCTTTTTCCAGCTATTAAACAATTGCTGCGGCATACTGAGATGGTCGCCGAACATGAGGCGTTTGAATTGCACGATTCACTCGATGCGGTGCAAAGAGTCGTTCGCTCGGACGATCTGCTAGAAGGCACGCGCGCATTTACTGAGAAGCGCAAACCTCGGTGGAGTGGTCGGTAGCAGATCGCAAGAGTACACCCCTGGTGCGCGATGATTAACTTTTCGGCCCACCGCCGCCCCTGCTCTGGCAGCAACCGTGCCCTTGGTATCTCGAGGCCCCATTGATGGCCGGCGCGTGCAAAGGACGTCCGGGCTTGTGCGGGTTCTGTAGTTGGCTCTGCAGCCACTCGAACCGGGCCGTCTCGTCCAAGCGCTTCAAGACCCCGCGGATCGTATATTCACTCAAGACTCGCCATATCCCAACAGTCTCGGATGCACTCCGTCCATCCGCACACTGCTGATGTGCGCATGTCGATGGTGACCGGCCAGTATCGACAACAGCAGCGTGCCTAACACACAAAATCCTCTAAATTTCCTCACATTTAAGTTAATTGAAGCCCCGCCTTTCGCGGGGCCTTTTTTGTGGTGCGCACGGCAGGGCGCGCCGGGTTCGCATGGGGATGCAGGACTAATCAGTCGGCGTTAATGGTCTCGACTAACCGCAAGGGCGCTTTCGGAGGCACGCTCTGACGGCGTCTCGTCGATGGTCTTCTTTGCTTCGAAAGCGCCAGGCGATTGCACGTCTGCCGATATATCCCTAGCGACTAGATTCCGCAGTACTGGTATCGATTTTCTCGCCCTTAATCGCTTTCCGTGTCGCCGCGGCACCGCGCCTGGCCGCTCCCGCAACCTCGTGGGCGACTGCCTTGATCGCTACTCCGACCCGATGAGCTGCCTCTTTAACCGCGGCTCCGACAGCCGCTGCGTCATGTTTGACATGCTCGCCGAAATTACCGGAGCGTGTTGATTCGGAGACTTTGGTACTCGGGACGGCAGCGTGTGTAGCGATCAAGGGTGCAAGCACTATGCCCACCATAACCAGCGCACAAGCTAGGCGTTTCGCAGTTAAACCTAAGGACTTATTCATGATTCATTAACGCCGTTTAGTTTGTGCTCGTGCGGTTTCTTCCGAGCACTTTGCGAGCTTACCAACCTTAAATCAAGATCAGGGAACGTCGTCGACTAGCGACACGTCCGCTGAAGCGCTCGGTGTTGGAATTGCGTCAACTTCGTTGACGAGTGCATTGCGTTCGCTGGCTAAAATAGTTCGCGAATGTCCACGCGGCAAATCCCGCGTAAGGTGTACGGGCCCGAGCCGTACTCGCATTAAACGACTCACAATAATGCCACGCGCGGCCCACCAATGTCTCACTTGCGCAGAGCGCGTGGCGCGCGCGGTAACTTTTAACCAGTGATTAAATCCTTCGCCGTACTGAGCCTCAGCGCTTAATATTTCGATAGCGTCGTCTTCAACATGGGTGGCAGCACGAAACTCTTCTACCAAATCATCTTTGAGCGGCCCCCGCATACGCAGCACATAGTCGACGGTAAGCAGATGCGCACCTCGCGACACACGATTTGCCCACGACCCGTCATCCGTCAATAATTCAAGACCGCCATCGACCGGCGGCATGGGTTGAATAGCAAGCCAGCGACCGTTGGATTTTCCAAGCTCGAGTATCTCGATGGCGCGCGAAGTTACGACTTTGATATCGAGGTTATCGCCCGGCGAGCGGTGATACAATAAAATATGGTGTTCTTTACCGGGCGCATGCAATCGCACGGGCCGTCCATCTAGAGTGATCCGGTCGCGCGCATCCAGTTTCACCCCGAGTGCCGGGACCGCACCGTTAATTTGCAAGCGTCCTTCACGAATCCAGCGCTCAACCTCACGCCGCGAACCGATTCCCGCCGCCGCCAGCACCTTTTGTATACGATCGCTGGGCGCGACTTCGATTTGCTCATCGCGCGAGCGAGCGGTTGTTGCTCTACGCGGCGCACTCCCTCGGCCCGGTCCACTCACGTTGCGCGGTGCACTCACGTTGCGCGGTGCAGCGAATCGTGGGGGTCTGGGCGCCATCAACAAAGATCATCGGCACTACTGCCTGCCACCAAACCTTGAGGTCGTGGCGCGTCGGAATGCTCGGCCTCCGTCTCAGTCGCGTCTTCGTCATCGGCCTCGTCGATCGGTTCTCCTATTGGTGCGCTTTCGGCAGCCACAGGTTCCGCTCCCGGGAGACTGAGCTGTACACGCAAATCCTCCAGTTCTTTTAATTGCGCCAATGTCGGTAAATCATCTAATTTTTGCAAGCTAAAATAATCGAGAAATTCGCGTGTTGAACCCAACAGTTCGGGCCGGCCGGGTACGTCGCGATGCCCAACGACTCGAATCCAATTGCGCTCAACTAGTGTCTTAATAATATTTGGATTAACGGCAACACCTCTAATTTGTTCGATTTCTCCGCGAGTAATCGGTTGACGATAAGCCACTAGAGCCAATGTCTCAAGCAACGCACGGGAATATTTACTAGGGCGCTCTTGCCAAAGGCGCGACACCGGCTCGGCAACAGCCGCGCGGATTTGAATGCGGTAACCACTGGCGACCAATACTAGTTCGAGTCCGCGGGTTTCGTATTCGGCCACCAGAGCCGCAATCGCCGCGTTCACTTCCTCGGCATTCGAGCCATCTCTTTGGTCGAATAGCGATACCAGTTCGTCTAAAGCCAAGGGACGCCCCGCCGCAAGCATCGCTGCCTCAACTACATTTTTTACGTAATGATCATTCATTAAGATTCCACCAATTTTAAGTGTCGCGGGCTACCGAGACGGACATGTAAGGGCGCATAAGGTTCCGATTGAGCAATTTCAATCAGTCCCTCGCGCATGAGTTCCAATATAGCGACAAAAGTCACCGTCAGGCCGCGGCGTCCCTCTTCTGCGGTAAACAAACTCGAGAAATTCATGAATGTGCTCGCTGACAAGGTTGAGAGCACATCAGTCATACGTTGACGTACCGATAAAGGCTCGCGCTGCACATGGTGATGGGCAAACATATCGCTACGCGTCAATACTTCCTGAAATGCCAAGAGCATTTCCTGCAGGGTGACCCGTGGAGCGAGGCGCACTACTTTTCGATCGACCAACTCGGCACTGACCACCCAAGTATCACGCTCCAAACGCGGCATGCGGTCAATTCCCTCGGCAGCCCGCTTGAAACGCTCGTACTCCTGTAATCGCCGCACTAATTCAGCACGCGGATCGGCGTCTTCCTCCTCCTCCTCACTCTTGAGGCGCGGCAGCAACATGCGTGATTTAACTTCGGCGAGAGTCGCCGCCATCAACAAATATTCGCCCGCAAGTTCTAGTTGCAATACTTGCATCACTTCGATGTAACGCATGTATTGACGGGTGATTTCCGCGATCGGAATATCCAAAATATTGAGATTCTGGCGTCTGATTAAATACAGAAGCATGTCGAGTGGCCCTTCGAAAGCTTCTAGGAACACCTCCAATGCCTGGGGGGGGATATACAGGTCCCGTGGCATCTCCGAAACCGGCAAGCCTTCAACAATGGCGAAGGGCATCTCGCCCTGTGCGGGTGCCGGGGTACGCAGAACGGCAACCGCGCGTGCAGATTTAGCGCTCGCAACCTCGGTATTTTGCACAAGAGTCAATTCAGGTTTCATCGATAATTCATGCCCATAGATTGACGCACCAAGTCCAAGGTATCACGCGCCACATCGCGCGCACGCTCGCCGCCTTCGGCGATGATACCGCGTACCAGTTCGGGGTTCTCTTCAAATTCCTGCGCCCGTTTGCGGAAGAGCGAGATCTCCTCGACCACCTTCTCAATTAAGGGAGCTTTGCATTCCAAACACCCGATACCGGCGCTGCGGCAGCCCTGTTGAACCCAAGTTTGGGTGGCGGAATTTGAATATATTTTATGGAGATCCCATACCGGACATTTTTCAGGGTCACCAGGATCTGTGCGTCGCGCCCGGGCAGGATCGGTTTGCATGGTTTTAAGTTTTTTGACCACTGAATCCGTGTCTTCACGTAACCCGATGGTGTTGCCATAGGATTTCGACATCTTTCGGCCATCAAGACCTGACACCTTGGGCGTTGCTGTCAGCAATACCTCGGGTTCGGTCAGAATTGAAATGCCAGCGCCTTCAATAAAGCCCAATAATCGATCGCGATCGGCGACCGTGAGCCTTGCATTAGCTTCGACCAGCGAACGGGCTTTTGCCAATGCCCCTGCATCACCTTGTTCTTGAAATTCTTTACGCATTGCGCGGTACAGCGCTGAATTCTTGGAACCTAGGCTTTTAATGGCCTTTTCGACTTTCTGCTCAAAGCCCGCTTCGCGACCATAGATGTGGTTGAATCGTCGTGCCACTTCGCGGGTAATTTCCACGTGCGCGACTTGATCCTCACCCACCGGTACATACTGCGGTCGATAGAGCAATATGTCGGCGGATTGCAGTAAGGGATATCCTAGAAATCCATAAGTACTCAAGTCGTGATCGGCCAGTTGCACCTGCTGATCCTTATAGGAGGGAACGCGCTCAAGCCACCCTAAGGGGGTAATCATCGAGAGCAACAAATGCAGCTCGGCATGCTCTGGCACTTTGGACTGCACAAACAGCGTGGCGACTCCGGGATTAAGGCCAGCGGCCAACCAGTCGATGACCATGCTCCAAACATAGCTTTCAAGCTTGGCGGTGTCTTCGTAGCCGGTGGTCAAGGCATGCCAATCAGCCACAAAAAAATAGCATTCGTATTGATACTGAAGCTCGATCCAGTTCTTCAATGCTCCGTGATAGTTGCCTAAATGCAGCTGCCCGGTCGGGCGCATGCCTGAAAGGACCCGTCGATTTTGGATAGGTCCGCTCATATTACTTTATATAAATCCAATGCTTGCCCTCATTGTCTCGATTTTACGCGAGATACGTCAACCGCGCTTCGTGGCTATTATACGTTTTGAGGAGCTGCAAAGGGGGTTACGTCGCCCCGGCCGATTCGTACGATAATGGCCTGGTCGGTCGATAGGTCAATTACCGAGGTGGGTACAAGCCCGCAATTGCCGCCGTCCAGCACCATATCGACCTCGCGTTCTAATTGGATATAAATTTCTTTAGCATCGGTCATGGGTAATTCGTCGCCCGGAAGTAACAAAGTGGAGCTCATGATGGGTTCGCCCAATTCTTTGAGCAGCATGGCTGTGACGGGGTGATCGGGGACGCGCAGTCCGATCGTTCCGGAACGTTCATGTTTCAGGCGCCGGGGCGTCTGTTTCGATGCTTTGAGCAAGAAAGTATAAGGCCCTGGGGTGTGAGCACGAAGTAGGCGATATTGCCAATTATCAACCAGGGCATAGTGCCCGACTTCAGTTAAATCTCGGCAAACGAGCGTGAAATGATGGTTCCGATCAGTCTGACGAATGGCTCGTATTCGATCGAGGGCCTGCTTGTCACCAATATGGCACCCGAGGGCGTAACAGGAATCGGTGGGGTACACCAATACCGCGCCTGAGCGTAAAAGGGCTGCTGCTTGACGGATAAAACGTAGCTGGGGCGAGACTGGGTGCAATTGTAGATAGATGCTCATAGCTCTCCGCTATGATACGCGCATGAACCAACTTCTCGAATGGTTGCCGTTATTGGCATTTTTTATAGGCTTTAAGCTGTTTGACATTTACACCGCCACGGCGGTGTTAATGGTTGCTTTTGTGCTCCAATTAGTAGTGCATCGATTGCATACCGGACAGTTCAAAACGATGCATTGGGTGACTACGTCGGTGGCATTAGTGTTAGGCACCGCCACCTTGGCCTTTCACGATAAACGCTTTATCCAACTAAAGCCCACCATTTTGTTGGGTTTGACGGCCTTGGTGTTTCTGGGCAGTGCTTTTATTGGTAAGCAGCCGTTGGCGCGGCGCGCACTTGAATCGGTATTCCCTGAACCCTTGGACGTATCGCCGCGAGCTTGGTCACGACTCAACTACCTATGGGTAGGCTGGTTCGTTGTTTTAGCCTGGGCGAATTTATATGTTGCGCACAATTTCTCCGAGAGTGTCTGGGTAAACGTCAAAGTTTTTGGTATTACGATTGCGATGATGCTGTTCATGATGCCTCAAGTGGTGTGGCTTTTTAGCAAGCGCAAAGTAGAGCCGCAGGAACCACCTGCAAATGGTTAACACGCGCGAACAGCAGCTCCGGCAACGACTGGAAGCGCACTTTCACCCGGTAGAACTCGTTATAACCAACGAAAGTCATTTACATGCAGGCCACGCGGGTGCGGCAGGCGGTCTGGGACATTTTCATGTGCAGATTGTCGCGGCCCATTTTGCGGGTCTATCGACCCTCGCCCGCCACCGTTTGGTGTATGCAGCCGTCGGTGATCTCATGCAAACGGACATCCATGCCTTAAGCTTACAAGTCGGTACCCCGCAGCCTGCTGAAAAAGGCTAAACTATGCAGCTAGGCGCGGCCATATCGGCCTGCTTTTTTCCGAGTAGAGGACTCAAATGACCCAATTTTTATGTGCATCGTGGACCCGCGTGTCTATCGCCGCCGCTGCTGCGGTAGTTTTAACGGGTTGCGGTAAGGGGCAAACGGCGGTCACGCCTGCCAGTGCGCCCATGCCCGTAACGCCGCCAGTCGCTGTTGTCGACGGAACGCCAATATCGCATGCCTCGTACGATTTTTACATCAAGAGTTTGCTACAGGGCAAACCTGCCACTGAACTTACACCTGAGCAAAAGGCACAAGTGTTAGACGAATTAGTCAGTATGCAACTCATTGGTCATCAAGCACAAAAAGATGGCTTGGATAAAGACGCGGATGTGATCGCCAAAATGGATGTGACTCGCATGCGGTTGCTGGCCGATGCCGAATCCCAGAAATATCTAAAAGGTAAAGAAGCTACGGATGCCGAGCTGCATGCCGAGTACGACAGCGCCGTGGCGGCCATGGATAAAACTGAATATCACGCCCGGCACATCTTGTTGGCTGCGAAGGATAAGGATCTCGCCGACCAGCTTATTAAGCGTATTAAAGGTGGCGCTAAGTTTGACGAAATCGCCAAGGCGAATTCAATCGACGGGTCGAAAACTAATGGTGGTGATCTCGGTTGGTTTAAACCTGCCGGTATGGTTAAGCCTTTTTCCGACGCGGTTAAACTGCTAAAGAAAGGTGAAATGACCAGCGCCCCCGTGCAAACCCAATTTGGTTGGCACATCATCAAACTGGACGATATGCGCGACGTCGCGCCGCCACCCTTTGATCAGGTGAAAGAACAGGTCGGCAATCGCGTCATGCAAAAGAAATTACAGACTTATGTGGATGAGTTGAAAAAGACTGCCAAAATCGAGAAAAAGATTTAAAAATTCCCGCTTGAGGTTTGCTCTTTATATACAGGCCAGGCGGATTTACGAATTCGCCTGGCTTTATTTTAGCAATTCTAGAAACGCGGCTTCGTCCAATATGGGTATCCCTAGCGCTTGAGCCTTGACGAGCTTTGAACCGGCGTCTGATCCGGCTACTACGTAATGGGTCTTTTTTGACACGCTGCTCGATACTTTTCCGCCGCGAGCCACAATCATTTCTGCTGCAGCTTCGCGGGTCAGTTGAGTCAGCGTTCCGGTCAGGACAAAAGTCTTATCCAGCCCTTCGCCGGTAGGAGCAGTATTTTTTTTCTCAAACACCGGCCATGCAAACCCTGCGACGATCAATCGATCGATTTGCTGGGCATTGTCCGCATTTTGAAAGTACCGACTGACATGAGCGGCCACAATCGGCCCTACCTCCGAAACTCGCTGTATTTCTTCTTCCCCAGCGCCTCGCAGCAAGGCTAGTTCGCCGAAATGCCGCGCCAACCCCAAGGCGGTGGCCTCCCCCACATCGCGAATTCCTTGGGCGTACAAAAACCGCGGCAGAGTGGTTGCTTTGGCAGTTTGCAATTGCTTTAGTAAATTACTCGCCGATTTTTCGCCCATGCGGTCTAAACTGAGGAGTTGATCGCGCGTCAAATCAAATAAATCAGCCGGGTTTTTCACTAATCCAGCGTCAACTAACTGTTCAACTAATTTATCACCAAGTCCCCGCACATCAATGGCGCGCCGTGAGGCAAAGTGGATAATCTCGCCCTTAACTTGCGCACTGCAGAGACGACCTCCCGTGCATCGAGCAACCACTTGTTCCGCTTCACGTGTGACAGGGGATCCACAGATGGGACACTGAGTGGGAAGCTGTATCGGTAGTGCCCCCTGCAAGCGGCGCTCTGCGAGCACCCGCACTACTTCCGGGATCACGTCGCCAGCCCGACGCACAACGACCGTATCGCCGACGCGCACATCCTTGCGGGCCAGTTCATCCATATTATGCAGTGTGGCATTGCTAACCGTAACACCGCCGACAAATGCCGGTTCAAGGCGCGCGACCGGAGTAAGAGCGCCAGTACGTCCGACCTGAAATTCAATCGCACGAATGCGGGTTAATACCTCTTCGGCAGCAAACTTGTGAGCAATCGCCCAACGGGGTGCTCGAGAAATAAACCCTAGTTTTTTCTGGGATTCAAGGTCGTTTACTTTGTAAACCACGCCGTCAATTTGGTAGGGCAAGCTGTCACGGGCCCCGGCGATCTTGCGATAATAAGCTAAACAGCCATCCACTCCTTCTACCACTGCTATCTGCGGGCATAGATTGAAACCCCATTGCTGCAAGCTCTTAAGCATTTTACTATGAGTACGCGGCAACGTTCCTTCGACATATCCAACGCCGTAAATAAAAAAATCGAGGGGTCTCGCGGCGGTAACACGCGCGTCAAGCTGCCGTAAGCTGCCCGCCGCAGCATTGCGCGGATTCACAAATGTTTTATCACCCCGAGCCGCAGCCTCAGCATTCATCAAAGCGAAACCTGCCAGGGGCATAAAGACTTCTCCACGGACTTCCAGAATTCGCGGAATCCCCACACCTTTAAGTTTCAGCGGCAGCGTCGCTAGCGTCTTAAGATTTTGCGTGATGTCCTCTCCGGTCTCGCCATCACCGCGTGTCGCTGCTTGAAAAAACTTGCCGTCAAGATAGGTCGCACTGACGGCTAGGCCGTCAAGCTTGGGCTCTGCTGAATAAGTTACCGGACCAGTCTGCTCTAAACGCTCGCGAACGCGAGAGTCAAACACGGTGACTTCGTCCTCCGCGAAAGCATTCTCCAAGGACAGCATAGGCACTTGGTGTCGTACCGCACCGAATGTGATGTTGGGTGTCGCCCCTACTCGTTGAGTAGGCGAAGCTGCCACTACAATGTTGGGAAATTGCGCTTCCAACTCTTTTAGCTCTCGCCACAGCCGGTCGTATTCGGCATCGGGAACTTCCGCGTCGTCAAGCACGTGATAACGATGGTTGTAACGATTCAATAGCAGCCGGATCTGCGTCGCTCTAGCTGACGCCTCCGCTTGAGTCATACTGGCAATAAATCCCGAAAGCGCTCCACTTCTTCTCTCAGGCTTGCGGCACGCTGCAAGGAGAATGGTAAGGCCTTTGAGTCCAGCACCACGCCAGATAGTGTCTGCGCAAGGTTACGGGCCGTCGCAATCATGTCGTCAATGATTAATACAGGATCTTCCGGCGCCGGAAATACGGCAAAGAGGGTCACACCGCTGAACTCCGTCGTCGGCATGCTGAGCAAATCAAAAGTACCTGGCTCTAGAATACTGGCAACACAGTACAAGGTACCGTCCTGAGCATTTTTGCGATGAAAAATATGATATCGCCCGAACGCCAAACCGTTGGCATCAAATGCCGCCTTAAGGTCGCTTCCCAGCCAACGTTCCTCGCCTTCTGCGCACACCCGCAAACTGACGATTTTTTGTAACTCACTTGCTTTCGCGCTAGGCGGAACCGCCGGGGCGGGTGTGGCGCTTGCATCGATGTTCTCGGCATGCGCCAACATCGGTCTATCGGGTAACGAAATACCTTCAAAATCGGCCGTCTTAATACTTAAAGGCTCGAATGGCGGCACTCCCCATTCTTCGCGTCGAAAATCGACGGTAGGCAGTTCCGGTTGAGGCTCCTCCATCGGCAACGCGGGCAGGACCGAGGTCACATTACGACTACGACGCGCACCCCAAACCCAGATACCCAGTATTAAGGGTATGCATAGAGCCAATAATATCCAACGAAGCTCAGCCAAATGATCAACCCTTACATTGCCGCCATGCGTACCGCTTCATCTACATCTACCGCCACTAAACGCGATACTCCAGGTTCATTCATAGTGACACCCACGAGTTGCGAAGCTAATTCCATCGTACTTTTATTATGCGTGATAAATATAAATTGCACACTGCGCGACATTTCGCGAACTATATCGCAAAACCGACCCACGTTATTCTCATCCAACGGTGCGTCAACTTCGTCGAGCAAACAGAAAGGCGCCGGATTTAAATCGAAAATTGCAAACACCAACGCCACCGCGGTCAATGCTTTTTCGCCACCCGAAAGTTGGCTGATTGTGCTGTTGCGCTTACCCGGCGGACGCGCCATTACAGACACACCCGCTACCGAAGATTCTTCACCGGTCAGCTCTAAATACGCATGTCCGCCGCCAAAAAGCCGCGGAAACTTCTCTTTTAAGCCGGCATTGACCTTATCAAATGTATCTTGGAAGCGCGTGCGCGTTTCGCGGTCAATTTTACGCATGGCCGATTCTAAAGTTTCCAACGCATCGGTGAGATCCTTGCACTGACGGTCCAAATATTCTTTCCTCTCGGACTGCTCCTTAAACTCACCGATTGCCGCTAAATTGACTTGACCCAGCCGTTCTATTTTAACGCGGGTTTCGGTAAGGTTTGTATCCCATGCTTGCGCGTTGGCTTCTGGAAGCATTTGCGCCATTAGTACGGTAAGCTCGAACCCAGTGGCAAGCATTTGTTCCGCAATACTCTCGCGGCGAGCCCGAATTTGTTCGGCCGCGAGGCGTGCATCATCCATGGATTTACGCGCCGCATTGACCGTAATCTCGGTCGCCAGCCGATGCTCATCGCGCCCACGCAGTGTGGCATCCAACTCATCGCTCGCCAAACGCGCCGTTTGTAACGCTGTTTCAAACCCCAAGTGTACTTGCAAGGCTTGATCAAGCTGGCTTTGCAACGCGCCAAGGGCATCAACACCTGCGAGCTGCTCAGCGAGTTCATTGCGCCGAGACACAAAGGTATCTACTTGAGTTTGGACACGCACCAGGCTGGTCATTAACGATGCCTGCGAGGAGCGACGCGACTGCACCTGCAAGCCTAACTCTCGAGCGACAGCTTGCGCGTCAGTTGCCGTCAATCGAGTAGCGCTTTGCTCCGCTCGGACTCGATCGCGTTCTTGCTCAAGCTCTAACCGCAGCGGCTCCAGAGTGACCAGCGACTCGATCGCTGCCTCCATGCGTGACCGCGCGAGACGTATTTCAGTTTCGCATCGATTTAATTCTGCTGCCGCATCCGCAAGCCCAGTCGATAGTACGCTCAACCGCCGTATGCCATCTTCTTTACGGGCATTCGCGGCGTCAAATTCGGCGCGTCGATCTACGTGTTCTCGATGCAGACGGTTAACTTCGGTTTGTAAATGTTCGCGACGATCCTCGTATTCGCGCACGCGCTCCCGCGTCATGTCCAATTTTTTCTCAAGCTCCTGAACCTCGCTGGCAAGCTTGGCAACCGCTACGCGTACTTCTCGCAAAGTCTCTTCACGCTCGATCATGCCGGCATGTGGATCTTGGTCCCGCGACAAACGCAGCCAGTCAAGTCCAAGCCATACGCCATCGCGAGTCACCACCGACTCTCCGGCTTTCAATTGCCGACGCTGCGCCAATGCATCGCTCAAAGTCTCGGCGGTGTAGACCGTTGCCATGATCGAACTCAAAATTGTGGCGCCATGCACCTTGGTCTGCAATGCATTTTCCCCAAGAGTCGCAGCCCCAACGTCACTCACGCTGACAATCGCCAATTGCCCACCGTCGAAACTTGTCAGTGCATCAGTGACGCTGTCTAAGCCATCAACGCATACTGCTTCCAAATAGGACCCTAACACGGTTTCAACCGCTCGCTCCCATCCACGATCTACTCGCAATTGTTGCGCGACTCGAGGGAGATGATCCAGTGACTGTGCTTTCAGCCAGTGGGTAACTTTACCCGACGCCTTACCGAGGGCCGCTTGTTGCAACGCTTCGGTCGACACTTGAGTGCCCAACGCCGCTTGCCAAGCACCCCTTAAGGTATTAAGCGTCTGCGCTTGTTCGCGTTCCTGCGCGCGTAGTTGTGCAAACTCAGCGAGTAATTCTTGTAACGACGCGCTCGACCGCAGCCGTGCATCATGCACGAGGGTTGTCTGATCTGATAAGCTCTCCAGTGCGACGTTAAGACTATTGTGCACCAGCGTATCGTGCTCAATCTGTTGCCGATCATGCTCTTGCAATAATCGACGTTGCTGATTTTCCAGCTGCTCAATACGAGCCCGTTCGACTTGCGTTTCGCGCTGCGCCAAGGCCGCGGCTTCAGTGTGCGAGTGCCAGTGTTGTTGCCAACTATTGATTGCCAGTTCGCAACGCTCTAACAGTCCAGCGAGATCGGCTTCTTTGGCATGCGCTGATTCAAGCTCAGGTCCCATATGGTCAAGTTCGACCGACAAGGACTGAATCTGGCCCTGATCGCGCAGTAGTGTTGCGGTAAGCTCCTGAACTTGGGTTTGAGCCTGGTCTAGCTCTGACTGCTGCCGTTGCCGCAGTTCGCGCGCATGTTGAATACTCTGCTCAATCCGAGTGACTTCACCGCCAGCACGGTAAAAATGCGCTTGGATGGTAGTCAACGCCTCATTTTTTGCAGTTTGATCGACCCTTATACGTTCGATCTCAGCCTCAGCGGCGCGCAAATTAGCGATCGTAGCCTGTAGTTGTGTCTCGCAATGCTGCGTCGCCGCGTCGCGCACACCAATATCATGGTCCAAACTTTGTAGCCGTAATGCAAGCAGCTCTGCGTGAAGTTTGCGCTCCTCCTCTTTGAGTGTTTGATAACGCCTTGCGGTGGCTGCTTGGCGTTGTAAGTGGCGAATTTGTTTATCGACCTCCTCACGCAAATCATTAAGGCGATCTAAATTCTCCCGTGTGCTAGCAATTCGATTCTCGGTTTCACGACGGCGTTCTTTGTAGCGCGACACCCCGGCAGCTTCCTCTAAAAATGCGCGCAAATCGTCGGGTCGTGCGTCAATAATTCGCGAGATCATTCCTTGTTCAATGATCGCGTAACTGCGGGTACCTAATCCCGTACCGAGGAATAACTGAGTGATATCTTTGCGCCGCACTTTCACGCCATTGATAAAATAGTCGGAAGTTCCGTCACGACTGACGGCACGGCGGAGGGCTACTTCGTTGTAGTTAGCATATTCGCCACCAATTTTTCCATCTGAATTGTCGAATACCATTTCAACGGAGGCGGTCCCTAAGGGCTTACGCGCGGAGGATCCATTAAATATGACATCCGCCATTGATTCACCACGGAGGTGCTTGGCGGATATTTCTCCCATCACCCAGCGTACGGCATCGATAATGTTAGATTTACCGCAGCCATTAGGTCCCACTACGCCCGTCAAACTACTGGGAAACGTAATCGACGTGGGATCGACAAACGACTTGAAACCGGCAATTTTGAGCTTTGTTAAGCGCATGTTTTTATTAACCTTCCGTTTGACTGGCCTTGGAAAAAAATTAAAGAGGCGCGTGGCCGTCAATCTGCCGTGTAGTGTAAAGTAATCACTACTCTCGTAAACCCCTTAAACTTAAGAAGTTGAACCGATGACGCCTCCTTCCAGTCTCGAAACTTTTGCCAATCCATCTATTGACACCGACTACACCATACGCATGACCATGCCGGAATTCAGTTGTCTTTGTCCTAAGACTGGACAGCCGGACTTTGCCACTTTGAAGCTCGAATACGTTCCAAATGAACGCTGTGTCGAATTGAAATCATTGAAATTGTATATTTGGTCATTCCGTAGCCGCGGCGCATTCCACGAAGCCGTTACCAATGAAATACTGCGCGCTTTGGTCGCGGCCACTGCTCCGAGGTTTATGCGCCTCACGGCAAAATTTAATGTACGGGGTGGCATTTACACCAGCGTGATAGCGGAACATCGGCAAACGGGCTGGTCGAATCCGGTGTGTTAACGCACTGTACAGGGCGCCGTGCGTCGGTATAATCGCGCGTTCTTTAAGGTTAGGTGGCGGAGTTCCTAAATGCCCTCAAAAAAACCCATAAAAACGGCTAAGAAGCCGAAAGTCGGCCCTAAAAAGTCGACTGCCAAGGCTGCGGTCCATAAGGCCGTATTGCCACCCGCTAAACGTAAGGCGGTTGTACACCCTAAGGTCCCCGTGAAAGTATCCAAAGCTGTTGTTAAGTCTGTACCTTTAAGATCAAAGCCCGTAAAAGTAGCCACTAAACCGGTTGTGTCGCATAAACCTAGCGTTGCCGGTAAGCCTAGCGTTGCCGGTAAGATTGCCACCGAGGT
This sequence comes from Gammaproteobacteria bacterium, assembly GCA_025359565.1. Lineage (GTDB taxonomy): Bacteria > Pseudomonadota > Gammaproteobacteria > Steroidobacterales > Steroidobacteraceae > Bog-1198. The sequence continues at coordinate 605,107 of JANYFY010000009.1, read as the reverse complement.
CCCTAAACCAGCCAAAGTCACGTTGCTTAAGCCTGCAAAGCCGACCAAGCCGATTAAACCCGTCAAACCGGCCAAATCCCCTAAACAAGTCGTCGAAAAAGCGCCACCGATTAAATTTGATATTCGGCCTATGGTGATGCCACGAAGCGTGTCCGTGGACGAGGATGGCGAGGATCAGCCCGGCTCGCCGAGCTTGTTGACGGGTCCGCGCAATGTGAAACCTTATATCTCGCGTCGTGGCGAGCAGTACATGAATAAGGTACAGATCGATCATTTCACCACGATTCTGCAGAAGTGGAAGCGTGATCTGATGGTTGAGGTGGATCGCACGGTCCTGCACATGAAGGACGAGGCTGCAAATTTCCCCGATCCGAATGATCGTGCCACCCAAGAAGAGGAATTTAGTCTAGAGCTTCGTACTCGTGACCGTGAACGTAAATTGATTCGGAAAATTGATTCGGCACTGAAACGTATTGAAGATGGTTCGTACGGGTATTGCCTGGAGACGGGCGAGGAAATCGGCATCAAGCGTCTAGAGGCGCGCCCGGTAGCGACTTTATCGGTCGAAGCACAGGAGCGGCGTGAGCGTCGCGAAAAACAATACGGCGATCGCGACGACCGATACCGCTAGTAATATCCCCCGTTCCTATGTAGGTCGATTTGCACCCTCGCCCACCGGCCTACTCCATCTTGGGTCTCTTTACACAGCGGTCGCCAGTTACCTCGATGCTCGCGCAGTACAAGGTCGCTGGATAGTGCGAATAGAGGACTTAGATCGACCCCGCGAAGTCGACGGTGCCGCTCAAAAGATCCTTCGAGTTTTGGAAGATTTTGGATTTGAATGGGATGCCGAAGTGGTTCGTCAAAGCACGCGCAGCCACTTATATCTTGAAGCTTTGCGCAGCCTTCGAGATCGACACTTAAGTTTTGATTGCTCCTGTACCCGTGAAGACTTAGGCAAACACAGCCGCTACCCAGGCACCTGTCGCGACCGCCCGCACCTCGTACCGACCGGTGTTCGGCTCATAGTCGTGCCCCACACCATTCATTTTCTAGATCGGATTCAGGGGTCCATTTACCAGGACGTCGCCGCTACCAGCGGTGATTTGCTGATTCGACGACGTGACCAGCTCATCTCCTATCTATTGGCGGTCGTGGTCGATGATGCAGACCAGGGGGTTACCCACGTGGTACGCGGCGCCGATCTCATTGACGAAACCCCTCGCCAAATTTATTTACAACAGCAGCTTCAACTGGCAACTCCCGAGTACGCCCACGTACCCACATTAGTTGAAGAAGGCGGTCTTAAACTCGCCAAGTCTCGGCGCAGTCTTTCTCTGTGTTCCAGCGACATCGGCATGCAGCTCATCGAGGTATTTCAAATGTTAGGTCTAAAACCGCCTCAATCGCTCCATTTGGGCACTATTCCCGAAATTTGGGGCTGGGCGGTTGAGCATTGGCAGGTGGCGCTGGTACCCAAACGGCCAACGATGCGCCTCCTTAACCCAAAAATAAACAAATACTTGTAGGTTTGCCTTCTCGCTGCATTGCGCTATTCTGCAATGAGCGCAACCGGCATTTTCCGGTAGCGAAAACGCATTGAGCGAGGAAGGCCCATGAGCGAGCCTCGAGTGATTAAAAAATATCCTAATCGCCGGCTCTACGATACGGTAGAAAGTCGCTATATCACGCTAGCGGACATCCGCCGACTAGTCATCGACAAAATCACTTTTGTAGTGCTCGATAAAAAAAACAGTATCGATATTACCAGCAGTATTTTATTGCAGGTTATCGCCGAACAAGAGCACTCGGCTGAACCCATACTAAGTCGCAATTTCTTACGACACGTGATCCAGGCTCATGGAACCAATGTACAGACTCTGGTTGCAGCTCACTTGGAAGACGACCTCAAAACGTTTATGGGACAGCAAACAGTGACCCGGGAGCCTATCAAGTCGGCACCTGATAGGCCGCCCCCCATTACTTCTCTTTAAGCCTCATCCACATTACGCATGGATAGCCGCACCCGACCTTGACGATCGACCTCAAGTACCTTAACTCGTACCACATCGCCTTCCTTGAGCTTGTCGCTAACGCGCTCCACGCGCTCTTCCGAAATCTGCGAAATGTGTACCAGACCATCGCGTCCCGGTAGGATAGTGACAAAAGCGCCAAAATCCATCAAGCGCGCAACAGTCCCTTCATAAACCCGACCCACTTCAATATCCGCCGTAATTAATTCGATACGACGCTGAGCTTCGCGGCCCGCAGCGCCTTGAACGGAGGCGATCTTCACAGTTCCGTCATTCTCGATATCAATAGACGTTCCCGTCTCCTCAGTAATTTGACGAATGACGGCGCCACCTTTACCGATAACATCGCGAATCTTCTCAGGGTCAATTTTCAATGTGATGATGGTGGGAGCCCACTCAGACATGCTGTCGCGGGATACAGAAATTACTTTGTTCATTTCCCCCAGGATGTGCAGCCGACCTTCGCGCGCTTGGCGTAGCGCAACTTCCATAATTTCGCGAGTGATACTCGTGATCTTAATATCCATCTGCAGCGCGGTAATTCCCTCTTTAGTGCCGGCCACTTTAAAATCCATATCACCGAGGTGATCTTCATCCCCCAAAATATCAGTCAGAACTTGAAATCGCGCTCCTTCCTTAACTAAACCCATGGCGACGCCGGCCACTGGAGCCGAAATAGGTACGCCAGCATCCATCAACGCAAGACTGCTGCCGCAAACGGAGGCCATAGAACTTGAACCATTAGATTCCAGAATCTCTGACACCACCCGAATGACATAGGGGAATTTCTCGATCGACGGCATCACCGCTTTTACGCCGCGCTTAGCCAAATTTCCGTGACCAATTTCGCGCCGCTTGGGCGAACCCATCATGCCGGTCTCGCCAACACTGAATGGCGGGAAGTTATAATGAAACATAAAGGGTTCTTTACGCTCACCGGTGAGCCCATCAATTATCTGCGCATCGCGTCCAGTGCCCAAAGTCGTAATCACCAAGGCTTGCGTTTCGCCACGCGTAAAGAGTGCCGAGCCATGGGTGCGCGCTAATACGCCCGTACGAATGCTAATCGGTCGTACAGTTTTGGTATCGCGTCCATCGATTCGCGGTAAACCCGCCAAAATACGCTCGCGCACCAATCGGTATTCCAAATTGAAAAACTCATTACCGACTTGTTCAACCGTAAACTTAGGAGATTCGCCTGTCGTAAGACTCGCAATCACCGCGGCCTTAATTTCATGGATTTTGGCGTGTCTTTGCTGTTTCTCAGTGAGCGCGTAAGCCGCGATAAGATTCTTCTCGGCTATTGAGCTCACCGCATCTTTAAGTTCGGTATGCGGTTCCGGTGCAACCCAGTTCCATTTAGGTTTGCCCGCTTCGGCTGCCAATTCTTTGATAGCTCTAATAGCCACTTGCATATGTTCATGGCCGAACATTACCGCGCCCAACATGACTTCTTCATCGAGTCCTGAAGCCTCGGACTCGACCATTAGTACCCCTTCTTCGGTTCCGGCGACGACCAGATCAAGCTTAGAATCTCCCAATTGACTGGTGGTAGGATTGAGAATGTACTTGCCTTCTTTATAACCCACGCGGGCGGCCCCTATGGGGCCCATGAACGGAAGTCCTGAAATCGCAAGTGCCGCCGAAGCACCGATTAAGGCAGCAATATCAGGATCCACTTCTGAATTAACAGAGAGGACCGACGCCACCACTTGGACGTCGTTGTTAAAACCTTCTGGGAACAGCGGCCGAATCGGCCGATCAATCAGACGCGAAGTGAGTGTCTCTTTTTCGGTCGGACGTCCTTCACGCTTGAAAAACCCGCCCGGGATACGTCCCGCAGCATAGGTTTTCTCTTGATAATTGACAGTCAACGGAAAGAAATCACGCCCAGGTGTTGCTTTCTTAAGCCCTACTGCGGTTACTAAAACCACTGTCTCACCCATTGACACGAGTACTGCACCATCAGCTTGACGTGCGAGTTCCCCGGTTTCGATTGTGACCGTATGGTCACCATACTTAAAACTTCTTTTGCTAGCGCTCAATTAGAGCCCCTTCATAGTCAGAATTGTAGACACGTAGCACGTCCCGTCTTAAATAAGATTAAATAAACCGGATACGACTACGACGGCGCCTTTTAGCGGCGTAACCCTAATCGTTCGACCAAGTGCGTGTATATATCCGGCGTATTGCTTTTTAAATAGTCGAGCAGCTTACGACGCTGGTTCACCATTTTGAGCAGTCCGCGACGCGATGCGTGGTCAGCTTTGTGTGCAGTAAAATGCTGGCTCAAGCCGTTAATGCGCTCGGACAACAAGGCAATTTGAACTTCGGGGGAACCGGTATCGTGCGCGCTGCGCTGATATTTACCGACAACGCCCAATTTATCTTCACGAGTAAGTGGCATGGAAATCAAACCTCAATCAATGACTTAGACCTTTCAAGAAGCCGCGCATTGTACGCGTAGCGGCACTCGCTCTCAAGCACGATTCGTAATCGCTGAAACCAGACGTAAAGGCACCAGTCGACCCGCGGGATGCAACTCCCCTAAGCCTAAAAAACCGCCGCCAGCGGCATAAATGCGCAAAGTACCAGGTTTATCAGCGGTAATGGACACCGTTTGCCCTTGTCGGAAGGCGCTCACCCCTGCTGCCGGCAAATCCACTCGTGGACAGCCCGCCAAGGCGGCGTCCACAGGTAATAGCGCGGCTAGACGATCGGAAATACTTAATTTCTCTAGTTCTTCGAAGGTCCATTGTCGTTCAACGGAAAACGGCGCGACTTCTAGGCGCCGCAGCCCCACCAAATGCGCGATGGTGCCTAGCTGAGTGGCAAGATCTTCGGCCAGTACCCGAATATAGGCGCCTTTACTGCTTCGCACATCAAAACATAGGTCTGGAGTTTCCCAGTTTAAAAACTGCATCTGATGAATCACGATGGCGCGCGCAGCCCGCTCGCGCGTGATTCCGGCACGAGCATATTCATATAGAGGTTTACCGTCTTGCTTGATGGCTGAATGCATGGGGGGTGTTTGAGCGTAATCACGCGGAAAGTTCGCGAGCGCTTGCTTAAATTGATCAATAGAGAATTGGGCCAATTCACGCCGCTCAATTACCGCGGATTCCCGATCTGCACTAGGAGTACGCTCGCCGAGACGCATAGTAACCCGATACATTTTATCGGCATCCAACATCTGGGCGCCAAATTTTGTCGCTTCGCCAAAACAAATCGGTAGCATTCCGGAAGCAAGCGGATCAAGAGATCCTGTATGACCGGCTTTTTTTGCACCAAATAAATATTTCGCCCGTGCGACAGCGCCCGCTGAACTTAAGCCCAAAGGTTTGTCCAGCAACAGAATCCCGTGTAAATCGATGGGCATCCTTACGCTTGGTCTGGCGTTTCAGGTTTGGCCACGGAATCGATAAGCTGAGTTAGACGGACCCCATGCTCGATCGACGTATCAAGTGCAAAGCTTAAAGTCGGCGTATAGCGAATCATTAGCGCTTTAGATAAGGCATTTCTGAGAAAGCCGGCCGCACTTTCCAGACCCCGCTGCACCTGGGGGTCGGACCCTTGTTTACCAAACACCAGGTAATGAACACGAGCCGTGCGTAGGTCACCAGTCACATCCACTCCGGTAATAGTCACATTACCAATTCGTTCATCTTTAACTTCACGACGCAACAAACCCACAAGTTCGCGCTGGATTTCCGCGCCCAAACGGCGTGCACGTGGATTGTCTTTTGCCATAGGTGAAAGCCTGCGCGTTACAGCGTGCGCGCCACTTCCACGCGCGAATAACACTCAATCTGGTCACCCTCATGCACATCATTATAGTTTTTGACCCCAATACCGCACTCAGTTCCTGCACGGACTTCGTTAACGTCATCCTTGAACCGTTTCAAAGACTCAAGCGCACCCTCAAAAATTACAACGTTATCGCGCAATACCCTAATCGGGAAATTACGTCGCACATAACCGTCGATAACCATGCACCCTGCGACAGTTCCAAATTTACTAGAGCGAAATACGCTTCGAACGGCCGCAAGACCTACGATCTGTTCTTTAACTTCCGGCGCTAACATACCGGTCAAAACTGCACGGATATCGTCAATGGCCTCATAAATAATACTGTAATAACGTACGTCGACACCGTGATCCTTGATCGCGGTACGCGCGGCCGCATCGCCGCGCACGTTGAAAGCGATAATGCGCGCTTTGGAGGCGGCAGCTAACGTAATGTCCGATTCAGTGAGCCCACCGACACCCGATGACACCACGTTAACGGCTACTTCACCCGTTGATAATGCATTCAAAGAATCACACAGCGCCTCGACACTGCCTTGCACATCGGCCTTGACTAACAACTGCACCAAATTCGGTTTGCTCTCGCCCATATTGGAGAACACATCCTGCATATTAGCGCTTTGCTTAGCCAACTTGACGTCGCGCGATTTCGATTGACGATGCATCGCCACTTCGCGGGCCTTACGTTCGCTCTCCATCACCAATAACTCATCACCGGCATTGGGCGCACCGGATAAACCCAGCACGACGACAGGAATCGAGGGTCCAGCCGATTCTATGGGGCGTCCCGCCTCATCAAAAAGTGCACGAACGCGACCGAATTCCTGGCCAATCAACAGCGGATCACCTAGTTTCAAGGTGCCGCGCAAAACCAACACAGTTGCAACCGCACCGCGGCCTTTCTCTAAACTGGATTCAATCACGTATCCCGCAGCAAGCCCCGCAGTCGGAGCGCTTAATTCGAGGACTTCGGCCTGCAACAATACGCTCTCAATTAATTGATCCACGCCCAATCCGGTGTGCGCGGATACCGGCACGAAAATATTTTCCCCGCCCCATTCTTCCGGAATCACACCATGTTTAGTCAGTTCCTGTTTCACCCGCTCAGCGTCCGCACCCGGCTTGTCCATTTTATTGATGGCGACCACAATCGGCACTTTAGCGGCCTGCGCGTGTTTAACCGCTTCGACCGTCTGCGGCATAACACCGTCATCTGCGCCAACCACCAAAATAATAATGTCGGTAACTTTCGCGCCCCGTGCGCGCATCGAGGTGAACGCAGCATGACCCGGAGTATCCAAAAAGGTGACCATGCCTTTAAGGGTCTCCACATGGTATGCACCTATGTGTTGAGTAATCCCACCGGCCTCGCCGGCAGCGACTTTGGTGCGGCGGATATAGTCCAACAGCGAAGTCTTACCATGATCCACATGGCCCATCACAGTAACCACTGGAGGGCGCGATAGAATTTCCAACGAACTATCCGTGATTCCTTGCAAATCATCTTCGATAATATTTTCTTTACGCAGAACCGCGGTATGACCCATTTCTTCCACGACTAGTACGGCCGTATCCTGCTCAACCATTTGATTGATGGTTGCCATTACGCCCATATTCATCAGCACTTTGATTACTTCTGTCGCCTTAACCGACATTTTTTGTGCAAGTTCGCCTACGGTCATAGCCTCGCCAACGGCAACCTCGCGAATTACTCGCGCGGTTGGCATCTCGAATCCATGCTTGGCGTCATTATCGTTACCGGCAGAACGACGGCGACCGTCGCGAGTTTTCTTTTTCTTATGTCGAGCACTGACATCGCCGGCAATGTGCAATTCCTGGCGACCATAACGAGTGGCCTTGTCATCCACCACGGTGGTACGAGTTACTTTAATTGGTTTGGCGGCTGCGGCCTTTCGGTCGCGTTCGGCCTGCTCGCGTGCCTGAACTTCGGCAAGGCGACGAGTCTCTTCTTCAGCGCTGCGCTTACGATTTTCGTCGTCGCTACGACGGCGATTTTCGGCCTCCAGGCGTTCCCGATCGAGCCGTTCGCGCTCGATTTTTTCATTGGCCTCACGCTCTACTGCCGCTTTCGCCTGATCCTCAGTTTCCTTTACACGGTCTATCTCTTCTTGCTGGAGTCGCGCTTGATCCTCTAATACTTCACGTTTCACATAGGTGCGCTTACTGCGCACTTCGACGTTAACGGTGCGTGCGCGCCCTTGCGGGCTTGCCAGCTTAAGTTCCGACTGAGATTTACGCCGCAGAGTAATCTTCCGCGGTGCCGAATCAGTGGGCAAATCTTCATGTCCGTGGCTGCGACGTAGATGGGTGAGTAGCTCATGTTTAGCATCCTCACTAATCACATCATCAGCACTATCTACTTTGATTCCAGCCTGATCAAGTTGCTGAAGCAATCGATCAACCGGAACTTTAAGCACCTCGGCGAATTGCGCGACGGTTACATCTGCCATAGTTGCTCCTAAACTTTATGCTCTTGCGCAAACCAGTGTTTGCGGGCATCCATAATCAACAAGGCAGCTTTTTTCTCATCGACACTGCCAATCTCCACGAGTTCATCGACTGATAAGTCGGCCAGATCCTCGCGAGTACGTACACCCTTGCGCGCTAAAGTCTTCGCTAACGACTCGCCCGTAATTTCAATCAAATCGGCCGACGGTTCGACTCCATCCATCGTCTCCTCAGTCGCAATTGCCTGCGTTAACAACACATCGCGGGCGCGAGTTCGCAGTTCTTTAATAATTTCCTCATCGAATTCTTCAATACTATTCAATTCGCTCGCTGGCACATAAGCAATTTCCTCAATGGTCGAAAACCCTTCCTGCACCAGAATGCTGGCAACGTCGGCATCCACATCGAGTTGCTTCATAAACGTTTCGCGCAAACTATGCGACTCGGTCTCACTCTTGGCTTCCGCCTGTGACTCGCTCATGACATTTAATTCCCAGCCGGTCAATTCACTAGCGAGGCGAATATTCTGGCCACCGCGGCCAATCGCCTGTGAAAGTTTGTCTTCTGATACCGCGATATCCATTGAATGCGAATCTTCATCCACTACAATTGAAGTTACCTCCGCCGGCGCCATAGCATTGATCACGAACTGGGCGTTATTTTCGTCGAAGGGAATAATATCGACCCGCTCACCAGCAATTTCGTTGGAAACCGCCTGCACCCGGGATCCACGCATACCTACGCAAGCACCTACCGGATCGACACGCGGGTCATTGCTGCGAACCGCTATTTTCGCACGCACGCCCGGATCCCGAGCCGCCGCTAATATATTAATGAGGCCCTGGCCTACTTCCGGCACTTCCAGTTTAAATAGCTCGATCAAAAACTCAGGAGCGGTGCGTGATAAAAATAACTGGGGGCCGCGCGGCTCATTGCGCACTTCTTTAAGATAGGCCTTGATGCGATCTTGAGCGCGAACCGGCTCTCGTGGAATCATTTCTTCGCGAGCTACAAAACCTTCGGCATTTGCCCCTAAGTCCACATATACGCCGTTGCGATCTACACGCTTGACTATGCCACTGACTAAAGTTCCGGCTCGATCCTTATAAGCGTCAACTACTTGAGCGCGCTCCGCCTCCCGCACTTTTTGCACAATCACTTGCTTAGCGGTTTGCGCCAAAATGCGGCCAAACGGCACGGACTCTAACGGTTCCTCAACAAAACCACCCGGTTCGACATCTTTGTCGAGATCACGAGCATCGTCCATGCGCAGTTCGCGGTCAGGAACCTCAAGCTCATTCGAGTCATCGGCAAATACTTTCCAACGCCGGAAGGTATCATAAGCACCCGTCTTACGATTAATTGAAACGCGCACGTCGAATTCCTCGCCATATTTCTTACGCGCCGCTGACGCTAGAGCCGCCTCAAGCGCTTCGAAAATAACTTCCTTGTCGACACTTTTCTCGTTCGAGACCGCATCAACCGCCATCAAAATTTCTTTGTTCATCGCCCTTTTAGACTCCTGATCTTAAGCCTACTCCGGCCTTAATCTTGCCTTCTGAATTCGTTCCAATGGCAAGTTATAAACTTTGCCATCGACATCAATCCCAATCGATTCTGCGTCGACGACTTGTAAAACCCCGACGAACCGTCGCCGCCCCTCTAAAGGAAGTTTTAACTCCGCGACAATACGCTTCCCCAAAAATCGCTCGAAGTGTGCGCGTGTGCGCAAAATCCGATCGAAGCCCGGCGATGACACCTCAAGAGTGTAATGACCCTTAATCGGATCTTGCGCCTCCAGCACCTCGCTCACGGCATGACTCACCTTGGCGCAATCATCCACGGTAACCGCCGCCTCACCGACACGCGTGTCGACGAATATCCGTAGAACACCACCGCCACTACTGTTGGCATACTCGATATCGACAAGTTCCAGTTGCTGCGCCTCAACCAGTGGCTCAAGCAAGCGCATCAAGACATCACGCATGAATACAAAACCGTATTTCAAAACAAAAAAAGGGACCATCGGCCCCTTACTTAAACGAAAAAGCCCCAATCGGGGCTTCAACCTAGAATACTTTCAGCGACCTTTAGCCTAATAATCAATCCGCCGAACTTGCTGAGTATAGGCAAAGGTTAAGCGGCGGTAAACCCTGATCGCACAATTTTTCGGAAGTCACAGCATTCATTCGCATCCCATGATACGACTGGGGCCGCAAATGCGGCCCCAGTCTTGCTCGATCTAACGCTTACCAGCGCTTCGGACCGCGCGATCCACCACCACCGCCACCGCCACCGCCACCACCGCCACCGCCGCCACCGCCGGTGCGCTCCTGGGCCTCATTTACTTTCAGCGCCCGCCCGTCCACATCGTGGCCGTTCAAAGCCTGCATAGCGCGCGCAGCGTCTGCGCTGGCCATTTCAACGAAGCCAAAGCCGCGAGGACGGCCCGTGTCGCGATCATTGATCAACGCCACAGACTGCACTGCGCCATGCTTTTCAAACAGCGTGCGAACTGCGGATTCGTCCATAGAGAACGGGAGATTGCCAACATACATTTTCGTCATGTGAAGAATACCTACTACAAAAGAAACTATCGGCCGGACACGAAGTGCCTGCCACCTGGATCGACGAAACCTGCTTTGAGGGTTGTGGCCAGAGTGACGCCGGAGCGGCGCGATGACCAGAAACAGACCAAGTAGAACTTCACGAACCGCTACATATAGTACAGTAAATTACCAACATGCACGAATATTGCGAAGAGCACTAGAGTTAACCTTTATATCAAGCGATGATTGGCCATGCGCATAGACCCCCTACTAGCTCCTCGTTACTGGCTCACTTGGATCGGAATTGGCTTGCTGAGATCGCTTGAATTCCTACCTTTTGCGACCCAATGCAGAATAGGAAACGGTCTTGGCTGGATCATTCGGCGACTTCCCCTAGCCTATATTCGAATTGCGCAACGCAACATTGCACTCTGTATGCCGCAATTAACTGCACTTGAGCGTGTGGAATTGTTGGATCGCCATTGCCGAAGTCTTGGGATGGCAGTATGCGAAACAGCCAATACCTGGTGGGGGCGTGACAACGAAGTCAAGCGGCTTGCAAAAGTGGAAGGGTTGCATCATTTAGAGACCGCACTTGCACAAGGGAAGGGTGCCATTTTAATTGGCGGTCATTTCACCACCATCGAGATTGCTACACGCATTTTAGGCACCGTGGTGCCCCTCAATGTCGTGTATCGACCCACGAAAAACGCATTAATCGCGAAAGTCATGTATGAAAATTTTTGCCGTCACGGCACCCCCATTGCGCACACCGACATACGCAGCATGATTCGCGCGCTCAAACATAACGAAGCAGTGTGGTACGCGCCAGATCAAAGCTACCGCAACAAAGGTGCGGCGATGGTAGATTTTTTTGGCCTGCCCGCTGCAACCACCACCGCCACATCGAGACTCGCACGCATTTCAGGCGCGGCCGTGCTGACGTATTTTCCCGAAAGGCTCCCAGGTACGGCCGGCTATCGCGTAGTCATTGGTCCGGCGCTTGATCATTTTCCAGGAGACGACCCGGTGCAAGATGTGGAACGATTTCATCGACTACTTGAGGCACAGATTCGTCGCGTGCCTGAACAATATTTCTGGGTTCATCGACGCTTCAAGGGACTAAGCCCGAACTACCCAGACTATTATGGGCGCGATTCTCGTCACCGCACCCCCGTGCAACCTTCCGCTTAGAGAGCCGGATTCGCTTTGATTTGCTTCAATAACTCTATGCGCATCGTAGAGGCCTCCATCCGTAAGGGGCGGCGTCGCAAAGGCTTCAACTCGGCCGCCGTGTACGCTTTAAAATTTGCTCGTAGATGTTCTTTATCAAAGCGCCACAACATCCAATTTAGAACCTCCGCTAAGTCGGCGTCACCGAGCGGGGATGCAGCGACCCCGGGCACGCGCGCCAAATATTCGCGTCCAGCCGGCAGCCACAAAAACTGGGCGACTCGACTCAGATCAGGTGCGCCGCCTACGGAGCCTAAGCCACTCGGAAGGTGGCAGCCCTGGCAGTTTAACGTCCAATGTTGCCATGCCCGTTGTGGATTTTCGATGCCCACAGGCGCTAGAAGCCCTTGTGCCACAACAGAGTGCGACACCAGAACGAACGTTAGCAGGAGCGCGACTCTCATTACTCGGTAAACACGGGCCTTGCAGCACGCGTCAGCTGCGGTGTCTGCGCGCTCAACCGGGCGCGGATAGCGGCTACATCGCTCCCTGTTAAGACAGATCCAGCGGCAGGGTTTTTACCCAAACCGCTTGCCAGGAAGTTCACCACAGATGCCACCTCGGCATCGTTAAGTCCAGACTGGGGGGGCATAACACCGTTGAACTTGATTCCTGCGACCTTCAATTCACCCATCAAACCTTTTGACACGACCATGACTAAATAATCAAGTCCCTGGGGACTCTTGGCGAACGCTTCTACTTGCGCATGGAGTGATGGGAAGCTCCCGGGGATGCCGGCACCCGTGGGCCCGTGACAGACGGCGCAACGCGTAGCAAATATCGCAACTCCCGGTTTGCTCTCGGTTAACTCAGCGCTTTGAATGGGCGTGCAAGCAATCATGCCAAGTGCGAACAACACCTCAAAAAAAAACTTACTTCTGGTCAATGGCAACCCCCAACACAAGCGCTACGGTGCAGGTATAAGACTGACTTTGCGTGCCAAAACACCAGGTGATTTCGTTATTATTCTGCGGCCTGACAACCGGTCTATCGCCTTCGTTACGCTGACATGCACAACGCCCCCAAGGAACACCCCCGCAGCAATCGTTGTAAGAAATAATATAGTTACGTTGGTCCGCGGGATTTCGACAAGTTCCAATCCAAGTCACGGGTGACATCTCCGTTCCTGGCGGGCATGCAGTCACGCTACCTCCATAACAAGAACACAACGATCCATCAATCGCGCAATAGCGCCAGTAATCGCAACGGCTCGGATCACCTGGATCTTGAAGATTTCCAGTATCCTGCGCGCGCGCCACTGGCAACAGCGGCAAAGTCGCTGCACCTGCCAACAAAGAACCCAATACCGTAAAAATACTCCGGCGCGAGGTACGACTTGCAAAACCGCGAAGCATTTTTTCCGCTAGATGATCAAATTGAGCCACTTTAATTCTCCCGACGATGCGCGCGTCTTAACCGCGCTGAATGAGGAACTGCTGAATACTACTAATGCCACTTTCTTTAGCGACGAACAAACTTTCCAAATGTTCACGCGTATTGACCAAACCAGTTGAAGCTAACCTCCCTACCTCGTCAATTAGAACTGCATAGGGCAACTTCGCAACGCCGAAACCACGCCCTAATTTTTCGGACAAAACATACGGGAATTTAGCTAATCCCTTGCTACGGACATACTCGACATGATTATCGGATTCGCCGTCACTCGCCAATACGATATCTAGCCATTTCCGTTCCGCTCCTTGTGCGGAACGTAACGCCGGCAACAAGGTTTCGCACACCGTGCAACCCGGAGATACAAACAACAAAAGTTGACTTCGCCCAGCTCGTACCCCACCCACCTTAACCTCTGTTCCGTCTAAGGCGGCAAGTAGCATTTCTGGCGCTAAATCGCCGATTTTCAAAGCCTGTGGTAGCGACAATGCACCGGCTGGCGCGACCCGTTGATGCAATACACCCACCTGACGAGCAAGTACGAGGCAGACCATTGCCAATACCAACACCGCCACCCAAAGCACAATCTGCGAGGCGACCAGGAAGCTCAAATCACTTCTCCCGTGTGGCGAATGGGCTGTAACGCCATGACTTGATCAAGAGCCGCGTAAAGAGCCAACAAAGCGGAGGCTACAAGGATGCGCTCAGCAGTAAGAGAATCAGAAAAACTAGTGGGATACCCTACTAATGCCAGCCCAATGCCTACTAAGCTTACATTTCGTACTAACGGAAAAACCCCTAAGCGCTGATGGATGGATCCGAAACTACAGCCACAATCCAGATCGCGATGACCCGACGCCCAAGCTCGCGCAATCAACAAGAAATAGGCACTCCAAATCAGTAACGCCAAGATGGCGCCCGCGTGTCGTGTGCCGGGCACTAATAACAACACGCCCGCGCAGAATTCGCATAGCGAAACAACGGCTACACCTGCGCTCGCAAAACGCCGCACCCCCGTCAATTTCTGTACGGCGGCGCGCATGCGTAACGGCTGCAACCACTTATGACCACTCGACAGAATCAACAAAAATGCCGCGAATAACCCTAGTTGTGTCAGTAACTGTTGGCTAACGGTAAGCAGTGATACAGGAATTCCACTCAACGCAATGGCTCCATTTGCATACGGGTGTTAAAACCAGGCAAATCCAAGCTGCGCAGCAGCGCTCCCTTTAAATCATAGACATCCAGACGCTCACCCGCTTGTACCAACATCAACGCTTCGGGACCATGGGTCAGCGCCAATGAAGTGCCGGGTCTGACTAACGGGAGTCGGTGTACCCGAGTCTTGGATGTTGGATCATAAACCCATACCTCATTGGCGGGCTCTTTATGAGTGCCTTCATGGCCGTTCCGTTGCATCAGAATATACAGTAACTTATGTTCGTCACTTGCCAAAATTTGCCAACCGCTGGGACGCCAATTACCTGAAATGTCAGCGGCCGGTACAAGCGGCCAGTCAGACAGAATTTTTGCCGCGTCACCCCGCAGGTCGATTGCTTGAATTCGCCCATGAAATGACGGGAAATAATGAATTCCAGCTAACTCTGTTGAAGCCGTGAAAAGCGGATCGCTATCTAGAGGATTGAATACCTTAGTCTCGCTGCGGCTAACAGCCGCGCCATTAGCATCTAATTGTACCGAAAGCATCGTACCGCTTGAACAAAGTGTCGAGAATCCGCGTTTTCCTGTTGGATATACCAGCGCGCAGCCGGGAATTTCTATATCCCCAAGCACCTTGCGATTGACGAGGTCGACTACTGTTACCAGCGCTTGCGGTGTCAGATCGAATACCAATGCCATCTTTTGGTCGTCAGTAAACGCAAACATCCCTTCCATCGCCGTCATCAGACCACGCTTAGCACCCGGCAAAACGATTTCACCCACCGGATTCAAGGTCTCGCGATCGTATATCGAAATAAAATCGGTGCGCACGCCGCGCGTGCCCCGCGACCAAACCGTATCAGCCACATAAATTTCAGGACGTGTATCAGAGACCAACAAAGTCGCCGAGTCGCGGGACTGGAGATTCCCCTTTACCGCCCCGCTATCCGAAGCCACATTGCGCAACTCAATTCTGTTGGTCGAATAATTCAAGAACGCCCAACCAGTGGGATATTTAGCCGGCAATTTATTAATAGTCAGCAACGTTTCCGTCGGCAAAGGGCTCGGAAATTCTTCCGCAACGGCAAAACTTACCGCGAAAAAACTTAAATTTAATGCCGCAGCTGCAACACGGAATACAATTTTTTGTGTCATGCCTATTTCCCAATCTGTTATTGCGGACTAGCGACCGCTGTTGGCCTTTCAGTTTACGCGAAATGAGACAAAGTGAATACTAGCTCAGTAACAGGTATATTCCGTTTATGAATATTGCACAACTGGCGTTTTACCTGGCATTGAGTTGCGCTGGTTTGGCTTTCATACTCGGCGCAGCGCAAGCGGCGAAACGCGGCGCGCTACGCAGGCCCACACCGTTTGAGCTAATCATTGGATTAGTGACGGATTTTTTTGATACGCTAGGAATTGGCTCGTTTGCGCCGACCACTGCCATTTATAAATTACGGCATATGGTCCCTGACGAGTTGATCCCGGGTACGCTCAACATTGGCCATACCCCTGCGGCGCTTATTTCCTCACTCATTTTTGTCACCTCGATAGCAGTCGATCCTGTGTTACTGGTGTGCACTGTGGGTGCAGCGGCCATCGGCGCATGGTTAGGTGCAGGCGTGGTAGCAAGGTTGCCGCGTCGCGCAATTCAGACCGCCATGGGGCTGGCGCTCACGATTGCCGGGATAGTTTTTACAGCAATTAATACCGGAGCGCTTCCGGGCGGCGGCACCGCGATGAGTTTGGTTGGATGGAAATTTGGCGTTGCCGTGTCAATCAACTTTCTTCTAGGGGCGCTCATGAGTTCGGGTATAGGCTTGTATGCGCCTTGTATGATCACATTGGCCCTGCTCGGGATGCAGCCACTCGCCGCATTTCCGATTATGATGGGGTCGTGCGCTCTAGTACAACCGGTTGCAAGCCTACGATTCTTTCAGAACGGGCGCTTTGCCTGGGGTCCCGCCCTGGGATTGGCCGTAGGTGGTGCGGTGGGTGTGTTAATCGCGGCCTACATCGTTAAAAGCCTCCCCATGGTGGCTTTGCGATGGTTAGTAATCGTAGTGATTGCCTATGCTGCATTCTCAATGCTGCGATCGGCGGCGCGCAATACGGATTGAATAAATCCCGTGGTCAAGGAGTGCGCCACGGGTACTCAAGGCGTGCGCCAAAGGTTCGACCAGCCCTCGTGCCCCAATGCACGCAAGGTGCGTATATTGCGCAGATATATTTCATCGGTATTAACTGATCCCGCGACAGCCAAATCGATGCTGTGTTCTCTGAGGATGTGCAGCGTCGGATAGGGCGAGCGATTAGTGTAGTTTTCAATATCATCAGGCGAGGTTTCAGCAAACTGATATTGCGGATGAAAGCTGGCAATTTGCAGCTCGCCCTCGAGCTCAAGATCAACCAGCGCTGCATCGCAAATTGATAAAAAATCATTGTAATCAGCAAAATCTGCCATGACCCAGGGATGGATGAGTAGCGTCGTTTCGCAGCTTGTTGGCTCGTGCGTCACCAAATAATTGAGCTCCGATTGAAGATCCTGCAAAAGTTGTTCCGCAGTATTACTCTCACTCACAAAAAAACGGACGCGGCGAGCATCATATACGGCCTTCGCAAAAGGACATAAACCAAGACCAATAACCGATTTTTCCAACCAGACTCGGGTGGAATCGATTATTTGCTGGTGCATAATGTCGCCTTCAGTTTTTCTGGTCCACGCAGGTACATTATGCCCTCTACCGCTCAAATAAAAATACCGGCCACTCTTATTCACGGCGACGGTATCGGTCCGGAAATCATGGCTGCGACCGTTGCAGTTCTAGACGCACTTGGAGCGCCTTTTCAATGGGACCCCCAAATCGCAGGTCTCGAAGGCGTCAAAATTGCGGGCGATCCGCTACCCGCCGCCACGCTGACTAGCATTCGCAATACACGCTTAGCCCTTAAGGGTCCTCTCGAGACACCATCCGGTGGAGGCTACCGCTCATCGAACGTTCGCTTACGAGAAGAGTTCAAGTTGTACGCCAATCTACGCCCCGCACAGACGTTAATTCCGGGTGGAAGATTCGAAAACATCGACCTTGTGGTGGTACGTGAAAATTTGGAAGGCCTCTACATTGGTCACGAGCACTATATTCAGATCGACGACGATCCACACGCGGTGGCTATGGCCACTGGCATCAACACCCGTCAAGGCTGTCGTCGAGTGTTGGAATTCGCTTTCCAACACGCGATTTCGACGGGAAGAAAAAAAGTAACCATTGTTCATAAAGCGAATATTATGAAAGCCTTGACCGGTATTTTCTTAGAAACCGGCCTGCAGATCTACCAGCAAAAATATCAGGGACGATTTGTACTTGATACGGTAATCATCGATGCTTGCGCAATGAAGCTAGTGCAAAATCCTTGGGCTTTTGATGTCTTGGTGACCACCAATTTATTTGGCGATATTCTTTCAGACCTGGTGGCAGGTTTGGTAGGCGGATTGGGTATGACACCGGGTGCTAATATTGGTGCCGATGCCGCTATTTTTGAGGCAGTGCACGGATCAGCTCCCGACATTGCCGGCAAAGGAATCGCGAACCCGACGGCATTATTGCTGGCGGCGGCAATGATGCTGGATCATTGCAAATTGCATGAATTGGCAACGCGTCTGCGTGCGGCGATCAACGCCACTTTTAATATAGACCGGGTGTTAACTAGCGATTTAGGGGGCCGCGCGAGCACACGCGAGTTTACAAATGCACTCATTAAGCGCTTAGGTCCATAGCCCGTGACCCCGATTATTTCGGTTGAGCATCTCACCAAATCCTATGCAACGAGTTTTCAGGCGCTGAAGGGGATTAATCTTGCGATCAACCAAGGCGAAATATTTGCGCTATTGGGCCCAAACGGTGCAGGAAAAACTACTCTTATTAATATTATCTGCGGAATCGTCTCTCCGGGAGATGGAAGAGTCATCGCCGATGGTCACGACATTGTGCGCGACTATCGGGCGGCTCGGTCAAAAATTGGCTTGGTACCTCAAGAACTTAACACCGATGCCTTTGAGACCGTTTGGGCTACCGTAAATTTTAGCCGTGGATTATTTGGCCGAGCACCGAATGCGGTATTCATTGAAAAACTGTTACAAGACTTGTCGCTAACCGACAAACGCAACAGTAAAATTCGTACACTGTCAGGCGGCATGAAACGACGCGTGATGATCGCAAAAGCACTATCACACGAACCGAAAATTTTATTTCTAGACGAGCCTACTGCCGGTGTAGACGTTGAACTACGGCGCGATATGTGGGCGCTAGTCAGCAATCTCCGAACACAAGGCTGCACTATTATATTAACAACACACTACATTGAGGAAGCCGAAGAAATGGCCGATCGAATCGGCGTAATTAGTAAAGGCGAGTTAATATTAGTTGATGAAAAATCTGCATTAATGAAAAAACTAGGGAAAAGACAACTTACCTTACACCTGCGCGAACCGCTGCAAAATGTGCCTTCTGAGCTCGCCACATGGAATTTAGAACTACGCGCCGAGGGTAATGATCTTGTCTATATTTTTGAGGATAGTCACGCCAGCGATATTTCAGTGCTTCTGCAACGTTTATCAGGGCTAGGAATTCATTTTAAGGATTTGCAAACCGACCAAAGCTCTTTGGAAGATATTTTTGTCAGCCTGGTGAGCACACGAACATGATTGGCCTGACTTTCAATAAATATGGCGTGTGGGCAATTTACAAATTTGAGATGGCACGCGCGTTGCGTACAATAGTGCAAAGTCTTATTACGCCTGTTATCACTACATCTTTGTATTTTGTTGTATTTGGCGCAGCGCTCGGATCTCGGGTTAGCGGCGTGGGCGGCACCAGTTATGGCGCTTTCATTGTTCCGGGACTCATTATGTTGGCGGTTCTTACCCAGAGCCTGGCAAACGCATCTTTCGGAATATATTTTCCGAAATTTACTGGCACCATTTATGAATTATTATCGGCACCCGTTTCTCACTTTGAAATTCTTATCGCGTATGTAGGGGCAGCAGCGACAAAATCCGTAGTGGTAGGATTAATTATTTTGTTGACAGCGGGATTTTTTGTTCCTATTCACATCCTACATCCGATATGGATGCTCGCCTTCTTATTCATAACCGCCGTAACTTTTAGTCTATTCGGTTTCATTATTGGCATCTGGGCCAATGGCTTTGAACAGCTGCAATTTATTCCGATGTTAATAGTGACGCCGCTCACTTTTCTGGGCGGCGCATTTTATTCCGTTGATATGTTACCGCCTGGTTGGCGCACCTTTAGTTTATT
The DNA here is from genome assembly GCA_025359565.1 of Gammaproteobacteria bacterium. Lineage (GTDB taxonomy): Bacteria > Pseudomonadota > Gammaproteobacteria > Steroidobacterales > Steroidobacteraceae > Bog-1198. The sequence continues at coordinate 585,145 of JANYFY010000009.1, read as the reverse complement.
TAATCCTGTGGTGTACCTTATCAGCGGGTATCGTTGGAGTTTTTACGGCAAAGCTGATGTCAGTTTTATTTTAAGTTTTGCGATGACTGTGGGGTTTTTCGCAGTCTTTTTGGGCATCGTATCCTGGATATTTAAAACCGGTTATCGACTCAAAAACTGAACTACGCGTCCGGATCGAGTCCCACGTCTGCTGCAACGGCGCGACGCCGATCGCCTTCCAAGTCCAAGGAACGACAGGCCCACAGATATACAATGGCCGATACAGGCAATCCTACTAACATAGCAATATCAGCCCCACCCAATGCTTCCGCCACCGGACCTACATACAGCCCCGAGCTAAAAAATGGCATCATCGCGACAAAACCGACTCCGTAGGCGGTCAAGCCGCGCCAATTCCAAAGACCATACATTCCCTTAGGATTAAAGATTTCACGCACCGAATAGTGACCTTTACGTACCCAATAAAAATCTACTAAATTGATGGCCGTCCATGGCGTAAAGAGATACAAAAGAATCGCGAGAAAATCCCCAAATTTCTCTACGAAATGGTGAGATGAGATTAACGCAAGGCTAGTTGCTAAGAGCGTTGCTACCGCTAATGTAAGCAATCGTTTAGTTAATGTCGGTGCGCTTGGCTTTAGTGTGTCAGCCACACTTAATAAAGTCAGAGATGCTCCATAGAAATTGAGCGATGTAATAGTAATTAACCCCAGTAGTGAGCACAGCAGCAAGGGCTTACCAAATCCAGGCAATACAAGATCTGCAAGTGCTCTTAACCCCGTAGCCAATTCCAGCTTCGGGTACAGCGCCGCTGATACAGTACCGACCAACATAGTCCAAGTCCCGCCGATAAAAGCGCCGACGTAGGTCCACCAAAACGACTGTTTCACACTCACATTGCGAGGTAAATAGCGCGAATAATCTGAGACGTAAATAGACCAAGACAATTGATAGGACGCGGCTGCAAACAATTGCGCTAAAAATGGTACGGCCGGAAAATTATGTAACACCAATTGTTGCGCAGGAAAATTGACCTGCGTTAAGACGAATACTGTAAATACTAAAAGTGCAGCAATCAGCAAATAAGCCACAACTCGCTGCGCCCAGTGAATTAAATCGTATCCCACCACCGCCAATAATAGCGACAATGCGGTGAACACTAAAATCGTTACTGTATATCCACCGCCGTAGAGGGAGTGCACCGTCTGAGCGGCCAATATCTCGTTGAAGGCATTAAATCCAATGAACGCCAAAAGCGCGACAGCCCATACCAACAGCGCGCCCCGGTAGCCAAACTGAGGGCGCGACTGAATCATCTGCGGCAGCCCAAGCTGCGGTCCTTGGGTAGAGTGAACGGCCATAAAGAAAGTGCCAAAGGCGCAACCCAAGATCACCGCGAGGGACATCCAGATAAGGTTGCCGCCAAGGGCTACGCCCACAACTCCCGTGGCTATAGTGGCAAGATGTGCGTCACCTGAAAACCAAACAGGCCAAAGATGCCAGACCTTGCCGTGGCGCTCGGCAATCGGTACGTAGTCTATCGAGCGTTTTTCCAACATTTGTTGAGACGGCCTGTTTTGCGTAAGAAAGCACCGCGATTACGGGGGTGCCGAAAATACTAACACCGGAGTACACTGCGGAGAACAATATCGCAATGAGGAGTCTTAATGGAAGACGATTTCTTATCCAATGATGACTGGGAGGTATTATCAAAAGCGGCGGACCGAGCCAAACGTGGATTACGCGCCTATCTATCCGCCGAGCAATCCGCGAAATTCGGACGGCGCGGTTATATGGCACCCTCACCGCGCGACCCGGGTCAACACGTAATTACCGGCGCTGGAAAAATCGCAGTGGTCAATTGGACACGCAGCAAACGTCAATAGGACAACGATTTGAGTAAAATCGTTACCTTCGCCTCGGCTAACCTAGCCAATCAAAATGATATGGCAGCGTTTCTGTCAGCTATTCCGAATGGCGCCCAATTGGGAAAAATACTTGAAAATAAAAAACCCATCTCGACCAGGGCGTACGACGATGACCCGCAAATAGCCCTTTTCGTTAGTAGCGACGGGAATGTGGTCAACTGCTTCACAGTGGCCGACGTCACTATTGACCAGGCGGAGCTTATCGCTGCGGCTTGTGAACTCACACCTGTTTCAAACGCGCAAGCATTCCAGAACCTCGTTGAACTAGCGCTCGGGTCGCGTTAAAGGATTTTTGAGTTTGTCCGACCGTCCTAATTTTTTAATTCTCATGGCTGATCAATTGACGGCACGAGCCTTGTCTGCCTATGGGAATCGGATCTCACAAACTCCTCATATAGATAAGCTTGCCGCGACCGGGGTGGTATTCGAATCATTTTATTGCAATAGTCCCTTGTGCGCTCCTTCACGATTTTCGTTTTTATCGGGTCGACAAGTATCAGCCATTGGCGGCTACGACAACGCCGCGGAATTTCCGTCACAAATACCCACCTTCGCTCACTATCTTCGTCGCTCGGGCTATCAGACTGTGCTAAGCGGCAAAATGCATTTCTGCGGTGCGGACCAACTGCACGGATTTGAAGATCGCCTCACTACCGATATTTATCCGGCTGATTTCGGTTGGACTCCTGACTGGTCCAATTTCGAGCACCGACCGAGTTGGTATCACACAATGGAATCAGTAAGGCAGGCAGGACCCAGCATTCGTACTAACCAGATCGATTTTGACGATGAAGTAGTCTATACCGCAAAACAAAAATTATTTGATATGGCTCGCAGCAAGGATAAACGTCCATTCTGCATGGTTGTTTCGATGACCCACCCGCACGATCCGTATGTCGTGCCACAAAATTATTGGGACCGTTATGCCGGCGTCGATATTGATATGCCACGAGTAACGATACCGGTTGATCAATTGGATCCTCATTCTAGACGGCTGCGGCATGTGTACGGATTAGATTTACAACCCGTCACCCAAGTACAAACTCGTGCAGCACGACGGGCCTATTACGGTGCCGTGTCTTATGTCGATGACCAGATTGGAACAATGATGGGAGCGCTTGCCGACACTGGCTACGTCAAAGACACCGTCATATTATTACTCGCAGATCACGGTGATATGCTGGGTGAGCGTGGTCTGTGGTACAAAATGAGTTTCTTCGAACCAGCATGTCGCATACCGCTGATTGTAAATGCACCGCAGCGCTTCCCCGCACACCGGGTGTCAGGTTCAGCGTCGCTAGTTGATATTTTGCCAACCTTGTGCGATTTGTCGGGCGCAACAACTGGCTACGCGACGTCGTTGGATGGAGTTAGCCTCGCCCGACAATTGCAGGGTGAGACGACGTCAGCCGACGAAGTCATTGGCGAGTACCTAGCCGAAGGCGCGATCGCACCCTTAGTGATGATTAAACGCGGGCGCTTCAAATTTATACACTCTCCCGTAGATCCAGATCAGCTCTACGATTTGCTTGAAGATCCAGACGAATTGCACAATTTAGCGCAAGCAGCTTCGTATCAGGGTCGGACGGAAGAATTCCTGGTGGAGATCAGTAAACGCTGGGATATGCCCGCACTCGGCGCAGCCGTGGTTGCAAGCCAGCAGCGACGTCAATTAGTAAACGATTCACTGCGCACGGGTCGCTACACGCCTTGGGATTTTCAACCATTCCGGGATGCGAGTCGTCTCTATGTTCGTAACGACCAAGAATTGGGCGATTTCGAAGCAATGGCAAGATTTCCCCTCGTACGTACGGTCGATACGTAAATCCTGATGAATCGGCGATCGGACGCGATTCAATGCAATCGCGACACCCGTGAGCACGTGCGTGAATACGCCAAAAAACAATGATGTGCGACTCTTAAAAGTTTGCGATGAAATTGACGCGAATTGACCGAGATTCAATGGGGTGAAAATGTATATCGTTCACTCCTGCCGTAGGTTCACCCGGCAAACGCGAGGTGTAAAAATAATCAATTGCAGACGCCTGGCGGTTCGCCAAGTTAAAGACGTCCCCCTCAACACGATTACGTGGGGTAATTTTGTAGCCGATGTGCGCGTTGATGGTCGCAGTGCTTTGGGAGCGTACGCTATTGTTCTCAATGAGCGGTCGGGGACCAAAATAACGATACCCTATCGCCCCATAGAAAGGTCCCACGTGATCAATAGCTAGGGCAACCGAGGCTACGCCTTCGACTGCACCCGGGATGCGTTCGCCCCCCGGGTCATAGTCACGAAAGCGCGCCCGGGCGTAAGCGAGATCGGCGTCTATCGTCAGCCAGTCGTTGAGCTTGTAGTAATTGGCGAGCTCAAAGCCTGTTCGGCGGCTCGGTCTTCCGGCGGACGTGCTACCCGCATCACCTTGAAAGATAAGTTCAGAATCAAAATCCAGCCTATATACGCTCAAAGAGGTTTGTAAGTCCGCAACGATCGCCATGCGCACACCGCCTTCTACGCCTTTCGAACCGACTAACGGGGTAACTCGAGCGGCGGGCGCGCCGCTTTTCGGGTCGATGGTGATCGTCGTTCCGCGAGCGTCGTTGCTGTGAAAACCTTTCCCGAAATTAACGTAATAATCGGTTTTCGCCCAAGGTCCGAAAATTAAGCTGAGCTTGGGGCTTACAAGCTGGCCGGATGAATGCCCCGAGTTGAGATCGTAGTTGCTGGCCACATTGAATCGATAGAAATCCTCGCGAATCCCAATCACGCTGCGAAATCTTTCGAGCCAATGCGTAGTGTTCTCCAAATAGACACCGGCGCTGGTCTCGATGATGTGATCCTCGCGAGTAGTCGAGAGCCTTTGTCGCGCCTCTGTACTGTACAGCCCATTGTGAATATTATCGTTCTGAATCTGTAGGCCGACCGTCGTAGCAGATTCTAGACCGGCAACAGGCGCTCTGCGCGTATAGCTTGCGTTCAACGCAGTCGTCACTCGGCGGTCGGGTTGATTGAATTGATCTCCGTTGACCGGATTATCCAAAAAATACGTGAAATTAGAAAACAAGTTAAGTTGATAGTCGATGATGTAAGCGTCTATTTTTGCCAGACCTGCGTCGGTAGCAAGGTGCCAAGCCCCGGAAAGACTGTATCGGTGTGATTCACCACCGTCAGTGGGGTCGATGGCATCAAAACGCGAAGAGATCAACCTCGAATCAATTGCGCGCTGTGCGACCTGATCACTCGAATTCCATTTGGCTGTGTAACCCATGGCGGTAACGTTAAAGCCATCGGCTACATCACCACGCGACAGCCGTAATACTCCGTTAATCTTACGATAGTCATCGGGATGTACGAAGGGACCGTCGTTATGTTCAAATTCCAGCGCGTATAAAAGATGGCCGCCTTTAACCTCAGGCGAATCGGCGAGCAGCATGCGCTTGAATTGATTCTGACCCACGCCGATGCTGCCGATACCCGTGCTAAGCACATTGGCATAATTCACACTGACGGTACCGGCTGATGCAAAATCGCCCTCAGAAGCGTAGTAAGGGCCTTTTTTGTATTCAAGTCCCGTTGCAAGCTCGGGGATAAGAAAATTTAGGTCGGTCCACCCCTGACCATGCGAGTGACTTCGTTCGTTCACCAACATTCCATCGACGGTGGTTCGTAAATCAGTGCCATGATCGAGATTAAATCCGCGCAAATAATACTGATTAGCTTTTCCCTCACCGCTGTGCTGACTGACGATCAGGCCGGGTGTCGCCTCAAGCAGCTCTCCGGGACGATAGACGGTTCGTGCTTCTAATTGCTCATGGGTCACGGTACCGACATTCGCGGAGTCAGCAACGTCTACCTCGGATACATGTTGGGCCGTTACAATGATTTCCTCAAGTATCTGCTTGCCGCCGGCCCAAACACTGAAATTAAACATAATAGCCACCAGGGCTCCGAATCTGCGAAAGGCCATAATTTATCTATCCGCAATGTCTATTGTTACGGTATACGAGCGTCGGAGGCCTTTGGATGCAGTGACGATCTATCGTCCTGAGGCGATCAATCAGTAAACGGATAAAGAGCAAATTGCTCAATTCGACCCGTGGACGGATCGGCGCGGACCACGCACTGCAGCTTGCGATCCGCGAACGCAAGGATGTAGCGCTCCACCGTAAGACCGCCACGAAGTCCGGTCGGCTTATAGCGCACCATGCTCTTGAGTTCCCCTAAGACACTAAGACTTGAGTGATAATCCGCCAGGGCCGCTCCATTAAAATAAAAATTGCCATTTTCGGTAAATTTCGACCTGTCGATTTGGCCTGCGCGCAATTTCTCGAACATCAACCGGGCTTCCCCCGTTTCATCAACAGGGTTGAAAAGCACGGCCTCGATTGCATCCGCAATTGCGTCCTGACTGTTAGAAAAACCTGCATTGATAAAGACCGTGATCGCGGCGTGATCCGTTGGGTAGACACGATTACTAGAGAGGTATGCGCTCCAGGCACCGTTGTGCCAGACGCGTTGATGAGTCCCCACTGCATCGATGTCTACGCCAAGACCGTACCTAAGACCCGCTGCAATCGGCGCCACATTAGTTTCCTGAAACTGCCAACTCTCTGATTTTAAGACCGTTCGGGTAATTCGCGCGATGTTCCACTTGGCAAGTTCGGTGGGCGTCATTGCCAAATCCCCCGCGGCGAACGCCCACCCGGTCCCCTCACCCGGCGCGGGTCGCACGGGACCCAATGCATAACGTGAAGTCCCTCGTGCATCTTCACGCGACAGTCCTCCGGAAGCGAGCACCACATCCATGCCTAACGGACGGAACAAGCGTCGTTGCTCGAAATTCTGAAGCGATTCATTCGCAACCAACTCAACGATCAGTCCAGCCACGGTATACCCAGTATTTGAGTATTGCCACTTTGAACCCGGCATATAGTCGAGGGGCACTTTAGCCCAATGATCAAGGATCGACTGCGGCGTGGTCGGTTTCGTCATTGCTTCAAAAGCAAAGTCCTGCGGCCAATAATCGTGGTAGCCAGACGTGTGCCCCAATAGTTCACGGATGGTCACGGTATCGGCCGCCGTCAGTGCTGGCAGATATTTGGCGACTTTATCATCGAGTGACATTTTCCCCGCCTCCACCAGAAGCAGAATCGCGGCAGCGGTAAACTGCTTGCTGATTGATGCAATCGGATAGCGCGCAGAAGTTGTTGCGATAGTGCCGTTGAGGCGTTGATTTCCGTAGGCTCGCACGTAGTCGATTTTGCTATCTGTGACAATCGCGATTGAAGCGGATGGAACTTCGCTGTTTTTCAGTATTCTTGCAACGGCTGAATCGATGCTAAATTTCTGCTCTGCCGTCAATGGCTTCGCGACGACTGAGGCGCTCAGCAGCAGAACAAATCCGTAGATTAGGGCACGCGGCAAAATCGGCTTCAACATAAGGTCCTTAAGTACTCCTCGTTCGAATGACCAATCTACAGCAGCGCTAAACCGCTATAATATGGGCCATGGATGTTCCGTTAGAACGCTATTGTAGTTTTAGGCTAGCGTCTTATATTTTTATTTAATCACAGAGGACTCAATCATGCATCCGCTTAATACCGTTAAAGGCGCAATTATTAGCGCATTTGTACTCGCGATAGTCGTTGGTGTCTCGCTCAGCGCTTGGGGCGGAGCGAGCATCGGTTTCCATGTCCCGCAAGTCGATCGATGGCTTCATATCGTAAGTGGCGTAATGTGGATTGGGCTTTTGTATTACTTTAACGTAGTCCAAACGCCCGCCCTCGCAATTGCCGCGGCCGACAAGGGTGGCCCTGGTGGAGCTGGCATCTCGAAGTACATCGCGCCACGTGCGTTACTATGGTTTCGCTGGGCCGCAGTCGCGACCTGGGTCACTGGAGCGGGTTATCTGTCGATAGGTTACGGTGACGCCGGTGGACTATTCAAAGCGCTCATGCTCGAGCCTTCGTACCGTGTTATTGGCGTTGGTGCTTGGCTTGGCACCATCATGTTAATAAATGTATGGGTGTTTATTTGGCCAAACCAAAAGAAAATTCTGGGTATCGTGGCCGCAACTGACGATGAGAAAGCAGCGGCTCGTAAGATTGCCGCTCGGGCCTCGCGAATCAATTTTATTTTGTCAATTCCGATGCTGATGTGCATGGGCGGACAATCGCACGGTTTACCCTTCTAAAGGCGACCGCAGCAGACGACGATCGCATGGACCCGTTGCGGCTGGATACCAGTTTAGAGCTCCTGCTCGAACGAATGGCAGCCGTGCGGGGTCCTGCGGTCATCGCCACCGTTGTCGCAACAGCGGGTTCGACTTATCGTAAAGCGGGCGCGCGTATGCTCATTGAGCCAGACGGGCGATTTACCGGGTTACTGAGCGGCGGGTGTTTAGAAGGCGATTTACGCGAACATGCGAATCAAGTGTTATCGACGGAAATCTGTCGTACTGTTGCGTATGACATGCGCGGGGAAGATGACCTACTGTTCGGCCTAGGTGCAGGCTGCGAAGGCGCGATGCGCGTCCTACTCGAACCGGGACATCAAAGTGGCCGCGCGGCAAGTGCTCTACACACCGCAGGACAGCGGGCACGAGCGGGCCAGCCGGCAGCACTTGCAAGCGTGCACAAAGGCTCTCCGGGGGCACTTGGCACCCATGTTTGGCCCGCATCGCCTGAATATCCGCTAGTTAAACCCCTCGCACTCGCTTGCGCCGCAGCGATACAGGGCGCCGCAGGACATTCGCTATGCTGGCAGGAATTGGGTGAGGCACACGAGGCGTTGATTCAGCTTATCGCACCTACCCCCCATGTGCTCGTATGCGGCGCAGGAGCTGACGCACAGCCACTGGTCGCAGGACTGCGCGCGTTACGCTTCGAAGTAACGGTAGTCGATCATCGACAGGCTTACGCCGACCCCATGCATTTCCCCGGTGCACAGGTGATATGCGTGGAAGGTGCAACGCTCCGTGAGTATGTGGATTTAGGGCGCTTTTTTGCTGCCGTCGTCATGAGCCATCACCTGTCAAATGACGCGGCCTATCTTCGCGGACTTGCAACGAGCGGCATTCCCTATATCGGCTTATTAGGTCCTCTACCCCGCCGCGAGCGCCTACTCGCTGACATCGGAGCGTGCGCTGCGCGGTTGCAAGGCCGACTGCGCGGACCTGTTGGCTTCGATATTGGTGCGGTAACGCCTGAGGGAATTGCGCTGGCGATCACCGCGGAGTTGCACGCATTCGCGGCGGGACGAGTGATTCAAGCGACCTATTAGTGATCTCACTAGTGGCTAGCTTCCGCCCTACTTCCACCAAACGGCGGTTTTGCCAACCAGATAAAAGGAATGATGAGAAAAAAAATCGCGCCCAATATATAAAATACATCGTTCATTCCCAAAGTAAGCGATTGCTGCGTAAGCACACGCTCAATATATTGAAATGCATTGGCCCCCGAGACGCCCTGAGCATTGAGTTGCGCTTGATAAGGCGCTAATCCGGCAGCGGAATTTCTAACATGCTCGGTTAGGACCACATGGTGATAATCAGTGCGACGAATCCAAATCCATACAGTAATCGCGGTCGCAAAACTACCAGACATCGTGCGCAAAAAATTGCTCAACCCGGCAATAGACGCTAACTCATTCGGTGACGCATTGGAGAAAACCACTTGATTGAGCGGTAGGAAAAAAAATGCAATGCCTAAGCCTTGCCATAAACGAGGCAATGCGAATTGACTAAAGGTAGCGTGTTCGTTCAACGAGGCGACCCAAAACACACTGATACCAAAAACAGCAAATGCAAAACTAATCGCTAAACGAATGTTCATTCGATTCATATTGCGCCCCACGATGGGCGCCGCAAGCATTGCAAATATTCCTACCGGCGCCACCGCAAGCCCCGCCCAAGTGGCGGTGTAGTTGACATTTGTTTGCAGCCATAACGGGAAAATGATATTGATTCCCATCATGGCAAAATAACCTACCGCAATTACAAACACGCCCACCCGAAAGTTTAAGCGCCGAAATAATTGTAAATCAATTACCGGATGCGCCTCGCCGAGCTCCCAAGCGATTAATAGCGTCAGACTTAGAGCGGCGATAACCGCTGCCGCTGTGATAATGGAGGAACTAAACCAATCCTTATCGTTGCCGTTGTCCAGCAAGTACTGCAAGCTCCCCACACCGAGTGTTAGTAACCCCAAACCTACCCCGTCAATCGGCTGCTTAACCAAAGCAGACTCGCGCCTGTGGAGTAACGTCCAACAAATAAACACTACCGCAGCCCCAATAGGTAGGTTTAAATAAAATAACCAGGGCCAGGAAAAGTTGTCAGTAATCCATCCACCTAATATCGGGCCAAAAATGGGCGCAACCACCATTACCATTCCCATAGTCGCAATCGCTACACCGCGTTTTTCAACCGGATAATTTCGAAGCAAAATAGCTTGCGCTACCGACATCATGGGTCCGGAGACTAAGCCCTGCATCAAGCGCGCAGCAACCAGCATGGGTAAGCTAGTTGCAAGACCACACACCGCCGAGAACACCATGAACAACACAACCGAAGTCAACAAAGTCCGTACTTCTCCGTATCGTCGCCCTATCCAACCAGACAACGGTTGCATGATAGCTGCGGTCAACATATACGAACTAATGGTCCAAGTGCCCTCAGAGGTACTCACCCCCATGCTACCCGCAATATGGGGCACCGAGACATTGACGATCGTCATGTCCAATATTTCCATAAAGGCCGCAGTGGATATTGCCACCGTCAGCCATACGAGCTTGCTGCGGCTAAGAGGCGCATAATCGGCCACGAGGCTAGCGTCCGGAGCCTAAATTTTCACGCACCACCGCGTTCGCCGTCGCATTTGCCTGGTCAAGATCTTGCGTGTAAACCGACGTATCACTTGCAGCAGTATCCGAGGATTGCGCAGCAAGAACCGATCCACTTTGGTCCTTGGTATCCACGATAACATTAGTGGATAAGCCAATGCGCAGCGGATACTTACCCAAGTCTCGAGCTTCGATTTGGATCCTCACCGGAACTCGCTGAACCACTTTAATCCAATTTCCCGTAGCGTTTTGCGCCGGTAGTAATGAGAACGCCGATCCAGTACCCGCAGACATCCCTTTTACATGGCCGTGATAAATCAATGAACTTCCATATAAATCACTATGGACTTGCGCCGCTTGTCCTATGCGCAAGTGACGCAACTGGACCTCTTTAAAATTCGCATCCACCCAAAGCGCATTTAAAGCGATGACCGTCATCAGCGGCTGACCAGCTTGAATATGCTGGCCCAATTGAACGCTCCGCTCCGCCACATAGCCGGCAACCGGCGCAATCACCGCATTGCGCTTTGCACTTATCCACGCATCGCGATAAGCGGTTTTGGCTTGCTGCACCGCCGGGTTGTCCTCAATCGGCAAACCATCCACCAGCGCGTGCGATGCCCTCGATTGACTCTGGGCCTGCGCAAGAGCGGCTCGCGACAGCTCCACTGCTTCGCGCGCATGGCGCACCTCTTCCAGTGCAATCGCATGCTCTGCCAACAGCGGTTCACGCTTATCAAGATCAGTATGGGCGCGGGCCAATTCTAATTGGCGCGTAACAATTACCGAATCATATTGATCGGCGCTTAAGGTCTGTTGCCGAACTTGACGCACTGTTTGCGCAAGCAGACTGGCGCTTCGACTTAAAGCCGTTTGCGCGTCTAAAGGGTCCAATTTGACGAGTATTTGACCTGCTTTGACTGCTTGAGTATCGTCCGCAAACACCGCCACCACGGTCCCTGAAACCTGGGACGAAATCACCACTTTATTCCCATTCACATACGCATCGTCAGTTTGCTCACGGATTGATAGTACGAAAAACCAATACAAAAAATACAAAAACCCGAGCACCATAAACAGGACGAAAATCATAATCATCATACGCCGGCGTTTACCATTCTGGGGTAGTGCTGCCGCAACACTGGTATTCTCACTCATGGTAACCGCCACCCAGTGCTCGTTGTAACCCGATGTCGGCCAGTAACGCCGCTGCATCTAATTGCACCAGAGCATCACGCTGTACCAGCCACGCATTGGTTGCAGTCAGCTCAGGCCTTAAATCGGTGATTCCCTGGCGTACGCGCGCAGCCGCACTTTTACTTAATTCCAGCGCCGCATCCGCTTGCCCTTGACGTGCAACTCGTTCTTCAGCTACCTGATTACGAGTTTCAACCTGAGTGGCAACGTCCTGCACCGCCTTAGTTAGGGTCTCTTGGTAGGATGCAATTGCTGTATTAACCGACGCTTGACTCGCACCGTAGCGTGCTCTAATTCGGCCTGCATCGAATAGCGGCAAATGGACAGCGGCACCGATAAGTGGAACTCCACTACCTGCCTCTAACAATTTGCCTAACTGCAAACTGGATAATCCGAGCAATCCATTTAAACTCACATCTGGAAAAAATTCAGCCCGTGCGGCAATAGCATTCTTCTCACTCGCTTCTACCCGCCAACGACTCGCAGTGATATCCGGACGACGAGCCATGAGATCGATGCGCACACTCTCGGGTAACTGCGCTACGGTGGCTGGCAACGGCCCGACTTTAAGGGCTGGCAATTGAGAAATGGGCTGACCGCACAAGGCAACAAGGGCCACAATGCGCAGCCGTGCCGAACTCTCAAGCATCGCAACCTGCTCCTTTAAGGCTGCGATCTGAAGAGCACTTTGCTGAACGCTATCCCCGGAATCTAAATCCGCCTTTACTCGCGCAGCTTCAATGCCTGCACCCCGTTCGGCAAGCTCCAATCGCGCGTGCAGTATCTCCAAACGCGACTGATCTACCGCCCAACCAAAATAGGTCTCGGCCACGGAACTTGCGAGTACTAATGCCGCCGCCGCACGATCGGCCTGAATGGCATGTGCTGCATCTAGCGCTGCCTCTATTGAATCGCGCTGCTTACCCCACCAATCGAACGTGTAACTAGCCTTTAATCCTAAATCCGCCTGGTTATACCAATTAAAACCCAATAGTCTGGGCGGAAATAATCCATTGTCACTGAGACGTTGCCGATCAAAAGAACTCGTCGCATCTACATGTACTCCTGACTCGGCCCCCACAACTCGCACCGTTTGTCGTGCCGCTTCATACCGGGTTTGTGCCATCCGTAAGCTCGGCGAAAACTGTAGCGCTGATGCGATCAGTTGATTGAGAACTGGGTTTTGATAAGTCTGCCACCAATCGGACACCGGCCAATTACCGGAGCCCAACTCCAGTTCCGAAATAGGTGTCACGAATGACCGATCAGATAAATCTACCGGCTTATACGATGCAGGCAATGTAGCGCATCCCAACAAACTCAAAGTCACCATTACTGCCATGCTGGGCATGCATAGAACTCTCATGCGTGCTCCGATTGCGCGACATCTTCCATTCGATAAGCCAAGCGCTTCATTAAATTAATGAGTAGATGACGCTCGGGCGCAGTGAACTCATCGCAAATCGCTCCAAGGGGTGCAAACAATGAAGGCATTAATCTCTGCACCAAATGTTCTCCGGCGGCGGTGATGGCCAGCACCATGCGTCTGCGATCTTGCTCACTCGCAACCCGGGTGATTAAGCTTCGCGCCACCAATGCATCACAAATTCTCGACATATTGGCGGGACTTATGGCGGCTCCCGCACATAATTCAGTGGGGTGTGCAATGCCATCGATTTGCGTAAATAAAGTCATCAAAACACGAAACTCCGGCTCAGCAAGTCCAAAGGGTCGAATATGTTGATGCAACGTGGCAGCAGTCTCACGTCCTAGATGCAGCATTAAACGGCACAACAACACACCCTCGACAGGTAACCCCGGCACTCGAGTGCTCAGAGCAGAGAGGTTGGATTCCAACATTGCTATTCGACTGTGCGGCACACCCATATCACTTAAAGTATCGCATATAATATTATTCAGGAAATGAATATTTATAAATGAAGTACTTGACAAGTTAGAGTAGTAAAATGTTTATAATTAGAGTGTTATATGATAAATCTAATGTTATTTATTGTAACATAGGTATATTTACAAAAATGATAAAATCTACATTGCTTTTTATCGATTGTCTTGTATATTCATGACGCAGAGCCTTGATTTACTGAGGCTAAGGTCGAGGATTAAACCTCGAAACTACTTTAAGGTTTTATTCTTTGTGGGCATCCTAAAGACCGTCATGATCAGCGCATCAGAGTGTTTTCATTCGGCAACTTTAGAATTAGTGCGCTCGACTCCGATTAAGCAGCGCTTAATTTGTGCGTACCGAAAACATTTGATGAGCTTGACCGCCGATCAGGTGCCTACCGAAGTGCTTGCGCAATTTGAACGAATCACTCGCAGTTTGCACGGAGTAAAACCCTTACCCGGCGAAGATGCTGTTGCTGCTACGGTACGCAAAATGTCGAGCCAACAGGCTGATGACTGTGCTGAGCTCATAGTGCAAGTGTTTGAAAGCTTGTGTCGTACGCCGCTTCTAGTGCGTCAAACGGCGACCGTAGTTCAATTACCGTTGAGCTTGCATCGAAATGAGCGCTTATCAACCGATTTCGATAGCCCCGTAGCGGCCACCAACTAGTCGATCTTAAACTCCACGGTGTCCCACCGAGTGGTTTCCTGGTGTCGTCCTTGACGTAGTAGCGCATCGATGAGATTACGCTCATTCCAAGCCGTTATCTCGTCCGCCAAATCCGCGAACGCCTGGGGTAATGCCTCGGATGAGGCGAAATTTTCCAACATCACGATAGGCCGATCCGCCGACTTAGCAAAATTCAATTGGAATAGCGCGAGTTCTGGCGAAGCTTTATAGACAGCCGGCAACGCAATCACGACTTCACAGGGGCCAATTTGACGTCGCAACTCTTCGCGTTGGCTCTCCTTATCAACCGGTTGCTTCGCGTCAGGAAGGCTGGTGTTGTGATAGTAAAAAGTTCCCGTAGCCTCTAAATATTCAAATATCCGAATATAGTCATCGTTTTCCACCCAATTATGGGTCACGAACAATTTCAATGGCGTTACCGAAATACTCATTGAGTCAGTATAACGTGACCTTATGCTCATGCGCACACCTCGGCCCGCAGTTACAATCCCGCGGTGAGATTGCTGCTATACAATATTCGTTATGCTACCGGCACCGGTGCAGCTTTTCATTTGCCTCTTCCCGGCGCGGGGTACTTAAGGTCGAACCCGAATGTTTTATCGCAAATCACTGATTTTATTAAGAATCAAGATCCTGACGTCGTAGGTTTAGTAGAGGTTGATACCGGTTCAATCCGCACGGGTATGGTAAATCAGGCTGATTTTATCGCCAAATCGCTGGGACACTATTCAACTTTCGAATGCAAATATGGGGTTTCTTCGCTAAATCAATTGGTGCCTATTGTTCGCAAACAGGCCAACGCTTTTCTGGCTGCGCCAAGGGTAAGAGGTGAACGATTCCATTATTTTGATACCGGTATAAAACGGCTGATTATCGAACTAGAGCTGGACGATGTAGCCATTTTTCTGGTGCACTTGTCCTTAAAATACCGCCATCGGCAGTATCAACTCCGATCACTTTATGACCTTATTCGTAAGACTCTTAAGCCCGTGATCGTGGCGGGCGATTTTAATACGTATTGGGGCGACCATGAAATTTACTTGTTTATGCAGGCGGCCGGTTTAAACAGCGCCAACACTCAAGGCCTACCCTCCTATCCGAGCAACAGCCCGCGTCGGGAATTGGACTTCATACTGCACAGCGCTGAAATTGAAGTAAACGGCTTCACAATGCCGAATGTTCAATTTTCCGACCACCTACCGTTGATTTGCGACTTCACCGTACACGCAAACGCGCGCCAGATAGCGTAGCGTGAGCATGTGCTAGAATCATGATTCGATATCATACTAATACAAACCAGAAGCGATTTAAGCTCGATGGCTGACCGACCTCTCGAACCCGCGGTACTAAAGGTTTTCTCACCTTTAGATGGCCTTAAAAGGGAAAATCTACACGCGCTCGCACGAAAAACGAGCTTGCGCGAGATGGACGCCGGCAGAAATCTATTTAAAGAAGGCGATACCAATAAACAGACGTTCTTTATAGTCAAGGGCACTGTTGAATTGCGAGTGGGTGAGAAAGTAGTCCGCACAATAAGTGGAGGAAGTCCCGAAGCGCACTGTGCCCTAGCTCCTGGACTACCTCGCAAAGTCACAGCCCGTGCGGCCAGCGATCTCGAATACATCGCGATCGACAGCGAAGTGCTCGACGTCCTCATAACCTGGGATCAAACCGGTCAGTACGAAGTCGGCGATCTTCGCGGGGGTGCGCCTAACCTTGGCGGCGACTGGATGACGACACTGCTGCAAACCAAGGCTTTTCATCTAATTCCGCCCGCAAATATTCAGGCCATTTTCATGCGCATGCAGCGCATTAACTTTCGTGCTGGCGATGTCATCATTAAGCAAGGCAGCGAGGGCGATTATTTTTACGTGGTGATATCTGGAAAATGCGTGGTTCATCGTGAAACGCCGCTGAACAAGGAAGGCATTAAACTCGCCGAGCTGGGGCCTGGGGATAGTTTTGGGGAAGAGGCGCTAATTGCTGAGGCAAAACGCAATGCGACCGTCACGATGCTAACCGAAGGTTCGTTAATGCGGCTAGGCAAGAGTGATTTTCAAACCTTGCTCAACGAACCCCTGCTGAAATGGATAACTTACGACAAGGCCAAAGAAATGGTAGCCAACGGTGGCAAGTGGCTCGACGTGCGATTGCCTAGCGAATTCCAGAATTTTCATATCGATGGTTCGCTTAATATGCCTTTGTATTTTATCCGGCTGAAATTTAACTCACTCGATAAAAAAATACCTTATATTGTTTGTTGCGACACGGACCGTCGGAGCTCGGCGGGTGCCTATATACTCAGTGAGCGCGGTTTCGATGCCTATGTACTAAAAGGCGGCCTTGCAGCTACCGATGCGGCTAAAACTCATCGTAGTTAATAAGGGTCACATCGTGTGCGTTGGCTTATCGCCACCGAGCGCACCGGCTAAGTAGTTTTCAATTTTTTTCTGAGTATTACCGCGATCTTGGTCGCTAAACTGGACCCCAATTCCCGCTGTCCTTTTACCTTGAGCACCCTTTGGTGTCATCCAAATAACACGCCCGGCTACCGGTATTTTTTCTTCTTCGCCCATCAAATTGAGCAACATAAATACTTCATCACCCAATTGGTACATGCTGTTGGTCGGGATAAACAATCCGCCATTCTTAACGAATGGCATGTAGGCCAGATACAACGCACTCTTATCCTTAATGGTGAGAGTCAGGAGACCGGGCTTATTACTGGGATTTCTCAATTCCTCGAACCTCTCATAAATCTCAAGCGGCAAATGCCGCTCGACCCCCCAACAAGAGGGTTTCTAATGCCAATTGTTGATTCATACTGGTCGATGCAAAACGTCGAAACTCGCGTAATGCATCCTGCAGCTCGAATAAAGCACGTATCTTGGCCTTAAGTAAAGCCTGAGGCAAGCCTACTGGTTCCACATTGCCGCGTATTTGACCTGTGATCCAGTTCTCAAGCCACGCAATACGTAACCCTAGCTGGGACTTAAGCCAACGTTCAGCCAGCAAGGTTATATCGAGTGCATTAACCGTCAATTGTGTGATGCACTCCCGCATGTCCGTTTCAAGCGCGGCTATTTGAGGCATATCAAGATCAAGCGCTGGTAGCGGTGCACCGCCGGTTAATGTCAAGGCACTCAGCCAATCACGCTTTTGTCCTGACTTTTCTGTCAACCAATTTCTGGCGATATCGAGCGAAGGTACTCTTAGGTTAATCTTAAGACAGCGACTTGCAATAGTTGCCGGTAGTCTATGATTTGGCTTTGCAATCATTATGAGCAGCGTCTTCTGTGGCGGCTCCTCTAAAGTTTTCAGAAAGGCATTGGCACTGTGAGTATTCAAGGTTTCCGCTCCCTCGATTAATCCCACGCGATAACCACCTCGATAGCTCTTGAGGGCCAACGCTTCAATCAGGTCGCGCACTTGATCTATTTTTATCTGGTGCGCATCTTCTTCGATACGCACCACATGTAAATCGGGATGCGAATCTACTCGCAACAGTATGCACGAGCTACATTTTCCACAAGGTTTCTCGCTTGCTTCACATAGTGCGAAACCCGATGCCCAATGCGCTAGAGATTCGGCTCCTAGCCCCGGAGTGCTCAACACCAGAAGCGAATGCGGCAAGCGTTGCGCAGCTGCCGCCTCGCGTAACCGGTTTTGCGCCACATTTAACCAAGGCAATAAGTCAGCCGCTAATACATCCACGAACTTAATTCCAATATCTCTTGTATTTGCATGCGCACGGTGGTGGCCGGCGCATTGGCGTCTACTACCCTAATTCGTTGCGGCTCCGCTGCGGCCCGCGCCAAATAGAGAGAACGCACTCGTTTGAAGAATTCGTACTGTTCGCGCTCAAAGCGATCTCTTTCCTGTTCCGCACGGCGAACCCTCGCCCGCTCCAACGCAATTTCTACCGGGGCATCTAACAGAAGGGTAAGGTCGGGGCGACGAGTTGCCTGTACCATCTGCTCAAGTTTTTCTATACTTTCCGGCGCTAATCCTCTGCCTGCTCCTTGATAAGCATAAGTTGCGTCAGTGAATCGATCACATAACACCCATCGGCCCACTTTTAAGGCAGGTTCAATCACGTTATGAAGGTGCACCGATCGCGCCGCGAACATCAACAAGAGCTCGGCCATCGGTGGCAATGTTTCTGCATCCGCCACCAGGGCTAGGGAACGTATTTTTTCTGCCAAAGGCGTACCGCCAGGCTCACGCGTCACACAGTGACTAATATTTCTTGCTGCTAGCAATTGGCCAATAAAACCTATTTGTGTGGTCTTACCCACACCCTCAATTCCCTCCATGGTTATAAAACGGGCGACGCGATTCATCGCGCGGCGTCTGACGTAGGTCGTTGATGTCTCGCTAAGTATGCCGTTACCGCGACGTTATGCTGCTCCAGAGTTTCAGAGAAAACATGGCTGCCGTCACCTTTGGGTGACGCAACAAAATAAATTGCCTTAGTCGTTTCCGGATGCGCAGTCGCGCGTAGCACCGCGGCACCCGCCAGAGCGACTGGCGTCGGCGGCAATCCTGTCCGGGTATAACTGTTATACGGACCGTCAGTCCTAAGATCCACGGTGTGTAAGCTGCCCCCATAACGATCGCCTAACCCGTAAATAATAGTTGGGTCGGCCTGCAAGCGCATGCCGATCTTAAGTCGATGCAAGTATAGGCCGGCCACTAAACCGATCTCCCGAGGAACTCCAGTCTCCTTTTGAACAATCGAGGCCATGGTCAATAACTCATAGGGGTTTCGCAGCGCAATGCTGTTATCTCGACTCGCCCAGGCGGCGTCGAGCTCGCGAGTCAATGCCACATGTGCCTGACGCAATATCTCAAGGTCGGTAGTGCCACTGGGAAACTTGTAAGTTTCGGGTAAAAACTGACCCTCCGCATCGCCAGAGCTTCCCAATCGTCGCATCAGATCATTGGGCGCTAGGGACAGCGTGGTAAGAACATCGGGATCGCGCCTCAGTGCGGCCAATAGATCCGCCACTCGCCAGCCATCCACAATGGTCAATGAGTGCAACAGAACCTCTCCGCTTACCAACCTGTAAAGCAATTTACGAGGCGTAATACCTGCATCAAGAGCATATTCGCCCGCCTTGATGCCCGAAGCTAGACCCTTATAACGCGCATACCAAATCCAAATCCGTGGTTGCTTGATAACACCCTGGGCAGCCAAATCAGCGGCCACGTGTGCGATTCTTGCTCCAGGAGATACCCGAAAGCGCAAGACTGCGGTATTGCCGATAGGTTCGTTTAAGCCGTGCCAAGCGTCCCGTACCCGCTGTCCGGTGAACATTATCAGCACCAACGCCATAAGCACGACAATGGCCTTTAAACGCCTTACAGTGCTCATAACAAGGCCAAGCGACGCTGCAACTGGGCGGCCGCGTGTACCTCGGGCGGGCGAATGGATTCACCTTGACGAATTAATTTAGCAATCGGAATGACACCGACTAACGCATTACACATAAATACCTCTTCGGCGTTGGCTATATCCTTCCAACGAAGCCGTATTTCATAGGGCTTTAAATTCAACGCATCAGCCTGGCTTAACACCCAGCGTCGCATTACCCCTGCTACACCACACCGATCTAAGAGCGGCGTCATCAAGCGTATGCCTCGCCGTATGAATATATTGGACATGGTACCGCAGACAATGTTTCCGTCGGCGTCCATCATAAGTCCTTCTGCTATACGCGGATTCTGCCACTCTGAGCGCGCCATCACAGATTCCAATCGATTAAGTGTTTTCAAGCCGGCTAGCGTAATGTTGCTTCCCAAGCGCGTGGTGCATAATCTGACATGCCAAATGCCTGGGTGCGGCGCTGCGATGCGTGGGAACGGTTGAAGTGATAGGATGCGAATACACCGCTCACGGCCGGTAGGTCGATACCCGCGCGTGCCGACGCCGCGCGTAAGAACTAATTTTAATATCCCAGAGGTGCGAAGCGCGGCAATTTTTAGAAGCTCATGGCGCAACAAAGCTAAATTAGGCGGAATGATTTTAAGTCGTTTACAACCATTATATAAACGCTCGAGATGATAATCTAACAGGCGTGGAATGCCTCGCGCTATGCATAAAGTTTCAAATAAGCCATCCCCATAGTTTAAGCCACGATCACGGCAATCAATTTGGCTAGCAATGCCACCATTAATCCAAATCTTGATCAAGCAATCACCAAAGCCCGGCGTAGACCCTCAGCCTTAGCACGAGTCTCGGCAACTTCAAGACTAGGATGCGAGTCGGCTACGATACCAGCACCTGCGCGAAACCTGAGCGTCTTGCCTTGAACACTGATTGTACGAATCAAAATATTAAAATCACAGCTACCGTCGCGATTCAGGTAACCCAGTGATCCTGTGTAGGCACCACGTCCCTGTCCTTCAAGTTCAGAGATAATCTGCATGCAACGAAATTTGGGGCATCCCGTAATAGTACCGCCCGGAAATAATGCACGGATAACGGCCACAGGCGTTATCTCCTTGCCTAGCGTACCGCTAATGTTTGAGACGATATGATGAACATGAGCATAAGTCTCGACGCTCATAAACTCATTGACTTGTACCGAACCTGCTCGACACACCTTACCCAAATCATTGCGTTCTAAATCGATTAACATCACATGCTCGGCACGTTCCTTAGCGTTCTCAAGCAAAGTTCTTACCATTGTCAAATCTTCGTCGAGAGAATTCCCTCGCGGTCGCGTTCCTGCAATCGGTCTAGTCGAAACCACACCATCGATAATACAAAATAGCCTTTCAGGCGAAGAGGAGAGCAAACTAAAATCACCCTGACGAAGAATTGCCGCAAAGGGGCTCGGATTTTGAGTGCGCAATTGTAAATAGATTTTTACTGGATCAATAGCCGAGGATTGAACGGACCATAAACGCGACAAATTAGTTTGATAAACTTCACCGGCTGCTATGTATTCAAGCGCTCGTCGAACGGCGATTTCAAATTTTTCGCCCGCCTCTTCGTGAACAATACTGGTCAACGGAGTATCCCTAACAATGGATGCATTCGCTGACGGCGTACTCAAAAGCGCAATGTGCTGTTCAAATCGATTCAGCAAATTCTCGCAGCCAGGTTCGGCAATGAGCCAACTTTGCATGCTCAACCGATCGCGAATCCATGCCGCCGGCGCTCGAACTGCCCAAGCAATCATCGGGTCAGGACTTGGGGGTAAATTTAAATGAGGTTCAATTTCCGCAGCCAATTCGTAGCCCAAGTACAGTAACCATCCGCCTTTGAACGGCAGCTCTGGACGGGATATTGGCGCAGCAACTAGGCTCGAGTGCAGCGCAAGCCACCATTGATCTAAAGCATCTAGAAATTTACCCGTCGAAGCAAATGGCCCGTCCAATACTCCGGGCGCCGTGAGTTTTAGAGTCTCGCCGGAGCTGAATGGGAGAATATCGAATCGGCCCACGCTAGAGCTCTCTAGAAGCCCGGGATAGAGCTCCGGAAACCGCTCGACGAGCCGCAACGGCTCAATGTCGGCGGAAAATGAGCGAACCGTTAGTGCCACCAAATCCAAACGAATTCGACAAAGTGTATTGTAACGGTGCCTGGCGCGCGATTTTGGGCACGTAATCCAAATCGCACCCCTCGCCGGGTTGCTCTAAGTTGATAGTGGGCGGCACGACTTGATCGCGCAATGCCAACACCGAGATAATCGCCTCAACTGCGCCAGCGGCACCCAGCAAGTGGCCGGTCATAGACTTGGTGGAACTGACCATCAATTGGTCAGCAGCTGCGCCAAAGGCGCGCCGAATCGCTGTAGTCTCAGCACGATCGCCTAACTCGGTAGAGGTCGCGTGCGCATTAACGTATTGGACCTGATTAGGATTCAACGACGCGTCAACTAACGCTTTAGCCATCGCTTTACGCGCGCCTTCGCCGTTCTCAGGCGGCGCCGTCACGTGAAAGGCATCTCCACTCATACCAAAGCCCACCAATTCAGCATAAATATTCGCACCGCGAGCCTTAGCGTGTTCGTATTCCTCAAGTAACATTGCCCCAGCGCCATCACCCATCACGAATCCATCACGATCCTTATCCCACGGGCGACTGGCGGCAGTAGGATTGTCATTGCGAAGCGATATGGCTTTAGCCTGAGCGAAACCGCTCACTCCCGTAATGCAGGTCGCCATTTCGGAACCTCCCGCCAACATGGCGTCCGCATCGCCATATTGTATAAGACGCATGGCCATACCCAGAGCATGCGTCGAGGTAGTGCAGGCGGTAGCAATCGCCAAATTCGGCCCCGTCAAATTAAACGCCATCGACAAATGTCCGCTGACCAAATTAATAATACTGGAAGGAATGAAAAAAGGTGAAATTTTCTTCGGCGAATGGGTTTCTAGATATTTCTCATAAGTCTGTTCGATGGACTCAAGACCTCCCATTCCCGAACCCATCAATACACCGACTCGATCAGAATTCTGTTCGGTGATCACTAACCCAGAATCTCTCATAGCCTGCGTACCGGCTACCACACCATATTGCATAAAGGCATCCATACGACGCGCATCTTTTGCGCTCATGTAAGCCTCTAACTCAAGACCGCGAATCTCACCTCCAAAGTGGACCGGAAATTTACTGGTATCAAATCGAGTCACATTCGCAATACCACTGCGACCCGCTACAATAGCCGCCCACGCGCTTTTGACATCGTTCCCCACGGGAGACACGACGCCAAGGCCGACTACTACCACGCGTCGTTTGCTCAACGGCGACTCCTCACATTAGCGTCTTAAGTCTTGCCCTTGTGGGAATTAATGTAGTCAACAGCCTGTTGTACCGTAGTAATTTTTTCGGCGTCTTCGTCCGGAATTTCGGTTTCGAACTCTTCCTCGAGCGCCATCACTAGTTCTACAGTGTCTAAAGAGTCTGCACCTAAGTCGTCTACAAACGACGCATCATTGGTGACCTCTTCTGCTTTGACGCCCAATTGCTCTGCGACAATCTTTTTAACCTGCTGCTCAACAGTACTCATCGTTATGGTGTCCTTTCAGGATTGCTATGGATGCGCGCCGTCTATTCGGCAGGGCGCGTATTTTATGTGAACAAAATCGATACGGCTACTGTGAACGCATAATTGACTACCCCACGTTTTAAAGTGTCTTGACAAATAGGTCAGATTAGGGAAGAAAACCCTCCGTCAAGCCATATACATGCCGCCATTTACGTGCAAGGTCTCGCCCGTAATATAGGCGCCCGCACTAGAACATAAAAACAACACCGCGGCAGCAATGTCATCCGGTTGCCCAAGACGCCCCAGAGGGATTTGGCTCATTAAGGCTGAGCGTTGTGTGTCATTGAGGGCGCGGGTCATATCCGTATCAATGAAACCCGGTGCTACCACGTTGGCGGTTATGCCGCGTGAACCCACCTCACGTGCTAAAGACTTGGTAAATGCAATCATACCGGCCTTCGCCGCAGCATAATTCGCCTGACCAGGATTGCCGGTCAAGCCAACAATAGAGGCGATACTGACAATACGCCCCTTACGGGCCTTCATCATGCCTCGCAGTACCGCTTTTGATAGTCTAAATACGGAAGCCAAATTGGTCTGTAAAACCGCATCCCAATCGTCCTGTTTCATGCGCAGCAATAAAGTATCACGAGTAATACCCGCGTTATTACACAAAATACTAATCGGCCCTTCTTTTAATTCAATATCCTTAACTAAGCTATCAACAGAATCCTGCTGGGTCACATCGAGCATCGCTCCGCGCCCCTCTGCCGCTGCCAGCACCGCGCTGATTTTTGCCGCTCCTTCAAGAGTGGTTGCTGTGCCTATGACCCGAGCGCCCTGCCGGCTAAGAGTACTCGCGATTGCCGCGCCAATTCCTCTGGATGCACCCGTGATAAGTGCAATTTCGCCACTGAGCATATCACTCTTCGTCATTGTTTCACCGTTATTAGCGCATCTTCCAAGCCTTGAGGATCTTCCAGCGCCAGCATTTTCAATTCGCGATTTTTATCTATGCGGCGATTCAATCCGGTTAACACTTTGCCAGGTCCACACTCGATAATTTCGGTCGCACCCGCCGCAATGAGAGTACGTACGGTCGCCGCCCAATACACCGGTGTATGCAATTGCTTGACCAAACCGGCCCGAATATCGTCGCTACTGGCATGGACTTTGACGTCAACGCCGTAGAGCGATACCTGAAATGACGGCCTTGCCGCTATCGGAATCATGGCAAGGCGTTCACTCAGGCGAAGCGCGGCGGGTCGCATCAAGGTGCTATGAGACGGCACGCTTACCGGCAGCAGCAAAGCGCGCTTCGCTCCCTTTGCTCTTGCAATTTCAATTGCCCGTGTTACAGCAGTAGCATGTCCAGCAATTACCACCTGGCCTGGCGAGTTGAAATTGACGGCTTCCACAATTTCGCCCTGAGCGGCTTCCTCACATGCGCTCTCAATATCAGTATCTTCTAAACCGAGAATCGCGGCCATAGCGCCTAATCCTTGGCTGACCGCCGCTTGCATCGACTCGGCACGAAATTTCACCAACCCAACAGCGGTTTTGAAATCCAGTCGGCCAGCGGCAACCAGCGCGGAAAACTCGCCCAGACTATGACCTGCCATCATTGTGGGATTTGCGCCACCGCGTGCGCACCACAGCCGGAAGGTCGCCACGCCGGCCGCCAACATAGCGGGTTGGGTGCATTCAGTGGCATTTAACGACTCAATGGGTCCTTGCTGGCAGATTTTCCACAAGTCATACCCTAAGACCTCTGACGCCTCGGCAAACGTCGCCTCAATTTGGGGTGCAACTTGGCTTAACTTGCTCATCATGCCCAAACTTTGCGAACCCTGTCCCGGAAACACCATCGCAAGCGACATAAAAATCCTTTAAATCCTAAAATGAGCCTTTACGCATTATAGCCATCCTCAAGGTTAGAGCGACACCTATGACGAATCCCGCCAGTACCCCATACAGATGAGCATCGATAACAATCATGGGTCCTGGCTGGGAAAATCCGCGCTCGTAAATTAATTTCGCCGCCAGACCGCTCAGCAAAATCCAACGATCCCATTGACCCGTTAGCCAATGCCGAGCAGCGCCCGCCGCCATCACCGCATGTAGAACTCCGGAAGCACCTACATACCAAGTGACATAGGGACTACCCCACCACATACCCGAACTGATAGCCAACGCGCTTAAGAGCACCACCACACACCATTCCACCACATTAAAATCCGCAGCAAAAAGACTCCAAATCAGTACCAACCCTAATTCATTGAGAATTAAGTGATGCAGGTCTAGATGCACTGCATGTGCTGTCAATAGGCGCCACCACCCGCCGGCCGCGATAGCACCCCGGTCATAGCGCAACAATGCCGCAATACTGTCGCCCAATCCCAACAGTAAATGTAATAAAAGTAATAAACCGATCAGTAAAATGCCACGACCGCGGTCCCATTGCAGCGCTGTAGTAATCGGCGCTAGACGCGCTATTTTGGTATCATTCATAAGGTCAACCGAGGTTATTATGCGCAAACGTCAATATGGTTTTACTCTAATCGAAATCATGGTCGTCGTGGTTATTTTGGCAGTGCTTGGAGCACTTGTCGTACCAAAAATTTTAGAGAATGTCGATAAGGCGCGGGTTACGCGCGCTCAAAGCGATGTCCGCGCGATCCAAACCGCATTGGATTTGTATCGCTTAGATAACTTTAAATATCCCACTACCGAACAAGGATTACTGGCCTTAGTTAAACAGCCTATCGACCCTACCATCACAAATTATCGATCGGGTGGGTATTTACCCGCACTACCGAAAGACCCCTGGAACAAACCCTATCAATATGTGAGTCCAGGTGCTGATGGTCGAGACTACGAGATTGTATCCTTCGGACGCGACGGAAAGCCGGGTGGTGAGGGTTACGACGCGGATATCTCGACGGCAACGCTCGATCAAAAATAACTCGACCTTGCGGTCGGCAAGAGCTCTGATGCGCAGCAAGGGCTTTACCCTCGTCGAAATTTTAGTGGTTGTGGTCATTATCGCCATCGTCATTTCATTCGCAGTGCTTTCGATTAACGTTACGGGACGCGACACTCAGTTGGACGACGAAAGTCGGCGCATCGAAGGGTTACTAAGCTTATTACATGAGCGTGCGTTACTCGAAGGCCGCGATTTTGGTTTAAGGGTAGCGCCCACCTCATACGAGTTTTTGGAATATGAAACAAGGCGCGATCGTTGGTTTGCTATGGATCACGAATCTCAATTTCGGCACCGCGATTTACCCGTAGGGCTGAGTATTCAATTGCAACTGGACGCCCGTACCGTGGTGCTAAAAAAAGTGGAAAAAACATTCGCGAGTGATCAACCGAACCCTCCGCAAATTACGGTAGCCGCAAGTGGCGAAGGAACGCCCTTTCGATTGATTTTGCAACGCGACGCTACCCAGATCAAAACCAGTGTCACTGGCGATACGCTGGGGAAAATTGCACGCGAGAATACTTCACGCATTGCGGACAGATCTGCCGGAAAAAAGCCATGAAGCACGGTGGTCGTATAATCGTGGTTCGTGGTTTTACGTTGGTGGAGGTTTTAGTCGCATTGGTAATTGTGGCGTTGGGCCTTACCGCGTTAATGATAACCATCAGTAGCTCCGCCCGCTCAAGCGGCTATTTGCGCGAAAAGGCGCTTGCGCAGTGGATTGCGCTTAATCGCTTAGTCGAAGTACGCTTGAGTCTTAAGCAATCGGGCTTGTACGCCGATGCGGCCGAACTGGAATATGCCAATCGCCACTGGCACTATGACACTCGTTATTTCGATACCAGCAATGCCACGATGCGCCGTGTGGTGGTGAGAGTCTGGGCGGGCGACGTTAAGGCTACGGGTAACCCATTGGCGGAGTCCAGTACTTTCCTGGGTTCTGCTTTGATGCCCGCAGGCAGCTCTAATATTCCGGCCATCGGTGATTGGTCTGCCATCAGCACTTTTTCTACCGGAGCGCTCACTCCGGGCGGGGCGGGAGCCCCGGGGGGCGCTGCCGCGCCGGTGCCCGGCTCCCCCGGCTCCGGGAGAAACCCGGGTCCTCCCCCACCCGGCGGGACGATTCCCAATCCGGGAGGCACAGGAGAGTGATGAAATTACCCAGTGCAGGTGGCCTCGCTAAATCGCGCGTGCTCGCCATGCGGGGTTTTACGCTCATCGAAATACTGGTCGCATTATTGATTTTAAGCATCATGTCAGCGCTTGGCTATGGCACTTATCGCGCTGCACGTATCTCTGCCGAGCGTACCTCAGAATCATTGATGCGCACTCGTGAAATCGAATTCGGGTTGCGCATGCTAGTACAAGATTTTTCACAATTGGTACCCCGACCCGTGCGCGACCCATTAGGACTAACAGCGACTCCTACTGTGCCCGCCTTGCGCGCAAGCGAGACGGGTGCCGGCAGTAACAGTATTGGCTTGAGCTCGTCCACCGTATCGCTGATCGACTTGACTCGCGCTGGCTGGTCGAATACTGCCGGACAACAGCGCAGCACCCTGCAACGGGTGTCGTACCAATTGGTTGACGAGGTGTTAAAGCGCAGCTACCAAAGCGCCTTAGATGCGACGACCAATGCGAAGCCGGTGGTGCAGGATTTATTGACCCAGGTCAAAAGCGTGCAGCTGCGTTTTTTAGACAACAATCAAGTGTGGAGCAATCAATGGCCACCCCCTTCGTTAGGGCCACCGATCAGTTTCTGGACGCGCCCTGTCGCAGTTGAGATTGTGGTGGAATTCAAGGACTGGGGTAAAGTGCGCCGGCTGATCGAGGTAGCGGGATGATTTGCCAGAGTCCGCAGGGCCAGAGTCAAACTCAACGCGGCGTCGCGCTGATCATCGCCTTAGTATTGGTGGCGCTTGCGACCATTCTGGCGACCAAGATTACTTTTGACGGCTATCTTGAACGGCAAAGAACCGTCGCTATTCTCGGGGCTGAGCAGGCACTACATTTCAGCCTCGGTGCTGAAGCGTTGGCGGCCGATGGACTAATGCAAAGCGCTCAACAAGGCGGCAAGCAGGGTGCTCAGGTCACTCTCGCAGACGCGTGGGCCCAGCCCATTCCTCCCTTTCCGATTACGCCACCTAATGACGCCGAGGGCGAGCCTATCGGTACGGTTGAAGGTGCGCTGGAAGATTTACAAGGCCGTTTTAATTTAAATAATCTGGGAACAGTGCTGCGAAATGCCACGACGCAAAAGCTTGAACCAGACCCTTTTCCACTAGCACAATTTGAACAACTGTTAATATCAATTGGTCTTGAGACTAAATGGGCACAAATCGCCCGTGACTGGATCGACCCCGATAACCTCCCCGGCCCCAACGGCGCAGAAGACAGCATCTACACCGCACTGGATCCGCCGTATTTAACCGGTAATTTCCCGATGCTGAGCCCAACCGAGTTGATGAACCTGCCAGGGTTCGGAATCGAGCGCTATCGAAAAATTGCGCCCTACGTCACAGTTTTACCGATTTCGACAAAGCTAAATGTTTGCACTGCACCCGCACTAGTGCTTGAAAGTTTGACTAAGGACCTGCACGGCAATTTTACCAATCCCAAGGTTCTTGAGGCGGGGCGAAAAACCGGTTGCTTTCCGAATAAAGAAACAATTAAAAATATGATGCCGCCAGCCGATTGGAGCCAAGTTCAAGGTCAAATTGTCGAGACTAGTGATTTTTTTCGCTTAACCACCCACGTAACCCTTGGCACCACCCAATTCACCTTGTACAGTCTTTTACATCGTGGAACGGGTGGCAAGATTACGCCATTGCTACGCAGTTTTGGAACCCTTTAAAAATATGCCTAACACCCTTTTTTTACGACTTCCGCACGCGCACGAAGCGGACTGTGAATGGCTCTCGCTGGGTGAAATCGGCTCGGAGGGTAGCGTGCGTCAACGTGGCCCTTTGAGCCTCGCGGCGGCGGTGGCTCACAGCGCCAAAGTGGTGGTTTTGGTTCCTGCATCGGAAGTTTTGATGGCAGAACCCGAACTTCCTCCCGGCAACGGTGCCAAGCTCGCTCGTGCCGTACCATTTGCCTTAGAGGAACAGCTCACCGAAGAGATTGATCATCTGTATTTCGCACTAGGCCGTCGTCGCGAAACAGGCGGCACTCCGGTGGCGGTAGTCTCGCGTCAGGTAATGAAAGCTTGGATGAGTACCCTTAAGAGCGCGGGCATTGAGCCTAGTGCGCTGTATGTCGACCTTGCTCTGATGCCCGATAATCCAGGGGCTACTATGTTGTGGTATGAGGACGGCCGATTGGGAGTGCGCCGACCCGCATCGTTGCCGTTTTTTGTGGAATTAACGCCGCTAGTCGATGCATTGGTTTTGGCCGGTGTGATTGCCGACCCGCACGATGAGACTGCCGAACCAAAACCTTTAGAAAATATTATTTTGTTTGCAACGCGTGAGGATTGGGTCACGATCAAAGCAGAATTGGAAGGCCTCAGCGACCGATTTGAGTCTCTTAAAATCCAGATCTTAGCGGACGGACCGTTACCATGGTTAGGGCGTGAGCAACATCGCTCAGAGGCGGTGAACCTGCTCCAAGGTGAGTTTGCAAGATCTACGGATTATAGTGCGCGTTGGCAGCGATGGCGTGTGGTTGCATATTTAAGTGTGGGGCTGTTGGTGGCGCATTTATTCGCCCAAGGATTGCAAATCCGCAAGGCGCATCGTCAAGCAAGTGCGTTGGATGGAGAAATGTTCCAGGTATTTAACGCTGCGATGCCTGGTGAGAAAATGCTAGATGCTCGCCAGCAAATGCAAACACGGCTGGATCGTATTCGTAAAACCTCAGTGGGCCCACAAGTTTTTTTACACGCCATGCAAGCCTTAAGCACATCCTTAGCAAACACGCCCAATACCAGCATTGAGTCTTTAAGTTTTAGAGAGAACACGCTGGATATGAAAATGTCCGCCCCCAGTCTTGATGCACTTTCTAAATTAAGTCAGGCCGTCGCTAGTCAGGGGATGCAAACCGAAATTCAGTCCTCCACACCCACCGCTAATGGCGTCGAAGCCCATGTACAGCTGCATAATAATGGGGCTGCGCGATGAATAAATTACGTCAGTGGTACGAAAATTTAACAGAGCGTGAGCAACGGGTGGTCGCCGGCGGTGGCGCAGCCCTGGCTATTCTCATTCTATTCGGCGCCATTCTAGTGCCGTTGCAGTCGGCTGTATCGACGGCGACCAAAAAAGTCGACACAAAGCGTGCCGACCTTGAGTGGATGCGCGCCAATCAGCAAAGCATTTTAACGGGAAGCACTCAACTTCCCGTGGATACCGGCGAGCCTCCCATGGTGCTCGTGGATCGAGTCGCTCGTGAGGCAGGCCTAGGCAGCGCCTTACGCGGTACCGGCCCCAGTGGCACCGCCGGCGTTCGCGTTCAATTGGAAGCTGCCGTATTCGATACGTTAATGGCATGGCTTGCCACCTTAGAGCAGCAGCACGCTTTGATGATCGAATCAGTCACGATAGATCGGACCGCCAAGCCCGGAGTCGTGAATGCCAGTGTCACCTTCGCCCAGTCGCATTAATCAATCGCTCCATTCCTACAGGGCTTTTGTACTCATGGGTCTCGCCGCGGCGACGGCGGTAATCTTATGGGTATTACCCGCTTCTGTGTTGACGCATTTTTTGCCGGATACCGTAAAGCTAGAGGAATTATCGGGCACTCTGTGGCACGGCTCAGCTCAAAAATTACGGGTGGAGGGGCGCGATAGCGGATCAGTGGAATGGGTGCTCCATCCTAGTGGGCTGTTATATTTCAAGCTAGTCGCCGATCTCCACTGGGTTAAATCAGGTGTGCAAATTGATGGCAGTATTGTGCTGGATAAGTCGAATTTTGAGATTCATAATTTGCGGGGGAATGGCCCTATTGAAGATCTCCGTGACTTTGGCGTACCTAGCGGTTGGATTGGACAAGCGGATATCCACTTAAACCCTGTCGCCGGGACTTTCACCCGCATAACTCGCGTGTCCGGTGATATTAAGGTTGAGCAAATCGCCTCTGCGCAAATCGCCAATGGCACATCTCTGGGCGGCTACAATTTACATTTTCCGAATAACTTGGACCCCTCTAATAGCACGCCCCTTGGCGGTAGCGCCGTCGACGCAAGCGATATTATCAACCTATCGCTCACTGATTTAGGAGGACCTGTGGAAGCGAAAGCTTCGGTGAAACTCGTAATGACGGAACACACTGCCACTCTTACAGGCACTGTCAAAGCCCGTAGCGACGCGCCTGCGAGCCTGCAAGAAGAAATTCAACGTCTAGCCCAGATGCGGGGACGAGACGCGCAGGGGGGAGTTCCGGTGGACGTTGAATTCACGTTCTAAGGCACCCATTCGCGCCAAGCGCGCATCAAGGGAAAATACAATCCGACACGCACGGACTCCGGCCCCATCCTGCGCGCTAACACAGCATAACGTTGCATTTGAGCGCGATACCGTTCCACTTCGCGATCTAAGAATTCCGCTTGTCCGCCTCCCGTGTGCTGGCTAGTCTTGTAGTCGAGTACCCACCTTATACCGCGATCAATAAAGCTACGATCAAAAATAACTCGCACCACTTCACCCTGCGAAAATGCTGAAAGGGCATACTCGCGCACCGAGGCCTGATGTTCTTGCAATATCCAGCGTCCGCGTTCATCACTGAGTACCGAAATCAAGGCACCGCTCACTCGGACAACCGCCTCCTTCAACCGGTTGGGAGGCACCCCTGCGGCGGCGAGCCAACGCTGATAGCGAGGCTCACGCTCGCGAACCCAGGTCGCGTCGCAAGCGAGTTGCATGACCTGAAGTTCACTATGGATCAACGTCCCCACCCGGCGTGCCGTTTCACTAGCCCAATCAAAAATCAACGCATCGGTGCGTGTTTTATTGCTCGCTAGTAGCACTTCAGTGCCGGCTGCAGCAGCCTCAAACGAGGTCTGCCAACCGCCCGGCAGCCGATATAGAGTACCCGCGCGGGGCGCTTCAGGAGCCTTGCGATCCACTATTGTAAGGGGCGAAAACTCGGCACTGTAGTAGGGCCACAGAACCGACAACAAACTCCCGCTCCTGGGCTTAAAGGCTCCGGGCTTTTCGCGGGCGCTAACCTGGGCAGTCAAGACTAAGCGCGATTTTGCTCGGGTACATGCGACATACAATAGTCGTTGCGCCTCTAAACTCGCTTCATCCATCGACCTGCGTCGCAGAAATTCAAACAAAGAATCGCGGTCGGTGCCGACGGCCGTATGTGCCGCCATCACCATCCCCTCGCGGCCATCCCGCGCGAACTGATGTGCAAGCAGCAGATGGTCTCGATAGCGCGGGATATAACGATCTAAGCTAGGGAGAATCACCATGTCAAACTCTAAACCCTTAGCTTTATGCACGGTCATGATTTCCACCAATGCATGGCCAGTATTTTGTGCGTACAAACCCTCAAAACTGGCAACGATATCCGCGGCATCCGGCATACCCCGTGCCTCAAGATCTCGCACTCGCGCCAGTAAGGCTTGCACATGCAATAGATCGTTATCATCGACAGCGGTATTGGCACCGCCCAAATTCAGCCAAACATTTTCCACCCAGCGTGCAAGGGTGTGTTCATTGCGCACGCGGTAGGCAATCTCTAGAGCCTGGTTTAGCGACTGACAACGCATTCGGCCGGACTCAGTGAGAGAGTTTAAAGTTAATTCGTCCCCCAGACTCTCGCGTATTATCGGAGTGGCACGGGAAATTTTAAGCAAGTCTTGTAATTCCAAACCCACCATTGGCGAGCGCAGCAGCGCCAACCAGGCGATTCTATCGCCCCAATGGAGCAATGCACGCGTGAGCATAATCAGATCGCGCACTAGGGCCCGATCTTCTAATGGCTCAATGTCAACTGCGTGAAAACTTACTTGAAGACCCCGCAATGCACGCGCTATTTCGAGTGCATGCGATTTAGCCCGCACCAATATTGCGATTCGCTGCTGGGGCTCGAGACGAGTATTCTCGGCCACCATGTCCGCGATCGCCCGCGCTTCATCGCGTCGCGTGGCGTAACCTATTAAAGTCACCCCTGTCCTCGAAGAACCTTCTTGTAGAGCGCTTAAGCCTTGTGACTCGCTGAGTCGGAAGGCAATGGCACCTCGCTCTCGATTATCAACTTTCGGTAAAACTCTGGCGAAACACGTATTGATCCAGGCAACGACAGATCTCGCGGATCTAAAATTATGGGTCAAGCGCTCGACTTCAAAGCGTATGTCACCGATGCCTTCCTCCGCCAATTCCAGAAAGGCGCGAACCTCTGCCTGTCTGAACCCATAGATTGATTGCATAGGGTCGCCAACGCAGAACAAAGTACGCCCATCACCGCGCTGCCAACCTACCGTGAGAAGTTTTAGCAAATCAAGCTGGCCGCCAGACGTATCTTGGAACTCATCCACTAAGATATGCTGCAAGCGATAATCCAGGCGTAGCGCTAGGTCACTGGGTGACTCCAAGGTTCCGAGCGCGTTCTGGGCGGCGATAGCGATCGCCGGAAAATCGACTGCACCCGCTTCACGAAACACTGCGGTCAACTGTGCTGCAGCAAATACCAGTACTTGAGCCACATCGCGTACCCGCGCCCATTGATCATCGCTATAGATGGGATCGGGTAAAGCCCGCAGCTCAAGCAGCGCCGGCAATATTCGAGCATCCCGTTCAAGCTCGATCAAGAGGTCTAACACCAACGTCCTATCGGCACAGCCTGGGGGAAACCCTTCGGTTACAGTCCATCGTTTACGATACTCGCCTTTACCAGTCAGGAAAAAATTAGCGAGCGAACGCCAACGCGCGATATCCGAAATATCTTCGCACAAGGAGCTGGCAGTCTCGCGCCATGCCAGACAACCACCGCGATCAGGCCCAAGGCGCAGGGCCGCTCGATGTACTAATTCTGCAATGACCGCGATCTTCTCACCGAGTAGGTCATAGGCTTGCGCCAATACACGTGTTATTACTATCGCTAGATCTTGATCAAATTGCTGTCTAAGCTTGATTAACTGAATGTCACTTAGGCTTGAGGCGGCGTGTAGCGAGCCCACGAGTAGCGGTAGCCAGCGTTCACGGCTCGGTAATAGAGTCGCAATCAAGTTCACAAGTTTCTGCCAGCGTTGGTCATCCATCTCAAGTACGCGCTCGATAGCACCTCCATAGCGATCCAAACCCTCATACCCTAAGGCACGCCGTGCCGCTTCCTGATAAAGCGATTTCGCATCTTGCATCAATCGCAGACCAGTACCCACCCCAGCAGTAATCGGAAGCTGTTTAGCCAACCAAGCATTAAATGCGTCGATGGTCTCGATGCGCAAACGTCCAGGATAGCGCTCAACCTCTATTTGCTGCGACGATAAATGCTGCTTGGCCGCAACCGCCAGTTGCCAGGTCTCTATATTTAAATCGGGTGGGCAACAATCCTGGGTCGCCCAGTGCAATGCCTGTAACACACGCTCGCGCATCTCAGCAGCCGCACGCCGCGTAAACGTGAGCGCTAGAATATTTTCTGGGGCTGTTACGTTCGCCAACAGCCGTAAATATCTCTGCGTCAATAACGTTGTTTTACCCGAACCCGCCGGTGCTTGCACCAACACCGAATGCTGGCTCATCACGGCTCGATGTCGTGCAAGATGATCGTTCGGCATGTTTAAATCACTCATCGTCAGCGCTCTCATGAACGCCCAACACTCGACAAAAACCCTGCAAATGACAAGACTGACAGGCGGTTAAGGTAGGCGCAACCACGGCCTCCCCTTGAGCAAACTCCTGCGCTAATTTTTCAAGTCGCGTGCCCCAAATACTGACGAGAGATTCGAGATTTGCTTGGCCTTCCAAAGAACTACGGGCGCTTTTAGGCCAAAATATCCCGACTTGTTCACTCTCCGCAACAAAAGTACATTCAGCGGCATTCACTCGGGCGTAAGCCACTGCCCGCAATTCCAGGGGCTGTAGTAGCGCATAAAAAGGTAGTTGAGGATTGTCAGGTCGATCCCCTCGCCAGTCGGCCGAGGCCATGCCGCTTTTGTAATCGATCAAGACCCGTCCTCCCGCTACGAGCTGATCAATGCGATCTATGCGGACTTCAAATTTCGGACCAGCAGCCGAAATCCACTGGCTGGCATATTCCAATCGGTCCACGACAAAAGGTTCGCGCGTTGCTTCCACTGCTAACCATTTATGCAGTACTGCCGCCATGCGCACCGCTTCGCGCCTTTGCCAGCGAGCACCCGGATCACGCTTCAAACATTGGTGCTCAAGCGCGCGAGTGATGCTGGCTTGGATAAGCTCGGTCTGCGCCTCAGCGGTTAAGGCGCAAAGCGCGACGAAATTGCCGAGCGTAGCCCACAATTGCTGTAGCGCATAGTGAATTAAATCACCCCGTTCACGATCGTTAAACCCTGGAACTGGCTTGTCAATTACGTCGGTGCCGAGGCGTGTTTCGGCAAAACCTCTAAAGGCGCACCGCGACTGCGCTTTTAAAGTAGCAACTCCACGGGTACGCTCACCAGAAGTGAAGGCAGGTCCGTGATCGTCCACTAATTGCTCGAACTCCACTACTTTATGCCGTGCAAAATGCCAGTGAGGTTGCGCTACGGCCACCACATTCATCAGCTCGGTTGTCAGCAATCGACTCGGACGATTGTGATTGTCGCTTGAATCGGAAAAACTGAACACACTTTCAACCGCTCGCGAGGCCCAGCGTTTTTGCAAATCAAGGGCCGCTCCCATTTGTGCTTGTGCGTCCGCAGCAACGACTCCATAGCGTTTTTGCAATGCGACGGGAATCAATGGAATTGGATCTACCGCCGCCGGCCAGCCTCGCTCATCGCGTCCACTCACCCAAAGTCCGTCATAATTTAGCCATGGATCCTGGATTTGTTGGGTAATCCACACCGCAGGAACGCCCGTTTGTGGTTGAAAAGCCGTCTCTTGTGCGGCTCTCTTTAACAATTGAACGGCAGATTTTCCAGAATGAGTCCCTAGTAACTGATCGGAGGCGGCCAACGTACTCATTAAATCGCGTAGGCGCTCCGCCGCTTGATACTCGATACTCGACCAACGTGCACGCAACGCCCACGGCCCAGCTTCAAACGCTTTGCCCCAGATTGGGATCCACTGACTCAACGCGTGAGCACCCTGCAATTCACTGAGGCTATTCCAAAAACTTGTCAGTCGAGCAAGAGCGGCGACTGGCCGTAATTTTTCCGTGTGCGTTAACCGTTGGGATAATTCCAACCAGACTTTTAAGGTCGCTTCGCTGGGTGTTCGGCGCCGTAGCGTTAAGTCCAAACAGGTTGCACTACTTCTATCCAAGGTCGATGCCTGAAACTCGGCCGCCAGTAAAAGCCTACTGAATTGCTCGAAAGGCACACGATCCACAGTCGCGGTCAGCGCACCTAGTGCACAACGTACCGATGCGTATTCGGCGAGCGGTGTACCGCCCGCGATGGCGTAGGGGGAAGTACTTGCATCCAAGCCCCCTTCAGCGCCTAACGCATAGCGCTGCGGCATCAAAGCTGCATCAAAGGCGTCGATGACATCATTACGACAGGTATTAAGATCAGGAATGCAAATCCAAGTACGAAAATCTTTTTGCTCAAGGGTATTGAGACGTGCCCAATCGGCAATCGCCGCAAATTCTGCAGCGGCGGAGGGCGCATGCAGATGACGAATATTACGCGTAGGTAACGCCTGTGGAGTCAAAATCTGCTTTACATGCGTCTGTAACCAGCGCCGCGCCACCGGGCGCCACTGCGGGCTTTCAATCCAGACAATGGCTGCAATCTCTCGCGGCTCCTCAACCAGCAATTGGCTGATAGTCGTACAGCCGAGAGAACTGCAACGTCGCTCGAATGCCATAATCCATTCCACCAGACATTGCGACTCATCAGTCGCGAATTGCGCGACAGCGGGCAGTGGAATTGCGTATTCATGCAAGGCGCGGTAAGCGCGTTGTGCAACCCGGGCAGCGCCCTGCGGCTCCAATAAGTCGAA
Organism: Gammaproteobacteria bacterium; assembly: GCA_025359565.1. GTDB lineage: Bacteria > Pseudomonadota > Gammaproteobacteria > Steroidobacterales > Steroidobacteraceae > Bog-1198. Next base: position 547,528 of record JANYFY010000009.1, on the reverse strand, counting down.
TCCCTGAGAACTCTCGAGGACTACGGAGCGCCATAATTCTCGCTCCTCAAGCTCTAAAAGACAGCGTGGGTTACTGGACTCTAAATAATCTAATGCATGTCGCTCCCGCAACCAACTGCTAAACTCACGTATCTTAGGGGTTGGCCACAGCTCGTGACCCAAATCACAATGGAAACGCTCAACGGCATCCGTGATCAGCGCAGCAATTTCGGTATTCGGCGCAAGCACCGTGCAACCTATATTTAAAGTCGCCAACAATTCCGGATTAAAACGCGCGTGAATCCAGCGACTCCTCAATTCGGCTAAAGACTGGGGCAATGCTAGAGCATAGCCGATGGTCTAGCGGCTGTCGCGCCGATCACCGGCACTGCTGCGAGAAGGGCCCGAGTATAGGGATGTACGGGAGCAGCGAATAAGGTGTCGCAAGAGGCACTTTCAACCAGTTGACCTCGATACATCACCAGCACTCGATCACTAATATGACGCACGACGGCCATATTGTGACTAATAAATAACATTGCCGTGTTAAATTCTATCTGTAAATCCACGAGTAGATTCACAATCTGACCCTGGATTGAGACATCTAAGGAACTGACCGGTTCATCGCAAACCAATAGTTGTGGCTGTAACATCATCGCGCGGGCAACGCCAATCCGTTGGCATTGTCCTCCGCTAAATTCGTGGGGATATTGAGTCAGCATATTGGCATGCAGGCCGACGCGGTCTAACATTTTTAATATACGTCGTTGCCGTTCGTTGTGAGAGAGTGCCGGTTCGAAAATATGCAGTGGTTCTGCTAACAGATCACCTACCTGCATACGCGGATTTAAACTGGCAAGCGGATCTTGGAAAATGATGGATAAGTCACGACGTAATCGGCGCAGTCTTTGATGGCTACACGCTAATATATTCTCGCTCTTCCACAGCACTACTCCGGTTGCCGGCACTAGACGTAGGATCGCTCGAGCAAGACTGGATTTTCCCGAACCGGACTCGCCCACGAGGCCGAGCGTTTCACCTTCATTCAAATCAAAACTCACCGGGTTGACAGCAGTGAATGCACCGAACTGGACACACAAATCGCTGACCTGTAACAAGGGGCTATGGATCACTTAACTCTCATACGGGTGATGACAGGCCACGGGGTGGGCTGACTGCGCGTCCAGACTGCGATATTCGAACGTCGCGGCGCTTAATTCCGGTCTTACCCTACGACAAATTTCGCTCGCCCTTGAACATCGAGCCGCGAAATCACAACCTGGTAACTCTTGGGTTAAATCCGGAGGAAACCCTTGCAATGTCGGCAACCGATCGAGGCGTGGCGATGCCAAATCCGAGGTGCATTTTAATAGTGCAACGGTGTAGGGATGTTTTGCGTGTTGAAAAATATTGCCGCCACTTGATTGCTCTACGATACGCCCTGCATACATCACGGCAATCGTATCCGCTAACCCTGACACTATCGCAAGGTCATGGCTGATGAGCACTAAGCTTAAACCCAACTCAGCGCGCATTTCCTGCAATAACTTGATTATCTGAGCTTGGACCGTCACATCCAATGCTGTAGTCGGTTCATCGGCAATGAGCACTGACGGCTTGCACAATAGACTCATGCCGATCATCACACGCTGGCGCATTCCACCCGACAACTCATGCGGGTAACACTTGAGTCTACGTGCAGCCTCAGGAACCCGCACTTGATCTAACATCTGTAAGGCTGCACGCTCGGCATTGCCCCAAGATTCCTTTTGGTGCACGACCAAGACTTCAGCCATTTGTGTACCGATAGTCAGGTGCGGCGTTAAGGAACTCATCGGGTCTTGAAATACCATGGTCAATTTCGCACCACGGATTCGATTTAATGTGGTGGGACTTGCGCCTAAAATTTCGCGACCTTCAAACTGAATACTGCCTTGCACTAAAGCATTTTTCTCAAGTATGCCCATCACGGCCATGAACGCTTGAGTCTTACCCGATCCTGACTCCCCAACCACGCCTAAACACTCGCCCAAGCCTAGGCTCAAAGTCACTTGACGGACCGCATGCACGACGCCCGTAGATTGTTTGAACTTAACGTCTAGTTGCTTGATATTCAGTACTGGCTGCATGGACTACCGCTCTTTAACATCCAGTGCATCACGCAAACCATCGCCCAAAAAATTCAACGACGTCAATAACAGTGCCAAAATAATACCCGGAATCATTAATATCCACGGCGCCGATTCCATCTCACCGGCACCTGCTGAAATTAGGGTCCCGAGACTCGCCTGCGGTTCCTGCACCCCTAGGCCCAAAAAACTCAAAAAACTTTCAAAAAGAATAGTTTGTGAAACTGTCAGAGTCGCGTAGACGATGACGGGACCTAAGAGATTGGGGATCACATGTTTATAGATAATGCGACCGGTGCTGGCGCCCGAAGCGATGGCGGCTTCAATAAATTCCCTTTGCCGAAGACTTAAAGTTTGTCCCCGAACAATTCTCGCCATGGTCAACCATCCTACTGCGCCGATCGATACGAACAGCCAATACGGGTTATGCCCAAATAACACCGTTACAAAAATGACAAAGAATACCAACGGTAAACCACTCAGTATTTCGACGCTACGCATCATCAAATTATCAATCCGTCCGCCTAAGTAGCCTGCTACCGCTCCATAACTAATGCCAATAATGATACTGATGGCGCTCGCAAATAATCCGATTAACAATGAGGCGCGCGTACCCGCAAGAGCGCGCACAAACAAATCGCGCCCTAACCGGTCGGTTCCGAACCAGTGTGCATGCTGAAAGGTAGGTGCGACAGCCACATTCGCCCAATCCAAAGCATCAAACCGATTGGGATTAATCCAAGGACCGACTATCGCTAGCAGCGCCAGACTAAAGATTACGACTAAGCCAGCCTTTGCGGCCACACCCGATTGAAAGCGCCGCGCGGCGTCCGCCCAAATACCAGGTAAAACCACTTAGTTAAGCCTCACACGAGGATCCAACCAGGCGTAAAGCAAATCAACTACCAACCCCATTAGAATTAGTACAGTTGAATACAGAATCACCATACCCAGCACCAAGCTGTAATCGCGATTAAGCGCCCCTTGTACTAAATATCGACCGATTCCGGGCAGCCCTGCGATCGACTCTACGACCAATGATCCCGTTAGAATGCTGGCGACCGCCGGCGCTAAAAAACCTACCACCGGTACTAGAGCTGGTTTTAGCGCGTGACGAATGATCACAAGATACCTCGGTAAACCCTTGGCGAACGCGGTACGTACATACGGTGTGCGGAGAACTTCCAACATATTGCTGCGGGTCAATCGCGCGATGGCGCTCATCGGCGGTAAGGCTAAGGCGAAGACCGGCAATATTAGATGTCGAATGGAACCACTCTCCCAACCGGCAACTGGCAACCAGTGCAGATAAATGCCAAAAATTAGTCCCAAAAATGGCAGCAGCACAAAGCTTGGCACAGCAATCCCGATAACGGCTAATAGCATAGTCGCTTGATCCGGCGCCGTATTATGTCGAAGCGCAGCAAAGGTACCCATCATCACGCCAAAGCTTAAGGCTACTAGCATAGCTAGAACACCGAGGGTAGCGGTCACGGGCAGGCCCTGCACAATCAGTTCTGTGACCGAATAATCCTTATATTTAAATGAAGGTCCAAAATCACCATGCGCCAGCGCAACCATGTAACGAACGTACTGCACGCTTAAGGGTTGATTCAGTCCAAACGCGGTATCAAGGTTCGCTACAATCTGGGAAGGTAGGCGCTGTTCTTGATCAAAGGGGCCGCCGGGAGCGGCGTGAATTAAAAAAAAAGCCGCTGTAATAATGATAAAAAGCGTGGGTATGGCAGCGCTCAAACGCTTGAAAAGATAGCGACTCATCAGAATGAGTGTATCGATAGCGCGCGCGATGGACAAGCTGTGATCCAGTCCATAAACTGCTGCATTGGAGTTGAGGAGTGGAAATGCAGAAAATCATGGTTTGTATCAAGCGCGTCGTGGATTACAACGTGCGAGTCCGTGTGAAACCCGATGGCAGTGGCGTAATGCTCGACGGCGTTAAGATGAGTATCAATCCTTTTGATGAAATTGCTCTTGAAGAAGCTCTACGCGTAAAGGAGCGCGGTACCCAGATCGAAGTGATCGCGGTGAGCATCGGAATACTCGACACACAACAGCAATTGCGCACGGCGCTCGCAATGGGCGCGGATCGCGCCATTCTTGTGCAGACTGACAAAGCCGTGGAACCTTTGACGGCCGCGCAAACTTTTCTGGCTTTAGTCAAGAAAGAAGCGCCGGATCTAGTCTTCCTCGGCAAACAGGCTATCGACGACGACGCTAACCAAACCGGACAAATGCTAGCGGCGCTTTGGGATCGACCGCAAGCCACTTATGCATCCAAAGTGGATTTAAATTTAAACGTCGCCAGCGTAACGCGCGAAGTCGATGCGGGACTGGAAACTATTGAAGTCGATCTTCCCGCCGTGATTACCGTGGACTTGCGCTTAAACGAGCCGCGCTACGTTAAACTCCCAGACATCATGAAGGCGAAGAAAAAAACACTGGATGTCACCACTTTCGATGCGTTGGGTGTGAGCGCGGAAGCTTTGCTAACCACGCTAAAAACTGAGGCGCCAGCCCAACGTTTGAAAGGCGTTATGGTGAAGGACGTGGCAGAGCTGGTCGATGCTTTGAAAAAGAAAGGTCTCATATCATGAACAAGATCCTTATTATTGGTGAACATGACGGCAAAGTATTGAACCCGGCAACCGCCAAGTGCATCACCTGCGCCAAATCAATCGCGGACGCTGAAATCACCGTGTTGCTGCTCGGAGCGGACACTGCGAGCGTCGCGTCTCAGGCTGCAGCGGTATCTGGCGTCAAAACAGTACTCCGGGTAGATCGCGCCGAGAACGCTCACCCGCTGGCGGCAATATTTGCACCCCAAGTGGTGGCTGTAGCGGCGGATTTCACCCATGTATTAGGCCCCACCACGAGTTTTGGTAAAGATTTAATGCCGAGAGTCGCGGCGCTGTTGGGAGTAGCCCAAGTGAGTGATCTGATGGCCGTGGAAACGCCCTATCGATTTAGGCGTCCTATATACGCGGGTAATGCGATCATCACTGTTGAAGCATCCGCCACTCGAAAATTGGTAGCAACCGTAAGAGTTGCCTCCTTCGAGGCCTCACCGGCCGGAGGCAGTGCCACCATTGAATCCAAGTCGCTCAACGTGGTCCTTCCGACACACACTCGTTATGTCGGTGCGAAGTCCGGTTCTACCGAACGTCCGGATTTGCAAACCGCCTCTAAGGTGATCTCAGGCGGACGCGCCTTAGGTAGTGCTGATAATTTTAAATTGTTGTATAGCCTGGCGGATAAGCTCGGTGCTGCGGTAGGCGCTTCGCGTGCCGCCGTAGATGCAGGTTACGCGCCCAATGAAATGCAAGTGGGTCAAACTGGCAAGATTATTTCACCCGAGGTCTATATTGCCATTGGTATTTCCGGTGCGATCCAGCATCTGACCGGGATTAAAGATGCGCGCACTATTGTCGCCATCAACAAAGACTCTGAAGCACCGATTTTCGAAGTCGCCGACCTTGGATTGGTCGGCGATTTGTTCCAGATTGTGCCCGAATTAGAACGGCTTCTTAAAGCCTAACCAAAGCTGATTAATAACTAGCCAAAAGTGCCTATCGAATCGCGAATTGCCTTACTTTATAGTTGAGCAAGCACGGACGCAGCTGCAGACACTTTAAACTCGCCAGCCGCCTCCACGTTGACATGCGTAGCGACACCGTCTTTGACCACCAAGGCGAACCGCTGCCCACGAGTGCCCATGCCAAAACCGCTAGCATCGAGCTCAAGTCCCAACGCTTTTGCGTACTCCGCATTACCGTCGGCGAGCATCAATATTTTGTCTCCTACATTGCCGTGTTTGCCCCAGGCATTCATCACGAACACGTCGTTGACCGCTGTACAAGCAAGAGTGTCCACACCCTTAGCTTTAAACTTATCTGCCAATTCGACGAAACCCGGCAATTGTTTGGCATCGCAGGTCGGCGTAAACGCGCCCGGGACTGAAAACAACACGACTTTCTTCCCCGCAAACAATTGCTCTGTGGAAATTTTTTGTGGACCATCCTTGGTCATATGGGTGAATGTTCCCGCAGGCATTTTATCGCCGACTTTAATGCTCATTTTGATCGCTCCTAACCGAGTTTATCGGCGTACAGTTCCCACAACTTTAATATCTTCGGATTCACGTTCGGAATCTCTTTTAGCTTCACGAACGCTTTCTTGGCTTCGGCATTATTCTTTAATTGCACCTGAGCCAATCCCAAATACACATAGGCTTCATCCAGATGCTTAACCTGACCCTTTTGCAAACCGGCCGTAATCGCAGTCACCGCGTTCTGATAGTCGCCGAAGCCGTAATATACTTCGCCAAGTTTGCTGCTAAGTTCGCCCGCCGAATTTTTGGCAGCTTCTGCCTCGAGCTGCTTAAGGCCCTTACGATCGGTATCCGCACGCGCAGTGGTGGAAGTGAGTAATCGATTGGTACGATCTTTCTCGGCGTCTTTAAACACACCGCTGGTCTTGCCTTTCTCGATCACCGCCTGAGCCTCGCCCGGCAGTGCCGCATCGCCTAATAACTGCGCCATTTCCATGTAATAGCTACCTTCGCTCATGGCACCCGTGTTGTACATTACCCGGAACACCATCAGCAAGTTATGGTCGTCCAACTTGTCTTGCAGATCAAAGCGCAACAGTTTGTTCCAGTAATCCGTCTTACCCGTTAAACGCACCAAATCCTCGAGAGCCACAATAGTTCCCGGGGTATCATTAGAGTCAAAAGCGCATTGCAACTTAAACTGGTACAGGCCTTCCTTGGGAGTCTCGCCTGCACGCCGCGCAGCCGCCACTGCCTTATCGGCCCACACCGCCGTATTCTTGCAATCCTTACTCACATAGTATGTTTGTGCCATTAGCGCGTAGTCATCCGCGCTCGCCGCACCGCTTTCAGCGACTTTTTTTCCATACTCAAGTGCCTTGCCGTATTGTTGGTTGCTTACCGACATCCGGAACAACATTCGTTCGGTGCGCGAGCTTTCTTCCGCGGTGTATAAGCCCGTAGCCAAGGCCTGCTCGTAAGCTTGCTCAGCCGCCTTATAGTTTTGTAAACGAGTATAGGCGAAGCCTTTGAAATCATAGATCGTTTTCTTGTCGAAAGCGGTTAATCCGTCTTTGGCCGCCGCCGTATCCAAGTGCTGAATGGCTTCCTGCCACTTACTTTCTTTCAAGGCCTTTTGTGCAGCGCTCATCTCAGTGCCGATGGACCGGCTAATCTGTTGGCCCTTGTCCGCAAAGGCTTGCCCTGGTATGACGGTGATTAACAGCACGGCCGCAAATAGGCTAACGCTAAGTGCAGGGGCGCCGAATTTAAGGAATTGTTTCATTATCGTCTATCCTCGTTAAGCTTGAATCTTTATAAAAGAAACGGCGCGTAAGTCCCCACAATCATAAGGGCCCAACACGCCGTATCGACAAACCTTAAATCCTAGTTAGAACAAGTTATTGTTCACAAATCCAATTTTCTTCAAACCGTGACTTTGCAAGTCTGCGAGAGTCTGAGCAACGGTCTCATACTTGGCAAACTTATCCACAGAGATGTGCACTTCAGGTTGGGGCTCTTTGCTGGACTCTTGTCCAATATAACCCTGCAGCGTTTTGCGATCCACGGGCGCAGCATTCCAAGTAATTGTTCCGTCGAAGTCAATGCCCAAATTAATGACCTCTGGAGGCGGTGGTGGTACAAAATTCGGCGGCGGAGGTAAGGGATTATCTATTTTTACCGCGTGCGTCATCACCGGGATTGTAATGATAAAAATAATGAGCAACACCAACATGATGTCGATCAATGGGGTCATATTAATGTCTGAATATGACTCGCCCTCGCCGCCCCCACCTACATTCATCGACATAATTAACTCCTAGCGCGCAGCAACAAAGTGATCAGGCTCAGTCAGAAAGGCCACTTTACGAATGCCAGTTTTCTGCGCTGCCACCAGGACTTGTCCTACATACATGTACCGCGACGCCGAATCGCCGCGAATATGTACTTCGGGCTGCGGATCTTGTCGGACGATTTTTCGAAGCTCAGCATACAGCGCATCCTGATCCGCCAAGCGCTTGGTGTTCCAGTAGAGGTCACCACCTTTATCGACCGAGATTGTGATGTTCTCAGGTTTTGTCTGAGTCGGTAAATTGGTAGCCTTCGGAAGGTCTAATTTTACCTGCGCCACGATCACCGGAACAGTGATGATAAAAATAATGAGGAGCACCAACATCACGTCCACTAGGGGCGTGACATTGATGTCCGACATCACTTCGCCTTCGCCTTTTCCACTCGTATTGAGCGCCATAGCGATTGCTTCCTAGCGTGCAGCCGGAACAGGTTTGACGCCGGGTGCTGCCTTAACATCCATTCCCAAGCCCATCTTTGCACCCGAGATCAAGTAAGCGTGCAACTCATGCGTGAAATTACTTACGCGTTCTTGCACGGACTTGTTGCGGCGCAAAAGAACGTTGTAACCCAATACCGCAGGTACCGCGACCGCCAAACCAATAGCGGTCATGATCAGCGCTTCTCCCACCGGACCTGCGACCTTATCGATCGAGGCCGAACCCGCCAAACTGATGGCGATTAAGGCATGATAAATACCCCACACGGTGCCGAAAAGACCCACGAACGGCGCCGTAGAACCGATGGACGCCAGGACGGGCAATCCCGACTGCATACGCTGGCTTATACCATCTACCGTTCGTTGCAGCGATTGGGTAATCCATTCGCTGGTATCAATGGCGCCTGACAAACGGGCTTTATTCGCCTCATGATGCTCAAACGCGTGTTTACCGGTTTCGGCCAATGCCCGGAAAGGATTGGAATCACCCTTCAATTTACCGACCGCATCGGTAAGACTTGAGGACGACCAAAACCCTTTGTCTGCATCACCCGCTTGCGCACGCAACTTTCTCTGGTCAAAAAACTTGGTGATCATAATGAACCACGTCAATAATGACATAACCAACAAAATGACCAGGGTTGTCCGGGCAACAAGGTCACCTTGGGCGATGAGCGCACCAAGACCATACGGATTTTCAACTACTGTCTCTGCCATGGACCGATTTCCTCTACGTAGACTAGTTAATTAATGATCAACACTTTACTAGGCAATACCTAATTCTTCAATTTCCAAACGATGGGCAAATCTCCCGTCGACTGAACCGGCTTTCCATCCTCGGTCGCAGGCTTCATACGTAGGCCCTTCACCCCCTTTATGCAGGCTTCATCTAACCGCGGAAATCCCGAACTCTGTTTAATGCTTTGATCGATGATGCGCCCATCGACCCCTACGGTCAGCTGCACGATACACCGACCTTCTTCATTCGCCCGTTTGGAGGCGTCAGGATAATAATCCTCACCAATATGCAAAGGGTGCTTAGGGTCCACGCCCATTCGGGTGCCCGCCGCCTTGGGCGGCGCAGGAGGTGCTATCACCGGGGTGGGCGCTCTTACCTGACTGGTCTCCGTAATCGCATTCGTCACCACTTGCGGAGCTTGTATATCCACAAACTCAGGGGGTGGAACATAGGGTTTTACTTCTTCGAGCTTAGGCGGCGGCGGGGGCGGCTTGTCCAGGTCTTTAGGTTTATCAATTTGGGCAATTTCGACCGGGGGAATAATCGTCTGGACAATACGCCTGGCTAAGCCCGTATAAAATCCATAACCCACAATGAGATGAAAGAAAATAACTGCAAGAAAGGCCAGGCCCCTCTTCCCGGAAAATAGTGACGGCTCTTCGTAGTTATACATAAGTCTTAACTGACCTTGCCCCTAATTTGTTACCGAATGTCAACGCACTTAAACTCGCGCGATCACCCTTCATCGCTCAAGTTACGAGCGTGACACATATCACAGCCGAACTGCAAGCTTAAATGCAACGCATTTTTTATTCGAGATCAGTCACCGCGCCTAAGGATGCACTACTAACCGATTTTGAATATTTTGCCAAGGCCCCGCGTTTAGCAAAGGGAAGCGGCGCTTTCCAAGCTTTGCGACGGCGATTCAGTTCTACGATGCTCACCGCTACGCTTATTTCTCGCCGCTCTGCGTCAATCGTGATCTCATCGCCGGATTTTATCAAGCCTATCGGACCACCCAACGCCGCCTCCGGCGAAATATGTCCCACCACAAATCCATGACTACCCCCGGAAAATCGCCCGTCAGTAATCAATGCCACTTCACTTCCCAGACCCCGACCCATAATGGCACCCGTAGGGCTTAACATCTCGCGCATGCCAGGCCCGCCTCTAGGTCCTTCATAACGAATCACGACCACGTCGCCTGCCCGTACTTTCCCCGATAAAATACCTTTCAGAGCGGTCTCCTCCGAATCAAATACTCGCGCCTTACCCTTAAAGCTCAGACCTTCTTTACCGGTAATTTTTGCGACTGCGCCCTCGGGCGCCAGGTTGCCGTACATGATAATCAGATGACTATTTTTCTTAATCGGCTGAGCTAAGGGTCGAATAATTTCTTGACCCTCAGGGTAAGGCGCGACGTCTTCCAAGTTTTTAGCCAAGGTGGTGCCGGTTACTGTAAGACACTCACCATGCAACAGACCGGCATCCAGCAAAGTTTTCATTAACGGTTGTATTCCGCCGATCGCTACCAAATCGGACATCGAGAAGCGCCCACTGGGACGCAAGTCTGCCAGCACGGGCACGCGCTTTCCGATTCGCGTGAAATCATCTAACTTTAGTTTCACTTCAGCGGCTGAGGCAATGGCTAGTAAATGCAGCACCGCGTTGGTTGAACCACCCAGCGCAATGCTAACCGTGATGGCATTTTCAAAAGCTTTACGCGTCATAATCTGGCGTGGCCGCAATCCAAGCTTCAATAAATTGACGACTGCCGCGCCTGCACGTGTGCAGTCATCACGCTTATCGGCAGAAATGGCCTCTTGTGCCGAGCTATTGGGCAAACTCATGCCGAGTGCCTCAATCGCCGAGGCCATCGTATTTGCGGTGTACATCCCTGCACAGCTCCCCGGACCCGGTATCGCGGTACGCTCCACGTACTTTAATTGCTGTTCGGTTACCGTACCTTTCGCATAGCCTCCGATGGCTTCGAAAACCGAAATAACATCACTCTTGTTGACACCGGGACGAATAGTACCGCCATAAACAAATACCGCCGGTCGATCGAGGCGTGCCAACGCAATCAGACAGCCCGGCATGTTTTTATCGCAGCCGCCTATTGCAACCACCCCGTCAAATCCTTGGGCACCGACCACGGTCTCAATGGAATCAGCGATAACTTCACGCGACACCAACGAGTAACGCATACCTGGAGTTCCCATCGAAATGCCATCAGAAACGGTAATGGTATTGAAGGTTACGGGCTTTGCACCCGCTTGCTCGACCCCCGCCGCCGCTAAACGCGCTAGCTCGTCGATATGCATATTGCAGGGCGTAAGATTGCTCCAGGTCGATGCAATCCCCACCTGGGACTTGGCGAAATCCGCATCACTGAAGCCCACCGCACGAAGCATCGCGCGGCCAGCCGATTGTTTAATCCCATCCACCACTAGTCGGGAAAATGAGCGCATTTCAGGAACCAGTTTTTTTGTCATGCTTTACTTTAAATTGCAAACGCCATATCTGTCGAGCAAAAATCGATAAGTGCCACGTAAGCCTTGCGCCTCCGCCCCAATCCCACGACCCGGACGCTCTTTAGAATTCCACGCGTACAAATCAATGTGCATCCAGCGCACAGTGTCGCTGACAAAGCGCTTCAGGAACAACGCGCCGAAAATCGCGCCCGCAAAACCTGAGGCTGCTATGTTATTCAAATCGGCAATTTTACTGCCGAGTTCATCCTCATAAGCGCTCCACAATGGCATAGGCCAAAGCGCATCATGTTCAAGCGTTGCAGTCTTCGCTAATTCGGCAACCAAGGCCTCATCATTACCAAACAATGCAGGTAACTCAGGACCCAGCGCCACCCTTGCTGCACCGGTCAAGGTTGCAAAATCAATAATCAAATCTGGATTATCTTCGTCGCCCAAGGCTAGTGCATCGCATAGCACTAAGCGACCTTCCGCATCCGTGTTTCCCACCTCCACACTCAATCCCTTGCGCGTTGCCAACACGTCACCGGGACGGTATGCATTTGCGCTGATCGAATTTTCCACTGCCGGAATTAACACGCGAAGTTGCACGCGCAAACCAGTTGACATCACCATATGCGCTAGACTTAGTGCGACCGCGGCGCCTCCCATGTCTTTTTTCATCAGCGCCATGCCCGCTCCGGGCTTGATGTCGAGCCCGCCGCTATCAAAGCAAACGCCCTTCCCTACCAGAGTTAACTTTGGATACTGAAGTCCACCGGGGGGCACCCAAGCGATGTCAATCAACCGCGGTGCCTGGCTACTAGCTCGTCCGACCGCATGGATGGCTGGAAAATTTGCGGTCAGCAAATCATCGCCCACCCATTCGTGATAACGAGCCCCGTGACGCTCCGCAATTTGGACCGCCGCGGCCGCCAGTTCACTCGGCCCAAAATCGGCCGCGGGGGTATTGATCCAATCCCGAGCCCATGCAGAAGCTTGCGCCGCAAGCTCCACATAGTGTGCATTGGCATTAGGTGCTAGGCTCAAAGTAGCGTGTTTTTCATGTTTCAGCACGCGATAGCGCTCGAAATGGTACAGCCCATTGGCAAAGCCAAGTGCTATTTGCGTGGCATCCGCTGCGTTAAATTTTTGCGCCAGTTGAAAATCTAGCGGCGGTAGCCGCTCAGGCAACCCGGTGCAATGCCACATCGATAGACTTTGCTGTCGCCGACCTAATCCGGCGATGGCCGCAGCCACCGCACCCCTAGCGTTTGGCAGGAGAATCACGCGGTACTTCTCCGCCTTGAAGGCCTGTGCGGCGATCCACGCTTGAGTAAAGGCGGGTTGCGCGTTCAACCAAGGCTCTATTTCATCCTCATAAAAAAGCCAGAGAGGCAGCCTTGCGGTATTTGCAATTGTCATTTCGTTATTCATATGGTCTTGCATCATAAGAGATTCTATGTTGCTATTTGCGGCTGATTAACAGGAGATTAGTGATGCGTTTATATTCCCAGAAAGATGTCAGTAAGCAAGCCCTACGCGGAGCTCGCATTGCAATACTAGGATACGGTAGTCAGGGTCGCGCACACGCGCTGAACTTAAAAGACAGCGGTTTCGACGTGGTCGTTGGCGTGCGCAAAGGTCCTAGCTGGAACAAAGCCAAAAAAGACGGGCTCACGGTGCTTGAGCCTAAAGCGGCTGTAAAAGGCGCGCACTTGGTTGCAATGTTAGTGCCGGATTTGACCCAAAAAGCGCTCTACAAAGAGCTAGAGTTAGTGTTTGAAAAAGGCGCCACGCTATTGTTCGCGCACGGATTTAATATTCATTTTAAGCAAATTAAGCCGCGTAAGGACTTAGACGTAGTGCTGATCGCGCCCAAAGGCCCGGGTGACTTGGTGCGACGTCAATACCAGCAAGGTCGCGGCGTACCCTGCCTTATCGCCGTAGCCCAAAACCCTTCCCGACAAGGGAAAGCTAAAGCGCTGGTGTATGCGGATGGCATCGGTGGCACACGCGGTGGCGTCCTAGAAACAACTTTTGCAGAAGAGACTGAAACCGATTTATTCGGTGAACAGGCAGTGTTGTGCGGTGGAGCCACGGAATTGGTGGTGAAAGGTTACGAGACCCTGGTGGAAGCCGGTTACCAGCCCGCGGTGGCCTATTACGAATGTTTGCACGAACTGAAATTGATTGTCGACTTACTGCACGAAGGCGGCATTACCAAGATGCATCGTTTCATCAGCGAGACGGCTAAATACGGCGATCTGACGCGCGGACCGCGCATCGTTAATAAGGCTACCAAGAAGGAAATGCGCAAGATTCTCGCGGAAATTCAAGCGGGTACTTTCGCGCGTCAATGGATTGCGGAGAACAAGGGGGGTCGGCGCAAATACAACAAGCTCATGAAAGCCGATCTCGCTCACCCGATCGAAAAAGTGGGTGCACAACTGCGGGCCCGTATGCCGTGGCTCGAGTCGGGTACGGCCTAAGGACTTTGATTGTGCCGAGTACATTGTTCGACAAGATTTGGGCAGCACATCAGGTGCTGCCCGAAACTGCGGATACACCAGCGGTTCTGTACATTGACCTACACTTGATCCATGAGGTGACATCACCTCAGGCGTTTGCGTGGCTTAAAAGCTTGAAATTACCCGTGAGGTGCCCTGAGCGAACCCTGGCCACCATGGATCATTCGACCCCCACCACCCCGATGGCCCGCAACACGCCGATGCCCCCTACGACGCCAATGGCCGCTTTCGGCGGGGTGCCGATAAAAATCGACGCCGCTGCTTTGCAAGTACGCCAGCTGGAAGCTAACGCAAAAGAATTTGGTATTGAATTATTTGGCATGCAGGATGCGCGGCGCGGGATTGTGCATGTGATTGGACCAGAACTTGGGAGTACCCAACCGGGCATGACGATTGTTTGCGGTGACAGTCATACCAGCACGCATGGCGCTTTCGGGGCGCTCGCGTTTGGTATTGGTAGCACCGAAGTCGGCCATGTGTTTGCGACGCAGTGTCTTTTGCAGCGTAAACCGAAAACTTTTGCGGTCAATGTCAACGGGATACTACCTCGCGGGGTGACCGCTAAAGATTTGATCTTAAGTATCATTGGTAAAATCGGCGTATCCGGCGGCACCGGTTACGTATTGGAATATCGGGGCAATACCATTAGTTCTCTATCCATGGAAGAACGCATGACGGTGTGTAATATGTCGATCGAGGCCGGCGCACGAGCGGGCCTAATCGCGCCCGATGACACTACTTTTCGCTATCTGGCGGGAAAACCTCGCGCACCACAAGGCAGTGGATGGGAGGCTGCCGTAGCGCATTGGCGCACATTGGTCTCAGACACGGATGCGTGCTTCGATACGTCCATCGATATCGATGCGTCTAAATTGGAACCCATGATCACCTACGGCACCAACCCCGGCATGGTGGTTGCCATCGGAGATTCCATTCCTAAGCCTGATAACGATACGGTCCACGATAAGGCGCTTAAGTACATGGGCTTTAACGCGGGCGATGCCATGTTAGGCAAACCAATCAATGTAGCGTTCATTGGGAGTTGCACTAACGGTCGTCTAGAAGACTTGCAGGCGGCTGCCAGTGTTCTCAAGGGTCGTAAAATAGCGGCGGGCGTGCACTTGCTGATTGTGCCAGGGTCGCAACAAGTTAAACGCGAAGCCGAAGCGCTTGGACTGGCTGATATATTTAAATCGGCCGGTGCGGACTGGCGCGAATCCGGATGCTCGATGTGTTTAGGCATGAACGGTGACACCGTCGCCAGCGGCCAATATGCCATTAGTACCAGTAATCGAAACTTCGAAGGGCGACAAGGTGTCGGTGCGCGCACTTTACTCGTCAGCCCCTTTACCGCTGCTGCGAGCGCGATCCGTGGGGTCGTTACCGATCCGCGCGAGATGTTGACGCCGCGCGGCACGCTGCCGGGGCCTGGCACCCCGCCGTTAGAGCCATTCTAATGGAACCATTGCTCCGAGTACGGTCCACTACGGTGGTCATCGCGTCCTCGAATATCGACACCGATCAAATCATCCCAGCGCGGTTTTTAACCACGACTACCAAAGTAGGTCTGGGCAAACAATTATTCGCTGACTGGCGTTATACCGCCAACGGCACACCCAACCCTGATTTCATCCTTAACAAACCCGAAGCGATTGGATGCGAAGTGCTGGTGGCGGGGAGAAATATCGGCTGTGGTTCATCGCGCGAGCATGCTCCGTGGGCGCTGCTAGATTATGGGTTTAAGGCGGTGATCAGCACCGAAATTGCGGACATCTTTAAAAATAATTCGCTTAAAAACGGCCTGGTGCCTGTCGTCGTCGATGCTCCTACTCATGAATGGTTGATTGCGCATCCCGGTGCCAAGGTCGAGATTGATTTGCATACAACTCGTTTGACGTTACCCACCGGCGTATCAGTAGCTTTCCCCCTCGAGGCGTTTGCGCGTCACTGTTTGATTAATGGGGTCGATGAACTGGGCTTTCTGCGCAGTAAAATAGCCGACATAGAGCGCTACGAAATAGCCCGAGCGGCTGTTTGAACGCGCTCATCGCGGTCCTGCCCGGTGATGGCATCGGCGTCGAAGTCACCGCACAATCCGTGCGTGCATTGACGAAAATTGCCTCCCGATTCGGTCATACGTTTAGATTCGAGCAGGCCCTCATCGGTGGCGCCGCCATTGATGCGAGTGGCCAGCCGCTACCCGCTGAAACACTCGCGCTTTGTCAGCGCGCCGATGCCATTCTTTTAGGCGCGGTGGGTGGTCCTAAGTGGTCGCAGCCCGATGCTACGGTGAGACCTGAACAAGGTCTGCTTGGGCTCCGCAAGGCATTGGGATTATTCGCAAACCTAAGACCTGTGGCGCCGCATCCAGCGGTACTGCATGCCTCGCCCATCAAGGCTGAGTTATTGCAGGGCGTCGATATCATGGTGGTGCGTGAACTGACCGGCGGAATTTATTTTGGCGATAAACAGAGAAGTGCTACCGAAGCTACCGATGTGTGTCGATATACGCTGGTAGAGATTGAGCGGGTGGTACGACTCGCCGCAAACTTGGCGCGCAAACGCCGTGGCAAACTCACTTCCGTCGATAAAGCCAATGTGCTGGAGACTTCGCGCCTATGGCGATCGGCCGTTGATCGGATACTGCCACTTGAATTTCCTGGGCTTACCTTTGAACATATGTTAGTGGATTCGGCTGCCATGCATTTGATTCGCAAGCCGCGTGATTTTGACGTGATTGTCACTGAAAACATGTTCGGCGATATTCTCACCGACGAAGCCTCGATGTTGGCGGGATCACTAGGATTGCTTCCCTCCGCTTCGCTGGGGGAAACTGCTCGAGGGGGACTGTACGAGCCGATTCACGGCTCCGCGCCCGATATTGCCGGTCGCGGTACCGCAAACCCTTTTGCCGCCATTTTGAGTGCCGCCCTTATGCTGCGCTATTCCTTCCACCTTGAGACCGAAGCGTTGGCCTTAGAAAAAGCGGTGTCCGATAGTATTGTCGCGGGGGTGCTGCCCGCGGATTTAAGTGCGCCCGGGATGCCGGCCGCATCGACTCAAGCGGCGGGTGATGCGGTGATAGCGGCGCTGGGGTGACAGCGGCTACGCCGCCCCAGCAATCCCCGCAGCGCGACCGAGCGCAGCATTAAGATCGTCGACTAAATCAACTGCGTCTTCAATGCCCACCGAGACACGCAACAACCCCGAGCCGATACCCGCCCGTACGCGTGCGGTCTCATCCATGCCTGCGTGGGTCATAGTCGCAGGGTGCGCGATGAGGCTCTCGACCCCGCCTAAGGATTCGGCGAGCGTAAAACATTCCAATCCCGCGAGAAAAGCCTCTACCGCAGGTTCACCGCCGCGTAACTCGAAACTCACCATGGCGCCAAAACCCGATTGTTGACGTTGCGCAATCTGGTGTCCCGGATGATCGACCAGCCCGGGGTAATACACCTTCGCAACCGTCGTATGTAACTTGAGGGCCTCCACAACGGCCCCGGTATTCTCCGCGTGGACCCGCATCCGGGCGTGTAGGCTACGCACACCCCGCAAAGTCATGAAGCTATCAAAGGGCGCTCCCGTAACGCCGATCGCATTGGCCCACCAGCACAAATTCTGATGCCGCTCAAGCGTTGCAGCAATCACAACACCGCCCACCACATCGCTGTGGCCATTCAAATATTTAGTGGTCGAATGCAAACTTAAGTCAGCGCCTAATTTCAAAGGTTGTTGCCACACGGGCGACAGGAAAGTATTGTCGACCACCACCATTGCCCCCACCGCATGCGCTGCCGTTGCAATCTCTCGAATATCCACAATGCGCAGCAACGGATTACTCGGCGTTTCAATCCATACCAAACGAGGATTGGCCGCGAGTGCCGCCTTTAATGCCTGCGGGTTCCCCTGATCAACAAAATCAACCACCAAAGTTCCCTGTTTGTGGAGGGCTGTCAATAAGCGATGCGTTCCGCCATAACAATCGTGCGGCATCAGCACTCGCGAACCACAGGGTAAGGTCGCCACAATCAACGTAATGCCCGCAAGGCCCGTGCAGGTCACCACCGCGCCCGCACCGCCCTCTAAATCAGCCAGCGCAGCGCCCAGTTGATCACGAGTGGGATTGCCAGAACGCGTGTAATCATACTTGCTCCGTTGCTTACGAAAACCGTCAAAGGCAAAATTCGACGATAAATAAATGGGTGGTACCACTGCGCCAAATTGCGCGTCCGATTCAAGACCCGCCCGAACCGTACGAGTGGCTATTGTCCTATTTTTCATGTTCTACTCCCAAGCGCACAAGTAATAATAGAAGTCAGTGCAGCGCTTTCCTTCAAAAATGCATCGTGACCGAAAATCGAATTCATCGCGACCAGTTGACTGGCTCCCTTAAGACGTTTAGCCAAGGATTCCATATCATCGAAGGGCACCAATTGATCCTCACGCACCGCAATGAATGTTGCCGGCGTATCAATCAACGTCGCGTCCACCGCATGCAAATCAATCGACTCACTTAAACATAAAAATGATTCAGCGCGATATTTCTGCACATAGTCATCGCCCCGCGCGAATAAGTACTCCTCAACAGGAAAGCGAAACCCATCCGCACCTCGCACTGGCGCTCCACTAAACCGCAGTACAAATTCCGTCGAACTTCTATAAGTCGCCATCGCCAAAGCGCGAGCCAGTTTAAGTCCGGCGGCACCATCCCCGCGAGCAATCGCCTCGCGCACGATTTGGCGTTGCACGCTACGCCAGGCAGTGGATAAGGGATGAGCCTTATCGCTAGCGCTCAGTACTACGATACGGTTCACTAACAAAGGAAATCGAGCCGCGAAGCACAGCGCCACCATGCCGCCATACGAGGCACCAACGATGGCGTGAAACGATTCCAAGCCCAGGTGCAGTAATATCTCGTGCAGAGCATTCGCTTGATCGAAGGCACTGATGGGGGGAAATTGAGTGCCGATGGCAGGTCCAGAACTGGCTCCGCCACTGCCGATATAATCGATACCCAAAACTCGATAACGCTGCGTATCGATGCCAAGGCCCGCTCCTGCCACCCCACTCCACCAACCGACTCCAGGCTCAGTCACTTTTCGATGAGCCGAAATTCCGCCGAGGGCCACAACAACCGGCGCGTTAGCAGGTCCTTCGAGCCGAAAGGCAACGTGTGCATCAGCAAGCTCGTCCCCAAAATACAGGCGATGCGGCGTGGACAAAGCTAGCACTTCGTCACGCACTTGCGTTCCACCGGGAGTTAATCCACTTGAATCGATACGCTCAGCCAACATTCGCACTCCTAAAGGATTCACAAAAACCCCTGCGGAGCGCCAAAGCGCTTTAAGCCAATAATAAGGCCGCTATTGCCATCAATGAGCTGCCAATTGGCCGTCTATCTATCGGAAACGACATAAGCGCGTTCCGCAGGAGTTGGCACCGTTCCTTATTTGTTCTTAAGGATGGTTGCCCCGGCTTCTAAGGGCCTTTCCCTCAGCCGGTCTAAATAGACTAGCGAGAATAGTAGGCAGTGCGCCTGCGCTCGTCAACAATTAACTGAGCAAACCGGTGTCAGCGTTACCACTATTCGGCGCGTCGCAAGGGTCTCACGTTAGGCTATGGCGGCTATCGGTCATTGTCGATAACTTGAAGTTGCATGAATAGTAGCGCTCAAGCGCTCAACCCTTCCCAAAGGCTCAAATTTGCGCTGCAAAAAAGGGGCGGTTTTAATTCGTACGCGCATTGCAATTCTGCCGGAGAAATAGGAATGGAGTCGTCGAGATTACCAATCCTTATCAATCAGAAACTGGCGTAACCACAACTGGTGCAACGGAAGCGATTTTAAGAATTATTCGGGATTGACTATCGACAATTGGTTAGAGGGAGGAGAACCTGCGGCATAGGTCTCCACCCGCTCAAATCGCGCTACGGTTTCAACATGCTCGGTGTAAGGCATTAGATTAAAAGCGGTCAGCGCGCTGAGGCGCAACGTGCCATTTGCTGTCAGGCGAGCAGCATCTAGAATAAAAGACTCTAGTCCGCAACTAATATAAATAAATTGCTGTGGAGGGTAATCGCTTAAGTGCGTAGCAAGTTCACCGTCGAGCCCCTTGCGGGGTGGGTCGGCAATGACCACCTGCGCGGACGCAGCCATGCTAACCGTCACGCCCACCGGCGCGCGTGCCGCTCGGCATGCAGCGACCGCCGATCCCGGGACCACAGTGGCTTTCTGGCGGCTTTCGGCATCAAGCTCAGCGAGTCCCAGTTCGAGTCCGCATAAGGAATGCAGGTTAAGTTCGTTCATCGAGAGCGCGCTGACTCGATCTAACACCGATAGTCCGATCGCACCCACCCCCGCATAAAATTCGGTAACTTGAGCGCCTTCTGGAATCTGAGCACGGACATGCTCGATAATCGTTTGAGCAATATCAAGATTATTCTGTCCGAATGCACCCGGCGGATAGTGTATTGCGGTACCACCGAAATGTTCGACCACGCTGGCTGGCCCACAATAATTTTGAAAGTCAGGACCGAGGATGGTGTTAGATCGATCACATTTAGAATTAAACCACAGGCTATGCAGATCGCTACCCAGCCGTTCGCGAATCAATTCAAAGCATGGCACCAAGGGATCAACGTCGGTGCAATTAGCCACCATGACAACCTGAGCAGTTTGCGAGTGACGCTCTATCACCACTTGCAAGTAGCGAGCGACTCCTAGATGAGCCTTATCCGAATAACAAGTCACGCGAGCCTCAACCAGCGCAAGTCGCACGATGCTTGCGACGCGATTGATCAAGGGGTGTTGAATACTACAGTGCGGGATATGCACGACATGGTGAGTATCTAACTCAAATAATCCGACTTTTGGAGATCCTAAGCGTCCACGAATCGCTAATCGCGCCCGGTGTCGAAAACCCATCATCGAACCCGAAATCACCACAACCTTAGGTAGCTTATAAACCCTTGCGAGCTCATCGAGCGAGGCGTGTGCGTTAGGAGCGATACCAGGCTCACCAAACCGTGGGCATCCCGGGCATGGCGGACGATGCGAGCAGGCAATCAACCTATCCTCCTAGGGGGCGCAATAAACTCCGCGAAATAATATGCCGTTGGACCTCACTGGTGCCGTCCCAAATACGTTCAATACGCGCATCGCGCCAAATTCGCTCCAGCGGTAAGTCGCTCATGAGACCCATGCCCCCATGTATTTGCAAGGCTTCATCCGCGACCATGGCGAGCATCTCAGTCGCTTTCAATTTGGCAATCGCCATGTCCATATCCGTATCGCGCTTATGGTCCCGTTTCCACGCCGCTTCGAGCACCAGCAGTTCCGCGGCGCGCAGTTCAACCGCCATGTCCGCCAGTTTAAAGCTCACACCCTGAAACTTCCCGATAGCCTGCCCAAATTGCACCCGGTCGACCGCCCACTGCGTCGACAATTCCAAAGCGCGTTCAGCGCGCCCGAGGCAGGTTGCGGCCACTTGCAGCCGAGTCGCACCCAGCCAAGTATTAGCGACCTCGAATCCGCGATGTACCTCACCGAGTACCGCCGATTGTGGCACGCGGCAATTATTGAATTCCAGGATGCTATTCGTGTATCCGCGATGCGAAACGTTGGTATACCCAGGCCGTATGACAAAACCCGGATGATCGCGATCAATTAAAAATGCGGTCATGAGCTTGCGCTTGGTTTTGCCGCTGCTCTCCTCCCCGGAGGCTGCAAATAGGATTACATAGTCGGAGTGATCGGCGTGGCTGATAAAATGTTTAGTGCCATTAATCAAAAAATCATTGCCCGCAAGGACTGCAGTGGTTTTCATACCGCGCAAGTCAGAGCCTGCACTCGGTTCGGTCATTGCCAGGCATTCAGTTCGATCGCCCTTAACCGTGGGCAATAAATATTGATCGCGCTGAGCCCCAACACACGCCAGCAGAATATTGGACGGCCTACCGACACAGGAATAATGCAACGCATAATTGGTACGACCTAATTCCTTCTCATATAGTACCCAAGAAACCGTATCCAATCCGCCGCCACCCACTTCCAAAGGCATGTTAGCTGCGTACAAACCTGCATCAATGGCTTTAGCCTTCAATTCCCGCTGGAGTTCATCCCGCAATACTCCAGTCGATTCGACTTCGTGTTCATGGGGATATAATTCGTTGCGCACAAAATCGCGGGTCGTTTTAACGATCAGTTGCTGCTCATCACTCAGGGAAAAATCCACCTACATCTCCTTGCGACCGCTTTTTTTTACCCAACCCTCTATTAGCCTTAACTGAAATTGCAATTGTGCGACTTGCCTTGTGGCCGGCCAATCACGCCGACTGGTGACGGCACTCGCCGTGAGTCCATTGATGGTGGTCACCACCGACCGTACTACCTGATCCCGTACTTCGGCCTTCAAGGTTTTCCATTCCGGCCAATGATCAGTAAAACAACGCTCGAATAACCTCATATATTCACCGTGCACCCAAACATTCAATTGTTTGAGTCTTTTATGCGTAGACACTTGCCCCCAAAAAGCCATCCAAAAAGCACACTCGGCAAATCGCTGTGTGTCCAGCGCCAATGCCTCCGATAAAATGATCAGTAAATTACTTTCACCCTGTTCACGCTGGCGAGTTAAACGTTGATCAATACGCCGCAATATGAGCCGTAGCGAGGCGAGGATTATATCGTGCTTGTATTTATAATAGTGCGCCACCATTCCGGTGGTATAGCCCGATGCACGGGCGATGCGCGCCATCGTGGAGCGCTCAAATCCATATTTTGCAACAACCTTACACGCAACCAGCGCAATTTCATCGCGACGTTTTTCGTGATCCACTACTTTTGGCATTTCGATCTCCGCCTATGCAATTAGCGTCTCGCTCCCACAATACGCCCCGCTTGTTCCGGCAGCGATAGCACCGCATGAGCCTTACGTAAGGTCTCAATTTTGGCGATGACACTCGATTTCGCCGACGATGCTTTAGCCGCGCCGCTATCCACATGTAAATATAGCTGCTCACCGATGGCTATTTGAAAATCATCGTGCACGCGGTGCATGCTGTGAAACACTTGCAGCTTCTTCTCGTCAGCAGCGAGAATTTGGGTTGTCACATACAAAGGTTCGTTAACCTTAGCTTCAGCAAAATGCATTACCCGACTTTCGACGTTGTAGTACATATGCCCTGAAGCGCGATAATCAGCATCCACGCCGATCTTCCGAAATAGTGCGTCCATCGCCTGACCAAACAGCTGACCATAACGAAAATCCGACATATGCCCGTTATAGTCCACCCATTCCGGACGCACGGCAGTCGTCACAAGTCGCAAGGGCAGTGCCGCAGTCAGCGAGCTAGATGTCGATTCCCCGGTGTCCGCATCCTGATACAGGCGCTCCTCAAGAGCACGCAAAGTTGACCCGGCCCCAATATTGAATTGCCTTAGGACTTGCTGGATCGCGACGAGGTAGTCATCTCTGAGGCGTTCGATATCGCGGATAGATCGGCCCGCAGCCTGCTCCGAAGTTCCCTCGACCATGCGGTCAATGAGACTCTCGGTCAGTTCCGGCGCCTCTAATTTGGTCCACGGCCATTTGAGGCAAGGTCCGAACTGCGCCAACATATGCCGCATTCCGGCCTCGCCTCCCGCCAGGTGATAAATCATATTGGTCCCCATGGCGGCCCACCGCAGTCCGGGGCCATAAATAATGGCATCGTCTAATTCACCCGTGCTCGCAATCCCATCGTTAACAATATGCAAAATCTCGCGCCATAAAGCTTCCTGCAAGCGGTCCGTCAAATGTCCTGGTACCTCACGCCGCACATGCAAGGGATGCATACCGATGAAGGTGAAAAAAAGTGCCGCTGCGTCAATGGTCGCTTGAGTCGTCTTCGCTCCACCGACAAGCTCGACCAACGGTAACAAGTACACCGGGTTGAATGGATGCGCCACACAGAAACGCTCCGGGATAAGCATGTCACGCTGCAAATCAGTAGGAGTAAGCCCCGAAGTACTCGAAGCAATAATGACGTCTGCTGGTGCAATTTTACTCACCTCGGCAAGCATTTTTTGCTTAAGGCTCAATTGCTCCGGAATATTTTCCTGGATAAAATCCGCACGCTCCGCCATTACGCGAAGATCGGTGGTAAAAGATAACTCGCCCTTGGCGGGCAGCGGCGCAAAGGTCAATCGCGCCAACGCTGGCTCGGCATTGGCGACAGCACCGCGAATCCACGACTCCATTTCAGGTTTGACATCCGCCGCAATAACATCGATTCCAAAATGCAGCGCACGAGCAGCCCAACCGCCGCCAATAACACCAGTTCCTAATAAGCCCATTGTCTTAACCGTGCGCATTCCGACTTAACCTTATAACCCACACAATTGTAATGTTACAATTATAATATAAAAAAGCTGCAGATCGCTTTATTTATGTCGTATTATTATTCCCGTAATAACACCGCACTGTTGGCGGCCCAGCTTAAGTACACCTCATCGCTCCAGTCAATTGTCCAGTCCGAAGTACGGCGCTCGTTCTGAGAAAAGACAGTCACAATTTTGCCAAGTGTCGTCTTGATCCTATACGTCGATCGATTCCCTAAGTAACCCAGTTCCCAAACCACCCCTTTTATTTGATTAATCCCCTCCGCAGAAACCGGAGTTTTACTCACGCGAATTTTCTCGGGCCGCAGGGCCACCCAGACCCGTTGTTGGTCGGCAAAATCGCCCTGCCGATCTACCTGCAATCGACATCCCGCCTCGTTGCTATGAACATTAATAAACCCCAAGTCTCCGCCCACCACCGTGCCTTCAAATAAGTTAGCGGTGCCGACGAAATCCGCTACAAACCGACTTCTGGGAAACTCGTAGATAGCGGCGGGCTCGCCCACTTGCAGCACGCAACCGTGATCCATTACCGCAATCCGTGTGGATAGGGCCATCGCCTCGTCTTGATCATGCGTGACGAAAACGAATGTGATACCCACCTGGGCCTGAATGTTCATGAGTTCAAATTGCGTCTGTTCGCGTAATTTTTTATCTAATGCACTCAATGGTTCGTCCAGCAATAAAACTTTCGGCCTACGAATCAGTGCTCGAGCCAGCGCCACTCGTTGTCTTTGGCCGCCGGATAATTGATGCGGTTTACGCTTCGCAAGATCGCCCAACTGCACCATTTCCAGCGCATCTTGAACGCGCTTATGCAAGATTGAACGCTCTAACCCTAGGCGACGCAATCCGTATCCCACATTGTGTTCAACCGTCATATGTGGAAACAAAGCATAGGATTGAAACATCATATTCACGGGCCGCTCGTACGGCGGCACATCGGTCATGTCGGCATCTTCGATGACGATTCTTCCGCTGCTGGGATGGGAAAACCCCGCTAACATTCGCAACAACGTAGTCTTACCGCAGCCCGATGCACCTACCAAGGCAAACATTTCTCCTGTGTAAATTTGCAGGCATACATTATCAACGGCCGTAAAGGCACCAAAGGTTTTCCGGACATTTTCAATAACAATTTGCGGCTTGGCAGTCGGATCAAGCCAAGGTTTATCAACTGCTTTTACCTGCGCGGTGAGCACGCTGATTAGAAGTCTGCCGGCGGTGTGGCACGACGGCGCTGTGGTGCATAGAACGGACGCAAAACGACTTCAGCGCGTGACATGCGGCGCTGCCACTGCAACTCTCTGTTGAGGTAAATCTCGGCCCATAGGCTAATACCCGTCGAAAAATACGGTGCGTCAATCATGGCAAGGGCAATGTTACGCTTCAAAGTGGGTGACCAGGTAGCCGAGGTGACGTTACCGATTAGCGCCCTCCCCTTAACATCGCTGTAGAGAAGGGCATTGTGAGCGGGCTTATTGCCCACAATCTCGAGTCCCACGAGTTGGCGTTTAGGCCCTCGGACTTTCTCCGCGAGCAGTGCCCGCCTTCCGGTGAAATGTCCCTTATCAAAATCCACCAACCATCCAAGACCCAACTCCAACGGTGAACGCTCAGTTCCCACTCGCACAGTATGTTCAGCCGATATAAAATCCACATGCGGACTGATGAAACCCGCTTCAAGCCGCGCGATATTTAAGGCTTTGGAGCCGACGGCACGGATTCCGCGGGAGCGCCCGGCAGCCATTAAATTATCCCAAACGCCCAGTGCCGCATCGGGCGACACCCACAACTCATAGCCTAGATCACCGGTAAACGCGGTGCGTGATATCGTAACGGGAACCCCGGTCAAGAGAAAACTATCCAGCTCAAAAGGTTTTAGCTTGCCAATATCCGTAAGACCTAAGGCTTTTAACACAGCATAGGAAGTGGGTCCTTGCAGCGCTAGCGCTGCGATTTCATCGGTCACCTCCGTAATCTGAACCTCGAATCCAATCGCGGAGGCGAGCAACCAATCAATTTGCCGATCAGCCGTGCATAGGCGATATTCGTTTGACCCTAAACGAAACAATGTTCCATCATCAATTAAATGGCCAGCATCATTACACCATACACAGTACATGACGCGATTGGGTTTCAATTTGGTCACATCACGGGTAACTAAATGATTGAGATACGCTATCGCATCAATCCCCGCGATGCGGTACTTCACCATGGGCGTCAGGTCATACAGCGTGGCGGCATTGCGAATCGCAAAATATTCTTGCTCGACCGTGGTGAAAACATCCACCGTGGTGTAACCGGACCAGGCTACAAAACTATCTACTTGACTCAAGGCACGCGCTCGCTCGTGGAACGGAGTTTTAAGCAGAGGTTGCTGAAAATGCGGCACGCTCGTTTGACTGAGCATTTAGGAGTCCTCCGCCACGACTTGTAGCGCCGCATTGCGACCGGCTAGACCTGCGACACCACCGCCGGGGTGACTGCCGGCCCCGCACAGAAATAAGCCTGGCATGGGCGTGCGATATTGCCCCGCGCCCGGCACCGGACGGACCATCATGAATTGATCAAACGCCAACTCACCATGATGCCAATGGCCACCCGTCATGCGAAATTCGCGTTCAATATCAACCGGCGTGAGCAACTCGGCGCCCACAATTGATTTGCGTAAACCCGGCGCGTACGCCTCCAAAGTATCAATGACGGTTTCCATAAAACGTTGCCGCTGATTCTCCCATCCGCCCTTGAGGGCGTAAGGAGCATATTGAACTACACCGGAGAGCACATGCCCTCGCGATGCCAACGCCGGATCATTGATAGTGGGCACTGTGATTTCAATTGCAGGTGCCGTTGAGTATTCACCGTACTTAGAATGATTAAAAGCCTTTTCAAGATATTCCATTGATGGCGAGATAATCAGTCTACCGGCCAAGCTTTCTGCTGAAATTTGTGTAAAACAAGGGGCTGAGTTAAGTGCCAGATGTATTTTTGCGGCGAGCCCTTGGGTGCGAATATGTTGCACGCGCCTGACGAACTCCGTATCGAGATATTCTGTTCCCAGTAGAGTCAAGAATGTCGTTTTAGGATCGGCATTGGAGATTACTGATTTTGCGCCAATTTTTTCACCCGACTGCAGTTGTACTCCACTGGTGCGATCTTGATCGACCAAAATTTTTTGCACTGCTAAGCCAGTCTTGATCGAGACTCCGGCACCCTGCGCTGCTTTTGCCAAGGCTTCAGATACGGCACCCATGCCTCCTTGCGGTTGCGCGATTGCGTTTTGCCCGGTCGCCTGCAGCCCCGCCATTCGATGCAATAGAGTCAGAACCGAGCCGGGCGAGCGAGGACCAAAATTAGTGCCCAATACTGCGTCAAAGGCTAGCGCACCCTTGACTGCAGAGGATGAGAAATTTTCTTGCAATAAATCGTAAACGTTCATGCCGATAATGCGCAGGAACTCACGCATGTCGTGGCGCCCCAACTTGCGTACCTGCCAGGCGAGTTTAAGGAACTTAAGTCGGTTCGACCAGTCCTCGGTGCCGAGGCGCGGCGGTATAGCGGCGAGCATCGGCACTAACGCCTTCGCAAAGCGTTGTAGCTTAGCCTGGTAACTCGCCAGCGCCAAGCCCTCCGACCCGCCTAGTCCTGGTGTCTCTTCATCGGCGACACCGACCGCCAGCGACAGTGGCCCTTTATCGAGCTGTAGCACGGTGGTTCGCATCGCACGAGCAGCCCATTGCAATCCGTAGTGTTCAAGCTTTAAATCGCGCAACAGCGAGTTTGGCATGGCATAAAATAAATGTGCACCCGCCGACACTCGAAAACCTGGATGAAATTCGCGAGTAATTGCCGAACCCCCTACTTGTTCGGCGGCCTCTACGACGAGAACTTTCTTGCCGGCGCGACCCAGCAGAGTGGCGCATACCAAGCCGTTGTGGCCAGCACCGACAACGATGCAATCGTAGCTCACGTTTTGCCTAAATCACGCAAAACTTCGCGTGCCGCATTCGCTCCCGGCGCTCCCATCACACCACCACCCGGATGAGTGCTTGAGCCACACATGTACATGCCCTTCACCGGCGCCCGATACTGAGCGAAACCTGGAATAGGACGATTGAACAAAAGTTGATCCATGGTCAGTTCACCCTGGAAGATGTTTCCCTCGGTCAATCCCACTTCGTTTTCGATATCCCACGGCGTACGGATTTCCGCATGCAATATCAGATCCTTAAAATTTGGGCTATGTTCGGCAATGGTATTAATGACGGTGTTGCCAAACGCCTGGCGTTTATCCGCGGTCCACGCACCCTCGGCCAACTCGTAGGGACAGTATTGAACGAACACCGACATATAATGTTTGCCATCGGGAACCATGGTAGGGTCAATTTGCGACGGGATTAGCATGTCAATATAGGGAGAGCGCGACCAACGACCATCCTTCCAATCATCATAGGCGCGCTCCATCATCTCAAGCGTATCCGTGACATGCATATCGCCGCGAATACAAGGTGCCCCTACAGGTATGGCGGGGAAACTAGGCAGTGCATCTAGAGCAATATTTAATTTGCCCGATGATCCGCGTATTTTAAAATTCTTGACTTGAGTAATAAATTCATCGGGTAAATCATCCGCCGACATGGTTTCGAGAAAGGTACGACGAACATCCAAATTAGAGATTACTAACGGCGCGCAAATTTCTTCACCGTCTTCCAGCTGCACGCCGGTGGTACGACCCGACTTCACCAAAATCTTGGCGACCGGCGCCGTGCTTCTTATTGTCCCGCCACTCGCTTGAAAAGACGCTCCCAGTGCGTTGCTGATGGATCCCATCCCACCGCGTGCAAAGCCCCAGGCCCCGACGGTGTCATCAATATCGCCCATATAATGGTGCAACAATACGTACGCAGTCCCCGGTGAACGAGGTCCTAATGCGGTGCCAATAATGGAGCTGCCCGCAAAATGCGCTTTAACAATTTCGCTCTCAAAATACTCGTCGAGAAAATCGGCCGCACTCATGGTCCAAAAACGCAAGGTGTCATACATTCGCTGCTCACCGAGAGCGTGAAAGTGCTTGCCTAAATACAGTAATTCTTGAATATCCCGAGGTTTAAAAGATGTCGGATCCGGCGGGGTACGCATGAGTAAGGGCTTAATAAATTTACACTGACGCATGACGTCGCGCGAATAGCGATCATAACTTTCCGCATCACGCTTCGAGTGTCGTGAAATTTCACGTCGCAATGCATCGTGATTGTCGTAAAGAGCTAAATGTCCGCCGCCTTGCATGAAAGTGCAGCCACCTTCATATGGAATAATTTGCAAACCGAATTTCGGCAATTCCAGTGCACGAATGATTTCGGGCCGTAATAAGCTACATACGTAGGAGCAATTTGAGTAAGTGAAATCCTCGTAGAGTTTGCGACTGACGGCAGCACCACCGATGTACGAGTTACGCTCCAGCACCATTACCTTTAATCCCGCGCGCGCCAGGTAACAGGCCGCCACTAGACCATTGTGCCCGGCCCCCACAACAATGGCGTCAATGGCTGGCTCCTAACCCTTGAGCTTTCGCGGGTCCTTGATTTTTTGTAGGTCCCTGGGTTTTAAGGGTTGTATCCACCGCGAACTCAAATGCCGCCAGAGTATCGTTCAAACAGGAGTCGTCGTGTGCTGCTGACACGAACCAAGGCTCGCGAGAATCGGGTTCACACAATACTCCCGCATCATGCAGCACTCTAGCCATCGCATCATAGAAAGAATAATCGCTGCCTTTCCAGTCGCGATAGTTACGCGGCGGCTTCGCCGAAAAATACAAACCGCTCATGGACGGGTGTCCCACGAAACTGTGCGCAATACCACGTGCGCTTAAACACGCATGCATTCCTTGGCGCAAGCGCGTGCCGTAAGCAGCGATGCGCTCTAAGGCATCCGTTTCATCCAAGATTTGCAAGGTAGCCTCCGCCGCTGCGAGCGAGACGGAATGTGCCGTATAGGTTCCGCCATGGGCAACTCCTTTGCCGATTTTACGCATAATGGCTTCCCGCCCTGCAAGTATCGAAATCGGATATCCATTGGCGACGGCCTTGGCAAAGGTACAAAGGTCGGCGCTGACGCCGTATAACTCTTGGACACCGCCTCGCGCCACTCTAAAACCGGTCTTCACTTCGTCGATGAACAATACCACACCATATTTATCACAGAGCTCGCGCGCCGCGCGCAAATAAGCAGGCTCAGCGGCAATGCCTAAACAATTGCCCATGATAGGCTCAATCAATAGACAGGCGATCCGATGCGAGTGCTTCTTGAGTACTTCTTCCAATTGATTAGCATCATTAGCTTGCACGAAATGTGCGAAGCTCCGTGTGCTAATCGGTACACCTTCGCTGTAAGGTCGCACTTCGGGTTCGCCCACCATAGACCACTTATCCATTGGCGTGAACCACATCGCGGCGTCGAATAAACCGTGATAACCACCCTCCAGCAACACATAATCATCTTTTCCGGTAAACGCGCGAGCTAACCTTAGGCCAGCCATCACGGCTTCAGTGCCTGAATTGGAGAAACGCACTAACTCCGCGGCCGGCACCATTTTCGAAATTCGTTCGGCGACGGTGAGCTCACGCACAGTAGAAAGCGCAAATACGCCGCCGATTTCCATGCCTTCGCGCGCCGCTTTATCCACTCGCGCATCGGCGTAACCCAAAATGGCGGGTCCATACCCCATACGGTAGTCCACATAGCTGTTATCGTCGATATCGACAATACGCGCGCCCTTGCCGTGCTTTACATAGATGGTGCGCTCCTCGCCCCAGTAGCGAAAATTTGAAGCAACGCCAAGCGGTAACCGTTTAACCGCTTGCTGAAAATGGGCGTTGCTCTTAGTTAAGTTTCTCGCCACGGCACACCCCTAATGTTATCGACTAATTTATATGGTTGTATAATTATAGTATCACTGGAACGAGGTTTTACACAGGTTTTTATTGCCAATCAATGGGTTTTAAGTGTAACTTATACGGTTGTATAAATCTTTTGGAGAGCCCCATGACGAACCCTGAAAAGTTAAGGCACGCGTTGCCAGCCTGGGTTTACAACCATGCGCAGATGACTAGGCTCGAAACAGAACGAATTTTGCTGCCCAGCTGGCAAATTGTTTGTCATATCAACACTATTCCGAATGCCGGTGACTACGCTACTTTTGACTTAGGACCCGAAAGCGTTATCGTGCTGCGCGATAAGGACGGTGTAATTCGTGGCTTTCACAATGCGTGTCGACATCGCGGAGCGCGGCTTTTAGAGGCTACTGGCAACTGTGGCCCGAGTATTACATGCCCGTACCACGGTTGGACTTATCGTGCCGACGGCGCACTGATTGGAGTGCCGGTTAAGGATAGTTTTGCGAGCCTCGACCGCGCTCAATATGGATTGAACCCAGTGAGGCTTGATCAAGCCTTCGGTTTTGTGTTTGTCTGTCTTGCGGGTAATCCGCCGCCAGTGGCACAAATGTGGGGGTCTTTAGCGCAAGAACTCGCTCCCTACGGGTTCGAAAACATGCTTCCGCTAGGACCCATCAGTTATGAGACCTGGAATGTGGATTGGAAAATTGCCATGGACAATTATCTTGAGTCCTATCACGTGCCCATAGGTCATCCGGGGCTAAATAGAATGTTCACGCCGGATTATGAAGATCAGGCCTCCGTCCCGGGAATTGCCCGAGGTCAAAGCTTTTTGCGTGAGCACGAGTCCTCTCGTTGGTCGGAGCGAATGTACCAGCGTTGGATTGGCAAAGTAGCCACGCATTTACCCCTAGAGTTACGCCGCTGTTGGCGTTTCTACAGTGTTCTGCCCAATTTAGGGATCGACGTATTCCCTGATCAAATGGATTTCTTTCAGGTGCTTCCGAGTGGCCCCGGCCGATGCGTGATTCGTTCAGCACTATTTGGGCTTCCCGATGCGCGCCGCGATATGCGGACGATGCGGTACCTAAGTAATCGTATCAATACGCAAGTGAACAACGAGGACAAATGGCTTTGTGGCCGCGTACAACGGGGGTTAGCATCGAGTAGCTACCAGCCCGGACCTCTTTCCAGCCTAGAGGGATGGATGTGGGAGCTCCACAATCTATTACGAGCGCAGATTCCAGAAGTACGACTTGCGGCCGCGCCGCACTCTTTTGCCCCCCAAGCTCTGGCCTAGGGTCTCACGTTGGCGGCTAAGGATGCGTAGTGTCGGGAATATTTTGGCTTAAGTATCGTCTAAATGCCGCGACAGCTTGGCTGACATTTTCCGATCGCAAGGGGTAACCAAACTCGACGACTGCATCTTGTGTCGAGTGCGCGCGCCGCCGGGCGCCGACGCACAACGTGGCGCTTAGACGGGTGGCCAAATAGCGGGCGATGCGCGCTTCGCGCTGCCTGGATATCTCGAGTCGCGTGAAATTCATTACTCGGATATTGCAATTCCCCAGCGTTGTGGGTCTGACCTGAGCAATAGAAAGACCGTCGGGCCCAAGCTCAAATAATTGATTGGGAGAAGCAAAGAATCGATAGAACTTATTCGTTGTGTTACCCACTATCTTCCTGTAGAGCCTTACGCTGCCTTGTTGCAAGGGCTTAAGACTAATCGTCCAAGTCATAGTATTTGAAACGGGATCCACTGCAAGATGGAAGTTCTTAAAAATTATTCCCCCTTCAACAGCCAACCAATCCTCAACGACAATTTTCCAGTCCGCCTCAATTGTATATTCGCAAGTAGCCCCTAATGATCGCAAACCCGCTGGAATCCACTCAGCAACCCATTTGCGGGTCGCGAAAGCCGCCGCATTCGTGGTGCTCGAACCGATTGCAACAAAAGGATCCATACTTTGTAATTCGAGTTTAAACAAATCTAAATGGCGCTGTTTATCATATGACTTACCGTCGAGCTCAAAGGTAAGATTATGCACGGGACAACGAATAACACCTTCAAGCCGTCCAGCACTTCCCAAAGTTAAGGTGTGCGGGGTTACGGGGCAGCAATTACGCAATGCCTGTACGCTATCGTGCTGATCCTTAAGAACCAAGGCACGCTCAGTTCCGAGGTCCACATTAAAAAAATCTCCCGGACGCCTTAAAGTGGACTTAAGTCCCACGATTTGCCAACTTGGGCGAAACAACTGGTCTTTTTCCATCTCAAAAAGGCGATCACTGCTAAAGGCCTTGGGCCATCGCGGTGTTCCTAAGGCCCCACCACTAGGATCAGACGGGTGTGGGTAGGCCGCAAACTGGCTGGGGAAGACTGAACTCAAATACGCCATCGCACGTTTATGCGCGCTGCTTCGATCAATATTTTTCTCAGCCTGAAACGCGAAATTTTGCCACAAAATTTCCAAGACGCCGATAAGTCCTAGGCTAATGGCATCGGCATCTAGGTGAGTTTGTTGCGACTCCTGAATGAGACGCTGGATAAGTTCGTGTACCAAAATCGCAAAGCTCTCGTCTTTCTGTCCACAAATGTCGTAATATTCTTGACGTGAACTCGCCTCGCCCCAAAACGAATACCAAACCGAGACTTTCCGAGTGCTAGCAATGGCAGGATCGAGATACAAACGCACTAATGATTCTACCGCCAACACCGGCGCGTTCTTAAGCTGCGCGACCGGAACCAAAACTTGCTCCTCAAACTCCGTGGCGAGAAATTGCAATGACGCGACCAGCATACTGGCTTTAGAATCGAAGTAGAACCTAACAATGCCAGGAGACATTTTGGCGATGGCAACTACTTTCTCGACGGTGGTACGCGAAGGTCCAAAAACATGCAGAGCCGAGATGCACGCATCGATCAGACGCTGGCGCTGACGATTGTTAATACTTCTGGAGCGTGGGATTTTCTTAAGCAAACTCATAAAAAAACGCACCCCAATTGAAAAAATCCCAACGACCCTGGATACAACGCAACGGCAAATGGTTCATCATTTTGCCGCCCTTATTATACTTATTAGTATTTTTCCTGATTCCATTTGCTTTTGCCCTTAAAATTAGCTTGGCAGAAACAGCGGTGCGAGTCCCGCCCTTTAGCGAAATTCTATCGATTAATGCCAATGGTCACCTTCATTTCAGCCCGCACTTCGACAATTTCCGGTATTTATTCACGGATCCCGTCTACGGACTGGCTTATCTTTATTCCATTCGAACCGCATTTTTTTCAACCCTAATTTGTTTAGGCTTAGGTTTTCCGATGGCGTATGCGATTGCCCGCACCTCAAGAGTTACTCAAAGTCTACTCTTACTGATTATTATCCTGCCTTTTTGGACTTCGTTTTTACTGCGCGTCTACGCGTTAGAAGGAATTATTCGAGACACGGGGCTAATTAACCAAACTCTACTTTGGTTAGGGTTTATCCATCACCCGCTTCACATGATGCGCACCAATTTCGCGGTCTATTTGGGGATTGTCTATTCGTACCTTCCGTTTATGGTCTTGCCGCTGTACGCAACGCTCGAGAAATTGGATCACTCGTTGCGCGAGGCTGCGGCCGATTTAGGCAGCCCACCCTGGCGTATATTTATCGACATTACTTTGCCCCTTGCAATGCCGGGCATTATCGCAGGATGTATGCTCGTGTTTATTCCCGCGGTGGGTGAATTTGTGATTCCTACGCTGCTCGGTGGGCCGGATAGTTTGATGATTGGTCGAGTGTTATGGGATGAATTTTTCGGCAATCGCGACTGGCCCGTGGCGTCCGCCGTCGCGGTGGTGTTCTTAATATTGCTGGTCGGCCCCATCGCAATCTATCAGCACTACTCTAGTCGGCAAATAGTGACTTAAATGGATAGTCGAATTTCTCCCTTTCTGATATCAATGCTTTGCGTAGGGATTGCCGTACTTTATATCCCGATATTGGTATTGATAGCCTACTCTTTTAATGCCTCGGCATTGGTCACCGTTTGGGGTGGATTTTCAACCGCCTGGTACGGCGAGCTACTGCACAATCCACAAATTCTCGACGCCGCATGGTTAAGCTTAAAAATAGGCATGCTCGTCTCCACGGCGGCCGTTATTTTCGGCACTCTAGCGGCTATTGCATTAGTGCGCTTTAAGGTCTTTTACGGCCGATTTTTACTCACCGGCATGGTCAATGCACCTTTAGTCATGCCGGAAATTATTACGGGAATTACTCAACTGCTGCTGTTTGTATCCATGCTGCATTTGTTGGGCTGGCCGCACCGGGGATTCGTCACCATCGTAATTGCTCATGTAGTGTTTTGTACTGCCTACGTCACCATCACCGTACAATCGCGTCTAGTGAGTACGGATCATTCACTTGAAGAGGCCGCCATGGATTTAGGTTCGGGTCCCCTACGAGCCTTCCTAGACACGACGCTGCCGCTGATCGCTCCCGCCCTCGCCTCTAGCTGGCTGTTGAGCTTCACCCTGTCGCTCGATGATTTAGTGATTTCCAGTTTTGTATCGGGTCCTGGTGCCAGCACTTTACCGATGATCATATTCTCAAAAGTGAAATTGGGCCTCAGTCCGGATGTGAATGCATTAGCCAGTATCATGATAGGCGCAGTGGGTGCATGCGTTATATTGGCCGGCTACTTGATGCGCCGCAATGAACGTCAACGAGTAGTGGATACGTATCGGGGATCATGAGCCGTGCGGCTGAAAATCTGACGCACTAAAGGCTCGAACGACGCGAGAGAATCGGTCGGAAAATTGGGGTCAAATGAGCATTGATCCCAATTTTCGCAGAAACTCCGACACGCCTCAAACCAGGGATGATCGCGAAATTGATCGCGCGCATTTCGATTGCCACCAAAATGATGCACGTAATAGAAATTTTGAAACAGACCGTGCTGCTGCACGATCCACGTTACTTCATTCCGCACGTAAGGCCTTATAACGCCCGCCGCAATTTCGGTGTGATTATAGGGAGCAAGCTCGTCACCGATATCATGCACTAGCGCCGCGAGTACTAGCTCATCATCGGCGCCGGAATTACGCGCGCGAGTCGCTGCCTGTAAAGAATGTTGTAGGCGACTTAAAGGATAACCCCATAACGTATGATCCAATTTGCCAAGCGCTGCCAGAATCGTATCGGGAAGTCTCAGCGCGTACTTACGCTCGGAATCATCCAAGAGCGCATAATCCTCGCGGGTACCGTCTTCCATCCGCTGAAAACTGACTGTTTTTTTTTGCATTAATCCGCCGTCTTAATTCGTGTCCAAATACGCGTTCTGATTCGCTCAGTGGCAGCACTTGCCTCACGGGTGCGATACAGGCGCGCTTCTATTTGGGGGGTCGGGTACAAAGTGGGATCATTCAATATATTGGTATGAATAAGTGGCCTTGCCGCGATATTGTCATTGCCATAATAAATTTCATTGGTGATCTCCGAAATCACATCGGGCCGTAAGATAAAATCAATAAATTGATGTGCGGCTTCAAGATGCGGTGCGCCCACTGGAATCAGGAGTCCGGTAAAATTTTGGTTGGCCCCTTCCTTAGGCACCGTAAAGCGAAGGTTTACATTGACCCCCACAGCCTTAGCGCGTACCTGTGCCATTGCATAGTCACTCGACCATGACATGACGAGGCACAACTCCTGGTTGGCGAGCCCATTCAAGTATTCGGCGGAATCAAACGCGCGCACATAGGGCCGCACCTTGAGCAGCAACGCTTCGGCGGCTTTAAAGTCTTCCGCACGGGTCGTATTCGGATCAATTCCTAAATATTTTAATGCCAATAGCAAAGTGTCCTCTGCCGAATCCAGAAATGTGACGCCGCAATCCGCAAATTTAGCCACTACTTCAGGCTTAAAAATCATATCGAGACTGTTAACCGGAGCGTTCGGCATCCGTGCACGAATCATATCCACGTTGTAAGCGAAACCATTGATGGCGTGTAAGTACGGCACTGCATGCTTATTCCCCGGATCATACTGAGCTTGAATAGCCAGTATATGCGGGTCAATATTTTTCCAACCGGTGAGCTTTTGCTTGTCCAGCGGTTGGTAGACTCCCGCTTTAATTTCACGACTAAAATAATTTGTGGAGGCGACCACGACATCGTATCCAGAACTTCCCGCCATGAGGCGCGCTTCCA
The DNA here is from genome assembly GCA_025359565.1 of Gammaproteobacteria bacterium. Classification (GTDB taxonomy): domain Bacteria; phylum Pseudomonadota; class Gammaproteobacteria; order Steroidobacterales; family Steroidobacteraceae; genus Bog-1198. The sequence goes on along the minus strand of JANYFY010000009.1, from coordinate 509,856 downwards.
TGGTCTCCTCTGCGTCGTATACGTCGTAAATAACTTTAAATCCAGTGAGGCGCTCGAAGCGAGCGATGGTATTTCGACCAATGAAATCAGTCCAATTGTAAATATACAGGCGTTTGTCAGCGTTCGAGGCTGAATCGGAGGCCGCTGCCGCAGCGGTCAGGACGACGCTCGCAAGCACAATGTGAAACGCGCTCACACGTAATATTATTCCCAGTCGTATTACTGAATCTCGCGCGGATTTCATATTCAAAATTTTACCATTGCGAGAGACCTCTAAGTCGACTAGCATTCTCTATTAATGTGGCGATCCTTCTTAAGCGTAGCGATAGGCGGCATGCTGGGCTGTCTGGCACGCTGGGGTTTAGCCGTACTCTTAAATCGCTATTTTCCAACGATTCCACCCGGTACTTTGGCCGCCAATCTCCTTGGTTGCTACATTATCGGAATCTGCTTGGCACTATTCGCGGCTTTGCCGCTGGTACCACTCGAGTGGCGGCTATTTTTCACGACGGGGTTTTGCGGCGGACTCACAACTTTTTCAACTTTTTCAGCGGAAATAGTTACGCTGATGCAATCGGGTCGACTAATGTGGGCCTTTGCGGAGGCGGCAGTTCACTTAGTGGGTTCCTTAGTCATGACTTTCGCCGGAATTGCCACCGTCGTTTGGCTAAGCGCCTGAATGCTTGGCAATCAGGCGCTTAATCGTCAGGCTTTGTTGCTACCTAGCGTGCCCTGGGACTTACCTTAAGAGTTAAGGGGTACCAGGCTGCCAAGCAAATGCGTCGCCATCGGCAGCGATATGCCCTAGGCCGGGATACGGAAAGTGCGTCGAAAATATCCACTCCTGATCCTTGGCGAGTCGTGCAAGAGTCGATCGACGGGTGCTCTTAGCCTGCACCGAATCGCTATCAAAACCCATGGTCCACTCTGGCTTTTGTAGCGACAGTACCGAGCTATGCGCAAGGTCGCCAATATCCAGCAATCGATGGTGACCCGAGACAATCTCATAACCGACATGACCCGGTGTGTGTCCCGCCAGCACTACTGACTTTACGCCCGGGGCAATCGAGTCACCCGGTGTAAACGTTTTCACATGAGTCTCTATCGTCTTTACAAGCTCTGCCGACCCGGGTTGGCTTTTCATCCAAGCCCATTCAGCGGCAGCCATTCGAATCGTGGCTTTTGGGAAGGCGAGTTGGCCACTCGCATCCACAAGTCCGCCAACATGGTCGCCATGTGTATGCGTGATCGCAATATCGGTAATTTCGGCAGGTGAGATTCCAGCTTCCTTGAGACTTGCGATGAGGCTCGCATTTGCCTTAGGGCCCAGTCCAGTATCAAGCAATATCGCGTGCTTCGCCGTACGCACGAGTAACACATTGACGCTCAACGAAATGCGATCTTGAGGTAGGCCCTTAGCTTTCAAGAATTCACTGACAGCAGGTTTTCCCGCATCGACGCCAAACACCGATCCGTCGTTAGGCGCAATAAATTTGCCATCACTCAAGGCAATTAAATGCAAAGCGCCCACTTTAAATGCTTGTGCGGCCGGAGGACTTGAGGCAGGGCCAAAACCCTCATCCGCTTGTGCAAGCCAGGAACATCCAATGCCGACAACAGCGGCTAAGGCAACTAATGAGCGCATAGACTACTCCAAATTAAAATTGATTAAAGGTACTCGCAAGTGCGTAATGATACCCCGTTCCGGTATCAACTAAACTATTGCCTGATCCAAAATTTCTATCCAATGTTTAACCGGGATCGATGTACCTGATTGGAGATGTTGAATGCAGCCAATATTGGCAGAAATAATGCAGCGTGGTTTTAACCGTCCTATCTCCGCTAGTTTACGATCTCGCAATTGATAGGCGATCTTAGGTTCAAGTACTGAATAAGTGCCTGCGGATCCACAACACTGATGATTTTCGCTTAAGGTGACTTCTACCTTAAATCCAAGCGATTGCAGGTGTCTCTCAACTCCACCCAACAATCGCTGGCCATGTTGTAAAGTGCACGGCGAATGAAACGCCATGAGTTGCTGTGAACTCGCGATGACACGAGTCCGCAGTGCGGACACCAAGTCCGGTAATAGCTCACTTAAGTCCATCGTCAAGGCACTAACGCGCGCCGCTTTTTTTGCATACGAAGCATCAGCAGCGAGCGCCGCCCCGTAGTCCTTAACCATCACGCCGCATCCAGAGGCGTTCATGATGATCGCGTCTATCGCGTTACTTTCAATGGTGGGCCACCATGCGTCGATATTTCGCCGCATGTCGTTAAGTCCGCCTGGACGATCATTGAGGTGCACCCTTATCGCGCCACAGCACCCTGCCTTACCCGCGACCAACGATTGAATGCCCGCGGCGTCCAGCACGCGCGCGGTCGCCGCATTGATGTTGGGTCGGATAGAAGGTTGCACGCAGCCCGCTAATAAAAGCACCTTGCGCGCATGGATCCGGGTCGGCCAACTTCCCGACTCAATGTCCGACGGCAGCGGTACTTTATTTTGCAACGTCTTCGGCAGCATAGGCCGCAGCAAAGCCCCCAGTTTTATTGCCGGTCCGAAGAACGAAGACGTGAGTCCTACTTTGAGCAGCCAACGCACGAACTTTTCACGCGTGGGACGCGCGACTCGTTCGTCAATCACTTGACGGCCGATATCGATTAGATGACCGTAATCCACCCCGCTGGGACAAGTGGTCTCGCAAGAACGGCAAGTCAAACAACGATCAAGGTGTTGTTGAGTACTACGCGTCACGGTGGCGCCTTCAAGCACTTGCTTGATTAAGTAAATGCGGCCGCGCGGTCCGTCCAACTCATTGCCTAGCAATTGATAGGTAGGACAGGTCGCTAAACAAAAACCACAATGCACGCATTTGCGCAAAATCGCTTCCGCTGTTGCTCCTTGTTGAGTGCCTCTAAATTCAGGACTTAGGTTCGTTTGCATTAAAACATAATCTCAAAAATCGGCACACAGTCGCCCCGGATTGAATAAATTATCAGGATCAAATGCTGTTTTCAAATTGCGATGGATACGCATTGAAGCCTCGCTTAAAGGAGCGAACGGTGTGCACTTAGCAAAGGACTTATCGCCCCCATAAAACAATGTGGCGTGTCCTCCAGCTTGCGTCGCGTAGTTGCGTACCGTCTCCGCGGACAGTGAAGTGCGCCACCATCGTAGAGCGCCTGCCCACTCGATCAGCACCTCCTCGCTCGGCATCATAAGCTGTGCGGTTGCGGGCACTGAAAGACGCCACAGGGATTGGTCCCGGGCAATTGAGGGGGCGTCCACCTTAAAAAAAGCCTGGCGATGATCGCGTAACTCTGTCCACCACTGGGTTCCCTCATTAGCCTCTACGCTGCTCCCGCGCAATAAATCTGATGCTGCTTGTACCGCTGCCCGAGAGCCTCGCAGTCGCAGGCGCAAGCGACCTTGAAACCAGCTGGTGGCATTAATCGGCAAAGGCTGCCCTCGCCATTGGTTCATTTTCTCCAGCGCCTCGTTAGCGCCAATCTCCCACTGCAAAGTCGCATCTACGGCGGGCAGGGGTAATACTTTAAGCGATACCTCGCAAATCACCCCGAGCACACCCATCGAGCCTACCGCTAACCGAGACACGTCGTAGCCCGCCACATTCTTGATCACTTGGCCCCCGAAACGCATCAGTTCGCCGCGCCCATTGAGCAAGGCGACGCCGAGTACGTAATCGCGCACGCCGCCCACACTGGCGCGAGCGGGTCCTGCCAGTCCCGCGGCAACCATTCCCCCTACAGTAGCGCTAGCGGAAAATTGCGGCGGATCAAAGGCTAAATACTGGTTTTTTTGCACCAAAATTTTTTCTAATTCTACAAGCTTAGTACCCGCACGCGCAGTGACTACCAATTCAGTGGGTTCGTAGCTACTAATACCCTCCAACGAACCCACATGCAAAGCGTCACCGCGTGGCATTCCACCATAAAATATTTTGCTGCCGCCGCCGCAAATGTTGAGCGGCGCACGGCGTTCACGCGCTGCGTGAATCTGCTCAACCAGCTGGTGCAATTGAGCATCGTTCGACACTCTTAAAATCTCGGCAACTCAGCAAACGGTAAGAGCCCGCGGTGTACGGTCATCTTTCCATACTCCGCACAGCGATGCAGAGTGGGAATCACCTTACCAGGATTAAGTATCTCCTTTGGATCGAAAGCACGTTTCACCGCGATCATTTGTTGTCGTTCGAGTGGTGAAAACTGCACACACATTGAATTGAGTTTCTCTAACCCAACGCCATGCTCCCCACTAATAGTGCCGCCCAGGTGTACGCTGGCCTCTAGAATCTCAGCTCCGAACAGTTCACACCGACGTAGCTGATCCGGATCGTTAGCATCAAAAAGAATTAATGGATGTAAATTGCCATCACCGGCATGAAACACATTGGCACAGCGTAAATCATATTTGAGCTCCATCGCCTCGATGGCTCGGAGCATTTCGGCCATGCGCTTGCGCGGGATGGTGGAGTCCATGCACATATAATCAGGGCTGATGCGCCCCGATGCGGGAAAGGCATTCTTACGGCCGCTCCAGAATCTAAGCCGTTCGGCCTCATCCTGGCTTACGCTCAAGCGCGTAGCACCGCAGCTTTTAAGCACTGCGCCCATGTGTCCAATCTCTTCTTCTACTTCATCACAGGTGCCATCGCTTTCGCACAGCAATATCGCCGCAGCATTAAGGTCGTAGCCTGCGTGAACAAAGCTCTCGACGGCAGCGGTCATGCGTCGGTCCATCAATTCTAGACCTGCAGGGATAATCCCGGCGGCAATCACTGCGGCCACCGCATTTCCTGCCGCTTCCAAATCGGCGAAGCTAGCCAATAGACAGCGCGCCACCGGTGGTTTAGGAATCAGCTTGACGGTAACTTCCGTAATCACTGCGAGCATGCCTTCGCTGCCCACCACAATACTCAGCAGATCCAGACCGGGCGAATCCAGTGCCTCGCTACCGAATTCAATGAGTTCCCCCGACGCGGTAAAACCTCGGAGCTTGAGTACATTGTGCAAGGTCAGCCCGTATTTCAAACAGTGTACGCCCCCTGAATTTTCCGCAATATTGCCGCCAATGGTACACGCGATTTGACTGCTGGGGTCAGGGGCATAATAAAGTCCGAAGGGAGCTGCCGCCTCGCTGATGCTAAGATTCCGTACGCCGCATTCCACGACGGCGAGGCAATTTAAAGGGTCTACACGGATGACTCGATTAAATCGCGCCAGCGACAAAATAACCCCAAAACGATGCGGTGTTGCTCCGCCCGATAGACCCGTGCCTGCCCCACGGGCAACCACCGGCACACCCAATTCATGACAGGCCACCAGCACCGCAGCGACTTGCGCTTCGGTCTGCGGCATAACCACCGCCAGCGGCGACTCTCGATACGCCGTTAAGCCGTCACACTCATACGGTGCGGTATCTTCATGGCGAAAAAGAATAGCGTCAGCAGAGAGTACCCGGCCTAGTGCCTTTATAATCTCGAACTGACGAGCTACGCGCTGGGCTTGGTCTGTATTGGTGATAATTGCGCTGACGCTCCCAACAGTCGCTCCGCCTTCGGTGCCAACCAACCTTCAATATCATCAAATACCGTAAACACCGCCGGTACAATCACTAACGTTAACAGCGTCGAAGTCACCAAACCACCGATCACCGCAATCGCCATGGGCGCGCGAAAATCGCCACCCCCTCCGAAGCCGATCGCCGCCGGCAACATGCCCGCCACCATGGCGACCGTGGTCATCACGATGGGTCGCGCACGCTTGTGCCCGGACTCCAAAATAGCTTCCAAGCGAGGTTTGCCCGCACGCATCTCTACAATAGCGAAGTCCACTAACAATATGGAGTTCTTGGCGACAATGCCCATGAGCATTAAAATGCCAATCACTACCGGCATGGAAAAGGGATGATTGGTGAGAATCAGCGCTAGCACCGCGCCGCCTAGAGATAAGGGTAACGCCGACAATATGGTAATCGGTTGAAACACTCGCGCGAACAATAACACTAGCACAGCAAAGACCGTGAGCACTCCGGCACCAATAGCCACTAAAAAATTATCAAATAATTCTTTCATGATTTCTGTGTCGCCAGTTTCGACTAAATGCACGCCTTCGGGGAGTTTCTTCAAAGTGGGTAGCGCATAAATCTTCTTAGTCGCAGTGCCCAATTCGATACCGGGTGACAAATCCGCTTCTACAAATGCCCGTCGACTTTGGTTATAGCGTCGCACCGCCGAGGGACCTTGACCGAATTTCAGTTCCGCCACGGATTTTAACGGCACACTGCCCCCGGAGGCCGTCGGCACGGGAAGATTTTCAAGCGTGGCAAGATCGCCTCTGGCACTCTCCGCCAAACTCACGCGAATCGGAATTTGACGGTCAACCAGTGCAAACTTGGCGCCGTACTGAGGTAAATCACCCAAAGTAGCAATGCGAATCGTCTGACTGATACTCTCAACGGTCACTCCCAATTGAGCTGCGATATCCGAGCGTGGTTTAACCACAATCTCCGGACGTGGCATATCGCCCCTAATCCGCGGCGCTCGTATCTCGCGCAAACCTTGCATTTCAGCGAGCAGCTGATGCGCGGTAGTTTCCAGTAAAACAGGATTATCGCCGGTCAAATACAACTGTACGTCACGCCCGCCGGCGCCGCTATTATTTGAGAAATTCAAATGCCCATCGGGCACTTGCTCTAGCAGCGGCATCATTTTCTGCTCCCAAACCTTCTGACTTATGCTGCGTTTTGCACGCGGCACCAAGGTGACATACAAACTAGCATTTCGAATCTCGCCGTTGTCACCACCAATGGACTCGATCACATCGCTGACTTCAGGCGACTTAAGCAAAATTTTAGTCGCCGCAGCCGATACACGCGCGGTGTCCGCTAATTTACCTCCCGGCGGTAGCTCAATATCCAGTTGCGAACTAGAGAAATCATCCGGTGGAAATAATGCTGTCGGTAAAATTGCAAAGCAGCCGATAGATACCGCAAAGAACAATGCACCACCTGCGATGGTTTTCCAGCGATTCGCTACACACCAGCGTAACCATTGCAAATAACGCCTCATAATAGGTCCATCTTCATGATGCACAAGCAGCGCATCACCGTGCAGTGAGTACGCCGCCAACACTGGCGTAATTAATCGTGCCACCAACAAGGAGATAAACACGGCAGCGGCTACGGTGAGGCCGAACTGCTTAAAGTACTGACCGGTGATACCACTCATAAAACTCACCGGCAAAAATACCGCGATAATCGTGAACGACGTGGCCACCACCGCAAGTCCAATTTCATCAGCTGCGTCAATTGCGGCTTGAAAGCCGCTCTTGCCCATGCGCATATGCCTGACAATATTTTCAATTTCAACAATTGCATCATCGACTAAGATGCCCGCCACTAATGATAAGGCCAGCAATGTGATATTGTTCAGGGTGAAACCCATCCACTGCATAAAAACGAATGTGCAAACAGCGGAAAGCGGGATGGCCAAAGCCGAAATAAGCGTGGCGCGCCAATTGCGTAAAAATACCCACACCACCGCAACGGCGAGCAGTGAACCTTCCACCAACGCGCCGATTGCCGAATCATAACTCTGGAGCGTGTGTTCAACCGTCGTAAAGGTCGTGACAATCTGCACTGCGGGATTTTCGGTATGGATTTTCTCCAATGCCTTGGCGACTTCCGCGGCCACCGCGACATCGGACGAGCCCTTGGCTTTAAAGACGCCGAACGTGGTTGCCGGTCGTCCGTTGAGCCTTGCAATACTGCGCACCTCAGCGACGCCATCATGCACATCCGCCAGGTCGCGCAAGCGCACGGTTTTGGCGTCTCCCGCGATAATTTGAGTATCGCCTAAAGCCTCGGCGCTGCGGGCACCACCCAGCACTCGAATGGCTTGTTCACCGCCGCCCACCTGGGCTCTACCACCCGTCGCGTCTAAATTGAGCGAGCGCAATTGCTCGTTGACCTGGAAAGCTGTAATCCCCAAGGCTTGCAATCTATTCGGATTGAGCTCCACGCGAATTTCACGATCCACCCCACCATAACGTGAAACCTGGGCCACCCCGGGTACGTTCAGTAATCGCTTGGTTACGGTGTTGTCGATAAACCAACTCAGTTGCTCGGGCGTCATCTGCGTGGTAGTGACCCCATAGTATGAAAAAGGCCCGCCGTCAATAGTCTCCCTCTCCACCTGGGGTTCCATAATACCGGAAGGTAATTCATTACGAACTCGCGCCAACGCGTCGCGCACATCCGTGACCGCACGATCAATCGGGGTACCGATCTGAAATTCCAAAAAAATCCCGACTTGCCCTTCGACAATGTAGGTAGTCATCTTATGAACATTGCCGATATTGGAGATAGATCCTTCCACTTTTTGAGCGATCTGGGTTTCCATCTCGGTAGGCGCTGCACCGGGCTGGGAGACATTGACACGCACGATTGGAAACGAAACGTCCGGTTCAAGATTAATTGGCAGCCGAATAAAAGCTACAACCCCTAAAAAAAACAGCACTACAAAAAACACGATGGGAAGAATTGGATTACGAATGGCCCACGCGGAAATATTTTTCATGACTCCCCGCCCGCACCGGCGTCTACTCGGGTTTGCGGTCTCACCACCTCGCCTACTTGCAGAAACGCGCCCGCGGTTGTCACGACTGTTTCTGCACCGGTCAACCCGTCAGCGATGGTCACACCATTGGCTACGATACCTGACACCCTCACCGGGCGACGCTCAATTTTGTTTTGCGCATTAACGATCAAAACATAACTGCCCCTATCATCGGTGAGTACGGCAGTTTGCGGCAATACCGCGCGTGCCGCATTGCTGATGGTCACTTCGGCTCGCGCAAAGGCACCCGGTCTTAAGTTGGGATCTGAATTCAACGCAATCCGTACGCTGCCGAGACGAGTCTTAGGATCAATGACCGCCCCTAACAGACGTACATGTCCGGGGAAGACTTGCGCGACCCCGGTCAGATGTGCATTCACTAACTGGCCTAAGGTCAATAGCGGTAAGTCTTGCTCCGCGACTTCACCGCGCAATTCCACCTCCCCACCCTGCGATAAACGAAACAGCACTTCGCTACCAGGCATCGCGGTTTGACCCACTTCGATACTGCGCGTCAATATAAGCCCATCAGCCGGCGCGCGAACATCTGTGCGCGCAAGTCGAGCCTGGGCTTCGGTAAGCTGAGCGCCCGCCACTTTTACTTTAGCCGCCGCCGTGAGGGCCGTAGAGCGGCGACGCTCGGTTTCCTCAGTCGACAAGGCGCCTGACGCCCCCACTTTTTCGGCCCGTTTGTACTCTGCCTCCGCGAGCGCCTCCTCGGCCCGTGCCTGCTCTAAAGCCGCCGATAGGCTCCCCACTTGCGGCTGTAGCACTGAAACATTAAGTCTTGCCAGAACCTGACCCCGCTTCACATGATCGCCCGCCTCGACATAAATAGCGGCAACCCGCCCGCCATCTCCTTCCACACCGATGGGCATGTCGTATCGAGCAGCAATGGTTCCCACGATACTCACGAGAGTCGGCGCTAAACTTGAGGTCACCGCCGTGACTGATACGGTAGGAATAGCCGCTTTCCCGGCATTGGGATCTTTAGGTGTGGTGGCCTGCACAAGCCTTAAGGCCAAACCGCCACCCAGTAACAAGGCTAACGCAATGACGAGTCCCCACCCTCGTTTTCCCGATAGCCAGGGTTCAATATTCATGTCACATCCCCTGCCAGACAATTTGACGAACCGAGCACCCTTAATACCCGTGGCCGTCCAAAAAGTTTCTATTCGGCTCCGCTATTCGGCTATTCGGCTATTCGGCTATTCGGTCAATCACGAGTTCACGTGTTTTATCGAGACCTACATTGTAGGTAAGTTCACCATACAAATCGCCAGCCACCGGAGTCGGTTGGCCGCTAAATGACACGCGTGCCATCACCTGTACTTGCTGACCGGCGGCGATAGCCCTTCCCGGTATCATCGAATCAGCAGCCGATAAAGTCACCTCAGTGCCAATCTGGGCAACCGTCAAGCGCTTAGCCGCCAAAGGAGGACCGCCACCGCCGGGATTGCGCGCGAACACAAACAGCAAGGCCCCCTCTTTGAGACGATTTTTAAGAGCCGGTGCAATTGAGATATTGACGCGCGCTTCCGCCACAGCACTGCTGGCACCGGCGCCGCCGGCGCTAGTCTCACCCCCCGTGCTCGGCGCGGTCTCACTCGCACTCGCGCCGACACCTGCTCCAGACGCTCCGCCCGGCATGCTCGAAAGCTCCGCCAAACGCGCATCCAACATTTTTTCAAGCTCCGCAGGAGGGTGCAATGCTTTAAGCGTTTGCCAGCGAGTCCGTGCCAAAGACACATCTCCTCTAACCGCCGCCGCAAATCCTCCGTAAAGCATGGCACGTGGATTCTGCGGCTCCAGCGTCAGCGCTTCTTCAAATAGTTTTGCGGCCTCAGGGGTGATTTGCGAGCCCGAGCGCATACTTAAGGCCTCGCCCAAACCAAGCATAGCGTCGACATTTTTGCCATCGAGTTGCTTTGCGTGCTCAAAGGCCGTCACAGCATCATCAAAGCGCTGCAACTCAAGATACGAGCGGCCCATCATGACCCAACCCTTGGTGTCATCGGGAACCTCCTGCAAATGCTTTTCCAGCTTCGTGACCATGCCACTGACATCGGGTCCGGGAGGTGGTGCGTTCCAGTTCCAATTTGACCACAGCGGATATAACCCCGCCGACAGCCCGAGCACCACCAACGCAGCAATGCCGCCTTCCAATACTCGATGGGATCGTAGAAGGGGCCAAACCACAGCCGCAGCAGCAATCGCAGCCATCAGGCTTGCGATAACGAGGAATACATTCATTTAATTAGGACGATCTCTTAAAATTATGCCGGCCCGGCCGCCGGCGTGTCATCCAGCGGCATGCGCGAGCGTTGCCGCACAATACGGAACACGATCGTACCACCCAGCAAGAGCATAAAGAATGGGGCACCCCAAATGAAAAGGGTTTTACCCTCTAAAGGCGTCTTGAAACGAATGAACTCTCCATAACGTGCCGTCATAAAATCGAATACCGCCTCATCGCTATTGCCCGCCAATAATAGTTCGCGCACCTGGCGACACAAGTCCTTGGCGAGTTGCACGTTAGAATCGGCAATAGAATTATTTTGGCACACCACACAACGCAGCTCATGGGTAATGCGATCGTAACGCGCCATTATTTTAGGGTCTTCAATTTGTCCGAATTCATCGAGTGCATGCGAGCGCCCACTACCCCATAAACCGAATACTACTAGTAACGATAGTACCCCTGAACGCAACACAGTCTTCAAGCGCCGCTCCGCTGCGCCGCCGCGATACGCGGCAAAAATTCCTTCTCCCACACATCTAAAGTCATCGGCGAGATAAATTTAAATATTATTTGGCCCTTGGCATCGACTAAAAAAGTCTCCGGCGCGCCATAAACACCCCATTCGATGGCGGTGCGCTCTTCGTGATCAAAGGCAACCGCCGCGTAAGGATTGCCCAATTGCCAAAGCCAAGCCTGGCCATCTTGGCGCTCATCCATATAGTCGAGCCCAATAATGGGAACGGAGGTTTGCTTGGAAATGGTCAATAGCGCCTCGTGTTCCTGGCGACACGCCGAGCACCACGTGCCCCAGACGTTGAATACGTAAACCTGGCCCTTAAGAGTTGCATTACTGACTTTGCGATTGGCATCCATGACATCGGTAAGATTAAAAATGGGCGCCAGTTTTCCGATCAACGGTGAAGGTAAAGCTCTAATATCGCGTTTCGGATCGAGGCCAAAAGCGAACACCACGACCATCACCACGAAGGCCGCGAAGGGGACCAGAAACTTCCACATTACGCGGTACCTGCGCTAGGCACCGGTGCTGGAGTCGGTACCGGCGTCGGCGAGTCCGTATCAGGTGCGCCAAGCGAATCGGCAGAGCGCACTGTGACACGAACACGATAGCGCCGATCCGTTGCCGCTACAAAACCACCCAGAGCCATCACAAAGGCGCCTAACCAAATGTAGCGCACGAAAGGTTTGTATTGAATACGCATGCTCCACGCTCCCTCGCCCAAAGGATTTCCCAAGGCGACGAACAGATCACGCGCCCAATTGACCGATATTGCCGCCTTACTATTGTCGGTTTGTTGAGCCCAGAAATGTCGTTTTTGAGGTCTAAGGGTGGTCACTTGCTGACCCTTACGGGTCACTTCGACCCGCGCTTCGACCGCGTCATAGTTAGGTCCGCGCACATCCATGGAATTGACGAATTTAAAATCGTAACCGGCGATCGTATAAGTCGCGCCTGGTTTTAACGATACATCTTTTTCAATCTTGTAGCTCTCGACACCACTGGCACCAATCGCAAACATCCCAATACCGAAATGGGCAATCGCCATGCCGAGCATCCCGCCAGTGAGCAATTGCCCGTTACGCCAACGATGCCAGGGTTCGAGGATTGATGAGAACATCACCCAAAATCCAAAACTAAATCCGACGAGACCTAAAGGATGAAAATCGCGGAATACTAGTCCTTGTATTAGGACCGAGAGTAAAATGGCGAGTCCCAACAACCACCAAATAGGTTTGGCAGTCACCGTTAATTTTCCCCGCCGCCAGGCGGAGTGCATTCCTACGGCCATAAACACCATCAGCGGCAAAACGGGTACGAGGAACATCACGGCAAATACCGGCGGTCCCACCGAAATCTTGCCCAAACCTAAAACCTCATACACCAGAGGAGATAAGGTTCCCCACAGCACCAAACCCGCCACCGCGACAAAAACCACATTGTTCACAAGCAGAAAAAATTCTCGTGAAAACAATTCAAAACCGCCTGGCACATAGAGTTTGGGGGCTCGCCAGGCATACAGCGTTAACGAGCCGCCAATAGTCACCAACAAAAATCCTAAAATATAAAACCCGCGAGTAGGATCGGTGGCAAACGAATGCACCGACACCAACACGCCAGAGCGCACTAAGAAGGTTCCCACTAAACTCAATGAAAACGCAAAAATGGCGAGCAAAAGAGTCCAGCTCTTAAAGATGCCTCGCTTCTCGGTAACACTCAACGAGTGCACCAACGCGGTACCCACCAACCACGGCATAAACGACGCGTTCTCTACCGGATCCCAGAACCACCACCCACCCCAGCCTAATTCGTAATAGGCCCACCAACTCCCCAGCGCAATACCCATGGTCTGAAATAGCCAGGCAAACAAGGTCCATGGCCGGGTCCACTTGGCCCAGGTCTGATCCAATTGACCCTCTAACATCGCCGCTATTGCGAAGGCAAAAGCCACCGAGAATCCCACATATCCGGTGTACAACATCGGCGGATGTATCGCGAGCGCAAAATCCTGCAATACTGGATTCAAGTCAGCGCCGTCAGCCGCCGCAGGAATCAGCCGCATAAAAGGACTTGATGTCCACAAGGTAAATAACATAAAGCCGCTACTCACCAGGCCCATAACGCCTATGACACGCGTCGCAAAAGTCTCCGGCAGTTGGCGACTAAAGGCCGCCACCGCAAGACTCCAAATCGACAGTATCAAAATCCACAGCAGCAACGAACCCTCATGGCCACCCCAAACAGCGGCCACTCGATAAAATATTGGCAGATGCGAGTTAGAGTGCTGTGCGACGTACAGCACTGAAAAATCATTGTTGACGAAGGAATACACCAGGCAACCAAACGCCAGCACCACAAACACAAATTGTCCCGCCACCGCAGGTCGTGCGACCGACATCCAGCCGACATTGCCTTTCCATGCGCCGCCTAAACTAAAAAAAGCTTGGCTCAAACAAAGAATAAACGCGAGTATGAGCGAGAAAATACCTAATTCAGGTGCCATTAAATTGCTCCAGCTAATGCCATTAGATTGCTCCTAAAGGTGCCATTAAATGACCCCAGGACGCGCTTGGGCAGGCGCAAGCCCTGCGGGTTTTACTGCCGATTTATTTTTTAAAGACGCCGCCACTTCGGGCGGCATGTATTTCTCATCATGCTTCGCCAAGACTTCGTCAGCAACGAAAGCTCCGCGCGAATTCAGGGTGCCATGCGCGATAATACCCTGGCCCTCGCGAAACAAATCCGGTAGTACTCCGGTGTATTCCACAGGCACTTGATGCGCGAAATCGGTGAGCACAAACCGCACCTGGAGCGCGCCCGGAGCGCGAGTCACGCTTCCCTTAACCACCATACCCCCCACTCGAAAACGCTTGGCGACCGGTGCCTTACCCATGGCCACTTGGCTCGGATCATAATAAAACATGATGTTCTCGCGTGAGGCCATCACTGCGAGTGCAACTGAGGCGGCGACACCCCCCAGTATTCCGAGTACCACGTACAAGCGTTTACGCCGCGGTGTCATGTCCGCTCCTTAAGCGCCATCGCAACCGCGCGTGCCACGCGCACCTTAGCAGCCGCATGAAGATTACCGGCAGACCACAGGTTCCACGCGAAAATGATCAAAGCCACCGCAAAACTAGGCCACACAAAACGGGCATAACCGCCCATGGCCAAAATTCCTGAATTTAAATCCGGGCTCATCACGTCTTAATCGCCTCCCGCACCCACTTAGCCTGGCGCTCTCTATTGAGCACCTCGCCGCGTAGCCGCATACATAAAACCGCACCAAAGAACAACATGAATCCGAGAAAACAAGCTAACAACGGCACTAACATACTAAGCGCCATCGTGGGCTTGCCAAATTTTGCAACGGTCGCACCCTGATGTAGGGAGTTCCACCACACCACTGAATAATGGATGATGGGAATATTGACCCCCCCGACCAGTCCCAACAAAGCCGCCGCGCGGTCACCGCGCGCCGGATCCTCGAATGCCGAGCGAAGCGACATCACCCCGATATAAAGAAATAACAAAATCAATTCCGAGGTCAGCCGCGGATCCCAGACCCAATAAGTACCCCACATGGGCCGCCCCCATAGCGATCCAGTCACTAAGGCCAACAAGGTAAAAGAAGCACCGATGGGTGCCGCCGCCGCCGCCACCGCATGGCCTATTTTAATGCGCCAAATAAGGGCAATTGCGCCGGCAATGGCCATGGTGCTATAGCAAAACATAGATATCCAACCGGCGGGCACATGCACATAAATAATTCGAAAAGCATCGCCCTGCTGATAATCGGCGGGCGCAAAGAACAATCCCACCCCTTCGCCGTAACCTAACGCAACAACAGCGCCAGCCAATAACCAGGGCGTCAAGGTCGCAGCGACCCCATAGACATAAGGAGGAGAAGCAAGCCGATAAAACCAGGTCCACATAAGCGTTATAGTAGTCTCATTCCAGGGTAATACGTAGAGCCGCAGTCGCCGCAAACGGCGCTAAAGTGCTGGTAATTACGCACAATGCTGCCAAAAAATACAGAGCCCCCGCCGGGCTTTCGCCCCCAATAGCGCGATCCGTGGCGTTCGCGCCAAAAATCAACAAGGGCATCGCGAGTGGTAAAACAATTAATGATAAAAGCATATTGCCACGCCGCAATCCCACGGTTAAACCCGCGCCAATTGCACCTAGCCAACTCAAGGTCAAGGTTCCCATCGCCAAACTCAACATCATGGTACCAAAGGCATGCGCCGGCATTCCCAGCGCAGCACCCACCAAGGGGGACACCAATACCAGCGCTACTCCACTCACCAGCCAATGCGCAAAAGTCTTGCCGACCACGATCAACCACAACCCTTGCCCAGACAAAGCCATCTGTTCCAAAGTTCCATCATCCGCATCGCTCTTAAACAAATGATCCAGTGCAAGCAACGACGATAACAATGCTGCCACCCAGAGTACCCCCGGCGCCATGTCTCGTAGGAGCGACATCAGCGGGCTTAAACCTAACGGAAATAGTGTCGTCACAATCAAAAAGAACACCAGCGGCTGCAGCAGCTGATCCGGCCGCCTGAAGCTTAATGCCATTTCTCGGCGAATCACTAAACCCATCGCGGCACTGGACCTTACTCGGCCTTGCACATTCACACTCATGAGGCCAACTCCAAACGTCTTATGTTAACCGCTACATCTAACTCATGATGCGCGACAATCACCACAAATCCCGCATTTTTTACGTGATTTTCGAGCAAATTTGCCATCAGTTTGGCGCCATTCCCATCTAAATTAGTATAAGGCTCATCGAGCAGCCACAACCGTGCGTTAACGGCTAACACCCGCGCCATGGCCACACGTCGTCGCTGACCGGCCGAGAGCACCTTGGCGGGAAGATCGGCGCAACCGCTCACCCCGGTTTGCGCCAAATAGTCTAATAATTTCTGATCCGATACCGCGCGCTTTAAACCGACGGTGTAGCGTAAATTTTCCAACGCGGTCAAGTCGCTTTTCAGTGCGGTTTCATGCGCCGCAAAAGTCATCGCCGATTGGTATTCGGCGCGAACCCGATCAATCGGGTGCCCTAGCCAAGTAACTGTACCTTGCTCCGGCCGCAATAGGCCGCAAACTACCCGCAGCAGAGTAGTTTTGCCCGTGCCGTTGGGCCCCCAGACATGCAGCAATTCGCCGGGGTTCACGCTCAAACTAACCCCTTGTAATACATGACGATCGCCGCGCCAAATATGCAGACTATCGACATCAAGACCGGCGGGAGCGCGTTCTGACACGGGCGGAGTTTAACTAAATCAAAGAGTTGAGGCCAACATTTCCCATAAATCCGTGAAATGGCTATACTTCCGCCGCAGGGTGGGCTGCTGCAGAATGCGCTGATAAAAATTGTGGAAACGTAAGGGGATGGTGATGCCGCTTTCTAAAAAACTCGCTGCTGAATTTGTTTTGTAGGGACATTTTGGTTGGTCCTCGGGGGATGCGGCAGCGCCGTACTCGCCGCCGCGTTTCCGCAAGTGGGTATTGGCCTATTGGGGGTGTCGCTGGCGTTTGGTTTAACCGTCGTGACCATGGCGTTCGCCATTGGCCATGTGTCGGGTTGTCATTTGAACCCTGCGGTGACTTTAGGACTTGTGGTCGGTGGCCGACACCCCGCAAAAGAGATACTGCCGTATTGGATCGCCCAAGTGCTGGGAGGAATCGCTGCCGCGTCCATTCTCGTGTTTATCGCCAGTGGCAATGGTACCGATCCGCTCGCCGGTGGTTTGGCCGCTAATGGGTTTGGCGATCACTCGCCCGGACACTACAACATGGCGGCAGGCTTCGTGACTGAAGTGGTGATGACAGCCATTTTCCTCTTTGTGATTATGGGAGCGACTGATAAACGTGCGCCGAGCGGCTTTGCACCCATCGCGATTGGACTTTGCTTGACCTTAATTCACTTGATCAGCATTCCGATCACCAACACTTAAGTGAACCCTGCGCGTAGCACAGGTCCTGCCATATTTGTGCAAGGCTGGGCCCTATCGCAACTCTGGCTGTTTTGGGTAGCGCCGTTGGTGGGCGCGGCGATCGGTGCGTTGGTGTACCGCTTCATTGCCACGGATCGCGACTAGTGGTGCCCTCGCCCGGAGTCGAACCGGGATGAGATGGTTACTCGACGGATTTTAAGTCCGTTGCGTCTACCAATTCCGCCACGAGGGCCATGTACATCGCTAATGAAAACGCTGGAGGCTAAGGTCGGAATCGAACCGGCGTACACGGCTTTGCAGGCCGCTGCATGACCACTCTGCCACTTAGCCCATCGTATAAAACAATAAACCCCGGACTGATGCCGGGGTTATCGCACAAACTGGAGCGGGAAACGAGACTCGAACTCGCGACCTCAACCTTGGCAAGGTTGCGCTCTACCAACTGAGCTATTCCCGCCCAAACCTAACCCACCATTTTAGAGCCAAGTCACACGGAGTCAAGGGATGCTTGCACTGCCGCGCAGCTCCGGCCACGCGAGCCGCAGGTATAAAATCATCGACCAAAGAGTTAAAACTGCGGCAATTGCCGTAAGTATAAGCCCCAATAGATAGATGGGAATACCCCAAATATCCCGTCGGAATAATAGCAACGACAATCCCACGATTTGCATGATGGTCTTATACTTGCCCCATACCGAAACCTTAATGCGGCTGCGCGCGCCAATCTCCGCCATCCATTCACGCAAGGCGGAAACCGCTATTTCACGGCCAATAATAACAATCGCAACGATCACTACAAACCAGCGCGGATCTTTCGAGACAATTAAAACCAATGCCGCAGCAACAATTAGTTTATCGGCAACCGGATCCAAAAACGCTCCCAAGCGCGAAGTCAGGCCCAATTTTCGCGCGTAATAACCGTCTAAGCTATCCGTGATTCCCGCCAGCGCAAAGGCCGCACAGGCGGCCGGATCCGCCCACTCATAGGGTAAAAAAAACAGCGCTATAATCGCCGGAATCATCAAAATACGGAACCAAGTCAGTGCATTCGGGAGATTTAAATAGGCGCCAGACGGCGGCGGCCTCTCATGACCCGGGGTGGAGATGTTCATAGATTACTTCTGCCAGTTCTCGTCCGAGACCGCGAATTTGCACAAAATCATCAATGCCCGCACGCAATATCCCCTGTAAGCCACCGAACTGCTTCAGCAACTCGCGTCGTTTAACGGGTCCCAAGCCCGGAATCGTTTCTAAAATCGACTGGCTATGGCGCGCCGCCCGTTTGCGGCGATGTCCCGCAATCGCAAATCGATGCGCTTCATCCCGCACCCGCTGAATAAGGTGCAAAGCGCGTGAATCTGGCGGCAGTATAGTAGGCGTATCCTGACCCAACAAGAAAAGTTGTTCTTGCCCAGCACGACGATCCGGCCCTTTAGCGACCCCAATAAGCGTAATACCCGTGATACCAAGGTCACCTAACGCCTTTTCCGCTTCGGCCAACTGACCCTTACCGCCGTCTATTAACAACACATCGCAAGCGACGATCTCGCCATCGCGAACCCGTTTATAGCGACGAGTCAGAGCTTGCGCCATCGCTGCATAATCATCGCCAGGCGTGATACCCGCTATGTTAAAGCGCCGATAATCACTCTTAAGGGGACCTTCCGGGCCAAACACGACACAGCTCGCCACGGTGTCCGTCCCTCCCGTATGGCTAATATCAAAACACTCTAGCCGGGTAGGTGTTTCTTCCAAATTAAATGCCTCGCGTAACTCTTCCAGGCTAGATTCGACACTAGAGCGCGCCAGGCTACGCATCTTAAGCGCCTGCTCTGCATTGCCGCGCATCATGGTCAACCAACGAGCACGAATTCCTCGTACGCAGCTTGCTATACGCACCTTGTGTTCGGATCGCTGCGCGAGCGTCGCCTCCAACACCGCGCGCTCTTCAAAATCATATTCAACAATAATTTCTGCCGGGGATTCACGCTCCAAATAGTATTGCGCGACAAACGCAGCGAGCACTTCGGCGGGTTCAGCTAGGGAAGCTTTCGGGAAAAAATTCGCGCTACCCAAACTTCGACCCGCCCGCACGAACATCAGCGCCACACAGTACTCTCCGTTAGCCTGCGCTAAGGCAATGACATCGCAATCATGGTGCAGTTCGGTGGTTACAATTTGTTGCGTCTGAACAGCTTTTAAATGTGCTAACTGGTCGCGCAAACGTGCAGCCTCCTCAAATTCCAAGCGCTCAGCGGCGGAGTCCATCCGCAATCCTAAATCCTGAGTAACCTCCTCATTGCGACCCTCAACCACCTTAATTGCCGCTCCCACATCGCGCGCGTAGGCTTCTTTGGTAACCAAGCCAACGCAGGGTCCGGTACAGCGCTGAATTTGGTATTGCAAGCACGGGCGCGAACGATTGGCAAAGTAACTGTCCTCACAATTGCGCAGCCGAAAAAGTTTTTGCAATTGTTGCAGAGCCTCCCGCACCGCGCCGGCCGACGGATACGGCCCAAAAAATCGACCTGGATCTTTGCGCGAACCCCGATACATTTCTAACGCAGGGAATTCTTGATCAGTCCGAAAACGTAAAAATGGGAAACTCTTGTCGTCGCGCAAAATGACATTGAAGCGTGGCCGATGCTTTTTAATGAGATTAAATTCAAGCAATAAGGCTTCGGTTTCCGAATTAGTAATGGTGACTTCCATGTTCACCGTCTTGGCAATCAACGCGACGACTTTGGGATGGAGGTTACTCGGCTGAAAATACGATCCCACTCGATTGCGCAGCGCACGGGCTTTGCCTACATATAAAATCTCGCCCTGCGCATCCAGCATTCGATACACGCCGGGCCGCAGCGGTAGACTTTCGACAAACGACTTAGGCTCAAACATTTAAACCAGCAAGCTCGGCAGCCCTGCCCACGACGGCATCAAACATCGCTACGCTAAGACGGCGTGTTTGCGTGTTGTAGCGACTGCAATGATATGAGTCGAGGAGTACTTGGCCATCACCCAACGGATGTTCCGCAGCATGTGCAAAGCGATGCCGACTCAAAGACAAATGATAAGCCCGCAGCACAGCGGAATGCGCCACTCCCCCTAAGGCTAAAATCACCCGCGCAATGGGACGCGCCGCCAGTTCAGTCCTAAGGTACACATTGCAAGTCTGCACTTCGAGGGGCAGCGGTTTATTATTCGGTGGCAAACACTTGACCGCATTCGTGATACGCACGCCACGCAGCACCAGGCCATCCTCTACTGACACGGAGGTTGCCGAACTCGCGAGTCCATGCTTATACAAAGTTTCGTACAATAAAATGCCCGCGTAATCTCCAGTGAACGGCCGACCGGTGCGATTCGCTCCGTGCTTACCGGGAGCTAAACCGACAACGAGTATCTGCGCTTCAGTATCCCCAAAGGGGGGTACGGGCGCACAGAAATACTCAGGCTTCTCAATGTGTACTTCGCTTAAAAATGCCGCTAAACGCGGACACCTGCGGCAATGAGGGTCGAAAGGGGTCGGCATTTAAGCTTGATTGATTATAAAAAAACGGGCTGCGCTATTTTAAGCGCAGCCCGCTATAGATCACGCCTGAAGTTTGGACTAACCCGAGCGTATCTGAACCTAGGCCGAATACGATAGAATTGATGCAGAATAGCACCTACATCGGGCTAGACAACCCCGCTAAAAAAAAATAATAGAGTGAGTAAGCCTTTGAACTAGATAAATTTCATAATATGTTGTTTTAATTAAGGTTTTTTTCAAACTGCCCGTGGGTTAAGTACGGAGTTCCCCTGGGTCAATCGACGCTGGATGACCGCCTAGTGGTTCCCGCACGACGGGCAATAAGCATGGCGAGTTCCAAAGCCTGTTCAGCATTCAAGCGTGGATCCACAGCCGATTTGTACGCTCTCGATAGATCGACTTCCGCAAGTCCGCGCGCCCCGCCGATGCACTCGGTGACATCCTCACCGGTTAACTCAATGTGCACGCCTCCCAGTCTTGACCCGTGTGCTTCATGGATCTGAAATGCGGCTTCCACCTCGCCCAATATATTATCGAAGCGACGGGTCTTAATTCCGCTGTTCGTAGTCTCGGTATTGCCGTGCATCGGATCACATACCCACAACACGGGCGCCCCTGTATCGTTAACAGCCTTAAGCATGGCGGGTAATCGTTGCTCGATTTCCGTGACGCCAAAACGATGAATAAGTGTCAGCCTGCCGGGTTCCTCATTCGGATTCAGTACAGTTACCAAACTGCGGAGCCAATCTGCTCCCATTGCTGCACCGATTTTAACCCCAATCGGGTTCGCTATCCCACGAAAGTACTCAATATGAGCGCCATCAATATTGGCCGTACGCATCCCAATCCACGGCATGTGCGTGGATAAATTGTACCAACGCTGTTGCCTCTCAATATAGCGGGTTTGTGCCTGTTCTGATAACAAGTGCAGTCCCTCATGACTCGTATAAAAATCACCGCGCGTCGCGGCGTGCACCCGTTCCCCACTCATCGACTCAAAGAATTCTAACGACTCAGCAATAGAATCAACAATTTTTTGATAGCTCTCACGCAATTTGGCATGGCGCAAAAAGCTCAAATCCCAATATTCTGGATGATGCAAATCCGCAAACCCACCATCAATGAGTGCGCGTACGAAATTGAGCGTTAGAGATGAACGCTCATAGCCGCGCAGCAACAATTCCGGATCCGGATCGCGGGCAACCGCGTTAAATTCGGGCCGATTGACATTATCTCCTCGATAGCAAGGTAGTGTAATTCCGTCGCGGGTTTCCGTGTCGGAAGAGCGTGGCTTGGCATACTGACCTGCAAATCGCCCCACCCGGATAATCGGTTTTTTCAACCCCTGTAACAGCACTAGACTCATTTGTAAGAGTATTTTCAATCGCTGCGCAATTTTATCGGACTCACAATCCTCAAAACTTTCAGCACAATCGCCGCCCTGCAGTAGAAATTGCTCACCGCGTTGCGCCTTTGCCAATTTGGCGCGCAGCGCTTCAATTTCCCACGACACCACCAAGGGCGGAAGTCGACTTAAACTCCCCACCACGCGCAATAATTGTGCCGCATCTGAGTACTTTGGTTGTTGAGTGGCAGGAAATGACTGCCAGCTGCTGGGCTGCCAGCTGCTGGGCTGCCAGCTGTTGGGCTGCCAACCTGCGGGTTGCACGCTTGCCAACGGAGAATTTGCAAGCCTGGTTAAATCGGACATCGCCCCATAATGCTACAGATCGAAAAGAAACGCTGCAAAACTACCCGTCGTCAGTCAAAATAGGGTGATGAAACAAATCACAGAAGTGTTAAATGCGTTGGGGTTAGAGGCGATTAATTCTGGCACCTGGTCTGGTACTCATGGCTGGAGCTCGCGCAACGCAGCCGTTCTGATCGACTCTATCAACCCTAGTAGCGGCGAGCGGATTGCTCAGGTGCGTGCGTCGAATGCAGAAGATTACGAACAAGTAATGGCCGCCGCATTCACCGCCGCCAAAACCTGGCGGCAAGTCCCTGCGCCCCAACGAGGGGAGGCCATCCGTTTGATGGGCGAAGAGCTGCGTCGCAATAAAGAGGCACTTGGCATGCTGGTCTCTCTTGAGAACGGCAAAATCAAAGCCGAAGGTGCTGGTGAAGTGCAAGAAATGATCGATATCGCTGATTTCGCAGTGGGTCAATCACGCATGCTCTACGGCTACACCATGCACTCAGAGCGTGCCCAACATCGTATGTACGAACAATGGCATCCGCTCGGTGTGGTAGGCGTCATATCGGCGTTTAATTTCCCGGTAGCCGTATGGGCGTGGAATGCGTTTTTGGCGGCTATTTGCGGCAACGCCACGGTATGGAAGCCATCACCAAAGACTGCCTTGTGCGCGGTTGCGGTACAAAAAATTTGCAATCGTGTACTCGAGCGTAATGCGCTACCGCCCGTTTTCCAGATGTTTATCGACGCCGGAACTGAGCTTGCGACGCGCTTTGTCGATGACCGACGTACCGCTTTGGTATCGTTTACGGGCTCAACGCACGTAGGCCGCGAAATTGGTGTGCGCGTAGCACAGCGCCTCGGCAAAAGCCTATTAGAGCTCGGCGGCAACAATGCCATTATTGTTGACGATTCCGCTAACTTGGAACTTGCCGTACCGGGAATCGTATTTGGTGCAGTGGGTACCGCGGGACAGCGCTGCACGACTACACGACGCGTACTAGTGCATAGCTCCAGGCAAACCGATCTTGAAAGTCGTTTGGTGAAAGCTTTTGGTCAGATACGTATTGGCGATCCGCTCGCACCGGACACATTAATGGGTCCTTTAATCGACCCCGGGGCGGTAGCACGCTATTTAGCGGCGATCGCGGCCGCCCAGACACAGGGTGGTAAATTACTGTGTGGGGGACAGGCGGTGAAGCGACCCGGCAATTTTGTCGAACCCACCATCATTAGAGCCGCGGCCGACTTACCCATCGTACAATCCGAAACTTTTGCCCCCATTCTCTACGTCATACCCTACAACACACTTGAGGAAGCACTGGGCATTCAAAATTCGGTCGCCTATGGGCTTTCGTCAGCCGTATTTACCGATCGCCTGCAAGTTGCGGAGCGCTTTTTATCGGCTGAGGGTAGCGACTGCGGCATTGCCAACGTCAACATCGGTACGTCCGGCGCTGAGATTGGTGGGGCGTTCGGCGGTGAAAAAGACACCGGAGGAGGACGCGAATCCGGATCAGATGCGTGGAAGGCTTATATGCGCAGGCAAACTAATACTATTAACTGGAGTTCGCAACTTCCGTTGGCTCAAGGAATTCGATTTGACTTAAAATAGGATGCAAGTCAATAAAATGTGCAACTTCTCTAAATCAACCACTCAGCTAAATCAACCAGTCAGCTAAATTAACGAGTCAGCCACACGTCGATAGCGGCGCAGCGTTCTAACAGACGCTGTGCCGAGACCGGGCCTAGAGTTTTTATTTCCTGTGCGTACAGGGATACCCGGTATTCTTCAATCCACCACCGAAGTTCGTCCAGTTGGGGAATCCAGCGGCCTTCGGCTTCGAACCGACGGCTAAGCGACTGATAACGCGACTCCCAGTTTTTGAGTTCGCGCACAATGTGCAATGATTCAGCGCGGGAACGCGATCGCTGCCAGCGGCGCTCTTCGGCTTTCAGATAGCGCGAAATTTGTGTCCTCCACAGTGGCAGCATTGACTCAAGCGAGGCGGGTTTAAGCAATCGCTGTAAATGATTTTGGCTTTCGTCAACGGCTTCAGCATTACCCTTAAAACGCGCGGTAGCGAGCAATTTCGACACTTCTCGTGCGCTGCTGTACCAGTCAAGCGCGCGAGCGGTAATGGTATCGAAGCTCTGATATAGTTTCTCACGACCCTGCTCGACAGCCTCATCAAATGCTTGAGCTGCTCTGGGAATGTCGGCCTCGCCAAAACAAGCTTGTTCAAACACGCACATCAGCAAACCGATTTGCAGATCAGCGCTCGCAGCCAGGCCTTGGGCTGCCAAGAGCAACGAAGCATCAGTTGTCATTTTTTTTGCTAAATCCCGAGTTTGTCGACGCAACATAGTTTGTGCAAGCCTCGTAGCGCCCTGCCGATAACAGCGATTCGCCTCTGCCAATGACCACTCGTACTCGACTCTTAGAGTTACTCCCAGGGTTGGGAAAACACGGCCTTCGGCATCAATCGGTAATTCGACTTCAAATGGCAATTCATCCAATTCAAATCGCTGCCACGAATTAGGGTGCGCAAGGCGCGCTCGCACAGCAAGCGCACGCCGCGCGTGATCCTTGGTGCCACGTCTGACATCCGATAACTCCCCGCGCTGGATTTCTTGACCTTCGTGCACGGCCACGACCTGTATGCGCAAATGACGCGGTATCGAGTTTGTCTCAAATCGAATCAATGCCTCGGGGATACCCCTGACATTTTTCAACCACGTCGACAGATTAAGTGCTGAAACTTGCGAGGAGTGCGCATTAAGAAATTGAAGTGCTGTTTCGCTGACGGGAATAAGGCTACGTCGGGCTTCTTTGGGTAAAGACCTGAGCATCGCCTCTATTCGCGGACCGACTAACCCAGGCACTAAAGCTTCTAGAGTGGATTGATCAATATTCGGTAACGCCAACAATGGGATTTGGACAGTAGCACCATCAGAAGCGTCTTCTGGTGCGAACCGATAGTGAATATCAACCGTTTTTCCATCTAAGGTCGAATGGTCTGGAAATTGCGTTAACTGGGTTGCATCCGGAGTTCGAGCGAAAATATGCTCCGGTTTTAAATGCAAAGCATCGCGTTCCACATCCCTTAACTTGCGACTAAATAATTCAAGCGTAGCGCCACTCGACACTTGAGTCGGAAGCACGCGGTTATAAAATTCAACAAAAAATTCTGAGTTATGCAGCAGCTCACGAGTTCGCAATCGCTCCTCTATGTAAGCGGCAGATTCAATGGCCTTATCATTTTCAACTAGCCACTGAGGCCTGTTTTTTAAACGTTGAAATACTAAGGCCTCTCGAGCAAATATCAAACGGGCTTCGGCGGGAGCAATCGGCCCATAGTTGATTATTCGATGCGCGCTCAAAGTCAGCCCTAGAAGAGTAATGCGCTCACGCGCCACCACTTCCTCCCGCTGCTCATTCCAATCCACTTCGATATACTCTCGCTTGACTAAATGTTGGGCGGCCGATTCAATCCATTGCGGTTCAATCTGAGCGACCCGTCGCGCAAATACTCGTGAAGTCTCAACAATACTCGCAGCCATCACCCAGGCTGGTTTACGTCGTTTTAACGGCGATCCCGGAAACAGGAGGAAGCGAACGCCTCGGGTACCCAAATACGTACCCTCTTCGCTCAAAGTTCCCACCATGCTAAAAAATCCAGCAAGTAACGAACGGTGTACTCCGGCGTAACTGGCGGGCTTGTTGCCGGCAACTATGCCTAATTGAGCCGCCCGCTCCACTACCTGGGTATAAACATCGTCCCATTCCGACAAGCGCAAGAGCGAAAAATGACGATCCTTGCACCAACGCTTCAATTCACGACGTGGACTTCTACGCATTTGTCGGTAGGCTAACCAGAGCTTGTACAGCGCGGAAAACTCAGACTTAGAGTCCTCAATCGGCGCATCGTCAGACAGCCTCGATTCAATCCGCACATCGGGCACGCTCAAGCCTGCCACTATGGCCAACAATTCACCCTCCGCGTGAAAACGTTGACTCTCTAACAATACGCGCGCGAGCCTGGGGTCTAAAGGTAACCGTGCCATTGCTCGTCCACGACTCGTAATGGTTCGATCGGCATGAAGCGCTTGGAGTTCTTGCAACAAACGGTAACCATCCGCTAAAGCCCGTACATCCGGAGGGTCGATAAATGGAAAATCCTCGGCTTGTCCCAATCGATCGGCCGCCAATCGCAGCAACAACGCGCTAAGGTTAGTGCGCAAAATTTCGGGTTCGGTAAAGTGAGGTCGCGACTCAAAATCTTTTTGGGAGTAAAGGCGCAGACACAAACCCGCTGCGATACGGCCACAGCGTCCCTTGCGTTGGTCCGCGCTTGCTTGAGATATCGGCTCGATAGGCAGCCGTTGTAGACGACTACGAACGCTATAGCGGCTAATGCGAGCTAACCCCGAATCAATGACTACTCTAATTCCTGGAACAGTAATGGAAGTTTCAGCCACATTGGTTGCCAGCACAATACGCGGGCGTTCTCCGGCTTGAAAAATTTTACTCTGTTGATCCCAAGACAGACGTGAATACAGCGGCAGTATCTCGATATTCCCAGCCAATTCGCGTTCTAAGACATCAGCGACATCGCGTATTTCACGCTCGCCGGGTAAAAATACCAAAATATCGCCTTCGCTGGGTTCCCCAGCCTCGGCAATATCTCGGCAGGCCTGCAGTACCAGGGTCGGCAAATCTAGGTCGTCATCAGACTCTGCACCGAGCTCGGGTTCGAGATATCGGACTTCGATTGGAAATCCGCGCCCGCCGACGCTAATAATAGGCGCATTTCCGAAAAAACGCGCCACCCTTTGTACATCTAGAGTCGCCGAAGTCACTATGAGCTTTAGATCTGATCGCTGGGGTAGTAGCCTTTTGAGAACTCCTAATAACAAATCAATATTCAGGGTTCTTTCATGAGCTTCATCGACAATGAGCGTGCCATAACGGCTAAGCGTAGGATCCGAACTCAGCTCTGCCAGCAATAGACCATCAGTCATCAGCACCAAACGACTTGATGCCGACGTTTGATCGGCGAAGCGAACCTTATAGCCTACCGTACGACCCACAGGTTCAGACAACTCTTCGGCAATACGCGCAGCCAGGACGCGTGCCGCCAATCGACGGGGTTGAGTATGGCCGATCCGTCCCACAGCTGCTCGACCCGCCTCTAAACAGTATTGCGGTAACTGAGTGCTTTTACCTGAACCGGTGTCACCGGCCACAACGATTACCGGATAACGCTCCAGGGCATCTAGAATATCCCCACGCCGCAAGGCAATGGGTAGGGCGGCGCGTGCGGCGGCACGCGCCTGGGAAACGCTCTGGTCACTCATTTATTTTCCGCGCGCTTAACTTCCCGCCATAGGTTTTCTTGCGCTGCGAGGTTTAACTGTGAAAAAACTTCGCCCCGTTGTATCGCCAGCGCTTCCATTGCGGAAAACCGGCGTTGAAATTTTTGGGTCGCTGCGTGTAACGCCGATTCGGCATCCACATCGAGCTTACGCGCCAAATTTGCGGCAGCGAACAATAAATCTCCCACTTCTTCAAACACGGCCGAGTGCGCCTCATTCTGTACATTGTCGATTTTCGGTGACGATTCCGAAATTTGCATAGCCAAGCGAATTTCCAATAACTCTTCCGTTACTTTATCGGCCGCCTGTTGCGCTTTATCGAAATCGAACCCGACGCGTGCCGCTCGTTGGCTAATTTTGTAAGCGCGCATTAGAGCCGGAAGTCCTAGCGCAACCCCATCTAGATCACTGACGGGGCTTCCGACTGGTTGGCGCGCAGCGCGTTCACGCGCTTTAATTTCCTCCCAGGTCCGTGTTTGCGAAGTTGCTGATATCGGAATCGTGCTATCGAATACATGGGGATGGCGCCTAATCAACTTATCGCCTATACCACGTGCCACCGCCTCGAAGTCAAATTCTCCGGCTTCCTCAGCTATTTGCGCGTGAAAAACGACCTGAAGCAATAGATCGCCCAACTCATCCTTAAGCGCCACCAGGTCCTGACGCATGATTGCATCAGCGACTTCGTACGCTTCTTCAATCGTATACGGCGCAATGCTTTGATAGGTTTGCTTTCGATCCCAACAACAGCCATTCGGTCCCCGCAGTCGGCTCATCAGCTCAAGCAGCTCGACTAAAGCAACACTCATCCTGCGGACAATCCACTCTTCAGGTCGCTCGCAATGAGTAGACTTCGCAAGGTCATTAACATCCCGGCGGTCGCACCCCAGATATTTCGCTCACCGTATGGAATGTCGTAAACCTCGAAACTTAAAATTCCCAAGGTACGTTGTCGCGATTGGTGATTCTTAGAATCTAATATAAAACTTAAAGGCACTTCGAATGCATCTAAAACTTCCGCCGCGTCGAGTTGCAAATGATAGTCGGGGCTCACGAATCCGACCACCGGTGTCACTCTGAACCCCGTTATAACAATATGATCGGGTAGAAATCCTGCGAATTGCACATATCGCTCACTTAACCCAATTTCTTCGCGACTCTCCCGTAAGGCGGCGGACCAGGCGTCCTTATCCGTAGCTTCGATTCGCCCGCCGGGAAAGCTAATTTGACCTGCATGATCCTTAAGCGAATCAGCACGCTGAGTGAGCAATACGAAAATGCCGGTTTCGCGCTCAATCAGCGGCACAAGCACCGCCGCAGGTGTCCGCCTTGCGGGCATCGCGGCACGTAATGACTCGCTGAGCTCAGACCCTACACCAGCCAACCACAATTCCTCATCAGACGCACAACTGGCGCGTTGGGCGAGTACTCGCTGAATCTGCACTAAACCATAAGATTGTTGCAAGATGATGCTACCTGTCAATTGCGATATTATACTCTGATGCTTAATCAGACACTTGAAGCCCTATCGCCTCTCGACGGCCGCTATGCCGCAAAACTTGCTGCGGTTCGCGCTATTTTTAGCGAGGGAGGACTCATGCGCGAACGCGTCCGCGTGGAGTGTGCTTGGTTACTGGCCTTACAGCTGGGCCCTGCCGCAAAGGCAACTAGCGCTCTACCATTAGACGCACGGCGCTGGCTTGAGAGCCTGTCCACCAACCCTAAGAATACCGATGTTGCAGCCATTAAAGCGATTGAAACGCGAACTAATCATGACGTCAAAGCAGTCGAATATTGGATACGAGGGGAACTACAACAACGCGGCGCCTCGGTAGAAGCGCTTGAGTGGGTGCATTTTGGGTGTACTTCGGAAGATATTAACAATTTAGCTTATGCGCTGATGCTAAAAAATGCGCGCAGTGAGATTTTAGTGCCGTTTTTTAAGCGAATCGTTGCGTTTTTGGATGAGCTTGCGCAACGCCATGCTAGGGTTGGTATGTTGGCGCGGACTCACGGTCAGACTGCAACCCCTACCACCGTTGGCAAAGAGCTTGCCAATTTTGCCGCTCGCTTAAATACTCAATGTTTGTCATTTAATGCTGTACTAATCCTCGGGAAAATGAACGGCGCGGTCGGTAATTTTAATGCACATATTGTAGCCTTGCCGGACGTTGATTGGCCGCAGACAAGTTCCGTGTTCATCGAATCGCTGGGACTCGTTGCTAATGCGCACACCACTCAAATAGAACCGCATGATTGGATTGCACAGTATTGTCATGCATTGATGAGGATTAACACTGTTTTACTCGATTTCACCCGCGATATGTGGACCTATATTTCGCTCGGCTATTTCAAACAACGTCTCATTGCTGATGAGGTAGGTTCCTCGACGATGCCGCATAAGATTAACCCCATCGATTTCGAGAATGCTGAGGGTAACTTAGGATTGGCTAATGCGTTGCTCGGTCACTTCGCCGACAAGCTGCCGATATCCAGACTACAACGGGATCTTACCGACTCCACCGTCATGCGTAACTTAGGCGTGGCGGTCGGCCACGCGGCGCTTGCCTATCAATCGTTACAGAACGGACTCGCTAAAATTGAACTGGACGCCGTACAGCTCAGTGAGGATCTCGACCGTGCCTGGGAGGTACTCGGTGAGGCGGTGCAGACCGTCATGCGGGTCCACGGAATTCCAAATGGCTACGACGCGCTCAAGGCATTTACGCGCGGTAAACCGATAGATCACGCAGCTATGCATCAATTTATAGAGTCTCTAGCATTGCCAGAGGCCGAAAAACAGCGATTATTACGGTTGACTCCTGGGGACTATATTGGCCTAGCGCCAGTACTTGCATACCGCAATGGATCGGTAAGGTAATTGGTAGCAATAAACGTGACGCAGTTAGCACGTCACAAAGTGACACAAACGGTACTATAGCTCTAGTTCTAAGTAGGTATCCGAGGCGATTCAAAATGGTGCAAACGCAGGTTGTTTCGACTTTCTCGCCTTTGGAGAGCAGTCAAAATACGGTCACTATATTAAGTAGCCTACCCGAAGTTCGCGAAGCCAGTCTAAAAGTGGCTAAATCAGCTCAGCGGCTATTATCAATTTTTACCTATGACCTAGAGTCGCTCGTTTACGCGGAAGAGCCCTTTCTTGATGCAATTAAACGCCTGGTGCTGGCACGCTCTTATGCAAAGGTACGGGTTCTAATTGCCGACCCGTCGCGAGCCTTGGTTGATAATAATCGTTTTTTAGCTTTGGCAAGACGGTTAACCAGCTGCATTGATTTGCGAACGATGAGTCCAGACTATTCGGCCAGTGCGGGTGCCTTCCTGGTGGCTGACGATAAAGCCTTGGTGTACCGCCAGCAGATCAATAGCTGGAATGGGATTGCGGATTTGAATGATCCAGCCATGGCACGTCACTACCTTAATTTCTTCGACGAAGTGTGGCAAACGGGCATACAGGAATCGCAAGTACGCCAAATGCTCATGTAATAGCCAAGGCATGGCGCGACGCGCCTATAATTGGCTATGTTTTACCCTCACGCGCCCGACCCCACCGATACCGTCATTGTCGGCATCTCGGGCGGAGTGGATTCTGCGGTCGCCGCACTACTACTCAAGCAAGCAGGTCTTAAAGTACAGGGCCTATTCATGTCCAATTGGGACGATCAGGACAGTTACTGTACGACGGCCGATGACTATCAAGATGCGCGTCGTGTTTGCGAAAAATTAAGCATCCCGCTGCATCGAGTTAGTTTCGCAGCCGAGTATCGCAAACATGTGTTCGCGCATTTTTTGTCGGAGTATGCTGCGGGGCGCACTCCCAATCCCGATGTCCTTTGCAATAGAGAAATTAAATTTGGGTATTGCCTGGACTACATCCATCGCCTCGGGGGTTCATGGATAGCGACGGGACACTACGCCAGGGTAAAACACACCCATGAACCGCAGCTTTTGCGCGCAATCGACTCCAGCAAAGATCAGAGCTATTTTTTACACAGCGTCGCGCCCGCAGCTCTACGCCAAACACTATTTCCCCTAGGAGAATTACTTAAGAGCGAGGTACGTAGCCTGGCCCATGCCGCGGGCTTGCCGGTCTTCGATAAGCCGGACAGTACCGGCATTTGCTTTATTGGGGAACGCCCTTTCGAAGAATTCTTAAGTCGCTACTTGCCCATCAATCCCGGTCCTATCGAAACAGACACGGGGAAAATCATTGGCGAGCATCGAGGATTGCACTTGTACACAGTGGGTCAACGATCTGGACTACGGGTCGGAGGCACGGTGGGTGCCGCAGCTAAACCTTGGTACGTGGCAGAAAAAAAAGTATCACGTAATGCACTTGTCGTTGTTCAAGAACAAGATCATGCCTTGTTGTTGTCGACGCGTTTTACCGTTGAACAGGTCGCCTGGATAGGCGCCGAACCCGATATGAGAGCAAGTCTGAACTACACGGTCAAAACGCGTTATCGGCAAATCGATCAAGCCTGCCACTTTCAACTAGCTCCAACGGCTACTCTCACAGTCACCTTGAAAGAATCTATGCGCGCGGTCACGCCCGGCCAATATGCGGTATTTTACCTCGGCGAACGCTGCATTGGCGGCGGCGTGATTGCTAATCGACTATAATCTTTTGTAGTTTAGGTCTTATTTTTATTGGAGGGTCACGATGGACAGTTTTAGTGCGAGATCAACGCTCACTGTAGGGACTGAAGCTTATCAAATACACAACCTTGCCGCGCTCAAAACGCACAACGTAGACCGTCTACCCTATTCGCTCAAAATACTATTAGAAAACCTGCTGCGATTTGAAGACGGAGTTAACGTCACAAAATTGGATATCGAGGCGCTGCTGCAATGGGAGCCTAAGGCTGCGCCCCATCACGAAATTGCGTTCACCCCGGCGCGCGTAATTATGCAAGATTTCACCGGCGTACCGTGTATTGTAGATTTAGCGGCAATGCGCGAAGCGATTGTCCGACTGGGGGGCGATCCAGTGCGGGTTAATCCGCTGGCACCGGCCGAGTTAGTGATTGATCATTCCGTTCAAGTAGACGAATACGGCACCGCTGACTCGTTGCGCCACAACAATGAAATTGAATTTAGGCGCAATGCCGAACGTTATATGTTTTTACGTTGGGGTCAAACCGCTTTCAGCAATTTCAAAGTGGTCCCGCCCAATACAGGGATTGTTCACCAAGTGAATATCGAACGTCTTGCCCGCGTAGTTTTTTCCGACAACCATTTAGCCTACCCAGATACTTTAGTCGGCACGGATTCTCATACCACCATGGTAAACGGTCTAGGGGTTTTGGGCTGGGGCGTGGGGGGCATCGAAGCTGAGGCTGCGATGTTAGGCCAACCAGTTACTATGCTCATTCCCCAAGTCATCGGATTCAAACTGACCGGAACGCTACCCGCCGGCACTACCGCTACCGATTTAGTACTCACCGTCACGGAAATTTTACGCAAGAAAGGCGTTGTGGATAAATTTGTAGAGTTTTTCGGTGATGGTCTTAAGCGTTTGCCACTCGCTGATCGTGCAACTATTGCCAACATGTCGCCGGAATTTGGTTCGACTTGCGCCATTTTTCCCATCGATGAAGAAACCATTCGTTATATGCGGCTCACGGGTCGGCCCGCGCAACAAATTGCGCTCGTAGAAGCGTATGCGAGGGCTCAAGGGTTGTGGCGTGTAGACGGGGCTACGCCTGCCGATTACACCGATGTTGTCACACTGGATCTTGCGACGGTCGAACCCTCCCTTGCGGGACCCAAAAGGCCCCAGGACCGTGTACCGTTGCGCCTAGCCAAAGCCGGTTATCAATCAAGCCTTAAAAAAATGGTCGAAGAACGTTTACAAAAAAATCCGACTGCCACTGGAACTGCCAATGCGAAAATTGGCAATGACAATTTTACTGTCCAAGACGGCGCGGTGCTGATCGCAGCGATTACCAGTTGTACAAATACTTCCAATCCAGCGGTACTAGTAGCCGCTGGGCTTCTCGCCCGCAATGCTAATGCGCGCGGCCTCAAAACGATGCCGTGGGTCAAGACCTCACTTGCACCGGGTTCGCGGGTAGTGACTGATTATTTGCAGAAGGCGGGACTTCTGCAGGAACTGGAAGCGTTGGGGTTTTATACCGTAGGCTACGGCTGTACTACCTGCATCGGTAATTCGGGACCGCTAAAACCTGCAATTTCAGAGGCTGTAAAGCTCGGCGATGTCATCGCCTCTTCGGTGCTGTCCGGTAATCGAAATTTCGAAGGACGAGTTCATCCCGCGTTAAAAATGAATTTTTTGGCTTCGCCCCCGTTAGTCGTCGCTTATGCGCTGGCGGGCAGCCTCAACATTGACATCACGACCGAACCCCTGGGTATCGGTAAGGACGGTGATGCGGTTTATCTGAAAGACGTTTGGCCGTCGACATCGGACATAGCAGATGCGATCGCTGCGTCGGTTAATTCCGATATGTTTACGAAAGGCTATGCAAATGTGTTTCAGGGCGATGAGCATTGGAATAGCATCAAAATTCCATTAGGGAAGATTTACGCCTGGGATGAACAATCGACCTACGTCAAAAACCCGCCCTACTTTGATGGCATTAGCATGACTCCTGCCGTCCTTAACGATATTAAAGGCGCGCGAGCCTTAGTGGTTTTGGGAGATTCCGTAACCACTGATCACATCTCGCCCGCCGGCGATATTGCAAAAACGGGCCCCGCGGCGAAATACCTAATGGCTCAAGGCGTGCAAGCCGCCGACTTTAACTCTTATGGTGCGCGCCGCGGTAATCATGAAGTGATGGTACGCGGTACGTTTGCCAACATTCGCTTGCGTAATCTGCTACTACCCGGTACCGAAGGAGGTGTTACCCTGTATATTCCCAGCGGCGATGAGCTATCCATTTTTGATGCCTCAGCTAAGTACCAAGCGGCCGGTATTCCGCTGGTCGTGCTAGCGGGTAAAGAGTACGGCACCGGAAGCTCTCGCGACTGGGCCGCTAAGGGCACAATGCTTTTGGGTGTCAAAGCGGTCATAGCGGAAAGCTTCGAGCGAATACACCGCTCTAATCTAATCGGTATGGGCGTACTACCTTTACAATACAAAGAAAACCAAACCGCGCTCAAGTTGGGACTTACCGGTCGGGAAAGTTTTGAAATAATTGGACTCGATCAAGGGGCAGCTAAGTGGGTTATAGTGAAAGCGAAAGCCGACGACGGGAAAGAGACTGAATTTGAAGCGCGGGTCCGTATCGATACACCGAAAGAATTGGATTACTACCAACATGGTGGCATTCTCCAGTATGTTTTACGTCAACTTGCAAATCCCAAGAGAGCCGCCTAATGCAAATTAATATGTACCACGCTACTGTTCCCACATCCGTTCGGGCATTAACCAGCTTAATTGCCATTTTAGAAAAAGCGGAAGCACATGCAATAAGCCGCAAAATAGAACCTTCGGTGCTAATTAATTCTCGCCTATTTCCCGATATGCTCTCGCTCGCCATGCAAGTCATGATCGCTAGCGACACGGCGAGGGGCGGCGCGGCACGCTTGGCAGGAGTGGAGGTGCCAGTTTACGAAGGCAAAACCACAACCTTCGCCGATCTGATTGCCAATGCCCGTAATGCAATTATTTATCTGGGCAGTCTTACAGAATTACAATTCAAAGGGAGTGAAGATAAGACTATCAGCTGGCAGACTCGGAGTTCCACTAAGAGCTTAGGGGGCCTAGCCTATTTGACGACGCACTTGCTTCCCAATTTGTATTTTCATGTCACCACGGCCTACAATATTCTTCGGCATTCGGGACTTGAGATCGGCAAAGTGGATTATCTCGGCAAGGCTTGAGAGGCAAGCGCCAGCACTGCACTTTCGACACTTCTAAACACGTGGTTCTCGCCTACTAACTCTGCCAAGCCTAGGCGTTGAAAGCTTTGCTGAGCGTGAACAGATTCCAGCCGCGCAAAAGCCACGTCAACGCCTTGAGCGCGTAAGCGCCTAATAACCGAGCTTAAAACCTGCGCTGCGGTGTAGTCGATTTCAACGATGGCATTCGATTCAATAACCACGAGGCGCGTAGCGGTTGTGCGAGCGAGCAAGGTCAGCAATGCTGCTTGGAAATCATAGACATTTAAGAAAGTCAGAGGGGCTTGTACCGCGATAACTTCGACCCCGGCGACCGTCTCGCCCGGCTGTGAGACGTTCATCGGCCACCAGATAGAAGATCCCGGCATTCGTTGCAATACAATCATGCGTGCCCGCGTAGTCGTCCACAAACCATGAAGTAAGGATAAAATTATACCCATCGCGACACCTTCCTGAATGGGGAGAATGACGATTCCAAATGTGGTGGCAATGATCAGACCAAATTCCGCCAGACTCCGCCTAAATACATCGATCATTACCGATAGTCGGAATATGCGCTGAGCAACAAATAAAAGTACACCGGCCAATGCGGCATGCGGTACGTGGGTCAGAAGTGCTGAGCCGAAGCTTGCGAGTAGCAACACCAATACCGCACACACCAGCGCTCCTAACTGCGATACTCCTCCGGTCTCGGCAACCACCGCAGTACGCGGTGGACTCGCATTAATGGGAAACACTCCCATCAAACCCGACAAAATATTCGCAGCTCCGACGCCCAAGAAATCCCGATTGACATCAGGTGTTCGATTAACGTCCGAGGGGAAACTACGACTAGTCGCCGCAGTTTGCACCATGATCACCAGTGCCACGATCACGGAGAGAGGTGCAATTTGTACTAGATCGACAATAGACGCTTTAGGTATCGACAAGCTAGGCACCACGCCGGCGACCACACCCAACGTAGACACTCCCTGCGACTCCAAGCCCGATGCTGTTACGAGTATTGTTGCCCCCGCCAGACCTATGAGCGCTCCAGGAATGCGCGGGCTTATGCGTTCACATACCAGAATAATAACAAGCACCCCAAAACCAATCGATAACGCCCAATAGTTAAGTGTCCCTAGCTCTCTGGCGAGTGCGACAAGTTTCTGAATCATACTTCCAGACGGCGCCAGTACACCGAGCAACGCCGGTGCTTGCGACACTAAAATATGTCCGGAGATACCCGCAAGAAACCCCGTGGTAACCGGCGCCGATAACAAATTGGCAATAAATCCCAGTCGAAAAAATCCCCCACACAATAACAACATGCCTACCGTGAACGCCAGCAATACCGCGCTGGTCAAGAAATGCGACCCACCGGCCACCGCCAATAACGCAAGGCTCCCGGCGAAAATGGGAGTAATGGTAGTGTCCGCTCCCACCGACATATAACGGTTGGACCCAAAAGCTGCAAACCCAAGAGAACCCGCCATAATCGCGAGAAAACCCAATTGTGGGGCAAACCCTCCTAAGCGCGCGGTTGCCATTTGTTCCGGAATTGCAATCGCAGCAAGCGTCAACCCAGCGATCGCATCGACTCCAAAATCACGCCAACGCCATCCGGCAAAAGACTGAAATATTGGCAACTAACCTCCGACGCGCACCAAGCGAGCCAGGTGCAGAGCCACTTTCTTATCCGGACTCGCCCCTTCAGGTCCGAAGCTCAGGCGATACGCCTCAGCCCCTAACCCAGGACCGCGTCGAGCCGTCGCCGTCCAAAAATAGGTCGCGGGGGTTCCCGGAAATATGCCTAAATTAATGCGAGGATTAGCACACTGGCGCTCAACAATCATGGCAAGCTCAGGAATATGCGGCATTCGCCAATCCATGTGCTTAGCATACCCTCCCTTGGCATTTAACTCTTTTGCCGCCTCTTGCGCCGCTTGCCAGCTTAAGGTCTGGGCCTTTCCCGTGCAGCTTGTTCCTGTCCATTGTTGCCCTAAGGCACACCGCATCCAAGTCATCTTGGACGCTACATCGGTCACCGTCCCATCCCCGTTGTCGGTAAAGCGCTCACTCGGCGTTGATAATGGATAAGCCTTAACGTCGCAGCTTTGCCCGGCAAAGGCGCTCACACTCCCCACGCATAATAGGAATATGCCAATTTTCGTGATTCTCGTCATTACTTCCACCCTTATGGCTTCACTCGTTTAAAACAGGCTCGCTTAAAACAAGCGGCGCGAGACTTCCCTGACGAAAGACTCACGCCGCATCATCGACCTTCGACTATCGCTTCATGCTCTACTTGTCGTAGCCAACTCCCGAACCCTTCTTCGGATAGCCCACCCCAGACTTCACCACCACCGGTGAAGTTTGCTCGGTCGCAAGACCCGGCATGATCTGCTTGCCTCGGTACAGATAAAACGCATACGCCTCCATGGCAATCATATCGTCGCCATCCGCGTCCAACGGCTTACCCGCCTGCGGCGTCGTTATGCACCAATTGATCATATCGCGCAACGCAATCACCTTACCTACATCCGCCTGATACTTCGGAAAAGTGTGCGGATTGGAGGCTGCCGCATCCGGGTGGCAATTCCCACAGGCTAACCCATTGGTCGATATACTCGGATTGCTGCCGTGCCACAGGTCTCGCCCATGATCCACGGACGCTAACAGCGCCTTCTCCTGCTCCGCTAGCTCCTCCCTCGTATACGGATCGCGCGCTAGCGCTGCGCCTACCAGTAAACTGAGCGCTCCACCCGCCGCCAGTACCCCAATGGCCGCCCATACTCGTTTCTTGTTCATAATTCTCATCCCCCTTAGATCTTGAACCCGTCTTTGATAGACGGCTGCAACATGTTGCCAAACGGATCGTAGTGCATCGTGCCCTGGAAATCCGCCTCCAAATCAATGTGCTGCGGACCTTCCCCGTCCTGGATCATCGCCGGATCCGACCGCGTCATACGCATCTCTGGGTACGCCAACTGCACATCCGGGTAGGGCCACGGCCAAGAGGTCGATAGAGTCCCCACCGATGACATATTGCCAATCTTGTTATACACCGTCTGGTGCACGTGTCCGTGAAAGGACATTACTCGCTCGAACTTGCTTAAAATTGACCGTACTTCTGGAGCATCCTCGGTCTGAAAATTCCAGCGCGGGTAGTAGTCCCACAACGGCGAGTGAGTAAACACCACCACCGGTGTCTCGCTCCCCAAGGCCTTCACGTCCTTTTTCAACCACTCCAGCTGCTCCTCACGCACGCCCCACGGACCTGCGATCGGACTCTCCAGCATCTCCATCGTGTCCATCCGCTGCTTCGCGCTCATGCCCGCAGCCGTCCAGAAGTCTCGCACTAAAATGGAGTTCATCCCGATCATGTGCACGCCCTTATGATTCATCGACCAAGTCGGTGAACCAAAGTGGCCCTTCCACGCCGCTCCCATATCCAGATACCAATCATGCTCACCCGGGATGAAGTGAATCGGCATTTTCAGCTTCGATAAAATCTTGCGACCCTTCACCAGCTGATCGTCCCGGCCATTCTGTGCAATATCACCTCCATACACCACAAAATCCGGCGCCGGACTCATCGCGTTGACCTGTTCGACAGCCTGGGCTAAAAAAATGTCAAACTTATGGTCATCGATGCTAAATAAATGCGCATCCGTCAAAATTGCAAATCGAAACGGCGTGATCTTCTTCGAGGTCCCCGCTGTCAACACTTCTACCATGCCGACGTTAATGCCTACCGCGCTCGCCACCAAGGTCGCTAATCCGGCGCGTCCGGATATCGACAGAAAATCTCTCCGACTGGCGTTCTTCAAATCTATCATTGCTTTCCCCTTGTGTCAGACCCTAATAAGTCATCGTCAACCGTAAATCAACGCTCTGGACATTCTTCGAACCTATTTGACCGAAAAGTTGCCCCAGCCCCATTTTGAGTGCCACGGTCGAAAATACGGGAGTGAAGAGACAAAACCAGCAACCTTTAGAGAAGGGATTCGCCATTATTATTTCCCCAATTTAATTCTAGATATTTAGTTGATCGAAGCGTCCGTGATCGTATAAACAACGGTTTTTTTACGACGACTTTTTCCGAGAAAAACCATGTTTTATTCATTTCCCGTTGCGGCTGTGCCAAATTAAGCTCGCAACAAAGTCAATTGTCAAATGGCCAGACGGAGCTTGCCTAGATGGGGCGCATCGCCAATAACATCGCCCCCGCGATCCCCGAACGTTCTCCGAGTCCCGGCGCGCATACATAGTCGATTAGTGATCCGCGCAGCTTGCTAACTGGCAGATAACCATTGAGCAATTGCTCGGCCTGCACGCGCACTTCAGCAAGCAAATTGGGGGCTTGCATCACGCCTCCCCCCATCACCACACGCTCGCAGGAAAGCATCAAAGCGATGTTAGTGACGAGTTGGCCTAGGTAAAAACCGATGATTTTTATAGGTACGTCCGGCGCATTCAACTCATCCAGCGACCGACCCCAGCGCGCTATAATTGCAGGACCGCTGGCCAACCCTTCAAGGCAGTCCTCGTGAAAAGGGCAAATCCCTTGAAAATCTTTGTCATGGGGGTCGCGGCGAACGACCATATGACCCATTTCCGGATGCATAAGTCCGCAGTAGGGGTGCCCATTCAACACCAATCCCACCCCAATTCCGGTTCCCACGGTGATATAGGCCAAGGAGCGCACACTGCATTTTAAATCCAGTTGCCATTCCGCAAAAGCCGCGGCATTTACATCAGTGTCTAAGTGCACTGGAACGCCAAAACGTTCGCGCAAAGGCGTCACCATATTGACATTACTCCAACCCGGTTTGGGGGTAGCGAGCATATGGCCCCAATTAGGGGAGTGCTGGTTAATATCGATGGGACCGAAAGACGCTAGTCCAAAGGACCGTGCTGATCCAAACCGTGCCTGCGCGCGCTCGAAGAATTCTTGTGTTGCAGCCAGGGTTTCCAAGGGAGTTGTTGTAGCAATACGCTGCTGCGTAAAAAAATCATCCGGCCCCGTACCTAACGCGCATTGGAACTTTGTTCCTCCGGCTTCTATCGCTCCATATATTAATTTAGACCCCAAGATAGTCCTTTTCAGGTCCAAGTCTCACGCATCATTGCCCACCTACTCACATGCTTCCTGCCTTTACCACCGTCATTTTGTGTGGATCCAAATGGTTATGGATGGCATGATTTACTTGCTCCCGGGTCAACGCATTGATTGCATCCGGATACTGATCAAGCCAATTCAAATCATATCCGCGTTGCAGTGCACTCATGATCGCGAAGGCAATACCCGCGGTGCTTGACAATGCGACCTGATATCCACCGATGAGCCCCTGCTTGCGCTCAACCAGTTCTTTTTCAGTGACACCGTCCTTCCACCAACGCTCCAACTCCCTACGAGTAGAGACCATACCCTTGTCCAATAGAGCCGGTGCAAAGCTTGCCGTAATACTCCACGCGCCATCCGTAATGCTGTCATCCATCACGCCCGCACCAATATCATAGGTTAGCCCTTCCTTGTCTCGTACCGTCGACATCAGCCGACCGGTAAAACCTCTCCCAAAAATAGCCGTACCCACGCGCAAAGCGAGGGCGTCGGGGTCACGATATTGCAAGCCGGTCGGCTGACCTAGAATAACTGATACGCTCGGCTTGGCGGCTAGCGGCACCAGCCGCTCCACACTTGCTGCTGCTTCAGCAGGCTTGTCAGCCCGAACATAATCCTGACCACCCGCCCAACCAGCGAAGGAATGCTCTATGTCCTTGACGGCTTCTTGCGAAGATACATCGCCTGCCACAATCAGTGTCATATGTGCAGGACCGTAAAACTTCGCCTGAAAGGCTCTGATATCCGCTAACGTTGCGCGTTTTGCGGCTGCTAAAACTTCGCTACTTGACGACGCATGATTAGGGTGGTTATCCGGAAATATCGCACGAGAAAAATTTTCATGAGCGCGTGCGTCGGTACTCTGTGAAGAAGCTTCTAACGAACCAATTAATTGCTGCTTGGCCTTAGAAAACTCCGCTGCCAGTAGTTTCGGATTGCGCAAGTCATCAGCAATCAACGCGATCACCAACTGCAAATCCTTCTTAAGACACTTCGCTGAAATACTCAAAGACTGAGTGCTGACATTAAAAGAGATGCTAGCACCTACATTATCCAACATTTGTGCAATGGCGAATTTATCGCGACTGGTGGTTCCGCGATCAAGCATCATGCCACTCAAAGTGGGCACCGCGGCGTTATCGGGATCGGCCATTGCATCCCCCGCCGGTATTGCGCCTGAAATAACCACGACGTCTTTAACCGCGCTTGCATAGGTAATGACATCAATACCTGCGACTTGCGCACGGTGTGTGTGCTCAAGCATCGACGCGTTAACTACACTACTTAACAACATGCCGAGAACTACTATAGATGATTGTTTCACGTACCCTTCTCCGACGGCGGCAGCACCGGTATAAACCATCCAGTCGTGCTTTGGTCTTCATTAAAATATTGTTTGGCGACCCGTTGCACATCGGCAGCAGTCACCTGTGCAATTTTCTGTGGAAAATGGACATATTCAGTCCAATCACCGATTGCAACCCATTCATTGAGTTCGGCAGCAATACCCGCTGTGCCATCCCGTTTGTAGGCATCGGCGGCTAAGTATTGCTGTTTGACCCGGTCAATTTCCTCCGCTGTAACTCCGTTTTCCTGAATCTTGGTGATTTCCGCGAGAAGGGCTTTCTCCACAGCCTCATGCGTGGCGCCGGGTGCAAGCGATGCGAATAGCACATGGAGCGACATATCCCGTCTCAAATCCACATCTGCCCCTGCATTTAAGGCAAGACCGTGATCGACTAAGGCCCGGTAAAGACGTGCGTTCTTTCCTGAGCTCAAAATGGAATCAAGCATATCTAACGCGGGTTGATCCTTATCAAGCCCGTTCGGCACCTTATGCGCAACGATCACGGTCCCTAATTCCCCTGGACGTTTAACCGTTACTCGCCGCGCACCGCTCTGGGCAGGTTCTTCGGTGTACATGTGAGGAATCTCGTTCTGCGAACGCGGGTAGGCACCGTAATATTTCTTAATCCATTCCAGAGTGACGACTGGATCTATATCACCCACCACCGAAACTGCGGCGTTATTTGGCCAATAGAATGTATCGTAAAATTCGCGTAATTTTCCGATAGGCACATTTTCAATATCACTGCGCCAACCAATCACCGAATGGTGATAAGGCAAGGCTTGGTAAGCTGCAGCCGTCACTTCTTCCATTAGTACCGAATCAGGACTATTCTTACCTCGTTCGAACTCATTACGAACCACCGTCATTTCCGCTTGCTTGTCCGCGTCATGCAACCAGAGGTGATGCATGCGATCCGCCTCAATGACGATGTAACCCTCTAAATTTAATCGCCCCAGCGTTGCTATGTAATTGGTACGATCTTCCCCCGTGCTCGCGTTGTATTGTCCACCGACCCGCTCCAAATACTGCTTAACGCTATTACCCTTAGGATCATTAAAGCCTTCACTGCCTTTAAACATTAAATGTTCTAGCAAATGAGTTGACCCGGTGGTACCCGTCACTTCATTGCGAGAACCCACCCGATAGGTCACTTGGAAAGTGACCACTGGCGCCGAGTGATCAGGTGCTAACAAAATTGTCAGACCATTGCTCTCCAAGCGATATTCATCTATGCCGTCTAGAGACTTCACGCTCACAAAACCAGGCACTACAGCTGCCAGGGAATAATCTATCGCCCCGAACGCCAACGCAACAACCGCCAGCAAAATCTCTAATCGCGGAGTTAATCGAAATCTCATTTTTACTGATTCCTCTGATTTCTGTTGTTTGCAGTATATAGTAGTAAAATGCAAGCACCAGTCGCTGCCAAGAAGTCTATCCGCACTGTGGCATTGTTCGATCTCGATGGGACATTGACCTGGAGTGATACCTTGCTGCCTTTTCTAGGCGGTTATCTTAAAAGGCATCCCCGAAACCTGTTGCGGATGTGGAGATTGCCGATTCTGGCATTTCGTTTATGCCTGGACCAGTGTCGTGGCGATCCTCAAAGCCGGGGGCATTTGAAGTCCGAACTTATTCGTTTGGTCATGGGTCGTGCGCAGCGCGACGCGGTTAATAGTTATGCCGATAACTTCGTGAGCAAATTACAACCTTCAGGAGCATTTAGGACAGCGGCACTTCAATGGGTTGAGGCACATCGCGCCGCCGGCCACTGTTTGGTACTCTTATCTGCAAGTCCTGATCTTTACGTAACGCGCATTGGTGCGCTACTGGGCTTCGAATTCACTTTGTGCACCGAGATCGCCTGGCAAGGAACCACCCTGGATGGCCGACTTCTTACCGCTAATCGTCGGGGTGACGAAAAGGTTCGCTGCTTATCACAAATACGCAGCCGATATCCGGGATCGGAAATCATTGCCTACGGCAATAGTTCGAGCGACTTGCCCCATCTGAGTCAGGTCGAGCATGCTTTTCTGGTCAACGGCAGCGCTAGCACCAATCGATTGGCCGAAAAAATCAAGATTCCAACTGCCCGATGGCGTTAATTAATCTTAAAAAAAGGATGCAGTAGTTTTTTACCTCTGCATTGTCAAAAGAGAGTCGTGCAACTTTAGCACTAAGGTCTCGGTA
Organism: Gammaproteobacteria bacterium; assembly: GCA_025359565.1. GTDB lineage: Bacteria > Pseudomonadota > Gammaproteobacteria > Steroidobacterales > Steroidobacteraceae > Bog-1198. The sequence continues at coordinate 465,344 of JANYFY010000009.1, read as the reverse complement.
GTTTGCCAATCAATGCACGAGTCGGTCACTGATATCCCATACTCCAGCCGGCTTAAATCTTTAGGTATAACTTGGTTGCCGGCTTTTAAATGGCTTTCAAGCATGAGTCCCACAATGGATTGATTGCCGGCAAGTATTTGACTGACGCAATTCTCCGCCACGAGCGGTTGCATACCGGAGTCTTTATTGGAATTACCATGACTGCAATCCACGACAATCGTGGCCGGCAATTCGGCTTCTTTCAATTGTCGCTCGGCCAAGGCGATGCTCACTGCATCATAGTTAGCTCGCCCACCGCCGCCGCGCAATACGAGGTGCGCATGCGCGTTGCCACGAGTGCGAAATACTGCGGATTGTCCTTGTTGAGTAATACCTAGGAAATGATGCGGGTGACGCACCGATTGCAAGGCATTAATCGACGTCGCTAGCGCACCGTCAGTACCGTTTTTGAATCCTACCGGAGTGGATAGGCCACTCGCCATTTCTCGATGAGTTTGCGACTCGGTGGTGCGCGCACCGATCGCTGTCCAACTAATTAATTCGGATAGGTACTGTGGCATGATGGGATCAAGCGCTTCGGTACCCGCGGGCAACCCTAATTGCGCGACAAACAGCAATAACTCACGTGCCAATAAAATGCCCTTTTCAATGTGAAAGGAATCGTCCATATCAGGGTCATTAATAAGCCCTTTCCAGCCTACGGTGGTTCTGGGTTTCTCAAAATACACTCGCATGACCAATAAAAGGGTCGATTCGACTTTTGCAGCCAATGCCTTTAGCCGAGTCGCATATTCCCGCGCCGCCACCACGTCATGAATAGAACAAGGACCCACTACTACGAAGCGTCGCGGATCGCGCCGCTCCAATATTGCACGTAAAGCTTCACGTGACTTCAAGACCGTGTCAGCGGCAACTTGCGTGAGTGGCAAGCGGCGCTTTACGTCTTCCGGAGTTGCCAGTAAGTCACTGGAAATGACATTGACGTTTTGCAATTGATTTTGAATATTCGCCATGAGTTCCTACATGGAAGTTCTGACAGACCATAGTTCGGGAAAGAATTGTAGCTCCAACGCTTTGGTCAGATAAGACACTCCACCGGTACCACCAGTGCCGCGCTTATTGCCGATAATGCGTTCGACGGTTTTTACGTGGGCGAAACGCCACAACTGAAACTTATAATCGAGATCAACTAATCGTTCGGCTAATTGGTACAAATCCCACTCTTTTTCCGAATTATGGTAGACACTTAACCAAGCGGCAGTCACTTGCTTACTAGCTTGGTATGGTTGAGTAAAATCGCGATCAATAGAAGTGGCAGGTATATTTAAACCACGGCGACTTAGAAGCCGTATTACTTCATCGTAAAGGCTTGGGGCTTTTAGAGCACGCTCCAACGATTCGTAGCTCGGCGGGTCGGTCCGAAACACCTTAATCGCGTCCGCATTTTTATTGCCAATCACAAATTCTAACAAGCGATATTGGCACGACTGAAACCCCGACGACTTACCGAGGGTGTTACGAAATGCAGAATAGTCATAAGGCGTGATCGTCGCCAAGACGTCCCAAGATTGCAACAACTGCTGCTGAATGGTCGAAACGCGCGACAGCATCTTAAAGGTTGGACCCAGATCATCACGCCTTATGCACTCCACCGTAGTGGTTAATTCGTGCAGACATAACTTCATCCATAACTCAGACACTTGATGGATTACAATAAACAACATCTCGTCGTGCTGATACGACAAGGGATGTTGGGCATCGAGTAATTTATCTAAGCGCAGATACTGACCGTAGCTTAAGGATTCGCCTAGATCCCAGTGAACTGCCTCGTCACTTAAATCCACGAACGGTTTTACAGGCACAGTGGGTTCGCTCATAGCTAATTCTTAAACACCCATGCAGGCACGCGACGCCAGCCAGCTAATAACTCACGATCCAGTTGACGATATTCCGGCTCTATTGACTCTACTAAGCACCAAAATTCTGAAGAATGATTCATGTACCGGGTATGGGCTAATTCATGCACAAAAAGATAGCGCACAACTTTCGGCGTTTGAAACATCAGCGCTACATTTAAGCTTAACGTACCACGGCTGGAGTAGCTTCCCCAGCGGGTCCGTTGAGTACGAACACTCACTTTTTCCACTCGGAAGCCCAATGTGTCTGCCAAATCATACAAGCGATTTTCTAAGCGCACGTTTGCCGCTCGTTTAAGCCATCCACACAGTAAGCTTCGGGCAGTGCCAATATCAGCAGCCTGTATCTTAAGCCGCCCCTCCCTTTCAGTTAATTTCGCACTCGAACCCAAATGCCACTGCATCTCAAACTGCTCGCCCGTGAAGGCAAAATTCACATTTTTGGGCAACCCTTCGTCCTCTACAGCAGGACATGCCGTGCCACGATCCTGCATGACGATTACTTTGGCATTTATCCAAGGAGTCGATCGCTGCACGAAATCGCTAACCGACTTAAACCCAATGCCCACTGGAACCACAATTTCAACTCTCCCACCCACATGTACGCGGGCGGTCAAGCGTCGTGCTCTTGTACTTACCCGTATGGCGAAGGGATCATTATTCTGGCGAGAGTCAAATAACGATAGCTGAGCGGCGTTGGAGTTCATCGCGCGGAATCATACCAGGCTTTACCCCTACGATTGGTGCACGATTAAGGCTTCAGTAGTATTGTTAACTGGCGCTGAGCCGCTTTGAAATCCGGCGCGGCAATCAACGCTTTCTCAATCCAATTTCGGGCCCCTAACGTATCCCCCAGGCTCGCCAGCTGCAGGCCAAGTGAAACATATGCTTCAGCGTGTCCCCATCCCGGCACATCATCACTGGTAGCGGGAGATTTCTCGAACAACTCAGCTGATTTTAACAATGCTTGCGCTGACAGAGGCCGTTCGGCTGCGGCCTTTAAATAAATTGCTCGAGGGTTTTCAGGAGCCAGCTTGAGCGCATCGCTCAGTAAATCTAAAGCATGCCGCCGCAAGCGAGCAGCCTGCACAGGTTTGTAGGCTGCGAGTTCCGCATCACACGCGGACTTTAATATCATGGCTTCCACCGCCTTGATGTCTGGCCTGACATCTAGCTTTTGGGCGTGGATCAATAGGGGGGTCAGTTGTTCAGAACAATTCTCTAACGCGAGCAGCGAATCATGTGCCCTCCCCCTCCCCGACAATTGAGCGAGACGATACTCGGTATGCGCCAAGTCATAACGTAAATTATTATCATGCACTTCTGGTTTGATTTGCGCGCTAAGGTTACGCTGCAACTCGCGCAACCGATGAACATCTTCGGTCTGATAGGCGTATAGAATTTGGGCTTGAGTGTCACCTCCTTGTTGCGCTATTGCCCCTTGCAGCGCCATTACAGTCAGTAAATACAAGGCAACGAATATTTTAGAGTTTTGGTTTTTTAACATGTAAAACGCCTTACAATACTGAGCTCAAAGATAGCATACGGTTTAATATTTTGAAGGTCGAACTCATCGATATTGGCGCGAACCTAACCCATGCAAGTTTTGCCTCGGATCTTGAATTGGTGATCGGCCGTGCGACGGCGGCAGGCGTTACACAGAAGATTGTAACTGGAGCGGATGTTGCAAGTTCGAAACAGGCTTTTAGGTTGACGGTAGCGTACCCTCAGGCTCTGTTCAGCACCGCTGGCATTCATCCGCACCATGCCAGTAGCTTCGACCCCTCACTGAATGAAATTTTTTTTGACCTTTTAAGTCACTCAGCCGTAGTTGCGGTTGGGGAATGTGGTTTGGACTATTATCGGGATGTCGCCCCACGTCCGGTGCAACGTGCCGCGTTTATAGCTCAATTGGAGATCGCTGCAAAAGTGTGTAAGCCAGTATTTTTGCATCAGCGCGATGCTCATCATGATTTTCTTTCGATTATGAAAGAGCATCGGGCGAATTTGGTCGGCGGAGTTGCCCACTGCTTCACCGGTTCATTGTTAGAACTCGAAGATTATTTGGCACTCGATCTAGCAATCGGAATTACTGGCTGGATTTGCGATGAACGCCGCGGACTTGAATTGCGACAGGTGGTAACGCATATTCCTGACAATAAGCTGATGCTTGAAACCGATTCGCCTTACCTTTTGCCGCGCGACCTTCAACCTAAGCCAAAATCACGTCGCAATGAACCGAGTTTCTTACCCCACATCGCGGCGACGGTAGCGGCAGCGCGGAGCCAGTCGCTAGAAAAATTGGCTGCGCATACCTCTGATAACGCTAGGCGCTTATTCTTTAGAGGTTAGTAAACTGATGCGGACTGGGGCGCAACTGAGATTGAATGCGACTCCAGCTTTCATTGAATTGATCGAACGGCGCGGAACTAATAAGCGTCCGATCCACTAAGGGAAACTGACCTTCCAAGTCATTTAACATCATCACCCATTTAGGAACACCCTTGGTAAATTTTCCCACATTAGAAAATAACAAACGTCCCTCGACCGGAACTTCCCCTACCAACCCCTTGACTGCGGCAATGCGATCATAGAGAGCCGGTTGCGGATTGTCGAAGGTTGAGCGGGAACGCGGTCCCATTACCGTCCATTCACTCATTTGATCACCACCGAAGATCAATCCTGCCACCCGGCGGGTATCGAGAATAACCACGCCGCGCGGCGTCAATAAAAGATGATCAATATGGATAAACCCACCCATCATGTCTGGCACCAAGACTTGATGCACAGCCGCGAACGCAACGCGCTGCAATCGTGCAAGCAGTGTTCGACGCCGGGTCCGCCGCTGGTAAAGTCGCAGCGCAAAGAATCCTAGTACTGCAATGAATAGGGCCAATACAGCAGCCCAAATCCACTGTGAATCAAAAAAAATACTGATATCTGAAGTACTCATGCAATCGCGTGACGGAGCGCCTGAAGCGTCGCCGGTATGTCACTAACCTGCTGTGGGAGATGCAACAAACGTTCAAGACACTCAGGCACAGCAATAGTTTTTCCCAAGATCGGTTCCACGATATCGTTAAATTTAGCTGGATGGGCCGTCGACACCAACACCCAGGGATTTTGACGCTCGAGCGCGGGTAGCAAGGCATACACCTCGGCTGCTGTGGCCGTGTGCGGGCACCACTCCCGCTGGTAATTCATGAAGTCCTCCCGAATGCGTAGACGAATTGTAGCGTCATATACTGAGCTTGCGCTGATTTGCTTTCGCAAAAGCGCTATTTCGGGGTACATAGCGCGTATCCGCTCCATATTACTAGGATTACCCACATCCATGGCGGAAGCGAGAGTACCGATGCTGGGACGGGGATGCCACACGCCGGTTTGCAAGTACTCCGGTACGGTACGATTGACGTTATGCGCCAAAATGATGCGTCTAATCGGTAGCCCCAATGCTCTAGCCCAGAGAGCCGCCAAAGCGTTGCCAAGATTACCAGCAGGAACGATAAATGACGCAGCTAACCCAGTGCTTCGTTGGACCTCTAAGCTTGCACTCATGTAGTAGATCATTTGCGGCAACAGGCGCCCAATGTTGATGCTATTAGCAGAGCTGAAACGATGTTGTTGGCTTAAATCGGGATCAACTAAGGCCTCTTTGACTAGTCGCTGGCAATCATCAAAAGTCCCGGCAACGCGCAACGAAACGACGTTCTCACCCCAGCAGGTCAGCTGTTGTTCTTGCCGAGGACTCACTAAGCCCTTTGGGTACAAAATGACGACTCGCATACCTAAACGTCGGTAGAACGCTGCGGCCACCGCACCCCCCGTATCGCCCGAAGTCGCAACTAGAATCGTTAACGGTTTGGTCGCCGAGAATTCCTCCATTCCCTGCAAACACGCGCTTAAGAAGCGTGCGCCGAAATCTTTAAATGCCGCGGTGGGCCCGTGATACAACTCCAGTGCAAACAGCGGATCGGGACAGCCACCCACGCTGGTGATGGGTGCTGGAAAATTAAAAGCCGAATCTGCTATGGATCCAAGCTGAAGCTGTAAGCGATCGGCCGCGAAAAACCCTGACAGAGCCACTCGCGCAAGGTGAGGCAAGGCTAACCCTGCAAGCGAATTAACATCCAAGGGCGGCAATACCGTCGGCATATACAATCCACCATCGGGTGCCAACCCATGCTGGATAGCGGTGCTTAAGGGTACGGGTTTTGCGCCGCCCCGGGTGCTTGCAAAAGCCAATGACGCCATTAGCTTTTCACGATACGGGCGCCAAAATTTTCAATCGATGAGATCCAATGATCCGCAGGTAATCCGTGAGCTGCAAATGCCGCTACCATAGCGCCTCTAACCGCTTCGGCATATTGAGTCTCTGCCCAGGCAAAGACCGTGGGACCGGCGCCGGAGATCGAGCACCCCAGCGCCCCCGCCAACATCGCCGAACGCTTCACATCCATGAAGCCAGGAATAAGCGAATGTCGCTGCGGCTCTATAATGACGTCGTTAAATGAATCCCGAATCATATCCAAATCATTCGAATAACAGCCGCTGATAAATCCTGCTAAATTCGCCGTCTGCCAGACAAAATCCGAACGGCTCACATCTAATTTTAAAATTGCGCGCGCTTCCCGAGTTCCTAAATGCATGTGTGGATGTGCCAATACACAGCGCACCGAGGCGGGTACTGGAATTTGTTTAACGCGAGGATTATCAATCCCGACGGTAAGTATCAGCCCACCGAATAAACAGGGCGCAATGTTATCCACATGCGCTGAGCCACTGGCCACTATCTCGCCCTCCATAGCGTACTTAAGTAATTCCAATAGCGACAACGGGGTCTCTAACAACGCGTTAGCCGCTACCACCGCCGCGACGGCAGAGGCAGCCGAACCGCCCAGCCCGGATGACATCGGAATACCCTTGTGGATATCAATTTCAAAACCGTAGCTCAAGCCCAAGGATGAATGCATCGCTTGTAGCGCCCGACCGGCAGTATTGCGAGCGCTCTCCAGCGGCAGTTCACCGCCAATCCCGCTGATGTTGCGAATTCGAACGGTCGGTTCCTCAATTCGGGTCACGCGAACTCTGTCACCGAGCGACTCGACCGTGTGGCCTAAAATATCAAAACCAATACCCACGTTAGCGACGGTGGCCGGCGCAAAAGCAGTAACATCAGTAAGCACAGGTGATCCTTAAAAAAATCTTAAATACGGGCGCCAAGATAGGCCGACAATCGCAGCAAATCCGAAAATACTCCACCCGCGGTCACTTCGGGTCCTGCGCCTGGACCTTGAACTATCAGTGGGTTATCGCAATATCGACGGGTCGCAAAGCGCACTACATTATCGGTAAGTGCAATATTTGCAAATGCGTGCTTAGCAGGCAATCGGGTCAATTTCACCGATGCCATGCCACTCGCCTCGATTCGGCCCACATAGCGCAACACTTGATTTTGCAGGGTAGCCTCCGCCAACATTGTCTCCATCTTTGCATCAAACTCGGGCAGTCTACTCATGAATTCATCAACACTACACTTCTCCAGTTCCGGCGGAACGAGACTCATTACGTCGACGTCAGACATTTCCAGCGTCAAGCCCATTTCTCGACCCAATATAACGAGCTTGCGAACCACATCTATACCGGATAAATCGTCACGAGGATCGGGTTCCGTATAACCCTTAAGCCTTGCCGCTTGAACAATTGATGAGAACGGCTCACGACCCACAAATACGTTAAACAAATAGGCGAGCGTTCCAGAAAAAATGCCTTCAATACACGTAATTTCATCGCCCGTCTCGCGCAAATCCCGCAGCGTATGGATTATCGGTAAGCCAGCCCCCACTGTCGCTTCATAAAGATAATGAGTGCCAGCCGCCCGACGCGCCTCCTCGATGGCTTGATAGGCAGCCAGTGCACCGCTATTCGCCTTCTTATTCGGCGTTACAATATGGATACCCCCCGCCAGCCAAGTCGCATAATTAAATGCAACCTCTTGACTCGCACTGCAGTCAATGATGACCGAGTGTGGGATGAAATCCGCTTGAATATGCTGTGCGAATGTCAGCAAATCTAACGGTTCGCTTACGGCAATAAAACGCTCGTGCCAATTTTCTAAGTCAATAACGCTGTCTACCAGCAACATGCGCGAGGAACTCGCAATACCGCGGACCCGTAAATCTAAATTTTGGGTACGCAGGCGCTCAATTTGTGAATCAATTTGCGCCATGAGCGCCCGACCCACCGTGCCCGGCCCAATCAGGCCTATGGATAACGTATTAGGCGACAGATAAAAAGCTGCATGTACCGCACGTAGCGCCTTGGCTGCGCCCTTACCCTCGACAACCACCGAAATATTGCGTTCGGAAGCGCCCTGCGCAATGGCACGCACGCTAATAGCGGCCGCTCCCAGCGCATTAAAAACCTTGGCGGCTACTCCGTGTGACCCGGCCATCCCGTCGCCCACCACTGCCAGAATGCTTAAACCCAAGCCCACCTCTACTTGTTGAATTTGCCCGTCGCGCAATTCTGTATCGAAGGCCCAACGCACGGCCGTCTCGGCGCGCAAGGCCTGCTCCTCAGGGATAGCAAAGCAAATCGAATGCTCCGAACTACCCTGTGAAATCAAAATCACCGAAATACTCGCGTCTCGCAGGGCACCGAACAAACGATGTGCGGTACCTGGAACCCCAATCATCCCGGCACCTTCTAAATTGATTAAAGCCACGGGTGTTATGGTCGTAATTCCTTTAACGGTCAAGGCCGACGTGGGCTTCGCGCAAATCAACGTGCCCCGATTCGCGGGTGAAAACGTATTTCGGATATAAATGGGAATATCCCTATCTACCGCAGGCTCCATGGTTTGTGGATGAATCACCTTGGCACCGAAATATGCCAATTCCATCGCTTCGTTATAGGAGAGTTGATCTATTACTTGAGCATTAGGAACCATCCGTGGATCGGCCGATAAAACACCATCGACATCCGTCCAAATATGAATTTCAGCCGCATTTAATAAGGCACCAAATATGGACCCGGAAAAATCACTGCCGTTGCGCCCCAACGTGGTCTGAATACCTTTGGTTGTGGTGGCTACAAACCCCGTAATTACTAGTCTACCCACGAATTTTTCAGGTACTAGCTTGCGCAGGTTCTGTTCGCTGATGGCCCATTGCACCACAGGGCCTAATGGTCCCCACTCTACGATCACTACGTGGCGCGCATCTAGCCACTGAATATCGCCCTTGATGCGCGCACGTTCACGCAAATAAAGCGCAAACAATCGAGTTGACCAGATTTCGCCAAAACCGGCGATGACATCACGCACCGAATCCGGTGCAGCACGAATGAGCCGTACCGTGTGCAGCATCCCGGAAATGTCACGACAATCGTTTTCTAATTTAGCGAGATAAGCATCCGATGCGACTCGTGAAATTAACGCAGTCGCAAGCGTTGCATGGCGCACTTGCAGGAGTTCAATTGCAGCCGAAAAATCGCCCGACTGTTCGGCCAACGATACTAAGCCCAACAGCGCGTCTGTTACTCCGCGACAGGCAGACAAAACCACGGCCTCGCGCGTCTTGCCGGATCTCTCAGTGATTTCAGCGACCCGCCGGAAACAATCAGCATCGGCAACGGAGGATCCGCCAAATTTATGTACTATCCATCTTTCCATAGGTCTGCAACAATCCGTAGCTTAATTTAGAACTGTAAAAATAACCTCAACCGATGGCGATTGCCATCGCCACCCAATTCAAGCGCTATTTGCCGGTCGACCTGATGGACGCCTAAATTTTTGCTGTTGGGCTCTGCCCGATTTCGGCAAACCGGTGTGCTGGGTTCGAAAAGGTAAAGGCGGCGTTTTTATTTTTCCCATACCCTTTGCAGTACCCAACGGCTGGTAAGCGGGAATGAGATGTTGTTTACCGTTACCGATCAAATCTGCTCGACCTAATCGTTTTAGTGCATCACGTAAAATCGGCCAATTCGCAGGATCATGGTAGCGAAGAAAAGCTTTGTGCAACCGCCGCACCTTAAGCCCTTTAGGAATATTCACAGGCTCGCTGTGACGAGAAACTCGCTTTAGCGGATTCTTACCCGAATGATACATAGCGGTGGCGGTTGCCATAGGTGAGGGAAGGAAGGCTTGTACTTGATCCGCACGAAAGCCATTTTTCTTGAGCCACACGGCTAGATCGAGCATATCTTGATCGCGAGTGCCGGGATGGGCGGCAATAAAATAAGGTATCAAATACTGTTCTTTACCCGCTTCTTTGGAATATTTATCGAATAGTTCTTTAAACTTATAATAGGCACTTACGCCTGGTTTCATCATCTTCGAGAGCGGCCCATCACCGATCGCTTCGGGGGCGATTTTTAAATATCCGCCAGTGTGGTGTGTTGCAAGCTCTTTGACATACTCAGGCGACTCTATAGCCAAATCGTAGCGCACGCCGGACGCGATCAATACTTTTTTCACACCCGGCAAGGTGCGCGCACGCCGATACAGGTTAATTAATGGTGCATGGTCGGTATTCAGATTAGAACAAACTCCTGGAAATACACAGGAAGGCCGACGACAGGCAGACTCAATCTCAGGGCTCTTGCACTGCAATCGATACATATTCGCGGTCGGACCGCCTAAGTCCGATATCACACCGGTAAAGCCGGGCACTTGGTCTCTAATGGCTTCAATCTCGCGAATTACACTATTTTCCGAACGGCTTTGAATGATGCGTCCCTCATGCTCGGTAATGGAGCAAAAAGTACATCCGCCAAAGCATCCGCGTTGAATGGCCACGGAAAACCGAATCATTTGATAGGCCGGGATCTTGGCTTTGCCGTATGACGGATGCGGCCGGCGTGTATAGGGCAATTCATACACGGCATCCATGTCCGCAGTGGTTAAGGGTAACGGCGGTGGATTGAGCCATACATCGACCAGTCCATGCTGTTGCACCATCGCGCGCGCGTTACCCGGATTAGACTCCAAATGCAAAATTCGCGAGGCATGCGCGTACAAAACCGCGTCTTTGCTCACCTGTTCGTACGAGGGCAATCGAATCACACTATGATCGCGCTGCGCATTCGAAACTTCGCGAACAAATTTAACTATTTTCGTCGCAGCGACATCAGCAGTCGGTGCTGCCGCACTTGTTACCATTGCGTAGGGATTCAACGGCGTGCTCAAGGCTCCGGGGGTGTCGAGCTCTGTGGAATCAATCTCGATCCAGTCCGCCGGTGTACCGCGCCGTACAAATACCGTACCGCGTAAATCCGTAATGTCACTGATATGGACACGCTGGTCCAGACGTTTGGCTATTTCTCCAATCTGGCGCTCCGCATTTCCAAACACCAACAAGTCCGCTTTAGAGTCTATTAGCACCGATCGACGCACATTCTCCGACCAATAATCAAAATGTGCGATGCGCCGAAGACTCGCTTCGATTCCACCAATCACAATGGGGACTTGTTTATAAACCTCGCGCACCCGTTGTGAGTACACAATCACGCAACGATCTGGACGGCTCCCACCCTGACCTCCCGGCGTATATGCGTCATCGCTGCGCACACGACGCTCCGATGTGTAGCGATTCACCATAGAGTCCATATTGCCGCCAGTAACTCCAAAAAATAGGCGCGGCTCGCCCAGCGCCATAAAGTCCTCGGTACTGCGCCAATTCGGTTGCGCCACAATTCCGACCCGAAAACCCTGAGCCTCAAGTACCCGTCCTATAATTGCCATACCAAAGCTGGGATGGTCAACATAGGCGTCGCCGGTGACAACAATAACGTCGCATCGATCCCAGCCAAGGACGTCCATCTCGGCCCGAGTAGTAGGCAAGAAAGACGCAGCCTGCGATCCGCCTGTAACGCGCGCAGCTCCGGGAGCAAATAGCGGAGCGACGCTTTGCATCTGCTAGCCCAAATCAACCGGTATATAAATCTGGGCGTCTTCGCGCTGAATAAGTAATGCAACGCTGTGCCCGGCGTGCGCCACCGCCGTTTTCATATCCGTCGCAGTCGATATACTGGCGCCATTCACGCCTAAAACTACATCGCCGACTTGCAAACCAGCCGCCAGCGCCGGGCCTGTGACCTGTTCCACCACAAGATGGCCGCGAGTATGCAATTCCTGCTGTTCGCTGGGATCAATAGGGCGTACCGCAAGGCCCAACTTGCCGCCATCTTCCTCCGATTCGTGACTACCCGCAGTTTGTGCGGGTTCACTGTCCAGCAATATGGTTTTCACCATGACTTCACTGCCCTTGCGATCGTGCCAAATTCCTATCTTTGCCTGGCTGCCGGGCGGCAATGCCGCGATCACCGTGGGCAAATCCAAGGATCGTTGAATATTTCGACCATTGACGCTCGTAATTACATCACCGGGCTTTAATCCAGCCTGCTCTGCCGGACTCTTCGGTTCTACCAAACTGACCAGCGCTCCGTGGGGCGTACCAAGCCCAAAAGTCTGCGCTAACTGCTGGTTAACCTCTTGGACCGCAACGCCGATGCGACTGCGACTTACCTTACCCGTATGCATCAATTGTTCTTTAACATTTAAGGCAATATCGATCGGTATCGCAAAGGACATCCCCATAAACCCGCCCGTGCGGCTATAGATCTGTGAATTGATTCCGATCACTTCGCCGTCTAGATTAAATAGTGGACCCCCTGAGTTTCCGGGATTCACCGCGGCATCGGTTTGAATGAAAGGCACGTAAGTTTCATCAGGTAGCGCGCGCGCAACCGCGCTGACGACACCCGCGGTAACAGAACTTTCAAAACCAAAAGGCGATCCGATAGCAATCACCCATTGCCCCGCCCTTACCCGGGTCGGGTCTCCAAAGCGTACGCTGGGCAGCCCAGTTGCGGCAATCTTTATCAGCGCCACGTCGCTGCGCTTATCTACCCCCACCACTTTAGCGGGAAATTCGCGCCGATCAGTCAACTTGACCGAGACTTCAGCCGCATCCGCGACCACATGAGCATTGGTCAGCACGTAGCCGTCACTACTGACAATAAAGCCGGAACCGATACCATGTCCGGGAGGTGCCCTACCCGGTGCAGGATTTTGAAAGCGATGGAAAAATTGCGATAAAGGATCATCTCCGTCACTCGGCATTGCAAAATTATTAGTTTTTTGCACTTTTTCAGTCACGCTTATGTTGACAACTGCGGCACCATTTTCAGCCACTAGTTGCGAAAAATCCGGTAACCCTGTGACCCGGGTAGTCCCTGGTACCGCTGTCGCCTGCGTTACCGCGGGATTTGGTGCAGTTGCGGTAAACCTTGGAGGCGAAAGCTCAGGAGCTCGCGTCTGAGCGATCACGGGAGACTGGGCCGTGTTCAGAGAATTTCCTGAACGATGATTCATGACAACCGTCATTAACAGGCCCGCAACCGCAGCGAGCAACCACATTCTAATATTTCCCATTGAAGTCAAACCTCGCTAAAAATGGCCAAATCGTAGGGTTAAAGACCGTGAAATAGGGCTTTAGGTTGCATATTCAACGCAAAAAACGCTAAAAACTGCAGCTGAACATAAGAACTGTGAATTCCTTACACGACATAAGGCGTCCACCGCATTTAAGCTGCCCGTTCTTTATTCTGGACCTATCCTTAAAACCCATGGCTGAACCTCACGGTCCTATCCTACTGGTGGTTAACACTGACCCCACACGATTACAGTGGTTGTCGCACCATGTGACCAGCCGTTGGCCGGACGCCGAAGTCAGTAGTGTACCTCCCGGCGAGGTCGCTTGGGAGCGTTTGATGAGCAACTCTGAGCTGGGAACCCTCATTTTAAGCATCGATTTTGAGTATACGGCGGCGGCGGCGCGCTTTTTGCACCACATCACTAAAGTGCGCCAAGCCCAGCCTGACGTTTATTGTATTGTCCTTGCTCACAATGGCGACGAAGGTTGTGCGGTGCGGACGCTTAAAAGCGGTGCTAACGACTATTTACCGATTGCGCAAATCTCGCGCGATACGCTGTTAACGTCTATCGATGAGGCGCGCAAACACGTGACGGTTACGGAAGTAACCACTTCGCCTGTCGCCCTTGGGACCGATGGGAACTCAGTACGAGTGCCGGGTTACTCAATTGTAAAAGATATAGCCGTTAGTAATTTTTCCGCCGTTTTTTTGGCTCGGAGCGATCGGCTCCGACGTAATGTGATTTTAAAAGTCATGAATCGCGGCCTAAGTTCGCGCGAAAAAGACGATGCCGAGCGCTTTCAACGGGAATACGAAATCATTTCGAGCATCGACCATCGCGCCATCGCGGAAATTTACGACTTCGGTACTTTGCCAAAGCATCTGTACTTAGCCATGGAATATTTTCCCTGTGGCGATCTGCGGGATCGATTGCGCAACCCCATAAGCTGCGCGGAAAGCCTGTATTACTTGCGGGCTATCGCTGAAGCGCTGCGCGTCATCCACGTTTTCGGAATCTTACACCGAGATTTAAAACCCGCCAACGTAATGCTCCGCGAAGATAATTCGCCCGTACTCATCGATTTCGGCCTCGCACGCCGTTCAATGGAAAACATTGAAACCACGGGGATCGGACAGGTGGTTGGCTCTCCGTATTATATAAGCCCTGAACAATCGCAAGCTCAGAAGGTCGATCAGCGGACCGATTTGTACAGCCTTGGAGTCATCTTTTTTGAAATGCTGACCGGACAACGTCCTTACGGCGGTCGAACTGCAATGGCTATTATGGCTCAACACAGCACTGAGCCGATCCCCAAACTACCGGAGGAACTTAAAACCTACCAAATTCTGATTGATCGCTTAATGGCAAAACAAACTCATGAGCGCTATTATTCAGCAGACGAACTGCTTGCGGATTTGAATTTACCGATTGCCGGTGCGGCTTGAAGCCGCTAATTTGTGCACTACGTCACACCGGCATGTAAACGCCTGATGGTGCGAACCCTCATACAATCGGACCTGTGACGCCGGTCTAGATAAAGTTGCCCCAAATTCGGCAATCTTCGTCTTATGTTTATTGGGCGCAAGACATACGAAGCGGAAAAACGGGCTCAGCAGGCACTGCTAAGTAACCATGCAAGCGTCGCGCAAAGTATTTTGCAGCATGCAGTGCACGGATTTTTATTCCTAGACGCCGCAGGCAACATTCTTCCACAATTTTCAGCGTCCCTGATTACGCTGTTTCGGCGCCATGATTTTCAAAATTTAACTTTTGAGCAATTACTTGCGCCCTTAGTAACGCCAAAGACGCTGAATCAGGTTCGCGGCCATATGGCTAATCTTCGTGCCGCGCAGGCTATCGATGCTGACATCAATCCACTTAAGAATATCGAAATAAGGTTTGCCAATCCTAACGGGTCTCTGCAATCGGCCTACTACGAGCTTGTAGTTCATGCGTCAAACTTCGCAGCGCAACCTACGCCCTGGTTAGTTCAAATTACTAATATCACGATACAAGTGCAAACCACGCGTGAACTGGATGATCTACGCAGCCAGAGTCAAACTCAAGGCGAGGTATTGCATCGCCTACTGAAGATTGGCCGCACGCGCTTTGCGGCATTTTTGACTCGTACTGATAGCGCCATGAAAAGCATTGGTCAAATTTTAAAGAAACCGGCGCGTTCGGAAGCCGCATTTCGCAGCAAACTGCAAGAAACCTTGGATGAAGTAGATCGAATCAGACGCGATGAAACCGCTTTAAAAATTACCGCATTGCACGCCGCTGCGCAAAATTTCGAAGATGCTTTGCATGAGCTTCGCAGCCGCATCACATTGAGTGGCAATGACTTCTTACCGTTAGCAGTAAAATTGGACGAGCTATTCACTCAGTTTGCATTGGTCCGTACTCTGACCCAAGCCGTTAGCGAAGATGTAGATCAATCACAAAGCGTACCTCCTACCTCTGCTGTGCACGCTCCGCGTGCGAGCAGCATGAGTGGGTTAGAAAAAACGCTAATCGGTCTGGCCGAGCATATGGCACGCGAGCATCAAAAAACTATTGTGCTGCAATGCGTGGGCTTGACTGATGTACCGCAACAATATCAATCCACTATTAAAAATATCGCCATTCAAATGATTCGCAATTCAGTGCAACACGGCGTCGAATCGCCCGAAACTCGACGCCACGCAGGAAAACCGGAGCCAGGATCTCTACGAATCGAGTTTAAGGCAAGTGCGGATGGTGGTTTCGATTTCTTATATCACGACGACGGCAACGGGTTGGACCCGGTGCAAATCCGGCAAACTGCGGTTCTCAAGGAACTGATCAGCGCTGACGCGGCCGCTGAGTTAAGTGATAGACAGGCGTTAAAGCTCATATTTCAGAAAGGTTTCAGCGGTTCGGATAAAAAGTCGGCTGGAAAAGCCAACAGATCGGGCATGTCCCTGGTTCGACGCTATGTGCACCAAGCGAACGGACGCATCGCACTCGCCAGTCGCTTGCGCCAAGAAACTCGGTTTAGGATAACGCTGCCGCCGGTCGGAGCCATTTTGCTAAAAGACCCGGTCGAGTCCCGGGTCGCCTAAAGGTTCGAGCGCCAACAAGACCTCGCCGGCGTTCACGCGATTAGTTGCGACAAAAAACAACTGTGCCACTCGACCGTCAAAGGGTGCAGTTACGGTATGTTCCATTTTCATAGCTTCAAGCGTTACCAAGGCGGCGCCTTTTACAACTATTTCTCCTAGGGTCACATGGACAGCAACAACCGTGCCTGGAAGAGGTGTGACCAAGGACCCCCCATCAACGACTGCACTGGCCCGTAATGTGTCATCGGTCCGGAGGAGTCGGAGCCTCACGTGGCGACTTGTCCCGCTATCTCGACCTCGAAAAATATGTAATGTTTGATCATGCTCGCGTAGGTTGATCGAAACTATGCGACCGCTAAAGTCAACTCGCATTGATGAAGCATTGCGCGCGAGCAATTGCATCGAAACCTCCAGTGATCCACAACATCCCAAATACTGATTGGACGTGCCCGCGGCCAAGCTCGTTCGCTCGATTGAAACCGCACGATCAGCAAAACGCCAAACGCTAGTCGACGGCGCTGCCAGGCGCCAGCCGCTGGTATCGTGCCATAGAGCAGATGCTTGAGTGTGTGCGCTGGCATACCACAAACCCGCGACTATCAAGTCCTCCTCGGTAGCCGCAGGGTCGCCCACAATCAAATGGGATCTCACTCTTAGGAAATCGGTAGCCACTGCCGCATTTAAGAAATTCGCGTCGGCCAATACCGCCGCGAGTAACGCTCGGTTAGTAACGATGCCGATGACCTCTATTTCATCGACTGCACCTCTTAAGCGCGCGATTGCAGCGCTGCGTGAGGCGCCGAAAGCAACAATTTTTCCGAGCAAAGGATCATAGAAAGACGTTACCTCATCGCCCGCATCAACGCCTACATCCAAACGCAATGTCGCGTCCGCTTCGGGCCATTGCAAATGTGAAATTTTCCCGACGCTAGGAAGGTAGCCGTTGGCGGGATCTTCCGCGTAAATTCGCGCCTCGACAGCAACACCACTTTGGACAATCTCTTTTTGATCCTTTGGCAAAGGTTCACCTTGAGCTACGCGCAACTGCCATTCAACCAAATCTAACCCAGTAATTAATTCCGTAACGGGATGTTCAACCTGTAGTCGCGTATTCATCTCCATGAAATAGAACTGTTGATCCGTATCGAGCAGAAACTCAACAGTTCCCGCGCCCACATAGTCAACTGCGCGGGCCGCTAGAATTGCTGCTTTAGCCATACTGCTACGAACCTCAGCACGCAAACCCGGTGCCGGTGCCTCTTCGATAATCTTCTGATGCCGTCGCTGGATCGAACAATCACGATCAAACAGCGTCACAACATTCCCAAGCGAGTCTGCAAATATTTGAACCTCGACATGCCGAGCCTGCGGAAAAAAGCGTTCCAGCAATAGGCGATCGTCAGCGAACGAAGTTCGCGCTAAGCGCTGCGCCGAGGCGACAGCAGCTGCAAAGTCTTGGGTTGCCTGCACTACCTGCATCCCTTTGCCTCCGCCACCGGCGCTCGCCTTAATGATCAGCGGATAACCAATCCGGTCAGCTTCCGTTTGCAATCGCGCCAAGGATTGCTCTTCGCCGTGATATCCCGGTGCAACGGGCACGCCCACCGCCTCCATCACTCGCTTAGAATCGCTCTTAGATCCCATGGCCACAATCGCAGCTGCGGGGGGACCCACAAAAATAATGCCAGCGTTGCCGCAGGCTCGTGCGAATTCGGCGTTTTCTGACAGGAATCCATATCCAGGGTGAATACTGTCCGCGCCTACCCGCTCAGCAAGGGCTACTAATTTTGCAATATTCAAATAACTTTGCGTGGCGGGCGCGGGCCCTAATGCGTACGCCTCATCTGCGAGGCGCACATGCCGTGCGTTTTGATCTGCCTCAGAATACACCGCGAGAGTAGTAACCCCTAAGCGATTGGCCGTAAGCATAATACGACAGGCTATTTCACCGCGATTGGCGATGAGTAGACGGCGAATCGCGTACGGTGGAGTGGCACCGATCTGAGTAGGCATTTTTACATACGAAACACGCCAAAGCGTGTTTTGGGCGTCAATTGCGTACGGGCGAGTGACAATACGAGACCTAATAAGCGGCGCGTATCCTTAGGCTCAATGACCCCATCATCCCATAGACGAGCCGATGCGTAGACGGGATGTCCTTGACGCTCAAATTGATCGCGGATGGGTGTCTTCAGTTGTTCTTCCTCTTGTAGGCTAAAGGACTGTCCCGCGCTTTGCAGGGTGTCGCGCTTAATCGTGGCTAAAACACTCGCAGCTTGCTCGCCCCCCATCACGGAAGTGCGTGCATTGGGCCATTGAAACAAAAATCGCGGCCCATAAGCGCGACCGCACATGGCGTAGTTTCCAGCGCCGAAACTGCCACCAATGACAATGGTATATTTTGCTACCGCTGCACAGGCTACCGCGGTCACCAACTTTGCGCCATCCTTCGCAATACCGCCCGCCTCTGCGGCGGGACCTACCATGAACCCTGAAACGTTTTGCAGAAACACCAAGGGAATGCCTTCGCGACAACATAGCTCAATAAAATGAGCCCCCTTCAACGCGCTCTCGGAGAACAGAATTCCATTATTCGCAAGAATACCGACGGGATTGCCGTGAATCTGAGCAAATCCGCAAACCAAGGTCGTAGCATATAACGCCTTAAATTCATCGAACCAAGAGCCATCCACAATGCGCCCGATAATTTCCCGCACATCGTAGGGCTTACGGGAGTTCTGCGGGATGATCCCGTCAATTTCGGATTCATCTAACAGCGGTTGTGCGCCTGCAGTGGTAATACAAGGGCCGGGTTGCAACGTCGCCACGGCGCGCCGCGCCAACGCAAGTGCATGTAGATCATTCTCGGCGTAATAATCAATCACTCCGGATTGTCGACAATGAACGTCGGCGCCGCCTAATGATTCAGCATCAATTTTCTCACCGGTGGCGGCATATACCAAGGGCGGGCCTGCCAAAAAAACCCGCCCTTGATCACGCACGATAATAGATTGGTCTGACATCGCAGGTACGTAGGCGCCGCCCGCGGTACAGGATCCATGGACCACCGCAATTTGTGCGATGCCATCGGCTGAGAGTCGCGCTTGATTAAAAAAAATGCGTCCGAAATGGTCGCGGTCTGGGAATACTTCGTCTTGTCTGGGTAGAAACGCTCCACCACTTTCCACCAGGTAAATACAAGGAAGCGCATTTTCACTGGCAATTTCTTGAGCTCGCAAATGCTTCTTAACTGTCAGCGGATAATAGGTACCGGCCTTCACCGTCGCATCATTCGCTACTACCATGCATTGGCGGCCACTAACGCGTCCGATTCCCGTCACCAAACCAGCACCAGGCAACGCTTCGTCGTAAACGTCCTGGGCTGCTAAGGGTGAAAGTTCAACAAAAGGAGAGCCGGGGTCTAGTAAAGCCTCGACACGTTCCCGCACCAACAGCTTGCCTGCCGCCTGATGTTTAAGCCGTGCCGCCACATGTCCGCCTAACGCATTTTGGCCGATAAGCCCGCGTAGGTCATCGACCAAACTACGCATTCGAGCGCGATTTTGCGCGAACTCCGCAGATGATGCATCTATTTTCGAGGTGATTACCGCCATAGTCTAAATCCAAGCGTCGTCTATTCAGAAGTGGCACAATTGTCGGACAGTCCTATTATTCAACAGTTTAGGGTTCAAAGACAATGACTGGTGCCGCTTATCGTGAATTCGATTTTGGTCATAGTGAAGAAATTGTGGCGGTACGTGATCAAGTGCGACGCTTCGCGCAAGAGAAAATCGCACCGCGGGCTGCGGAAATCGACCGCAGCAATCATTTCCCACGCGATTTGTGGCCAGAACTCGGTCAGTTAGGCTTACTCGGCATTACCGTTAGCGATGAGTTCGGCGGCAGTGGTTTAGGCTATCTCGCTCACACCATTGCAATGGAGGAGATCTCGCGTGCGTCGGCGGCGGTAGCCTTAAGTTATGGAGCGCACTCCAATCTGTGCGTCAATCAAATTGCCTTGAACGCTCGCGCAGACCAAAAATCCCGCTACTTACCTAAACTGATCAGCGGTGAGCATGTGGGGGCTTTAGCGATGTCTGAGCCAGGCGCGGGTTCGGATGTGGTGTCCATGCAGCTAAAAGCTGTGTTGCACGGCGATCACTACACGCTCAACGGACGCAAGATGTGGATCACTAATGGTCCAGAGGCGGATGTATTAGTGGTCTATGCGAAGACCACACCAGAGGCCGGCGCACGTGGCATTAGCGCCTTTATAGTTGAAAAGACATTTAAGGGTTTCAAAGCCGCTCAGTCTTTAGACAAGCTTGGAATGCGTGGCTCAAGTACAAGTGAACTGGTATTCGATGAATGCGAAGTTCCGGCCGAAAATCTTTTAGGAGCTGAAAATAAAGGCGTCAAGGTGTTGATGCACGGCTTGGACTATGAGCGAGTGGTCTTATCGGGAGGTCCTTTAGGGATTATGGCGGCGGCCCTTGATGTTGCGGTTCCCTATGTGCGGGAACGACGTCAATTCGGTCAGGCCATTGGTACTTTTGAATTAGTGCAGGGAAAGTTAGCCGATATGTACGCCTCGCTAAATGCCTGTCGCAGCTACGCCTATACGGTCGCTGCCGCCTGCGATCGTAACCATGCCACTCGCAAGGACGCCGCAGCATGTATATTATTTTGCGCGGAAGCAGCCACTCGTGTCGCACTTGATGCGTTGCAACTCTTGGGTGGCAACGGCTATATCAATGACTATCCGACCGGACGATTGCTAAGAGACGCTAAGTTGTATGAGATTGGCGCGGGTACGTCGGAAATTCGCCGCATGCTCATCGGTCGAGAGTTATTCGGGGAAGGCTAATGAGTGATTTATTCCAGCCGCTCGATGATGATCCCGCCTATCGGCAGGTGGCGAACGCGATTGAATTTAAGATTGTGGGTCGTACTTTGCGTACCGGTGACGCCCTACCATCAGAGTCCGATTTAGCGCGCCAATTTGGAGTGAACCGCTCGACCGTGCGCGAGGCCATTAGGGAACTGGAGATTCAAGGATTATTAGGTCGTACGCGCGGCGAAAAACGCCTACGAGTCACTCGACCGCAATCTAAGCGCATTAGCTCAGGGGTCAGTCGCGCACTGGCATTGCATGATGTGACTTTTCTCGAGCTATGGGAGGCCATGATGGCGCTTGAGCCGGCTGCGGCTGAACATGCAGCGACACGGCGGACTGGTGTGCACTTAACACTTTTAAACGCGGCACGCGAACAGTTCATTCAGGATTCGGCAAATACCCCAGTCGCAGTCCAGGCGGTGGTCAATTTTTTTAAAGCAGTCGCCGAAGCCAGTGGTAATCAAGTCATCGCGCTGTCACAAGCGCCCTTAAACGCCCTGCTTGCTCCTGCGTTGCTTGAATTAATTGATCAAGTCCCACAGGCACGCGCGCGGATTCAGTTAGCGCAACAACGTATCGTAAACGCGATTAAACTAAAAAAAACGCAACTGGCCCGTACTTGGATGGAGAAACATATTCGGGATTTCAAGCGCGGTCATGAACTTGTTTTCCAAGGAAATTAATGAAAGATATTCTCAGTGATATTGGCCTAAACGCTCTATTCCGCGAAGCACGTTCTTACAATCGATGGATGTCCGACGCAGTTCCCGAGAGCAAGATTCATGAGCTCTATGACCTCCTGAAATTTGGACCCACCTCGGCTAACTGTTCGCCGGCTCGATTTGTATTCGTGAGTAGCACTCTTGCGAAAGCACGCCTGCTTAAGTGCGTAACAGAGAGCAATGTGGTTAAGGTCGAAACGGCTCCGGTTACCGTCATTATCGGCATGGATGAGAAATTTTACGAAAAAATCCCTGCGCTTTTCCCACACAATCCCGCGGCCGCCAATTGGTTCAAGGACCCCTCCGTGGGGACGCCCACGATGATGCGCAATGCCACTCTTCAGGGTGGTTATTTAATTATGGCGGCGCGGGCCATAGGGCTTGATTGTGGCCCGATGTCCGGATTCGATAATGCAAAAGTAGACACGGAATTTTTTGCGGGTACGCCCGTTAAATCTAATTTTATCTGTGCGCTGGGAACGGGCAGCCAGGAAATGCTATTTCCGCGTAGCCCGCGCTTAACCTTCGAGGAAGCCTGCAAGATTATGTAAGGATGATCTCGCGAACGGTATCGGAGCCGCTTGCATCATGGAGAGTGGTGCTAAACGATACTAGTACCATGACCCCCTCGCCCGTATTCTTGTAGGCGTGTACTACACCTACCGGTAGTTTAAGGCGCCACACTTCACCTGCAGGTATTGTGACATCACGAATTGCCCCATGCTCTTTTAGCCGCACTAAACAGGGGCCGACCACCGTCGTCGTCTCAACACCGCTGTGATGAAAATGATTGCCGCGTACTTCGCCCGGCAGAGTTAACACCACATGTACATTCTTTGCGGTAGCCAGTTCGGCGTCGTTCAACGGCTCGAACAAGCTGCCGCGAGCATCTTTATGACACTGCAGGCGCTCGACTAGCGTTCTAGGACCCTGGCCCTGGCCTACGCCGCTCACGATCGCCGCGCCGCGCGTCTCGCCTGAGTGGCGCACAGTAATCCGCCCGCGCATAGCAACTCGAGCCAACCCAGAGTGCCGCCACCACCACCACTCTTGCGCGGTGCTGTTACAGTTAATGTGGCGCTCGCTGGCACGGCATTGCCGCCCGCGGGACCCGTTTGCAGGTCGTTTATTGCAACCGTGAAGGGGTAAGTTCCAGCCGTTGCACTCAATACGGGGACCGTGACGGTGCAGCTTCCCGAAGCAGGAATTATTGCGCCGCTCATGCCTACCTGTCCGCCGCCGCTACTTAACTTAATGGTCGCGCCTAAGCAAGTGCTGTTGAGTAACGGGGTGGTGGGTACACTGAATGCCAATGCACCATTTAAGGTCGCTTGAGTGAGCGCATAACCGTTAGGATTGGTGAGTGTAATGGTGAGCGTTGACACGACATTCTCATCCACGCTGACGGGAGCGAACGCAGCTGTGACTGTGGGGGGAGCCGGTGTCACTGAGACCGCTAAGGCAGCGGGACAACCGCTCAAATTAGGGCCAGCGCTGACCGGGGGCGGATTGGTTAGGGCACCATTTACATAGCTTAACGTCGCCGTATCGGTAGCGCCTGTATTGTCCGTCACCGTTAAAGTGATCGTACCCGTCCCATTTCCGGTGACAGTCGTCGATAACTGGGCAAGGTTGGTGGGCGAGTTACTGGTGAATCCGCTACCTGTCGGCACATTCCAGGCATAGCTCGTAATCGCCCGGCCACAGGATGCCCCACTACCACTCGCGTCAAAATTGGCAGTACCACCAGTCGCAATAGGCGAAGGCGCAATTACAGCGGCTATCGGGGCTTGGGCGGCTTGTACGGCGGCCAACGCGTTTACCATTCCAGCACCGCACTGGAAAGGCGCTTTATTCGGGCAGGCACATTCGCCTATAGTCGCAGGAGTGCCAGGTGTGCCGGGCGTGCCAGAAGTGGCACTCATACACACTGGAAGTCCACCCGGCGGCGGAAACTGGGTGGCGCTACCCTGTATTCGCGCGATCAGTTGCGGTGGGGTCAAATTCGCATTGACCGATCGCATCAGCGCTGCAATTCCGGACACGATAGGTGCTGCAAAGCTAGTGCCCAAATTCGGAATTACTTGGTTCAAATTCGGATTTACTTGAGAGGTGTAGCCATTCACCCCGGGATTCGTCAGCCCGAAATTGGTTGTAGTATCGATCGGTCTAATGCATCCAGGGTTAGTCCCGCAATTTCCCGCGGGAGCGGATATGCCCACCTCTGTGCCGAAGCTACTGTACCCGACCTTTGTCCCCACATGGCGTAAGCCAGCGACCGTCAGTACCCCGTTACATACGCCAGGAAGGTCCACCGCTGCGGTGGGCGTGCCGTTACCCGCTGAGGCCACGATCAATACGCCCTTGGCGTTCAATATATTTATAATATCTTGGTAAGACTGGGTACATATATTGTGCGCGCCCGCCGCTAGATTCGGATCGCTGCCTCCTAGACTTAAATTGATAATACTGGCTGGATAAGGATTACTCGGGACACCGGACCCATTGAGGGGTACGCCCGCCGCCCACTGCATGCCCGCGATAATATCTGAATCGTATCCGCCACATTTCCCGAGCGCGCGAACCGGGAGGATGTAGGGGTTCCAGGTCATACCGGCTATACCCACGCCGTTCTTACCGCTATCAGTATTATTGGTCAATGCGCCTAAGATGCCGGCTACCCGCGTGCCATGCCATGAACTATCAACATGACTGTCAGAGGGCCCATTGGGTGGAGGGTCCCCACAGGTCGCCACTGGAAATAGGGGGTCCTTAAAATCGATGGCGCTTACCCAATCGCCCGGATCCGAGGGATCTGCATCCCATCCATCGCCATCATTCGCGATCAAAAATGTTGCCAGCGGGTTACCACTAGAATCAAAGTCCCGATCTACAAAGTCATAGCCCGGTAGTAGCGAGCCCCCGAACTGAGCTCGGCCTAAGTCCGGGTGATCAAAACGCACACCGGTATCAACATCCGCGATGACGACTCCAGTGTCGCCGGTGGTAATCAACCACGCGGAAACCGCGTCGGTAGCGGCGGCATCGCCGGTGATCAAGGAGGGTTTCAACATATACCATTGACCCACCGAATTTGACGAAGGACCAAATAGGGGATCAGTGGGCGGGCCGGAGGCAGCGGTCAGTGCGTGTGGATAACGGCGCTGATCGACCTCCGCAAATTTCACGGAAGGATCTGCTCGCAGTTTATTGAGCGTGCTTTCAACATCTGCACCATACAAAGTCGTTGGTAGAAACACGACATGCATGGCGGCGCTGATCTGTCGCGATTTGCGAATCACAAGTCCTACTCGCTGAGTCAGCGCGACCAAATCTGCAGGGGTCGTCTGCGCCTGCGCCTCGGCCTGCGCCGTGGCCTGCGCGGGTGCAGTGACGTGCTGACCCTGGCCTATGCTTTGCGCTTGACGAAGCGCAGTGCTCGGCTTGAATCCGACAATGATCCGATGGGCTTCGGGTCCTATTGATATCGCGTGGGCACGAACCGGATTGAACTCTAAAGAAGCGGCTAGTGCATGGCCCAAAAATAACGGCAAAATGCCCGCAGCGCTGATCGCACCTAACCATTTTAAAATTCGAAACATGCAGTCTCCCAATTTAGCCGAAAACCGTAACCCTGCGCATTCTACAGGACCTGTTCAAGAACCTAGTAGTCGGCGGCCGCCGACATCCCTATTTCGCCTCGCGTAAAGGCCCCTCAAACTACCGCCAACAGGTAATATGGCGAGATCAAGTAAATTACAATTTTGTGAGGCAGTTCCATGACATATGACAATCGTCAATTCTACGTCGATGGCCGCTGGGTGGACCCTGCGATCGCGCACGACTTCAATGTTATCAATCCCGCTGACGAATCCGTGGCAGGAGTTATTTCCATGGGCAGTGCGGCCGATGTCGATCGCGCCGTGACGGCTGCGCGGCGCGCGTTCGATAGCTACTCGCGTACCACACCCGCACAACGATTGGCATTAATGGAACGCATCTTGATTGCGTACAACGCTCATTATGATGAGATTGCGCAGGCAATTTCGACGGAAATGGGTGCGCCCATTACGCTTGCCAAAGGTTCGCAGACGCGCATCGGCGTAGGCCACATCAGCGCCATGATTGAGGTGTTAAAAAACTATAAGTTTGAGGAAATTCACGGGTTAACGCGCTTGCTGCTGGAGCCGGTCGGCGTGTGCGCCTTGATCACGCCGTGGAATTGGCCCATGAACCAAGTGGCAGCCAAAGTTGTTCCTGCGTTGGCGGCCGGTTGCACCATGGTGCTCAAACCCTCGGAGTATTCGCCCTTCAGCGCAATCCTATGGGCCAAGGTGATGCACGAAGCCGGGGTACCGCCAGGCGTGTTTAATCTTATCAACGGTGATGGCCTAGTCGTGGGCGCGCCGCTCGCCTCGCACCTTCAAGTCGACATGGTGTCCTTCACGGGTTCCACCAGAGCCGGCACCCAGGTAGCCATCCATGCCGCGCCGTCCGTAAAACGAGTACACCAGGAATTGGGTGGGAAATCACCCAACATATTACTCGATGATGCCGATTTTGAACGGGCTGTTAAGTCAAGCGTACAACATGTATTTCAAAACTCAGGGCAGTCCTGTAATGCACCCACTCGGATGTTAGTGCCCGCGGGCAAACTTGCCGAAGTGGAAGTCATCGCCCAACGTGCTGCAGCCAGCGCGATCGTTGGTGATCCTAGCGCTGCCGATACGACAGTGGGTCCCTTGGTGTCCAAGATCCAGTTTGATCGAGTCGAAGGCTTCATCGCGAAGGGTATCTCTGAAGGGGCCAAATTGGTGGCGGGTGGCGGCGGAAAACCTGCTGGACTTGCCAAAGGCTACTTCGTCAGACCCACTATATTTTCTGAAGTGAACAATGGTATGACGATAGCTCGAGAGGAAATATTTGGACCCGTGCTGTGCATTCTGCCTTATGAGAGCGAAGAAGAAGCGATCGCTATCGCCAATGACACTCCCTATGGCTTAGCCGCTTACATATGGTCGAGCGACAATGCACGCGCGCGTCGGGTTGGCATGCGCATCCGTGCGGGGCAAGTATCGATCAATGGCGCCTACGGGGACATGAAAACTCCCTTTGGAGGTTTTAAGATGTCTGGTAACGGTCGAGAATATGGCGAACACGGCCTCAGAGATTTTTTAGAGGTCAAGGCCATGATGGGCGTCGATGCCGCTTAAGGCCCCGGCACGCTTAGATATTCCAGTTTTACGTCTTGAGGGTTTAGTTAAGCGTTTTAAGGTTGACCGCCCTGCCCTTTTTGAGGGACTCAACCTTGAGTTATGGCCAGGAGAATACCTAGCCATCATGGGCGAGTCAGGAGTGGGCAAGTCAACGCTGCTTAATTTATTAGCCGGGCTCGATCACGCGGATTCCGGGCGAATATTGATGGGAGGTATCGAACTATCGAATCTGGATGACGATGCGCTGACTCTGATGCGGCGTCACTCCGTGGGATTCGTGTTCCAAGCCTTTCACGTACTGCCGTATCTCAGTGTTGCCCAAAATGTCGCGCTGCCGCTCGATCTGTTGGGAGTGAGCGAACCTGAGCGCAGTATGCGCACAACTCAAATGTTGGACGCCGTCGGCCTCGGTTCCATGGCGAGCCGCTACGCTCGAGAGCTCTCGGGTGGCGAAGTGCAGCGCATCGCCATCGCGCGCGCATTGGTGCATAGGCCGGCTCTCGTGCTCGCCGATGAGCCGACCGGAAATCTTGATTCGCGCAATGCCGCGCAAATCTTGGGACTGTTGCGCACTCAGATCAAGGCCAACGCCGGTGCCGGCATACTGATAACACACTCGCGCGTTGCCGCAGAGTCGGCAGATCGTATATTAGTGCTAACCTGCGACGGGCTGGTGTCGTTGGCGGCAAGTGCGTGAGTATGTTCGGCCAGTCGCGTATCGCATGGCGAGTGTGGTCGCTATTGCTGCTGGCTCAACTACGCGAGCAGCCCGTACGCATGCTAATAACCGTGGTCGCGATTGCACTTGGCGTTGCCCTCGGCACGGCGGTTTACTTGGTCAACAATGCTGCGCTTAACGAATTTGGATTGGCCAGCAAGCGTCTAGTCGGATCAGCCGATTTGATTGTGCAGGGTCCTCGCGAAGCTTTTCCTGAATCGGTATTCGTTACATTAGCACACGACCCGGCTGTGAGCCTTGCAAGCCCCATACTGGAGCTTGAAGCGGCAATTCCTGGAGTACGCGATGCGTTTAAAGTTCTGGGGGTGGATGTATTTCGGGCGAGCGCCATGCAACCGCAGCTCATGGGCGATATTGCACCTCATATACTTCAGCTCTTTGCGACCGACAGTATAATTGTAAGCAACCAGGCAGCCGTGCAATTACATTTGCGGCGTGGGGACCTATTGCAAGTCATCGTCGGTAGCAAAGCAAAAACGTTACATATTCTCGACATATTATCGCCGGACACATATTCGCAATCGTTGGGGATCATGGATATCGCGAGCGCCCAGTGGATTTTTGAATCCATTGGCGACCTCAATCGCGTCGATTTACGCGTGAAGAACGGCGTCAATCTGGAGTCTTTTAAGAAAATTCTGGCAGCCCAACTTCCGGCAAGTGTTCTCGTGATAACGCCACAAGTCGAGCGTGATCGAGCGGTTACTGTGACCCGTGCTTATCGGGTGAATTTAAACATGCTCGCAATGATCGCTCTGTTGACCGGAGCATTCTTAGTATTTTCCACGCAATCGTTATCCGTGCTGCGTCGACGTCACTCACTGGCGCTGTTGCGAGCGTTAGGTGTCACGCGTCTGGCGCTACAGAGCGCTCTGCTCGGAGAAGGCGTGGCGTTGGGCGTGGCGGGTTCACTGCTTGGCGTGCTGCTCGGCACATTTTTAGCCGCTATCATATTGCAATTGCTAGTCGGCGACTTGGGCAACAACCAATTGCAAGTTGTAGGTGCCTCGTTACGTGCAGCGCCGTTAGCCCTGATCGCCTTTTTGATCATAGGGACTGTAGTGACCAGCGCGGGTGCCTGGTTCCCAGCGCGCAGCGCTGCTCGTCAGTCGGCCAGCGCCCTCAAAGGCGCTATTAACGCAAGCCCTAGAACCGGCGCCGGCAGATATTTCAGCATTGCATTATTGGGTTTAGGTATCGTGCTTACCAGGATACCTGCCGTGGGCGGTATACCGCTGTTTGGATATTTAGCCGTCGCTGCGCTGCTGTTTGGGTCAATATTGTTGGTACCTCTTTTGTGGGTCAAAGTATTACGGAAAATGCCCCGCACTCATCATGTAGTCTTAGATACCGCAGTGGCACAAATGCGAGACAACGTGAAGCTATCCACTTTGAGTCTGTCGTCCATCATCGTGAGCTTCAGTTTGATGGTGGCCATGGCTATCATGGTTTATTCGTTTCGCGTATCTTTTGATCATTGGCTGACAAAGCTTTTACCAGCCGATATGCAAATGCGTGAACCACTCGGCAACGACACCGCGTTCTGGTCGGTGCAAGATCAAGCGCGGCTTACCGCAGTAGCAGGTGTTTCCCGAATCGACTTTCGCCGCACCCGTTTAATCTCTCTGGACGCCGTCCATGCGGCAATAACACTCATAGCCCGCGACTTCAACGTGAATAACATTGCTGACATTTTACCTTTAGTGCAATCCTCCGCTCTGCCATCGACTAAGTTACCGCCTATTTGGATCTCCGAAGCCGTGCAAGACATCTATGGCTACAAGATAGGCAGCGAGGTCGTTGTGCCGCTCGCCGGACGGCAGCATCGTTGCTTCGTTGCCGGCATATGGCGCGACTACGCACGCCCTGCTGGCGCCATCGTTATTTCCCGTCAAGCCTACCAAACTGCTACCGGTGATCATAACGCTAACGAAGGATCGATATGGCTCAGCGATGGTCAAAACGCTGCCCGAGTCGCGGCGATGGTGCGCGCCCAATTCGCGCTCCAGGACTCCATCGAAATAGTAACCAGCAGCGCGGTAAAAGAACGATCAATGAAACTCTTCGATCATGCTTTTGTAATTACCTACGCGCTGGAGGCGGTCGCTGTGTTGATTGGTCTGGCCGGGTTGAGTTTCGCCACCAGCTCGACCGCGTTAGCGCGTCGCGCAGAATTTGGCATGCTTAAATATATCGGGCTGCGGCGTAGACAAGTGATCGGAATATTGGCAACTGAAGGAATGTTAAGCAGCGTTTTTGGTGCGATATTCGGTTTGACTTTGGGTGCAGTCCTAAGCTTGGTATTGGTATTCGTCATTAACCGGCAGTCGTTTAACTGGAGTATCGATCTAGCAGTACCGATTTGGCAACTTGCCATCTTAGGCCTGGTATTAGTGACTGCTGCCACGCTCACTGCCATTATCAGCGGCCGTGCAGCCACCGCTGGGGATGCGGTTCGTGCCGTACGGGAGGATTGGTGAGGATCGCCCTAGGACTAATGCTGCTATGTGTTGGCGTCTCTGTGCGTGCAACGGCGGGGTCCGACGTGCTCGAAGGGCGCGCATTAACGTTCCCAGGTGACTACGGCAGTCATGCGGAATTTCGCACCGAATGGTGGTATTTGACCGGTTGGTTAAAAACCGAGGGTGAATCGCTCGGTTTTCAGATAACGTTTTTTCGCACCCGACCCACAGTCGATGTCGACAATTTAAGTTCATTTACGCCACGCCAACTGTTGATTGCACATTGCGCTCTCAGTGATCCGCAACGCGGTAGACTCTGGCAGGATCAGCGCATCAGACGGGCAGGCTTAGGATTAGCGGAGGCTATGTCAGGTGACACTCATGTTTGGATCGATGATTGGTCGTTAGAGCATAAGTCTGCCACTTATATCGCTAAAATCCTCGCCGAAGACTTTGCGTTAAATCTATCCATCCGAACCACACAGCAACCTTTGTTGAACGGTAGGGCCGGTTACAGCCAAAAAGGACCCTCTCCTCTATCTGCCAGTTATTATTACAGCATTCCACACCTTCAAGTTATCGGCAATATCACCCGCGATGGGAAGTCAGATGCTGTTCATGGCGAAGCCTGGCTTGATCACGAATGGTCAAGTCAATACTTGGATGGCAGCGCAATCGGATGGGAATGGGTCGGGATTAATCTTAATGACGGGGGCGCGCTGATGGCATTTCGTATTCGCAATCCAAAGGGCGAGTCGCACTGGACAGGGGGAACCTTGCGCGATGCTCACGGCACCACCCAGGTTTTTCAGCCCCATGATGTCGAATTTCAAGCTAAGCGAACCTGGGTCTCACCGCGCACAGGCATTAAATATCCGGTGCAGTGGCACATAAGGGCGGGTTCTCGCGAATTCGACCTAAAACCCTTGCTGGATGACCAAGAAAATGACACCCGGCTGTCCACCGGTGCGGTGTATTGGGAGGGTGCGGTGAGCGCTAGTGAAGCAGGGAAGGATTCCGGACGTGGTTATTTGGAACTAACAGGATATGGGGAGCCATTGCGATTGCGCTAACGGACGCAATCGCATGAGGCCGTGAGATACTAATGGACCAGGTGGGCGTCGCTTAGTATCGCCAACAAATGTAAATAGGTTTGGTAATGCCAAAAAGGACCCGAGTGGGAACCCGTAAACAACAAGTCGTGCGCGTCAGGTTCATCGTCGCCTAAGCGTAGATCGGCTATTGGTATTTTTTTTGCTCGCAAATGCTCGATAACCGAATCATCATTAGGCGCCGACATGACCGCAACAATATAGTGCGCCGGAAAAGACGCGATGATTTCATCGAATGCTTGCTCGGTCACGTGCCTCGCCGTAGCAGAGTCCACCTCCGCTCGCTTACAGTCCGGACCCAGATTTTGTCGCCTGCACACTAAAGCAGCACGGTTAATTTTTAAAGTGCCCTCGGGAGCCAGTGATCCATAGGGTACTTTCAAATTTATCGTATCTAAGGGATCCGATAATTGAACCTCAAGTCCACCCAGTATCGAGTCTAACATTGCAGGCGTGGCAACATTGAAATCGTTGGTCAGCGGGTGATATAACAAAACCACCGTATCATCTGTAGAAATCTTAGGTGTCACCTGAGCGAGCTGGATCAGCGCCGTAATAGTTGAATAACTTGTCAACGACATATTAATCACTAGATCATCCTGCAAGCGGCTCTGTAGCAACCACGGCACCGTTTCTTCGTCGTTTAGTCCCCAACCAAAAATAGAAGAGTCGCCCATAATAAAGACACGATGCGCCGCATTCACGGGCTTATACGCAGTCGCTCGACGACCCTCCGCCGTCACTTGCAAGCGAAAAATATGTTTTTGATTATCGTATTCTTCGCGGATATTATAAAGACCGGGATTCATTGTGTAGCCTAAATTCTTATCTGATCTATACAACGGAGAGTGGTCCACCGTGGTTGTCACTCCCATGTGTCGGCCGCGAATTTTATTAGCAGCATGTTCGAGCAACAGATAGGTAGACGATCCGCTTGGATGAAAACCTTTATGCTCAGCCGCAAAGTAGCGGTACATGACATAGGAGGAAAATGCTTCTACCGCGAGACCTAGGGCTATAGCCACCGTAAAAACCAATACAAATTTTTTCATGTTCCACCATTCGTGAATTTCCGCTCTTCTAGTTCGCGCGTTTTCAACACGATCATGTACTCGTAGAAGGATTGTAGCCGCGCATATGTAAACCCGGCGCGCCCGTCTAAAAAACCTAATTTAACAATGTACATCAATAAAAATTTGATCAAAGGCCGTGCGGGCAGTCGATAAAATAGCTCTTTTTGGTGATAACGACGGATATTGAAGTCGCGGGCAAATAACGCTTGAGTTAACGAGAACGGAGCCTCACCGCGGCGAGATTTAATCACTAAATCGGCCTCCATAGAGGAATACACATTGTGCTTGGACAACCAATGCGCCATGCCTTTGGAAAAGGGATGATGATCGAAAGGCTCAACGAAATCATGAATTGCGCCTTCGACCTTCAATATTTCATTAACTTCGCGCTCATAGTGCACGTTCGCGGGACGCACTAGTCGAATATAAAAAGGCGACAATTGACTGTACTTAAGCCATGTTCCTTCTAAATAGTCGCGACGCCGCATGCGCCCGGCACTGATCCCAGCGCTAGCCACACTGGATTCTATAAACCGCACCAGTTCCTCCTGTAGCGTTTTCGGCACTCGTTCATCCGCATCCAATATCAACACCCAAGGATTCTTGAAGCCAAAATCGTGCAAACCGGCGTTTCGCTGAGCCGCGTAGTTATCGAAACTGCGTTGCGCCGTGCGCGCACCGCTAGCCGAAGCTATGCTCAGTGTCCGATCCGTTGAATAGGAGTCCAATACCAAAATGTCATTGGACCACACAACACTCTGCAAACAACCAGGCAAATCAAGCTCTTCATTTTTGGTGAGTATTAGGACCGAAATCACGGCTGGATCCGCTTTTTAATGGGCTTAGCCGGTATTCCGCCATACACCGTCCAGGCAGCTAAATCCTTGGTCGCGATGCCTCCTAAGGCTAGCACCGCCCCGTCAGCCACCCTCACACCCGAACACACAGTCGCGCGAGCACAAATCCAGGCATATTGACCGATGTGTATAGGAGCGCTGGTCATAGGGAATTGGGGATCGTTGTAGTCATGGCTGGCACCACAAAGGTAGGCGTCCTGCGAGATAACGGCATGAGACCCTAAATAGACAGTCGCCGGATTGTAGATCACAACACCGTCAGCAATTCCCACTGCGTCTTCACAGTGAAGATTCCAGGGAGCCCAAATCTTCGCGCCCGCGTACACGTGACAATTCCGACCCAGTGTCGCACCAAAACAGCGCAGCAACGCAGCACGCCACGCATGAGCAGGACGAGGGGAAAAGCGAAAGAAAATCTGGTATACAAGTCCCCAACCTACCCGGAGCAATCGATTGCCCAAAGAAGTTTGAGCGGCAAGGTACGGATCTAGCGGCGTCATATTTAACTACTGGAAGTCAGTGAAGCTAGGGAATTTGCCACAATTTTTCAAACGTGCCATGGCCTCAATCGGCACCGCAAGAATATTCCCATCAGGCCAGTGGTCTTCAGTTGCGGCCAACTGATACGACGTTTTTCGAAACAATTTAAGAACAATAATGTTGGGCACAAACAAATAAAAAGTATAATCCTGCGGAAAGATCGTTTTTAAACTATTGTCTGGTTGACCTCTAGCAACTTGCGACACTTCAAAAAAAACGATTGGCCGACAGCGACTAAGCGTCTTCGCTAAGCCCTTAAGTACATGCGTTTCAAAACCTTCCGTATCGATTTTTATAAAATGGACGTCTTGAGTGCCGTTCTGCTCCAAGACTTCGTCGCCAACTCTGATTTCCAAATCAATAGTTTCATTGTCGTTTCCAGAACTGATAAAACTTCCCGTACCGGTATTATGTCCTTTGGGTTTCTTATAGACGCCGTTTTCATTCTTTTCACCCAGCGCAAACTCAAAAAGGGTAACGTTGGCGATGGAATTCTCACGTAACTTTTGCCGCAATTTTTTCGCCACTTCGGAAAACGGTTCAAAGGCCAATACTTGTTTGGCTTTTCTGGCTGCAAACAGCGTGTGATGACCCACATTAGCACCAATATCCATGACCACCGGCTCATGCATGGATGCCAATAGGTCCGCCATTAAGCGTAGTTCCTCGCGCGCGTACGCACCATAGTAGTAGACGCTCCAATCAATAAAAGTGTCGAAATTCCCGCGATATACCGAACCAAAAAACGGCACCGAAAACTCCACGGATTTGGCGGTGTCAGGATTGTGAGCCCATCGCAGTATGCGATCTCGAACCCCGAATCGAAGAAAGGCAAGGTGCCCGAGTGCGCGCATCCCACGTTTCAACATCGCATTTTACGACTTTGCAGACCACGATAGTTGGTACGATGATTCGTGATCCAATATTCGAGTAGCATGTTGCGCATATTAGTATTGTAATTCAAGTCCGGTCGCGCGTGTATGTGAACTATTCAGCGTAGCGCGCGACACAAACCAAGTTCAGTAGTCAATTTACATTATTATGTCAGCCAGGCGTGGCTTGTTAACATGGCGAGTATGAACTCAAATCTTTCTAGTTTTCTAAACTTATCGCGCTGGCTGGCAGCGCTTTTAGTAGTAATCGGCCATATAAAAAATATTTTATTTGTCGATTTCGGTGAAGTGACGCATAAAACTATTGCCTGCCGGATATTTTATTTGGTGAGCGGCTTAGGACACGAAGCGGTGGTCATTTTTTTTGTCATCAGTGGTTTTTTGGTAGGGGGTTTGACCATTCGGCATTGGCAAACAACGGGGCCAGACCTAAAAGCTTATGCGATCGCGCGATTCAGCCGTATTTATACTGTACTGGTTCCGGCACTACTGATCGGAGTTCTCCTGGATATAGTGGGGATGCATTGGTTTAATGCGAGCGCGCTGTATACTAATCCTAGCGCTTATCACATCGGCTCGTTGAAAATACCAATCCTTCCCACCATTGACCTAAATATTGCACTCGGTAATTTATTGATGCTGGAGAATATTTGCGTACCGCCGCTCGGCAGTAATTATCCTCTTTGGAGTCTGGCTTACGAATGGTGGTATTACTGCCTATTTGCGCTTATCGGAGTTGCACTCACCGCTCGTGGTCACAAGCGACTGTTTTTTCTCGTTGCCGCTTTACTCCTGGGGATCCTGCTTCCCGCTAAGCTCGTGATATGGGGAATCATTTGGAGCTTAGGATTAGGCGCGTATTTTTGGACTCAGTCGCGTGCCTGGAGTCCACCAGCTTATGTTGGCTTTATTCTGTTGCTTCTTAGCCTCTTCGTCTCGCGAATTATTCGCGACCCAAGCGGAATGGGTCCCAATGAAGCGCTGTTACTGTCCTTTCTTAAAGATTTTGCAATTGGGCTATGCTACGTTGTCGCCGTTGTGGGTGCCAGCCAAGTGACACGACCCACTATATTTTCGGCATTGCATAGAGGCTTGGCAGATTTCTCCTATACCACGTACCTTACCCATTTCCCGTTGATGCTATTCTCGGTCGCGGTGGCTTTTCAATTGTTCGGTGTTCAGTTCCGTCGCCAACCGTCCGCAACCGGCATCCTGTACTTTATATTGTTGTGTTCATTTGTATTAGCGGTGTGTTATTTGTTATCACTATTGACCGAGCGTAAAACGACCGTAATCCGCAAGTCACTTACTACGCTATTGCGCAATAAAGCTGAATCACGGGGTGGTTCAGCATGAGACGCAGAATTATCGCTGGGATCGGCGCTGGCTCATTTGGCATGGCAATCAATACTGGCATCCAATTCGTCTCGCTACCGCTATTTCTGCATTTTTGGAATACTTCGACTTACGGTGTATGGCTCATGTTATCGGCTATCCCAGCATATCTGTCGATGGCGGATGTCGGCATGGTTACTGCCGCCGGTAATCGAATGACCATGGCGCAGGGCAAAGGCGATCCTGCGGAGGCTAATAGAGTCTTTCAAAGCACCTCCGTACTCATTGTGAGTATTTGTGCTTCGCTCGCAGTGTTGATTGTGCCGCTCATTCTATGGATGCCATTGCATTGGCTGCACAGCGTCGATCAACGTATGGCGCTGTCGTTTCTGTGTCTGAATGTTTTGATCACACTCATCAGCGGATTGCCCGAATCGATATTCCGCTCTACTCAGCGATATGCTTTTGGAACTCTACTGGGAAATACTGTGCGTCTAGCCGAGTGGTGCGGCAGCATGCTCGGATTGGCACTCGTGGGAAGCTACGCCGCAGTAGCGTTAGGAGGCTTAGTGGTTCGGATATTGGGCCTCTTGACAGGAATAATGCTGACGCGAACGAACAATAAGGGCATTGAGTGGGGTGTGAAACACGCGATGCGCCGCGAGGTTGTTTTAATGATCAAGCCGGCATTGTCATTTATGGCATTCCCACTCGCCAACGCTTTTAGCTTTCAAAGCCTGACATTGCTAGTCGGCAATGTTTTTGGTCCCTCGACCGTGGCTATATTTAACACCTACCGCACTATCGCGCGAGTATCTGTACAAATTACCGCCATTTTCAGTCATTCACTCTGGCCGGAGTTCTCTCGCCTGTTTGCCGCGAATAATCCCCAGGCGATTGAAAAATTATTTCGTCAAGCGAATTTGCTAGGGGGCGCGCAGGCCGTGCTACTAAGCATCGTATTGTATTTTAGTGCGCCATGGTTAATCCACGTCTGGACGCATGCTGCGATTCCATTTGTTCCCGTGTTAATGCTGTTGATGCTGTCCTATGCTTGCGTCGGTGGGTTATGGCATATTTCGCGCATACTGTTGATGTCGACTAATCAACACTCGAGCCTCGCCTATTGGGCGCTTGCCACCGGAGCACTTTCCATCGTTTTGAGCTGGATCTTAAGTCACATTCTCGGTCTTAGTGGCGTGGTGGTAGCCATGCTCCTTAGCGAGAGCCTTATTGCCATCATTTGTTTTAAGCTTGCTCTTGCCACCTTGGCGCAGCGCCGCAGTGTACCGACATGAAAATCGCGCTGTCCACGCCCGGCAAATTTCACACCTTTGATTTGGCGCGCGAACTCAGCGCCCATGGCGTACTGTCGGCCGTTTACAGCGGATATCCGCGCTTTAAGTTAAGGAAAGAAGGGTTGCCATCGGCGTTAATTCATACGTTTCCTTGGGTTAAGGCTCCGTTAATGGCCTACCCTTGGAGTCATCGAATGCCGCGTTCATGGATGCGTCAATGGCAACATTTGGCCGCGACCAGTTTTGGCAATTATGTTGCCAGAAATATCCAACCCTGCGATGTCTATGTGGGGCTCTCAGGCTCGTCGCTGGGTGCCGGGAAGAAAATACAACTCCAGGGTGGCCGCTATGTTTGTGATCGAGGCTCTGCTCACATCAGCACACAAGATTACCTACTGCGCGAGGAGCATATGCGCTGGGACATCCCTTTTTCAGGGATTGACTCCCGCGCCATTGACATTGAGGAAACGGAATATGCGCGAGCGGATATTATTACCGTGCCATCGACTTTCGCTCGGCTTTCTTTTATTGAGCGCGGACTGCCAGACAGTAAATTACGCGTACTGTCTTATGGAGTGAATCTTGCGCGCTTTCAACCCGTCGCCAAACCCGCCACCAATGGTTTCGACGTGCTTTTTGTAGGCGGAATGTCCTTACAAAAAGGTGTCCAATATCTCATTCAGGCTTTTCAGAAAATTAACCATGCAGCCAAAACTCTCACCTTTGTGGGCGTGCCGTCGCCTGAATTAATATCCGTATTTCGCAGTCGGGGGTTGTGGCCGCGCAATACTCAGGTGTTGGGCCATGTACCACAAGTTGAATTAAAGAAGATCCTGAGTCGAAGTCACGTTCTGGTGCTACCCAGTATTCAAGAAGGCATGGCAATGGTTATGGCACAGGCTATGGCCTGCGGCTGCCCGATTGTCGCCAGTCGTAACTCGGGAGCTTGCGACCTATTTGTTGATGGGGAACAAGGGTTCATCGTGCCTATCCGTGACGTTAATGTGCTTACTGAGAGACTACAGCACCTCGCAGATAAACCCCATGAGCGAGATGAAATGGGCCAAAAAGCATTGATGTTGACCCAAAAAATCGGTGGTTGGCGGGAATATGGGCAAAATGCACTGGCCATTTACCGGTCTTTAACGTCGAGTTTAGAAAGTAAAAGTTAGCCCGATTTTCGCTAATCGATCGTCAAATTGGAACAGCGCTTGATTCGATCGTCGTTGTTCGTCACGATAGGACGCTTCCAGCACCAAAGCTGTTGTCGCCTGATATTGTAGATTTAGTTGTTGCGATCGGACCTTATCGGTCCGTGCAGCGAAGGTCAACACACTAGAATCCAAGCCGATAAAATTCTGATTGTCATTTGCCAGCGCCAGGGAAAGTTTTATCTTTTCCGAGGGATTCCATACCGGGGTAAGAGACACGCCCTTAGCCAGAAAATGATCGGATTGGGCAAACAGGGTCGCACGAAGCTCCCGCCATCCGTCCGCCACCACTTGAATCTTTTCGGTGGCTAACCAATGCAGAGAAACCCGCCAGATGTTTCCGGAAAATGCGCCCAGCGACGTGGCTGGATAATAATGCTTAAGGTAGCCTGCATGAGCTTGCATCGAAGTTTTGTCTGATAGTGCATATTTAAGGACTAATTGATTGATAGTCTCGCGAAAACTACGATCAAACTGCGTGCCATTAAACAATATGAGATTGGAATATCGACGATCCGCGTACGCGTATTCCCATCCAATAGTGTTGTTGACATCAGTGGCGTATTCGACACCGGCGTTGACCGTCTTGCCGTGCGAGTTATCGTACTGAATGACTGCGGCAGAATGCTTATTTGTAGAATTATTAAACCCACCATATACCGCCCATCGAGGACCTAGTTGATAGCGACCCAGTCCGAACCCAGCTGTCGTAGCGAGCAAATCGTGACCCAAGAAGCGCGTCTCTGCGAAACTCGCCAGCGAGCGTTTATAGTACCCACCGATTTGTCCGCTAACGTGCGAGCCGAACTGGTAATTCCAGGTCAAATCTCCCAGCCCCGTACTGCTATTGAGTGTGGTATACCTTGAAAATCGATTTTCATCGATCCGCGCATGATAAATAATTTGCTGCAATCCAGACGTCCAGATTCCTTTTGAACCCAGGGAGGCGGAATTGAAATGTTCTTGACCGCCATTGGCACTTGAAAAATTCGCAGCGGCAATTTCGGAGGTTGGCAGCCGATATAGATTACTGTCGGATGTCTCTTGATCGGCGACATAAATATCGTAGCGGCGGATGTCATGAACGGCGGGATCAGGGGACTCGGCACCTATGGCAAGCGCCTCAGCAAACGATACCCGGGGTGAAACCATTGCGGACAGCGCAACAAGCGCGGCCGGTACCAGTCTATTAAACATTAATGTCATATGCGATTCAGCAATTTCATAATTGCGCGGCGAATCAACGGGGGCGTAATATCGCGAACAACGGCACGTAGTGATGAACTTACTTTGCGGGAGAATTGCGGCGCGAAGATTGATGAATGGGGTCTCACATTAGAGTCAGAATGTAGGTCAGCAGTATGATAGTAGAGTATGAAAGACTGGCGCAACCTATCAGATGGACAAGCCAGAGGAGCAGGCACTCCGTGAAAATTCGGATTTGCCACTTCGAATAGTACGGTACGATTAAATTTTGGCTCAATCGAGACTTCGCATCGGGTGCTGTCGTCATTCCATAGCTCAAGTTGTCCCGCGAATTCCGGCGGCCACGACTTATTCAAAAATATAATCATTGCCAGGCGCCGCGTTAAACCAGTGTTATAAGCGACACTTCTATCCGAGTGAATTTGAAAATGATCACCACGGCGCATTTGCGCATATCCCGCTCCTTGCAAATAAGGATCAGGAAGCAATTGCCAAAGTCCCGATATTTCGGACAGGAGGTATAAAAAAGCAGCGGAGTGCACAATGCTAGTCAATTCGATGCCGGCCGGTCCAAGGTCGGCGCCCGAACGCATTCGGGCGGTACTTTCACGGGGATCTATGTTGTTTTTGATCCATTGATGGGAGGTCATTTTTCCCATCTCTACGACAAGTGCGTCTAGCAATCGATCGGATAATAAATCGTCAATAATCAAATGCGGAAATGGTCGCGCCGCTTGATAGGATGATCGCAATTGTTCTACAGAAGCGGGCAAACGTAATTTATCGCCGAACAATTCATTAAAATCACTCGTTAAATTATTCATGGGGTCTCACAAATAGCGTTAAGGAATGAGGCGGCCATAGCGGCGATTGAAAAATGTTGCGCATAGACTTCAATTGCGCGCGCGCCCATTAACTTGCGGCTGTCCAAGTCTAACTGCAGCCATCTCCTTAGATTGTGCGCCGTTCCGTCAACAGTATCAGCAGCAACGAACCCCGCTTCCGCCGCATCGATTTCTCGCCAAATATTGATCTTATCTGATATGAGAACGGGCAAACCGCAGCTTAAAGCTTCAGCGACCGCTATACCGAAATTTTCTTGGTGAGAAGGCAGAATGAAGGCCTCACTTGAATAAAAAGCTCCCCATTTCAGAGTGTCGCGCAGCATTCCTGGCCACGTGATTCTATCTTGTATACCGTGGGTTATCGCCAGTTGTTTTAAGGTCGCTAGCCATCCATCTTGATCGGGGCCGGCCATCATCAAATGCAGGTCGGGAACCAAGTCTTTCACACGGGCATAAGCCTCAATCAACAAATCGCAGCCTTTTTTCTCGTGAATGCGGCCTAAAAATACCAAAACTCTACGATTACGAAGCTCTGGGAAACGTACCAAAAATTCCCCTCGTAGACGTTCGCGATCTGCGGGAGGCGCGCCGCATCCATAGGCAACCACCCTTTCATGGGCTCGGTATAACCAAAATGAGCGCCGAGCCCGTAAGCGTTCTTCTTCGCTAGTAAATAATACCGCTTTAGCATCGCGCAATACCCGATATTCACCCCATGGCCAGTAGAACCATTTCTTCCAATGTTTCAGCGGATAGGTTTCCTTAAACCAGGGGTCCAGCATCCCGTGAGTAAATATATAATACGGCTTGCCAAGCTGACGAAGCGCCGACCGCGTGGCAAACCCGTGGTACTGCCATAAACCATTTACGACCACCGCGTCAAAACTCGGCGCGTGCCGAATGAGCCATGGGATTAGCTTGGGATTGTATTGATAGCGACCGTTGGAAGGACCAAGGGCGTGAACTGGCAGAG
The DNA here is from genome assembly GCA_025359565.1 of Gammaproteobacteria bacterium. Classification (GTDB taxonomy): domain Bacteria; phylum Pseudomonadota; class Gammaproteobacteria; order Steroidobacterales; family Steroidobacteraceae; genus Bog-1198. The sequence goes on along the minus strand of JANYFY010000009.1, from coordinate 423,526 downwards.
GAAAGTCTACGAGATGAGCAGCCGTTGGATCGTCAAGGCACACAATTTCAACTAAATGGCCCAAGCGGATTAACTCAGCACCTCGCTGCTTGACCCCCTCGATGGGCCCGCCCGTTAAGGGATTCACACTGGATATTACATGCAGAATTCTCATGGCGAGCGTACTTCCTCGACAATTCTTCGATAAACTAACAAATACGCCTCAATTGCGCGATCGGCATTAAACTGAGTGGCCCATTTTTGCGCCGCCTCTTCATATTGTTGACGTTCATCCATTCCTCGCGCCAACAATCCTTGTAACGACTCGGCACCTTGAGCCGCCCACAGATCCGCATCGTCACCTAGCATTAGACGAGGTAGATAGGTAGCGAGTTGACCGCCGACCTCGGTCATAGGGGCCAACGCCGTGGTGATCACTGGACACCCGCAAGCCAGCGACTCGATAATTGGCCAACCGAAACCTTCCTCCAAACTCGGAAATAACGTCGCTGACGCGAGCGAATAAGCAGCTTGCAAAACATCACAACTAATCTTGTTAAAAAAATACACCTCGCCGTTTGCAGGTATTTTCTTAATCGCCCTTTGAATGACCGCGGTTGGCGGCGGACCAATGCACCAGAGCGCCAATGGCTTGGGCACGGAGGAGGCATAATGAGAATAGATATTAATAATACCGGCCAAATTCTTGTACCACTGGGCACCTCCGACATGCAGTACCATCCCCTCACCCGATGCGGGGAGTCCGGCCTGTCGCAGCACTGCGAGCGCTACGGGGTTCGACACCCGTGTATACGGGAAATTTAAGCCGTTATAGACCACCGTACATCGTGCGCCCTCTACGCCGGCAAACGTGCAAAGATCTGCGCGGGTTTTTTGCGAAATAGCAATAAAATGCTTCGCGCGCGTAAAACCGCGGCGAATATAGCGCTGGTACACCCGTCCCGAAAAAGATGTTGTATTTTCCGGAATATCGCCAAGAGCAGATCGCAAAGCTAATAAATCGTGTACGTGAACCACATGCAGTCTTTGCTCAACCAGAGGTATCCAAGGCCCCAGTGCTTGATCGCAAAAGACAAATAGGGTATCCGCAGAAATTGACCGCAGCTTGCTTCGTACTTGAAATGGAAATATAAAATACTGATCGATGTAACCAGCCCATTTGGCCAATGATGAACGACGGAACCATTTGTAAACCAATGCCTGCGGTGACCAACGTTCCACCAGGTGTCCGCGAGCAACAAACCCTGCCTCCAACATTTTTGCGAACAAAGGCATACTTTTCGAATTCGAAAAATCCGGATGGCAAAACAAGATAATTCTCATTGGCCGTTATCCGAGCGAATTTTCTCGCGCAGAAATAGTCCGGCCAAGCCGAGGATCACTCCATAAACAACCACCCATTGAGCAAAATCTCTAACCACAAAAGCAAATTTGGCGTGCAGCCCGTCGCTAGTTAAGCCATAAAGATAGTAGTCCCAAATATTCATCATCGCTAAGGCACTAACCGTGGCGCCCGCGCCAGGTGTTCGAACGGTCAATAAGTCCATCAGTGAAAATAACACCCAACAAATCAGCGCATACACAAAAGGGAACAATGGTCCCATGAGCACTTGACCTTGGGCTAACATAGAACCGGTTTTCTTGCCGCCAAGCGGCAAACCAGCCCCCAGATAAACAAGATAATCTCCCATCGAGAAATTTAATTCGTCTTTGTGGACAGCCACTCCAAGGACAGTCAAGAAAGGCGCTGGTAGAACCGCCCACAACATATCCTGTGTAATAGAGACAAGCCTACGTTGATCACCGTCCGACGTTATTTTGCGGGCAAAATGCAAAGAATTATCGTGAAATTTCGTCTCTACGAATCGTGCAATCATGGGATTCGCAAAATAAAACTCATCATATACTGAGCCTTGCAAGGCCACCTTAGCGTCTGTTCTGTAAGCTTGAATAAGGCGTGGACTTCTCCAGACATATAGTGTCTTGGCTACCAATTCGGCAGCGGGCAGCTTGCCTCGCGATTGACGCACCACTGCCATTGCAGTCGTAAGGTCAGAAAGGGGCACAAACAGCACTGACAGCACGATCGCAGCGACCCCAATTCGTATTATCCACTGCTTATTTAAATGAGCACTACTTCTTAGGGCAACTAAGGCATAAAGCAAAAATACCGTTGCCCCTCCGACAAACATATATTTTCGGATGTTCATGCCGATCGCCATCAAAGCAAGTCCCGCAGCATAAGTAATGAGCAACGACGTATTGCGCCGCACATTGCAGTATTGAACGCCGATTTCGCGTGTGTAGATCGGGATCAAAAAAGGGGCCCAAGCCAAAAAATTAAACGCGCTGCTAAGTTTCGCCAGAGCATTTTCCCGGCTTGAAAAAATAAAACTAACCAACCCAACTCCTCCCATGAACCAAAGAGTGGCGCTTGTCGGGATTCTATAAACGCCGCACCACTTCAGAAGACTTCTAGCGACACTCTTATTGCTGGATTCACCGTTGGAAAAAAAAGTAATCGTCGCATGAACCGCCATGGCAATGGCTTGGTAAAATGCTAACGTAGCAAATGTATAAAAAGGATCGTAAAGCGATTTCGTGAGCGCGTTCCAGGTAAAAGACTGCACAACCAGCGCTCCTAACTGCGTAGAAATGCAAAATCCGAGGAGCGCAAAAGATGACAGAGGATGCGTCGTCAAAGCAGGGGTTAACCCAAGATACAACAGCATCCCAAGCGATGAAGTGGTTACAACACAAACTGATATAAAATTATGAATCGAGGGATCGATAAGAATTTGCAACATGAATGCGCCTAACGTCAGGATAGTCATCGACATAAAGAGGGCATTTTTTACAATCATCAGATTGAAATCCTGAACCCGCTAAGCGGCGTCTAATGCGTATTCAATAATCGTTTGCATGGTCTTTTCATTAAAATCCCCGTTGTCATGAATTCGTTTCAGACCCGCAGCAGCAATACGTTGTGACAGTTCAGGGTCTCGCAAGGCCTGAGAGCAGGCGCTCGCACATTCTTCTTCGTCAGCCCAAAACAACGCCTCTTGACCTTCGATGTACATAGCACTGTGTTCCACCGTACGTTCAGCGCAGAGCAACCCCCCCAACGCCGGAATCTCCAGCGAACGGGTGGTATGTAAATCTCGATTGCCTTTTGAGAGCAAGCCTAAGTTTACTTTGGCACATTGAATTGCCTTGGCATACTCTTCTGCCTGCAGTTCTCCGCCCTTCCAATGCACTTTCAGATCGGACCACTCAGGGGCTTTTGGCCAATTCGCTCCACGAATAGTAAGAGGCACGCCGCGACGCACCAAATCTAGTAAAAACGGCCCTCGCTCGGGAAACCAAGTGCCAACAAACAGGACATCCGCCGCCCATTGAGCCTGGTCTTCTTGCGATAACGTGCGAGGCGAATGCGAGATCTCGTCGGCGCAACGATTTACCCGCATCACCCGTCTAGCGCCCAACGCTCTGGCCTCCGCGATATTTTGAGGCCGCATGACCACGCAAAGATCGTAATACGCAAGGCTCATTCGATAAGCAGCGAAACGGGCAACGTCTCGTGGCCCGAGAGGATCATCAATATTGTAGTTAATAACGCGAGTGGCGAACTGACGCAGCCGATTTATGACTTTCGGTGTGACCCAATCTCCGCTGTCCACAAAGCAAAGATCATAGTGTTGTGGCATCTTCGTCGGCAACGCGCGTAACAGCAGTGGAGCCAGTAGCTGCCCGCCGATCCTCCAAGTAATTCGTTCCACCCACACCGTCTTGGGTAACAATTTGCGTGGATCAATGTGCGTGACATCGTGACCGAGTCGCCTTAGAGCGCTTGCCCTATCAAGACTCGTGCCACTGCTAGAGCCAAGATATAGAATCTTCACAGGAGTAGTCATCAAATAGGCATCGCAGCGGCGCGCGCTAGTTACTAATGCTCAAAAATGACACTCCCAATCACATTGACACCCGCCTCCTGAAAACCCAATAAGCCGGATTTTAATTTCTTGTGCTGTGAGTAATTGCGCCGCGCGAGCATCAACGCGGAACCGGCCCGTGACGCGATCACCTGGGCATCGGCAGACTCATCCATCGCCGGGGTATCAATAATTACGACACTGAATTGTTTTGCAAAATGATCGATCACTACGTCAAACACCGGACGCTCCAACAGCTCCTGAGGATTGGGCGGCAGCAATCCAGCTGGCAGCACGCACAAAGTCAACTGAGGATGTATCCGACGGGCGATCTCTCGTCCAGCACGCCCCGTGAGTAGCGACGACAGCCCCACTTCATTATCAATATTAAAAAGTTCATGTTGCCGCGGATGACGCAAGTCACCATCGATGAGCAAAGTACGCTCACCAATTTGTGCAAACATGGTAGCCAAGTTAGCGGCAAGCCAACTACGGCCCTCACCCCGGGTTGGACTACAGATAGCCATCACTTTTCTACCGGAGTCATTCAGCCAGCGAAGCACCATCCGGCTGCGCAAGGCTCGTAGGGGTTCAACCAATGCACTCTGCGGCATATAGGCCGCGATGACTTCATCAGACACTTGACCGCGCGACAAAACGGGATAATTAAATTGGTGAGCCAATGCGTTTTCAATATCACTTGGCGTCAAAAGCTCAAGCTGCAAGGCGGCATCGCCAAATCGCAGGCCATGTACGCTGGAATAGCTCTGAATCTCATCGACGTTCTTCGCAGTTAAGCGGCCCTGTTCCACCAAAATACCCCCAAGGGCGCGGCTACGGTCATTATTAGCACTCATACCACTCATTGCTTGGGTTTGTTTCATAGTCATTTCAAATGGGCACGGACTTCAGGGACACTTGTCCAGTCACGGAACCGACCCTGTGAGCAAACACCGGTATTTTTCTGATAATGCCCAATACCGGTACCTCGAGCAGGTGCTCAAGCTCTGCATCACTACGAAGCCGCCGGTTCAGCATTTCGAGGAATAGTGCCGCGCTGATGCCGAAAAGCATGCCGAACAAAGCTCCCATGACTAAATTCAAAAATAACTTTGGACTGTAATGCCGAGGGGGCGGCACCGCCGGCGTTAGCACCACGATATTAGTCTGCTGCGTATGACTTGCTAAATTACTTTGCGCCAAACGCATGGCTACCGCATCGAGATTACGTTGTGCAGTGACGACGTCGTTAGTTAAGACGCTGGCTTGATCACGCTGATGTTTAAGATCCAACATACGCTTTTTTTGCGCCTCAAGCGCTGCCCGAATATCACTTTCCCGTTGCATATTGGCGTGCATAGTACTACCGAGCGATGCAGCAATTTTTGCACTCTCTTGGTCAATCCGGCGACGCAGGCTGCTGATTCCAGCTTCGGTATTTTGGTAGTCGGGATGATTCTTGCCGAGAGAAGTGGCGATATCCTGTAATTTTGCTTCGGCTCTCGACAAATCAGACTTCAAACTTGCTACCAAAGAACTTTGCAACACTTCAGGCAAAGACTCGTTATCACCACTGGTCTGCCTTTGTTTAGACTGACTATCTTGTAGTAACGCCTGCATAGTCAGCAATTGAGTCGACAGTTCGCCGAGCCGAGCACTTTCGATATCCATCCGGGCGTCGCTCACCACTATTCCATTGACGCCTTCGTAGTCTGAAAGCCTTTTTTGTTTCGCTTCCAAGTCAGCGCGCAAGGAGCGTGCGCGATCATCAAACCAGGCAGCAAACTGTTTTGCCGGTTCAACCTTGAGTTCAATACTGGTATTGATGTAGGCCTGCGCAAAGGCATTAGCAAGTTCCGCCGCATGCTTAGGATCAGTCCACTGCACCGAAATATCAATCACATTACTTTCACGCGAGGGCGTAACTATTAAATTACCCTGAATTTTCGCCTCCGCAATCCAAGCCGCAAGATCACCTTCCCCACCCGTAGCATACCGCCATTGATCTTGATAAATTTTGGACTGATCCAGCTTTAAATCTTCTGCCACTCTGCGTGCGACGCGCGGACTTGCGATAATATCCACTTGGGTTGCGATATAACTAGCCATCGATTGCGCTGTAACGCCGGAGCTACTGGCAGGATCGGAAGGATCTCCTTTGCCATCCACGATGATTGAAGCGGAGGCTCTGTACTGCTTAACCGACAATAAACTCACGGCCAACATTGCCGCGACACACGCGCAAAAAATACCCAGTACTAGCCACCAGCGGGCACGTAAAATTAGGATAAATTGGTTTAAGGACATGGAAATTTATCTCGTGAAAGACAATCAAAACAAGCTTTCTTTGACATAAATTACATCGTTGTCTTGCACATCATCGTCTAACGACACGTGCGTGGCCTTTACCTTGCCGGCCACATCGCGTCGATGGACCATAATGCCCCGTTTCGAACCCTTGCCGGTCACCCCACCGCCCGCTGAAATTGCCTGCATCACAGTCATTCCTCTTTCCAGACGATATTCACCCGGCCGCTGTACCTGACCATTGATATAAAAAAACGGTGCGCGGTTTACAAATAAAGTATCGCCACCCATAAGCGCAATATCATCCACTGCATTTCCATTCAGCGACATTTTGACGACGTCTATTTCCTGCCGAAATGCCTTACCGTTGCGCGTACCAGTCACCACTACGATATCAGTACCTGCGGGCGCGATGCCTCCTGCCGCAGCCAACATTCCCGACACATGACCACCTGAGGCCTCTACCGGATATCGTCCCGGCTTGTTAACTTGCCCTAGGACGGCCACCTGATTGGCGACTGCGGTGGTGAGCAAAATATTGACCTGAGGGCTTAGCACAAACCCACCCTCTTTGAGCATCATCGCAATTTTCCGCTCGGCTGCGGGCAAGGTAAGCCCCGCGACACGAACCGATCCAATTAGAGGAAATCCAATATCACCAGCCGCGGACACCCGTACTTCGCCTGCCAGATCTGGATTCTTAAACACCGTAATCTTTAAAATATCGCCTGCACCGATAGCATATTCTTGCTGGGCAAACGCGTTTTGCGCTAGATTCGCGGATCCTATCGTCAATAGGAGAACTACGCGAAGTAGCACGCCGAGCTTTCTGGTAACGCTAGCCAAAATCAAGTTACACCGCCTAAGATCATGAATATCATACGAAACTCGACGTTTTAACAATAACCGTAGGGAAGTGTAGCATTCCTGCAATTCGATATATTTGCGGAATATCACATCGGCGATATAAACAATGCGCGGAGCGCGCCCGTAAGGGGGCAATCACTGTTTTTTAGCGATAACCGGCGTAAATACTCGGTTTAAAACGGCGTCACGTTCAAATTCCGTTTCAACGATGGCACGCGCGTTGCGCCCAAGCTCCTGCCGAGTCAGCGCATCGTCCGTCAATTGCAGGATAGCCGCCGCGAGGGCAGCCGCGTTTTTGGGCGGCACTACCAATCCGCAGCGCGACACCAATGAGTCCAATTCTGTGCCCTTCTGACAGGTAGCGATCACCGGCCGGCCACTTGCCATCATTCCGGATAATTTCGAAGGCAACACTAAATCCGCAGCACCTAAACTTTGCGGCAATAAGTGAATATCTGCCATACACAAGAGTTCACCCAACCGCTCAAGGGGTTGTAGCGGCAAAAACCGAACATTAGCCATCGCATCGGTTGCCGATAGCAGCGCAGACTTCATAACTCCATCCCCACAAATCACGATCATGACATCTTCTCGATTTTTCAGAATTTTGGCGACCTCGGGAAGGATCATCAGGCCTTGCTTACCCCCCAAAGTCCCAGAAAACAGGGCCACCACGGTATTCGGGCTGATTCCTAGCTGGGCCCGGTATCGACCACTGCGCATGCACGAGTCAATCATTGCGGTATCCACCCAATTAGGAAAATACTGCGTGCGCGCAACCGGCACTTGCTTTTGGATGAGCCGCTCTACCATACGATTTGAAATGGAGGACACGCGGTCAAAACGGCGCAATACCCACCTTTCTAATGCCAATACCGGACGCTGGAAAAGCTTGCCCTTCAGCAATCCCATGCGAAATGCCACATCAATTTCAAAATCTTGCAGGTGCAACCAGGCGCGGGCGCCACATAGGCGCGCGACCATTACGCCAACAGGCGCACAAAGCATCGCCGGAGCGATGGTTAACACGAGGTTCGGCCTCCAAAACACCTGGCCCAGCATTATCGGCAGGGAGGAAACTGCAAATGAAAAAAGGTGAAAAATACGCGCAAAGCCACCGGGTGATTTTGGCACCCAAATGGGCGCTCTCCATACGTCGACTTGTCCTAACTGCTCACGTCGGTACGGTGGCCACCGATAGCCCGCAGCAAGCTTCCATCGCGGATAATAGGGCGGCGCAGCGACTACCCGGACTGTATGACCGCGCTCGGCTAGCCAGGCGGCCATTTCACCGGAATATTTGCCGATTCCAGTCGGCTCAGGCGCAAAATTAACGCTGTAAACAAGAATTTTCACGAATATTACTGGGTCCAGACAACAAGCAATTGCCTATCCCTTCTAGTACCCCGAAATCCGCAGCCCTTGCGCGACTTGGTTAGCCCTGACCCGATATATTCGCACGTCGGTAGCACCGGCCGGTGCGCTATAGGGGACGAAATCCCAGGCTAGCGATCTGGCCTGATTAAAAGAGTTCAAAACAAACGAGTTGTCCGAGGACCCTTGATTCGGTATCGATACCGCGCCGGCGGAAGCGAGATGCTCCTTTGACATGTATAAGCCGACAGCCCCTTGCGACCCATTTCTCAAGAAAACGTTGGCAGAATTGCTAGTGCCCATAAAAAAGGCATGTGTGGCCGACGTCTCGGAGCCGATTTGAACGCCCACCCCAGAGGGCACGCCTGAGAGATTCATGGTGACCCCTGCAAAGGTGACATTGCCGCTCAAACCATCCAGTAATACTGCCGGTTGATTAATGCTACGAACGGCCGAATGAACCAGATCGTTTGGCGCCATCAAACCGCCTAAATAAGTAAAGTTTCCGGAAGCAATGCGATATAACCCAGCATCCCGTCCTTCGTACCAGGTATCTGAAATTAAAATATTGGATGCCGACACTTGTACAGGTCCGATTCCTCCGTTCCCGATAGCAGTTGCACTTTCCACATGATCGAGTGTCAAAGAAGAGATTGCAGGACTCGCCTGAAATTCAAGCGACGTGTTTTTAAGTGCCGAAGCGCTGACCGGGCCGAAAGTGCTGCCGACCACTAAAATACGCCCGCCCACCTGGTCCGCCTGGGACAACGCTATCGCTTGCGCGAGAGGACTAACAAATTGTAAATCTCGTAACGTCGCATAGCTTGGACCCAAAAGTTTGAACATGGGCCCACCCGATACGCCACCGTGCCATTCGAAACTCGCTCCCCAACCATCGCCCGCTAGCTGAACTCTCGTCTTGGCGGGAATCGTCAGCGTAGCCGTTAGCCGGTAAAGTCCCGACTGAAAATGCACTATTGGATTCGAGGCGCCGCTCGCAGCGGCCTGATCGATAACCGTTTGAATATCGCTCGTGGTCGAATCGATTTTCACTTCAAAGACTTGCTGCGTAGACCACGCTGGAGTCGGCGACGGTGCCGGCACATTCGAAGAAATCTGCGACCGTGCAACCGTCAAATCGCCAATCGAGACCAGGCGGTCGCTCGTATCACGCCCAGCAATCGGATTATCAACGGTAAAGCGGTTACCAATCGAGAGCGCGTCGCGACCGGCCGCATTGTCATCCATGCGTACAACCGGCGCTTTAGCGTTGATTGTCGAACGAATATAATTATCTAACAGAATGAGCGGTCCCAAATTTGCCACATAAATCGAGACGGACTCGGTGGTGTCAAGGACCCGATTATTCTCAACTATTAAACGGGCGGAATTGCTACCCATCTGTTCCGCTTGTATAAATCGGCGCGAACCCACCGAGACGTTGTTATGCAACCCGAACCATTGGGTATTTTGAATGTTGAAATCTGCGACCGTAGAGCGTTCGAATAAACTACGGTAGACATGAAAGCCACCGGCGCCGCCGGTTGCACCAGAATCAGTCACACTGAAAAGATTAGTTACACCGCGTGCACAGTCCGTAAATCGTGAATCCCATACCCACCAATCAAGCGCATTCCAACTTCCTGTATCGAGTCCCGCTTCCCAATTGCGTAAAAATGTAACGCGTCGAATTTGTCCTTCGGAATCTAAATTGCCGTACGAAGCGCCTAAACGGCCGGCCATGATACCGACACCCATGTCCTCAAAAACTTCGTCAGAGTGTTCGACACTTCCACCATAATATTTAGGGTTCGTACTCTTATTCCACCAATGTTGCACACCAAACCCTGCAATTTTATTCCCGTCCCAAGTCAGCCGAGAGAAACGTGTGCCGACCCCGCCGTTATTCAGTAGCATCGCCCCGCCCGGCGTACCGTCCCATAGAATTTTTGTAGTGGTGGGTTCCTGACCAATTAGCTGCACGCCTTGATAGTATCCCGTTCCGGTCAAATGCAAGGTCCGCGTAATTCGGTAAGTGCCCGAGGGTAAGTATAAGACAAACGCCTTACCAGTCTGCCCGAGATCATTGAGTGCGGTTTGTAGGGCGTCAGTATCATCGGTCGAACCATCGCCTTTGGCACCATATTGAGTCTTAGCGTTAGCCCAACTGGCAAAAGGCCCAATTGCTTGCATGTCTTCCATTGACACAGCGAAACGTGACGTGCCACCACCGGAGGAACCAGTATTGGGGGTACCGGGATTGGAGGGACCGGGATTAGTGGAAGGCGAGGGTTTTGTGGAAGGTAGGGCACCCGTGGTCGGTGCCTTAGGATTCGCAGCCACGGCTGGCGAACCTCCACCCGGTTTTGTCGTCGTACCAGTACCCGACGGATTCCTGACGATGGTACCGACACCCGTTCCATTGTTCGACGTACCACCACTGCCAGCGGAAGCACCAGACGCCTGGGAAACTGGAAAAGGTACGCTCGTCGATCCTTGGCTAGTACTGCTCGTCGTACTGTTATTACTTACCGAACATGCCGAAAGAGCCGCCGCGATCAACCATCCAGCAGTTAAACGATGCATTAAGCATATTCCCTATCATTAAATGTGAAGGATTAAAACTCAAAAAAACCGAACTATTTTTTGCGCATCGTGCGCGCGAGATGAAATAAAGTGGATGAAGTAAGCCGCGTAAAACTTTTCGAATCAAGTGTCGCGGCCGCGAGACAGTAGGAATAAGTTCAGTCGAACTGGATGATTATATTTTGTGAGTTACGTCCGGTTTTTTTATGCAAGTCATGAAACCGTAATGATGTTAAGCATGTGACGCGCTTATGCGACACCCGATTTGCTCATGAAATCCTCAGTCGAATGCAGGTGCTCGGCAGCACCCCAGTGCTTCAATTTTATGGCATTCCGGGCAGTTTTCGCCTTACGAACGGTCATTCTTCACCTGGCGCCGCTATAGTAGCGCGACATCGAAGAAAGCGATGGCACGTTTGACTTGGGGCTCGATAAACTGAGGGGCCGATTTCTACCAAGTCACATTTGACTTTTTAACTTCGCCGCAGCGTCGGCGCCAAAGATATACAATTTTCGCGTTGTAATTGGTCGGGGCGACAAGATTCGAACTTGCGACCCCTTGCACCCCATGCAAGTGCGCTACCAGGCTGCGCCACGCCCCGACCGTAGACGAATGATAGCTGATATCGGCGCTAGCGCCTGAGTATCTTGATCAGCTCTTCCAGTTCTAGCTTAATTTGGTGAATGAGTTGCTGGCTCTGATTCAAATCCACTTGCGCATCTTCGCCCGTGAGCCGCAGTCGAGCCCCACCAATCGTAAAACCCTGCTCGTAGAGTAAGCTGCGTATTTGGCGAATGACCAAGACGTCTTGACGCTGGTAGTAACGACGATTTCCGCGACGTTTGACCGGTTTAAGCTGCGGGAACTCTTGCTCCCAATAGCGCAGCACATGCGGCTTGACGCCACACAGATCACTCACCTCGCCGATCGTAAAGTAACGTTTGCCAGGAATCGCGGGAAGTTCGTTATTGTTACTTGGTTCCAGCATATGCCTCGACGCGCGCTTTCAATTTCTGGCCTGGACGGAATGTGACAACGCGACGAGCGCTGATGGGAATTTCTTCGCCCGTTTTTGGATTACGCCCAGGACGACGATTCTTATCGCGCAAATCAAAGTTACCAAAGCCCGACAATTTAACCTGATCACCGATCGACAGTGCAGTGCGAATTTCCTCAAAAAATAGGTCCACAAGCTCGCGAGCTTCGCGTTTGTTGAGGCCCAGTTGATCAAATAAGGCCTCGGCCATTTCTGCCTTAGTCAGAGCTGCCATGTTCATTAATCTCTTATAGTGGCGCTTAATTTATCCCGTAACCGCGCGATCACTGCAGCCACCACGGCGTCTGCATCGACGTCGGTTAGAGTGCGTGAAGAATCCTTTAAAATCAAGCCTAAAGCGATACTTTTTCGTCCTAAATCTACACCAGGTCCACAATAAACATCAAATACCCGGAGTTCGCTTAGCAAGCCTGCGGCGCTAACAGTAACATTATCCAGCAGTTCAGTGAGAGGTAGGTGTTCACCTACCACAACCGCTAAATCGCGACGGATGCTGGGAAACTTAGAAATACTGTTAAATTTCAGTTCATTACAATGAAATGTTGAAGTAATATCCAATTCAAAAAGCAAGGGTACCACCGCAAGATCCAACTTGCGAACCAGCGCTGGATGTAGTTCACCTAACCACCCTATTGGACGATTCTCGCGATAAATCCTCGCCGTGCGTCCCGGCCGCAAGCAATGTAATAAATCCTGCGTAAACTTGATGACGATTTCAGGGCCGGTGATACTCAAGACATTCATCAAGTCCGCTTTCACATCAAAGTAATCTAAAGACTCTCGGCCACCACTCCATTGCTCCGGCCAACGTGAGCCCGTCGCAATTCCGGCAAACGTTTCCACCTCATTTAACACGCCTTCGTTCGATAGATTGAAGCGCTTCCCAATCTCAAACAACCGCACGCGGGTTTGCTGACGGTGCAAATTCTCACGCACCACGTGCAGCAGGCCAGGCCATAGCGACACCCGCATAACACTCATATCCGCGGCAATGGGATTTTTAATGGCCATCGATGACACATTCGGGAATAACAGCATTTGTAGCGCAGGGTCGACGAAGCTATAGGTAATCGCCTCTCGATAACCGCAAGATGCCGCCGCATTTGCAATTTTTTCATGAGCGACTTGGGATTCGCCGGCGTACCCGACACTTTGCGGTACCGCTGCCGGGTACTCAAGTACGCTATCGAATCCCCGTAATCGCAGAACCTCCTCGATTAAGTCAGCCTCAATCCGAAGGTCGAAACGATGAGGCGGGCTTTGTACATGCCATCCCTCTGGCAAGGTCACGACTTGATCACTGATTGCATTTAAAAGCGCTACTACTTCCGAATCAGGAATGCTGGCGCCCAACATCTGCGCTAAGCGAGTCCGCCGTAATATCACTCCTAAATGACCCACCTCATCCGTTGAATTCTGAGTTGCTCGACTTAAAATTACCGGCCCCGGTTCACCCCCGGTAATTTCCAACAATAGCGCGGTCGCGCGCTCGATACTTTGCTCCAGCAAGCTAGGATCGACCCCACGTTCAAAACGTTGACCCGCGTCCGTGAACAAGCCCAAGCGCCGTGCCCTTCCCGCGATCGCGTCCGGCACCCAGTGCGCCGCCTCAAGCACGATATCGTGGGTTGCACTGGATATCGCGGTGCGTCGCCCCCCCATAATCCCCGCAAGACCGACGGCTCCCCTATCGTCCGCGACCACTACAAATTCCGGGTCCAGCAAATATTCTTGGTCATCCAGCAAGACCAGCGATTCTTTAGCACTCGCACGCCTAACCACTAATCCGCCCTGTAACGCATGACGGTCGTACGCGTGCATGGGCTGGCCTAACTCAATCATGACGTAGTTGGTGACATCGACCACGGGTGAAATGCTGTTGATTCCAACCCGCCGTAGTCGCTCACGCATCCATAAGGGCGTTGGTACTCCGACGCCTATGTTGCGAATAACGCGCGACGCGAATACCGGACAGTCACTGACAGCGTCAATCGTCACAGATATCTTCTCATTATGAACGGGCGTTACGGGCGTCGTCCGCTGAGTTAAATACACCCGCGATTGAGCCGCCGCGTAATCACGCGCAACCCCAAACACACTCATACAATCACCGCGATTCGGCGTAACGTTCACTTCCAAGACTACATCATCCAAGTCGAGCGCCATCCGCAAATCAGCGCCTAACGTCAATTCGAAAGGCAATTCCATGATGCCATCATGTTCCGCCCCTAAGCCCAACTCACGCACAGAGCACAACATCCCCTGCGATTCGAGTCCCCGCAGCTTGGCGCGCTTAATCAAAACATTATTGGGTAAGCGAGCGCCCAGCATCGCGACAGCCACCTTAAGGCCCACTCGCACATTCGGTGCCCCACAGATTATCTGTAATCGGTTGATCCCGTCGGTGCTGATCTGGCAAACCGATAATTTCTCCGCATCCGGATGTGCACCACACGCAACTACCAAACCCACTACCACATCGGTAAAAGGCGGCGCTACCGGGGAAATCGATTCCACCTCCAGGCCCGCCATCGTCAACGCTTGACCAAGTTGCGGCGTACCCTCTTCAATCGGAGTGAACTCTTGCAGCCAATGTCGGGTCACTTTCAAGGGAATTGCTTCAAAAATTGCAAATCATTTTCATAAAAAAGCCGCAAATCATCTACTCCATAACGCAGCATGGTCAGTCGTTCAATACCCATACCAAACGCATAACCCTGCCATTTTTCTGCATCCATGCCCGCCGCGCCCAAGACGTGAGGATGAATCATCCCGCAACCCAAAATCTCCAACCAGCCGGTCTGTTTGCAGACCCGGCAGCCTTTGCCATGACAGAAGACACACTCAATATCGACTTCCGCCGACGGCTCAGTGAACGGAAAATATGAAGGCCTTAAGCGCATCCTTAATGACTGCTCAAAGAAATGCTCCACAAAGGTATGCAGCATTGATTTCAAATTCGCAAAATTGATTTGTTCCCCGATCACCAATCCTTCAATCTGATGAAACATGGGCGTATGCGTCATATCTGAATCGCATCGATACACACGACCCGGCGCAATAAACGCCATCGGCGGCGGGGTCGCCCGCATCGCTCGAATCTGTACCGGCGAAGTATGCGTCCTCAACAATCGACCATCCGGAAAATAAAAAGTATCGTGCATTGCACGTGCCGGATGATTTTTTGGAATATTGAGCGCTTCAAAATTATGGAAGTCATCTTCCACTTCCGGACCACTTGCAATTTGAAATCCCGCCTGCACGAAAATATGCTCGATCCGCAGCCGAGTTCGCGTCACCGGATGCAGACTCCCAGGACCTTGACCACGTCCCGGCAAACTCACATCAATCGCACCTGCGGCTAATTCACGCGCAAGCTCCGCCGTTTCAAATTCTTGACGCCGCTTATCCAGTGCAACCTGCACAACAAGCTTCGCGTCGTTGATTTTTTGGCCCGCGGCGGGACGATCGCCTGCCGGCAACGTCCCCAAACTTTTGAGCTGTTCAGTGAGCAAGCCTTTCTTACCTAATAAGCGCACCCGCACTTCATCGAGCGCAATCATATTCAGGGACGCATCGATGTCAATGATCGCCTGCGCCACGAGTTGTGAAAGGGATTCCAAAAGTCACCGACTCCCGCGATTACTGAGCACGAACGAGCCAAAAGACCCGCCCGCGCTCAAAACACCATCCTTTAAGCCGGTAGACTGGCTTTAGCTTTTTCAGCAATTGCCGTAAATGCCGGCATATCGTGAACCGCCAGATCCGCCAAAACCTTACGGTCAATCGCTAATCCCGCTTTGCTCAAGCCGTCAATCAAGCGACTATAGGACAATCCGCACAAACGTGAAGCGGCGTTGATACGCGCGATCCACAGTGCGCGATATTCACGCTTTTTCTCGCGACGGCCACGATAGGCGTACTGGCCCGCTTTGATGACCGCCTGCTTAGCGGTACGGAATACTTTACGCCGGGCATTGAAATAGCCCTTAGCTTTCTTAAGAATCTTCTTGTGTCGTCGACCCGCAACAACACCACGTTTAACTCGCGCCATATTTTATCTCCTTAAACCTTAAGCGTTCGGCAACAGTTTTTTGATGCGATTCACGTCGCTTTCATGCACTTGCATGCCGCGACGCAGCTGACGCTTACGTTTGCTAGGCTTTTTAGTCAAAATATGACGACGATGAGATTGGCCACGCTTAAAGCCATTCGCAGTTTTGCGAAAACGCTTCGACGCAGCCCGTTTAGTCTTTAACTTGGGCATTACTTAAACTCCTACTTTTATAGCCCTGATCACAAGCCCTTAACACGAATTTCACAATTCGCTTTAAAGACCGCTACAGGCGGGTAATAGACTTTTCTAGGGCCTATCGCTCACTTCTTTTTGGGCCCGAACACCATGATCATCTGCTTACCTTCCATCAGCGGAGTCTGCTCGACCACCGAATGCGGCGCGAGATCTTCAGATATCCGCGTCAAGAGCCGGCGGCCGATGTCTTGATGCACGAGCTCACGGCCACGGTAACGTAAAGTCACCTTAGCCTTATCACCCTCCGAAAGGAATCGCAGGATACTACGCATTTTTACTTGGTAGTCCGCCTCTTCCGTTCCAGGACGAAATTTGATTTCCTTAACCTGAATCTGCTTCTGCTTACGCTTTGCTGCGTGCGCTTTTTTATTCTGTTCGAATAAAAACTTGCCAAAATCCATCACACGAACCACAGGCGGTTCCGCCATGGGTGAGACCTCAACTAGGTCCAGTGTTTGGGAAACTGCCATTTGCAGCGCCTCTGCGCGTGTCATGACCCCTGCTTGGCTTCCATCCGCTGCGATCACACGCACCGAAGGTGCGGAGATCTCCTCATTGCGCCTTACGCGCTTCGACGTTGCGATACTTGATCCTCCAAAACAAGACGGCCGCGGCTCGCGACCTCATTACAAAGTAAGGAGCCAAGCTCTGCAAGCTTAATGCTACCCAAATCTTTGCCCGCTCGCGTGCGCACGGCCAGAGTGCGTCCCTCGACTTCCCGGCCGCCAGCGACTAAGAGGAAAGGAACGCGTTTAAGTGTGTGCTCGCGGATTTTAAAGCCTACCTTCTCATACCTCAAGTCCGTTTCGACCCGAAGCCCCTGATTTTTCAGGTTTTCCGCAACTTCCAGGCAATATTCGTCCTGATCTTTGGCAATTCCCATGATTACAGCCTGCACCGGCGATAACCAAGTAGGTAGTTTGCCAGCGTGATGTTCAATCAAAATACCAATAAATCGTTCCAAAGAACCGAACATTGCCCTATGCAGCATTACAGGAGTGTGCTTTTGGCTATCCTCAGCAATATAACTCGCCCCGAGTCGACCCGGTAGATTCAAGTCCACTTGTAAAGTACCGCACTGCCAATCGCGGCCGATCGCGTCGCGCAACACGAACTCTAATTTAGGCCCATAAAAAGCCCCTTCCCCCGGATTAAGTGACGTCTCAATACCCGCAGCCGCAGCGGCGTGCTTCAGCGCCGCCTCCGATTTATCCCAAATCTCATCCGATCCCACACGTTTCGCAGGCCGATCCGAGAATTTAATCCGCACGTCGGTAAAACCAAAATCCCGGTAAATGCTTAAAATCAATTCGGTCACTTTGACGGATTCGGCGGTAATCTGTTCCGCCGTACAAAAGATATGCGCATCATCCTGGGTGAAAGCACGCACCCGCATCAAACCGTGCAACGCACCCGAAGGCTCATAACGATGCACCTTACCAAACTCCGCAATACGTAACGGTAATTCCCGATAGCTACGCAGCCCTTGTTTAAAGACTTGCACATGCCCCGGACAATTCATCGGCTTAATCGCAAAAACCCGCTCATCCGGAGTTTTCGTCATGAACATATTTTCGCCGAATTTCTCGATATGCCCCGATTGCACCCATAGCTCGCGATCCATAATCTCCGGTGTACTAACCTCGTGATAACCGCCGTCGCGTTGCCGCTCCCGCATATAAGCAATCAAGGTTTGAAACAAAGTCCAGCCTTTGGGGTGCCAAAACACAGCGCCCGGAGCCTCTTCTTGCAAGTGGAATAAGTCCAATTCTTTACCGATGCGTCGGTGATCCCGCTTCTCCGCCTCATCCAGTTGCGTCAGGTATTCCTTGAGCTGCTTCTCGTTCGCCCACGCGGTCCCATATATCCGCTGCAACATTTCGTTGCGCGAATCGCCGCGCCAATAGGCTCCCGCCACCTTCATCAGCTTGAACGCTTTAAGTTTTCCGGTGCTCGGTACATGGGGACCTCGACATAGATCCTCCCACCTACCTTGACCATACAGACTAATATTTTCGCCCACAGGAATGGCGCCAATAATTTCGGCTTTATAGTGCTCGCCGATCGCCTTAAAGTGAGCGACTGCCGCATCGCGCGGCATCACCCGGCGAATCACTTTTATATCTTTCGCAGCAATTTCGGCCATGCGAATTTCAATAGCCGCTAGATCATCAGTCGAGAATGGACGCTTGTACGCAAAATCATAAAAGAAACCGTCTTCAATCACCGGACCAATAGTGACTTGCGCATCAGGGAATAGCTCTTGCACCGCATTTGCTAACAAATGCGCCGTCGAGTGACGAATCACCCCTAAAGCTTCCGGGTCCTTATCGGTGACAATACTGACCACCGCATCCTGGGTCACCATTGCAGACGTATCAACCAAGACCCCGTCAATCTTACCGGCCAACGCCGCTTTCGCGAGCCCCGGACCGATACTCGCGGCAATTTCGGCTAGGGACACGGCACTGGCGAAACTTCTTTGGCTCCCATCAGGAAGCGTCACAACCGGCATAAATACCTATACTTTAAGAGAGTGGTGCGCGCTAGTGGGATCGAACCACTGACCCCCACCATGTCAAGGTGATGCTCTACCGCTGAGCTAAGCGCGCACGGGTTGCGGGAAGATACCGGATTCAACAATCAAGCGCTACTGCGTTATCTCGAGCACTACCGCATGGTTATCTGCGGCCGGCCAGGTTCTCCCCGTAACGACTTCACCGTTAAATTCCCCACGAATGGCTCGATTACCCGCTTCGGTAATGAGCATCTTAGAACTCGCTACACCGGCCCCCACTGCCGGAACACCCGGTAGTACGGTTTGTCCATCGAATACTATTTTGTCACGTTGCCGGTCAAAGTAGCCGCGCGGTCGAAATAGCGTAACCACGGACTGGGCCTTACCGTCGGCTTCGGTGAGTCGCTCCGGACGTAGATTGACGATATCGCTAGAACGCGGAAACGGACTTCGGTAAAGATGCGTGGTGGCATAGCCCATGGCACTCATGACGAACTCATATTGAACACCGATACGAGCATGAAAGGGTCCCCAACGACCATCCTTTCCCACCGTGCTGCGCAGCATCGAATCCCCTATTCGTGCACCGGAGTCGTCAGTCGCGTAAATCTGCAAGCTCGCACCCGCTATCGGCAGGTTATTGAAATAATCTCCGGTCTGCGGTTGCAGGGAATTGAGTCCGCGACCCGTTATTGTGCCGCTCAGAATAATGTCGCTTTCACGCCGGATATCAGTTGTCTGAGGCAACTTACCAGTAATAAATGAAAAAGCCGCTGAAAATGCGGCGGGCGAATACGCCGTTTCGCGATGATCGATATGCGCAATCACAATGTTGGTAGCTCCTTTAAGCTCAGGCCCCTTAAAGGTCACGTTCGTCGCAATACCGTGAGCGCCGATCCACAGATCGGTTGGCTGAGCATACTTATCATTATTATCGGAGCGAATGGTCAACCACTTGACCGGACCTGTGACCTCATCGCCCGCCTCATCTTTAGCTGCGTTAAGGTGAGTCAAAAAGGGCCCCGTGCCAGCAAACTCATTGCCTTCCCTAAAATTCTTGATTGCCCAAACACCATGATTGGGCGCGCCGCTCAAAATTGCCATGGAAACCGTAGCCGCTCCACCGCCGTTCTGAATGTAGTCACGGATTGCATAACCACCGCGAGAATTCCCAAATAACACGACCTTACTAGCGCCGGTTGCTTTCAGCGTCTGTTCCACTTCGCGTTGCAAGTAATCCTTATTCTCTTCGGTCGAAGTACTACCCGGTTGTTCTTTGTCGTTGTCTTCACGCGCGGAGGGATAAGGTACCTCTATCGCATGCAAACGGTCACGCGACCAGCCATTGGATTCAAAACGCCAGATTGTTGTTTGCCAAAGTGCTGCCGTGTCACCATTACCATGCACAAATACAATAGGCGGTTGAAAGGAAGCTTGCCGTCCCGTTGCGAGCGGGCTAACGGGCTGCAGTGCACACGCCACCAGTAAAATTGCACTGGCGACCAGTGCGGTGGCCACGAAGGCACTTAAGAATTGCCGAGGTAATTTCATATCCGACAGACTGTATTCGGCGTCGCGATGCGGCGGGAACTTAATAGGTTAATATTATGCGCGTTTTTTATCGCTCATTGGCGGCAATTTTGCGTCAATGCGCTATTGAGGGGATGATATGTTTCTGTTACGTCATGGGCAAAGCTACTTTAATTTACATTTTAACCAGAGCGGGATTGATCCCGGCATCCATGATCCAGAATTGACCCCCCATGGAATAAATCAAGCAACCGCCGCAGCAACAGCACTTGCCAATACCGGACTGTCGCGCATTATAGTTTCACCCTACACACGCGCCTTACAAACCGCCGAACCGATCCGAGTAATGTATGGCTTGCCCATGAATATTATGCAAGAGGTGCGCGAACGCACGGCATTTAGCTGCGATGTGGGCACCTCTCCAGACCTGCTTGCAAAACGTTTCCCGCAACATAATTTCGCCCACCTCCCTCATACATGGTGGCACGAAGGCACTGAATCTCTGGAGGCGACCGCAGCACGAGCCAGTGCGTTTCGCTCGCTTATGGCGGCTCGACAAGATAGCGCTACCATTTTGCTGGTCAGTCACTGGGCCTTCATCTTGGCACTCACAGGTGTTTCACTTGAGAATGCGGAAATAATGGAATACGACCCCGCAAGCCCTGCTCGGCCGGGTATAGCGCTTTAGTCGCCTGGATAACCACTGCTCGGATTAATCCCGTGGAAATCTTCGCAGCCCACGCGCGCGTGCAATGCGCAAGAAAACCAGTAGGTGTTTCCACTCATTCCAGCGCATGATAGATTCAAGCATATGAATACGATAATCCCGGACGTTGCCCTCATTGATAATAGCGACGAGCGCGCCCCGCTGGTTCTAGTGCTCGATTGCTCAGGAAGCATGCAGGAAGATAATAAGATCCACTTGCTGAATGAGGGGCTCAAGGCACTTGCTACTGACCTCAAGGCAGACTCAATCGCGGCCCGCTGCGGGAGAGTACTGGTGATTTCCTTTGGCGGCGATGGGAATGTAGAAGTCATGGGCGATTGGACCGATGCTATGGATTTTGTTCCTCCAGAACTTCTCGCCGGCGGTCTGACGCCGCTCGGTGCCGCTATGCGATGCGCACTAGATGAAGTGGAGTCTCAGAAAAGCCAGATGCGATCAGCAGGGGTATCCTATAAGCGCCCAATCATTATGTTGCTCTCGGATGGGGAGCCGACCGACGATTGGCGGCAGACAGCCGCCGAGTGCAAGACAGCAGAAACCGCGCTTAGAGTGACTATTATGGCCATTGGAATTGGTGACCAAGCCAATAAAGATACCCTTGGTCATTTCAGTAACAAGGGTGCGTTGAGCTTGAATGGACTCAAATTCAAGGAATTGTTCATTTGGTTGAGCCGCAGCATTCGCGCAGTCTCGCGCGCGCCCGCTGGGGGCACCGTGCAGTTAAATCCGGTGGACAGCTGGGCGCAACTTTCAACCTGATAAGGTTATGTGGAGCGTATTCTCAGTCTCAACCACTGGCAAACGCAACTCAGAGCAAAATCATGCGACTCAGGATGCCAGTCATTTCTCGATTATAGACGGTGTGCTGATAGCGACCGTTTGTGACGGAGCCGGCTCGGCAACAAAGGGGGGCGAAGGCGCCAATTTTATTGCTCACACCTTGGTTGAGCAAATAGCCACCTTTCTACCCAGCCACAACGACCGCCTCGAGGCGTCGATTCAATTGGCTATTGAGAGTGTGCGTGTGCAACTTGCGCAATGGTCTAGCACGCATCAACTAGTACTTAACGATTACGCGTGCACCCTCGTAGGATGCGTAGTAACACCCCATGGGGGCTTGTTTTTCCATATCGGTGATGGGTTTGCGATTGTACAAAACTCAAGCGGTGACTCAATACTCTCGACGCCCGAAAATGGCGAATATACTGACGAGACGTATTTCGTCACCGATGATAACTGGAAAGAACATCTACGCGTGACTTCGATTCCAGGGTCTCAGCAAGGAGGCATGATCGGACTAATGTCGGATGGCACCGCACCTTTCGCCATCAACCGCACACGTAGCGGTTTTTTTCGGCCTTTCATCGACCCAATTGAAACTTTTCTGCGCGCAGCGACCGTTCCAATAGGCAACCAGGCCTTGCGAAATTTGTTGGAAAGTCCGCGGGCATGCGAAATTTCGCATGACGATAAGACTCTACTTCTCGCATTGTTCACCTAAGCGCTGACCGCCTCCAGACCATTGTCATGCCGTTCGAACAACCTTTAAAAAAATTTGTGCTCGCCTGGCCCGGAAGTCTAACCGAACAAATCACCCTGACTCCCACCGGAAAATCCGGGGGTGCCGGAGAAATATTCGGGATTGATACACAGCCCAATTTACTTGCAAAGCTCTATCACGCCACCACTACGCCGCCACAGCTAAATCACTATCAGCGCAAGATTCAATGGATGCTCAACCACAAACCCACTCTGCCGAAAATTTCGGCCGAGTATCAGGGTATCGTGCAACTTGCCTGGCCTGAAGCGATGATTATGCATCAATCCGATTTTGTCGGATTTGCGATGCGAAAAATTGCCTTTGATCAAACGCTCGAACTGGACTATCTCCTAAACCGCCGCCAGGCCAGCCAAGAAGACTTCGACATCGATTACGGGAAGCTAGTCGCAGTTTGCTTTAACTTAGCCGCCATCATCAGCTGCCTTCACTCGATGCGCATCGCCATTGTCGACTTGAAGCCAATGAACGTGAAGGTTTATAAATCTGAATTATTCGTATCTATACTCGACTGCGATGGCTTTCATATTGCCACAGACGAGTTTCGCTCCGATGCTCCGCAAGTTACACCGGACTATCTGGCACCAGAATTTCAAGGGGGATCTGTGACGCACCCTGAAGCGCAGGATCGATTCGCTCTGGCCACGATCATCTTCCGCTTGTTAAATTATGGGATACACCCTTTTAGCGGCGTGGGCGTAAACAGTCGAGACTATCCACCCGAGTTAGCCGGACGCATTCGAAATCGCTTATACCCCTACGGCAACAGCGCGCACAAAAATGTTCTTAAAGTACCGGCCAGCGTTCACGAGGTGTTACCGAATGCTCTAAGGGAACTGTTCGATCGCGCATTTTCGGCCTCAGCCATTAATCGCCCCAGCGCACAAGAGTGGGTCGCATCCTTAAGCGTTTATGCTGTTAAGCACAGTGGTCAAATGTTACCGTGCAATCGGGGCCATCTTAAATTCTCCAGCAGCGAGTGCCCCACTTGCCTGCGTGAGCAATTGATCCAAGGGGCCGCAGCGCGTCGCCGCAGTTTTTTGACACGGATGCAAACAGCTCCCACTCGCACCTTGAAATACGTCAAAAAAACCCTGCGTCAGACCCATACATCACCGTTTCAAGCAGCGCTTGCGCAGACCCAATTCGCGGCTGTTCACTTAGCGCCCCGCGCGTCGCTGTCAACACGCAACGCAATTGCCGCCGAAATTTTATGGATCTTCGGCCTGCTGATAAGTTATTGGTGGATTAAATGAGCCTGATGTTGACCAGCGTATGGGTGGTACCGCTGCTGATCGCGTGGGCTTGGCGAAGCCGCCAAGCTGCCACTGCCAGCGCGTGGTTGCTAAGGATTGCATTTGCGGGATTTGGCGCATGGGCTATTTGGTTTGGGTTGTATGTTCATGAAGGCGAACCGGCTGGAATATTTTTCTGGAAACCTACGCTTCTGTACTGGACTCTCGCGACCATTGCCATTATTGCTCCTATGCTGAGTTGGACTGCTCCTGCTAAAATTATTGTCGGTGCTTATTTTGCGCTGTCAAGCCGCGAATGGCGTTGGATCAATCGTGGCTTCGCCATTGCCTGCATGCTGTTAGGCGCCGTCAATCTTTTGGTGGCCTCAATGACCTCCTACCGAAATTGGGTTGACTTCAAATTCAGCTGCCTGACGATCTTGTTGTTCATCGGGCTTTTCCGGCTTAATTTTGTGTGGCTACCTTTGATCGTGGATTTGTCGTTTCATCTTTATCGCCGTACCGTAGTAGCCTACCGTTACGTATCCCAGTTGCTTCGAACCCCGTAGGGCGGATGCGTAGGGTTATTAAGTATTGCATACCCAGCGACTTTCGCTAAAACTCACTCAATAGAGGCGTATGCTTATTTTTTTTATGACAAGGGGAATTCTAATGCAGAATTACATAATAAGTTCAGCATCTAAGCGGCCGGCAAAGCGCGACTTAATTGCGCGATCGGTGCTCGCGAACTTATTCGCTGCTCTGGCATTCACCGCAAGCGCGGGGGTTGCATCAAAGCCTACCCATGTCGACCTCGTTGGCAAGGACGATGGCACCAGTCGCCCCGACTATCATCGGTACAAAAATATGGCTTATCCGGCACCGGACGTGGGCAACGCCCAGTCGGATGCAGCCCGTGCCGCATTCAAGGCCGTTAGCACCCATTATGCAGACAGTAATACCCGCGCATGGTCGTTGTTGGCACCGCCCGTTTCAACTGTACCCGCCTCGGTGACTTATACAGGGCGGGATTTTACCGCCTCTGGCCGCGTAACCGCGCTCGCGCTCACGCCAGGGTGCAAAGACGATGATTTTGGATCCTGTCGCGTTTTCCTGGGTGCAGCCGGAGGCGGCGTTTGGGTCGCCACGCATCCGTTTAGCGGCAAACTGAACTGGACCGCCGCATCGACAGGACTCGACTCGAATGCCATCGGCTCGCTGGCGGTGGACCCCCGCGGAAGGGGACGAATTATTTACGCAGGAACGGGCGAACAAAATTCCTCGGGCGACTCAGAAGCGGGTGTGGGTTTATTCAAATCCAGCGACGGCGGCTTGTCCTGGCATGTCCTACCCGCGTCGGTACCGTTTGCGAACGGGCTGTCTATCGCAACGATTGCCATCGACCCGCGTGATTCTTCGCATGTGTACTTTGGCACCATGTCGGCATTACACGGTGGGGCAGCTTCAGCCGATGCCTCCTTGCCACCTCAAACAGCAAATCTCGGTTTATATGAGTCGCATGACGGCGGTGCGAGCTTTGCGCGAGTTTTAAATACGGCCCCGGGCGGTAATTTTACGGGCGGGGTCATGCAAATTTTGTTGGATCCGAATGACCTGGATACCGTGTACTTATCGATATTCGGATTTGGTGTCGTGCGTTCATCAATGAGCTTAGACGGTGACACAAAATTTCGCACGGTGTTCGCCACCGGCACGCCTAATGATGGGTTTAATCGACTCGTCATCGCGCTCGCGCGCAACGACGATGCCACGCGAATTTATTTGGGCGACTCGCTTGACGCGTCCGGCACCTCGTATGTTTACCGAGTCGACAATGCCGAAGTTCCGGCAAACGTACTCAGCAACGGTACCACTAATCCTGGCTGGATCGCGTTATCGAACCACACTGCTGGCAGTGCAGGTTTTGGCAGCTTCGGGTTTTGTCAGGGCCAATGTTTCTATGATATTTACATTGCCAGTCCTCCAGGCCACCCAGATACCGTATGGATCGGCGGCAGCATGAATTATCCTGAAATATTCGGCCAGGTGCCCGCCGCTTCTAACGGGCGCGCCGTAATGCGCTCTACCAATGCGGGCGTAAGTTTCACTGATATGACGCGTGATGCTCAAGTGCCCGCCGGCGGTATGCATCCCGACCAGCATACCCTGGTATTTAACCCGCATAACTCGATCCAAGTACTAGCGGCTTCAGATGGCGGCGTAGTGCGAACCAGTGGCAAGCTTATTAATGCGACGGCGCAATGTGCCACTCGCGGCCTCGCTGGGGCGGATCTAGTCGATTGTAATTCCTGGCTTGCAGCGATTCCCACGGTAATCGAACCTGTCAATGATGGGCTAACCACGCTGCAGTTCCAATCCATTGCCTTCGACCCTCGCAACGTTGACAGCGTATGGATGGGAGGTACTCAAGACAACGGGACCTGGGCTTTTGGTGAAACGGGCACAGCGTTTTTCGAGAGCGTTGGCGGCGACGGTGGCAATACCGGCTTTGATGCACTGAACTCCAGTGTTAGGTTTCATACCTACTACAACCCGCAGGTCGATGTAAATTTTCAAGGAGGCGCCGCAGCCGGCTGGGACTGGATTGCCGATCCGCTGTTAGGCAGCGGAGAAAGCAGCGAATTCTATGTGCCTATTATTGCGGATCCAATTGTCGGTGGCAGTATTTTTGCGGGTCTCCAGCATGTATGGCGCACGGTTGACAGCGGCGGACCCCGTGCCTACTTAGATTTACATTGCAATGAGTCCACAGGTGACTTTAAGGTAATGTGCGGTGATTGGATGCCACTCGGCGCCGACCTGACCGGAACTAGTTTTGGAGCAGACCGTACCGCAGGTGTCGTCGCCCTAGTGGCGCGCTCCACGGGCAATGCTCATAGCATGTGGGCGGCTACCAACCATGGTCGAGTATTTCTGACTCGCAATGCCGATGCGCCAGACCCGGCAACAGTCATTTTCCAGCGCGTGGACTCGATCACTGCGCCGGGCCGCGTTGTGAGCGGAATTACTGTGGATCCTCGCAACGGTAGCCATGCCTGGGTATCGTATACAGGCTATGGAGCTTACACACCGGCAACGCCCGGACATGTGTTTGAAGTCAACGTAGACAAAAATGGTAGCGCCGGTTTTGACGACATCAGTTACAACTTGGGTGACCTACCTATAACAACACTGGCGCGCGACGAGCAAAGAGGCGACTTATTCATCGGTACCGATTTCGGAGTACTAATGCTCAAGAAAGGCGCCACTCAATGGGTCGTAGCAGGCAGCGGACTGCCACCCACCGCGGTCTACCAGCTTGCTATTACTCGTACCGGTGACCTTTACGCTGCAACCCATGGTCGCAGCATGTGGCGGTTAGCCACACGCTAAAGCGGTTAGTAGCGACCAGCCCTTACGGCTGGTCGCCCGCGCTCACTGGAAATAAGTTCGCGCACCGGCATGAGTACGAATTCGTCCTAATTTATTGCGCTTAATTCTTTGGGGATAACTAGGTTTTTTTCGTTACTGGAACGATAGTCATCTCCACACGTCGATTTTGTTGGCGCCCTGCGGGGGTATCGTTCGACGCGATCGGGTCACGTTCGCCATCTCCCACCACCATAAGACGCGCGGATTCAACTCCCTTACTCATCAAATACGCCGCTACTGACTGCGCCCGATGCTGCGATAATTTTTGATTGTAGTCCGCTCCTCCGGTGGAATCAGTATGTCCCGCGACTTCAATAACGGTTTCGTGATATTCGCCGAGCGTACCCGCCAGCTTATCCAAAATGGGGTATGACTCCGCTCGTACGTCAGAACTATCGGTGAGAAAGGTTATCCCACCCGGCATATTAAGCGTGATGTTGTCATCCTTACGCACTACTTGCACGCCGGTTCCCGCCATTTGCTGGCGCAATTTGTGCTCTTGTCGGTCTTGGTAATTGCCAATGGCTCCGCCCGCAATACCCCCTAATGCGGCACCAATGAGCGCATTGTCTAATCTATCACCGCGCGTAATTAAACCAATCACGGCGCCCGCGGCAGCGCCTATACCCGCGCCGGTACGAGTCTTGGCATAAACCGGATTGGTGGCCGCCTCTTGAACAGGAATACAGCCTTGTAAAAAGGCTACGGAAAAAACCATGGCGCACAGGGCCTTAACGGGATGCTTCATGAAATAACCTCGTATTAACTGTCGCGTAACGCGACCATTAGCACTAGGATAGAGAAGATTTCGGTACATTTGCAAATGAGGACAACTATGACTACTAACACCGACACCCTAGTCAGAATCGGAACCCTGGCCGGCATTTTCGCCGCCCTGACATCTCCCCTGCAATTCGCCCTTGCCGATACCACTGTGGACCCTGCCAAAAACCCTCACTGCCTAAACTTAAGCGAGGTCGATCACACTGAAGTGTTGGATGGCCAAACTATTTTGTTTTACATGCACGGCAAGAAAATTTGGAAAAACACACTGCCATATAAGTGCCCTAGCCTAGGCTATGAAAAAGCTTTCAGCCACAAAACCTCAACCAATAATTATTGTAGCGTCGACATCATCACGGTAATTTATAGTGCCGGGGGTATGCAAGAAGGCGCCAGTTGTGGCCTAGGTCCTTTTACACCCTACACGCCCCCGCCCAAGCCCGATAAAAAGAAACCAGTTGCACCGATCAGCAGCCGCTAAAACCGCTCAATCTGGCCCAACCCAGCAATCTGGCCCAACTCAGTAATCCGGGCCTAACCTGCTTGCTGGTCAGGGATGCCAAACGCGGCGTGGCGTAATTTTTGAATTTCATCGCGGATACGCGCAGCTTGTTCGAATTCTAAATTGCGCGCCAATTTAGTCATTTCTACTTCAAGTTTCTTAATGCGTTTGAGCGCTTGATCTGGCGGCAGCTGTGAGTACAGAATACTTGCATCACCCCCCTCCTCGCCATGCACGTCCCTAGCGCCTTCCATGACATCAGTAACGGCTTTGACAATACTGCGCGGAGTAATGCCGTGCAGCGTATTAAATTCAACTTGTTTGGCGCGCCGTCGATCGGTCTCAGCGATCGCTCGCTCGATTGACCCTGTACGTATGTCGGCATAAAGAATCGCCCTACCGTGCAGATTTCGAGCAGCCCTACCGATGGTCTGAATTAACGACCCTTCAGAGCGAAGAAATCCTTCTTTATCAGCGTCAAGAATCGCCACCAGCGAGACCTCCGGCATGTCGAGCCCTTCACGTAGCAAGTTAATACCCACCACTACATCAAATTTCCCCAACCGCAGATCTCGGATAATTTCCGAACGCTCTACAGTTTCAATGTCGGAATGTAAATAACGAACCTTAACCCCGTGCTCGTTCAAATACTCGGTCAAGTCCTCCGCCATGCGTTTGGTAAGAGTCGTCACCAAGACCCGTTCTTTACGTTGAACACGAACTCGGATTTCAGACAATAAATCATCCACCTGAGTCTTTACTGGCCTAATCTCAACCACGGGATCAATCAGACCCGTCGGCCGCACAACTTGTTCGACCACCTGGCCCGACATCTTTTTCTCGTACACCGACGGTGTCGCCGAAACATAGATGGCCTGCGGCGCCATATGCTGAAATTCTTCAAATCGCAACGGACGGTTATCTAACGCGGAAGGCAAACGAAACCCGTACTCCACCAGCGTCTCTTTGCGGGAGCGATCGCCTTTATACATCGCCCCTAACTGCGGAATTGTCTGGTGACTTTCATCGATAACCAGCAAGGAATTTTTCGGTAGATAGTCAAATAGGCATGGGGGTGGTTCACCTTGTAAACGTCCCGACAAATAGCGCGAGTAATTCTCGATACCGGCGCAATAGCCCACCTCGTTCATCATCTCTAAATCAAAAATCGTGCGCTGTTGCAGTCGCTGCGCCTCGACCAACTTACTCGCACCGTGCAGTTCTAGGAGTCGACCGCGCAATTCTTCGCGAATATGATCGACCGCTTTTTGTACCCGTTCCTTGGGCGTCACGTAGTGAGTGGATGGATAAACAGTCAAGCGCGGCACCTTGCGCATGACTTCGCCAGTCAACGGATCAAAGAAACTTAAGGCCTCAATCTCATCGTCGAACAACTCGACGCGGACCGCCTCTCGCTCGGACTCAGCGGGAAATATGTCGATCACATCACCGCGCACGCGATATGTACCTTGGCGAAGATCGGTTTCGTTGCGGGTGTATTGCATATCGGCTAATCGTCGTAATAATTTTCGTTGCTCAAGGCGATCGCCTCGCGACAGATGCAAAACCATGCTTAAGTAGGCTTGAGGGTCACCTAAACCGTAAATCGCCGACACCGTAGCCACAATGATGGAATCAGGTCGCTCCAGTAATGCCTTAGTCGCCGACAAACGCATTTGCTCAATGTGTTCATTGATGGACGCATCTTTCTCGATAAAAGTATCGGAGGCTGGAACGTAGGCCTCTGGTTGGTAGTAGTCGTAATAGGAAACGAAGTACTCCACCGAATTTTTCGGAAAAAAACCTTTAAACTCGCCGTACAACTGAGCCGCAAGAGTCTTGTTATGCGCCAACACCAAGGTCGGACGTTGTAGCTGCTGAATAACATTAGCAATGGTGAAAGTCTTCCCGGACCCCGTCACCCCCAAGAGAGTTTGGTGGGCAAGGCCACTATTAAGTCCCTCTACAAGCTTTTCAATCGCTTGGGGTTGATCGCCGGCAGGCTTGTAATCGGAATGTAATTCAAAACTCATGGGTACATTCTGGCACCGCCAGCCAAATTTTTGTAGACTAATACGTACTAAGTAGCAGAACCATCGTAAATTGAAGTGTCATTTTTAACCTAGGTAACCACAGTGCCGTTTTCTCTCTCTAAGCGCGTTCAAAAAGTTAAACCCTCGCCCACTCTTGCGGTCACTGCAAGGGCCGCCAAACTCAAGAGTGAAGGTAAAGATATTATTGGATTGGGTGCCGGCGAGCCAGATTTCGATACGCCTGTGCATATTGCGGATGCGGGCATCGAGGCTATTCGCAAAGGCTTGACTCGTTATACCGCCGTCGATGGAACGGCCGAACTTAAAGACGCGATTATCGCAAAATTTAAGCGCGATAATGAATTGACCTATGATCGCAGCCAAATCATTGTCTCCTCCGGTGCCAAGCAAACCTGTTACAACCTGTGTGCGGCACTGCTCGACGCGGGTGACGAATGCATAATTCCGGCGCCTTACTGGGTATCGTATCCGGACATGGCATTGCTCGCAGATGGCGTACCCGTGTGCGTGTATGCGGGTGCTGACCAGGGATACAAGATCACTCCTGCACAGTTGGCGGCTGCCGTTACGCCACGCACCAAGTTGATGTTTATCAACAGCCCCAGCAATCCCACCGGCGCGGCTTACACGCGCGCGGAATTGCAAGCGCTGGGAGCCGTACTTCTCCAGCACCCACAAGTGGTGATCGCGTCTGACGAGATGTACGAACATATTTATTGGGCAAGCGAGCCGTTTTCAAGTTTCGCTCAAGTCAACCCGGCGCTGTACGACCGTACCGTCACTATTAATGGATGTTCCAAGGCGTATGCCATGACGGGATGGCGTATTGGTTACTGCGGTGGACCGCGCGATTTGGTGGCGGCAATGGCGACGATTCAGGGGCAGTCTACTTCTAACCCCTCCAGTATTTCGCAGCGAGCAGCGACAGTGGCCTTGACTGGCGATCAGACTTGCGTGACGGACATGAACAAGGCATTTCGCGAACGCCATGACTTTGTGGTCGCAGGCTTAAATGCGATACCCGGTATATCGTGTCGGCCGGGTGCCGGTACTTTTTACGCGTTTGCCAACGTGGAGGGGGCCATGCGGCATTTGGGTTTGAATGACGATAATTCGTTTGCAGAGTACCTATTAGTGGAGGGGGGCGTAGCCGTGGTACCCGGTTCAGGATTCGGTGCCCCCGGTCATATAAGAATATCTTTTGCTTGTAATATCAATATGTTAACGGATGCACTTAATCGTATTTCTAGAATTATCTCGCGAACAAAAGCTTAGTAAGCGGCCTAAAAAATGGCGTACCTACTATAGGTGCGAGACCCCGCCAACCGGGACCTACTTTGTTCAGGCCACTGCTACGCGTATTCGGCGCACCTTACCCGGGACACCCCTTAAGAATAATGCGGCAACGTGACGTACTTTTCTTGACTTAAGCACGCAGCTTATCGACAATCCGCGCCTCTTAAAATATTCCTCGGTAGCTCAGCGGTAGAGCGACGGACTGTTAATCCGTTGGTCGGCGGTTCGAATCCGTCCCGGGGAGCCAAAAATCAGTAACTTACAAAAATCACAAATTTTGATTGATACGCCATGTAGGCACCGTGTAGGCCAATGGCATTGAGTAACCGTCAGACTTGTTTTTTAAAATCCTCACGCCTCAGCGCGTGGCGTGGGCTGGAAGGCTACGCGGCAACAGTTTCAGTCGTACATGAGTTCGGAGGGGTGTGTAGCTTCAGCGACTTCTGGACAAAATGCTAGCGTGGAAATGAGAGACTTCGATCTGCTGCGGGTGCCCCGCAAACGGAGCGAAGTGGATGAGCAAACGCGAAATTCGACGATTTACGGCGGAGCAGAAACTGGAGATTTTGAAGGAGGCGGATCAGCCCGGGGTGACCGTGAGCGAGGTGTGCCCGCGCCATGCGTTGGCAGTGTCGGTGTTTTATCGCTGGCGGGCGGTGGCCCAGGGCGGCTCAGCGGTAGCGCTGAAGCGCGATGCGCAGCGAACGCCACGCAAGGAGGATCCGGAGGTTCGGCACAAGGCGCAAATGGAGCGTCTGCGGGCGGTGATCGCGGAGATCACGGCGGAGAATTTGGAGTTGAAAAAAAAGCTTTGAGGTTGGAAGATTTATATCGAGTACCGGCGGAGACGAAAGCGGCCGTGATGCAGATTGTAGAACAAACCAAGCGACGTTCCGGGTGGCGGGTGTATCGCACACTCGCCGCCTTAGGGCATGCCGCGCAGCGTCTATTACGCGTGGAAGCGGCGCGATAGCCTGGAGGATCAGACGGCGAAGCCCTGCCGAGTGTACGAGGTGCTGCCCGAGGAGCGTGCAAAGATCTGTGAGTTTGCCCTCAAGTACCCGAAGATCGGCTATCGCAAGCTCACTTGGATGAGGGTCGATGCGGGCGTCGCCTGCGTCGGCGAGAGCACGATTTACCGGGTTTTGAGCGATGCCGACCTGTTATCGCGCTGGAAGCGATCGACGGTCTCCAGCGGTGAATACAACTTCCGACCCAATGGAGCGAATCAGCAATGGCATACCGACGTCATGTACGTAGGGGTCGCTGCCCGATTTTACTTCCTGGTGAGCTTTGTTGACGCCTACCGCCGCTATAACGTGCACCACAAGCTGCTGATGAGTCTAGACGGCAAATCGGTGGCGATCGAGCTGCAGGCGGCGCTTGAAGCATCCAAAGTCTCCAGACCTCGCGTCGTGCACGATCACGGCAGTGAGTTCGTCAATCGGGACGTCGCGGCGGTGATCAAGGCGCATAACCTGATCGACATCAAAACGAGGCCGCGGCACCCAGAATCGAACGGTATTGTGGAGCGCTTCAATGGCACCGTGCGCGCCGAGAGTGACAACGACTACGGCAGTCATTATCGGCAGGCCGAAGCGCTCATCGCCAAGCTCATGCATCAATACAACGAAGAGCGATTACCTGCGACCTTGGGTTACAGGACGCCGGCAACCTGGCATCATGGAGAACCGGACGAGGTTCCAGACGAGCGTGCGCGGCGAATAGCTGCGGCCCGTGCGCATCGTAGAATGACCAACCCGCAGCGATTTATCGAGGCGGCCTAAGCAGTGAAAGTCTCGCTTTCTGGTTCAGGCATTTTGTCCGGCTTGACTTGAAGCGCGACAATCTCCCCGCGCCGCAGTCCGGTGCCGTACAACAAAGCGAGCACGGCGATCCCCTGATGGCGATGAAACTCGCCGTGCTTGTTGGCTGCTTCGCGCCACAGCGCCTGCCTGTGCTCGCGATCAATCCGCCGCGGCAGGCGGCTGTATGGCGTGACCCTTGGTCCCTTCATCCAGCGCAGCGGGTTTATCTGCCAGATGCCTTCGCGCACGAGGTAATCGCCCATGCCACGCATCGTCGAGAGAGTCCCGTACACCGTGGACTTGGCTCGAAAGCTTGTGCGGCTCTCGATGTACCGCACCAAAAGATCAGCATCGACGCGTTCCAGAATCACGCGCGGTCGCCGCTGCTTCATCCAACCGCCCCAGCGTTCCAGCGTCGCTCGGGTGGTCTTAACTCGCTCCGCACAGATGCCGCGAGCGGCGTACTGCTCCCTATAACTGTCCAAAAACCGATCCCATCGCCTCATGTCCCTCTCCAGAACGAAAAAGGGCGGATCTGCTGACGCAGTCCGCCCTAAAGGTTACAGAACTAAACAATATGACTCCCGATATGACCGCTTCGGGAGCCTGAAATGGCCCTGAACTGAACTAAAATGGCCTTTCGTGACTTCATCTTTGAATAAAGGTGGGTTATCCCCGGAAGTCAAAGCCTTATGAATACATTCAAAATACTAGGGGCTCTGCCTCTAAACCTAAATATTGGTTGACTCCAAAACCTAAAAATAGTAAAATAATAAAACCTAATTATAGGAAAACACCTTACCCTAAATATCGGATTCGATCATGGCATTACCTTCGGACAAGCTGGCGGAATCCCTCGCCCTCTTGAAATCACTTCAGGATGACGGGCACGTTGCGATTCGTGCCACGGCTTTGTCGCGCACGCACCGCGAGCGCCTCGTCAAAAATGGCTTCATCCGCGAAGTCATGCGGGGATGGTATATCGCCGGTCGCCCCGACGAGCCCCCGGGGGAGAGCACGGCGTGGTACGCCGCTTTCTGGGGATTTTGCGCTGAGTATCTGACGGAGAGGTTCGGGTCGGACTGGTGTCTGAGCCATGAACAGTCTTTGAGCCTTCACACGGGCGACTGGACGGTCCCAAAGCAACTACTGGTACGCTCTCCCAAGGGAGGCAACAAACCGACGCCGATGCCCTACGGCACATCGATGTTCGATCTCCGGCTTGCGGTCCCTCCGCCCAAGGACATAGAGATCCGGGACGGCCTCCGCACTTTCCCATTGACTACGGCTTTGCTAAACAGCGCGGCCTCGCAATATGCCGCGCATCCCGTTGAAATGCGCGCAGCACTTGCCATGGTGCAGGACGCCTCCGAGGTCCTGGATCAACTACTCGCCGGAGGCCACAGCAAGATCGCGGGCCGTCTGGCCGGGGCGTTTCGCAATATCGGGCGGACGCGGATTGCGGACGACATCGTCGCCACCATGGTGGCCGCTGGCTACACCGTCCCCGAAACAGACCCTTTTGTGGACTCGCAGCAGATCACTCTCGGCACGCGCGACGTTTCACCGTACATCAATCGCCTTACTATGAATTGGGCCCGCATGCGGGAAGATGTCCTCAAGCACTTTCCTACCTCCCCCGGGGTCACAAAAAACCCGGCGTCTTACCTCAAGCATATTGAGGAGGTGTACGTTGCTGACGCCTATAACTCTCTCTCTATTGAAGGCTACCGCGTCAGCGCAGACCTTATCGAGCGTGTGCGTTCCGGCAACTGGAATCCGGACAGCATCAAAGGCGATCAGGACCACCGCGACGCATTAGCGGCGCGCGGGTACTGGCAATCGTTCCAGAGCGTCAAGAAAAGCATTGAACGCGTTTTAGGTAACGAGAACGCGGGCAGCGTTGCGGACCACGATCATGCTAGCTGGTATCGCGAGCTTTTTGGCCCCAGCGTCACAGCGGGCATCATCAAGGCATCCGACCTCGCGGGATATCGCAATGGACCCGTTTATATCCGTCGGTCGATGCACTCGCCGCCGCGGCCGGAAGCCGTGCGGGAACTCATGCCTGCATTCTTTGAATTGCTTCAAAAAGAGCCGGAACCGGCAGTTCGCGTGGTCCTTGGTCACTTCATCTTTGTGTGGATACACCCCTATTTTGACGGCAACGGACGCATGGGCCGTTTCTTGATGAACGTCATGCTGGCTTCCGGTGGATATCCATGGACAATCGTGCCACTGGACCGGCGGGACGAATATATGGCATCACTTGAGGCTGCCAGCGTAAGCCAAGATATAAGGCCGTTCTGCCAACTGGTAGCAGGACTAGTCACGCAACAAGTGGGTTAATTCTGATTCGCTCGGCAAGATTTGAAAAACAACACGGAATTAATTTCAACGGAAGAAAATCATGGCAACAGCAAGCGCTTCGAACGTGAGTTTTTACAGTACCCGGGTAAGCACCTGGAGGAACACTGATCGTGATGCAGCGGACGGGACGCCAGAGCGCGGCGCTTTCGACGAAATGCAAAAATTTCTGGTCGAAATTCTTCGCTGTTAACAACTCGTAGTCTTAAGCGGCCTCGGGACATCGCTCGGCGTGCCTGGCGCACCAGCCATGTGGAAACTCTGGGAAGAATGCGAAACTCTTGGCGGCACAGATTTTTCAAAACTCTGTGCGCTTTGCAACTATTCCCTGGCCGATGCGAAAGCCAAGCGGCGCAAAACTAAATCGAAGGGCAGCTACCATTCACGCCATAGCGCTCTTAAAAACAATATCCGCCCCGCTTCGCTGTGCAAGCGGGCGCATCGCCTCAATTAGTTCAAATGCCTGAGGATCGACAGGATACGGACACACAACACAAATCGTAATTTGCGCCCCGCGATTGCGTCCATTTTTGACTAGGAAATCGTCACGGGATACTTCATCAATATAATTTGAGATCTTAATTCTCAATAGATTTAAAGTACCTTGTGAGCCGTCGATGGGACCGCTTGCGACAATCACAAGGTCAATGCCCCCATCCATACGCCGTCCGACGACATCAAACGAGTCAAGATTTTGGATCGGCGAGTCGCTCACCAGAACTCACCTCTCATTGGAATGCAACATGGTCAAATACCTAACGGGGTGGCAGCCCGCTTCAGCGCGCCAATCCGTCGGCTGCATTGCCGCTGGCGGTCGAACTACATCCCCCCATGAGTCCACAAAATGCACCCTCGACCATCCCAGCCGCCGCATCTTTTGCGCCCTGCACGCCTGGATTTTGCATGAAGATATAGCCCCCTATAGCCACCGTTATTAGAGCGTTTACGCTCCCAGCACCACTCATTTTTCCACCGATTGGCACAATATATGCCTTACCCCCGGGCCTTCCAATGGATTCGAGTTTCTTTTGCATTGCTGCACCCTTAGCATCCATCTGCGCAGTCGTCTGCGTTTTGGAGGGAACTTCTACAGTATCAACTACACCGCCAGGCTTAACTCCCGCAACGTCCGGCTGCTGACCCCCGGCTGCAGCGTCACCTGTTATCGTTGATAATTTCTGATTGAGATGAACCGTCTCGTATTTTCCACTTTGCACCATTTGATTGGCTACATTCTTGCTTGTCTCCGCGTGCCCTGGCGTACCCGTCGATTGGGCATTGCCGTGGGTCCCATCGCCCGCGTAGCTCCCGGAACAAGATGACCCGCCCACCCTGCTACACGTATTGGCTTCGACTGCAAACGTTTTATTGTCGTCTGCCTCAAGACCTGTGGGATCTGTCTTATCCGTCGGATCATTGCCGACGTAGGTGTACAGGTCTAAATCATCCTTGTACCCAATTGGATCAGTTTGTAAAAATCGCCCCAACGTTGGATCGTATACGCGCGCTTTGTAGTGATACAGCTGTGCCTCCGGCAATACGATTTGCCCCGTGTAGCGGAATCGAGATCCGGTCCACGTATTGGGCTCACCATAGGGTCCGTAAGGATAAATTGTCGCAGCCCCTGCGCCATCGGTTACTGCAATCACCGACCCACGCTCATCACTATGCAGCCATCGTCGATCCGTTACCCCGGGTCCCTCGTACCACACTACAGGGTCATCCACGCCGGGTCCATGCACGTAACGCCGTAACAATGTACCCACTGAGTTATATTCAGCCGCTAATCGATCGCCATCGTATAAAAAAACAGTGGAAACGCCACCCGGCGTCGTTTGCGACAATCGGCCCAACGGATCATAAGCTAGATTGAGCCCAGCACTGCCCACGACAGACAGCAAACGATTCTCAACGTCATAAGTAAATACCCTAATGCCGTCGGACTTAAGGTTCCAGCGCAAACTAAACGGTCATTAAGTGCTATTCACCGATCGTTGGCGGAAAATCAACTGAAATGGTCAACTCGATCGGAGCCGACGTCGGGCAATGCCAGCCATCGGGCTGCCAAGAACAGCCTAACCATGTCGATGCTGAAAGTGCTAGCACTGCTTGCATGCCGGTTTGCCGCGCACTATCATTGCTAGCATTGAAGTACTTAGGAGCAGGTCAATGGCGCAACTTATGGTTCGTAAGGTAGCGGACGAATTGGTTAAGGCACTGAAGCTACGTGCTGCGAAGCATAATCGCAGCGCTGAACAGGAACATCGGGAAATTCTTCAGGCGGCGCTTCGAGGACCCCGGCGACTGCTGTTGGCTGATGTACTGGCATCTATGCCTGACGTTGGCCACGACAAAGACTTCGCCAGAATTCAGTTAGATCATCGAGACTGAATGTGTTTCTGGTTGATACCGATGTGATCAGCGATGCACGCAAGGGCGGCAAAGCCAATGCCGGCGTGCGCGAATTCTTTGGTAACGCGAGTCGGAACAACATTGCCCTGTTCTTATCCGCAATTACTATTGGCGAACTTCGGCAGGGAGTAGAAATTATCAGGCACCGCGGGGACTCTGCGCAGTCTGCGCGCCTTGAGCGCTGGCTTGATCGCCTGACCATCGATTTTGCAGATGCCATCTTACCCTTTGATCAGGAGGCGGCCCAGATCTGGGGACGACTGCGTGCGCAACATCCTGAGAACTCGCTCGATAAGCAGATCGCAGCTACAGCGCTGATTCACGACCTGACCGTGGTAACTCGGAATGCCGCGCACTACCGACCTATTGGGGTCCCGATGGTCAATCCTTTTACCTAGCGGAATGAATTGGCGCTTGTGCCCCAGTGCGGTCCCTCTACCAATGACCGCAATCGGACGCTTC
This sequence comes from Gammaproteobacteria bacterium, assembly GCA_025359565.1. Lineage (GTDB taxonomy): Bacteria > Pseudomonadota > Gammaproteobacteria > Steroidobacterales > Steroidobacteraceae > Bog-1198. The sequence goes on along the minus strand of JANYFY010000009.1, from coordinate 384,406 downwards.
AAAATGCGCATTACTGAGTAAGCACATGACCACCTGAACAGTAAGTCTGACCAGCAAGTCGTGAACAATTGCCTAGGTGTTACTACGGTACTACTTTAAAGTTGCAGAACTTATGGCCAGCGCCGTAACGACTAACTTAAGATTGCCGTCGCCGTATTACGGGGCATGCCAAGGGTCGATCAATGCGATTCCAGCTCCCTTATAGTCCCGTACATTTCGGGTCGCCAGAATAAACCCATGCATAGCCGCGACAGCCGCAATAGCCGCGATCGCGCAATCGGCATAGTGCATCGGATTCCCGGCTGCTTGCCTCCCCGCAACCACCCGCCCAAATGCTCGAGCACTATCCTGCTCGAACGCCAGAACGTGCCCTCTAAACCCAGCGATCACATCTGTTGTCGCGTCTTGCAACGCCTTGCGTCGTTTTCCTAAGGGTAGACGGCTGACCCCCACGTGCAACTCGGCCAAGGTAATCGTCGTGATGTAAAGCGTTTGCGGCGCTTGCCTATCCAACCATGCTAACACCTCGGCAGCAGGCTTTTGTCGGAGCGGTTCAGACACAAGATTAGTATCCAAAATAATCATGATCCAAACTTTACCGCTCGCACCGGATTTCGCCGACGGGTCTTCGGAAATTCCGCGCCCCCATATTTACCCGACCAGCATCACCCCGTGTGGAACGATTGCGACTACAGCGAAATATTACTCAGTGTAAAATCGCAAAAAGTCCCAAAACGAGGTCGAGGCATCAGATAATGGATAGGCTAACCCATGTTGCGGCTTCGCCTTCAACTTGAACATGATTTACCCAGGTAGTACTTAAAAATAATGGCCAACACCGTCCGCCTACAAAATCTCGAAGTCGATTCTCTCTTATATGATTTCGTCAATGACGAAGTACTGCCCGGCACGGGTATCGAAACAAAAGCATTCTGGGACGAATTTGCCACTCTCATTAAGATGTTCGCACCGGAAAATGCAAAACTTCTGGATAAGCGCGATCGTCTGCAACAACAAATCAACGCATGGCATCGCCAAAATCCGGGCATCAATTTTGGTAAGGTCAAGTATAAAAGCTTCCTCGTCGACATCGGTTACTTAAGTAAGGAGCAAGGTCCCGTAACCGTAGTCACGGATAACGTAGACCTCGAAATCGCGCGGGTGGCAGCGCCCCAACTAGTGGTGCCCGTCAACAACGCGCGCTACGCGCTCAACGCAGCCAACGCTCGCTGGGGCAGCCTCTATGACGCACTTTATGGCACGGATGCAATCGCACAGGGACCAGAGCCTACCGCCGTATACGATTCCCAACGTGGCGCCAAAGTCGTACAGTACGTGCGAGCATTCTTGGACCAACATTTCCCGCTAACACAGGGCTCCCATCGCGAAGCGACAAGCTATCAACTCGGCAAACAGGGACTTGCAGTCCATTTAAGCAACGGAACCATTGCCTCGCTTAAGACCCCAAAGGAATTCATCGGCTACAGTGGCCCACTAGGTTCACCCACCCTGCTATTGTTAATCCATCACGGCCTACACGTTGAAATACACATCGATCGATCCGATCGCATCGGTTGCATCGATAGCGCAGGTATCAGCGACGTAGTGCTCGAATCCGCGCTAACCACTATTCAAGATTGCGAAGACTCAGTTGCCGCAGTCAATACACAAGAGAAACTAGTAGTGTATCGAAACTGGCTCGGGCTCATGAAAGGCGAGCTTGCAGTCACGATTAACAAGAACGGGAAGCTATTTAAGCGTCAATTAAACCCTAATCGCCATTATATTAGCGTTTCAGGCGAAACCCTCGTGCTGCCCGGCCGTAGCTTGATGCTTGTTCGCAATGTCGGCGCGCACATGCTAACCCGTATGATTACGTTCGAATCCCAAGCGATCCCCGAAACAATAGTAGACGCCGTCCTCACCTCACTCATTGGGTTGCACGATTTTAATCCCGCTAAACTTGTGAAAAATTCTTTGCGCAAGTCTATTTACATTGTCAAACCGAAAATGCACGGACCTGAAGAAGTGGCGTTTGCGAATCGGCTGTTCGATGCGACTGAAGACTTGCTACGGCTACCTCGCTACACCCTCAAGATTGGCATCATGGACGAAGAACGACGCACAACAGTCAACCTCGCCGAGTGTATTCGCGCCGTACGTCAGCGGGTGGTGTTTATTAATACTGGTTTCCTCGACCGGACGGGCGATGAAATCCACACCTCGATGGAAGCTGGCGCCATGTCGCGCAAACAGGAGCTAAAGCAAGCTATATGGTTAGACGCTTACGAGCGACAAAATGTCGACATAGGCCTCAAGTCTGGGCTCCCAGGTCATGCGCAAATCGGCAAGGGTATGTGGGCGATGCCCGATCTGATGGCCAACATGCTAGCTAGCAAGATTACTCAACCGCTGGCCGGCGCAAGTACCGCATGGGTGCCCTCGCCTACTGCCGCCACGCTCCACGCAATGCACTATCACCAGGTCAATGTCACAGAAGTGCAAGCGGCACTTAGAGCGAGACCCCAAGCGTCTTTAGAAGATATCCTGACTCCCCCGCTCGCGACAGATACAGACTGGAGTACAACTGAGATTGAGCAAGAACTCCAAATCAACATTCAAAGCATTCTAGGTTATGTGGTGCGCTGGATTGATTTTGGCATTGGTTGTTCAAAGGTACCCGACTTCTTAAATGTCGCGCTTATGGAAGATCGCGCCACCCTGCGCATTTCCAGTCAACATATTGCCAATTGGTTACATCACCAGATTTGTTCCCGCGAGCAGGTCTTGGAAGTCCTCAAGCAAATGGCTGTTGTGGTTGATCGACAAAACGGCACTGATCCTCACTATCAACCGATGAGCCACAACTTCGCCGACAATATCGCGTTCAAAGCTGCCTGTGACCTGATATTTAAAGGTCGCGATCAGCCTAATGGTTATACCGAAGCCGTCTTGCATGCAAGGCGAAAGGAAAAATTATTGGAAATTGGTGCTTAGCAACCCGGCGCAATACTATGGCTTAGCGACGTCCTTGGCAGCGGGCTTAGCGACGCGCCCCTCGTCAATTCAACACCCTAAGGCCGAGGCACACTACAAATTGGACGTAAACACTACAACCGTGTAAGCTTATGGCAGCTTTAGAAAGTTGGTACTCGGTCAGTGCCACTTAAAGCTCGCGGTCCGTCCTTAGGCGCACTCCGTTTATTTACCCTCCCTCGCTGCTGACCGCTGTGAAGCTAAAAGCTTCGTCGTGCGAGTCCAAATCTTTAAGGATTTTAAATGTCATTTTCCGATCTCGGGCTTATGCCCGAATTACTCCGTGCTGTGGCCGATAAAGGCTACGACACTCCCTCTCCTATTCAACTGCAAGCCATTCCGGCCGTGCTCTCGGGACGCGACGTACTCGCAGGCGCACAAACCGGCACCGGCAAGACGGCGGGCTTCGTGCTGCCCATTCTTCAGCTATTGCATGCCGATACTACCCATACCAATAGCCGCGCTCCCCGCGCGTTGGTGCTCACACCCACCCGTGAACTTGCGGCTCAAGTGGCTGAAAGCTCGCGCAATTACGGCAAGTATTTGCAACTTCGAACCTACCAAATATTCGGCGGGGTCAGCATCAATCCTCAGATGACGGCGCTACGCAATGGCTGCGATATTTTGGTGGCGACGCCGGGTCGCCTACTCGATCTCGCCCAACAACGCGCCGTCGATTTGTCCAAGGTTCAAGTACTCGTACTCGATGAAGCGGATCGCATGTTAGATATGGGCTTCATTCCAGATATCCGTCGCATCATCAAATTACTGCCGCAAAAAAGACAGAATTTATTGTTCTCGGCGACTTATTCTGACGACATTCGCGGCTTAGCAGAACGGCTGCTCCACAATCCCTTATCCATTCAAGTTGCAGCTCGCAATTCGCCGATTGAGTTAGTGGAGCAGCGCGCGTATCGAGTGCAAAAGGAACACAAACGACATTTGCTGGTGCATTTAATCCAAGAAGGTAAGTGGCATCAAGTCCTGATTTTTACTCGCACAAAACACGGCGCTAATCGGCTGACGCAACAATTGGAAAGTGCGGGTATTCAGGCTGCCGCCATTCACGGCAATAAAAGCCAAGGCGCTCGGGTCAAAGCACTCGACATGTTCAAACGCGGACAGGTCACCGCATTGGTTGCCACCGAAGTCGCCGCTCGCGGCCTTGATATCAAAGAATTACCGCAGGTAGTGAACTACGAGCTTCCTAATGTTCCTGAAGATTATGTGCATCGCATTGGTCGCACCGGTCGCGCCGGTTCCGCTGGCGAAGCCATATCCTTAGTCTCGTCGGATGAATCGGGACTGCTACGTGACATTGAGAGGGTACTTCGCCGTGCGATTCCCACCGTCAATACACCCATATTCAAAATTCTTGACAGCGTACCCGCTCCCGCGCAATTTCAGCGCCCCTCGCACGGTGCGAGTAGACAAGGCAGCCGTGGCGAACGCCCAGACTCCAGACGCGCGACCGGCAGCGGCACAGGCCATGCCGGCAGCGGTGGATCGGGTGGCTCGCGCCACAGCGGCGGGTCGCGTCACGGCAGCGCAGTGTCGCGCAGCGGCAGCGGCGCCGGCAGCAGCGGCAATAGCGGATCAAGGGGCGGTCAAACACGGGGACGATTTAACTAATCGTACAACTCATTTGCGCGCGATTGTCGTCGCCATCGACAAGAAGTATGCACGGTCCTGCCACTGCATCTTGCGCACCTGCGACAGTCGCAAATATACTTCGTGGACGAGTGCAGTGGGCCGCATGGTGAGATAGCGTTCACGATGCAATTGCCGGACGGCAATGGCGTGAATATCGCCATACAAATGGGTCAGCAATTGATCGTAGGCATCCTTTTCGCCATTTGACCAACGTTCCAGCAAGGACGCGAGCCCCAGGGAAATTCGTATCAGCAGACAATGCTGATTGATTGCGGTTGAACGGCGCGCCCCAGCGACGCGCAACCAGCCGCCTATAGCGTGGCAACAAACTCTTTGAGATAGACGGCAAATTCCTTGCCCAAACTCGCATGCTTCAGACCATATTCTACGGTCGCTTGCAGGTAGCCAAGCTTATTGCCGCAGTCGTAACGTTTACCTTCAAATTCGTAGGCGTAAACCGACTCACTCAACATTAAACGAGCAATACCATCCGTCAATTGAATTTCACCACCCGCTCCCTTGCCAATCTTAGCAAGATCGTCAAACACCGCGGGCGTGAGCAGATAACGACCAACCACCGCCAAGGTCGAAGGGGCTTTATCGGGCTTCGGCTTTTCAACAATATGCGACATTTTACCCACGCGTGGCGCTACCTGGCGCTCCAGCGAGACGATTCCGTATTTGTCGGTATCGCCTCGAGGCACGGTTTGGACGCCGAGAACGCTGCCCCCGTACTCTGCATACACCTCGGCCATTTGTTTCAAGCATGGCACATTGGCATCAATTAAGTCGTCCGCCAGATGCACCATAAACGGCGCGTTACCCACCACCGGACGCGCGCACAACACCGCATGACCCAGTCCCAAAGGCGCAGGTTGCCTTATATAAACGCAGGTCGCCGAGCTGGGTAAAATACCGCGCAGCGTATCCAGCAAATCTTGCTTACCTTGTTCCTGTAATACAGCTTCAAGCTCGGGGTTGCTGTCGAAATGATCCTCGATCGCCCGCTTCGAGCTCCCGGTAATAAAGACCAGAGTCTGTGCACCGGCAGCCAGCGCCTCCTCGACGGCATATTGGATCAGCGGCTTATCCACGATCGGCAACATTTCCTTGGGGCTCGCTTTAGTGGCAGGCAGAAAACGCGTGCCACGACCCGCCACCGGAAATACGACCGTTTTCACGGCCTGTTTATGCATCACGGTTTATACCTCCCGAATCGGCTGATCCGCGCCGTCGTTCACACGCTCGCGCAGATCTTTACCGGGTTTAAAATGCGGCACATGTTTACCCGCAAGTGCTACCGCCTCTCCTGTTTTTGGATTGCGCCCCTGACGCGGTGGGCGGAAATGCAACGAGAAGCTGCCAAAGCCGCGGATCTCGATCCGCTCACCCGTGGCCAACGCATCGCTCATAATCTCAAGCAATTGCTTGACCGCGAGTTCAACGTCCTTCGCTGGAAGATGTTTTTGTTTGGTCGAAATGACTTCAATGAGTTCGGACTTCGTCATTATCGACCCGTGCACATCGTTAACCATTTTTAAAACGACGCGCGCAGCCGAAATCGCCCGCGCACGTCTTTATTCCCTCAGTCCTGACCAGATATTTGTTCTTTGAGAAGATCCCCAAGGCTCGTGCCCGTGGGCGAGTCGGTGCGATAATTCTGCATCGCCTCTTGCTCCTCGTGAATGTCCTTGGCCTTAATGGACAGGGTAATACTACGTCCCTTACGATCAACACCCGTGAATTTAGCCTCAATCTCCTCGCCAACTTTCAACAGCAATCGGGCATCTTCAACGCGGTCGCGTGATAATTCCGACGCACGCAATTGGCCGTCGACACCATTGCCAAGATCGAGAATAGCGCCCTTCGCATCCACTTCGCGCACCACGCCCCGTACGACACTACCTTTCGGATGCTCGGCAATGTAGGCCGAGAACGGATCCTTGGCGAGTTGCTTAATCCCCAAGCTAATACGCTCGCGCTCCGGATCGATCGACAATACCATAGCGTCGACCTGCTGAGCTTTTTGATAACTACGAACCGCTTCTTCACCCGGCATATCCCATGAGATGTCCGAAAGATGCACAAGACCATCAATGCCACCAGCCAAGCCTATAAAAATACCGAAATCTGTAATCGACTTGATTTGTCCGCTAACCTTATCACCGCGATTAAAGTTCTCGCCAAATTCCTTCCAGGGATTGGTCTTACACTGTTTGACGCCAAGGCTAATACGACGACGCTCCTCGTCGATATCCAGAACCATGACTTCAACTTCTTGGCCGACATGCACCACCTTGGCGGGATTTACATTCTTATTGGTCCAATCCATTTCGGACACATGCACCAAGCCCTCGACTCCCTCTTCTATTTCTACAAAGCATCCGTAATCAGCAATATTGGTGACCTTGCCAAACAGTCGCGTATTGGCCGGGTACCGTCGCGCAATGTTCTGCCAGGGATCCGCGCCCAGTTGCTTCAAACCCAACGATACGCGTTGACGCTCGCGATCGAACTTCAATATTCGTACGTCGATCTCTTCGCCCACTTTAACCACTTCGGAAGGATGCTTGACCCGCTTCCAAGCCATATCGGTGATATGCAACAGGCCATCGATTCCACCCAAATCCACAAATGCACCGTAGTCGGTAAGGTTCTTAACCACACCCTTTACTGCCGCACCTTCTTGTAGATTATCCAATAACGCGGAACGCTCGGCACTATATTCTTGTTCAACAACCGCACGACGTGAAACAACAACGTTGTTACGTTTTTGATCGAGTTTGATCACTTTAAATTCAAGCGGCTTATTCTCAAGGTAAGCAGGATCGCGGACCGGCCGCACATCCACCAATGAGCCCGGTAAGAACGCGCGCACATTCTCGATCTCGACGGTAAATCCGCCCTTCACGCGTCCCGTAATAATTCCAATAACGACTTCTTGCTTTTCGAATATCTGCTCAAGCCTCGTCCACGTACGCGCTCGCTTGGCTTTATCTCGCGACAGCCGAGTTTCACCCGAACCGTCTTCAACGCTATCTAAGGCAACCTCAACCGTCTCACCCACGACTACTTCAATTTCACCTTTTTCATTTTTGAATTGGTCGGCGGGAATTACCGCCTCAGACTTCAATCCAACATTGACGATGACGTAGTCCTGGCCTACTTCGACAATCAACCCGTTGAGGATGGTGCCAGGACGAATGCGCTGGCTAGCTACGCTTTGTTCAAACAGTTCCGCAAAACTTTCTGTCATATTTGCTCTTGCTATTCCCTGGCACGGATCCCGTGTGCCCAGAGGGGTTAATAAAATAAACGGTTTTCAATCCTTAAAAACCGCGACCTAAATCGACAGACGCCCGCGGGCAAAGTTAAGCACTCGCGCCACCACCGAACTCACGGACATTCCCGTTGAATCGATAAGCTCCGCATCTACACTTGCGACCAGAGGCGATGCGGCGCGCGTACTATCGCGCAAATCACGCTCGGCTATCTCTAGCGAAAGGGCGGCAAGGGTAGCAGCAACCCCCTGTTCTTTCAACTGTTTATGACGCCTTAAAGCACGCTCTGCGGCACTTGCGTAGAGAAAAATCTTCAACCCAGCCTCCGGGAACACCACCGTGCCCATATCTCGACCATCAGCCACCAATCCAGGCCTATTCGCAAAGCCCCGCTGTCGATCGAGCAGCGCCGTACGCACCGAACGCTCGGCGGCGACTTTAGAAGCATCATTGCCCGCTTGCTCCGTTCGAATGGCGGAAGTGACCTCTTGGCCGTCTAACCACACTCTCGCATCGCCAAAGTCAGTGGATCCAAAGCGGACTTCCATGCTCTGGGCCACGCGCGCCAACGATAAACCGTCTGAAAGGTTAATTTTTTGCAAGCGCGCAGCGTGTGCCACTAACCGATACAAGGCCCCGCTATCCAACAAAGTCCAACCCAAGGAGCGCGCCACCTCACGACTCACCGTCCCCTTACCTGAGCCTGAGGGACCGTCAATCGTGATAATGGGCACGTCGTTAGGTTTCATTCAAATCGATACCTATAGAACGTACTAGAGGGCCAAAATCAGGGAAGGAAGTCGCAACATTCGTGACATCCCTGATCGTTATCGAACCTGCGGCTCGTAAACTCGCCACTACAAAGGACATCGCAATGCGGTGATCGCCGCGACTGTCAACCCTTCCCCCGAAGAAAGCCACGCCATCACCCCGGCCAACGATGCGCATACCATCCGGCAACACGGTATGAGCCACGCCCAACGCACTAAACCCCTCGCTCATTGCTGCAATGCGGTCGCTTTCCTTAACCCGTAATTCCTCCGCGCCAGACACTAAACTTTCGCCTGAAGCCGCCGCTGCCGCAACAAACAACACCGGAAATTCATCGATTGCTAATGGGACTAGCGCCGGCGGCACCACGATTCCGTGCAAGCTCGATTTACTCACCAACAAATCCGCCACGGGCTCCGCGCCCGCGGAGCGCCGATTCTGCACTTCAATATTCCCGCCCATGCTGCGGAGAATTTCCAACAATCCTGAGCGTGTAGCATTCATACCGACATTTTGAATTAAAAGGCCGGCGTTAGAGGCCGCTAACAACCCAGCCACTATTAGAAAGGCGGCCGAAGAAAAATCACCGGGCACCTGCAATTGTTGCGCCTGCAAAACCTGCGGGGGATAGAGACGCACGGTGAGATCCTCGGTGTCTACTCGCACGCCGAAACTACGCAACATTCGTTCAGTATGGTCGCGACTTAAGGCGGGCGCGATGACCGTACTGATTCCTTCTGCGTAAAGTCCCGCGAGCAGTATCGCGGATTTCACTTGAGCGCTTGCTACCGGCATTCTGTATTCAATACCGCGTAACGACTGGCCACCGCGGATATTAACCGGCGGTGTCCCCTGCGCAGTAGTTACCGCCGCGCCCATTTGTCGTAACGGCAACGCCACTCGTTCCATGGGTCGCTTCATCAGCGACTCATCGCCAATCAATTGTGAGTCAAAATTTTGAGCAGCCAGCAACCCTGTGAATAAGCGCATCGCCGTGCCCGCATTTCCCATATCAAGCGCGTGCCCCCCTGGCTTGAGTCCGCGCAACCCCGCGCCGTGTACGGTGACCTGGGTAGGGCTACTCTGATCAATCGTTACGCCAAGAGCACGCATGGCACGGAGTGTAGCGTGGCAGTCATCGCTCGCCAGAAATCCGCTAATTTCACTCAACCCCTCGGCGATTCCCGCTAACATCAACGAGCGATGTGAAATTGATTTATCGCCCGGCACGGTGGCAGTACCCGACACTTGCTGAGCCGGGTGCACCTCGAAGTTCCGCACTAAATGACAGCCCGCGGGTATGAACCCAAAATCTTAAACAGCGAAGCACGTTTCTGGAGCGCCGCCAAAGCTTTGGCCACCGGCAGATCGCTTACATGTCCCTCCACATCAATAAAGAACACATAATCCCATTTGCGTCGATGGGAGGGTCGCGACTCAATCCGCGTCATATTAACCCCCTGCTCCACCAACGGTTCTAATAACCTAAACAAGGCACCCGAATCATCGGTATCCCCCGTAGACACCAACAACGTGGTCCGGTCCGCACCGCTCGCGCCAAATAATTTTCGACCCACTACCAGGAAGCGCGTAGTGTTGTCGGCGCGATCCTCGATTTCATTTGCCAATACCTTAAGGCCATAAATTTCGGCAGCCGAGCGTCCCGCAATTGCAGCGGTCCCTTGTTCATCGCGCGCTCGACGCGCGCCCTCGGCATTACTCGAAACCGCCACACGTTCGATGTCGGGCAGTTGATCATCTAACCACGCACGACATTGCGCCAACGCTTGGCTGTGCGCACACACTCGCTTGATCGCAGAGCTGTTGGCCATACGTCCCATCAAGTAGTGATTAATCCTAAGTTCAACCTCACCACAGATTTTAAGCCCAGATCCCAAAAACATATCCAAGGTGTGGTTAATGGTTCCTTCGCTAGAGTTCTCAATCGGCACCACCCCAAAATCGGCGACGCCTCCTTCTACTTCTTGGAACACTTCGTCGATCGCTGACATCGGCAAACTGCGTACCGATGATCCAAAATGCTTAAACACCGCCGCTTGAGTAAAAGTGCCTTCCGGACCCAAGAAAGCGACTTTCAACGGCTCTTGCTGCGCCAAACACGCCGACATGATCTCGCGAAACAGTCTCGCGATTTCCTCGTTACTCAAGGGGCCTTTATTGCGCTTAATCGCCTGGTTCAGCACTTGAGCTTCACGTTCCGGACAATAAAAATCCACCGCTTTACCGGACTTAGATTTTGATATGCCCACTGCCTGAGCGAACCTGGCGCGCTCATTAAGCAGGCCATGAATGCGCGCATCGATCCCATCGATACTTTCGCGAATGTTCGCCAAATCTATATTTGTCACTTTTTTGTTGCGACTCGCCATGCCATGCCTCAGCCGTTTTTACGCTCAAACTCACGCATAAAATCAATCAGCAACAGAACTCCCGTCAGCGGTAGCGCATTGTAAATACTGGCGCGTATCCCACCCCGTACCCGGTGACCAGCCAGGTATTTCAACCCTGCCCGCTCAGCCTGCTCAACAAACAGCTGATCCAGCCCTGGCTTGTTAAAATCAAAAGTGACATTCATCCAGGAACGCGCGTCTTTTTCTACTCGGTTACTATAGAGCGAAGAGCGATCAATGGCGGTATAGAGTTTTTCCGCCTTGAGTCGATTGCGCTCACCCATTACTGCAAGCCCTCCCTGTCTGCGCAGCCACTTGAATACTAAACCCGCCATGTACCAACTAAAAGTAGGCGGCGTATTCAGCATCGAATCATTGTCGGCCATTGCCTTGTAATCGTAAACCGCCGGCGTCCCCGGTCGGGCATGGCCGATGAGATCCTCACGTACAATAACTAATACCAAGCCCGAGGGTCCTATATTTTTTTGAGCACCCGCATAGATAAGGCCAAATTTCGAAACGTCTATCGGTCGCGAAAGAATGCTCGACGACATATCGGCAACCAACGGCACCGTGTTGGTCTCGGGAACATAGGAGAATTCCACGCCACTAATAGTTTCGTTCGGGGTGTAGTGAACATAGCTCGCTTTTGGATCAAACTTTAATTCAACCTGCGGCGGAACCCGCGAATAGTTACCCTCAGCATCACCCGCAATATGAACCTTGCTATACCTACTAGCCTCGTCAATTGCTTTTTGAGACCAATGCCCCGTATTGATGTAATCGACGGAAGAATCCATCACGGCAAGATTCATGGGGACAAACGCAAATTGCCCTGAAGCGCCGCCTTGAAGAAACAGAACTTTATAGTTGTTGGGGATCGCGGCGAGTTCACGCAAATCCGCTTCAGCCTCAGCAGCGACCCGGATAAACTCCTTGCTACGATGACTAATTTCCATGACGGATGTGCCACCGGAATTCCAATCAATTAATTCCTCGCGCGCCTGTTCAAGCACTTCAAACGGTAAGGTTGCGGGCCCTGCGGAAAAATTGTACGGGCGCACAGCAGCAGCCGCTCCTTTAAGATTCGATTGGACCTTCATCACCCAACCCGCTATCACCCAACCCGCTATCACCCGAGCCCACATCCCCCGGCTCGCCATCACCAGCGACGCTGTGCTCGATCTGTTCATCGCGCACTAACCCATCGATGCGCTCAAGTCCCGTGAGTTGGTCTCCGTCTTCCAAACGAATAAGCCGTACGCCCTGAGTGTTGCGGCCTACGACTGAGATATCTTTGACGGGCGTTCGGACCAACGCGCCGCCCTGACTCATTAGCATGATCTCGTCCTCAACGCCTACTTGCAACGCGCCGATCATACGGCCGTTTCGATCAGTCACCTGCAACGCAATGACACCTTGGCCGCCGCGACCATGCTTAGGATAGTCCTCCAGTGGCGTAAGTTTGCCATAGCCTTTTTCGGATGCGGTGAGAATGAAGCCCTGGTCCGCCACGATCAGCGCATTGACCCGTTGATCTTCACTTAAACGCACGCCGCGTACCCCAGCCGCTTCGCGACCCATTGCACGTACTGCATCCTCTAAGAACCGAATCGCTTTGCCGCCAGTCGTAAACAGCAAAATATCGCGAGTTCCATCTGTGATCGCAGCCCCTACCAGCTTATCGCCCGGATCGAGTGCCACGGCAATAATTCCGTTCGCGCGCGGACGAGAAAATAGCGCCAACGACGTCTTTTTGACTGTACCAAAACTGGTCGCCATAAAGACAAATTTTCCTTCCTCGAATTCCTTGATGGAAAGCATAGCGCTGATGCGCTCGCCCTCTTGTAAAGGCAATAAATTCACAATCGGCTTACCCCGCGCACCACGACTTGCCTGTGGCAACTGGTAAACTTTTAGCCAGTACAATTTGCCGTGATCCGAAAAACACAGCAAGGTATCGTGCGTATTAGCCACAAATAACTTGTCGACAAAATCCTCATCTTTTACCGTCGTCGCCGCTTTGCCGCGACCCCCGCGCCGCTGCGCTTGGTAGGCGGATACGGGCTGGGCCTTCGCGTACCCTCCATGCGAAAGCGTGACTACTACGTCTTCGGGTGTGATCAGATCCTCAGTAGTGAGATCCTCATGATTGAGGATAATTTCAGTGCGCCGCTTGTCCGCAAACGTATCGCGGATATATTCCAGCTCTTTGCGAATCACGTCCAGCAAGCGTTCCGGCCGGGCCAGAATGTCGTTCAAATCTCCAATCTGCAGTAAAAGTTCTTGAAATTCTGCAATGATTTTGTCTTGCTCAAGACCGGTGAGACGGTTCAAACGCATTTCCAAAATAGCTTGCGCCTGAATTTCGGTAAGACGATACCCTCCCTCGACAATGCCAAGCGCGACAATTTCGCCATCGGGGCGCGTGCTTATCGCCCCAGCGCGGGACAGCATTTCCGGAACTGCTCCGGACTTCCAAGGCCGTGAAGTCAGGGCAATTTTGGCTTCAGCAGGCGACGGCGATGCTTTAATGGCCGCAATGATCTCGTCAATATTGGCCAGTGCAATGGCCAATCCTTCCAAGATATGACCTCGCTCACGTGCCTTGCGCAGCTCGTACACTGTGCGACGGGTGACTACTTCACGACGATGTCGCAGAAACGCGTCCAACATCTCTTTCAGCGCCAATAATCGCGGCTGCCCATCGACTAAAGCCACCATATTGATACCAAACACGGTTTCCATCGGCGTTTGGCTGAACAAATTATTGAGCAAGACTTCGGGCAATTCTCCGCGCTTGAGCTCAATAACTACGCGCATGCCGTCTTTGTCCGACTCATCACGCAAACCGTCTGATGCAATTCCATCGATAAGCTTGTCGCGAACCAAATCCGCGATCCGCTCAATCAGCCGCGCCTTGTTTACCTGATAAGGCAATTCAGTAATGATGATCGCTTGACGATCACCCTTGCCGACATCTTCAAAGTGAGTGCGAGCCCGCACATGAATGCGTCCTCGACCCGTCTTGTAGGCAGAGACTATTTCTTGCGCACCATTAATAAAACCCGCCGTTGGGAAATCGGGACCCGGCACGATTTGCATTAACTGCGCGAGCGTAATCTCCGGATTTTCAATCAGCGCAATACAAGCGCTTATTATTTCCCCTAAATTGTGCGGCGGAATATTAGTGGCCATACCCACAGCAATACCCGATGAACCGTTAATCAGAAGATTGGGAATCCGCGCCGGCAATACCGTAGGTTCGCTTTCCGACTCGTCATAATTAGGTACAAAATCTACCGTCTCTTTATCGATATCCGCGAGCAGCTCTTGCGCGATTTTTGACATGCGCACTTCGGTATAACGCATAGCCGCAGGTGGATCACCGTCGACTGAACCAAAATTACCTTGGCCGTCGACTAATAAGTAGCGCATCGAAAAAGGCTGCGCCATACGCACGATAGCGTCATAAACCGAAACATCGCCATGGGGATGGTACTTGCCGATGACATCACCCACCACACGCGCTGATTTTTTATAGGCCTTATTCCAATCATTGCCTAGCTCTCGCATGGCAAATAACACGCGCCGGTGGACGGGCTTAAGGCCATCACGCACGTCGGGCAACGCACGTCCTACGATTACGCTCATGGCGTAATCCAAGTAGGATTTGCGCATCTCGTCCTCGAGATTAACGGGCAATATTTCGCGAGCGATCTCGGCCATCTCGAGAGTCCGGTGAGCCTGTTACGGCTTCAATTAAAAGGGTTTATGAAAGGCGAGACTTAGGCTCAACATACTCCTAATTCTATCACACATTAATCACGGGTCTAAGCCTGCTCGAATGCTTTACCGATATACTGGCGTTATGCCTGCTATTTGCGTCGATTTATCCATTAAAGCCCGCTGGATTGTGCCGATGACGGCACGCAATCGGGTGCTCGAAGACCATGTACTGGTAGTGCACGACGGTCGTATAGTTGACCTTATTGCAAGCAAAGACGCCGCTTTGCGCTATCTAGCGAGCGTCACGCTAGAGCGCCCCCAGCATGTATTAATGCCCGGACTGGTAAACGCGCACACCCACGCGGCCCTATCCCCCTTGCGCGGTTTCACCGAAAGGCTTTTTAGCAACAGCCAGTTACGCCCTGAATCCGTGCGTGACGGAATCCAAATCTCGATCGCGCAAATGCTTAAATCCGGTATTACGTGTTTTGCCGACCACCATTTTTATCCCGACACCACCGCGCGGGTCGCCGCCGAACAGGGCATGAGAGCCGTCATAGGCATGCCGATCGCGGAATTTTCTACGCCTTGGGCGAGGAATGTAGATGAGTATCTAACTAAGGCCTTAAACGTACACGACGAATATAAAGGTCACCCCTTGATATCGACTGCGTTCGCGCCGTTCGGCGCGCCTACCGTACCGTTTAGCGCACCTACAGTAGAGGATGCAACCTTCCGGCGCATCGTGACTTTTGCAAACGAACTTGATGCACCGATTCTGATTAAACTCCACGAATCCAGCGCGGAAGTCACCGACTCCCTTGCGCGTTACGGTGTAAGGCCCATTGAACGTTTACAGGCACTAGGTCTACTGACTCCCGCACTGAACGCAATACACATGGTGCATGTAAGCCCATCGGATATCGATTTAGCAGTACGCAGCGGTATTTCTGTGACTCTGTGTCCCGAATCCAATCTAAAGTTGGGCAATGGCTTACCCCCTGTAGCACTTATCGTCGCATCGGGGTTGACCATCGCCGTCGGCAGCGACGCTGCAGCGGCTAGTAGCGGTCAAGATATTTGGATGGGAACGAGGTTGATGGCATTACTGTCGCGAACTAATAGCGATGCGATTTCCAGTGCAAGCCCCTGGGATGTACTGCGTATCGCCACTCGTGGCGGTGCAGCTGCACTAGGGCTTGAAAACGAAATTGGTAGTTTAGAAATAGGCAAATGGGCTGATTTATGTTGCATGGATTTAAGTGAGCCGGCGACTCAACCGGTTTATGACCCCGTGACGCAGTTGGTATTCTCCGGCGGTCGGGATCTGGTGACCGACGTATGGGTTGCGGGTAGACATCTGCTAGTCGAACGGAATTTTAGTCGATTAGACTGGCCAAGCCTAGCGGCCCGCAGCGACACCTGGGCGGCAATACTTAAAGCAGAAGGATGAATCCATGAATACCGAAACCTTAGACCCCTTGCGCGCTTCAACCCAGACGGCGGGAACTGCAAATGTCGATCTTACGGAAATATCTAAATTTAGTGCCTTGGCGCAAAGTTGGTGGGATCCCAAAGGTGCGTCTAAACCGTTGCACGAACTTAATCCTTTGCGCCTTGAGTACGTCGAGCGATTAGGCTTAAAAGGCAAACAGGTATTAGATGTGGGTTGCGGTGGCGGCATACTATCGGAGTCCATGGCCGCCGCCGGAGGCGATGTTTTAGGAATCGACTTATCCCCTGCTCTTCTACAGGTCGCCCAACTGCACGCGCTTGAGAGCCAGTCGACGGTGAAATACCGCACGATCGCAGCGGAAGATTTGGCGCGGGAGCGTCCACAGAGCTTTGACCTTATCACTTGCATGGAAATGCTCGAACATGTTCCGGACCCAGAATCCACCCTTGCCGCGTTGGCAGCGCTCGTAAAACCGGGCGGAGATGTCGTTATTTCGACCTTGAATCGCAATCCTTTATCGTTCATGGTAGCCATCGTCGGCGCGGAATATGTCGCACACCTGTTACCACGGGGTACTCACGAATACCTGAAGTTTATTAAGCCCTCAGAACTTGCACGATGGGCGAGACCCTTAGGACTCACGCTTAATAATCTCACTGGCCTTACCTACAATCTATTCACCCGCTCCTTCTCGCTGTCAACCAACACACAGATCAACTATTTAGCGCATTTCAAAGCCTGATCACACTGCGTAAAAAGTTAAAGATACTCTAATGGTGAATCTCTATAACACGGAAACTTTGGTTCTCCTATTTTTAAGTGGCACGCTGCTAGGCGCTGTGACCCTGTTCATTTGGCATAGCCTGCGAACACAACGACTACGTATCGCATTGGAAGTGTTGCGTGCTGAAAACAGTACGATATTGGAACGCACCCGCGAACAAATACACGGCGTATTTGGGGACATTGCGCGCGACACACTGCAAAGTAACAGCGAAGTATTTTTAGCACTAGCGCGCGAACGGCTGGGGAACCAGCAACAGCAGGCCGCACAAACACTCAAAGAACGTGAAATTGCAATCGAATCCTTGGTCGCGCCGATTCGCGAGGCGTTAAATAAAGCCGAGACTCAAATTCAGAGTATCGAGCGTGATCGACGCGATGCGTTTGCAAGCATAAAAGTACAAATGGAAGCATTAGCCAGTGGACAAAATTTATTGTCGCGGGAAACCCGTAACCTGGTCACCGCGCTACGGCGACCCGACGTGCGCGGTCAGTGGGGCGAGATCACACTGCGTCGGCTAGTCGAACTTGCCGGAATGACATTACACGTCGACTTTAGCGAACAACAGCATCAGAAAACGGATTCTGGCAGTGTGCGCCCCGACATGATTGTGCACATGCCCGAGCAGCGCGATATTGTAGTAGATGTAAAAACTCCCTTAGACGCTTACCTCTCAGCCGCCGAGGCCAGCGACGATACTGAGCGTAACACTCAGCTCAAACGTCATGCACAAATCGTTGGCGCAAGAATTCGTGAGTTATCGTCCAAACAGTACTGGTCACAATTTGATCGCAGTCCTGATTTTGTGGTGCTATTCTTACCTGGCGATCAATTTTTATCGGCCGCGCTCCAAGAAAATCCCGGTTTGATCGACGAAGCGCTGCGCCAAAACGTCATGCTCGCGACACCCACTAGTTTAGTGGCTTTACTCAAAGCAATAGCCTACGGCTGGAAGCAAACCCAACTCGCCGACAACGCTGCCGAGATACGTCGTCTCGGCGAGGATCTCTATAAACGCCTAGCGGTATTTGGTGAGCATCTGGGAAAGCTGGGAAAATCGTTGGGCAACAGCGTGGACTCCTTTAACAAAGCGATTGGTTCTTTGGAACAACTGGTATTGCCTGCTGCGCGACGCTTTCCTGAATTGGGATTGCGCGTTGATCGAGTCCTGGAGCCTATAGAACCAATCGCAAATTTAGCGCGCACTCCGAGAAGTGCAAGCGACGAGTCATCTGCTCCACCCGAAACTAACAGCCTTTAATGTGAATTTTCCGTCGCTTTCGATCTGGGCTATTTCGGCGATCATTAGCTTGACGGCTGTACAGTCGATTCGGGGGCAAACCTCTGCGCTCGATCTGAGTTCCTCGGATCCCGCTACTTCATTACAGGAATTACTAGTCGATTCTTGTATGCGGGTCTTAAGAGTGCACTCGCCGGTCCACACTGACGGAATAATTGATTCTATTGCTATTCACGGGCTTGTCGCTGTCGCACCGATCATCGCTATTCCGCGTCGCTCCGGACCGAGTGCGACCAGTAGAATTATTACTACTGCTACCGTTCCGACCACAACTGCCATCGCCAGACCATAGTTGTTGCCATGAGTTTCAGCGATAGCGACTTGGATGTTCAAATTAACGGCTGCTAAGAGATTACCTAACTGGTAGACAACGCCAGGAAAAGTTGCGCGAATTTCCGGTGGCGATAACTCATTCAGATGCACGGGTATCACTCCCCATGCCCCCTGCACTCCTAGTTGCATCAGAAACGCGCCGGCGGCGAGAATTAACGGCGTCGAGCCGAACGCCCAGAATGGTAGCGCCGGAAGGGTAATCAGTGCCGCGATCACTATGGCTCGACGTCGTCCTATTTTTTCGGACCAAGATCCAAAAAACAATCCTCCACAAATCGCGCCGATATTGGCAACTGCCGTCATTAGCGAACTTAATTGGGTGCCAAAGTGATGCTGCAATTTTAAAAACTGGCTAGGGTAGGCATCTTGAGAGCCGTGACTGAAAAAATTAAAAGCGGACATCATGACAATGCAGTACACCGCGAGCTTCCAATTAGCGATCAAAGCACCGATCAGTCCCACGCGAGCGGTATGCTGCTGCTCAGCCCAAGCCGGCGACTCATCCACCGCCCGACGTATGAAAAACAGGAGTACTGCCGGAATCATGCCCAGCATAAACATATAACGCCAACCGATTCGGTCATATGCGAGGTACACCGTCAACGATGCCAGGAAATAGCCCGACGGATAACCGACCTGCAACAGACCGGAAACAAATCCACGCCGCGCAGCAGGAATGCTCTCCATCGCCAGCGCAGATCCCACTCCCCATTCGCCCCCCATCGCGACTCCGAATAAGGCACGAACGATGAGTAAGGTGGTCATATTTGGCGCGAACCCCGACGTCATCTCGAGCAGCGAGTACACCAATATGTTCCACATCAGCGTGGGTTTACGGCCGAAACGGTCAGCTAGCCTGCCGAAGAGGAAGGCACCGACGGGTCTCATGGCAAGAGTTAGAAGGACAGCGGTCGAGACCGTTTGCATGCTAGAGTGAAATTCTTTAGCAATGTCCTTGAACATGAACACCATCAAGAAATAATCGAAAGCGTCAAGCGTCCAGCCTAAATAGGCCGCAATGACCACATTGCGTTGTCGCTTAGTTAACGGTGGGGCCGGCATGGGCTCGAGGTTACCACGTACACCCAATTCTTCAACGCGATCAGTATGAATGGCTCTGTACCCTGCATCGGCTACAGGTCGTAAAATTTTGCGTCAGTCTAATGCCGATGAAATTGCCGCGGCGATGATCAACCCATTCGTTTGCCAGACTTAAGCCCAGCACCGTCTGGGACTGAAAGCTGTAGCCAATTGTTGCCGTGTACAGCGTGTCTTTTTGCAACGGAAGGCTGTGATCCGTCGTCCAGCGTTGCGTAGTCGTCAAGTCGATTTGCCAGCGGCCGTCGAGATAGGCCATAGATGCGCTAAGGAAATTACGATTTCGACCAGCAAAACCCTTGAAATCCCTCCGGGTTGCGCCTTCGACATAGACACGCAACTGTGAATAGCTGCCGTCTAGAGTCGATGCAACCGAGCCGCGCAGTGGAATCGCAAGGTCGCCACCGAGTGTCGCCCAACGCTCACCCTTTTCGGCATCGAAGCTCTTTCCCCAACGAATCGCACTTGCCTGTAGCGTCAACTGACCCAAATGACCAACGGGCATGTTGAGCACATCGTAAGTGACCATTATATTTTCGGGTAAATGCGTATTGCCGAGTCCCCCATCACGATAACGTACTGTACCTTCATTATACGGAAAGCTCTCATGTAGCATAGTCTGATCAAATAGAAATGCAGAAATCGATAGCTGCTGCCAGCCGTGTTCTTCACTATCAAAGACATGCAGTCGCTCAATGCCAATCATATCGCTCGGCTCATAACCCTCATCGCCTTCTTCGATAAAATCTGCCGCATAGGGTCCGGGAAGCAGAGCGTAAGCACGCCCGAAGTCTTGGACAAACTTACCGACGCGGTAGTCGCCGTAACGGACATACAGTTCCTTGAATTTTCCGCCCTCACGTCGTCCGATGCTCTGATTAATAAATAAATCTCGGTTCGGATCGACAGCTGCGCGGGGTTGACGGGGCTTAAACTGATACAGCGCATCGATAGATAACTTGTCATTAAGATCGGCAAGAAAAATCGAATCAAATCGCAAACTGGGTTCCACTCTCCGATTGACACTGTCGGGCGCGACTATCCCAGCCATTTCGACGTTAACCAAGGTACCGAAGCTTATCTTGGGAAAACTGTCCGCCATGCTTATATCGGCGACCGTCGATGACGACTGCGCATGATCAGCTTGCGCGCTGTTGTCGCCGGACTGCGCGGCGAGCGACATTGAATAGGTTAGCGCGACCCATCCACCCAATAATCCTCCTACCCGCATCCTTAATCTCTTACCGCGCGCCCGAATTTGCAGGAATTCCATGACTTCTGGACTTGCCCGCATCGCTAGACATGTGCATGCCCTCTGGCATCGGACCCGTCTTGGGGTCATACACCTCAATCTGGGACATCATGCCTTTGTCCTCGTGCTCTAAAATATGACAGTGATACATGAAGCGGCCAACGATCGTCGGGTCTGTAAACGCCATCCTAATGACGACATCACCGTGGATGGGCACGTCGATGGTGTCGCGCAATCCCTGAAATGGCTGAGGTTTGCCGTTGATGCTCAGCACCTGAAACGGCACCTGATGGATATGGAACACGTGCAGTTCCTCAGACGAGTTACGTATCGTCCAGTCTTCAATTGAGCCTAGCGGTACGGATATATCGATGCGCGCGGGATCGAACACGGCGTGGTTAATAAAGAAAAGTCCAGTGACGGGATCCTCAGACAACGACACCAGACGGTGAGCATCAATGCGATCGCCAGGGATTGGCTTCTGACCCGGCGCGTTTATGATCAAAGCGCCAAGTGGCAACGGCGCGGGTCTGCTCATGTCCCTTGCCGATGCAACAATCGCAAGATCCTGAGCGGGAAACATATCGCCTACCGGCCCGGTACTAACCGGTTCAGCAATTAAGCGATACGCCCCGGCAGCTCGCGCCGTCACCAGCAGATCCGTACGCTCACTCGGACCTATTAGCACCTCCGATACGGTTTCTGGGTGGAGGATGGGGCGTGCATCGCGGCCAATGACTATCATTTGGTGACCTTCCAGTCTTAGACGAAAGTAAGTGTTTGCCGTTTGATCGCTAAACCGCCACAGCTGCGTCTCGCCGGGTTGGATATCGATGCGTGGGGTCACCTGGCCATTGAGCGTTTTAATCGATCCGTTAACGGGCTTGGGCACTATATTGAGATCACCATTTTTGTTGGGTGAGAATTCTTTAAGCGCCATCAGGTGTTCGGTCAGTAACTTTGTAGCCGGTACCTGTTCTTGAAATCCATCAATCACCAAAGTTCCGCTTAAACCACCCATCAGTTGACGCTCTGCAAAGTCATGGCCATGAGTGTGATACCAATAAACGCCCGGAGGATGATCCTTGGGGATTGGAATAATGTAATCCCAACTGTCGCCCGCTGCGACCATGTGCATGGAATCGTCACCGTGTCCCTGTGGCGAAACCGATAGACCGTGAAAATGAACATTCGTAGCCTGGAGTAAATGATTGACGAGATGAAAATGAAGCGTGTCGCCGGGCATTAGACGCAACACCGGACCCGCGTACACACCATTGTAGGTGACGCCATTCACAACAATGCCGCCTAAAGCAACCGGTGTTGCGCGTGCCTCCATCGTGACAAACAATTGCCCATCCACACTGCGATATTCAATCGGCGTTACCATCGGAATCGGGGCTATTATAGTTTGCGTCACGGTGGCTGGCGTTGCACCCGCTAACGACAAAAACCACGCAACTGAAACCGCATAAACCAGAATTTTACAAAACATAGATATAGGTACGTTTACTTCGATTGAGATTTCGCAGGATTGTACAAGGCGTACCAACACCGTACTAGTCGGTAAGTCAGCAATTAAGGTAAGCCAT
The DNA here is from genome assembly GCA_025359565.1 of Gammaproteobacteria bacterium. Taxonomy (GTDB): domain Bacteria; phylum Pseudomonadota; class Gammaproteobacteria; order Steroidobacterales; family Steroidobacteraceae; genus Bog-1198. The sequence goes on along the minus strand of JANYFY010000009.1, from coordinate 361,710 downwards.
CACCTACGGAATAAGGCGCTTCCTCTATCAAGGCGCTATTTATTCAAAATCCTCCATCGAATCGGTATCGCGGTTATGCGCTCGATGGGCTTGCCATCCACCGTCGCGGGCAACATGCGCTGCCCCCGCACACTTTTCAGACAAGCCCTATCTAGACTTGCAACGCCTGACGAAGCTTGAATAGCGGAATCAATGATGCGCCCATCAGCCGCCACCGTCATTTCCACCACACATCGACCTTCTTCGCCATTTCTTTTTGCGGAATCGGGATAATAATCGTCGCCGATGAGCAAAGGATGGCGGGGATCCATCGCCGCTTCAATCGTCACTGGGTGTCGCGTGGGTGCCTCAGGAGTCACCAGTACGGTCGGTGCAATATCTGGTGAGTTCCGCGTAAATAAATGTTCACCTTCGTTAGATCGAATAGGTGGCACTTCGGGCGGGAATACGTCCAGCTTTCTTGATTCAATATTGGGTTGAACCATCGGAATCTCAATTTTATCGATAGGCTTCGTAACTGGAATTGTCTTGATGGTGAGGTCATCGACCACGTGGGCTATAAAGCCGTTTTTGAGGCCGCTGTAAAAACCGTAGCCAATCACTATATGGAACATTATAACCGCAAGAAATGCGCTGCCTTTTTTGCCAGAAAAAGGAGAAGTCTCGGCGTAGATATACATGGGAGTAACCTCGGCTGACGTAGATCCCTAAAAATGGCGACAAAAAATATATACCCTAATTCCGCCACAGGTGCAAAATTATGCGCACCCACGGATCCGCGGCTAAAACGGTGTATTATTAATCGGCTACTGCGACAAGACGATCAGCAGGTACCTAAGGTAGCGTCTTCTAATGCATCCGCCGATTGCGCAACAAAGAATAGATTCCAATCATCATCCACACGACATTCAGCGCCACCGAAGGTAGCGCGTGATTCCAGGTGCAGTTAATCACAAAACCTAACCCACCGATGATATTCATCCACTGATAGACAGTCGAACGCTGATCGATTTTACCGATCGACAATAACCAGTAAGCACCGAGTATCAGTGCGGTGGCAATCCAACCCGCTGCGGCCACGGCAATGACGATCCATTTCGCGGTATTCATGAACGCAGATTTGCCGCTTGGCGTGCTAGCGCTTCGATCCCTGCCCAGTTATGGGTATCGAGTAAAGCTTGCGGAGTAAACCATGAGCCGCCGACACATAGCACATTCGCGAGCGCCAAAAATTCCGGCGCGGTCGCGAACGAAATTCCCCCCGTTGGGCAAAACATTACATCCGGGAAAGGAGCACTGAGCGCCTTTAGCATGCCGACTCCCCCTGCCTGCTGCGCTGGAAACAGTTTTAATACGTGAAATCCTGCAAGACGGGCTGCGATCAATTCCGTAGGTGTCATGATTCCGGGCAGCAATGGAAATCGCGATCCTCGAGCTGCTGCCGCCAATTCGGGCGTCAGCCCTGGCGTGACACCAAACTGCGCCCCCGCCCGATCAGCAGATGCAAAATCCACCGCACGCGTGAGTGTTCCCACCCCCACAATCGCTTCCGGCACCGCCTTACGCATGGCTTCAATCGCCGCTAGAGCTACCGGCGTGCGTAAAGTAATTTCAAGGACCCGAAGACCACCGGCCGTTAGAGCACGCGCCACTGGTACCGCATGCTCGATTTTATTAATCGTCAGCACCGGTATAACCGGAGTAAGGTCGACAATTTCACGAATATTCACGATCACTCCCACCGCTTGAAATCGATTGATATCAGCACTCCCGTTCGGATAGATGCGCAAAGCTTGTTAATCACCCGACTCGGAAGCGGCAAATCCATGAGCCAAATTAGTGCACGACAAGCCTCCACGCGCCGCTTCGCTCTGTTTCGCAGCTTCCATACGCTGCAAATAATCAGCGCGAGTTACTCGACTACGCTCAATTATACGTTGCGTAATTTCAATGACACGAATGTGAAGCTGAGGGCCCGATTTAGACATTTCGTATTGTGCCATACCGCGAAGACTTAGCTGGTCTACGGGTGCAAATGGTACCCTGTCCACTTAAACTATCTAGGTTAAAAAAATAGGATCTTTTTGAAAGTGACAGTACTTCCAACCTTTGATATGGTGTTACTAGGCGGCACTGGCGACCTCGTAACGCGCAAATTATTACCGGCGCTCTATCGCCGCCATGTGGCGGGACAAATCTCCGCTGACTCGCGCATTATCGGGGTAGCACGCACTGACTTTTCGCGTAGCGACTATCTGAGCCTTTCCCAAAAAACCTGTCAAGCGTTTCTCAAAGAGGAATTTGATTTAGCTCATTGGGAAGCGTTCGCTGTGTTGCTTGACTATATAAAAGTTGATGCTGAAATTGCCTCAGACTACGCTCGTCTTGCAGCTTCTTTTACACACCGTGCGGAAGTAGTGCGGGTTTTTTTCTTCTCTACCGCATCCGATTTATTTGCGGGGATATGCGAAAACTTAAACAACGCGGGTCTGGTTACTAATCTCTCGCGCGTCGTGCTAGAGAAACCTCTCGGTCATGACATGCTATCCGCCGATTTTATCAATCATCAAGTCGGTAGAGTATTTGCAGAAAGACAGATTTATCGCATCGATCACTATCTAGGCAAAGAGGCGGTCCAAAATCTCATGGCTTTGCGTTTCGGCAATGCCTTATTCGAACCGCTGTGGCGGCGCGGCCTGATAAAACATGTCCAAATTACGGTTGCCGAAGAGCTTGGTGTCGAGCGTCGTGGTCATTTTTACGACAAAACCGGTGCACTACGCGATATGGTACAGAACCATTTGTTGCAACTCTTGTGCATTATGGCGATGGAACCTCCCGCCAGTAGCGATCCCGATGCGGTACGCGATGAAAAACTAAAGGTATTGCGCGCCTTGAAACCTTTACGCGGCCAAGATGTCCTCACAAAAACCGTGCGCGGGCAGTATAAAGCGGGCGCCGCCGGCGGCGTAGCGGTACCGGGCTATCTAAACGAGACTAACATTGCCCCGGATAGCACCACCGAAACTTTTGTCGCACTTAAAGTGGAGATTGACACCTGGCGATGGGCAGGAGTACCGTTTTACTTACGCACCGGCAAGCGCCTACAGGACCGCGTTACGGAACTCGTGGTGACTTTCGATGAAGTTCCGCATCCTATCTTTGAGAATTCACCCAGTCATACCGCTAATGAACTCTTGATAAGACTACAACCGGATGAAAGTATTACTCTTACCATACTTGCCAAAAATCCCGGCGAGGGGATGCGCCTCAAACCGGTGAGCTTAGGGCTTGACCTCGGTGATTCTTTTAGGACCCCTAGCTTGGATGCCTATGAACGCTTGTTGATGGATACGGTGAAAGGCAACCTCACGCTATTTATGCGGCGCGACGAGGTAGATGCCGCGTGGCGTTGGATTGATCCCATTCGCGCGGGTTGGGAGCAATTCGATGAAAAACCCAAAATTTACGTTGCGGGCAGTTGGGGACCGGCTGCTTCGAGCGCCCTAATTAGTCGCGACGGATTTTCATGGCATGATGAGCTTTAACGCACATGTCTAACGCTAAAGTACTACGCTTCGATAATTCAGCTATTCTGTCTGAACACTTAGCTATGCAAATCGCCGCGGATCTACGCCATGGGTTAGCCACGCGAGGACTTGCAAGTCTGGTGGTCTCGGGCGGACGCACGCCAGTGATGTTATTCGAATTTTTACGCATGCAACTCCTCGATTGGAGCCATGTCTGTATTGCGCTCGCCGACGAGCGCTGGGTTGAGCCCACCGATCTTGCCAGCAATGAAAAACTCGTGCGCGAGGTATTGCTGCAAAATCAAGCGGCCAAGGCCCGTTTTCTAGGCCTTAAGAATGCCGCACCCACACCTGACATGGGCGCGGTATCCGCATGGGAAACTTTTGCGCGCGTCCCGCGGCCCTTCGATCATGTAGTCCTTGGTATGGGTGACGATGGGCATACCGCTTCGCTATTTTCCAGCTCACCGAACTTGACGTCGGCGCTCAACCCGCACGCCGCCGCCGCCTGTGTCGCAATGCTTGCACCCGTCACACCGCACGCGCGCCTGTCCTTAAACCTTTCAGCACTACTGGATGCGAAAAATATCACCCTATTGATTAACGGCGAATCCAAGTGGCAACGCTATCAGGCGGCTTGCGCGCCAGGACCTGCCTCCGACATGCCTATACGCGGTGTACTTCATCAAGAATGCACACCCCTACAGGTTTTGTGGGCCCCCTAGCCAGCGATTTTGGGCAGTAAAAATCGTAATGTTCGACGCAAGGGCTCAGCAGCACCCCATAACAACTGATCACCCACCGTGAAAGCGGACAGATACTCAGGCCCCATGGCGAGCTTTCGCAACCGCCCAATAGGAATATGCAAACGACCCGTCACCGCAGAGGGCGACAATTCTCCAATGGAAGACTCACGGTCGTTCGGTACAACACGCACCCACTCGTTACCGCCCGCGATTAATTGCTCAATTTCGGGCAACGGGATATTGCGTCTCAATTTTATTGTTAATGCCTGTGAGTGACAACGCATCGCACCCACCCGCACACAGATACTTTCCACGGGTATCGGTTGATCAGTCGTCCCAAGGATCTTATTAGCCTCAGCGCCCGCCTTCCACTCTTCACGACTCTGGCCATTTCCTAAGTCTTTATCGATCCACGGGATCAAACTCCCCGCCAACGGAACGCCGAACTGCGCGGTAGGAAAACTTGCGCTTCGCATTGCGCTCGCGACCGCACGATCGACCTCAAGAATACTCGCCGCAGGATTAGCCATGATAGGCGACGCCACCGCGTAAACCGCACCCATCTGTTCTAGTAGCTCACGCATATACTGCGCACCCGCGCCAGAAGCCGCCTGATAGGTCATCGCCGATATCCACTCGATGAGACCGGCACGATACAAACCGCTCAATGCCATTAGCATCAACGATACCGTGCAATTCCCGCCCACGAAATCCTTCACTCCCGCCGCCACCGCTGCCTGCATCACCGGTTGATTGACCGGATCCAGCACAATGACGGCATTTTTATCCATCCGTAAGCTTGAGGCTGCATCAATCCAAAAACCTTTCCAGCCAGCGGCGCGCAAACGCGGATGCATCTCCTGCGTGTACTCACCCCCTTGTGCACTGATGAGCAGAGGCAAGCGAGCCAAGGCTTCAATGTTGTGTGCATCTTCAATGAGCGGGGTAACCTCACCCTGAGTCTGCCCGCAATCGGGCGCAACATTGCCGGCTTGCGAGGTACTAAAAAAAGTCGTCCGAAGTCCATCGAAATCTTTTTCAATCAGCATCCGATCCAATAACACCGAACCTACCATGCCACGCCAGCCCACGATACCAATCGTCGGTTTCATAAGTGAAGCATAAACTCTGACGCCGGTGCACGCAGGTTATAGTTCGAAGCCATGGCATAGCCGTAAGCTCCGACGTTATCCACCAATATGACATCACCCTCTTGAGTGAGAGGCAACCAGCGATCAGCCGCTAGTACGTCCGCGGTCTCACAAATCGGTCCCACAATATTTACCATCTGGGTGGCGGGCTCGTCTAAGCGCGTCAAATTGAACACCTCATGATGCGCGGCATACAGCGCGGGCCTAATCAAGGAATTCATGCCCGTGCCAATGCCCACATATTGAACATGACCCTTACCCTTCAACTGAGTCATTAGAGCCACCAACACACCCGCCCTCGCCACTAGAAAGCGCCCGGGCTCCATCCAAAATCGCAGCCGCGGAAATTGAATTTTAAGGTTAGCAACACCAGCATCTAACGCCGCCAAGTCAAGATTCGACTGCGACGCGCGGTCCGGCACTCCAATCCCACCCCCTAGGTCCACCACCTGCACATCCGGGAATCGCGCCGCAAGCTCGCTCAAGCGTTTACCAGTCTCCAACAAATTGTCCGCCTCAAAAAACCCGCTACCAATATGCGCATGTAATCCCGTCACCCGCACTTTTAAAGATCGGGCAAGGCGCATCAACTCATCCGCCTCAGACAACGGCACTCCAAATTTGGCGTTCACGCCGCCGGTGCGCACATGTTGATGATGACCGCTTCCAAACCCCGGATCAATGCGCAAGAATATTTCACGACCCCTAAACACCTCGGGCCACATTTTTAAAGGATATAAATTATCTAAGGTGACACGCACGCCGTGCAAAAAACCAAATTCATATTCGACACGGGGCGCGAAATTAGGCGTGAATAGCACCTCTGAGGGCAATATCCCCGGCACCTCCGTGAGCACCTTCGAAACCTCGCCCGGCGAAACACACTCCAGCATTAAACCCGCAGCGTGAAAGCGGCGCAGAATATCCGCATGTCCATTGGCCTTCATCGCGTAAGCCCAACGGTCAATCGACTTAACACTTTTGACGGCCTGAACAGCGGCATCTAACGTCGCTGTATCGTAAACAAAGGCCGCGTTTTCGCGTCGCGCGATTTCTAGCAATTGCTGGCGCTTTGAAGGCTCCTGCCACCAACCACGCCCCACCGCACCCAACGCGCCAGCACCCGCGGCACCCGCATCAGCACCCAGACCAACGCCCAGCCCAACGCCCAGCCCAGCGTCCAGCCCAGAGCCTATCGACGAGGGCGGAAACAATTGCAGCCATGTGGGCCCCAGCACTGTGTCCGAACCGATGCGCTGAATGAGTCGTTCGTGTAATTGCTGGACTAAACGCTCGCCCCCCGACTCATCCATCACAAAAGTGAAATTTAAATCATTCGCCGCTTGTGTCACGAGATGAATTTTCTGATCCTGAAACAGCTCAAAGGCCGCACCGAGCTCATGCAAAATATCGCGAATATTGTGCCCAAGTAAACTCAAACTCGCACAGGGCCCCAATATCTCGACTCGACAGAGCTCTGCCAACGCTACCTCAAGCCGTGCTAGCGCTTGGCTGTCCAATGAGTTAGCGGCAGCGTCCAAAGACACCGTGACGTTGGTCTCAGAGGTCGACACCAAGTCAATTGAGAGACCCTGCTGTTTAAAAATCTGGAATGCATCGGCGAGAAACCCTACCTGATGCCACATGCCGGGACTTTCCATCGACACCAACGTAATACCTTTTTTGATTGCAATGGCTTTGACCTGCGCCGCACTGCTAGCTGCCTTGGCCGACACGATCGTACCCTCAAGCCCCGGTGCTTGTGTCGCATAAATATGCAAAGGAATTTCATACTGACGTACCGGCAATATACATCGCGGATGTAAAACTTTTGCGCCATTACTCGCAATTTCTTGTGCTTCATCGTAGTGTAAGGCACGCAACAAGCGCGCCGAGGGCACCGCCTGTGGATTGGCGCTAAACAGCCCCGGCACATCGGTCCATATTTCCAGACGCACCGCTTGTAATTTAGCTGCAAGGTAAGAACCCGAAGTGTCCGAACCCCCGCGCCCCAGCAGCACGGTGTCCCCCGCGGCATTGGAGGCGATAAATCCCTGGGTGATCACTATCCCGTCAAGCGCGGCCCACCGATTTTTCAATTCAAGGTCAGGCGAAAAATTACAGGTCGCCGACAAATAACCCGCCTTCAGTGTCGCGCCTTGGCGTTGCTCGGCGCGCAGCACCTGCCGCACATCCACCCAAGAAACTTTCAGACCTTGAGCGTTCAGAAACGCGGCCCCCAGCGTAGTGGCTAACAGTTCACCCATCGCCATGACCTGCGCGCGCAACTTATCGCTTAGCGTGTGTCCCACTGCCACAGGCTTACATAAATCACGAAGCTCACTTAAAAATAGCGTGAAAGCATGAGGTAGTTCTATGCCCAACCCTACGCACAGCTCTCGATGAGCTGCTTCAATCTGGGTTAGTACTCGATCCCGCGTACCTACATGGCTATCCGCCAACAGGAGTTCCAGCCTATCGGTTATTCCCGATAACGCCGAATGAACGACCACCGGCCGTAGTCCGTCCGCGATGCGCTCGCGCAATACCTGGGCGATATTGCGCCAATTAGAGGCCGAAGAGACGCTAGTCCCGCCGAATTTTAGGACCACCCAGGTCGAGGAAACAAGCTCGGGGGGCGAGGAGGCAGGCCCGGGCAAGCTATTCGTCTTCGAAAATATCGCGCAGTTCTTTTTCCAACTCGCGCTCGGCAATCACATCCTCGACGCGGCTCCAAGCGGCCTTACCCACTTTCTTACCGGAAGCTACCGCTTTAGGGCGTCGTTCAGGTCGCTCTACCATAGTATCGAAGTCGTGCGACTCCTCGGCTTCACCGAGAAACTCGTCATCGATATCAAAATGTTCGTCTTCGCGTTCGCTCATTGGCAAAAAAACTCTTAAAATCAATAAGATCAACGGACTCATGGGTCTCATCGAAGTTGCGCACTATAGCCGATTCTACGCAGGCTTCAATAGCCATTGCATAATAGCGATCAGGTACCTGTGCGTGCGGCATCCACACGCTCCGACAATGCCCCACAAGCAATAGCCCGATTCACCGCCGACAGCAGCGCCAATAACGACGCAGTAACAATATTGGGGTGCATACCGGCACCAAACAAGGTGCGACGCGATCGCGTCGTGATTTCAATATACGACACCGCCTGCGCAGCGCTACCCGTACCACGCGAATGCTCCTCGTAAGCCAGTACGTCAAACGGCAGGCCAATAGCTTTCACCATCGCATCAATCGGTCCCGAACCCTGACCATGCCAGGTTTCAAGACGACCCGAATGCTCTACCTGGAGGGACAATCGCTCACTATCCGCCCCATCGGTGGATGCCGCCAACTGATGCGACCGATATCCAAACGGGCTACGCAAGGTCAAATATTCCTTCGAAAATAACTCCCACAACTCTAATGAAATCAGTTCTTTGCCAGTGATATCTGCGGCAGATTGCACTACCTGACTAAACTCTATCTGCAGGCGCCGCGGCATCACCAATTGATAATCACGTTCCAAAAGGTAGGCAACACCGCCCTTACCTGACTGACTGTTGACGCGAATAATCGAGTCATATGACCGGCCTAGATCGGTCGGATCTAGCGGTAAATAGGGCACATCCCAAATATCCGTTGCCAGTCGAGCCGCCAAGCCCTTTTTAATCGCGTCCTGATGTGAACCCGAAAAAGCGGTAAATACTAAGTCACCTACATACGGATGCCGCGGATGAATAGGCAATTGGTTACAAGTTTCCGCGCACCGTGCGACCTCATTAATATTAGAAAAATCTAATTGAGGATCAATACCTTGCGTATATAAGTTCAACGCTAAAGTCACAATATCCACATTGCCGGTACGTTCGCCGTTGCCAAATAAAGTCCCCTCCACGCGCTCAGCGCCCGCCATTAGGCTAAGTTCCGCCGCAGCCACTGCGGTACCTCGATCATTGTGCGGATGTACGCTCAAAATCAGGGCGTCACGCCGGGCGATATGGCTCAAAAACCATTCAATTTGATCCGCGAATACGTTCGGTGTACTCATCTCGACGGTCGCTGGTAGATTCAATATGGATTTATGGGTGCTCGTCGGTTCCCAGACGGCGTTTACCGCATCGCAAATCTCTACTGCAAAATCCATCTCAGTACCGGTAAAACTTTCGGGGCTGTATTGGAACACCCACTCAGTTCCGGGACGCCGCAAAGCCTGTTCACGCACCTCCGTGGCACCGCGCACCGCAATATCGATAATCCCCGCTCGGTCGGTGCGAAATACCACCCGCCTTTGAGCGGTCGAGGTGGAGTTGTAGACGTGCACGATGGCGCGTCTAGCTCCTTGCAAGGACTCATACGTGCGGGCAATAAGTTCCGGTCTCGCCTGAGTTAATACCTGAATAGTGACATCATTCGGGATTAAGTCGCGTTCAATGATCTCGCGCACGAAATCAAAGTCCATCTGGGACGCTGCTGGAAATCCTACCTCAATTTCCTTAAAGCCTATCTTTACCAGCATGTCAAACATGCGCCGCTTACGCGCGCCATCCATAGGTTCAATCAACGCCTGATTACCGTCGCGTAGATCAACACTGCACCAGGTGGGCGGTTTGCTGATCACCTGGTTCGGCCAGCGTCGATGCTTAAGATCTATAGGATTAAAGGCCCGATATTTATTCGATGGTATGCGTAACATGTAAGGTCTCTCGCTGGCCGGTAGCGCCCATGCGCTGCTACTTAATTTGAAGAATTCCGGTCATGTAAGCGCCGACCGTTAGCGCGAAATAGTAGCGCCTAGCGGCGCAGCAGCAGGGCGACAAGTCGAACGGGGATTCGAGTAACGCAGGTCATGATGGACGGAATCTAGCACTGGATCGATACAAAGTGCAAGCCGCCTACTGGCCACGCACTCCCTGCGCACCTAGCGGCGTCCCCAGCGGCGCCCCCAGCGGCGCGACGCCTGCGCCCGTGATAAGGCAAAACCTAGGTTATATTGTGACACTCTATGACCACTCCGACCGCCCTAGTTAGCCTTGCCGCCCTGATAAGCCTGACCCCTTCCGAATACGAAGCTCTTAGTCTAAGTCTAGGAGTGGCAGCTCGTAGCGTACTGCTAAGCTTAGCACCCGCGATTTTCTTGGCCTGGATACTGACGCGTCGATTTCATGGGCGATTCGTACTTGACGCTCTGGTGCATTTGCCCTTGGTGCTGCCCCCCGTTATGGTGGGTTATCTTCTGTTAATTCTATTTGGCACACACGGGATTTTGGGAGCATGGCTGCGTGTGTTTCACGTGCGACTTATTTTCACCCGAAACGGCGCCGCCCTTGCCACTGCGGTCATGTCATTTCCTTTGATGGTGCGCGCCATCCGTATCTCATTAGAGGGCATTGATCGGGGTCTAGAGGACGCCGCGCGCACGCTCGGCGCGGGTGCTTGGGATCGTTTTCGCAGTATAACGCTACCGCTGATGCTGCCAGGCATTCTGGCAGCAGTGATCACCGCGTTTGCCGCCGGCTTGGGCGAGTTCGGCGCGGTAATCACCTTTGTTTCAAATATTCCCGGCGAGACACGCACATTGCCACTCGCCTTGTACAGCGCACTACAGTCACCCGATGGCGATACGGCGGCCGCACGAATTGCACTAATCTCATTTCTGTTAGGGTTAAGCGGTTTGATCGTAGCGGAGTGGTTTACCCGCCGCATGCGATCCATCCGCGGTCGTTGAAATGCTGAGAGCGGACGTCAAACTCACACGGAGTCATTTTTCGCTCAATACGCAATTTGAGTTGCCGACCCCCGGGGTAGTGGCATTACTGGGGCGCTCAGGCTGCGGGAAGACTACATTGATCAACGTTCTTGCAGGTCTGTGCCATGCTGAGAAGGCACACATTGAACTCGACGACGTCGTGCTCGAAGACACGTCACGCAATATCAATGTCCCCGCCGAAGCCCGCCGCATCGGCTACGTATTTCAAGACGCACGACTTTTTCCGCACCTCAACGTGGAAGCGAATCTACGCTATGGGCTTAAGCGCTTCCTCGGCAAACCCTACTTAAGCTTTGAGGCTGTGATTGAATTATTGGGCTTAGGCCATTTATTAAATCAAAAAAGTTCGCAGCTCTCAGGGGGAGAACGGCAACGTGTGGCTATCGGGCGAGCCTTACTGGCGCAACCCCGATTGCTCTTATTAGATGAACCTCTTGCAGCCCTCGATGCTGCCCGACGTGAAGAAGTACTGCCGTATTTGGAATCGCTACGCGATCAATGGGCAATTCCAATGGTATATGTCAGTCATCAATACGAAGAAGTCCTGCGTCTCGCCACACACTTAGTGCTCATGCAATCGGGCAGCACGATAGCCCAAGGCGATATTGGCCGAATGAGCTTAAGCCCAGAACTTCGCGCAATTGTGGGTCATGACGAAATAGGAGCTATCATTGACGGCGAGGTTCTCGGCACTGATGAATCAGGTCTTACTCGCGTACTCATTGGACACAACCAAGCCCTGGATGCGACGACCATGCGCACATTAAAAGTGCGAACACCAATAACAGCTACCGGAAAAAAACTTCGTATACAAGTCTTAGCACGAGACCTCATTATCGCCACTCAAGCACCTGAACACTTAAGCGTACGCAATATATTAAAAGGCCGCATTCATGCGCTTGCGCGTGATGACAATGATTCAGACCTCGTTACCGTCGACGTGGGCGGCACGCGATTGCTGGCGCGTATCACCCATTCCGCGACCCGTGAGCTAGGCTTAAGGCCGGGGCTCAACTGTTGGGTGCTGGTTAAGGCGGTATCGTTACGTGGTCACGCCTTCAACGCTGGCTCGTCCCTCACACTACACTCTAGTCCCTAAGTGCATAATTCCAATGATATGGTCTTTAGGATTTAAGCTCAGGCAAGCTTTAACGTTGGCGTCATACGCCGCATGGCCGGTTTTCCACATCACCCCAAATCCTAAATCATGCGCCGCCAGGAAAAAATTCTGGGTGGCGGCACCCACAGCGACAATCTGTTCAATATCGGGGATCTTGGATTGATCACGCAGAGTACAGGCGATTACCACCACGCACGGGGACCGCAGAATTTTTTGCCGATCCACTTCCACTTGTGCATCATCCAAATGCGGTAGCTTTGCACGCTTAGCCAGTGCCGCCACTGTTGCAAACTTCTCGCGTAGCTCGCCCGCCAGTATCGAGAAATTCCAAGGCCTCAGTCGGCCATGATCCGGTGCTCGCTCAGCGGCGGCTATAATTTGTGACAATTGCGTAACAGAAGGACCGGGCTCTCTCAAACGCGCTGCCGAAGTGCGAGTATTGATCGCAGTCAACAATTCCATCTAAAAACCCCATTTCGGCTATTATTACAAAGTTAATTATAAACCAACGCATAATGAAGGAGTTTATCCATGAACCGTATTATTCTAGCCGCGCTGGCGGCACTACTAGGTGCCGGCGCACTCGCTGCACCGGTCACTTATGTGCTCGATTCTAAACACACCTACCCGAGCTTCGAAGCCGATCATATGGGCGGGCTATCTATTTGGCGCGGGAAGTTTACTTCCACCAGTGGAAAAGTAGTTTATGACAAAGCTGCCAAATCCGGCACTATAGAAGTCATGGTCGATATCGCCTCCGTCGATTTCGGCATAGAAAAATTAAATACCCACGCAAAATCACCCGAAATATTTGACGCAGACAAATTCAAGACAGCCATGTACGTCGGCAAGTTCTCCAAATTTGACGGCGACAAACCCACTGAAATTCAGGGCAAATTCACCCTGCACGGCGTTACCAAACCACTCACTCTTGTCATTAAGCAATTTCTGTGCAAAGAGAGCCCTATGACCAAGAAAGAGGTCTGTGGAGCCGATGCCGCCGCTACCTTTAACCGGAGTGATTTTGGCGTAAACTTTGGTGACAAATATGGTTTCAATCAAGAAGTGAAATTGCAAATTCAGGTCGAGGGTAGCCCCGCAACTTAAAGACACCCAAACCTTAACTTCGCAAGGCCCGCTGCTATTCGTGGCGGGCCGATCTAATGTAGATCATCCTCGAATTCCAAGTTACGGGCGGCAAACTGGCCAGCACCTAGTCCGAAGGCACTCAACCAAAATACGGCAGTGATCCCAGCCGCAGCACCTAAGCCGCCAAACAGCAGAGGCATGATCGCACTACTCAAATTTAAAAGAGTCAACCGCAATCCCAACGCTTCACCGTGACGATGCTCGGGTGTTAAGCGATGTAAAGCCGACATCACCATGGGTTGCACGCACCCTAATGCAAGTCCGAGTAGGAACGACAATACCATCATGGCCCAGGGCGCGGGGGCAAAGGGATAGACGGCGTAGATAACGCAGGTTACCGTCATGGCAGCGACCAGCACATGCCTTTCTTTAAGCCTAGCCGCAAAGAAAGGTAGCGCAAGCCGTACACAAATAGCGGCGATGGCAAAACTTCCCGCAACGCCACCAATGAGCGAGGCGCTCATACCGCGATCGTGTCCCATGACCGGCACAATAAAAGTATGTACGTCCCAAGCCATCGATAACAACCAATTGACTAAGAAAAGTTTTAAAACGCCGGGCACCCGAAATAAATCGAAAGTACTGCCTTGTGGATCCTCTGCGGGTGGCAGGATTGAAGGCAATTCGGGAACTTTCTGGATTAGTAGAATGGGGAACACATTGAGCAGCGATAATATAGCGAAGGTGCCACGCAACCCTAGGTGATCCAGCATAATCCCAGAGGAGAAAGGACCCACGAAACCTGAGATAGCAGGCCCCAGTGCCAACCAACTGAATGAGATTTTACGCTCCTCTGATGAGCGCGATGCGCGACCCGCGTAGCGTTGCATACAGACCAAGCCGACGGTAACCGCGCTGCCACTACACAACGCTGCCACCGCGAGTGTCAATAGCGAGGGACGCACCACCACACACATAGTGCCAAACAACGACACGCTGCCGGCTATTCGTAACGTCAGACGCACACCATGTTGATCGGTAAATCGCCCAGCAGGAAAGGCTAAAACCACTGCCGCCGCAGAAAATAATGCAAGTAGTAAACCGACCTCAAAGGCATTGCCCCCTAACTGCAGGGTGGCCAAAGGCGCGGTCAGCCTCGCGCCTGTCATGCAAGCATGTAAACCGATATACGACACCACTAAGGGAATAAGCCAGTGCGCGGTCGAGCGCGGCACTGATGTAAGTATAACGGGCGTAATGGGCATGATTAAAATGGGTGAGACGGGCGGGGCTCGAACACGAAAAATAAACCCCGGCATTTAGACATTTTAACGCGCGTGCTACGCGTTGACTCCGCAGATTGTACCCTATTGCAATACATACACCGAAATGCCGGTGATGCTTACGCGAGTGTAATTGCCACGGCGCGTGAGGGATATTGCGCGCGCGGCAGGGTGGGACTCGCAAAAGCCACGGGACTTACCCATGAGGGTTTGTACAAAGCACTAGCGAGAGCTGGCGCTCGGTCTAAAACTAATACCGAAGGCCGCTTGACACGGGCCGCCCGCGAGGTCCAGATTTGCCTGAATGAGCTATCAGGAGCGTAACCATGTGCCACCAGGACAAGACCTTTACCGGCGAACGAGCCGAACTGAGCGGCAGCGCATTCTACGGGTAAGTACTGTTGCAGTTCTTTAGATCCAAGATATTTCGTATCCTCGCGGCGGTGACCTTGCTGCTGGCCCTATATGCACTAGCGGGCTTCGCGCTGGCGCCAAGAATGCTGCGCTCGGCACTGATTGAAAACTGTCAAAAGTTTCTGCATCTCACGCCGAGCGTCGGTGATATCCGCCTCAATCCCTTTAACTTCCAGTTGGAGGTCAAGGATTTTGCCATTGCGGATGCCGGCGGAACCCAACTGGTCGGTTTTCAGCGGTTTTTCGTCGATTTTGAATTGTCTTCCTTGTGGCATCACGCCTACGTGTTCAAGGACATTGAATTGCTTGGGCCCCATGTCAACGCATCCGTGGCGCCCGACGGAGCGCTGAATCTGATTCAACTTCAACCGAAGGGCGCGTCACCTGAACCTCAGCTCGGCAAAAAAACCGAGCCACTGCCGGCGGTTGAGGTGGGTTCTTTGCGCGTATCTCGGGGGATTGTCACCTACCACGATCGTAGCCGACCCAGCGAGTTTGACGCGCGACTCGAGCCGATTAATTTTGAGCTGCGAAAATTCAGCACCGGGGCCGATGGCGGTAGGTTTACCTTCACGGGCTCTTCGAGGCTCGGTGAACGGTTGGAGTGGCATGGCCACGTGAGCGTGCAACCTATCGAATCGGACGGAGAATTTCGCATCGATGGGCTGCGCGCACGCTCGCTTTGGGATTACCTCAAGGACTCCCTCGGTTTTGTGATCAATTCCGGCAGCATCGATTTACAGGCCAATTACCGCTTTTCCTTGAAAGACGGCGTCGATTTGAAAGCCGACCTATCGAAGGCTACGCTCACCGCGTTTCAACTACGACCTAAGGGCTCCGATCTAGACTGGCTGATGATTCCCGAATTGACGCTGAGCGGCGGGACCGTGAATCTTAGGAGGCGTGAAGCGCACGTCGATTCACTGCTTATCGCCGGCCTGCAGTTGCTCACCTGGATGGAACCCGACGGATCCATCAATTTGTCGAAGTTGTCAGGCTCGCCGGCCGTAAACACGGCACCTGCGGCACCCACGGGGGCGCCTGCCAACGGCGGCTCGCCCGCGCTGGCCGGGATCAAACCTTGGACCTTTGATCTGCATCATTTTGAATTAAGAGATGCCCGCATTTCCGCCGAGGATCGCGGTCGGCATCCGGTGGTCAAGGTATTGCTGGCACCGCTATCATTGAAGTTGACGGACGCGAGTTTAAATTTGTCAAAACCCTGGGGTTTGGGGCTCACCACGCGAATTAACGGTGGCGGTGAATTGGCGGCGGAAGGCGATCTTACGCCTCAACCGCTGGCCGCCAATCTGCGCGTCGTGCTGAAGCAAATCGATCTCACTGTTGCGCAGCCCTATCTGGCGCAATTCACGGCGATAACACTGCGCAGTGGCCGTTTCAACGCCGATGCCAAGCTTCGGTATGGTGCTCAAAACCCCACCTTGCTTGTAACCGGCAATGTCAGTGTCGAGAAATTGCAGACGATCGATAACGACATGCACAATGATTTTGTCGATTGGGAACGCGTGGATGTGCTCGGTTTGAACTACCAGCACGATCCGGATCGACTGATTATAGAGAAAATTGTAGCCCGCAAGGCGTACGCGCGAGTCATCATCGAGCCTGACTTGAGCTTGAATGTGAAAAGAGTATTGAGCGCTCCAGTCGGCGCGGCATTGGCATTGGCATCCGTACCTGTTCCTGCGGCGAAGGCCAATGCTTCGATGCCGGTTGCGTCATCTAACTCCATGCCGATCTCCATCAAGAAAATTGTGCTGCAATCTTGTCAAGCCAATTTTTCCGATTTGTCAGTAACACCCCATTTCTCCACCGGCATTCAAAAGCTCGACGGCACGGTGACGGGTCTGTCGTCCCAGGCGGCTTCGCGCGCGAAAATCGATTTGCACGGCTCGGTGAATGCCTTCTCGCCGGTGTCCATTACGGGTGACGCAAATGTGCTGAGCGCCAACCTGTATACCGATCTGGCATTGAGTTTCCGCAACATGGAACTCAGCACGTTTAACCCTTATTCGGGGAAATTTGCAGGCTACAACATCACTAAGGGCAAACTCACCACCGAATTGCATTACAAGGTGGATGGCCGCAAGCTCGATGCACAACACCACATCATCGTCGATCAGCTGGAATTTGGCGCCAAGACGGCGAGCAAAGACGCCGTGTCGCTGCCCGTCAAGCTAGCGGTAGCGCTACTCAAGGATCGTAACGGTGTTATCGATCTTGATCTTCCGGTGAAAGGCACTCTCGACGATCCGCAGTTTCGACTGGGTCCTATCATTTGGAAGGTGTTGCTCAATATTCTAGTAAAGGCCGTGACGGCGCCCTTTGCACTGCTCGGCGCATTGTTCGGCGGCGGTCCCGATATGCAATTCGTCGACTTTCCCGCGGGCATAGCGACACTGGATACGGCGGCAGCCGACAGACTCAAGTCGGTGACCAAGGCATTGATCGGGCGCCCACAACTAAAAATCGAGTTGCCGATCGCTGTATTCCCTGCCTTGGATCGGCCTGCCCTAACCAATGCGAAATTCACGGCGCTGGTAGGCGATCAACCGGATCCGAGCAAGAAACTCGCGGTACTCATGCAGGTGTATGAAAAGACCGTTGGCAGCAAGGCGAAATTCCCGGAAGGGGTGACCAGCCTCAAGTCAAAACCGGAGATGCTGTCGGCCAAAGTCGACTTCCTGACGAGTGAGGTGCGCTCTCACATCGCGATTAGTGACGAAGAGCTTAAATCGCTGGCCACGGCGCGTGCCGCGGCATTGCAAACGGCGCTCCTGAGCGAGACGTCGGTGGATCCCGCACGCGTATTCCTGGTTGTAAATGACAAAGTAAAGAATCAGAGCGGTCAGGTTCGCTTGGAGCTTAGCTTGCAGTAGATTTGTGCAAGGACGTACCGATAGTTAAGTAGGGCGCTGGTGCTTCAAAGCACCGCAACCGCCGCAAGCACTGCCTCGACATGACCGTCCACTTTCACCTTGCGCCAGAGCTGCGCAACTCTGCCCTTGCTGTCGATAAGAGTAGTTGAGCGGTCGATGCCCATATATTTTTTGCCATACATACTTTTTTCGACCCAGGCTCCATAGGCTTCGATTGTCGCACCGTCCGGATCGGAGCCCAACTCGACTTTTAGATCGTGCCTACTACGAAACTTGCTGTGGCTTGCCACTGTGTCTTTGGAAACCCCAATCACCACCGTATTGGCTTTGGCGAATTTGGTTTTGGCAGCAGAAAAGTTGATCGCTTCCTGGGTGCAACCGGGCGTATCATCGCGCGGATAAAAATACAGCACTATGTTCTGGCCCTTGAGCGCTTTCAGGGACACCGACTCACCACCATCCGTGGCCAGAGTAAATTCGGGGGCTTTGTCGCCAATGCTGAGAGGCATAGTGCTGCTTCCTTACGTCATAGGCTGATAAGCTGAATTGGTGGGACGGGCGGGGCTCGAACCCGCGACCAAAGCCTTAAAAGGGCCTTGCTCTACCAACTGAGCTACCGTCCCAATGCTCGGGGCGCATCATAGCCGAAGTCTGCCCTTAAGGTCACCGATAATGTGTCGGATCGGCCACACCGGCGTTTAGAAAGCCCGCAGCCCTTATGCGGCAGGAATCACATTTTCCGCAGGCCCGACCTCCCGGGTCAGCCTGGTAACAAGAAATTGTTTGACTAAAATCCACGCCTCGGGCGATTCCCACTCGAATAATGTCGGCCTTGGATAAGTGCAGTAGCGGAGCGTGGATCTGGAAACGCGCTCCCTCTACGCCCGACTTAGTGGCCAATTGCGCCAAATACTCAAAAGCGCTCAAAAACTCGGGTCGGCAGTCCGGATAGCCGGAAAAATCAACTGCATTGACGCCGACAAAAATATCAGTCGCTCCCAGAACCTCCGCCCAGCCCAGCGCTAGCGCCAAAAAAAGGGTATTTCGGGCAGGCACGTAAGTAACGGGGATACCCGTGCCGGGCGATTCCGGTACCGGCACATCCAGATCAGTTAATGCCGAACCGCCTATGGCGGCAAGGTCAACGCCCATTACGCGGTGCTCTTGCGCCCCGAGCCTTGCGGCAATTAGCCGGGCCGCCATAAGCTCAACGCTGTGACGTTGACCGTAGTTGACGCTCAGACAATAGCAGTGAAATCCTTGTGCGAGCGCCATGCTTAACACGGTCGCCGAATCTAGCCCTCCCGACAGCAATACGACTGCCTTTTTAAGAGTCGGCGTAGGCACCTATCGACCCGCTACATCGCCCCACAAAATCTTGTGAAGCTGAAGTTGAAAGCGCACGGGTAATCGGTCGGCTAAAACCCAATCCGCCAGTTGCGCAGGCGGCATTTCACTATAGCTTGGTGAGAGAAGAATGGGACAACGCGCCAACAAATGATGTTGTTCGATGAAAGCCTTGCTCCAGTCATAATCTGCACGCGAGCAAATCACG
The DNA here is from genome assembly GCA_025359565.1 of Gammaproteobacteria bacterium. Classification (GTDB taxonomy): domain Bacteria; phylum Pseudomonadota; class Gammaproteobacteria; order Steroidobacterales; family Steroidobacteraceae; genus Bog-1198. The sequence goes on along the minus strand of JANYFY010000009.1, from coordinate 342,160 downwards.
AATTTTATTTGATCGCTGGATCTTAAGAATTCAAAATTTTCAACTTTGTTGCGCTCGACCTCATTCGACCCCGGTGTTTTAACGTCGACCACCCGCGATACCCGTGCGTCAACCGCCGCAATATCCATGGCGCCACTAGTTTCCAGCGACACCTTAAAACCCGCATCGCATAGGCGTGCCAACAGCGGAATACAATTCGGTTGCGCCAGCGGTTCCCCGCCAGTGACGCACACATGTCGAGCCGCATACTGACTCGTGGTGCTCAAGATCGTGTCAATTTCCAACCAATTTCCGTGATGAAAGGCATACGCGGTATCACAATATTGGCAGCGTAGCGGACAACCGGTCAGACGGATGAACACCGTGGGAAAGCCCACGCTATCCGCCTCGCCTTGTAATGAAAAAAATATCTCATTAATCCGTAGGCGATCCGACTTGCCTAAAATTGGACTAGCGGTCTCGACTGCAATCAAGGTTTCTCGGCCGCCATTTTTTCAAGTCGCTCATGAGCTAATCGTCCGGCGGGCGTATCCGAAAATTTAGCCGCTACTTGAGTGAGTACCAGCTTAGCAGCGTCCCATTGCTTTAGCTCATAGTGGCAATAACCTATCTTGAGCATCGCATCCGGAATCTTACGTGACTTTGGGTATTTTTCAATCACACTCTGGAAGGCCACCAGGGCATCGGAAAAACTCCTTTTTACATACAGGGCTTCTCCCAGCCAATATGACGCATTATCCGCGAGAGTACTCTGCGGATAGGACAACAGAAATTTTTGGAACGCAGCAATAGCTCGATCGTACTGACTATCCTTTAAGAGCGCGAACGCGGCTTGATACTCGGCTCGATCATCGCCACCGGCCACTACTGTCCCGGCTGCCCGGTCCGGCACAGAAGGTACATTTGCCGATATATGTGAGTCGGCAACCGGTGAGCCTGCAACATTTAACTCCACACGTTTGACTCGTGTATCAAGCTCAGCATATCGATTCAAAGACTGATCTGATTCATTGCGCAGTGAGCGAGTCTCGCCGCGCAATGACTCAACTTCATTAGCCATTTCAAGCAAACTATGATTAGCCACTACACGCTCGATACGCGCTAACCGCGTATCCAAGTCGTTTAGTTTAATCTGAACCGGGTCTTGTTCCGGCGGAGTGCTTACGCAACCCGTGATTAAAACCGTTGAAACTACACCGATGAATCGACCGCGGTGTATCAAGGCAAATAATCCAATTCTACACGACGGTTTTTTGCCCAGGCAGCCTCGTCATCCCCTTCGATAGCTGGACGTTCCGCACCGAAACTGACGGTGTTCAGTTGATTCTCAGCTACGCCTTGCAACATGAGAGCGCGACGTACCGCCTGTGCTCGACGCTCACCCAAACCAATATTATATTCGCGCGTACCACGCTCATCAGTATTACCCTCAAGCTTCACCTTCAAAGCAGGTTTACTGCTGAGGTTTCGCGCATTCATGGCGATCACTTCGGCATACTCAGGTTTAATATCCGATTTATCGAAATCGAAATAAATCACGCGATTGGCAAGCGCCCCACCCTTCATGCCGCCCATACCATCCGCTCCAGCAGAATTACTGCCGTCACCGCCCAACGGAGTCATGCTTGTAGAAGCGCCATCTGCGGCGTTGTTACCTGAGGACTGCGGTATTTTGCTGGCCGAACTCGGCGGCTGAATCACCGTGGGTTTCTTCGGACAGCCCCACAATAGAGCGATTCCCGCCATCAAAAGAGTGATCGATACGATTCGTTTCATTGAAATCTCCATCATTAAATCCTGCATATTTCTTAAAATGGTGCCCACGCTGGCTCTTGTACTTCGCCTTCGCTGGATACCAAACGTTGCTGCACATGCCCGTCAGCACTGGCCAACGCCAGTACTCCTCGTCCATGATCACGGCTTGCGTAGATAATAACCGCTCCATTTGGCGCATAGCTCGGAGACACGTCAAAATGACCTTTACTTAACACCTGTACGACACTTCCCGAACGCAAATCCAGAGTGGCAATTCGATAGGACCCCTCCTCCTGGGTCACAAAAGCCAGCTGCGACTCATCAGGCGAAAGCCGCGGTCTGGCATTATAGGACCCCTGAAAGGTTAGTCTATGGGGCCGATCGTTAGCTCCTAAGCCGATACGATAAATCTGTGGTCCACCCGCCCTATCCGAGGTGAAATAGAGCGATTGACCGTCCTTAGACCATTGTGGCTCAGTATCAATTGCAGGATCGTCCGTAATGCGCGTCAACATTTTAGTCTCTAAATTAAGCACATAAACATCCAAATTCCCGCTGCGGGTTGATAGCGTTAGGGCTAATTTCTTGCCATCAGGCGACCAAGCAGGCGCCTGATTAACGCCGGCACGCGCCGAAACCAGATGCCGCTCCCCACTCTTAAGTTGTTGCACATAGATAGAGGCGAGCCGACCCTCGAAAGAAACATAGGCCAGACTCTGCCCGTCCGGAGACCATGCTGGGGACATTAACGGCTCGTTCGACTGCATAACCACGCGCGGATTCGCACCATCTGCGTCAGCAACAATCAATCGATAAGTTTTCAACGGTAGGTGTCCCAACACGGAAATATAAGCAATGTGCGAGGAAAAAGCCCCGCGAATCCCTAGAATTTTCTCGAAAACCATATCGGCAACTTGGTGACCAGCGGAGCGTAAACCGGCGTTATTGGCGCTGATTTGATAGCCCAACAACCGTTGGCGAGTCAGTACGTTGTATAACTCAAAAGTGATGTTGTAGCGTTCCTGACCCACAGCTTGAGAAACGCCTTGTGGCTGCATGGATCCCACCAAGATGTAGTCGTTACCGAGCCTGCGCCAAGAGTCGAATACGATGTTTGATCCGGCATGCGGCTCTTCAATAATATCCCTATGCTCCAGGGTCTTGAAGCGTCCGCTTCGGGTAAGGTCGGCGCTTACTAATTTTGCAACATCAAAGGATGCGTTGGTCACTTCAGCAGAAGCAAACGGTATCACGGCAATCGGAATTGCCTCGGACTGCCCTCGCGTAATCTCGACCACCAACTCAGCTCGTGTTTGCTGACTGAGCAAAAGGATTACTACAATACTCGAAAATTTAAGGAGATTTTTCATTGGCCTTCTAATTAGGTTTAAATCTGAAGGAAAAGTTTCGTTGAAATAATGCTGGATCGGGTGGCTCTGGCAAGGGTGACGCCCGATAGACCGCATTCTCGATGGATTGACGCACTGCCGCGTCCCCGTTGCACTCGGTTACACGAGCATTGGTAACCTCGCCAATGGGAGACTGGGTTACGGCGACGACACAATCAATGCCCACTCTGGCGGACGCGGGCTTAATCCACGCATGGGTGATGCGATTCTGTAGGCTCGCCTTATAACGGTCCATTAATGGACCCGTTTCTAGCGCGCTTAAACGTTCCTCTTCGGCCACTTGCCGTCGCAACTCCGCTTCTCCTTCCGCTTTTCGCCGTGCGTCGGCGGCATGATTTACTTCGCCAGCGTGCTTAACATCGGCCGCTTTCTTTGCCTCAGCCGCTTTCTTTGCTCCAGCCAAAGCAATAGCCATAGTCTTGGCCTTGGCCTCAGCAGTAACGGTGGCAGCTGCACTTTTGGCTTCGGCTAACTGCTTTAGTTCAATCGCGTGTTGGGTCACAGCGGCCTGCTTAGCATTCGCGGCGGCAAGTGCCTTCGCTTCGGACTCACGCTGTATTACAGCTTGCTTAAGCTCTTCGGCGCGCTTAATCAAAGCCGCCTGCCTTGCTTCAGTCTCGGCCTCGGCCGCAGCTTTGGCCGCAGCTTTGGCCTCCGCTGCTGCGGCGGCCGCATGTAAAACTCTGGAATCGACGACTACCGCATCTAACGGCAAAGGCTGCTCTATTTCAGCCCTATGAGGAATTGAAAAATGCGTGAGCGCTAACAACACACCCACTAATAATCCGTGCAATAAAACGGACTGAAATACTGACCCAGAGTGGTGGCGCAAAAAATCCAGCATTTACGGCGCATGAACCGCGGCACTGGGTTCAAAGTGCTGTCGCACTGCAGTGCGCTCGGGGTCCGTTAAGAAACCAACTTTGCTCGCACCCGCTCGCTGCAAAAGCACCATGGCATGCACCACTAGGCCATACGGAACCGTCGTATCCGCTTTGACCAAGATCGGCGTTTGCGGATCCCGGCGTAGCACGGCGCCGGTTCGCATGCTCACCGTTGCTTCGTTGACCATGTGATCTGGGTTACTACCAATATTTACATAAAGTTTGCCGTGCCCATCAATCGTCAAAATGAGTGGTTCGTGCTTGGCTAGGAATGATGCATCCAAGGGTTCGGCACCGGCAGTGGGCAGGTCCACCTTCACGCCTTCTTTAAGTAGCGGTGCAGTGATCATGAATATCACCAGCAACACCAGCATCACGTCGATATAAGGTACAACATTAATCTCGCCCATTAACCGACGTTTGCGCGTCTGTCCCTGCACGAACTAGACCTGCGCCGAGCGTGCAGAACCATGACGCTGCAAAATGCTAGAAAACTCTTCCATGAAAGTATCAAAACGCAATTCCAAACGACTCACTTGATCGGCGAAACGATTGTAGGCAACCACCGCAGGGATTGCAGCAAACAAACCAATGGCAGTCGTAATCAACGCCTCCGCAATCCCAGGAGCGACTGCTGCTAGAGTGGCCTGCTGTACATTTCCCAAATTATGAAAAGCACTCATAATGCCCCAAACCGTGCCAAATAATCCCACATAGGGACTAGTCGAGCCTACCGTAGCAAGCATTGCAAGATTGTGCTCCAGACGATCGATTTCACGCATCTGCGCGACACGCATCGCACGACGCGCGCCTTCTAATAGTTGGTCGCCCGCAGCTGCATGGTGGCTTAGGCGACTAAACTCGCCAAACCCTGACTCGAATATGCTTTGCATACCGGTACCCGACCGACCTTTGGTCTCAATACTGCGGTAAAGATTGCCAAGATCCCCGCCTGACCAAAACGCCGTTTCAAATTGATCGGCTTGATGGCGCGATTGCGCGATCACTCGGCGCTTACGCAAAATGACCGCCCACGATGCCACAGAAGCCGCCAACAACAACAACATTACCGCTTGAACGATGGGGCTTGCGCTCAGCACCAGCGTCCACATAGAAAGGTCATCACCCATTACGCTACTCCTTACGCCATTCTAGAAACAAATCTTTCGGAATGGCACGTGGCTTCATAGTCAGTGAGTCCAAACACACCACTCGAGTGCTAGCATCAATGATCTGGGTCTCGCCACGCCAAATTGTCTGCTTGAATGCGATCGCTGCGCCACTGAAGCGCTCCAAAGCGGCTGTCACTGTGATCTCATCGTCCAAAACCGCAGGTCGCAAAAAATCGACTGCAACGTTGACCACCGCAAACTGCACATTTCGGTCAGCATGTAATTGTCCTTGGTCAATCCCCAACGCACGTAGCCAATCGGTCCGACAACGTTCCATAAACTTCAAATAATTAGCGTAATAAACCACGCCGCCGGCATCGGTATCTTCCCAATAGATACGATAGCGACAGGAGAAACTAGGTATGTTCTGCATTCACTCTGTGCCCCTAAAAAGCGGCAGATTAAGATCGCGCTCGACAACGGGCGGAGCTAGACCGAAATGAGCGTAAGCGCTGCGAGTAGCGACTCTGCCGCGCGCAGTACGCATAATAAATCCTTGCTGAATGAGAAATGGCTCAATCACATCCTCAATTGTTCCGCGCTCTTCACTCATCGCTGCTGCCAGACTATCCACTCCGACCGGACCGCCTTCAAACTTTTCAATGACGGTCAGCAATAGTTTCCGATCGAGCATATCGAATCCCTGTGGATCAACTTCCAGCATATTCAGCGCGGCGAGGGCTACTTCTGCACTGATCACGCCCCCAGCTTTGACTTCTGCAAAATCGCGTACTCGCCGTAATAATCGATTGGCAATACGCGGCGTTCCGCGCGAGCGCTCGGCAATTCGATCCGCCCCTCCGGGCTTAAGCTGTAAATTCATAATGGTAGCGCTGCGCACCACAATTTTGGTCAAGTCTTCTGTGCTGTAAAATTCCAACCGCTGCACAATTCCAAATCGATCGCGCAGTGGCGAGGTCAAAAGACCCGCGCGGGTGGTTGCACCCACTAAAGTAAAGGGTGGAAGATCCAATTTAATTGATCGTGCGCCTGGACCTTCGCCGATCATGAGATCTAGTTGCGAATCCTCCATGGCCGGATACAACACTTCCTCCACCACCGGACTTAGGCGATGAATCTCATCGACAAATAGTACGTCCCTTGGCTCCAAATTAGTCAGTAACGCGGCCAAATCACCGGGTCGCTCCAGAACAGGCCCGGAAGTTTGGCGCAAGTTCACCTTAAGTTCGTTGGCAATAATATTGGCAAGCGTCGTCTTTCCAAGGCCAGGTGGACCAAAAATCAACACATGATCCAGAGCTTCACCGCGATTGCGGGCTGCTTGAATAAAAATATCCATCTGAGTCTTTACATTGGGTTGCCCCACATAATCTGCTAGCGATTTGGGGCGTACGGCACGATCGATGACTTCTTCATCTCGCCCTGCCTTACCGGTTATAATTCGATCGTTTTCAATACTCATTGTTTACGCTTTAGCGGCGGACTTAAGCGCCCGACGAATCAAATCAGTCGTGGATAATCCGGGTTCATCCACCGAATTTAAGAGACGCGAGACCTCCGCGGGTTTGTAACCCAACGCGATCAGCGCAGTAAAGGCTTCATTCTGAACGCTACTGGCTCCACTTAAACCCCCATCCATACGACCCGAAGTGGGTGCGGAAAGTTTCTTAACATTGTCGCGCATTTCAATGATTACCCGTTCAGCAGTTTTTCGCCCGATACCTGGAATTCGGCACAGCATCGTGGCATCTTCAGCCTCAACAGTACGTAAAAAATCTTCTACACTGGCCCCCGAGAGAATTCCCAACGCAAGTTTAGGACCCACACCGGAAACCTTTAGTAGTCCTCGAAAGAGACGTCGTTCACTGTCCGTGCCGAAAGCATACAAAATATGTGCATCCTCCCGAACCACCAAATGCGTAAATACCGCAACCGCTTCCCCCACCGCAGGCAGCCCATAAAAAGTAGACATTGGCGCTTCTAACTCATAGCCCACGCCCCCCACATCTATCAGTAAACTCGGTGGCTGTTTAGCGGCCAAACGGCCTTTGAGAAACCCAATCATGCGCGGCGGGCTACAGTTTTTAAGGACTTAAGCATTCGGCCCCGCAAAGCATGGCAAACCGCTGTCGCAAGCGCATCCGCTGCATCCGCCCTTACGGGCCCTTCTAATTTAAGAATACTTCTCATCATCAATTGAACTTGGTCTTTTTCAGCGCTGCCGGATCCAACAACCGCTAGTTTAATTTGCCGCGGGGCATACTCAAAAATCTCCACCTCAGCCTCTGCCGTTCCACAAATTGCAGCACCCCGCGCTTGCCCCAGCTTCAATGCACTGTCCGGGTTACGATTGACAAACACCTTCTCAATGGCGACTTCTTGTGGTCGGTATTCAGCGACAAGGGTGCGAACGCAACGAAAAATTTCGCATAAACGCTGCGCGAATTCCCCGTCCCCGGTCCGAATAACACCGCTCGCTACATAAATCAGTCGCGGGCCGGTGGCATCTAGCACTCCGAACCCAGTACGTTGCGAACCTGGATCAATGCCAAGTACACGCACGGTCGGTAAATCAAGCAGATTCTTAAAGGTGGCCATGGGCAGGTATGATACCGACAATAAGCGCTTAAACACACTCATGCCTTAGGCTTAACAACGTGGAAACCACGGCAACTACCCGAAATATAGAGAGCTCGCAGCTAACGTTAGCGTTCGATCAACTTAAAGGGCTTGATCTCGAGCCACGTGGCGAAGTGCTACGACGCGCAGCGTTGGACGTGGCACAAATCGTCAGATCGCTGGAGGCCGACGACGATATTGTTATAGCGGCCATGATTGCTCCACTCCTCAACGCCAAGTTTTTGGATCGCGATAATGCTGCAAAGCGCTTTGGCATCGAAGCCACACATCTTGCGCATGAACTTAACCAGCTAGGTGAATTTGGCTTAGCTACAGATTGGACTCCCGAGCGCGGTTTAGAGAATCGCCAATCCGAAACTTTGAGAAAAATGCTTTTGGCGGTCATCGGCGATGTGCGGCTGGTGGTGGTCCGGCTCGCCGAGCAGTTACAAAAAATGCGCTGCGCTAAGATCTTTAGCAGTTTGGATCAGCGTCAGTTAGCCATCGAAACTCGAGAAGTGTATGCCCCGCTTGCCAATCGACTCGGAATCTGGCAACTGAAATGGGAACTCGAAGATCTCGCATTTCGGTATTTACAGTCTACCGATTACAAATATATCGCTGCTGCACTCAAAGCACGACGCGCCGACCGGGAGCTATATATTGAGGAACTTATCACCTCGCTGCATCAGCGCTTGAGAGAAATGGGAATCGATGCGGTAATTGAAGGCCGCCCTAAACATATTTATAGCATTTGGCGAAAAATGCAGGCCAAGCACCTAGCCTTCGATCAGTTGATGGACGTTCGGGCTGCTCGCATCCGTGTTAATAACATAACAAATTGCTACGCGGCGCTTGGCGTCGTGCACTCTCTTTGGGCGCCAATTCCCGGTGAATTCGCTGACTACATTGCAACGCCGAAAGACAACTCGTATCGATCGATCCACACAGCTGTTATTGGTCCGGGTAACCAGTCGGTTGAAATTCAAATTCGCACGCACGAGATGCATGTCAGCTCAGAACGCGGCGTAGCAGCGCATTGGCGCTATAAGGAAGGGGGACGTGGTAATCTAATTTATGAAGAAAAAATCAATCGATTACGCGTGTTACTCGCGCCAGCGGGCAACGATACCGAGCGTGACTTCCTCGAACGTATGCGCGTCAGTCTATTTACTGATCGCATCTATGTGGTTTCACCAAAGGGGGACATTGTCGATGTCTCTATGGGTGGCACACCGCTAGACTTTGCCTATCAAGTTCATACCGACTTAGGCCATCGTACACGTGGCGCCAAGGTCAACGGGCGAATCGTACCGCTTAACTATCCTCTAAAAAACAGCGAAACCGTGGAAATCATTGCCACCAAAATCGGGCAACCATCGCGCGACTGGTTAGCCCCTCGATCCGGATTCATTGCCAGCGCCCGCCATCGCAATAAAGTTCGTGCCTGGTTTCGCAAACAGGATAGCAACGCCGCGATCGCATCAGATTCTAAGCGATCCCGGTTGCAACGCCCGGCACCTACGCCGCGCATCCTACCGGTGCGTAAGCCATATTCCGCTGAACCCGAAGTCCACGGCGTTCATGATATGTTGTCTACCTATGCGCGGTGCTGCAAACCAGTACCACCCGAATCCATTGCGGGATACATCACAGTAGGCCGAGGCGTCAGTATTCATGCCACAAATTGTTTAAATTTTGCACACATTTCGGCGAAAACACCGGCCCGAGTATTACTCGTCGCCTGGGAGTTGGCCGAAGTGCCGGCAAAGACCTCAAAAGTTGCGAAAGTGACTAGCGCGAAACATAAGAAAAATAGAGTGTCTAAACAGTCAGGAGAGCTTAGCTGAACCACCCGCAAGGGAAGCTGCCTCAACGGCGGGTGTCCGCCAACCACTGCGCACACCAAAATAGCAATACACCAGCGCAGCCAACGCAACACACATTTGATCCCATCCATACGGAATATAGCCGTGGCCTTCAAATTCTTTACTGCCGGCCCATGACAAAACAGTGATGGTTAACAAGTAAGCAATTAGCCACCATGCGCCCTGAAGGTGTGGCCGAAAATCATGCCAACCTTTGCCAAGCTGGAAATACCAGTACACCGGCAATGGCAAAAACAGTAGTAACATGATTTGTCCCGTGTGCGGCCAGCGTGCCCAATACAACATTAAAGTGGATAGTACAAAAGCGCAGGGTGCGAGAAATGTTAAGCCTGGTACCCGTAGAGGTCGATGCATATCGGGTGCGGTGCGTCGCAGGACCAAAACGCTGATGGGTACCACCAAATAAGTAATGATAGTCGCGACTGAAATCACCGCTGCGAGCTTGCCCCAACCCCGAAAAAAGAACAAAAAGATAAATGACACTAACAAGTTAAACCACATCGCAGGACGGGGAATACCGTAACGTGGATGCACTTGCCCGAATACCTTAGGTAAGGTCTCGCTACGTTCCATTGCGTAAATCATTCGCGCGGTAGTGGCAGTGTAAGTACTTCCCGTACCGCTTGGACTGACAAAGGCATCCGCGTACAGCAATATAGCCAACCAATTAAGGTTCATAGCCAATGCTAACTGCGCGAATGGAGAGCTATATTCAAGCGCCGCCCAACCTTCTTGTAGATGATCCGGCGCGACCGCCCCTAGAAATGCGATTTGCAACAAAATGTATACTATTGTGCTTAACGCAATGGACCCAAAAATCGCGAAAGGTACGCTACGGCCGGGATTACGCGCTTCTCCGGCAAGATTTACCGGGCTTTGAAAACCATTGTAGCTAAAAACAATGCCGCTGGTCGCGACCGCGGTCAGAATGGACGCTAAATTCCCGACGTGCGCGCCGCCATGCACACCAATGCTGAAGTTTTGCCAATGAAATCCGCTTAGCATCAGAGCAACCGCAGTACCCGCGGGAACAATAAGCTTAAAAAACGTTATTGCACTATTGGTGTTAGCGAATACTTTTACACTCCAAAAGTTCAATAGGAAATAAATGATTACGAGCACCACACAAATACTTAAGCCCCCAATCGTCAATTCACCTTGGCCACCGGGCACATGCACATACAGAGCTTGCGCCCACGCCCAAGGCCAAGAGCTCATGTACTGCACTGAGGCCTCTGCTTCAACCGGAATCACTGACACTATGGCGATCCAAGCCGCCCATCCCGCTACAAAACCGACCAACGATCCATGCGAGTAATGTCCATAGCGAACTGCGCCCCCGGACTCCGGCAACATAGCGCCAAGCTCAGCGTAGGTTAAAGCAACAAATAGAATCACGACGGCACCAATAATCCACGCGTAAATCGCGCCAGGTCCCGCAAGTTGGGCAGCACGCCAAGCACCAAATAACCAACCTGAGCCAATAATTGACCCAAGACCGGTAAACATGAGCGCCATCGCCCCCACTTCTCTACGGACCCCACGCTCACCCATAATTCTATCCCTCAATTGTCTATTGATTATATTGTACGCCGGTATTGACACGGTAGAATTGAACAATGACTCAGCCACCCTCACTCTTTGATGTCCCCATCCTCATCGTGGGTATCCCCGGTGGCGCCAAGACACTCACACGAGCGCAAAGAAAATTCAATAATTTAGTTGAAAAATTGAAAAATCAACGCTTGGAACTCCTTACGTGGCAGAAATTCCGGCAACGATACCAACAAGATGTAGCTGATAAATATCAACCAATAGTTGTTAAATTACGTGTAAAGCGCTTTGCTTTGCTGGAATTGTTTGATCGCGCGATGGATCACAAAAAGCTCAATAAGCGCGAGCGCGGCAAGGTCAAGGACATTCTCCGGCACCTCATTTCACAATTGCTCACGGACTCCCCCGATCCTAAAATAATACAACTCCACGACAAGTACTCTGATACCAGTTATGCAGAAGAACAGCAGGACGAGCTAAAAATCATGCGTTCGTTTGCACGCGACACCTTAGGGATAGACGTATCGGCTTACAAAGGCAGTGAAACACCCGCAGATCTTGCTGAATGGCTCAAACAACAAGCCCGTCGCGCGGATTCCGATTCGACTGTTAAGCACGACTCTGATAAGTATCAAGAGCGAAAAAAAAGCACTAAGACCATTGAACGCGAGAGTCGACAACAACAAGCCGCCGAAGGAGGCACGCGTGCGGTGCGTGAAGTGTTTCGAAAATTAGTGAGTGAGTTGCATCCCGATCGCGAATCGGATCTTGTGGAACATGCACGCAAAACGGAACTCATGCAACGAGTCAATCAAGCCTACAAGGCCGGAGATCTATTGGGTTTACTCGAGCTGCAACTCAACCTCGAGCAAATTGATGCGACCGCCCTTGCGGGGCTAGCGGAAGAGCGATTGAGACACTATATTCATGTGCTCGAGGATCAATCTCGGCAATTGCGCGACGAATTATTAGAAATCATTACGCTTTTCACGATTTCCGACAATTTTGCAAAGCCGCCCAAAATTACGCCTGCTGATATTCAGCGCTCATTCAATTTAGATATCCAAGAACTAAAAAATGAATTGCGCGAGGTCGAAAATGAGTTTGACCGCTATCAAGATATTAATTTTTTAAAGCAGAGTTTGACGCAATACCGCGTTAGCGATTAAGCGAGTCGATCGCTATTTTATCCACGTTTAAGGCTGCTTCGTGTAAAGCTTCCGACAGAGTCGGATGAGCATGAATAGTTCGTTGTAAGTCTTCTGTGCTCGCAGAATACTCCATAGCTAACACCGCTTCACCAATAAGTTCACCTGCCATCGGACCGATTATATGAATACCTAGAATTTCGTCATCATCCTTGGCAGAGACAATTTTTACCATTCCCACAGCCGCCTCCATGGCGCGTGCCCGCCCGCTGGCGGAGAACGGGAAACTTCCCACTTTATAATCTCGGCCGCTGGCCTTAACTTGCTCTTCGGTTAAGCCAACCCATGCGATTTCAGGTGCCGTGTAAATAACTGAAGGAATAACTTTATAATTCATTTCAGCAAAACGACCCGCTATAAGATCGGCAACCATTACCCCTTCTTCCTTGCCCTTATGTGCCAGCATCGGTCCGCGTACCGCATCGCCCACAGCCCAAACAGATTGCACCGGTGTGCGGCAATGTTCATCAACGGCAATAAACCCACGTTCGTCTACCACAACCCCAGTTCCGTCAGCTAGTAAACCGTCCGTATACGGCCTACGCCCGACTGCAACAACAAGCTTGTCAACTTGTAAAGTATGCTCGCCGGCTGCGTCGGTATATACGACGCTAACCGTATTACCCTGCACTTCTGCTCGGGATACTGTTGTTCCCAGTTTAATGTCCAAACCTAATTTTTTAAAATGACGTTGGGCTTCTTTAGCAATAGACTGATCAACCATTGGCAGAAATTGATCCAAGGCTTCGATAACCGTAACGTTGCTACCTAGCCGGCGCCATACGCTGCCTAATTCTAAACCAATAACGCCCGCACCGATGACACCTAAACGCGCTGGAACTGCATCAAATTCCAAAGCATTCCATGAATCAACGATGTATTTGCCGTCGTGGGGCACAGGCTTCAACCGAACGGGCACCGAACCTGAAGCGAGGATCACGTGTTTCGCCGCGAGACGCTTCTCAGCGCCGTCTGTGCCCGTCACCAGAACGATATTCCCTGGCAGCAATCGTCCGTGTCCTTGGTACCCCACGACTCCGTTGGCTTTAAATAAAGCGGATATTCCACCCGTCATAGTCTTAACGATGGACGCACGACGTTTCTGCATGGCGGCAAGATCGAGAGTAATTTCGCCTAAACGTATGCCATGGTGTGAAAATTCTTCTTTAGCCCGTTGATATAATTCCGACGATTCTAATAATGCTTTAGAGGGAATACAGCCCGCATTAAGGCACGTTCCGCCCAATGCGTAACTTCCGTCGAAATTCTTCCACTCATCCACACAAGCTACTTTCAATTTATGCTGGGCAGCGCGAATTGCCGCAGGATACCCCGCAGGCCCAGCACCAATTACTACCACATCGAAGTCATCGCTCATATTCCTAGCACCATCCGCGAAGGATCTTCAAGGCATTGCTTGACAGTCACCAAAAATTGTACCGCGTCGCGACCATCAATAATGCGATGATCGTAGGTCAAAGCGATATACATCATAGGACGCACTACCACTTGACCACTTATTGCCACAGGACGATCTTGAATTTTGTGCATTCCCAAAATAGCGCTCTGTGGCGAATTTACAATGGGCGTCGAGAGTAACGATCCAAATACCCCACCATTGGTAATCGTAAAAGTACCACCAGTCAGTTCTTCTAGGCTTATCGCGCCTGAACGAGCTCGAACTGCATAATTCGCTATAGATTTTTCAATTTCACTGAAACTCTGCAGATTCGCATCACGTAACACGGGCACGATTAACCCGCGTTCGGTCGATACTGCAACGCCAATATCATAGAAATCATGATAGACAATATCATTGTCTTCTACCGAAGCATTAATGGAGCGAAATTTCTTGAGTGCCTCCACACAAGCTTTAGTGAAGAAGGACATAAACCCTAGTTTTACACCGTACTGTTTCTCGAATACATCTTTGTAACGAGTTCGCAAATCGTTAACTGCGGTGAGGTCCACCTCATTAAATGAAGTCAGTAAAGCCTGAGTAGCCTGTGCCTGCACCATCCGCTCGGCAATTCGAGCCCGTAAGCGTGTCATCGGCACACGCTCGGTTCGACCCCCGTGGGAGTCAGCCGGTCGTGCGGGTGCTGTAGCCGCAGTTGCACTCGCTGACAAATAGCCAACCACATCTGCTTTGGACACTCGTCCGTCTCGCCCAGAACCGATTACAACTGTAGGATCGATTTTTTGCTCCTCAACCACGCGCTTGGCGGCTGGACTCAGCTTGGCGGCTGGACTGGGCTTGGTGTCTGTATTGGGCGGAGCACCTGCACCTACCTGCGTAGGCGTAACGTCCGCTTTTCTCGCTATACTCGCTGTCGTACCCGGTTCAATCACCGCCAGTACTTGGCCGCTGGTAACCGTAGTACCGTTCGCCAAATTAATAGCCTTAAGCACACCGGCCACGGGTGCCGGAACTTCGAGCACGACTTTGTCGGTTTCGAGGTCCACAAGATTCTCATCTCGCTCAACGAAGTCGCCCGGCTTCTTATGCCACGACACCAAAGTGGCGTCAGCCACAGATTCCGGGAGTTGCGGCACGCGAACTTCTATTGTCATGAACCAGTCCTAGTATGAGTCGCCGGTAGGCGCAGGGTGTTTCGGGAAGATTCCTCGGGCGGGACGCCTTGTAGCGCAGCACTCACTAGGGTCCTCTGTTGCAAATCATGGAGCGCGGAAATACCGGTAGCAGCTGCCGCAGAACCAGCTCGTCCTGCGTATAACAGAGTGTCTTGAGATCCTAAGTTGGCTTGTAATCGATGTCGAATTTGGTACCACGCACCTTGATTTTGTGGCTCTTCCTGACACCAGATAATTTCGCGGGCGTTAGAATACTTGCGAATAATTGCTTCATATTCGTCAGAGGGAAAAGGATACAGTTGCTCGATTCGAACAATGGCAACGTTATCGCCTTTTGATTCGCGGCGTGCTTTAAGCAGATCAAAATATACTTTACCGCTGCAAAACACCAGGCGAGTAATTTTGGAAGGCGTTAGGTTATCCACTTCGTCGATAACTGTAAGAAAGCCACCTTTCGTCAAATCAACCAGCTTAGAAACCGACAACGGATGGCGTAACAAACTCTTCGGTGTCATTACAACGAGCGGTTTACGTAGCGATCGCAACATTTGCCGGCGCAACATAAAGAACATTTGTGCGGGAGTAGAAGGTATACAGACTTGGATATTGTATTCGGCGCAGAGTTGCAAGAACCGCTCAAGGCGTGCGGATGAGTGCTCAGGACCCTGACCCTCATAACCATGCGGCAGAAACAAGGTAAGACCCGAAAGTCGTCCCCACTTAGCCTCACCTGAACTAATGAATTGGTCAATCACGACTTGCGCGCCGTTACAAAAATCGCCAAATTGACCTTCCCAAATAGTGAGGCAATGAGGCTCTGTCGTCGAAAAACCATATTCAAACCCCATGACGGCCTCTTCGGACAGAACCGAGTCGGTGACCGTGAATGTGGGTTGGTTGGTCGCTAAATGCTGCAAAGGAGTATAACTACGACCCGTCACTTGATCATGCAGCACGGCGTGTCGATGAAAAAACGTTCCGCGTCCGCTATCTTGGCCAGTCAGTCGCACCGGGTATCCTTCTTGAATCAAACTGGCGTAGGCCAAGTTTTCCGCACAACCCCAGTCTAACGATAATTCGCCAGACATCATTTTCCGCCGTGCCTGAATCACTGCCAGTACGCGTGGATGTAATTGCCATTCGGGTGGATACTCGGTAATTGCACTACCCAGCGCTTTAAGACGCGACATATCTATCGCAGTCTTAACCGGTTCAGACCAATCGGCGCCCAAGTACTCACTCCAATCTACCGTATATTTATTACCTATCAAACCGAGTGCCGCTCGTGCTTGCGGTGTGCCCTGATCCAACCCATTTCGATATTGCTCAATCATCAACAGCGATTCCGCTGTGCTCAATATACCTTCCGAGGCAAGCTTTTCTGCATAAATTTGGCGCACCGTAGGCTTCTTACGGATCACCTGATACATAAGCGGCTGCGTTGCCGCAGGCTCATCCGCTTCGTTATGACCATGTCGTCGATAGCACACCAGATCAATTACCACGTCCTTATGAAATTTCATGCGATATTCGAGCGCATAGCGCGCCACGAAGCACACCGCTTCTGGATCGTCCGCATTGACATGAAAAATCGGCGCCTCTACCATCTTAGCGACATCGGAACAGTACAAGGTGGAACGCGAATCGCGGGGATTGCTAGTAGTAAAGCCGACTTGGTTATTAATAATAACGTGCACCGTGCCGCCCGTGTAGAAACCACGAGCTTGGGATAGCTGCAGCGTCTCCATTACCACACCCTGCCCCGCAAATGCGGCGTCACCATGAATCTGTACCGCCAAAACTTTATCGCCTCTTGCGTCACCACGTCGCTCCTGACGAGCACGCACGGAACCCTCCACCACCGCATTTACAATCTCAAGGTGGGAAGGATTAAAGGCGAGAGCCACATGAACATTTCCAGAGGTGGTCTTCAGATCAGACGAAAACCCTTTATGATATTTCACGTCGCCCGAGCCGCGCAATTTCGCTAGATCATATTGGCCTTCAAATTCGCTAAACAAATCTTTAGGCGATTTACCCAGCAAGTTCACCAAAACATTAAGCCGACCCCGATGGGCCATCCCGATAATGGTTTCCTCGACCCCAGCGCGGCCGCCTTGTTGCACCAGATCATCCAGCAACGGAATTAAACTGTCGCCACCTTCCAACGAGAAACGTTTCTGCCCTACGTACTTGGTGTGAAGATAACGTTCGAGTCCTTCGGCAGCCGTCAATTGCCAGAGAATATTTTTCTTTTCATCAACGTTAAATTTTCGTTGAATACGCGCAGCTTGGAAATTATCGCGAAGCCACAGTCGCTCATCGCTGTCTGACACATGAGCAAACTCGGCACCGATAGTATCTCCATAAATAAACTGCAAGTCCGCTAAGATTTTTTTAAGTTTCGCACGTACCGGAATGGCTGCATTCTGGCTGCCCGTAAAAAACTCCGTCTCTAGATCCGTCTGCGCAAGGCCAAAATAGGACAATTCCAGCACGTAAGGTTTGACCCGTTCCTCAATGCCCAACGGATCGAGTCTAGCGGTCAAATGTCCGCGGTTTAAATACACTTGTATAAGGCGTGAGACAGCTGACTGTTTTGCGCTGACTTCGTCCATCCTTGACAATATTTGGATTTGGGATTGCGTTTGCGTTGTCGCCACCTGAGTGTGGCCGAGTGCAATTTTTTCGAAATATTCGCGCCAGCTTGTAGCCACAGTATTAGGATCGCGCAAATACTGTTCGTAGAGATCTTCAATAAAGGCAGCGTTTGGGCCATTTAAAGCCGTACTAGCCAAATCAACAAATGACTGAGGCATTTCAGGTTTCAGTTCAAACAGTTAGCTATTAGCTATTTAGTTTAGCGCAACGACCACTATTATGGAATCCAGCCCGATATTAGGGCGCCAAAGGGATGCCAAGCGCTTTTAGCAGCCAAAACTCATAGGCAACGAGGCCCACATAAGCCACCAAAATAACGTATAGAACCCACTCAACTGGGACTAAGCGCAAAAATCGATAGCGTGCCATAAACACCATAAACACCACACAAACGCCGGTCATCGCCATTTTGACGACGGTAAAAACACTGGCGCTGGTATACACGACCGTTGCCATCACAGGATTTATTTCGTCTGCTCCGCCCGACAACAGCAGCAGTGTCACAAAAGCATCCACCAAACTTAAAAGCAGAATGGCAATAGCGACCGCCAGCAGATGAGCGGCGTGCCAATCCAAAGCATAAAAACGGGAATCATGAAGCCGTCGAGTGGCGCTGCGCCGGCGTGGATTAAAGCTGCCGTAGATAGCTGACCACCATATCCGTTGTCTGCGCTCCGACTCGTCACGCCGTTCACGAGTAGAAGGCAGGGTTATTTGTGGCTTTGGGGTCATCGCTGGCACTATCTAAGGTCTAGGGTCCCTTGGGCAAGTGCAATACGTCATAATACGGAACCAGCTCACACAATTTCGCCTTAAAGTAAACAGGGACCGTACAAACGGTTACCAGGCAATTAATGGAGGATCATGTTCAATGCCAAAAAATATAAGTCAGTTTCAAGAGCTTAAGCGCATAGCAGCCGAAGTTATGAATGAGCGAGGTCTCACGCCGGTGTTTTCAGCCGCTGCGCTGAAACAAGCCGATGCTATTCAACAAGCGTCCGCGGAAATGGGAAGTACCATTCGCGACCTACGATCCCTTCTATGGTCATCTATTGATAACGATGATTCGCGGGATCTTGATCAAATCGAATTTGCTGAAACACTAGACGATGGGTCGATCAAAGTGTTGGTGAGCATCGCCGACGTTGATTGCCTAGTAAAAACAGGGACACCGATCGACGATCACGCGCGCATGAATACCACGTCGGTTTACACCGTCGCGCAAATTTTTCCGATGCTCCCAGAAAAATTATCTACAAATTTGACGTCTTTTTCGGAGGATCAAGAACGTCTAAGTATGGTAATGGAAATGACCGTAACTCCCGACGGCATTGTAAGGCAATCAGATATATATCGCGCTCGCGTAGTCAATCGCGCCAAACTTGCGTACCGTAGCGTCGCCGCGTGGCTTGACGGTACCGGTCCAGTCCCTGCTCGCATTGCAAGTGTAGCGGGTTTGGATGCGCAAATTCGGTTGCAGGATAAGGTCGCGCAGACCCTTAAAGAGCAGCGACACCGGAACGGCGCACTCAATTTAGAGTCTCTAGAAGCTCGTGCGGTATTTGATGGCGAGCTACTGGTTGACTTACAACCCAACCCCAAAAATCGCGCCCAGGAACTTATCGAAGATCTCATGATTGCGGCTAACGGCGTAGCTGCCCGTTTTTTGGAGTCGAAAGGCCTACCTTCTTTGCGCCGTATACTTCGTACGCCCAAACGATGGGACGGCATTGCGACGCTGGCCAAAGGATTCGGCGATACATTGCCTCCCACGCCGGACGCCAGCGCGTTGGATGCTTTTCTGTCGCGTCGGCGGCTAAGTGACCCACAGCGATTTGCGGATCTCTCGTTGTCCGTGATTAAACTACTCGGTTCCGGAGAGTACGTATTTGAACGACCTGGGCAAACAAGCGAGGGTCATTTCGGTCTTGCAGCACGCGACTACACCCACTCGACGGCGCCCAACCGACGTTTCCCCGATGTCATTACTCAGCGCTTACTCAAGGCGGCACTTTTAAATCAACCGGCCCCTTACAGTAATGTCGAATTGCAGTCATTAGCAGAACATTGCACAGAACAAGAAGATAATGCCGCTAAGGTGGAACGACAGGTAAAAAAATCAGCGGCTGCAATGCTGTTGGGTTCGCGTGTCGGCCAAGATTTTGATGCCATCGTTACCGGCGCATCCGATAAGGGAACTTGGGTTCGAATTACGGGCCCCATGGCTGAAGGTCGGTTGGTAAAAGATTTTCAGGGCCTCGATATCGGCAATCGAATCAAAGTTAAATTATTGCATACCGATATGGAGCGCGGCTTTATTGATTTTGCTCGAGTGAACTAAAAATGAATACACCCGAGCCGCACAGTAAACTCGCCTACCTAGACGAATCCTTTCTCAACAGCGATGACGCTCGGCCTATTCGTATCTTAGCCGAGTATCTTAAGCCTTTAAGCGCACTGCAGCGCGCACAGGTACATGACACCATAGTGTTCTTCGGCTCAGCCCGGCTCACTGAAGACGGGCCAATGGGACGTTTTTACCGAGAAGCGCGCGAACTTTCCAAACTTATTACACAATGGTCAAAGGGGCTTGCCCAACCTGCGAATCGTTTTATTGTCTGCTCCGGTGGCGGGGGCGGCATTATGGAAGCCGCGAATCGCGGTGCGGCGGATGCGCAAGGTCGCAGCATTGGCTTCAACATCAGTCTCCCACATGAGCAACGTCCTAATCGGTACATTACGCCGGAACTGTCTTTTGAGTTCCATTATTTTTTTATGCGCAAACTATGGTTCGCTCATCTAGCACGTGCGTTAATCGTGTTTCCGGGCGGCTTTGGTACTTTAGATGAGCTCTGTGAAATATTAACTCTCACCCAAACCCGGAAATTGCAAACCAAAATCCCAGTGCTGCTATACGGTTCAGAGTACTGGCATGAAATTATCAATTTTGAAGCATTGCATCGTCACGGCATGATTAGTCGTGACGATTTGGAATTGTTTGAGTTTGTAGATGATCCGGCGAGCGCGTTGCTGCATGTTCAAGCTGCGCTTACCCCCACGAGATCCGAGGATATCCCGTTGTTTGCGCATTCGCGCAGCTGCAAATCAACCGAATAGGGCCCCAACAGCCCAAGTTGACGCCTGTAATGCGAACGATTATCATTCGTATATGACGTCAAATTTCATTCATGCCAGTCGTTCGCTCCTCTGGGCAACTGCTCTTAGCGCAGCGCTCAGTAGCGCAATTTTTAATGCAGCGAACGCGGCCGACATACCGGAATTTGATCTGGTTATTAAGGATCACTTTTACCAGCCGAGCGAACTTAGCGTGCCGGCGGAAACTAAATTCCGGCTGCGCGTGACCAACGAGGATCCCACGCCCGAGGAATTCGAAAGCACCGATTTAAACCGCGAGAGCATCATGTTAGCGAAACGTACTATTTTGGTTTACGTCGGGCCATTGCACGCTGGCACCTACAACTTTTACGGCGATTTTCATCGCGGCACGGCCCAAGGCCGGCTGATAGTGAAATAATATGATCGGTGTTGCGCTATTAGTATTTCGTGAAGTGCTGGAGGCAGCCCTGATTATCTCCATCGTGACCGCCGCGACGCGTGGCGTTCCGCGACGAGAATGGTTTGTGTTCGGTGGCGTCGCGCTTGGCATTGCGGGTGCATTTTTGGTTGCGTTGAGTGCGGATTTTATTGCATCGCTGGCCGGCGGCGGCGGACAAGATCTTTTCAATGCGGGAGTGCTGCTAATCGCCGTTCTGATGATCGGCTGGCACGTCACTTGGATGTCATCGCACTCACGCGAAATGGCACAACAAATGAAAGCAGTAGGGGGTTCCGTCCAGCAGGGTCAACGTTCATTGACTGTGTTATTAAGCGTCGTGGCGCTCGCGGTGTTGCGTGAAGGTTCAGAGGTTGTGCTGTTTTTGTATGGGATGGCGGTGGGGGGTGTGGGAACAGCGTCGCTTGTGGGGGGAATCTTGCTGGGCGTCGGTAGCGGTGGGGTATTGGGTTTCATCCTCTATCGTGGCTTATTGCGGGTACCCCTTAAATATTTCTTTAGTGTGACTAATATTATGCTGATGGTACTGGCAGCGGGATTAGCCTCAACCGCCGCAGGCTACTTAGTACAAAGTGACCTACTTCCAGCCTGGGGTACTCCTTTATGGGATACCTCTCGTCTTTTATCCGACGAGTCGTTTATTGGCAAATCGTTAGGGGTCCTCGCCGGCTACAAAGCCAGACCCGAAGGTATTCAGGTGCTAGTGTATTTGGGCATTCTGGGTACCATGCTTATCGGTGCCCGGATTACGCGACGACATGCCTAACACGTTCAATGCCAGCATGCATAGGCGTGCAGTGCTGGCTATACGGACACTTTTCATCAGCCTGAGCACATTGGTCATCGGTATGAGCCAAGTATTGGCGGATGACTTTATCGTATATTCGCCTTACGTGATTGAATCTCGAAATGAAGTCGAGCTGCGCGGATATCATTATTCGGATGCGCGCCCAGATCACACCGGCAGTGGGGCCGAGATATCTATTGCCCGCGGTGTGAATGAGTGGTGGAAGACAGAAGTCTACCTTGCAAAGTACGCCAAGATGCCCGACTCCCACGGACAGTTACAGGGCATCGAGTTCGAAAACACGTTTCAGCTATCGACACCTGGAAAATATGCCGTTGATTTAGGATTTTTAGCCTCCTACTCCCGCAACATCCACGGCATGACGGACTCGGTGGAGTTTGGACCTCTATTCGAACGAACCGCTGGACGCTTCGCACATTCGCTAAATTTGATTTGGGAAAAGCAAGTCGGTGCTCATGCAGACAGTCAATACGCTTTGCGCTATACCTATGCCTTGACCTACGCATGGTCGCGAATATGTCGTCCGGGACTTGAAGCCTACGCCAGACCCACCGATCACGCCTATCAAGCCGGACCTATCGTGACCGGTGAATGGCACGTACCGGGTGTCAAAGGCAACTTAGAATACCGCGTCGGCGTGTTTCTCGGAATTAATAGCGATGCGCCACGACAAACTTGGGCCGCACGCTTCGAGTATGAGTTCTTTTAAATATAGCTTTTAACTCGCACTCACCATTTGTGCGACAAAATCGCTGACAGGCAGTGCTGCTAAGGCTATACGATCCGCGAACATATTTTTAATGGCCCGCGTTTTTTGCGCTCCAAAATGCGCGGCAACACTGGACTCAAATTTTTTGATTAAGACGGGCATGCCCTCGGACCGACGTTTACGATGTCCAATCGGAAAATCGACCTGCACGCGTTGGGTGCTTGTGCCATCTTTGAAGAAAATCTGCACCGCGTTGCCTATATAGCGCTTGTCAGGTGCGAAATAGTCTTGAGTAAACGGCGAATATTCCTTGACCTGCATTTTGCCACGCAATATATCCACCCGCGGATCATTGGCGACCGTGTCTTCATAGTCAGCCGCAGTCAGTCGTCCGAATATTAGGGGAATCGCCACCATATATTGGATACAGTGATCGCGATCGGCTGGGTTTGCCAGCGGTCCAGTTTTATCAATGATGCGCATACCGGCTTCTTGGGTCTCAATTGTGACTCGCTCAATGAGTGCAATCTTGTCTTTAATTTCGGAGTGCAGAACCATCGCTGCTTCCACTGCCGTTTGCGCGTGAAACTCAGCCGGATACGAGATCTTGAACAAGATATTTTCCATCACATAGCTGCTGAAAGTTTGCGATAGTACGATCGCTTTTCCCTTGAACAATACATCTTGAAAACCCCAGGTCTTGGCCGATAGCGCCGAGGGATAACCCATTTCGCCCTTAAGCGCAAAAAGCGCATGCCGTACTGCACGACTAGTCGCATCTCCCGCTGCCCAACTCTTGCGTGAACCCGTGTTAGGTGCGTGCCGGTAGGTGCGTAGCGCCCCGCCATCAATCCACGCATTTGACACGGCGTTAATAATTTGCGCTTGACTGCCACCCAACAGCGCAGTGATTACCGCAGTTGAGGCGACGCGCACCAAAAGCACATGGTCTAAACCGACGCGGTTAAAACTATTTTCCAATGCCAGCACGCCTTGAATCTCGTGCGCCTTGATCATGGCGGTCAATACTGTATGAACGGTAATCTGTTTACCGAGCCTCGACAGGTAATCGGCCACCGCAAGTATGCCGCCAAGACTGTCAGAAGGATGGCCCCATTCGGCGGCGAGCCAAGTATCGTTAAAATCTAACCAGCGAATCATGCACCCAATATTAAAGGCAGCATTAATTGGATCCAGTTCGTAGGAAGTACCTGGAACGCGCGCGCCGCCATTCATGGTGGCACCGGGCACCACGGGGCCTAGGAGTTTGGTGCAGGCAGGATATTGCAACGCCTGGAAACCGCATGCCAGGGTATCCATGAGGCAATAGGCGGCAGTTTCATAGGCAAGTTCACTTTTGATTTCATAACTCAAGGCATAGTCGGCAATCGCAACCAAAACCGGATCGGGTGCTGGGCGTTCGGCAGACCTAATATCGTATGACATGATGTTCCTCAGCGCTGTTCCAAACGTACAAACCGTAAGTTCTCGGGTCCAATATAATTCGCGGCTGGTCGTATAATTTTTCCATCTTCACGCTGTTCAATCACGTGAGCTGCCCATCCAGTAATGCGGCTCATCACGAACAGTGGCGTAAACATTGCCGTGGGTACACCCATGTGGTGGTAGGAGACTGCCGAGAACCAGTCTAAATTCGGGAACATATCTTTAAGTTGCTTCATCACCGACTCTATTCTTTCAGCTACCACGAAACCACGCATGTCACCCGCTTCGCTTGCTAATGATCGAGCGACTTGTTTAATAACCTGATTGCGCGGATCGGAAATCGTATAAACAGGATGCCCAAAACCAATAATGACTTCTTTGTTAGCCACACGACGCCGAATATCGACTTCAGCAGCATCCGCATTTGCATAGCGACTCTGAATCTCGTAGGCAGCCTCATTGGCACCTCCATGTTTAGGCCCGCGTAACGCACCGATAGCTCCAGTGATGCAAGAATGCATATCCGAACCTGTGCCGGCGATTACGCGAGCCGCAAATGTTGAAGCGTTAAATTCATGCTCAGCGTATAAAATAAATGATGTATGCATGGCGCGTACCCAAGACGCAGAGGGTTTACGGTCGTGCAATAAGTGCAAAAAATGCTCGCCCACCGAATCATCATCGGTGCGAACTTCAATACGCCATTTATGTTGTGAGAAATGATGCCAGTAGCACAACATTGAGCCGAGACAGGCCAACAAGCGATCCGCAATCTCACGAGCTTCTACGGATGTATGCGCGTTACTTTCGGGAGAACAACAGCCCAGCGCCGAAACTCCAGTGCGTAATACATCCATAGGATGCGTATTAGCCGGTAGTTGCTCTAAAACCATCAGCACCGCTGGTGGCAGAGCGCGCAATGACTTTAGTTTGACTTTATAAGCATGTAATTCAGTACGCGTAGGTAACTTCTCATGAATGAGTAAATGAGCAATTTCTTCAAATTCGCAGACCTGAGCAAGATCTAAAATATCGTAGCCTCGGTAATGCAAATCATTGCCGGTTCTGCCTACGGTACACAGCGCCGTATTGCCCGCAATGACCCCCGATAGAGCCACTGATTTTTTCGGTTTGGCCCCACTCACTTGCACTTGAGACTCCGGCATTGCGATCTCCTCAATCAATTTACTTTTGCTTACCCGCCGCGAATAACTCATCCAACTTGGCTTCGTATTGGTAATAGTCTAAATACTTATACAAATCTGCCCGAGTTTGCATCGACCCCAGCACATTTTTCTGAGTACCATCGCGACGAATGGCTTGGTAGGTCGCCAATGCAGCGGCATTCATCGCTCTGTATGCTGAGCAGCAATGCAGCACAATATCAACGCCCACGGTTGCTAACTCATCGCGGGTGTACAAAGGAGTTCGACCGAATTCCGTGATGTTGGCGAGAATTGGGACCTTGACCGCTTCCTTGAAGCGTTGATACAGAACAAGCTCCGGTATCGCTTCGGGAAAAATCATATCGGCACCCGCTTCAACACAGGCAATCGCTCGCTCAATAGCCTTATCGATTCCCTCCACGGCTAATGCATCAGTGCGCGCCATGATTACAAAGGTCGCATCAGAGCGCGCGTCGACCGCCGCTTTTATGCGATCCACCATTTCCTGTTGAGAGACTATTTCTTTACCTGGACGGTGCCCACAACGCTTAAGCGATACTTGATCTTCAATATGCAGACCCGCCGCACCCGCCTTGTGTATAGATCTTACGGTACGTGCGATATTAAAGGCGCCACCCCAACCCGTGTCCGCATCTACCAGCAACGGCAAAGTACAGGCGTCGGTAATGCGACGCACATCGATAAGCACATCGTCTAACGTGCTAATGCCAAGATCCGGAACACCCAATGAATTGGCGGCAACCCCGCCTCCCGATAAATAAATAGCTTTGAATCCACAAGCGGCCGCCATACGCGCGCTGTATGCATTAATCGCACCAACCACTTGCAAGGGACACTCCGCACGAACAGCCGCGCGCAAACGGGCTCCAGCGGTAGAGGAAACGTTTAAAGAATCATTCATATTATTCGGCTCACGGCAAAACTATAAAACAACCGCGCATGCAGCCTGTGGCCAATCTGCTCAAAATCATTGTGCAAAATTGCCACAATCGTGCCTAAGATCAGCAGGGTAAGTTTATTGACCCTGCAACTCGCGGCGAAATTCTCCCGGCGACGTACCCGTCCATTTGCGAAAAGCACGGTGAAAAGAACTGCGTTCGGAAAAACCTAACTCCAACGCGATATCCATTACACTGCGATGCGAATGACTTAAATAGCTGATTGCAAGGTCGCGACGCAGTTGGTCTTTAATCGACTGATAAGACCCGCCCTCCTCTAGCAAGCGACGCCGCAGGGTCGCCATGGTCATGTGCAACTCGCTCGCAAGCAACTCGAATTCAGGCAATTCGCCCGGCAGCAATTGACGCAATCGACGCCGAATGCGCGCGCTTAGACTACTACTATTCTTGTATTTTACTAAGATATTTTCAGGTGCGGAGCGCAAAAATTCTTTGACGGTGCGTTCATCTTGCACAACCGGCAATTTCAAATAGCTCGCGTCAAAATAAATAGCGGTATTAGATCGATCAAAGTTTAAGTAAGTGCTGTACATTATGCGGTATTCTGCGCTGTAGTACGGTTCAGAATAGCCGAAGTCGGCTTTTAAAATCGGAATACGACGACCGACCAACCAACAGGCCAAACCATGCAGCAACATGAGCAACAGCTCATGAGCAAAAACTTGATGTGCCCCAGCCTGAGTCCTTACGTAGAGCGTTATTCGGGCCTCATTTAAGCTCGCGCGCTTAAGGGTTGCGTCAATTTCAAGAACGCCGTGGATGTCGTCCAACAACAAGGCGAAAAATCGCAGCGCGCGCTCCAAGGCTTGCTGCAGGGTTTTACAGTTCAGGACTGCATGACACAACATCGCAAAACTTCCCGCTTTCATACGGCGCGAATCCTGACCGAAAAACTCGTCATCCAAAGTCAATGCACTTAAGCGCCAGAGCTCACCATAGTGTTTGGCAGAGACGCGCGCCTGCGGTATGTGCAGTAAGCTAGGCTGCAGACCTACCTGAAGCAACAATTCGTCAGCATCCAAGTCACGTGCCCGCACCGAGCGCAACGCGGACTCAACAAAACAGATGGCAATGGTTCCCGGCTCTGATCGCGCGGGTTGTGTTACTCCGCTACGGTCAATGGAACCTGGTGTATGTTGCATTATCGCTCACCTATTTTGCGCGCTTTGGGCACCAAACAGCAGATGTCCCTGGCCTATAGTTTACGGTAAACCCAGCGACTGGATATTGTTATGCATCTAGACTTATACACGGACGATCAGCGCATGATTCGGGATACAGCACGCGATTTTGCGCGTCAAGAATTGACACCGAACGCGGGGCAGTGGGAGCGAGACGGCTGGATTGCCAACGCAGCGGTCACCAAACTCGGGGAGCTGGGTCTGTTAGGTATGATGGTGCCCGATGAATGGGGTGGCTCGTACACTGACTACACTGCCTACGCG
Source organism: Gammaproteobacteria bacterium (assembly GCA_025359565.1). Lineage (GTDB taxonomy): Bacteria > Pseudomonadota > Gammaproteobacteria > Steroidobacterales > Steroidobacteraceae > Bog-1198. The sequence goes on along the minus strand of JANYFY010000009.1, from coordinate 314,325 downwards.
CTAGCCATCGAGGAAATTGCCGCAGGCTGCGCATCCACGGCCACTCTCATGAGCGTGCATAGTTCAGTGGGTTGTGGCCCTATATTGAATTATGGCTCGGTCGAGCAAAAGCGACGCTATTTGTCCGATATGGCGCAGGGTCGCATCATCGGATGTTTTTGCCTCACCGAACCACAAGCTGGTTCTGAGGCGCACAATCTTAAAACGCGCGCGCTGTTACAGGAGGGTCACTGGATATTAAACGGCAGCAAACAATTCGTCACCAACGGCAAACGCGCCAAGATAGCTATTGTCTTTGCGGTCACCGATCCTGAGCTCGGCAAGAAAGGCATCTCAGCCTTCATAATACCCACCGATACACCAGGATTTAATGTCGGTCGCCCCGAACATAAAATGGGCATTCGCGCCTCCGACACGTGTGCAATCATTTTGGACAACTGCACGGTTACTAACGACGCTTTACTCGGTCCACGCGGTAAAGGCTTGGCAATTGCGCTCTCCAACTTAGAAGGCGGCCGAATCGGCATTGCTGCCCAGGCGATCGGTATCGCGCGCGCAGGCTTCGAGGCAGCCCTAAGTTACTCAAAAAATAGACGACAGTTCTCTAAACAAATCAGTGAATTCGGCAGCATTTCTAATATGTTGGCTGATATGCAAACCAGCATTAACGCTGCCCGACTGCTGACTCACCAGGCAGCACGGTTGCGAAGCCAAGGAATTTCTTGTTTGACCGAGGCGTGTCAGGCGAAACTATATGCCTCCGAGATGGCAGAGCAGGTATGCTCTAAAGCTATTCAAATCCATGGGGGTTATGGATACTTGGAAGACTATTCAGTGGAGCGTCACTACAGGGACGCTCGTATTACACAGATTTATGAAGGTACTAGCGAAATTCAGCGCCTCGTTATTGCACGCGAGTTGTTAGAAAAGTCTTCAACCACCTAAAAGGGAAAATTTATGTCAAGCCAACCGGCCGCCTCAGCAGCCCCTGTCGTGACCGTCAAGCTCCTGCTTAACGGAAAATTCGTCGAATCCAGCACCCAAGAATGGCAGGAGGTCATAAACCCGGCTACCCAGGAAGTATTGGCATCCGTTCCCTTCGCCACCGATGCGGAAATTAACGCGGCAGTCGCCGCTGCCAAACAGGCCTACAAGACCTGGAAAAATACTCCGATTGCAGCTCGCGCACGCATCATGCTAAAGCTACAGGCGTTAGTGCGCGAACACATGAGCCGCATTGCTCACACCTTGAGTGCCGAACAAGGCAAAACCCTAGCGGATGCCGAGGGGGATATTTTTCGGGGACTTGAAGTGGTCGAACATGCGTGCTCAATCGGCAGCCTGCAGTTGGGAGAGTTTGCCGAAAACGTCGCCGGCGGTGTCGATACTTATAGTATTCGCCAGCCCATCGGGGTTTGCGTCGGGATAACACCGTTTAATTTTCCGGCCATGATTCCGTTATGGATGTTTCCCATGGCAATTGTTTGCGGCAACACCTTTATATTAAAACCGTCGGAACAGGATCCGTTAACACCGATGCTACTGGCGGAACTCGCTCTTGAGGCGGGTATCCCGCCGGGCGTTCTGAATATTATTCATGGCGGCAAACGCGCGGTCGACGCACTCTGCAGCCATCCAGACATTGTTGCGGTATCGTTTGTGGGATCCACTGGCGTTGGCACGCATGTGTACAACTTGGCGAGTCAACATGGTAAACGGGTGCAATCGATGATGGGCGCTAAGAATCATGCCGTGGTGATGCCGGATGCGCATAAGGAACAGTCGCTAAACGCGGTAGTTGGATCCACCTTCGGTGCCGCGGGTCAACGCTGTATGGCAACATCCGTCACGGTTTTGGTCGGTGCGGCGCAGGCCTGGATTCCCGAGATTGTGGCTAAAGCAAAAACGCTTAAAGTTAATGCGGGTAGCGAGAAAGGAGCTGACCTAGGACCGGTGATTTCCAAGAGCGCGAAGCAACGCATTCTTGGTTTGGTACAAGACGGCCTTACAGAAGGTGCAAAACTTGAATTAGATGGTCGCTCGGTGAAGGTCTTAGGGTTTGAGCACGGTAACTTCATCGGTCCCACGATATTTTCAGGCGTAACTGCCAAAATGAAAATATACACTCAGGAAATATTCGGACCCGTAATGGTGATAGTTAGCGTTAATTCTCTCGATGAAGCAATTGAATTTGTTAATAATAATCCGTTTGGAAACGGCGTAGGTATTTTCACGCAAAGCGGCGCGGCAGCGCGTAAATTTCAGAATGAAATTGATGTGGGTCAGGTCGGTATTAACGTACCTATTCCGGTCCCAGTTCCGTTTTTTAGTTTCACGGGTTCGCGCGGATCCAAGTTAGGTGACCTTGGGCCCTATGGCAAACAAGTGGTCCAGTTTTATACTCAGACTAAAACTATTACCGCGCGGTGGTTTGATGATAGTGCCACTTCAAGCGGCGTTAACACCACCATTAGTTTGAAGTAGTGATTGAGCCGTAAAATGAACATCGCCTTCATCGGTTTGGGAAATATGGGCGCACCTATGGCGCACAATCTCTTAAAGGCCGGTCATCGGTTGGTAGTGTTTGATGTCGTTCAAACCCATGTCGATGCGCTTACAAGCCACGGTGCGATCGCGGCCACGTCGCCTAAGGCTGCTGCCGCTGCAACGGAGTTAGTGATTACCATGCTGCCCTCCTCGCCGCATGTGCGTGAAGTGTACTTAAGTGACGATGGAGTGCTCGCAGGAGTTGCGCCGGGTGTGACGCTAGTCGATTCAAGTACCATAGACCCGCACACGGCCCGCGAAGTCGCGGTCGCTGCTCATAAGAAAGGCAACCCTATGGCGGATGCTCCCGTCTCTGGTGGGACCGGCGGCGCGCAAGCGGGCACCTTAACCTTCATGGTCGGCGCTACTGTTGAAATTTTCGACTCCATCAAACCAGTGCTAGCGCAGATGGGCAAGAATATTGTCCACTGCGGTGCGGCAGGTAATGGCCAGGTCGCTAAGATCTGCAATAACCTGCTTTTAGGCATTTCGATGCTGGGTGTTGCGGAGGCGATGAATCTGGGCGTCGCTCTCGGCATGGAGGCTCGGGTACTCGCGGGCGTTATCAATACGTCGAGCGGACGATGTTGGAGTTCGGATACGTACAACCCTTACCCCGGCGTAATAGAGAATGCTCCCGCGTCGCGCGACTACAGTGGGGGCTTCGGAACTGATTTGATGCTCAAAGATCTCGGTCTTGCTACGGAAGCGGCCAAGCAGGTGAAACAAACCGTAGTGTTAGGCGCACTAGCCCAACAGCTCTATCAAATGTCGAGCGCACAAGGCGCGGGGCTTAAAGATTTTTCATCTATTATAAATTTGTTTAGAAAAACATCTTAAAATATTGATATATAACAATATATTATTAGGAGATTTTGGTGATAACTTGCAAAATCGACGCTCATGTAGCGCTCATAACTTTAAACAATCCGCCCGCTAATACCTTCACGGATAGCGGATTATTGCAGCTTACGGAGCTAATCGACACGCTAAATAAAAGCATGAGCGTGTATGCAGCAGTGATTACGGGTGCTGGCGAAAAATTTTTTAGTGCAGGTGCTGACCTTAAAAGTTTCGCGGATGGCGATAAGGTTCAAGCGCGCGTCTTGGCGCAGCGGTTCGGGGCAGCTTTTACTGCCCTGCAAGAAGCTAGGCCAGTCATCATTGCGGCCATCAATGGTTATGCGATGGGTGGTGGATTAGAGTGCGCGCTAGCCTGTGATATGCGGATCGCCGAAGAACACGCGCAGATGGCGTTGCCCGAAGCGTCAGTGGGATTGTTGCCAGCCGGGTGTGGTACCCAGACGTTGCCATGGTTGGTGGGTGAAGGCTGGGCCAAGCGGATGATTCTGACTAATGAACGCGTGAGTGCCGAAACGGCGGCAAAGATAGGTTTAGTCGAGGAGGTGGTGCCACGCGGCCAGAGTCTTAAGACGGCGCTTGAATGGGCCGAGCGCGCCAGCGCCTTGAGTCCGCGAGCGGTGACCTTTAGCAAGCGATTGATCCATCAGGCACGCCAGGGTACTCCGAGAGAAGCCGCGCTTGCGTTAGAGCGTGAACGATTTTTGGATTTGTTCGATGGTGAGGATCAGCGCGAGGGCGTGCAGGCGTTTTTGGGGAAGCGTAAGCCGGTTTGGAGATCGTAGTTGGAAGTCCTAACGACCCGTACGTCCTCCGAGCAAATTCTCTCTGAGGTCCGCAATCACATTGGCATTATTACCCTCAATCGCCCTGCCGCGTTGAATGCGTTGTCACTCGACATGATTGACGCGTTGCAGATCGTGTTTGATCGATTTGCTCGCGACCCTCACATTTATGCCGTGTTGCTACGGGGCGCTGGAGAAAAAGCTTTTTGCGCGGGCGGCGATGTTCGCGCGTTGTACGATAGCTTCAAGGGCTCAGGCACGCTACATCACGAATTTTTCGCGATCGAATATCGACTCGACTATGCTTTGCATCACTACCCTAAACCTTACATGGCGTTACTTGACGGCATTACCATGGGTGGAGGTATGGGATTAGCTCAGAGTTCGAATTTGCGCATCGTGGGAGATCGCACCCGCATCGCCATGCCCGAGGTCGGTATCGGCTTGTTTCCAGATGTCGGAGGCAGCTATTTTTTATCGCGTTTACCGGGGTCACTAGGACTTTATCTAGCGCTCACGGGTAACCCAATCAGGGCGGCTGATGCGCTGTATGCAGGGTTGGCTGATATGTACTTATCACCCGCTTTGATCAAAGACCTTGAGGCCACCTTAGATACGCTGGTTTGGAGCGCTGATCCGCGTGCGGATGTCCGTCAAACGTTACAGGCTTTAGGCGCTACCCGCTCAAGCGGGATCAGTACCACCACCCCCGAAAAAATTGCGTCGCCGTTGAGTCTGGAGTCGTTGCGTCCGGCAATCGATAGGCATTTTAGTAAGTCTACGTTGTCTGAGATCTTGGATTCGCTGAGTACCGAAGATCGTGCTGAATTTTGCGAGTGGTCTGCGAAGACCATTAAAGTCATGGGCAACCGATCGCCCACCATGATGAAAGTGACCTTGAAGCAATTGCAGCAAGGCAGGCATCTATCGCTTGCCGATTGTTTCCGCATGGAGTTGGCAATGACGCGGCAATGCTTTTTGCAGGGAGACTTCATCGAGGGCGTGCGCGCACTCATCGTCGACAAGGATAATGCACCACATTGGTCACCCGCACGCATCGAGGATGTGCCAGACACTGCGGTGGAAGCTTTCTTCTCTAATCCCTGGTCACTCGCGGGACACCCGCTAGCCGATCTACAGCATGTCGCTTGCACACAAGCTAGTTGCGTGCAATCTTACCTGGAAGGGTCGTGAACTTAGGCGTGTTAACATTGCTTAACGCGGTCTATTGGTCGCGACGAGCTCAATAAGGATAAAATTTATGAGTCACGTTGTCATTGCGGGTTACGCCCGTTCCCCATTTACCCTGGCTACTAAAGGCGCTCTGGCACGCGTTCGCCCCGACGATCTTGCCGCTCAAGTGGTTGCCGCCCTGGTACAAAGGACCGGTGTCCCTGTTAATGATATTGAGGATCTGATTGTAGGTTGCGCCTTTCCGGAAGGTGAACAAGGGTTCAATGTGGGGCGCTTGATTGGCCTGCTCGCCGGACTCCCGCAAAGCGTCGCGGGAATGACCGTTAACCGTTTCTGCGGATCGTCTATGCAGTCCGTGCACATCGCCGCGGGCCAAATTCAACTCGGTGCAGGCGAAGTCTTCATCGCTGCCGGCGTCGAAAGCATGAGCCGCGTACCCATGATGGGTTTCAATCCGTTGCCGAATCCTGCATTACAAGCCAAGGTGCCCGCTTACATTGGCATGGGCGACACAGCAGAGAACGTCGCCGCCAAATGGCATCTTGATAGAGTAGCGCAAGAAGCTTTCGCGGTACGCAGTCAGCAGCATGCGGCCACTGCTTTGCTTGCGGGGCACTTCGCCGCGGAACTGGTACCAATTACAACCAAGGCCGGCAGCGTGGATAAGGACGGTTGTCCTCGTCCGGAAACTAATGCGGCAGCTCTCGCATTATTAAAGCCTGCCTTTAGTAAGGAGGGCAGCGTCACTGCGGGAACCTCATCGCCGCTGACCGACGGCGCGTCGGCCGTCTTGGTGTGCAGCGAGCAATATGCCAAAAAAAACGGCCTCACCCCACTTGCTCGCATTGTGAGCGTCGCCGTAGCTGGCTGCGCGCCTGAAATCATGGGCATAGGACCTGTCGCTGCCACACGCAAAGCCTTAAAACGCGCCAATCTTGAAATGTCAGCAATCGATGTAGTCGAATTAAATGAGGCGTTCGCGAGCCAAGCTCTGGCTTGCGCACAGGAGTTAAAAATTCGCGACGAAGTTTTGAATATCGATGGTGGCGCAATCGCCTTAGGCCACCCTCTTGGCGCAACCGGCGCACGTATTGTCGGCAAAGCCGCAAGTCTGTTGCAGCGGACTCGGGGGCGGTATGCACTTGCTACTCAATGCATCGGCGGTGGTCAAGGTATTGCCACTATTCTCGAGCGTATTTAGGAGCGTCGCTCATGGAACAGATCCAAAAAGCTACGGTAATTGGAGCCGGCGTTATGGGTGCCGGAATTGCCGCTCAATTTGCGAACGCTGGCATCGCGGTAAGGTTGCTCGACGTAGTCCCGCCAGGGACCACCAACCGCAATGTGCTTGCGGAAAACGCTATTGAGAAAATGTTAAAAACTGAACCGGCTGCCTTTATGTCGGCTCGCGCAGCCAAACTCGTCAGTGCCGGCAACATCGATGACCACATGAAAGAAGTCGCAGACAGCCAATGGATCGTTGAGGCGGTAGTTGAGCGTTTGGACATTAAACAATCGCTGTATCGCAAAATCGACGCTGCGCGAACACCTGGCACCGCAGTCTCATCCAACACCTCAACTATCCCGTTGCATCAATTGACCGATGGACAAAGCGAAGCGTTCAAGCGTGATTTTTTGATTACGCATTTCTTTAATCCACCCCGCTATATGCGTCTTTTGGAAATCGTCATCGGCCCCAGTACTAGTTCCGAATTGGTCGATACCGTATGCCGCTTTGCAGATCACGCACTCGGCAAAAATATCGTGCGCTGTAAAGATAGTCCCGGATTCATTGCGAACCGGCTGGGGGCCTATTGGTTGCAGGTCAGCGTAATTGAGGCAATCGATGCGAAGCTTAATGTCGAAGAAGCCGACGCGGTTTTGGGTAAGCCAATGGGTATCCCCAAAACGGGAGTGTTTGGCCTAATCGATTTAGTCGGAATTGATCTCATGCCGCATATCAACGCTAGCCTTGAAAAGGCGCTAGCACCTGCCGATGCCTTTCATGCCGTCAACCGCTCGTTACCTCTGATTCAAAAAATGATCGCGGACGGCTACACTGGCCGCAAGGGCAAGGGCGGTTTTTATCGTTTAAATCGCTCATCGGGTGGCAAGATCAAGGAAGTCATTGATCTGGTGACTGGCGCTTATCGGCCCGAGAATCGACCAGAATTACCAGACCTCGCGGCAGCGTCCAAGGACTTACGCGCTTTCCTATCGGCAAACAACCGACTCGGTCGCTATGCTTGGCGCGTCATCGGCCAAACGCTTGCCTATGCGGCGAGTTTAATTCCCGAAGTCGCTGACGACATCAATGCGATTGATGAAGCCATGCGATTGGGCTACAACTGGCAATGGGGTCCCTTCGAGTTGATCGATCGACTCGGCGCAGCGTGGTTAGTTGCCAAACTGGAGGCAGACGGCCTTATGGTACCCGCGCTGTTGCGCGCAGCAAAAGATCAGAGTTTCTATCGAGTACGCGTGGGACAACGCGAATATCTGGGAACCGATGGCCAATATCATCTCATCAAGCGCCCGGCCGGTGTGCTCATGTTAGAAGATATCAAACGTGTATCCCAACCAGTCTTAAAAAACGCTTCAGCTGCGGTATGGGATTTGGGTGACGGCGTCTTATGCTTCGAGTTCACGAGCAAAGGAAATTCACTCGACGAGCAAATCATGGCTTTGCTAGGTAAGACAATTGCTTTGATTCCCGGTAAATACAAAGCCTTAGTGATTTACAACGAGGGACGCAATTTCTCGGTAGGCGCCAACTTGGGCCTTGCCTTGTTCGCTGCAAACATTGCCGCCTGGAGCGAAATCGAAAAATTATTGTCCATTGGGCAGCAAACCTATATGGCACTAAAATATGCTTCATTTCCGGTGGTCAGCGCGCCGTCTGGTATGGTGCTCGGTGGAGGCTGCGAACTTCTATTGCATAGTAATGCCGTTCAGGCTCATGCCGAAAGCTACATCGGCTTAGTCGAGTGCGGAGTCGGATTGATTCCTGGCTGGGGAGGTTGTAAGGAAATGCTCGCACGCTGGGCAAGCAACGATAAGTTACCCCGCGGTCCTATGCCGGCCGCTACCAAGGTGTTTGAAATGATTAGTACCGCGACGGTTTCAAAGTCTGCCGCACAAGCCCAAGAATTGATGTTTTTGCGAGCCGGAGATGGCGTTACCATGAACCGTAACCGATTACTGGCGGACGCCAAAGCGCTGGCGCTTAAACTCACTGAAAATTATAGTCCGCCAAAACCGGTTGAGCTAAAATTGCCGGGAGTCGCTGGTAAACTTGCGTTTACGATGGCGGTTGACGGCTTCTATCAACGCGGCCTTGCAAGCAATCATGACCGCGTAGTGGCGGGTGCACTTGCCGAAGTGCTTTCGGGGGGTCCTGCCGATATCATCGATTCCGTGACCGAAGATCAACTACTCAAATTAGAGCGAGATGCGTTCATGCGATTAGTAAAAACTTCTAACACCCTGGCACGCATCGAGCATACGTTAGCCACTAGTAAGCCGCTGCGTAATTAGACTCAAGAAGAGCATCCATGCAAACCTATACTGCCCCACTACGCGACATGCGCTTTGTCATGCACGAACTATTCGATAGTGCCCGCCTCGCCAAATTGCCGGGGTTGGAGGAAGTGAATACTGAGTTACTTGACACTATATTGGAAGAAGCTGCAAAGTTTCAAGAAGCCGTGCTCCTACCGCTCAATGCTAGCGGTGATGCGGAAGGCTGCCAATTCGAGAATGGTGTAGTGCGTACGCCTAAAGGATTTAAGGACGCTTACAAAGCATTTGTCGCAGCGGGTTGGGGCTCGCTGAACTCGGATCCCGCCTATGGCGGTCAAGGGATGGCGATGTGCATCAGTAAGCTTATTGAAGAAATCGTTTGCTCTTGCAACTTAAGCTTTGGTCTGTACACAGGGTTGTCGCACGGTGCCTATTTGGCGCTTAAGAGTTACGGCTCTAAGTCTTTAAAAGATTTGTATCTACCAAAATTAGTCGACGGAACTTGGACAGGCACCATGTGCCTAACTGAGCCTCATTGTGGTACCGATTTAGGACTGTTGCGCACTAAGGCGGTGCCAGTCGCCGGGGGCACCTATCAATTGACTGGTGCGAAGATTTTCATTTCTGCAGGTGAGCATGATCTGACTGAAAACATTGTTCATCTAGTGCTAGCACGGCTACCCGACGCACCCAGCGGAATTAAGGGTATAAGTCTATTTGTAGTACCCAAGTTCATACCAAACCCCGATGGTTCGGTGGGTGCTCGTAATGGGGTAACGTGCGAGCGAATCGAACACAAGATGGGAATCAAGGCTTCGGCTACCTGTCAAATAGCTTTTGATAACGCGACCGCTTGGCTTGCGGGTGAACCTCATAAGGGCATGCGCGCGATGTTCGTGATGATGAATAGCGAGCGTCTATCGGTAGGCATTCAAGGATTGGGTGTTGGCGAAGTGGCGTATCAAAGTGCGGTTGCCTACGCCAGGGAGCGGGTACAAGGTCGTTCGCTCTCGGGCACAAAATATCCAGAAAAACTCGCTGATCCACTCATAGTACATCCCGACGTACGCCGTATGCTGATGACGATGCGCTCATACAACGAGGGGTGCCGTGCGTTGGGGGTTTGGGTTGCAAACCAACTTGATGTCATGGAACGATTGCAGGACACACCCGAACGCCAGGACGCGGAAGATTTTGTCAGCCTCATGACGCCCATCGTAAAAGCCTTGTTTACGGATTTGGGCTATGAATCGTCTAATCTTGCCTTGCAAGTTTTTGGCGGTCACGGCTACATCGTCGATCATGGCATGGAACAATTGGTGCGGGATGCACGCATCACCATGATCTATGAGGGTACCAATGGCATTCAAGCGCTAGATTTAGTGGGGCGAAAATTACCGGCTAACATGGGACGATCGCTGCGCCAGTTCTTTCATCCTGTAGGTGAATTTATTGAAAAAAACGCCCAAGATCCGAATATTGGCGCGCTGCTTCAACCTTTCGCGAAAGCCTTCGGCGCGCTGCAACTCGCCACCGGATTCATTGCCCAGAAGAGTCTCAGTGATCCCGAAGAAGCCGGTGCAGCCGCTACCGACTATCTGCGGTTGTTTGGATTAGTGGCTTTAGGGTTCATGTGGATTCGCATGGCAAAGATCGCGACCATTAAGCTAAACGACAAGGTCAATGTGGCGGGCCCGAACGCAGCTTTCTATGATGCTAAGTATAAGACGGCGACTTTCTTCATTGAACGCATCCTGCCACAGGCGGGTTCGCTTTTATATTCGATCAAGGCAGGCAAAGCTTCGATGATGGCACTAAGGGATTCTGCGTTATAGCAAGATACAGAGTCTAAATCCCCGCGTACCACTGGTATCCCGCCCTGTCTTCCCAGTAGCCGCCCTTGCCTTCGCCGATGCCTTCAAGCGTATGTACCAGCTCCACGCGCATAATATACTTTGCATGCTTGTAGCCTAACTGACGCTCTACACGCAGCCGCAACGGCGCGCCGTTAGCTACGGGTAACGATTCACCATTTAATTCATACGCAATAATAGTCTGCGCGTGATACGCATCATCCATGTCGATGCTCTCGTAATAAGGTATCGACTCGTCACTATCATCTCCGCTAGGAAAGGCATCGGCACAATGAAACACTACATAACGTGCGCCCGAAGTAGGCCTAGCACGCATCAGTACTTGACTTAAAGGTACACCCGTCCATTTACCGATTGCACTCCAACCCTCGACACAATCATGCCGCGTAACTTGAGTACGCGCAGGCATGGCTTTAAGTTCCTCTAAAGTTAATTTAATCGGATTCTCCACCAACCCATCAATCACTAAAACCCATTGAGTAAACCTCTCACGCACATGCGATTGATAATTAGCATCATCGGGATTGGTATTACCATTGCCGCGAAATCTAGGTGAGATATCAGCATCCGAAAACTCTTGTGCCATCGCGCGCCGTCCGATCAGCTTATGCACGCTCTTACTTAAAGTTTCACCGCTCTCCAATATGCGCGGAAACCAGCTACTGTTATTCAGACGATCGCATCCAGCAAAAAGCCATGCACTTAGGCCGGCGAGTGCAGCTCTCATCACCTTTCGACGTGATAAATCAGGGTCCCTCATGACCCACCCTTGTCGTCTTAGCGGCGATGATACGATAGTTACCGGTAATCATTGAGCGCAGATGATTCCATACACCACTGATAATGACTTCAAAGACATGAATAAAGACAAATAACACTATTAACCATGCGACAAAAAAATGCATGGTGCGCGCCGATTGTCGACCGCCGAACACCTCTACCCAACCCGGCCACAAAGAATTTAGCCACGGGGACATCGCCCAGCCCGCCAGAATTATTATCGGTAGCAACACGAAAATAACACTTAAATAGGCCAATTTTTGTAGCACGTTGTAATGTTTTGCAGCCTCTCCCTGCGGATGTTTGAATTTCATGTGGTCAACAATCGAGCGTGGAATCGCCCGCCAGTCTGCCGCGCTCGGCCATAAATCCTGCGATAAGTGCCGGCTACGGGTTACGTGTAAGAGGTACAACCCTCCATTTATTACCAGCAGCCATGCGAAGAAAAAATGCCACAACCGTCCATCCGCCAACGAATATGTACTCGGTATGGTCAACCAACTCGGAAAGGCTACTCGCGATATTACGCCGTTAGAATCGGTGGACACTCCCAAGAATCCCGTGGTCGTGAATTCGTGACCCCACAAGGTGGCGGTACCAATCCACTGCCGATTAACTCCTTGGTGTGAACCTATACTCAGCACCGACGCTCGGCCGCTGTAGGACTGCCGCCCCCAATCGAGCGAGGGATGGGCGTTAAATATCATAAGCCCACTCATAAGAAGCACACTAAGTGCCAAAACATTGACCCAATGCAATAGTCGGACCGACAATGAATGGCGTTTATAAATATAGGTATTCAAGTAATTTCTACTGCGGTCCCAACCGATTCGCGATCTGACCCGCAAGACTATTGCACGCTCGGCGCAGCGCATCCACGTAGCTCTCATACCGTGCATCGACCAGGCCCTCCTGTTTGACAGCCTGATTCGCGAGGTCTTCATGCACAGAAACGTCTCCTGAAATGCTGGTCGATTCACTTTTGCTGGCGACCGGTGGGGTGGGCTTATACACCCAATGCGCATCGACGTTTGCACCGTCACGTGCGACATCAAATCGAGTAACGTCTATCAAAACACGCGCAACAGGTGCAGCAATAACTGCGCTAGAAAAAGTTAAAAAAAGCTTATCAGGCATCCTACGTTGCATTTCCACCGCCATCAATCGAGGTAGGGCTTCTTTAAGAGGCGCCGCCCAACGCTCCTGCTCAATCGTTGCCACAGTATAGACACTCTCCCGTACTACGAGTTCAGGACGATCCACCAATTGGGGAATCGAAATGGGCCCGACCACTACCGTAGGTCGCTCCATAGCCACTGGACTTAGAACACTCGGTGGCAGTTCACTCGAAGACGCATCCAGCGTATATAAATGCTCCCGTGGCGAAGCGCAGCCTAATAACGAGACGATGGAAACTAGTAAAAGCTGCCGCAAACCTACACGCGATAATGCCTCGATCATGGTTTTTCTTGCACCTTACCGCGAATCAAAGCTTCGGGATGTTTGTCCAAATAGTCTACTAGCACACGGACTGAATCAGCGGCTCGACTAACGCTGTTGAGTGTCGAGTGTAAGTCAGTCTGCAGACCAGTATCGGGAGCCAACGCGTTTTGAGTTTGCGCAAGAGTCACCTTAGCTTGTGCCAAGGTCGATTGGGCCGCAGGAACAATTTCCATATCAACCTTACCGATCATCGCGTTAGCATCAGTCAAAGTTGTGTTTAGCGAACCCAGAACATGATCAAGGTCGTGACCAATTTTATCCAACGGAAACTGATCCAATTTGTGCGCCACGCTTACAATGCTGTTTTGTAGCTCCACGAGATTACCGGGAATCGTTGGCAGTGGCATGGGTCCTTGCGTAGGTTGGGCTACGACCTTAGCGGAGTGCGGAAAATAGTCGAGCGCTATGTAGAGCTGTCCGGTTAGAAGACTGGCTGTTCTTAGTTGTGCTCGATACCCGTGCTCAATCATGCTAGCAACTAAATTATAAGACGATGTGGGCGGATTGTTGCTGCCTTTGCGATAGCGCGAACGCACACGTTCTGGGTAAATATTAACCAACACCGGAAAAAGAAATTTATCAGCGCCGCGATCGTATTCAACCTTTAACGAGGTCACCTCACCAATCTCCACTCCTCGAAAATCAACCGCCGCCCCGGGCGTTAGACCCCGCAAAGATTCATCAAAATACAACACAAAAGTTTCCACCGCACCATCCGGTGCTTTCATAGCGGACTCGCGATTGGCTACCAATTTAAAATGCGATTCAGAAGGTACGGGTGTTATTGCAGTTGAACCGGGCGGTGCCTCTAGGGCAACGCCACCTGCCAAAATGGTGGTTAGCGATTCGCTCTGCAAATGTACGCCGCCGGCATCAACTGCGACATCGACACCACTAGCGTGCCAAAACCGAGTGTCGCTGGTAACAAAGCGATCATAAGGAGATTGAATAAATAGTTTTAAAGTAATCCCGCGACCGTCGTCATTCAGTGCGAGCGCAATGACCTGCCCCACCTGAATATGATGAAAATAGGCGGGTGCACCCACGCTCAAAGAACCCAGGTCAGCGGCCTCCAATATAATCTGCTTACCGGCCGAGTCCCCCGTAATGGCCGGCGGGACCTCCAAACCTGTGAAGTCTCGGACAAAATCTTGAGAAGTGCCCACATCCATCGCAATAAAAGCACCCGACAATAGAGTACCCAAGCCCGAAACACCGCTCGCACCCAGGCGAGGCCGTACGACCCAAAACCGCGTTCCCTCCACTAGAAAAGGATCGGCAAATCGAGCCATTTCAATGGAAACATTGACCGTGCGATGATCCGCGGCCAATGTAATTTTCCTTACATCGCCCACGTCCACGTTCTTATAGCGTACTTTGGTTTTACCCGCTTCAATACCATCAGCATCAATAAAGGTGACAACAATATAGTGTCCATGATCAAGAATCGCGCGCACCGCGATCCAACCGCCGATAATTGCGGCAAGAATGGGCACTAACCAAACTAGGGGTAATCGCATTCGATTGGGCCCACTGGTCGCCGGCAGGGCATCCGCCGCTTCAAAATCCCCATTTTCACTCATGCTCTATCCCACATTAGCCGCGGATCAAATGATTGGGCAGCGTACATCGTCAAGACTACCACCGATGCGAAGGCCGGTGCGCCGAACCCCGCATGTATACTGGCAACGCCACGAAGTTGGACTAGGGAGACCAACAATGACACAACAAACACATCGAGCATTGACCATCGCCCGATAAAATCGATGGCTCGATAGAGTGCCGCCCGTTCTTGTAATCGCCACTTTCCACCTCGGTGAGTGCTAATCACCAGTAAACTCAATGATATGAGTTTAAAGGACGGTACAATAATACTAACGAAAAATACCAAAATGGCGAGAGGCCAGGATGGTCCTGACCAAAGCGTCACTATTCCACTTAAGATGGTATCGTCTTGGTCGTAGCCTACCGACGTGGTGCGCATGATCGGCAAAAGATTGGCTGGCGCATATAGAATAGTCGCGGCCACTAGCAAAGCCACTGTCCGTTGGAGACTCTGCGGTTTTCGAAAATGCAAGTTTGCACCACATCGCACACAGTAGTGAGCGACTTCCGAGACGCGTTGCGATAGTTGTTCGCAAACCTGGCAGACATAAAACCCCCGAGATGCTGCGGTAATAACTGCCTTCGTCACTTAAGTAACCTCGTCGTAGGTACTTTAATTTCACTCCAGAACTCAAGAGGATCAAAGACATGCGAAGCCGCAGCACTTAAAATAATAAATGCGCCCATCGACCAAATACCAATTCCCAGCACTACGTTTGCAATATTACCAAGCTTTACTATTGCTACCAGTGAGCCGAGCACAAAGATTTCAACCATGCTCCACGGACGCAGAGCCTCGCGGACTCGAAATAAAAAACTTAAGGCCCAAGATGAGTGATTTAACTGAGCTAGCATCAATAGCAATATAACGCACAGCAACTCTATGCTAGGTATTACCAGAGTAGTCAAAACCACAACTACGGCCACAATGTTCATGCTCTCGGCATGCAAGGACTGGACTGCCCCTATTAGGGTGGTATAGACCGTAGCGCCCGCAGCCTCGATTGCCACGATCGGAAAGACATTGGCAAGAACAAAACATACCCCCGCCGCCAGAAAAAGAGCCAACGCATGATCTAATCGCTTTGGTACTGCGCGCAGCACAGTGGCGTTACAGCGTGGACAGTAAAAAACCGCGCTTCGATCGCGCGCTGCACTCAACAACGCATCACATTGATGACACGCAAGAATATGCAAAGGTTTCATTTATTTTTCGCGCATACGGGCAAAATCAACCACCTGCTGCGCCATGATTTCTAATTGTTTTCCAACTGACGCGTCAAGGCAATTACCGTCAGCGTCGAATACTTGCACGCTACTATTGAACGCAACACCTATCGGTGTCGGCCAACCGCGCAGTGCATGCACAATTGACCTCAGCGCCGCCAAAGTACTCCCAGATGCCTGCCATCCATAAGCGCATGCCACGCAACCCACAGCTTTTCGATCAAAGTAGACGTTAACGTCAGCGCGCATATCTTCAACATAATCCAAAGCGTTTTTTACCAGACCCGAAATGGAACCGTGATAACCGGGCGAGGCGACTATGACGCCGTGACTACGACGTAGCAGAGAAACCAACTCAGTAGCAGCCGGGGATCTCTCAAAGATTTCAGAGGAATACATAGGTAAATCCAAGGCGGGGCCTGCTACGATAGCCGTCTGTGCGCCGGCTCGCTCAGCCGCCCTCAACGCGAATCGCAACGCCATTTCGGACGACGAGCCGATCCGGGTTGTGCCACCAAGACCCACTATAAAGGGCTGAAAATTACTCATACTGTCCTCAGGAGAATTATCGAAGTAATTAGTGGGAGAATTACCATCGGAATAACGTTTATTGGTTTAAAAACGTAAGCCCCCATCTACTTCAATGCAACGGCCCGTAAAGAAATTATTCTCTAATATGAACAATACAGCATGAGCGATTTCCGCGGGCTCCCCCAAGCGCTTTACAGGAACCGACGCGGTCAGTTTGTCAAACAATTCTGGCCGCATAGAATCCAGAATTTCCGTGTGAATATAGCCTGGCGCAATACACCCTACTCGAATTTTATGGCGTGCAAGTTCCTGTGCCCAAACAACGCTTAAGGACTGGACCCCAGCCTTGGCAGCACTATAGTTACTCTGGCCTGCGTGACCCACTCGGGAAATACTCGAGATATTGACGATTACGCCGCCATGCCCCAGCTCAATCATATGTGCCGCCGCCTCACGCCCACACAGAAAAACCCCTCCCAAATTGACGCTAATAACCGCATTCCATTCATCCATAGACATTCGGCCGACCACCACCCCCGCTTTTACCTTGACCAACAAATTGTCGCGTAAGATACCTGCGTTATTGACTAGTCCATCTAAACGGCCAAAGTCTTCGGTAACTCGCTTCATGGCATCAGAGACTTGACCTTCGTGGGCAACGTTCACAATATAACTACGCGCCTGAATGGCGTACTTTGCACATAGAGCATTTGTTTCGTTAAGATCGGTTTCGTTGAGATCAAATAAGGCAATATTTGCCCCATTTTGGGCGAGGCGCAACGCAATGGCCCGACCGATACCCCGTCCTCCTCCGGTTACTACTATTGTCTTGTTACGAATATCCATGAGTGTTGGCTCGCTGGGTTTTTAAACTTCAGCCAAATTAACACAGTCACTAAATGCTGGTACAGGAATGCAGCCCATCGACCGATCGCTCGCCTAAATCATCGATCGCGAGCTTGCGCGATGCCATGAACCCGGTCATTAGGACTATGTTGAGAGCCGTGAGACCGACATACACCGTGACCCAGTAACGCAGCGACGGTCGCACACGCATCGATGCTATCAGTGAATCCGCCATCGGCAACAACGCGCACGGAGTGATTGATTAACATCTTGTAAACGTCGGCGCTGTTCAGGTGCGCATTTTTCGCCAACATCAGTGCAACGGTTCCTGTGACTTGTGCAGTAGCCAGGGAACTCCCTGAGGAAAAGTCATAGTGGCCATCGGGCAGAAGCGCAAGTATTTCATGCCCCGGCGCTCGTAGCGGCACCATTCCGGGCCCAATCGACCTCGATACGGACCCATTTTCGCTACTAGCGACTTGAATAATACCGTCTTGTGTCAAGAAATCGCGATCATCTGCTGCCTCGGACGGAGCAGCGCCGACCATAATTATTCCACGTCGCAGACCCTCTTGCATCAAGGCATGCAATAACGCGTCTTTGGGACCCGAAAGGCTGAGATTAATTACTTGCGCATGAGCCTCAAATGCCAGGACTAAAGCCTGCGAAATCGTAAAACTATTACAGCGCGCCGCGTCCACGCCAGTCTGCAATTGCCAGCACGCTTTTAATATTAATAAATGTGATCCCGGTGCAATCCCGACTATGCCTTCGTGATTATTAGCGACCGCTGCAATGATGCCCGCGACTTCCGTGCCATGTCGATCACGCCGAAATTGCTGATCATCGCTATCCACTAAATTCACCGACTGGATAGAAGCACCGTGTAAATCTGGGTGTGCCACGTCTGCACCGGTATCGATAATGGCGATTTTTACCCCCGTGCCGAGCGATAGCGAATGTGCATTGGCGACGTCCATTCGCTGAAATCCGCGTTGTAAACCCACGTACGGATCGTTGTAATCAGTACGCGTTTCGAAAACCTGTAAAGGTTCTACTAGACGCACCCTGTGATCATTTGCAAGCTCCGCTATCAGCGCGGAGCGATCCATCTGCGTGGCGATCTCGAGAACCGTGCAGTGTATGTGTAATGGAGCGATAGGCCACGCTGCGACTTCATGTAATCCATAATCGGCCTCGACGGAGCGCATTAATCGCTGCGCGCGCGTCGAGGGACCGTACGTGAGCAAAGTGTCGTAGCCACGAGGCGAAGTGGCCGCATGACCAATGGTTACAGGATCACTGTCTACCGCAACCACGATGTAACGATCTGCCGGCAGCCTAAAGGAAGCGCTAAGCGCACGCGACTCAATTTTAGGGGGACTACTAGCGCAAGCACATAGGACGAAAAAAATTACGACAACAAACGCAAATCGCACCATTTTAAATGCTACTGTCCATCAGAGGCTTGCACACTCTCTGCAAATCGAACTTTAGAACTGGCGCGCAGACGTGTAAGTGATTCACTAATCGACCCGGCAACGGTCGGAGACAGTGAATATACACCGGCGTCGGTAGGGCCCGCTACAATCCGTAACTTCGAATCTGTCACTAGTGCTTGCAGTTCGGTCAACGTAATGCTCGAAATAAATACCGCTCGAACAAGAACACCCCTGATTCGGGGTGCCGCATCGGTAACCGTAAAGTAGTTAGCAGCCGCAGGACGATGCAAAGTCTGGACTGACAGCTGCACAAAAAATCCTACCGCTCCGACCAGCGCGGCAATAGAAGCAACCATCGCCCAGGAGTGCGGTGCCGGCCAAAATCCGTGAGTGCGCTTCACCGGAACCACTGTAATATCCGCGCCATCCGAAGCTTCGAGTGCATCTAGTCGCTCATGGAAGCGCCGCAGCGAAACCTGTGGTATGGACTCAATAATGCTGGCATTGGACATTGAGTTATAAATAGTTTGTTGCAATTTCACTTCATTGCGACATGCGGTACAAGTACGCGCATGATCCTCGACACGACGTCGGTCGCTCACCTCAAGGCTTGCATTTGCATACCAGGGGATCAACAGCCAAACCTCTTGGTGCTCGGAAATTTTGTCAGGAGCCTTGAACATATGCGAGTTCACCTTATATACGCTCATTTAACCATTGACTTCGGCATCGCCGCTTAGTGCTGGCAGATAGCGTCGTAGTTTTTCACGTGCATGGAACATACGTGCCTTAACCGTGCCTACCGGGCACTCGGTGATCGCCGCGATTTCCTCGACCGAATGACCCATGTGATATGCCAATTGGATAGTCAGCCGTTGTTCAATTGGTAGATGCATCACAGCCCTCAAGATCCACTCCTGCATCTCTGTATCTTGCATCGGATTAACACTTGGTTCGGGATAATCATCGACTGATTGCGTTGCCGCGCCCACGTTACGCCGCAGCGATTTAAGTGCAGTTCGATAAGCAATACCCATAATCCAAGTAGACACCTTCGAAGCGCCACGAAATTTTTCTGCATTTTGCCAAACAACCATAAAGGTATCGTTTATGATTTCTTCGACGGATTCATAGCGCGGCACAATCCTAGACAAAAACCGCGCCAGTCGCCGATGATAGTTCAGATATAGTTGATCTATCGCTTTGCTTTCGTGACGCACGATAGCGTCTAACAACTTGCAATCATCTGCATCCAACGATTTGTCTAACCTTAAGCGCATTGGGGACTATTGGCACTCCATGTCACGATCGTACTTACGTAAGTACGCTCAAATTGAAAAAAGGTTGCCGGTGTACGCTAAAAACGCCAAATAAGAGTAGCGCACCATTGATTTCGCACGGCCGCATTGTAATACGAGACCTCCGCGTTCGTCGTATTGACATAAGAGAGAGTCAGTACCGCCGGTTTAAGGTCATAATCTAGACCGACACTCCAATAAACATAGGTACTCGAATTCGGACCAGACAAATGTTCGGCACCCAACCCGGCGGAAGCCGTCAATGCATGGTGTAAATCAGCCCGTACGTTGACATCAGCGGATTGATTCGTGGCTTTGGTTAACCCAAGGTAGGCAATATAGCGCTTTGCGTCAGGCGAAAAAGCAATACTAAAATTTAGCCACTCTTGATAAGTTACGTCAGCGCTAAGCTCATTGTAGTTGTAGCTTGCACCGTTGCTGTCCCCTATGTATGCATAATGCGCAGCAATAACTTTGCTACGCCACCCATCGGCAAGCGTCCAAGTCATTCCGACATAAGGACTAGCCTCAATACTATAGCCATTCTCAGGTAGCGTACGCGCTGTTGATACGAGAAGTCCGCCTATAAATCCCGACTGACTAACCACGTGTACATCGCTCTGCACGGACGCATTATGACCGCTGTGGGAAATTCCTCGCACCATGTAGTCGGTGGATATATCAACCGATCCGCCCCATGAGTTGGTGGCAAAGCTGGGAACTGGTATCCACACGAATGTTAACAAGAGCCACACCGGCACTAGATTCCACATTCGACTATTGCTCGCGGCGCAATTGACCCATTGCATGTTTACCTATTAAAACATACACCCTGGTTGGTCGGGAGTGGCGGATCCCACGGCCCGGCAAAAATGGTGCCCCGGGCAGGAATCGAACCTGCGACCTAACGCTTAGGAGGCATTCGCTCTATCCACTGAGCTACCGAGGCGCAACCGACCGGAGGATACACTCCGGCCGGCTATTTTGGTGGAGGAGAAGGGGATCGAACCCTCGACCTTCGCATTGCGAACGCGACGCTCTCCCAACTGAGCTACTCCCCCGAAGATAACCCAGAATATTAGCAGCAAAGCTACCACCAAGCCAAAGATTCAGCTGGGTTACGGCTACTAAAACTAACGGCCGGAACTTTACCTTAAATTCAAGCCTTACTAGTATTTTAAACGTAATACGGTCGAATGCCCGACACGAGGCACGGTGACAATGTACATCGTATCGAACTCTTGATGACCCATCTCTGGAATTTGATTGTTACCGCTCAATGCCGACACAATCTTCGGCACTGTATCGGAGTGCCCCACCACTAAAATAATACCACCAGGGTGATCACGCAATAAAATGCGTGCGATGTTTCGCGGATCTTTATCCACCACAGAGGGTGTCAAGCCGAGCCGGGCGGCAAGCGGCGCTGCCGTCAGTCGATTGCGTAACGCAGATGTGATGTAGATAGCATTTATTTGACCTGTTGACTTAATGTCACCAAACATTCTTGCCAACAATTCAGCGCGCGCCTCCCCCGCAGGGGTGAGCGGCGGGTCAGTCACACTACCCAGCTCTTTTTCGGCATGCCTAATCACGATGACCATAGTGGCCTCTACCGTTCCCCAAAGCCACACTGCCAGTACCATCACCGCCACGGCAGCAATCACCGATAACCAAACAGGAGTCAAAAACGGCCTGCGTTGTAAGCCCACATGATCTTTTTTCATGGCACTATCATATCAATGATTGGGTTTGCTCTGCCTACACCTTGCGTAATCGTTCTTGCCGCCGGATTCTCTACGCGTTTCGGCCGATCTAAGCCATTAGTCCGAATTCGCGGATTGAGCCTACTCTTGAGAACCGTAACGGTATTAACGACAGCCATAACCCACAATCCAGCAATAAAAATATTAGTCATCGTTCCGCCACGATCGCGAAGATACCGGGTCGAGTTACAACAACGAAACGTCTTAATGATCGAGAATTCACGACGCGCCGATGGACTATCTAGTTCTGTAAAACTGGGGCTACGACGCGCAAAATACAGCTCAGCCGTACTTATCCTGCCAGTGGATCTAGGACAATTACGCGCACGCGACCTCAGGCGTTTGTTTACGCGTTGGCGATTAGCACGGCGCCGATTGGTCGCTACACGCGTCGGCCACGCCGGTGGAGCACCATTAATATTGCCCAAACACCTCTATCCTCCGGCCTTACAGATCGCCGACGATACAGGGCTTCGCGGTTTCGTACGAAACTTGCCATCATCTGAATTGCTGCTTATTAATCTACCGCACGCCCTACTGGACATCGACACACCGCAAGACTTAACTCAAGCGCGACGCCGGTTCACGGCCCCTAACTAGCGCAGCACGCATTGATTTCGTCCGCCCGTCTGCCCGTCTGCCAACCCAAAGCCTGCAAGGCTCTAGGGTAACAACTTAAGCTAGCGCGGCAGCCTTAGCCTTAGCAACTGCTGCAATTACCTCATCCGCAACCTGACGAGGCACGGGATCATAATGCGAGAATTCCATCGTGTAGGAAGCGCGACCGCTAGTCATACCCCGTAATTGTCCGATATAACCAAACATTTCTGAAAGGGGCACATTGGCAACAACGGCAATATTAGTACCTCGCTCCAGCTGGTCTAGAATCGAACCGCGCCGACGATTTATATCGCCAATAACATCACCCAAATAATCTCCAGGTGTGACTGTTTCGACCTTCATAACCGGTTCCAGTAAGATTGGCGATGCCTTGCGGATAGCCTCGCGGAAACAAGCCTTCGCAGCAATTTCAAAGGTCAGGGCATTGGAATCTACATCATGAAAACTTCCGTCAATTAAAGTCGCCCGAAAATCTACCGTGGGGTAATGAGCGAGTACGCCGTCTTCTTTCTGTATTTTAAGTCCCTTCTCAACCGAAGGAACATATTCGCGCGGCACTGATCCGCCCACCGTTTTATCGACAAACTCAAAACCTGCACTGCGCGCCAAAGGCTCAAATACAATCCAAACTTCCGCGAATTGGCCAGAACCTCCGGTTTGTTTCTTGTGAATGTACTGCTCGGTCAACTTTTTAGTGAAGGTTTCCCGATAGGCGACTTGAGGCTCGCCCATAATGCCTTCCACACCGAACTCGGTGCGCATGCGATCCAGAGTCACCTCCAGATGCAATTCACCCATGCCCCGCAGAATGGTCTGACCGGTTTCACGATCTGTTTCAAGATGCAAGGATGGATCGGCACGAACCATCTTTCCCAACGCCGCCCCAAATTTTTCTTGCTCGGGTTTGTACTTAGATTTAACCGACACACTAATGACAGGCTCAGGAAAACGCATACGTTCCAATACCACCGGATTCGCGGCATCGCATATGGTATCGCCAGTCTCCGTATCCGCTAGTGATACCAGTGCAATAATATCACCGGCACGCGCCTCTTCTACCGGGTTTGCTTCCTTCGCAAACATTTCTACCATGCGACCAATCTTTTCGCGCTTGCCGCGCGTGGAGTTTTGTACCGAGGCACCCTTAACTAACACCCCCGAATAAACTCGAATGAATGTCAGCGCCCCATAAGCATCGTTAATCACTTTAAAAGCTAATGCCGAGAAGGGCTCATCATCAGAACACTTGCGCTCGCCGATGGTAGCGCCATCCGCATCGACCGTTTTAATGGACGCTACGTCCGTCGGCGCCGGTAAAAAATCAACTACCGCATCAAGTACTTGCTGCACGCCTTTATTCTTGTACGACGACCCGCACAGCACGGGAGTAAAAGCCGAGTTCAGCGTGCCCTTGCGTAGCGCCGCACGCAGCACGTCTCCCGAAGGAACGGTACCATCGGTTATGAAGGCTTCCATCGCTGCATCATCTTGCTCAAGGCATGTATCGACTAACTCCGTGCGAAATTTAGGCAGGTCGGCCAACAATTTCCGATCACTGGGAGTAGTGATATGCAATTTGTCGGCAAGATCGGGGGTCACGTCAAGAATCTGCCACTCGGCGTCTTTGTCGTCCGAATCCCACACTAAGGCCTTCATTTCCACCAGATCGACCATGCCTTTAAAATTATCTTCCGATCCCACCGGAATTTGCACCGGTAACGGACGCGCTCCCAGGCGCTTTTTAATCATATCGACGCAACGCAGGAAATTCGCGCCACTACGGTCCATCTTGTTGACATAGCAAAGGCGCGGAACATCATAATTATCCGCCAATCGCCAATTAGTTTCGGACTGCGGCTCCACACCCGCTACACCATCAAATACCACCACCGCACCATCGAGGACACGTAAGCTGCGATTAACCTCAATGGTGAAATCAACGTGTCCGGGCGTATCAATTAAATTAATTTTCTTATCCCGCCAGAAAGCGGAAACCGCAGCGCTTTGAATGGTAATGCCGCGCTTTTGTTCCTGCTCCAAATAATCGGTTGTGGTTGAAGTTTTGAGATCCTTGGTGTCATGGATATCGATAATCGTATGTTTACGCCCCGTGTAATACAGGATGCGCTCGGTAGTCGTAGTCTTACCAGCGTCGACATGGGCGATGATGCCGATATTGCGTATATCGGCTAGCGGTGTTGTGCGGGGCATATCAGATTTCCGTGCGTTTCTTTATAAGTCAGGTAAAGCCGGCTTACGCCGACAGCATCAATTTTTGGCACCCAATATCTATACCGGAGCCAGTTTCGGGCGCAGAGTTTGCCACGGCGCCGCGGATGTGTCGAAAAAATATGCGCAATTAGCGCTTTGAAGCACTCAAAAGACCATTATGGGGTCGCGAATCGACCTATCTCGACGTCATCCCGCATGCAGGACCTCAGTTTTCATTACCGCTGGGCGAGCACCAATCAACTGCATATGGGCGGCGATCCTCGGCAATCGTGCTGAGAAATGTGCTTTATCGTCCGGCCACCACGAGACCAGCATATACAGATAGATATCCGCTATGGAGTATCTATTGCCCAGCACATAGGGTGTTAACGAGCCACTCAATACGTCCAAATGAGCGATAAAATCCGACTTAGCCTTAAGCTTTATCGCATCAGCGCTCACGCCTCCCACCGAATAACGCTCTGGATAAAACATCCGCAATGCAGCCTCATAAACATTCGCGGACAGAAACACCATCCATTGCAAAAAAACTGCTTGACCTGAACCTAAGGGCGCGAGTCCAGACTGGGGATACGCTTGAGCCAGATGTATTAGCATCGCGGCCGACTCGAACACAAATGTCCCGTCCGGCAGCACTAAAGCAGGAACTTTACCCGTCGGATTGATTTTTTGTAATTCCGCAATGTCCGAGGGTTCACGACCGACCCAAAAAGACTCATACAGTAACCCAATCTCTTCTAGCGCCACTTGAACGGCCCACGAACCCGAATTCGTTCGTCCATACAATTTGTAAGGTACCATAACCTTATATTATCAATGTTTTATGCCGCCGCACAAATATCTACCAGAGCCACCCGGTGATCCGCCGCGGCCGCATCAAACTCGGTACTAATCGCCGCCAACCCATTCTCATCTAAAGCGCGTATCGAACCAATTAAGCAAGCCCGGTCACGACCGCGCCGTTTTGCCTCATACAAGGCTTTATCGACCAAACTAATGGCGCTGGATAACGAAATATCGGTGCTTGCCAGCGCCATCGGAAAACACGCGTAACCAATCGATATGGTGCAACGTATAGCCTCTCCATTCCAAATAATTGGATCGCGACGTACCGCATGCAGCAATCGCTCTACCGTCATATTGGCTTGCTCTGGGGTAATCGAGTCAAGCACTGCGAGAAATTCTTCGCCACCCCACCGCACCAATTTATCTGTATCGCGTAACGCCGCAGAGAGTCGCCGACTTAAGGTCGCCAAAACTGCGTCGCCGGCAGGGTGTCCGTAGGTATCATTAATACGCTTAAAATGATCTAGATCAGCGAGTAATACGCAGCCATTAATCGGGCGTGCGCCATCGATATTGAGCACTTGCTCGTTGAAATAACGCCGATTATGCAGCCCCGTCAGCGGGTCGCGTTCACCATTGAAGCGCAAGAGATCATTGGCTTTTTTTACCCGGGTAAACGCCCATAAGAGCGCTCCACAAATGCACGCTATGAAGATGGCTGCCGCTGCAATCAGTTGTTGGCGTAGCCGCTGCGCATTAACTACCGACGCGTTGAGAGCGTTATCCCGGCGCAAAAGCTCAAGCTCCCGTGATCTACGCTCATCGTCAAACTTTGCCGAAACCTCGACAAACGCACGTTGTCGCGCAATGTCCATGTATTTATCACTAACTTGATTGTAGCGATGGTATACCTGAATCGCCATCATCAAATAACCAGATTTCTCAAGCGCCTCGGCGTATTCCTGGAGATAGCCTTTCGCGTCTACTAAGTTTTCACTCGTAAGCGCTTCGATGACAACATCTTCAGTGATCTTTTCACCCAATTTAATATTTCCGAGACCGATATACGCTATTCCTTCATTAAAGCGCGCAATTTGTTCCCTGCTACTCCCGCGCCATTTCACAAGAAGTGCTAAGGCTTGCTTGGTATGCTTGAGTGACTCGCTGAACTCCCGTACCTTCAAATAAGAATCACCCAAATTACTAAGTGCTGCTGCAAGCCACTTACCACTACCCGATCGCTGGGCGTGCTCAAGCGCGGCAAGACTTGCACGACGCTCAGCAGCATGATCGCCCCGCCGGTCGGCAATATCCGAAATTGCGATCTCAGCCGCCGCGAGCGACGCCTCATCGCTTATTGACGTTGCCAAGCTACTGGCTATTTCCAATAGCTTAGATGCATGCTCAAGATTGTCCGTGTTAATGTAAATCTGAGCCAACCACAGCGTCGCCTGTATGCTTCGCGGTATATCGTGCATATCATGGGCAAGATCTAAACCTTTTTCCAAATACGGTAGCGCCACTTCCGCCTGACCAACCATATAAGTAATGTTTCCCTTCAAAATCGAGAAACGATATTGTTCCGCATTACTGGCAATCACGGAAATATTTGCTCGGTTGAGTTCGCTACGAGCCAGTGCGTAATGACCGTCCTTAAACATGACGTAAGCCTGCAGGTAGTGTTCTGCAAAACTCGCTGAAGAGTCGTTATGCTGAGCACGCAATTTTAATGTATGTAGAACCCGATTAAGATCCGTATCGCGCCGCACGTCGGCATATACCATGCCGTAAACTTCCAAGAATTGAATGTCAGCATCTTCCAATTTGGATACCACGACCCCATCCAATACTTGCGCTGCACGCTCAGGATCGGACCAGTCCAGTAATTCAATTCGTTCACTAACGGATTGACTAGCATCGCTCGCAATTGCCACATTTCCCGCGAATGGCATCAATCCAACTATTGCAATAGCGCTAATTAATCGCATTTTTGACGTTAACCCGAACACCCTGCCGCTGCTAATATGTAATTATAGGCATCGTGCTGATAAGCGAAGCGTGACGAAAGTCATTTACGTGTAAAACCTCGTGAACTTGCAGATTTTTTTATGAAGGTTGTGACTTAGGTCGTCATTTTAAGCCAGCTTTAAAGGGGAGTTTCTGCATGTCCGGGAGTCAAGATTTCTCGATTGACGCACGAAACGCATCGACTTTAGTTTACATAAACGGTCTGCTAGTCGCGCGCAATGACGCAAAAATATCCATTTTTGACGGCGGCTTTGTGGTGGGTGACGGCGTCTGGGAGGGCGTGCGTTTACATAAAGGCACGCTACTATTTTTAGATCAACACCTTGAACGACTGTATTGGGGTGCCGCCAGAATTCAGCTCGAAATAGGACTAGATCGAAAACAATTGATCGATGCGCTTGACCGCACACTCGCTGCGAACCGCATGCAAGATGGAGTCCATATCCGTCTCATGGTAACGCGCGGAGAAAAAACTGCGTTGAACCAAGATCCTCGGAATGCCTTGGGAACGGCGACCGTGATCATCGTCGCCGAGTTCAAGGTGCCGGATCCTAGCCTGGCCACGCGCGGCTTGAAGCTCTACACGACATCGATTCGCTGTAGCCCCGCCAATATGTTCGATATGCGATTGAATTCGCATAGTCGATTAAATTTAATTAGCGCCCTTCTTGAGGCAATCAACGCAGGTGCGGACGAAGCCTTGATGCTCGATCCCAATGGATACGTCTCTAGCTGTAACGCTACCAATTTTTTCTGTGTTCGCAACGGTGAAGTACTGACGTCGAGTGGTGAGTTTTGCTTCCATGGCGTTACCAGAGCGAACGTCATCCAACTGTGTCGCCAAAATGACATCAAAATTCGCCTCAGCAATTTCGACCAGAGTGACACCTATGATGCTGAAGAGGCTTTCGTGACAGGTACTTTTGGCGGCATCACCCCGGTCAGTGAAATCGACGGCAGGCGATTCAAGACCGAGCTTCCCGGACCCGTAACTCAGCGGTTGCGGTCACTCTATGAAACTCTTAAGGATTCACAGGTGTTAGTAACGCGATGAGCGTGCTGCCAATTCGGATTGCGATGTGGTCCGGCCCGCGAAATATTTCGACGGCCATGATGCGTGCATTTGAATCTCGCGGCGATTGTGCGGTCAGCGATGAACCTTTTTACGCTATTTACCTAGAAAATAGTGGACTCGATCATCCACTGCGAACCCAAGTGATTGCATCGCAATCTCTAGACCCGCAAGAGGTAATTCATACGCTGCTCGGACCGGTACCGGGTGACAAGCCTATTTGGTATCAAAAGCACATGACTTTGCATATGACCCAAAAGGTTGATCGAAAATGGCTGGCGCAAATGCGCAATATTTACTTGATTCGAGATCCCCGGGCGGTCCTCGCCTCTTATGCGTCGAAACGATCGACGGTGACTTTGGAAGACATAGGCTGTGTCCAACAGCGCGAATTATTTAATGCCGAGGCGGATCGTCTGGGGGTAGCTCCACCCGTAATCGATGCGCTAGATGTTTTGGACAATCCTGCGAAAATGCTTGAGATTTTATGCAATCGCTTAAGCATACCGTACACCTCTAGAATGTTGCATTGGTTGCCCGGCCGGCGCACAACCGACGGAGTATGGGCACCGGCGTGGTATCAATCGGTTGAAAAATCCACCGGTTTTTCGTTGTCCTCCGCGACGAATACCGATCCGCTCGATCCCGCACTGGAAGCACTCGCTAGGCAAGCCATGCCACATTATCACGCACTGTCAAAGCACAAGCTAGAATGGCGGAGAGGGTGAGATTCGCGGCCTTTTGGCCGCAGACCCCCTTTAGGTTTGATAAAATGATGGGTCAAGTTGCGATATTGAGTGCACGAGTTTGCGAACAGGCACGCGAACGATCATAATTACTAGCCCGCCGCGCGTTTAGCTGCGCGCTTAAGTGTTTCGTCAATTCGAGTCTGCCAACCGGCACCGGTCGATTTAAAATGCTCCAATACGCCTGCGGATAGGCGCAGCGAAACAAGACGCTTAGTTGGTGCCTTCTGCGGTCCACGCTCGCCGACCTTGCGCTTTACCGTCTCGTACTGCGCATTTGTAACATGTCGAATCGTGTGAGGGGCGCGTAGCCCTTCGAGCTCTTGCTTAGTGTAGGGACGCATTTGTTTGAATTCGGCTGCGGTCAATTCCCGCACCTCCCCCGCGCCGTTAGTCAATGGCTTTGCTTTTCGCATATTTCCTCATTTCTCGATTGTTTGCTTTACGGAAACTGATAACCCGAATGGTATCTACGGCTATTTGCACATAACACATCAAATGCAGACGTTGCTCCAAATACCCCATAGCGACCACACGCACTTCGCCGTACTCTTTGCGGATGTCCACCGATCTAATAGCAGTGGTGAAATCAACCTCTGCTACTCGATCAAATGGCAAATCACGAAGGCGAATATTCCTATGATTTTTTACCGGATCGTAAGTAATTTTCACGCATTTATTGTAGCTACTATTAAATAACTAGGCAAGTCTATATTGACGGCGTGTCGTAGCTGCTTATGTGTGTATGTGTGTATGTGTGTGTCTCCGATCTTTAATATCGGCCCCTGACCACGCAGTCTGACGCCGAGTGCATACGACGCTCTTAGCCGTACCGGCACAGGGTGGGTAACCCGTTCGCCAATGCAGTTAACCGGCAAGGGCGCGGTCCAAAGCCGCCTTACCGCGTTTGCCCACAAGTACGCGCCACAGCCAAAAGACCATAAAAAGGAGCACCAGACCCGTCGGAAGCACCAGCAACGCGTCACTCTGAATGGGGTGTCCGGCAAGCCGGTTCAGACGTGGAGTCACCGAGATGATGCCAATCGCCATTGCGAGGTTCATCCGCAACAGGTGACGTGCGATCCGGTGCTTGTTGCCAATACCGCCAATGACCAGACGGAGATCGAGCGCCGCGCTCGACAGGGCGATCGTCCCAAAAAAGAAATATCCCGACGCGCCTTCCCCGTTTTTCAAATGAGATGGGCTATCGAGTGCCTCGACTCCGAATTTCACCAAGAATGCCCCGACTCCCAGTGCCACCAAACCGAGGGTCGCGTTCGCGATTTGAACGTACGAAAAACGGTTGCGGCGGCCGGCCATCCATCCGCTTGCCACTAGGTAGCAGGTGAGAGCGCCCACGAGCGCATTAAGAGTCTGCGTTTTGAGAAGTCCCAAAGGGATTGCACTGAGCGTCATGCAAATCATAACAGTCACAAAAACGGTTCCGCCGGAGCGATGCCCTGTTGAGCCTTTGCGCAAGCTCATCGCTGCTACGCCGCCAAGCAACGCGATGGAAGCGGTAGTGATGTGGAAAAGCAGTAGAGGTGCCATAGCAAATTCAACCTTCGCCCTGGCCAACGAATCCCCTCATGCCATCTTCGTTTCTGTATTGTCGGTAACTAGCCATGATGGGCACTCCTATTGGTGACCGTGGTCAGGCCTCGCGCGACGCTTGAACCTTGTACTGACCGTTCCATTTACACGCGCAACTCCACGTTCCTTCGAAGAATAAACTTGTTGCAGAGGGCCGTGCAAGTCCTAGTGCAAATCGAGATTCGGTTAGAATTTTTCAGAATGCCAATGTGCAGTATTCTGGCGGAGAGGGTGAGATTGACTCGGGCCGTCCGGGCCCTCGCCCCTGCGGGGCGCGCTACGCGCGTCCAAAATCGCTCCAGGCGATTTTGTCGAACTCAGTGAGTTCGTCCACGCACCGCTCCTTAGAAATAAAGCGCCCCAAGATGGGGCGCTTTATTTCTAAATGGCGGAGAGGGTGAGATTCGAACTCACGAGCCCCGTAAAGGGCCTCCGGTTTTCAAGACCGGTGCATTCAACCGCTCTGCCACCTCTCCAATCGCGACCCGCTAATTATGTCACGGGTGGCGTATAATTTCCGACTCATGAATACTCGTAAATTGGGTCCTCATGGCCCGCAAGTCTCTGCCATCGGCTTAGGTTGCATGGGCCTATCGGATTTTTACACTTCTAGCTTGCCTAGCGAGACTGCGGCCATCGCAACTATTAAGGCTGCGATCGACGCCGGTGTAAGCTTTTTAGACACCGCAGACATGTATGGACCCTTCTCCAACGAGATACTCATCGGGAAGGCCATCGCAGATAGACGCAACAATGTATTTCTCGCTACTAAATTCGGCATCCAACGTGATCCCAATGACCCCGGAAGGCGCGGCATAAGCGGCAAACCCGATTACGTGCGAGCCTGCTGCGAAGGTTCTTTAAAGCGTTTGCAAATCGAGCGTATAGATCTCTACTACCAACATCGGGTCGACCCCAATACACCGATCGAAGAGACGGTAGGCGCTATGGCTGAATTAGTGCGCTCGGGCAAAATTCGTTATATTGGCTTGTCGGAACCCAGCGTAGAGACCATTCGCCGCGCCCATCGCGTTCATCCTATTACAGCGGTTCAATCAGAATATTCGCTTTGGAGCCGCGATCCAGAGGAGGGTGTACTACCCCTCTGCCGCGAATTAGGCATCGGTTTTGTTGCCTACAGCCCACTGGGCCGCGGATTTCTCACGGGACGGTTTCGTAGCGTTAATGATCTAGACGCCGGCGATTTTCGGCGCAACTCACCCCGATTCCAAGGAGACAATTTCGCCAAAAATCTTGCGGTAGTCGATGCAGTTAACACCATTGCTAAGGAAAAAAACTCCACACCGGCGCAACTAGCGCTTGCCTGGCTACTCGCCCAAGATCCCCACATAGTGCCCATCCCCGGAACGACAAACATCTCTCGACTCCAAGAAAATATAATGGCTGCTAGTGTTCAGCTTCAACAGGGAGACCTTGCACGCATTGCAACCGTTGCCCCCGTGGGGATTGCCGTCGGGACGCGCTACGATGCGGCCGGAATGCGCTTTCTCAATGGGTAAATCGTTTTTTTTGGATTTTTGACGTTTCGGCACGACATCTGCAGGGGTGCTAAAATACGTTTCGTTTTTACCAATCTAAGGACTGACCATGGCTACGTTTCCGAACGGTAATTCTGTTTATCCAAGCTCCGGCGTCGATAGTCGTAGCCAATTTATCACCCGCACCTACACACATTTGGTCGGCGGCATCCTAGGTTTCATTCTGGTAGAAGTAGCGTTGTTTGAATCAGGCCTTGCAGCTCGCATTGCAGGTTTCATGTTTGGCCTGCCCTGGATGGTGATCCTCGGCGCGTTTATGCTGATCGGCTGGCTCGCATCCCGTACTGCGCAGACCAGCTCATCCATCGGCATGCAGTATTTCGCCTTTGGTGCCTATGTAGTGGCTGAAGCGCTGATTTTCGTCCCCTTGCTCTATATGGCTGATATGAAAGCGCCCGGAGTCATCGACAGCGCTACCTTGGTTACCGCATTGGGCACCGGCGGCTTGATGTTGGTCGCACATCAGACGCGCAAGGATTTCTCATTCTTACGAGCCATTTTGATGTGGAGCGGCGTAATCGCATTGGTCGCCATCATCGGCGGCGCAATTTTCGGCTTTCAACTAGGCACCTGGTTCTCGGTGATCATGATTGGTGTCGCGGGCGCATCAGTGTTGTACGACACGTCGAACATCATCCATAATTTTCCGGAAGACCGGTACGTGTCGGCAGCAATGCAGCTATTTGCCTCCATCGCGTTGATGTTCTGGTATGTACTGCGACTTTTTATGAGTCGCCGTTAAATTGAGTTAAGCAGCTGTGCTCCAGCCATATAAGGTTGGAGCACAGTCGGGACCAAAACACTGCCGTCAGCCTGCTGATAGTTCTCTAAAATCGCGACCAACGCGCGTCCTATTGCGACCCCCGAACCGTTTAAGGTATGCAACAATTCCGGTTTGCCCGCTTTATTTCGATAGCGCGCTTGTAAGCGCCGCGCCTGAAACGATTCGCAATTACTGCAAGACGAAATCTCACGGTATTTTTGCTGTGACGGTAACCAGACTTCGAGATCGTAGGTTTTTGCTGCGCTAAAGCCCACATCCCCCGCGCAAAGCGCTAGCACGCGGTAAGGCAACTCGAGCGCCTGGAGTACCCCCTCCGCATGCGCTGTCAATTGCTCCAAAGCCGCATCAGAATCTTCTGGCTTCACGATTTGCACTAGCTCCACTTTTTCAAACTGATGCTGGCGAATCATGCCACGGGTATCTCGTCCAGAAGCGCCCGCCTCCGACCGAAAACACGGCGTGTGCGCGACAAATTTAAGGGGTAATTTCTCAGCCGCGATGATCTGGTCGCGGACCAAGTTAGTCACCGGCACCTCGGCAGTCGGAATCAGGAAAAATCCCGGCTCGCCGCGCACTGAAAAAAGATCTGCTTCAAATTTCGGCAGCTGACCGGTGCCCACCAATGCCTCACGATGCACCAAATAAGGCACATAGGCCTCGGTATATCCGTGTTCGCGAATGTGTAAATCCAACATAAATTGAATCAGAGCGCGATGCAAACTCGCCAAAGGTCCCGTCATCACCACGAAGCGCGCTCCAGAGATGCGCCCAGCAGCCTCAAAATCCATTCCCATGCGCTCACCAATCGCACTGTGATCGAGCGGCAAGAACTCAAACTCCCTTATGTTGCCCCAGCGCCGCATTTCAACATTTGCCAACTCGTCATTCCCCTCGGGCACACTGGCATGCAAAATATTAGGCAATAGAAGTTGGAAATCAGCAACCTGGGCTTGGATCGCCACGAGCTGCTCATCCACACCTGTGAGTCGCCCTCCTAAATTTTCACCCGCCGCCAACAATGTGGCCACCTCCTGACCTTGTGCCTTTGCTTGACCCACTCTCTTAGCGTTCGCGTTTCGCTCCGCACGAAGCGCATCAGCCTCTATTTGCAGCACCTTGCGCTGCTCCTCAAGCGAGCTCAAGCGGCCCACATCAAGTTGAAACCCGCGCCGCGCCAATTGCACCGCCACTGCGTTCAAGTCACTTCTCAATAGTTTTGGGTCTAGCACAATTCCTCCTTAAGCCTCACGCACGCGCCGCGCTATCATCGCTTCAGCAATTTTAATTTCTAATCCGCGGGGGACCGGTAAGTAGTAACGACGGTCTGGCATATTATCGGGGAAATACCGCGCTCCCGCAGCGAATCCGCCGGGTTCATTATGCGCATAGCGGTAATCCTTGCCGTAACCGATCTCTTTCATCAGGCGCGTGGGCGCATTGCGCAAATGCAATGGCACTTCTAAAGAACCTAAACTCGTAGCGTCCTCAACCGCCGCGTTATAAGCCACATACACCGCATTGCTCTTGGCAGCGCAGGACAAGAACACAACTGCCTGGGCAATAGCCAATTCGCCCTCAGGGCTTCCCAGACGCTCGTATACCTGGCATGACTCTAAGGCCAGCGTCAGCGCACGCGGATCGGCATTACCAATATCTTCGCTCGCCATCCGCAATACTCTACGAGCCACATACAAGGGGTCCACCCCTCCGGCCAACATGCGACACAACCAGTAAAGCGCGGCGTCAGGATCGCTGCCTCGCACCGACTTATGCAGAGCTGAAATCTGATCGTAAAAATTCTCACCCCCTTTATCGAAGCGCACATAGGTAGTGCCTATGACCTCACGCATGCTCGCAATACTTACGCGCCGCCTATTGGCCTCAGGTTGACTTAAATCCGCGGCCGTCTCCAGCAAATTGAGCATTCGTCGCGCATCGCCGTCAGCGGCCGCCACTAAAAGATCCCGCGCTTCAGGATCAAGTTGCAAGCTGAGCGCCCCCAGTCCTCGTTCGGGATCACTTAAGGCTCGGTCCAAAAGTATCTCTAAGTCGGCAGCCTGCAAAGGCTTCAGTACATAGACGCGAGTACGCGACAGCAAGGCATTATTCACCTCAAACGACGGATTTTCAGTGGTAGCCCCGATAAAAATTAAGGTCCCGTCTTCGACATAAGGCAAAAATGCATCCTGCTGCGCTTTATTAAAACGATGCACTTCATCCAGGAAGAGCACGGTATCGCGGCTACCGCTGCCAGCGCCAGCGCCAGCGCCAACGCCACCGCCAGCGCCAGCGCCAGCGCCGACGTTAGCGCCAAAGCCGCGCAAGACCCGGGCACGCTCGACCACCGCTCGAATATCTTTAATGCCCGCCAGCACCGCTGATAGCACCACAAACTCAGCGTGTACGCCATTAGCGACGAGACGTGCGAGCGTGGTTTTTCCGGTCCCGGGTGGCCCCCATAAAATCATCGAGTGAGGGCGGCCGGTCTCTATCGCGCGGCGCAGCGGCGCCTCTGGCCCGAGCAATTGGGTTTGGCCCACATACTCATCCAAAGTTTGAGCGCGCAAGCGATCCGCCAGTGGCCGGTAAGGACCCTCGCCGCTCGCGGTCACTTAAGGTCGCGTCCTATAACGTCCACCCCCGCCGGTGGCGAGAAAATAAATAACTCTGCGGATAACTCAGTATTACGCTGCGGCCTCGAGAAATTGAGGCGTGTGACTTGATTAAGTTTATCAGCCAATAACATACGTACAATCTCATCACCCTTAAAGCCAATTCGCAAAGCCTGAAAATCAGTGTCCGCATGTTTGGGGAGCAACTGAAACCAGTCCAAACCCTCATCCTTGGGAAGTGCGGTGATATCAAATTGGCTACTGATTGATCCGCCACCCGACAACAGCATGGCGGGCGTCCCCGCAAGACCAGCATCCATCGCCCGCACATTGGCCTGCGCCAAATCCTTATCGTAGAACCACACCTGTTTACCGTCGGCTAACACCAACTGCTCCGAGGGCTCCGTGTAATCCCAGCGGAATTTCCCGGGGCGTTGCAAATACAAATGTCCTGCGGCGCTTCGCGTCACTTTGCCGTGGCCATCATCAATTGTTTGCTTAAAATCTGCTGACCAAGTTGCAAGGCCCGACAAGTGTTTTTCAAGATCGGTAGTGGCAGAGGCGTAAGCGGTACTCACGCAAACAAAAAGCAATCCGAATATCGTCAAGCGCATCTTATGCCTCCGGGGGTGCTGCGCCGAAAATTTCGCGTGCACCATTGGATTGCAAGGGACCCACTAACCCCGCAGCTTCCATAGACTCCACTAATCGCGCGGCGCGGTTATAGCCTATCTTTAATCGTCTTTGCACTCCTGAAATAGAGGCTCTACGCGTCTCCGTCACAATCCGTACCGCCTCATCATAGAGCGGGTCGGCCTCCGCATCGCTAGCGCCTTCACTATTTTCTTCATCGTCGGAAGGAAATCCCGGAATCGCGTTGCGAGGACCTTCGAGAATTTCATCAATGTACACGGGGGCTGCCGCTTTCTTTAACCCTGCCACCACGCGATGCACTTCTTGGTCTGAAACGAAGGCCCCATGTACTCGTGTAGGGATAGAAGTCCCCGGCGGTAGGTACAACATATCGCCATGACCCAGCAAGGATTCGGCGCCGCTTTGATCCAAAATGGTACGTGAATCTACTTTGGCCGACACTTGAAACGCAATTCGGGTCGGAATATTGGCCTTGATAAGGCCGGTTATCACATCTACTGACGGACGCTGTGTCGCTAAGATTAAATGAATCCCGGAGGCGCGCGCTTTTTGCGCCAGCCGCGCGATAAGTTCTTCCACTTTTTTACCCACGATCATCATAAGATCGGCTAATTCATCAATGATGACGACGATAAAGGGCAGCGAGGTAAGCTCAGGCACGTCTTCCGCGACTATTCCAGGTACACCCTGAACAATTTTTTGCATGCGAATGGGATCTTTGATCGGCTTGCCGTCATCACTGGCATCCTTCACCTTGCGATTAAAACCGCCAATATTGCGCACCCCCAACATTGACATGAGTTGATAACGGCGTTCCATTTCAGCCACGCACCAACGCAGCGCATTCGCGGCCTGCTTCATATCGGTCACTACCGGCGAGAGCAAATGCGGGATTCCTTCGTATACCGATAATTCGAGCATCTTCGGATCAATCATGATCATCCGTACATGCTCAGGAGTGGCCTTGTAAATTAAACTTAAGACCATGGCATTAATGCCTACTGATTTACCCGAGCCGGTAGTGCCGGCGATCAGCAAATGCGGCATACGGGCAAGATCAGCCACCACCGGTACGCCGCCGATATCCTTACCCAAAGCCAGCGCCAAAGGTGAACTCACATCGTCGTAGGGTTTAGATTTAATAATCTCACCCAACGTTACGATCTCCCGTTTCTCATTAGGAATTTCAAGACCGATGACCGATTTGCCCGGAATGATTTCGACCACGCGCACGCTGATCGCCGACAACGCACGCGCTAAATCCTTAGACAAATTGCTAATTTGGCTGACTTTAACGCCCGCGGCCGGACGTAGCTCAAATCGGGTTATAACGGGGCCAGGCTGTACCGCAACAACCTCAGCTTCCACACCAAAATCACGCAGCTTCAGTTCGACCAAACGCGACATTGCTTCGAGTGCTTCGTCTGAATAAGAGGATTCGCGTGGTCCGGGTTCGTCCAGCAAGGACAATGCGGGTAACTCGTTAGACTTAGGCGCATCGAACAAGGGTACCTGGCGCTCACGTTCAACCCGCTCACTCTTCTGAGGGGTGGGAGCCGCAGCTTCAATGCGCGGAGGCGGGCGACTCGCGACTTTTTTCTGCTCCTCGCGCACCACTCCTTGGCGAGCCTGTTTGCGTTGCTGACCTGAACTCAATTCACGGCGCATTTCAATTTTAGTGCGCACCCACTCAATCCCTGTAAGCGTCCAAGCCCCCAGCTGATCCATCACCTCAAACCACGAGACGCCTAAAAATAAGGCTACCCCAGCGAGCCAGAGACCTAGCAATAAAAGAGTTGCCCCTAAAAAACTCAAAGAATGAGCGCTGCCGCTCCCCACAAGTTCACCCAACACACCGCCAGCGCTATTCGGCAAACCACTGCCATCCCAATGTAAGGCGGTTAAACCGCAGCTGGCCAGCAGCGTAAGCACGAAGCCTGCGGCGCGCAGCAGCGCATTGATCCTAGACTTCGGTTGTGGAAGGGGTTGCTCCTTGTGTACTAGCCATCCCCCATAAGCTAGCATCAAGGGAAATAGATACGCCGGACGCCCAAACAAAAATAGGAAAAATTGGGCGACTTGAGCTCCTACCGGACCAATCCAGTTACCCACTGGGCCTGGCTCCCCGGTATCCGAGAACCCCGGGTCATGCGAGTGATAGCTCAACAAAGCAAATAATAAGATCAGCGCTAAGGCACCTAGTATCCATAGAGTTCCCTCCCGCAAGGAACGGGTAACCGCCGCAGAGATCTGCGATGTCTGCTTGGACTTTTTGGCGTCGGGCGCGTCAGTCAATTCTAAACCTTAGGTAATGATTGTGTGTTGGCTGGTGCTCGCATATTTGCTTACCATGCCCCAGCATTGTGTATTCTGATTAGCGAGGGAAATTATACATGACCGTTCACAAGCATAGTCCACTCCTGATCCTAGGATCGGGTCCAGCAGGCTACACCGCAGCGGTTTACGCGGCCCGCGCCAACCGATTTCCACTATTAATTACGGGTTTGGAGCAAGGCGGCCAATTGATGACCACCACAGATGTGGATAATTGGCCAGGCGATGTCGAGCACTTACAGGGACCTGCCCTCATGGAGCGGATGCGGCGTCATGCCGAGCGGTTTCACACGCAAATCGTGACCGATCACATTCACAAAATAACACTCACTCAACGCCCCTTTCGATTATTGGGAGACAACGGCCAATACACTTGTGACGCGCTCATCATCGCGACCGGTGCTTCAGCCAAATACTTAGGAATTCCCTCGGAAGGTGCCTTCCGTGGCAAGGGAGTTTCAGCCTGTGCCACCTGCGACGGATTTTTCTTTCGCGGCAAAGCGGTGGCGGTGGTGGGCGGCGGTAACACAGCGGTCGAAGAAGCCCTATATCTTGCGAATATCGCGTCGCACGTGACGATCGTACATCGACGCGACAAATTTAAAGCCGAAAAAATCCTTCAAGATCGGGTATTTACACTGCAAACATCAGGTAAAATCACTATCAAATGGAATCATGAGGTAGATGAAATTTTAGGCAACCATCAAGGAGTCACGGGTCTTCGAATTCGTGCGACCGATGGCGCGACCTTACAATCAATGAATCTGGACGGCGTATTCATCGCGGTCGGCCATCAGCCGAACACTCAGTTGTTTGAGCACCAACTGGAAATGCGAGGGGGCTACATTATAGTTAAAGGGGGCAACAAGGGAGATGCCACAGCCACTAGCGTCGACGGCGTTTTTGCAGCGGGTGATGTTGCCGATTATGTGTACCGACAAGCAGTCACCTCCGCCGGTACGGGTTGCATGGCGGCCCTTGACGCCGATAAGTATCTGGAGCGATTGGAAATTTGAACGCGTACGTAGCGAAATTCCTGACTGGCATCGCCGATATTGAACCGGCCCGCTGGAACGAGTTGGCGGGCGCAGACCAACCTTTCTTAAGACATGAGTTCCTATTGGCCTTAGAAGAGACGGGCTGCGTTACGCCAGGCACTGGCTGGACCCCCGAACATCTGGTCCTCAGTGACGCGGATGGCTTAGTGGGGGCAATGCCTCTGTACCGCAAGGAGAATTCACGCGGCGAATTTGTATTCGATTTTGCCTGGGCAAATGCGTACGCCGAAAACGGCTTACGCTATTATCCGAAATTAGTGTCTGCCATTCCGTTTACGCCCGTGCAAGGCGGGCGCCTATTGAAGCGATCAGGTGTTGACGCTAGCGAAATCGACGCCGCTCTTATCACCGCGGTTCATCGTTACGCCGAGGCCGAGCAGCTCTCCTCATGGCATATTCTGTTTCCAACGCCCGAAAACCTGGTGTCCCTGGAAAAAGCTCGTCTTACCTTACGCAAAGACTGTCAATTTCACTGGTACAACCAAGACTATTCATCCTTTGACGCTTTTCTGGCGACCTTTACCGCAGAGAAACGCAAAAAGGCCAAGCGCGAACGGCGCCGAGTTGCCGAAGCCGGAATCGAATTTGACACCCTACTTGGCGGCGACGTCGATGATGCGTTATGGGACACGCTCTACGGATTTTACGCCGATACGTTTTATCGGCACGGCCACGAACCCTACATTAATTTGTTATTTTTCAAAAGAATAGCACGTACTCTTCCAAATAATATGATGTTAAAAATCGCTCGTCATGGCACTTCACCCATCGCGGTTGCAATTTTTTTTATCGGCAGCGACGCCCTCTACGGACGCTACTGGGGTGCCAGCGGAAATTTTCATAGCTTACATTTCGAGACTTGCTACTACCAAGGCATCGAATACTGCATCGAACACCAGCTGAGGCGTTTTGAACCGGGTACTCAAGGTGAGCATAAAGTACCGCGCGGCTTCGTGCCCACACTGACCGGGTCGGCGCATGCCATTTTGGATGGCAGATTTGCCGCTGCGATTCGAGATTTTGCCAAGCGCGAATCTCGCGGGGTGATGGCTTACGTGGCGGCGGTTAACGAGCATGTCCCCTACCATCAGGCGGTATCCCAGGAGCTCAGACTCTGAGAAAACTGGTATGGCTAGACGAAGGGTCGGACAGCGAGTGGTTCCCGCCGATTGAGCAGACTCTAGACGAGCCATCCGGGTTACTAGCGGCCGGAGGCTCGCTAGATCCGCAGCGCTTACTGGCCGCTTATGAACGCGGCATATTTCCTTGGTATTCGCCACAACAACCTATTCTTTGGTGGGCTCCTGACCCACGCATGGTGTTGTTTCCCAACGAATTCGTGCTGTCCCGTAGTTTAAAAAAAACACTTCGGACAAAAATTTTCAGTACTCGGGTAGACACGGCATTTAGCACAGTGATTAAAGCGTGTGCGGCACCTCGACGTTCAGGTCCAGATACCTGGCTGAACGAGCGCATGATAGAGGCCTACGAGGCTCTCCACTTAATCGGGTATGGGCACTGCGTCGAAACCTATTGTGCTGACCAATTGGTCGGCGGTCTGTACGGACTGCAATTAGGACAGGTATTCTTTGGGGAATCGATGTTCAGCCTGCAAACCGATGCCTCCAAAGTAGCGTTATCGCGATTGGTGGATGAGTGCAAAATACGCGATATCGAGCTCATTGACTGCCAGCTGGCAAGCAACCACCTAGCGAGCTTGGGCGCGCGTGAGGTGTCACGTAGCGCATTTGTCGACTATTTAAATCGATATGCGCGGCGGATAGCCTCCGGGATTTGGGCCAATGCGAGCGGTTAAATTGCTTTACCCCCCTGCTTTATGCACAATGCGCCCGGTTTCAAGCACAACAAGGCAGCATGTCAAAAGAAGATGCAATTCAGTTTGAAGGCGAAGTAGTTGAGACTTTGCCCAATACGACGTTTCGAGTCAAACTTAAGACCGGTCACATTGTCACCGCCCATATTTCGGGAAAAATGCGAAAAAATTACATTCGCATATTAACGGGCGATCAAGTCACGGTGGAGATGACTCCCTATGACTTGACTAAGGGTCGCATCGTCTACCGCGGACGCTAGGGTCTGCCTTTGGGCTAATTTTAAGTCTCGTGCGATAGTAGTGCGGGCTGGTGTACGGGTCGCGCATCCAATACTAAGGTTTCACCGTCGGCGCTGAGGTGTACGTCCACATGTCCGCCGTCCACTAGCTTGCCGAATAATAATTCCTCGGCCAGCGGACGTTTGATGAACTCCTGAATAATACGTGCCATAGGCCGTGCGCCCATCTTAGGATCATATCCGCGCTTGGCAATCCAGCGCCGCGCTGGCTCATCTACGCTAAGCGATACGCGCTTTTGCTCGAGCTGGGCTTCGGCTTCGAGCAACAACTTGTCAACCACTCGCTCAATCGTGCTTTGATCCAGCGCGCCGAATTGAATAACCGCATCCAGGCGATTACGAAACTCAGGAGAAAACAAACGCTTTATCGCCTCCATCGCATCCGAGCCTGACTCAGCCTGGGTAAAGCCTATGCTCGGGCGGCTCATCTCAAACGCGCCCGCATTCGTCGTCATCACTATAATGACGTGCCGGAAATCGGCTTTTCTACCGTTATTATCGGTCAAAGTGCCATGATCCATGACTTGCAGCAATAAATTAAAAACGTCGGGATGGGCTTTCTCAACTTCATCCAGCAACAGCACACAGTGCGGGTTTTTACTAATGGCTTCGGTCAATAAGCCACCCTGATCGAAGCCCACATATCCCGGCGGCGCACCAATCAATCTAGAGACCGTGTGCCGTTCCATGTACTCCGACATATCGAAGCGCACAAGTTCAACGCCCATGGCAATAGCTAACTGGCGCGTCACTTCGGTCTTACCTACACCGGTGGGACCGGAAAACAAAAATGAACCCACGGGTTTGCGTTGATCACCTAACCCCGAGCGTGACATCTTGATGGCCGATGCTAAGGACTCGATGGCCTTATTCTGGCCATAAATGGTTAATTTAAGGTTGCGCTCGAGATTTTTAAGCACGTCACGATCCGATAGCGAGACATTTTTAGGTGGAATCCGCGCAATTCGCGCAACCACATTTTCAATCTGGGTCACCGTGACGGTCGATTCGCGACCTTCGAGGGGTTTTAAACGTAAATTGGCACCCGCCTCGTCTACCACATCAATTGCTTTATCTGGCATATGTCGGTCATTGATGTGGCGTGCTGCAAGCTCTGCCGCGGCACGCAAGGCATCATCATCGTATTTAATACCATGATGTTCCTCGTAGCGGGATCTTAAGCCTCGCAGGATTTCAATCGTATCTTCAATAGAGGGCTCGACCACATCAATTTTCTGAAATCGCCGCGTCAACGCCTGATCTTTTTCGAAAATACCGCGGTATTCCTTGTAAGTAGTCGAACCAATACAACGTAATTCACCGTTAGCGAGCGCCGGTTTAATTAAATTAGACGCATCCATGACACCGCCTGAAGCCGCTCCCGCTCCAATGACAGTATGAATTTCGTCAATAAACAGGATCGCTCCCGGCTGCTTCTTAACTTCCGCCAGCACCGCTTTCAAGCGCTTCTCAAAATCACCCCGATACTTAGTGCCAGCAACCAATGACCCCATATCCAGCGCGTAAATCGTCGCATCGGCAAGTACATCAGGTACTTGATTCTCGACAATCAGTCGCGCTAAACCTTCCGCGATGGCCGTCTTACCAACACCCGCCTCACCGACGTACAGGGGATTATTCTTACGCCGTCGACACAATATTTCGATGGTCCGCTCAACTTCAAGTTTGCGCCCGATTAACGGATCTATTTTGCCCTTACGCGCCAACTCATTCAGATTAGTAGCATATTTGTCTAAAGCACTACCGCCTTCGGCGTCGCGCTCGGCATCGGCTCCTCCTGCTGCACCCCCTTCCTCCTTATCACTGCGCTCTTCCCCACCGGCTTTAGACAGGCCGTGGGCAATGAAATTAACCACATCTAAGCGCGACAGATCCTGCATGCTCAACAAATAGGCCGCATGCGATTGCTTTTCGCTGAAAATGGCAACCAGTA
Organism: Gammaproteobacteria bacterium; assembly: GCA_025359565.1. GTDB lineage: Bacteria > Pseudomonadota > Gammaproteobacteria > Steroidobacterales > Steroidobacteraceae > Bog-1198. The sequence goes on along the minus strand of JANYFY010000009.1, from coordinate 270,378 downwards.
CATTGGATACCGTAACCTCTTTTTTACCACTCGATTGCACGTGGAAAACAGCTCGTTGTAGCACGCGCTGAAATCCTAACGTCGGCTGCACATCGCGATCTTCACCCGCCGCACGGCGCGGAGTGGTCTGATCAATAAATTGTTTCAACTCCGCCTTAATTTTAGGAATATCGGCGCCACACGATTTTAGAATTTCCCGCACTCGCGGCGTATCCACAATAGCGAGTAATAAATGCTCCACGGTCATGAATTCATGTCGCGACTCGCGAGCACCCGCAAAAGCTTCATTCAAACAAATTTCGAGTTCTTGACTAAGCACATTAAGCCTCTTCGAGTGTCGCCATCAAGGGATGTTGATGCTGGCGCGCATATGCGATGACTTGAGCTACTTTGGTCTCTGCGATCTCATAAGTAAACACCCCACAAACGCCCTTACCCTTGGTATGTACCTCGAGCATCACGCGCGTGGCTTTAGTACGATCCATAGAAAAAAAACGTTCCAAGATATCGACCACAAATTCCATCGGAGTATAGTCGTCGTTTACCAACATAACCTGGTACAGCGGAGGGCGCTTAAGTTTAGGGCTGGCTTCTTCAACCACCAAGCCCGTCCCACCTTTGCCGTGTTCTATGTCACTCATATGCCATCCATTTCCGAGATACTTGTTTATAGGGCCGCACCTGGCCCTTTACAAGAGATAGGGCTAAAACAGGCGCGTTTGGCAATTCTGTCGCCAATCACCAGCATTTTATTTTAGCAAGAAAAAACAAATACTTGAGCGTTGAACCTAGTAGCCCGTATGATCAGAGTATGCTGGATGTACGTTCACAAGAATGGCTGACTCGATTGGGTGGAAATGCCCCCTGGTTGGCCACCTTAGGCTTGTCAGCCCTTATTGCGGTTGAGCTGGCCCGCGCGCTCGTCACGCTATTAAGCGGCGGCCCCGAAAAATTGCCCTATCCGACCCCACGGCCTGGGCAGACCCGAAACCGCGGAGTGGATATTCAAGGATTAACTTCTGCCCATCTGTTTGGACTTGCGATCGCAGATCCCAGCACACAAGACCCCGCCAATGCGCCCCAATCTACCGCTAATTTAAGTCTCGCCGGCACCATCGCTAGCAATAATCCAAAAGGGGGCATCGCCATTATCAGCGACGGCGGACCGACCAAGGTCTACGGGGTAGGAGATAACGTCGGCGGCGCGACATTACATTCGGTGTTCTTGGATCATGTTGTACTGGACCGAAGCGGTAGTTTGGAAACTCTAACCCTGCCGCGACTGCTTTTAACCGGTACGCAAGTCACGCCGCCGATCGCAAGCGTCAGCGCGGACCCCCGTACCAGCGCCGCGATCGATAACGTAAGGCGTATGGTGCAAGCGGATCCCAGCGTCTTGAATCAAGTGCTGCGCACGGTAGCCTCTTATGACAACGTTGCGGGCAAACTGCGCGGCTTTCGTGCCTACCCCGGACGCAACCGCTTGGCATTCAATAAATTAGGATTGCGGCCTGGGGATTTGGTGACGGCCATCAATGGCACACCACTCGACGATCCGCAGCGCAGCCAAGAAGTATTAAATACGATTCAATCGTCTGACCGCGCAACCGTGACAATAGAGCGGGCGGGCCAGAAACAAGAACTCACTTTAAATATCGCGCAATTAGCGGGTGAGGCTGCCAAAGAACTAGAGGGAGCGGCCGGTGCACCTCCACCGACAGCTCCGAATAACTCTGAAAATTTAAACGACTAGCGTGTAGAGAAATTATGATGCAGAAGAAAATTATTACGCTTGCCTTACTACTAGTATCCGGTTCGATATCGATACTGGCAAAGCCGCACGACCCTACGGCGACGATTACCCCAAACTACAAAGATGCGGATTTGAGCCAAATAATCCAGGCGGTTGGGGAGATTACGGGTAAAAACTTTATTATTGATCCGCGTGTCAACGCCAAAGTCACTATGTTGTCGCAGACACCCATGTCTCCAGCCGCATTTTACGAAGCGTTCTTGGCGGTGCTGCAGGTATACGGATACATGGCTGTGCCCTCGGGGCACGTCATTAAAATCATGCCAAATACCGATGCGCGCCAGTTTCCGTCCAACGATCTTCCCAATTCAGTTAGCAGCACTTCGGATGAAATCGTCACCCAAATTATCACGATGAAGAATGTCAGCGCGGCACAGTTGGTCCCATTATTGCGTCCCTTGATTCCACAACAAGGTCATCTTGCCGCGTATCCTGGCGCTAATATGTTGATTATTTCGGACCGCGCCAGCAACGTTAACCGGATCTTACGCATCATCCAGCGCATGGACGAAAGCGGCGATGAACCCGTTGAAGTGATACCGCTCCACAATGCCAGCGCCAGCGATGTGGTGCGCATTGTCAATCAGCTAAATCAGGGCCAGCAAGGTAGCGAGGGCGGCGGCGCCAACGTCAAGATCGTCGCGGATGATCGTACCAATAGCATTTTACTCAGCGGTGAAAAATCACCACGACTGAAACTTAAAGCACTCATCGTCAATATGGATACGCCGCTACAAACCGGTGGCGATACCCAGGTGCGATACCTTAAATATGCCGACGCGGAGAAAATCGCCGACAAACTAAAAGGTCAGGCGAGCGCCTCCGCGAAAGCCTTAGGGGGACCTCCCGTGCCGGGCGCACCGGGTAGCGCGGGTAGTTCAAATGTAGATGCGAGCGTTACCATTTGGGCTGATGCTCCGACCAATTCACTGGTCGTGACCGCCCCTCCCAAAGTGATGAAGTCACTCATGGCGGTGATTGATAAACTCGATATCCGACGCGCCCAGGTACAGGTCGAAGCCATCATCGTCGAAGTGGCCGTTAACAAAAGCTCCAGCCTCGGCGTGCAATGGGCCCTGTATGGGCAGGGTAATAGTGCCGTTCCGGGAGCTGTGAGCAATTTACCGGGCAGCAATGGTGCAAGTATCGTAAATCTTATCGGAGCGGCGGCGACGGGTTCTGCAACCGGATTAGGGACTGCGCTCAGCGCGTTAGGCACGGGCGCGACGCTCGCCGTCGGTCGTTACAATGGCAATTCAGGCACTAATTTTGCTGCCATCCTGCAAGCGTTGCGCAGCGACGGCACCAGCAATATTATTTCGACGCCCTCCATTTTAACCATGAATAACGAAGAAGCCGAAGTCAAAGTGACTCAGGAAATCCCTCTAATTACAGGTTCCTATAACAACACCACCGCCAGCGTTAACGGTAACACGAGTCCTTTCCAAACGATTCAGCGGCAAGAAGTCGGCACCATATTAAAAGTCACGCCGCACATCAATGAGGGCAATTCGGTGCTCCTGAAAATTGAGCAGGAAGATTCCTCGCCAGGAGCCAAGTTAGCCAATTCCGCCGACATCTCTACCAATAAGCGATCCATTAAGACCACGGTTCGCATAGAAGACGGCGGCATCATCGTTTTAGGCGGGCTGATGTCCGACACGGTAAGCGAGAGTGAAGATCGAGTGCCACTTTTAGGTGCCATTCCCATTCTTGGGCAACTGTTTAAGTCGCGTAGTGGTTCGCGTCAAAAGAAAAACTTAATGGTCTTTATTCGGCCACGGATATTGCGTGATGAGGATCAGACCGAAGCAGCCAGTATCGAGAAATACAACGAGGTGCGTGGCCAACAACAGTCCTTGCACAATGGACATATCAACTTATTGCCCGGGCAAACCCAGCCGGTAATACCACCAGTGCCAGTGCCCGTGCCAGCACCAGCACCGGTGCCAGTACCAGTACCAGTACCAGCGCCAGCCCCTGTCCCAGCGCCTGCGCCTGCGCCCCCATGAACGCACAACTACAAGATGCACAGCCGCGGAAATTGTCCTTCCCGTTTGCCAAACGGCATGGCCTTTTAGTCCGCGGCATTGTCGACGGCTTCGCGGATACTATTGGTAGACCGGGTGTTACGCCTCAAAGCCTTGCCGAAGTGCGCCGTTTCATGGGAGTACCTTTGAAATTAGAACGCGTATCGGTTGAGACCTTCGACTCGCTATTGCGAGTAGCGTATGAAGCGGGTTCCGGTGCTGCGATGCAAATGCTCGAGGGCTTGGACGACAACACCGATCTTGCGCATCTTGCAGAGGATATCCCCGAATCCTCAGACCTGCTCGAAAGTGATGACGAGGCGCCGATCATCCGACTCATTAACGCGTTGCTGACTCAGGCAGTGCGTGAAAATGCCTCGGATATTCATATCGAGCCGTATGAGAATCGGTTGGTTATTCGGTTTCGCGTTGACGGCGTATTGCGGGAAGTCTTGCAAACTAAACGTGCGGTTGCACCGCTTGTGGTATCGCGTATCAAGGTCATGTCCAAGCTAGATATTGCTGAACGGCGGCTTCCGCAAGATGGGCGCATCTCTTTAAGAATTGCCGGGCGAGCAGTCGATGTTCGAGTCTCCACCCTACCGTCAGGACATGGCGAGCGAGTGGTCTTACGTCTACTCGACAAGCAAGCGGGGCGAATCGAGCTGACGTCTCTCGGCATGGATTCGCGCACCCAACAGATGATGGATGAAATCATCCATAAACCCCATGGAATTATTTTAGTCACGGGTCCAACCGGCTCCGGCAAAACCACCACGCTGTACGCGGCATTGGAACGCATCAACGACAACACCCGCAATGTAATGACGGTCGAAGATCCCATCGAATACTACATCGACGGTATTGGGCAAACCCAAGTCAACACCAAGGTCGAGATGACCTTCGCGCGTGGGCTACGCGCCATCCTCCGCCAAGATCCCGATGTGGTCATGGTCGGTGAAATCCGCGATCTAGAAACGGCGCAGATTGCGGTACAGGCGAGTCTCACAGGTCATTTGGTGCTGTCCACTTTGCACACCAACACCGCCGTCGGTGCCGTGACTCGACTACGCGACATGGGCATCGAACCCTTCTTACTCTCCTCGAGTCTGATCGGTGTACTTGCCCAGCGTCTGGTGCGAGTACTCAACCCAGACAATAAAGAGCAGTTCACGGCGGGCGAATACGAGCGTCGTTTGTTGAATCTCGATCCGCGTGGCACGCCGGTGCAAATGTATCGTCCCAGTAGCGAACCCGGCAACGGCTATCGGGGACGCACTGGAATTTACGAATTAATTGCCGTAGATGATCATATGCGTACCATGATTCACGACGGCTCCTCTGAACAGGACCTGGAGCGCTACGCGCGAACCGCAAGTCCGGGTATTCGGGATGACGGCCGACGTAAAGTGATGACGGGTGAAACCACGCTTGAAGAAGTACTACGCGTCACGCGCGAGGACTGATGGGTGCCTTTGAATACACCGCGCTAGACACACAAGGTCGGGAACGAAAGGGTCTGATCGAGGGCGATACGCCGAAGCATGTTCGGCAGCTACTGCGTGATAAGCAACTGCTGCCCATGGACATCCAAGAAACAGCCCAGAAAGAGCTGAAAAAGAGCCGCGCACGCGGGTTTTTGCGTCCTAGCTTATCGACCCTTGATCTAGCCCTCCTCACCCGGCAACTAGCGACGCTTTTGCGCTCTGGACTACCCCTAGAAGAGTCGCTTCAAGCCGTAGCGGAACAGACCGAAAAACCGCGCGTACAACGAGTAATACTAGGAGTGCGCAGCAAAGTTGTTGAGGGTCACCCACTCGCCGACGGACTGCGAGAATTCCCACAGGCCTTCCCTGAAATCTACCGAGCAACCGTCTCAGCAGGCGAGCAATCCGGCAAATTAGATCAAGTATTAGAACGACTTTCAGACTACACCGAGTCGCGCCAAGTTATGGGCCAACAGGTCAGCAATGCGTTGGTCTATCCCATCGTCCTGCTGGTACTTTCGTTCGCGATTGTTTCATTTCTACTCGCCTATGTGGTTCCTCAGGTGGTAGCGGTATTTGAATCCGGTCATCAAGAATTGCCGGTTGCCACTCGAATTTTAATCGCCATGAGTAACGGTGTACGTAATTATTGGTTTTATGCGATTGTTGTCATCCTAATTTCAACCTGGGGATTCTTGCGCTGGTTAAAAGCACCACAAGCCCGTATGCGATTTGATCGATTCACACTACGTGTGCCTCTATTGGGCAAGCTAATTCGAGGACTCAATACCTCACGCTTCGCGCGAACGTTTAGTATTCTCACCGCTAGTGCAGTGCCGGTCCTAGAAGCTTTACGGATTTCGGCTGAAGTGGTTAACAATCAGCCCATGAAAGCGGCCGTTGAAGATGCTGCGATGCGCGTACGCGAAGGTGCCCCGATCGGGAAATCGTTGGCCGCTCGCAAGCTATTTCCTCCGATGATGATTCACTTAATTAGTAGCGGCGAAAGCAGTGGCGAATTGGAAAAGATGCTGGAGCGCGCGGCAACCAATCAGGAACGAGAAATGGACGGACTTCTCGCCACGATGACCAACCTGTTAGGACCCTTCATGGTAGTTCTAATGGGGGCGATCGTTATGTTTATAGTTATCGCGTTGCTATTGCCGATTTTTCAATTGAATGACCTAGTGAAATAGAAAACTGTGAACCACGTATTGCACAGGGACCGAATTTACGTTTATAAATTGAGCTATGGAAGAGAGGCGCGAATCGTCTGATTTTGAAGAAGTGGATGCCGAGGACACGGCACCCGAGCTTGAGACTGACCTTCAGGCTGTCGATGTAGATCATATCCTGCGGGACGTCGATACTCGCAGGCGTCGAGCTTCCAAAGGACAAGAACCTACTTGGCGGCGCTTAGAACGTGTTATGGAAGATAGGCGTACCGCTGAGCTGATCAGCGATTTTGAAGATTACAAAATCGGCAATTCTATTTCTATTTCAAAAAAAAAGGCCCGCTGAACGGGCCTTTTAAAATTTCTCGATTAAATTTTACTTCTGGGTGACATGCAGGTCAGTGCGACGATTACGCTGCTTGCCTTCCTCAGTCGCATTATCCGCAACCGGGAATTTATCGCCATATCCTTCAGCCTCAAGACGCGTCGCATCTATATTACGAGAGCTCAAGGCTGCGAGCGTCACGCTGGCACGATCAGCTGATAATTTAAGGTTCTTATCGGCATTGCCGGAACTATCGGTATAACCGCCCACCTTCAATTTAACGTTGGGAAACGCTTTCAAAATAGCCGCAATATTATCTAACTGTGCGTCTGATTTTCCCTGCAGCGTAGCGGATCCCGTCGCAAACTCCAAGCGGTCCATGGTAAACCAAGTGGTCTTATCCACCACCTTGCTACTATCGGTAATGAAGGCCACCAATTTCCCTTCTACACCTTCCTGGGCCGCCTTAATCACGATCCCATCAGGTAACGTTAGCGAAATCAACCCATCGCTGACCGCCCCCGAAGGTGTAGCCACCGGCACCGGAGTTGTCACAGGCGCCACAGCCGGAGCTTCGACTGGTGGAGTTACCACTGCAGTTCCGACTTCCGATTTTTGGGTCTGGCAAGTGCGCAGCGCAAATAACGCCGCCAATATGGCCGCCAAGCCAATCACCCATTTTATCCAACCATTGCTGGTCGGTGTGTCAACTACCGGAGCAGTAAGGTTAGGGTGCGCAGGGGCTATGCCGGCATCTAAACTCGCTAACCCTAGTGCGCCTGCAAGACCGGCGGGAGCTGAAGCCGCAATCGCCGATTTTTGACCATTCAGAAGGCCCAAAAGAGATGAAACGCTCAGGCCGCCGGTGCTATGCAAATGCTGCGTGATGAAACCCATGACCAGTGGCCCCGCTATACTCATTAGAGAAACAGCGGAAGCTTGACTGATACCGGATGCCGACCCTACCAAGCTAGTAACCGCATGTGCACGATCACCGAATACCGAAGGCAACAAACTTGCACCAGTCTTTAACAAATTTTCGGTAGCAGCACCGCCACCCAGCGTGTTATTCAGATTGCTGACCAAGCCGTCATGTTTGCCATTGATCAGCAAGCTTACAAGATCACTTGCACCGGTTTGCGTCGAAGATGTTTTCAGCAACCCGCCAAGGATTGCCGGGACCGCACTTGCGATGCTTCGTGATGCTGATTCCTGATTAGTACCAATTACGGTGCCCAGTTGGCTCATCAAATTACCAGACAATCCTTTGGTAACGAGATCGATAAGGTTGATCGACATAAAACTCCTCCTAGCAGATAAAGTACTGCGGGCAGAAGTATGCAAGATCTTAAGTCCAATGGCGACATAAATATTTGAAATAATATTTAACGAAAATCACGCGAAGCTACCATCAATGGTCCTAAAAGCTCGGAAAGATTAGTTAATTGATAGGCAATTACATGCAATACATCTCCTTCACGCTGTAGCTTACCGCGTACTTTTAAAAGTCTAGACTCCAACAAGATCGTACGCTGCGCTTCGGCAATTTTTTTCCAGACAATTAAGTTCGCATAGCCCGTTTCATCTTCCAAAGTCACAAAAGTCACGCCACTTGCACTCGTTGGCCGTTGACGGGTGATCACTAATCCCGCAGTCGTGACAATTTGACCATCCGCCAAATCCCAAAGTGTTTGGGTAGGAATAATATGGCGGCCCGCCAATTGTTCGCGCAACAAACTCAAAGGGTGCCGTCGCAAGGTCACTCCAGTACTGCCATAATCGGCCACAATTTCTTGACCCTCTCGCGGCGCACGCAGCAACGGAATGCCCTCAGATAGAACCGCCGTCTTGAGTAGAGGTAAACTAGGTTCAACTCCGTTCACAGCCCAGACCGCAAGAAACCGATGACCTACTAAATCTTTAAGAGCATCGGCTGCTGCCAATGCCTGTAAATCAGAGCGTTGCAACAATGCACGCTCCGCAAGATCTGCAACGCTCGCAAAAGGGCTTGAACGACGGGCATCTAGCAATCGCACGGCACCCTCACGCGATAATTGCTTCACCATACGTAATCCTAGGCGTAGTACCGGACCCGCATCGCCTGGTTCTAAGGTGCAATCCCAATCGCTCATAGTTACCTCCACGGGACGCACCTTAACCCCGTGAGCACGCGCATCACGCACCAATTGCGCCGGTGCATAAAAACCCATTGGTTGGCTATTAATGAGCGCTGCGCAAAAAGCTGCTGGCTCGTAGTGTTTCAACCAAGCTGAGATATACACCAACAAGGCAAAACTGGCCGCATGCGATTCCGGGAATCCGTATTCACCAAAACCCAACATCTGAGTATATATTTGTCGCGCAAAGCTCTCAGGATAACCACGCGCATGCATACCCTCAATTAATTGATATTCAAAAGATTGTAACCCGCCTTTACGTTTCCAAGCCGCCATCGCACGTCGCAAGCGATCTGCATTCCCCGGCGTGAAACCCGCCGCCACAATCGCCAGCTGCATCACTTGCTCTTGAAAAATAGGGACGCCCAGCGTTCGCTTTAAAACTGCTTCAACCGCTTTGCTTGGATAACTCACGGCTTCCTCGTGATTGCGCCGGCGTAAATAGGGATGCACCATTTCACCTTGAATCGGACCCGGACGCACAATTGCCACTTCAATTACCAGGTCATAGAAATTTTTAGGACGCAACCGGGGCAGCATCGCCATTTGTGCCCGTGATTCAATTTGAAATACGCCCATAGTATCGGCGCGACAAATCATTTCATACACGGCCAGATCTTCACGAGGTACCGTAGCCAAATTTAACTCACCCGCGACCGTCGCGGAACCTCCTAAAGAATTAATCAAGGAAAAAGCCCGCTGTATTGCGCTCAACATACCTAAGCCGAGTACATCTACTTTGAGCAACCCCAATGCATCTAAATCGTCTTTATCCCATTCGATCACCGTACGCTCAGGCATAGCCGCATTTTCAATGGGCACTAATTCATCTAATCGACCCCGAGAAATTACAAAACCGCCTACGTGCTGCGAAAGATGACGCGGGAAGCCACGAATTTCTTGCGCTAATGCCAATACGCGTTCATTCACCGGATCATTAGACTCAGAGTCGCTCTTCGACAAACGCTCGATCTGCGCCACACTCAATCCCATCGCTTTACCGACGTCACGCAGAGCGCTACGCGAACGATAACAAATAACAGTGGCCGTCAAAGCGGCGCGATCACGACCGTATTTTCGATAAATATATTGAATTACCTCTTCACGCCGTTCATGCTCAAAATCCACATCAATATCGGGCGGCTCGTCACGTTCTCTGGAAATAAAACGCTCAAACAACATGGCCATACACGCAGGATTAACTTCGGTAATGCGTAAGCAATAACACACCGCCGAGTTTGCCGCTGAGCCCCTACCCTGACAAAGTATTCCTTGTGAGCGAGCGAATTGCACAATGTCATGCACCGTCAAAAAAAAAGGCTCGTACTTAAGTTCAGCGATTAAGCGTAATTCATGCTCAATAGTTGCACGCACGGTCTCAGTTACTCCGTTCGGCCAGCGCTCAAGACAACCCTGTTCGGTTAAAGCCCGCAAATGACTGGTAGGAGTCGCACCTTGCGGTACGATTTCTTCTGGATACTCATAACGCAATTCATCAAGACTAAAAGTGCAGCGCTCGGCAATCGCGATTGTGGTTGCCAACAAATGTGCGGGATACAGTTGTTGCAGACGATTTAAAGACCGCAAACAACGCTCGCCATTCGGGAACAGCGCATGCCCCACAGTACTCAGCGGCGTGTTTAAACGGATCGCCGTCAACACATCTTGTACCGCCCGACGGCTACGCCGATGCATATGCACATCGCCTGTAGCGACTCGCGGCACAGACAACCGTTCACCTAATCCCTCAAGCGCCTCTAACCGACGCGCGTCAAAACCGCTAGTTAATAGCTCAACACCTATCCATAAACGCTCGGCAAAACGTTCACGCAGCCAATAACCGTCTTCTTTATTTTGTTGCCAGGAAGTTTTACCGGAACGCGGCAACCACATAATCAAACATCCATCCAGCGCATTTTCAATATCCAGGCGCGTGAGCAAGTAGCTGCCCTTTATGCCTGCGCGTCGTGCTTTACTGATCAAACGACTCAAAGCACCATAACTAGCACGCGAAGTTGCTAACACCACCAGCATTAGTCCACATACAGAACGTAACTCAGCACCAATAATCAATGCCAACTCAAGCTCCTTGGCCGCCACGTGCGCACGCACTACTCCGGCAAGCGAACACTCATCAGTAAGTGCCATCGCGCTATAACCCAACCACTTAGCCTGTGCTATTAATTCTTCCGGTTGTGAAGCACCACGCAAAAAAGAGAAATTGCTGACAGCATGTAGTTCAGCGTACACATCGGCCTCACGCGAACAGACCGTGCAAATACCAGCGCTTGGATTGCCGTTCCTGAAAAACCCATAGCCGTGCGCCCGAGACTTGTGCGTTGTAATAATCTCGTGCTACGCCCTTACCATCCCACCAACCACTTTCAATACGTTCGGGGCCTTGTTGTAAAACCAAGCTATCGCCAGACAATAGCAAGGGCTCGCTTAACAACCATACCGGCCGCGGCATACCTTCATCAGCGATCTTTAAGACACGCGCGCACCCAAATTGTATTTCATACACGCGTCGCCAAGCCGCTTCCGGCCTATGTTCCGCCATGCTGCAAACACCATACACTGCGCTCTCACCTAGCCTTGCACGCAAACGCTCTACCAAATGGGGCACAGCCTGTTTATCCACACGATTTAGGCCTTCGAAAGCATCCAGCGAATCCAGGAAAAGTGGCTGTAGAGGACCTGAAATAAGCTCTATAGCCTGCACTGGCGCTATTAAACTTAAGCGATTTATTTTTTGCACCAGCACCTCCGTTAAACGACGGTGATCAGCAGTGACGCTCGACAATCCAATAGACACTCTGGATACAGGACCTACAGGATGTCGTAGTTGCAATTCAAAAGTTTGTATACCAACCTGACGCTGCATTAAAAACTGTGCACAACGTATCATCAAAGGGTGCAGTGCGGATTCGAGAAAATTCATACTCTCGATCGCTGTCTCAAAATCAAAACGTTCGCGAAAACGTTCGCGTGCTACGAACGCACGGCGTGGTGCGGGTTGCCGTGCCAATGCAATATCAAGATCAAGCACTACTTGAGGGCCTAGACGTCGTGCTAGGCCCTCACGTGGCAAACGCAACAACTCCCCCAAATAATTCACACCCATTGCAGATAAGGTTTGCAAACGCTTTGGCTCCCAAGCCGTACAGACGATCGGCACCTTACGTAATTGACCGGATAGCAACTCAGGATCGTCTATCAATACCGCATGACCCGCGCGCGCGCACCACAAAGACGCCAGCGTAGAAGGAGTCGTAGCGCTTCTCACCGTTAACGAAAATTCTTGCCAAGCAGCATCGATACTTGCATGCAAATGCGCCAATGAACCAAACAGTCGCAGGCTACCTTTGATTTCCAATAACAAAGCATTCGGTAGTTCAATGCTCACCAAAGAAGTAAATCGCTGTGCATGCACACTCAAGCGATACAACAGAGCCGACTGTTCGGCACTCAATTCAGAGAATACCGCGGCGTACCACAAAGGTTTATAACATTGTGATACTCGACTTTTCATGAGGCACCAAAATCAACCATACCCAGATCAACAGGACCCGGTCTCCCACCTTGTACTTTCAACAACTCAATATGCGCCGCGGGCGCTCCTTGAGTCATCAATAAACGTAGACTCGCGGGTGAAGACTCGAAACGATGGCGCTCAGGGCGAAACAGTACTCCAAGCGCACCACCCGCTTCAGCCGCCAGCTTTAAACGCCGTAGCCAACGATCATCAGTGCCTTTCAGCCACAGTAAAACAGCCGCACATACTCCTGAACTTAAAACCTGTTCCGCCGCCCACAGCGCTTCTGTGGCGCTACCAGGCCGCACAACCAGCACTCGGTCGAGATTAATTCCCTGTTGCGCTAAGGCGGGGGCGAAAGGCTCGTGCGGGGGCGAAATCCAAACCAACCAAGGAATTTCAACAGCCCGCTGACAAGCCACTAAGGCTGGCAGGAAAAGCTGTACTTCACCCAAACCCGCATGATCAATCAACACTTCAACAAGCGACGCCGACGGCCAACCACCCCCTGGCAAACGCGCATCAAGCGACTTGCTGCCGGTGGACCAGACCGGACGAGGCGGGACAGCCGAGGCGTCTTTTAACTTCCAGACACGAGCATCGGCCAAAATCTCCGCAAGCGATGATTCACGCGGCATCCACATCTTTACCGCGACGTAATACCCCTACTACTACTCCCTCAATCATCATAGGCTGTGCCTTGAGATCAACACGAATAGGTTCGAAATCTGCGTTTTCAGGTAATAACCAAACAATCGTGCCTTCTTGTCGGTAGCGTTTAACGGTCACCTCATTCTCCAAGCGCGCGACGACAATTTGACGATTACGGACTTCGGGAGTGCGGTGCACGGCAACCAGATCGCCATGCAAAATACCAGCATTTTTCATACTCATACCCTGCACTTTTAGGAGGTAATGTGGTTGTGGTTGAAATAAATGCGGATCGATCTGGTAGCGGGTTTCAATATGTTCCTCAGATAAAATAGGACGTCCGGCAGCAACCCGTCCAATGAGTGGCAAACCCAATTGTTCACGCAAAATATCTTTGAGTTGGATACCGCGCGAGGCTCCCGGGATTAAATCGATCACACCTTTACGTTGCAGCGCCCGCAAATGCTCCTCTGCTGCATTGGGTGACTTAAAACCTAGATTACGAGCAATTTCCGCTCGCGTAGGTGGCATACCCCTTTCAGAGATAGTGTCTTGTATAAGCCTTAGAATCTGCGTTTGACGAGGAGTTAGATCCGACATGCATCACCTGTATATGTAACCAGTTACTGGCATTATATACAGGTTGCTCTAGCCCGCAAGCCCCCTATAACCGTCGCAAAGTACCGACAAAAGCGCTTTTTAGTTGCAATTAGCCCATAAATTTGGCTTTATGTACAACTGTGCTGCAACGCAAGTGGGTCTGCCCTCGCAAGGAGTCTCATAAGTCGCGGCACTTAAAGTTTTGCAAAACGAATGAGTTTATAACCTAGGGGTATATTTTTATGACATTGACAACGACACTTAAAGTCGCTGCTGCCGCTGCTTGCTTAGTAGCGTTCTCCGGTTGCAATAACCTGAAGCCGCTCCAGGCTGACATCGACGGCATAAAGTCGCAAATCAGCAAATTGACCGGTGATACGGCGAAAGCTCAAAGCGACGCTACCGCTGCTAGCAGCGCCGCTGCCAGCGCCTCTTCGGCCGCTTCCAGCGCCCAAAGCACTGCTAACCAAGCTCTCTCCGCTTCGCAGTCGAATCAGACGGCAATCGAAGCGATCAATGAGAAAATTGATCGCATGTTCAAGAAGTCTGTCTCCAAGTAAGCGTTATTTCATTAACGCGCTGTTAAGCTCGATGCTTAACTTTGCTTAAAGCGCCGCGGATTCCCGCGGCGCTTTTTTGTGGGCACAATATGCGACTGAACTGGTAACTTACTAGTAACGAATGAGTGCCGACCCCCAAGTAAACCCACCGCCAAATGCCTCCAGCAAAAGCAGCTGGCCGCGCCTAATACGCCCATCCTTAATACCTGCATCAAGCGCCAACGGTACCGACGCTGCCGACGTGTTGCCATGACCCGCAATGGTCACAATGACGCGGTCCATAGGCATATCAATGCGTTTAGCAATAGCCTCTATAATACGAATATTCGCCTGGTGTGGAATCAACCAATCAATTTCAGCCTGGCTTATATTATTAGCACTCAACGTTTCCGTTACTAATTGACCCAATGTGTTAACGGCGAACTTATAAACCTCACTACCCTTCATTTGCACCGCGGCCGTTCCGTCACGCACTTTTTTAAAGCCTTTAGACACGCCATCATTATACAAAAGCAAATCTTTATAGCGTCCATCAGCATGCAAGCGAGTACTCATAATGCCAGGTTCAGTCGCCGCTTTTAAAACAACTGCGCCAGCACCATCCGCAAATAAAACACAAGTCGCGCGATCTTTCCAATCGACCATTTTTGAAAGCGTATCAGCGCCCACCACAAGTGCACATTTAGCCTCACCCAAACGTACAAATTTATCTGCCATGCTCAAAGCGTAGATAAATCCGCTGCAAGCAGCCTCCACGCTAAAAGCTGGACAACCGTGTATACCGAGCCGTTCTTGTAATAACGTACCCACATTGGGAAACAAAAAATCTGGTGTAGCAGTACCTACACAAATTAAATCAATATCCTTAGGCTCTACCCCGGCATCGGCCATTGCACTACGCGCTGCCGCCTCAGCCAAATCGGTAGTAGTTTCGTCTTCGGCGGCAATATGTCGCTGCGAAATTCCAGTTCGAGTCTTGATCCATTCATCACTGGTATCTACGAATTTAGCAATATCCGCATTAGTGAGAATTTTTTCGGGCAAATAGCTGCCAGTACCGGCTATCTTTGAATACATTTAGGATCCTTCAAACTCCGAACGGAACGCCAAGCCGCGCCGCAATCCGTTGAGGCACATCATTGCGCGCTTCCAATACAGCAACCTCGATGGCGCGCTGAAAACCAAACAGATCCGCGCTACCGTGACTCTTAATTACGATGCCATTTAATCCTACCATGGTCGCACCATTGTAGCGTCTCGGATCGAGCCGCGTACGCAGCGCTTGCAATGCCGGCCGGGCGGCAATGGCTCCTAATTTTCGCACCGTACTTCGAGTAAACTCTTCGCGCAACGCGTCCGTAATAAGGCGCGCAACTCCTTCCATAGTTTTTAACGCCACATTTCCGGTAAACCCATCGGTCACCACAACATCGACTTTATCCGAAAAAATATCATGACCTTCAACAAAACCAATGTAATTAAGTCCGCTCGCGGCTATTAACAAATGTGCGGCTCGTACCGCATCGTTGCCCTTCATTTCCTCTTCACCAATATTCAGCAAGCCCACACGCGGATTTTCATGTGCACCGTCCATATCCGCCGCCAAAACCGCTCCCATAATCGCAAACTGGCAAAGTTGATCGGGGGTGCACGTTGCGTTCGCGCCTAAGTCGAGCATATAGGTGTGGCCACCGCGCGACGGAATAAGTGAAACAATGGCTGGACGCTCTACCCCGGGCAGCATTTTCAAGACAAAATGCGCTGTTGCCATCAGTGCACCGGTGTTACCAGCACTGACACAGGCATGCGCCGCTCCCAATTTAACCAGATCTAAAGCGCGACGCATCGACGAATCTTTTTTACGGCGAAGCGCATCGCGCGGCTCATCGGTCATTTCCACCACATCGGCGGCGTGTAAACAGAAAATATTAGCGGGTGCTAGTGCATTGCGCCCAAGCTCGCGTTGCAAATCTGTGCTGCGCCCAATTAAAGTGAACCGAACATCTGAATATTCCTGAGCAGCAGCAATAGCCGCCGGGACGCACACAGACGGACCTCGATCGCCACTCATGGCGTCAATGGCAATATGGAGTGGCACGGACACCAGAGTTACGAGGCGGCGAGAAAATCGCCGGTATGCAGTTCTAACCTACTCTTCAGCTGCAGCCGCCGCGGCATCCGCTTTTGTCTGTAATACTTTTTTGCCACGATAAAACCCATCTCGTGAGATACGATGACGAGAATGTATTTCACCACTCTTAGAATCAATCGAAATGGCGGGTGCAGCCAACGCTGAGTGCGAGCGATGCATGCCGCGCTTCGAGGGGGTTTTTCTACTTTTCTGAACTGCCATAGTCGTTATATCCTATCGAATGTCTTTAACAATTCCCAAAAACGTGCTGGCACATCGCCCGGCCCACATTTTGGCGAGCCCACAGCCTAAGGGGCGCGTATAATAGGGCCGCGTCTAACCCCTGTCAAAATACCAATACGAAGCCCAGCTGCTATCAATATCGTGCCCGAACTCATTTTGGCCTCGACCTCGCGCTATCGGCGTGAACTGCTCGGTCGTTTGGGGCTTGATTTTTCCTGCATAGCTCCCGGCATCGACGAGCAGCCAGGTCCAAATGAGCGTGCCGTGGCTTTGGTAAGCCGGTTAGCGCGCGAAAAAGCCCTTGCTGTGGCACATCGTTACAGCAATGCTTGGGTTATCGGATCGGACCAAATCGCTGTTTTGCCTGACATTGAGCCTGAACTGATCATGGGAAAACCGGGGACGATCGCACGCTGTCATGCCCAGCTTTTGGCGGCCTCCGGACGGACCCTGAAGTTTTTAACCGCAGTCACACTAGCCCGCCAACGAGAAGCTCAGGTATTCGAATTTCTCGATACTACCCAGGTTAAATTCAGAAGTTTGGATGAGGCATCGATCCAGCGCTACGTGCAACAAGAATCACCACTCGACTGTGCGGGCGGCTTTAAGAGCGAAGGCTTAGGGATCACCTTGTGTGAATCCATTACCAGCGAAGATCCCTGGGCATTGATCGGATTACCTTTAATAAAACTAAGTTCACTACTTCGCACAGTAGGTTATTCCTTACCCTAAAATTTGGTTTCTTTACGTACCGCGCGCGCCTTGAGCACCGCAGATGTCTTACGCACCGTTCCACCCTTTGCTACCTTGCGCTTTTGAGGGGTTAGCGTATCCAATACCGCCACCAACTCTACTGGTAACGGCGCGCTTACATGAAACGGCACTAGCGATGCCGGCCATTCAAAAGCAACCGATTGGGCATGCAAAAAAGTACGTTTTAGGCCCATGTGCTTAAGCTCGGCATTACGCTCACGATCACCGTATTTATCATCGCCCAGCAAGGGATGTCCGGCAAACTCCGCGTGTACACGAATTTGATGCGTACGGCCCGTCGGTATGTCCACTTCCATTAGGGTCGCCAACGAGCCGAAGAATTGCACCGGCTTGAATATACTGACTGAGTTTTTTCCCGCAGAAGCGACCCGCACATGCCTGGATCCGTGTTGCCGATTCTCCGTACTCAACGGCGCATCGATCCGTTTGGTGCCCAGCTGCCAACTTCCGGCCACTAATGCCAGATAGGTTTTATGCAAACCTCCCTCGCGAATGAGCGCATGCAAAGCCACCAGGGTTGCGCGATCTCGCGTAATGAGCAAACACCCACTGGTGTCGCGATCTAGCCGATGGACGAGTTCCAATGTTTCACGCGGTCGGGAAGCTCTTAGTGCCTCTATGACTCCGTAGCTTAAACCACTCCCCCCGTGCACTGCGACCCCCGCCGGTTTGTCGATCACTAACAAATGCTTATCTTGAAAAATAACCGCACGTTCAATGAGTTCAATCAAACTCATCGAAGGCTGACCCGGCGCATCGCTCGCCTCAATTCGAACGGGCGGTAGGCGTACTTCATCCCCCTCCGCGATGCGATACTCTGCCGCAACTTTCTTGCGATTGACACGTACTTCGCCTTTGCGTAATAAACGATAAACGCGGCTGCGGGGCACGGTTTTAAAATGCCGCATCAGAAAATTATCAACACGTTGCCCGGCTTCGTCGCCCGTTATTTTGCGTAATTCGACTGGACTTTTCGGTATGTGCAAATACACCGGCTCTTCTATTTCACTGTTCATTAAAACTCTTCACCTAATTGATACGCCTGGCCAGCCTTCTAAGGCATTGATTACATTGACCCTGAAGGGCTGGCGTGATAATGTCCTAAAACCGTGTCGTGCGCTGAACCATTTAATGGGTTTACGCCCTTTAATTGAACTGACGCTATAGACACCGGTTTTCCGTGACTCCCCTTTGGTTTGGGGGGCTACATATTAGTTGGATCTGGAATTCCAGACCATCGCTCGGCCGATGAGACAGATGCAAGTGAGCCTTAAAAGAGCTCCGGTGTTTTAACAAGCGGTTAACCGAGAACAAGGCCTTAGGCTTGCCGTATATATTTTGGCAGAATTGGTTAGATTGGACGCAGGTCGCGGTTTTCGCGCTCGGCGTACCCCTATTCAATACCACTATTTTGATCGCGGTCCTGGCTTCTATTCTCCAGCTCTCCTCGGCCTCTACCACATTAGTTGGGGCACATGAAAAGAATGCTCGTCAACGCAATTCAAGAAGAAGAATTGCGAGTCGCTCTCGTCGATGGTCAAACCCTGTACGACTTATCTATTGAGATACCCTCTCGGGAACAAAAAAAATCAAATATTTATAAAGGTCGTGTTACTCGCGTCGAGCCCAGTCTCGAAGCGGCATTCGTAGAATATGGCGCACAGCGCCACGGCTTCTTACCGTTAAAAGAAGTCGCTAAGGAGTATTTTCGCTCACCCGCGAGCTCCGGCGGAAGGCCCAACATTAAGGATATGTTGCAGGAAGGCCAAGAACTAATCGTGCAGGTCGAAAAGGAAGAGCGTGGCAACAAGGGTGCGGCACTTACGACGTTTATTAGTTTAGCGGGTCGTTTCTTAGTTTTAATGCCGAATAATCCTCGCTCCGGTGGAGTTTCGCGTCGCATAGAAGGCGAAGAGCGAGACCAAATGCGCGAAGCGATGAACGGCCTGCAAATTCCCGACAGCATGGGTGCCATAGTTCGCACCGCCGGCGTTGGACGCACGACCGAGGAACTGCAATGGGACCTTAATAACCTGACGAGCGCCTGGGACGCTATCGTCAAAGCTAACGACGGCAGATCGGCGCCATTCTTGATTTTTCAAGAAAGTGATGCGGTAACCCGGGGCTTACGTGACTATTTTTCGGATGATGTTGGTGAATGTCTCATCGATCAACCCGAGGCTTTTCAGAAAGCTCTGGAATACATGCAGCGCTTTATGCCGCCCGATGCGCAGCGCAAATTAAAACTGTACCAAGATCCAGTGCCGTTATTCACCCGCTATCAAATTGAAAGCCAAATTGAATCGGCTTACTCGCATAAAGTAAATTTGCCGTCCGGCGGCAGTTTAGTTATTGATCACACGGAAGCTTTGGTCTCGATAGATATTAACTCGGCACGCAGCACCCGCGGTGGAGACATTGAAGCGACTGCACGCAATACCAATCTTGAGGCTGCCGAAGAAATCGCTCGGCAACTGCGCCTGCGTGATATTGGCGGCCTCATCGTCATTGATTTCATCGACATGGAAAATACTTCCAATCAACGCGCGGTCGAAGACATGTTGCGTGATTCGGTCAAAATGGATCGTGCCCGTATACAACTGGGACGGTTATCACGCTTTGGTTTGCTCGAATTGTCGCGACAGCGTTTACGTCCTGCTTTAAGTGAAACAACCCATTTGAATTGTCCGCGCTGCAACGGCATGGGTACGATTCGTGGTATCGAATCGATGTCACTGGCGTTACTGCGCCTCATAGGCGAGGAAGCGCGTAAAGAGCGCACGGGTAGGGTCATCGCTCAGGTACCTGTGGACATTGCAACTTACCTGATCAACGAGAAACGCGATTGGTTAAATCAAATAGAAGCGCGCGATAAAGTATCCTTGGTCATAGTTCCCAACCCACACATGCAAACGCCGGCGTATTCACTACGACGCATTCGTGATGACGAAAAAGAACTAAACGATAGCGCGACTCCAAGTTATCAACTCGCGGATCAACCCACCGTTGACGATTCCAATATCGGTAGTCGCGATAAGAAACCTCAAGCCGAAGCCCCCGTCGTACCGAGTATTTTGCCGGTGGCCTCAGCGCCGATTATCCCAATGCCGATCCCCATCGCTGCATCGATCGCTCCGGTTGCCCCGCAGGCAGGTGTATTAGTGCGTCTGTGGCGATATTTATTCGGCGGCGATTCCGCAATATCGGCGGACCCTAAACCCACAGCTAGCAGCCCTACGCCGCGCGAACGTCAACATCGTGACGTGCGCCATGATCGGTATCGAAGCGGCGGCACTGACCGCAATCGAGACCGCGATCGAAACCGTAACCCCCGCGGCGAAGGACCCCGCGAACCCCGACGCGACGAGCCACGCCGAGACCGCCCGCGCAGTGATAATCGTACTGATGTCAGTGCCCGCCGCAATGAACCTGCGCCGCGTAATGATGCGTCCCGGAGTGACGCACCGCCGCGCGACGCTCAACCGCCCCGCCCCGATCAACCACAGCGCCCGGATCAACCACCGCGCCCGGATCAACCACCGCGCCCTGAGGGCCCTCGCAATGAACAGGGTAGTGAGCGCAGTGGCAGTGGTAGTGGCCGTAGCCGACGACGGCGTGGCCGCGGGCGTGGCCGAAGCGATAGTGGTGAGCCCAATAGCGGCACTGCGAGTAGCACAGCGGGTAACACAGGCTCCGACGGGCCGCGCGACCCAGTAGCGTCACCCGCGCAAGGGACAGCAACACCCTCTGTAGCCCAGGCAGCTCATTTTACCGACAGCGCGCCCGTCGCACCGGCACCCGCCGCAGCCGCACCCGCACCCGCACCCGCACCCGCACCGCGAGAGGCTAGCGTGCCAAGCGCCGGTACCAGCAACGACAATGATAAATATGTCGTCTGGTCATCCACGCCCAGCCCGGTTACGCGTAACGGACCGGACGAGCATTAACGGCAACTCTAGAAGCTTTGCGTGCAGCGCTATGATGGCGCTGCACGCAGACGGATTTGCAAGCATAAACTGATAGCCACTAGCGAGCTCGCCAAACCCCGTAGGCCACTGATCGCTAAATCATTGGCGGCTCCAAAGTGGTGGCTGTGATATCCCCAAAAGCGCATTGACCACATCCACGCGACACCCAATCCTATCGTGGTGATCGAATACGCCCCTATCCAAGCACGCCGTTCGCGCTCACCGAGTAATCGTTTCATTGCGCCAGTATGCTGCAAGGTAATTGCAGTCCGTAGTGTGCGCCATAAAAGCCATAACACCACGACCAAGCCTAACAATGAACTCGCTTGCTGCATGAGCTTGAAACCGAGCAATTGATGACCACCCACATCGAGCAGCGGATCATCCAGTGCTGGAAACATTCGCACTCCGCGGGCCCCTTCGTGAGTAAATCCATCCCAAATTAAGTGGCTGACAGCACCGCCTAGCAGACCACACACCGCAAATCCCCACTGGCGCAAACGTCCGAGATCTGGCGGCCTGCACCAACGTGTGTAGGTTTCGTCTGGTAATAACTCGAGTAGCGGAGCTCTAATTACTCGCTGAAAAATCCAGTAACTTGCAAGGCCCATCGGAAGACAAAAAGTTAACAGCGCGGCCGCACTATGAGTTTCGGACCGCACCAAGTGCCATGGCAATAGATAACTAAAATCTGGCAGCATGGTGCCAATGACGGAAGCCGACAGTATTCGCCACTGGGAAAGCTTACGTGCGAACGGCAACGCAACCGCGACATGAGAAATCGTAAATGGCATTAAATACGCGCCAAAGAACGCTTCGCCACGAATTCACGCACGCGCTGTAAGTCTTCCAAAGTATCAACCCCAGCAGGCGGCGAGGCGACGAGTGCCAATAAATGAACTAACATGCCGTTCTCTAAAGCCCGTAATTGTTCAAGCTTTTCGGTTTTTTCCAGCGCTGTCGGCAACCAACTAGAAAATTTCAACAGGCTGGCGACCCGGTATCCATAAATACCTATATGACGCCAAGCACCGGTGAAACTCATAGGCGAACCATTTTGCAAATGATCGCGCGGCCATGGCACCGGCGCGCGGCTAAAATACAATGCACGACCATCGCGCGCGCATAGTGCTTTGACGATATTCGGGTCGAGAAATTCTTGGAGCGAACCGATAGGTGCTATAACCGTGGCGATCTCAGCTGTAGGGTTATTCATCAGCACGTTGGCCAGATCATGCACTAGTGTAGGCGGGGTAAACGGCTCATCGCCCTGCAAATTCACAACCAGATCCGAATCTGCAAATCCCCGACGCCTGACTACCTCGGCGACGCGGTCAGTGCCAGACTCACATGCGGTCGATGTCAATTCGCAATCAGCCCCAAAGGCTCGCGCTGCGGTTTGTATACGCACATCATCCGTTGCGACAATCACCGAAATTGCGCCGCTGTCACGCGCACTTTCCCAGACCCATTGCAGCAAAGACTTCCCCTCGATTCTCAGCAAAGGCTTACCCGGTAACCGAGTCGCTGCGAATCGCGCTGGGATCACTACGTGGAACATAATGGATCGTCGGGACTCAACGTACGTGCATCCTCGGGCAACATAATCGGGATTCCATCCGTTATTGGGTACGCCAAGCGATCACCGCGACACACTAACTGCATGTCGCCTCCGCTACCGACTAGTCGTAATTTACCTTTGCAAATCGGACAAACTAAAATTTCTAACAATCGCTTATCCATAGAAACCTCTTTCTCTTAGGAGTTGTGCAGCGCAATTTTTCGCATTACCGTATCTAGCAGGGTACTAGAATCTACAGCATTAAAGCAGGCATCCACGGGGACTTGCCAATGGCGCTCATCGGCGATCTCGGCACATTTTACGGCGTCTTTCTCGGTCATAAACACCGGCAAACTATCGGCGAAGTTAATATCTTGACGCCGTAGACGCGCGTGGTCTGACATAGGATGAGGGATAATGTTGATACCAAAACCGCGCAAAAGATTGAAAAATCTCTCCGGATTGCCAATTCCCGCCACAGCGTGCACCGACGTTCCCAGAAAGGAATCCAAATCGACAGATTTATTACCCAACACTCGGATTGCGAACGAAGCCTTCAAATGCATACTAATTGAGGCCGCCAGATCACTATCGACACCATTGACAACCACCACATCCACGCCATGCATTCGCTCTACCGGCTCACGTAAGGGTCCCGCCGGCAAAAGCCAACCATTGCCAAAGAGCCGCTCGCCGTCAATTACTAATATTTCACAGTTGCGCGCCAGCGCATAGTGCTGCAAGCCATCATCGCTGATTACCACGTCGCAACCTGCCGCCACCAACAATCGCGCCGCCGCGGGGCGATTGCGCCCGATAGCTACCGGCGCCGCGGTGCGCCGCGCCAATAGGAGTGCCTCGTCCCCCACGATTGTCGCGTCGTCACCCGGTACAACCAGATGTAGATGCGATGAACCTCCGTAGCCGCGAGTAACTACACCGGGTTTGAACCCACGCTCCTTTAAACGTGACACTAGCCAACATACCAACGGAGTTTTTCCCGTCCCACCCACGCTTAAGTTTCCCACCACAATCACCGGTATCGAGAGTTGCGTGGTTTTACGTAACCCATAGCGATACGCTGCGCGCCGTAGTTGCACTAGACGCCCGTAAATAATTGACCACGGCACTAACCATCGGTATGTACGATGCTCCCCGTACCAAACGCGATTAAGCCAAGATTGTATCGCCATAAGGCTAGTTTTATTCTTCTACACGTTAAACTGCATTCCGTGCAGCAAAGAATACACCCCGTTCTTCGCTAGCAATTCATGGTGCGTCCCAGTTTCTACGATTCGCCCATTATCCAAGACGATAATGCGATCCGCACCCTCCACGGTCGACAACCGATGCGCAATAACCAAGGTTGTGCGGCCCTGCATTAGCACACTCAGTTCCTGTTGTACGCGCCGCTCTGACTCGTTGTCGAGCGCTGCGGTCGCCTCATCTAATATGAGAATGGGTGCGTCCTTCAGCAAAGCGCGTGCGATAGAAATCCGTTGTCGCTGACCGCCCGATAAATTTAGCCCGCGATCGGCCAAAGGCGTATCAAATCCTTCGGGTTGTTGAGCGATGAACTCCATCACATTTGCAGCTCGCGCAGCCGCCTCAACTTGCGCGTCGCTTTTACCCACCGCATTGAAGGCGATGTTATTACGAATCGTATCATTGAATAAAACCACGTCCTGACTGACAAGACTGACTTGCGAGCGCAGGTCAGTAAGTCTGTAATCACGCACATCAAATCCGTCTAATAAAACCGACCCTGCGCTCACATCGTAAAAACGCGGCACTAAACCTACCAGCGAAGTTTTGCCGCTACCAGAACGACCTACAATCGCCACTGTTTCACCGGGCTTCACGTGAAAACTGACCTGGTGCAATACGGCATCCTTATCACTTGAATACTCAAATGAGACGTTGCGAAACTCAATCTCGCCGCGCGCGCGCAATAGCCGCCGACTGCCGCCGGTGCCTTCCGTAACATTATCTAGCAATTCAAAAACACTCTGGCCGGCGGCAATGCCCTGCTGCAATGGGCCACTAATATTAACTAAGCGTCTCAAGGGCGCGGGGATCATCATGAGCGCCGTTAAAAATGCCAAAAATTCTGCCATTTGCATGCTATGTGCGAACACTTGCCGTATCGCCACGTATAAGACGCTGGCGAGACCTATTGATGCAATACACTGCACCACGGGGTTGCTAATCGATTTAGCACGAAGCAATTTCATATTCGACGCGCGGTTCATTTCATTGACCTGTTCAAATCGATGAATTTGATGGTCTTCAGCATTAAAAATCTTAATTAAACGATGCGCATCTATAGCCTCTTTAGCCACTCGAGTGATATCACCCATTGAGCTCTGAATACGAGCGCTGTAGCGTCTAAAGCTACGATTAGCTATTTGCATCAACCAGGCAATCAACGGCGCGGCTGCGATGCTGTACACCGCTAATTGCCAATTCAGATAGAACAAATTGCCCAACAACACCACAATCGTAAGGCTGTCGCGAATCAATGAAATTGACGCATTGGTGGCCGCATCCGCAACCAGCTCGATATTATAAGTAAGCTTGGACAACAAATGCCCTGATTGTTGACCGTCAAGATAGGCGGTAGGTAGGCGCAGGTAATGAGAAAACACATCTTGGCGCAATCCCTTGATCACTTGCCGTCCTACCCAACCGGGGAAATAGTTGGACACGAAGTCACCAATTCCGCGGAATGCAAAAAGCACCACTACACCGATGGGTATATCCCAAAGAATGCTCGGATTTCTCTTGATAAATGTGCCGTTTAAAAATTCTCTTACGAAGAATGCCATCGCGCCTTCAGTGGCTGCAAACAACACCATTCCCAATACACCTACTAGAAACATCCCAAGGTAAGGCCGGGCATAGCGCAATAAGCGTTGATAAATTGACCACGAATCAACCTCACTCAAGGGCTAGACTCCGGGTGAATAGTGGCAATGTTAAGCTGCGCGAAGCCCAAACGACCCGCTACATCCATAGCTGTCACAACCGCCTGATGCGTCGAGCGTGCATCCGCGCGAATAGTAATAGGTCCACGATTGACTCCCGCCTCTTTTAGCAAGGCCGCTCG
The DNA here is from genome assembly GCA_025359565.1 of Gammaproteobacteria bacterium. GTDB lineage: Bacteria > Pseudomonadota > Gammaproteobacteria > Steroidobacterales > Steroidobacteraceae > Bog-1198. The sequence continues at coordinate 244,239 of JANYFY010000009.1, read as the reverse complement.
TAACGTATCGGCACTAGTATTAATAAGTGTACGTTCATTGACGCGATAACCCCCCTCCGCCGTCACGGTAATGACTAAAGGCTCGCTCGAACCACGCGGTAGTGGAATCTCGCTAGCCTGCGGCAATTGAACCTTGACCCGACCTTCTTGTTGAAAAGTAGTCGACACCATAAAAAATACCAATAAAACCAACAGCACATCGATGAGTGAAATTAAATTTATCTCAGGATCTTCACGGTGGCGGGGACGCAAATTCACGACTTAATTACTCGAATGGGATTGGCCGCGTTCATCCAATGCATCTACCAACTTCATGGCTTCTTTTTCCATACGAACCACAAGGCGTTCGACTTTGCCACGCAAAAATCGATAGGCGATCAACGAGGGAATAGCCACCGTAAGACCCGCCGCCGTAGTTATAAGCGCCTCACCAATGCCACCCGATAGAATCCGCGGATCACCGATTCCATTGGCTGTGATCGCGTTGAAGGCATGAATAATTCCGGCAACAGTGCCTAGAAGTCCCAGCAGTGGCGAGACTGCCGCAATAGTACCTAAGGAATTCAGAAATCGCTCTAGTTCATGCACCACGTGCCGGCCACCGTCCTCCAAACGCTCGACCATCAAAGCACGCGGCCGATGGCGGTTAATAAGCCCGATTGCTAATAATTTACCCAGCGGGGAGTTTCGCTCCAACGCTTGGATTAATTTGTCGTTTAATTGATCTGCTTCGATCCAATTCCACACCTTCTGCGCGAGGTCATGCGGAATCACCCGGCTGCTCTGCAAAGTCCATAGACGCTCCAGAATTATCGCCACCGAGGCAATAGAGCACAAAATTATCGGCCACATGAAGCCGCCGCCTGCGCGGATGATCTCCCACATGGATGTCCTCGCTCTTAAGTCTGAATTGGTCGCCCCATGATACTTGAGCGACGACTGTTGAGACAGTCTCATTCAAAAAGCTATTGCCGTTGTATGATGCGAAAAATGCAGCACTGGTTAAAAAAATTCACCCCGAACCGCGAAACCCTGGAAAAACACCGCCTATTACAACCTTTTTCGGCTTTTTTTAACTATCCAACCTGCTGGACTTTTCACCGTCGCAGCGTTATTCGAGCATTTGCGGTGGGACTATTGATCGCTTTTATCCCGCCAATCCCACTATTGCCTGTGCACCTTGTAGTGGGAGCCCTTTGCGGTATCGTGTTTCGACTCAACCTTCCGGTGCTATTCGCCACCGTGTTTATCAGCAATCCATTCACCTGGTTACCACAATTAGTCGGCTCTATATGGGTAGGAGCCAGGCTTTTAGGCGTAGATTTAACACCCTTCCTAAATGAGCTCAGCCATCGAACTATCTGGGCACATCTAAATCAGTTATGGGCACCATTATTTCTAGGAGCACTGGTCTTGGGACTCACCACCGCCGCTTTAGGATATTTTCTGGCTAAGTGCCTCTGGCGTGTCCGGGTCAGCTATCAATGGCGTCGACGGCAAAGAAAGTGGCACTAATGGCGCTCAACTAAAACACCATCCACCAGCATCAAGACCCGATCCAAGCGAGCCGCCAACCGCTCGTCATGGGTCACAATTACCAAACTAGTCTGTAATTCACGGTTCAGTTCTAACATGAGTTCAAACACCTGAGCCGCATTGACACCGTCCAAATTACCGGTCGGCTCGTCAGCGAGAACTAATTGAGGTCGAGTTACCAGTGCACGCGCCACCGCAGCTCGCTGACGCTCACCGCCCGAGAGCTGCGAAGGACGGTGTTGCAGTCGCTGTCCCAATCCGACGCGCGACAAGAGGCTGGCCGCTGCGTCGCGCGCGCGCTGAGCATGCATACGCCTAACTAATAATGGCATCGCTACATTCTCAAGCGCAGTAAATTCGGGCAGCAAATGGTGAAATTGATACACAAATCCAACTGCTAAATTGCGCAAAGTTCCCCGCTCGGTATCATTCATTTGATTCATCGCGGTGCCCGCAATGGTAACGCTCCCTCGGGTCGTCAAATCTAATCCACCCAGCACTTGTAGCAGAGTGGTTTTCCCAGAACCTGAAGCCCCTACGATAGCGATTCGCTCGCCGCTGTAGACCCGAATAGATGCGCCGCGTAAAACCTGCAAAGTAACGCCACCCTGCACAAATTCTTTTACCAAGTCAGAACCCTCAAGCACTAACTTACGGGTTGACGCATTATTTTCTTCAGTCATTACGCAAAGACTCCGCCGGCATCAAACGCGCCGCGCGCCACGCCGGGTACAGGGTAGAAATACAAGCCAACACCAATGCGACACCACAAATCTGCAAGACATCTCTTAGTCTGACATGCGCCGGCAAATCACTCATAAAATACACGCGCGCGTCCAAGAATTTCAAACCCAGCAGATGTTCTAATGCGTGCACTAAGCCTTGCAAGTTTTCCGCGACTAGAACTCCCAAAATGACACCCAGGATAATCCCAAGCGTACCGATTAAACTTCCTTGCACTACAAAAATAGACAAGATACTCCGTGCCGAAGCGCCACAGGTACGCAAAATCGCGATATCGCGGCGCTTATCTTTTACGACCATAACCATAGTTGAAATAATATTAAAGGCTGCGACACCTATAACTAACGAGAGGATTACAAAGAGAATGCGCTTAGTAATCTCAATAGATCGGAAAAAATTCACATGCTGGTGTGTCCAGTCTTCAACATAGAACCCACCCCCGAGAGCAATAGCGGCAGCGCGTACCAGGCGTGGTGCCGCATAAAGGTCGGCAAGCTTCAGCCGTATACCGGTAACCTCATCACCCATGCGCAGTAGTTTTGCAGCGTCAGCCATTGCAACTAAAACAATCCGTTTATCATACTCATACATTCCCACCGAAAGAATTCCGCTGACATAAAAACTACGCATTCTCGGTAGCACGCCAATGGGCGTAACATTCCCTTGCGCGACCATCACCACCACGTGATCTCCGACGCCAACATGAAGCTCTTCTGCTAAAGCTTTACCCAATATGGCGCGATAAGTCCCGACCGCTAAACTATTCAGATGTCCATTCGCCAAGTGCTGTTCTAAATCCGATACCTGCATTTCCTGCGTAGGCTCTATTCCCCGAAGTAATATCCCCGCAGACTTTTCCCCATGCGTAACCATGGCCTGCTCTTCAACATAAGGTGCCGCGCTGACGACCCCTGGAAAGCGCGCCAATTTATCCACGTGCGCTTGCCAATTAGCAATGTGTCCTTCAAGACCTGAAATTGTTGCATGGGCGGTCAATCCCAATATTCGCGTGCGCAGTTCTTCTTCAAATCCATTCATCACCGATAAAACTACGATTAGTACCGCAACGCCCAGCGCTAGTCCCGCAATTGCTATCCCCGCAATCAATGATACAAAACCACGACGCGGAGCGGCGCGCAAATAGCGAAGGCCGATAAATCCCTCATACCAATATTTCACTAATCGTACCGCAGAGCTTCGGCAGGTTGAGTTTTTGCCGCTTGAAATGCCGGGTATATCGTGGCCAAGAAAGACAGCAGCAGCGCTAGCATCGCAATCTGCAATACATCAGCAACGTGAGTTTCACTGGGAATACCGGAGATGTAATACACATCCGGATCCATGATATGAAACCTAAATGTGTGCTCGAGAAACGGCACAATCACGTCGACGTTGAGCGCCAATCCTAATCCCAATGCAACGCCAATAGCGGTTCCCAGCCAACCAATCAACACACCCTGAGTCATGAATACCGCAATGACACCGCGCGGACTTAAACCCAAGGTGCGCAAGATTGCGATATCGGTACGCTTATCGCTAACCACCATGACCAAGGTTGCCACAATATTGAAGATGGCAACAGCCACAATTAGCATCAATATAAGCCCCATCATGGTCTTTTCAATGCGGATCGCCCGAAAATAGGCCTCGTTTTCCTGAGTCCAATCTTGTACGCGTAACGGCGTAAACAGCCGCTTAGCGGTTGCACGCGCTAAAATAGGTGCATTCATTACATCATCAAATTTTAAACGAATGCCGGTAGGACCCACGAGGCCACGAAACGCTTCAGCGTCGTGCAAATTAATTAATGCCAACACACTATCGTGATCTTGAATACCCACTTCAAAAATTCCCGCTACGTCAAAATTTTGCAGGCGCGGCGTGGACCCGAGGCCCGGAATCATGACGGTCAACGAATCGCCAACACCGACTTGCAACTGATATGCGAGCATTCGGCCGAGAATAATGCGATTAGAACCCGCAGTAAGGTCGGATAACTTACCTTCGCGCATGGCATCAGCAATGGCAGACACCTGTCCTTCTAGTGTGGGATCGATCCCTCGCACAATCGCTCCGCTCATCGCAGGCAGGTGGCTTAACATGGCATCAGTGTCCAGAAATGGAGCGGCCCCTAGTAATCCTTTAGAGCCACGCATAAGTTCCAGCTGCTCCTGCCAGTTCGATATGGGCGCTCCCGCATTGTCTAATTTGGCATGTGCGGACAGGCTCAGCAGCCGCGAGCGTAATTCTGACTCAAAACCGTTCATGACCGATAAAACCGTAATAACCGCGGCAACCCCCAGCGCGACGCCTAGTAGCGACACCCAGGTGATAAAAGACACAAAAAAACTGTGTTCGCGCGCCACCGAATAGCGTAAACCGACAAAAATTGGCAAAGGTTGAAACATGCGCGGCGATTAAACCACAGCTGATAAAATGCGGCGATGGTATAGTTTAACCAGAGGTGCACTATGAAAATCCCATGCCTGTTGATCGTCACGATGTTTATCGCAAGTTGGAGTTGCGCCGAAACGATCGTGGTACCCGGGGGCATTGCGATCAAAGAAGCCAGCGTAGTAACGCCAGAGCGCGGCATGTCTATGGACCAAGTCGCTGCCAAATTCGGCACTCCGGTCTCCAAGATTCCGGCAGTCGGCGTACCGCCGATCAGCCGCTGGGAGTATGTGGGTTTTACCGTCTATTTCGAGTCCGATCACGTGGTGCACACCGTGGTGACGACCTCCTAGTGAACTTTACGTAAAATCTTAAAAATTAGTTATCTACCAGCCCACCGAGACTTAACTGTCGCGGCGGGCCTTTATTTTCAAAAAGTTTGACCCTAGACCGCAATGCCGCTACTAAACCCTACCCTACCCAATGCTAACGATCGCAGCGTCAAATGGGGAAAAGCTTATGGTGCGGCAGCATCACTAGCCATCGCAGAAGCCGCAGTAGGCGCCCCAGGTCCGCTGATTGTTATCGCGGAAAATACCCGCCAGGCCGAATCCTTAAGCGATGAAATTAGTTTTTTTGCGCCGACCTCGCTGACCGTTAGAGTGTTTCCCGACCTTGAAACACTACCCTACGATAATTTTTCGGCACACCCCGATATTATCTCAACACGATTGGCGACTCTCGCTGAGTTACCTCGGGCAAGACACGGCGTCTGGCTAATCGCTATCGATACTCTGATGCAACGCCTGGTACCGCGCAGCTATGTCGAAGCCTATTCCCTTAATGTGTATGTCGGTGAATCGTTGGACTTAGAAGTACTCAAAAGCCAATTAGTGGTAGCTGGGTATGCGGCAGTTACTCAGGTCGTGGCGCACGGTGAATTTGCCGTTCGCGGCTCACTCATTGACGTCTTTCCCATGGGTTCGGAGCGCCCCTATAGAATTGACCTGCTGGACCGCGATATCGATAGCATTCGCTTTTTCGACATAGATACGCAACGGTCGGGCGACAAAATTGACCGTATTGAATTATTACCAGCACGCGAAACACCGTTAAATCCAGATTCTATACGAGAATTCCGCCGTCGCTACCGGCTGCGTTTCAGCGGTGACTTATCGGAACAATTTATCTACCGTGATGTCACCCAAGGCTTAAGCCCCGGAGGCATTGAGTACTTTCTGCCGTTATTTTTTGAGCGAACCTCGCATTTATTTGAATATTTGCCGCCTAACAGCCTATTGCTAGAGATGTTTGGTGCAACCCAGACGATCGAGACTCTTTGGAATGGAATTAATTCGCGCCACGAGCAACTTCGACATGATCGACAACGACCGATTTTAGATCCGGCCGAACTGTACTTATCGCCGCTTGAGTTTGGCGCGCAATGCTCCGCGTGGCCGAAAATTCAATTACAGGCACATGAATGGCCACCAGAGACCCCGGGAATAATCCAAAATTTCACAAGTAGCGCGCCCTCTAAAGTGCGTATCGATGCGCGCGCCGCATCTCCAGCGACGGAATTAATTGCCTACCTAGATGCATCCTGTGCCCGAGTATTGATTGCCGCCGAATCAGCCGGACGGCGTGAGCTATTACTAGAACTTTTGCGAAAGTGTGACGTTCACGTCAAGATTTTCGATACTTTTGCGGCTTTTCTAAACAGCAATTTGAAATTGGGTATTACCGTCTCCGCTGCAGTCTCAAGCCTGCGCTTAAGTTCTCCCGCACTCGAAATATTGACCGAATCGCAACTTTTCGGGGATCGAGCTCGTCAGGAACGTAGACGTCGCCGCGCCGATCGCGATCCCGCCAAGATTTTAAAAGAACTGACCGATCTGCGCATAGGTGCCCCGGTAGTCCATGAAGCCTACGGTGTCGGGCGGTATATCGGCCTACAGACCATGGACGTAGCTGGGTACACTGGCGAATTCCTAGTGCTTGAATACGCGGATGGCGACAAACTTTATGTTCCGGTTCAAGCGCTACACCTCGTATCACGCTACACCGGCGCGCCGGCTGAAACCGCTCCCCTGCACAAACTGGGCGGAGAGCAATGGCAAAAAATACGCCGTAAAGCGGCACAGCGCATCCGCGACGTCGCCGCCGAATTACTAGATCTATATTCACGCCGCGCAGCCCGCCACGGCACTAAACTTAATGCAGGAGAAGCTGAGTATCGCGCCTTCCAAGCCGGGTTTCCGTTTGAAGAAACTGCCGACCAAGCAACTGCCATCGAACAAGTCCTCGCTGATCTGAATTCAGACAAACCTATGGACCGGGTTATTTGCGGCGACGTGGGATTTGGTAAAACCGAAGTTGCCCTGCGCGCAGCGTTTGTCGCGGTGCAGGCCGGCAAACAAGTCGCCGTTTTAGTGCCCACAACCCTGCTTGCTCAGCAACATCACACTACATTCACCGACCGATTCGCCGACTGGCCGGTACGTGTCGAGAGTCTTTCACGATTCCGTTCGAACAAAGAAGCGACAGGCATCCTCGCTGGCGTCGCCGCTGGCGTGGTCGATATCGTCATTGCCACCCAACGCCTACTGCAAGGCAAGGTTAAGTTTAAGGACCTTGGATTAGTAATTATTGACGAAGAGCATCGTTTTGGAGTGCGCGATAAGGAAAAGCTGAAAGCATTGCGTACCGAGGTTGATGTCTTGACACTAACCGCAACGCCGATTCCGCGTACTTTAAATATGGCAATGGGCGGTCTACGCGATTTATCGCTCATTACCACACCGCCCGCTGAACGACTAGCCGTTAAAACCTTTGTACTTGAATGGAATGAAACTATTGTCAGGGAGGCAGCGTTACGGGAAATTCGCCGCGGAGGGCAAATTTATTACGTGCACAATGCGATCGAGACTATTGAGAAAACCGCCCAGGCAATTCGTGAATTAGTTCCTGAGGCGAACGTGGCGGTGGGACACGGCCAAATGCGCGAGCGAGAATTAGAGCAACTTATGCTTGATTTTTATCATCGTCGCTTCAATGTTTTGGTATGCACAACTATTATCGAGAGTGGCATTGATGTGCCCACGGCGAATACCATTATTATTGATCGCGCTGATCGTTTTGGTCTAGCCCAAATACATCAGCTGCGCGGACGCGTCGGCAGATCGCATCATCGTGCCTACGCTTACCTAATCACTCCACCCCACAAGGCCATGACCGCCGATGCGGTCAAGCGCTTAGAGGCTTTAGAATCGTTAGAAGAACTAGGTGCGGGGTTTACGCTGGCCACCCATGATCTTGAAATACGTGGCGCCGGGGAATTACTCGGCGACGAACAAAGCGGTCAAATCAACGAAATCGGCTATAACCTCTACATGGAACTGCTCGAACGCGCCGTCACTGCCTTAAAATCTGGCAAGCAAGCCGATCTAGACAGACCGATTGATGCCGGCCCCGAGGTTGAATTGCATTTGCCGGCACTGATTCCAGCCGACTATGTTCCTGACGTACATTTGCGATTAGTCCTCTACAAACGCATAGCTGGCGTTGAATCTCGCGAGGAACTCGACGACCTCAAAGTTGAATTGGTAGACCGTTTTGGGCCCTTCACCGACCCCGCAAAGTCGCTATTTCGTACACGACAAATAAAATTGCGCGCTCAGGAATTAGGGATTCGCAAAATCGACGCAGGTACCAATAGCGGTTACTTCGTATTTGCAGAAGACAATAAAATCAACGCGAAGCACTTACTCGCATTGATCCAAACGCGGCCTAAAGAATACCGCCTAGAAGGTCCACTCAAATTGCGGTTCACGCATGATGCCCGGGTGGACGAGAAATTATTCGCTCGCGTCGAACAGCTAATAGAGCAATTAGCCTAAAATCAAGCAGCCTGATTTCGTCCCGATTTCTTGGCTTTTTGGAGCTGTTGCTGCGCCTTCTCGAGTAGCAAAGCCGGACTGTGATCAGTGCCAGGAATCATAGCCGAAACGCCCACGCTCACACTGATATACCTGAGAACAATCGATTTTGGATGATGAATTCGCATTTCACGCACACGATCAGCCATTAAATTACCCAGCCCTAAAGCTTTTTGGGAATCTATTCCGGGCGCGAAGGCCATGAGGCTTCCACCATCAATACGTGCAGTGACATCAGTGGCTCGACGTAGACACCCGGAAACACAGTGAGACACCCGACGAATCGTGGAATCACCCGCAGCTCGACCAAAAGTACTATTGTATAAATCTAGCGCATCAATATCGACACTAAAAATTGCGATGCTACGTTGTTCGCGTTGCGCGATAGCCCAATCTCGTTTTAATAATTCTTCGAGATACGGTAGGGTAAATAGACCCGTCAGACGGTCATCACGAACAGCAATTGTAGTCGGTTGGTGAGCGCCACTTAACGAGTCTCGCGCATGTCGTGGATCCGATTTTAAGCGCTCGCCAGCATCACGATGATGTCCGACAAAATGACTCACCTTGCCCGTAGCATCGAGCAGCGGCGAGACACTTAATTCGTTCCAAAAAAGCGATCCGTCTTTACGATAATTGCGTAGCAACACCCGACACGGCTCATTAATTTTCAATGCCTCACGCAGCCTGGTCTTAGCATCCTGCTCAACATCGTCGGCTTGTAAAAATCGCAAGTTTCGTCCGATCAATTCGCTCGCTGGATAGCCCGTTAGTTTTTCAAACGCGGGATTGACATAAACCACGGGGCGCTCCGGATGCAGCGCATCAACTAGTGCCACACCATCCGACGATGCGTCAACCAAGCGCCGATACAGATCCAGATCTACTACGCTCATGATCTACCGTGCAATTCCAAGGGCGGCGGTGCCGACAGACTCTCGAGCTGCCGCACTGCTTCTTGCCATTGAATACTGCTTGTAATATTCAATGGCGGCTCTGAGCGTGCACGCATTCTCACCAACCGCGCCTGCGAGGCAGGGTTGACTTCGGGTTTAAAATTATCGAGAACTGCGTGTACTGATTTTCGATCGTTACAGACCGGCAACACGTCACAACCGGCCTCGTGGGCTAATTGTGTACGCGCTGGTGCATCACCATAGCTTGCTACTCCGGCCATACTTAAGTCATCGGCAAATATGCAACCGTGGAAGTTCAAGTCACTTCTTAAAATGGAGCTAACCCACCGGGGCGATAGGCTGGCAGGTAGCGCATCAATCTGCGGGAATACAACATGCGATATCAGCACGCCCGATAATTGGTTATCAATCAACAAACGATAAGGGCGCATGTCCTCCTCTAAATCCGCGAAGGCTCGGCGGTCAACGGGCAAAGCGACATGGGAGTCCGCCACCACCGCTCCATGACCGGGGAAATGCTTGGCAGTAGCGGCCATGCCTGCTTCCCGCATGCCACCCATGTAAGCTACCGCAAGAGTCCCTACTGCCTCGGGGTCGCGATGCAAGGCCCGATCTCCAATAACTTCGCTTGACCCATAATCAAGATCTACACAGGGAGCAAAACTAAAGTCCACGCCCACCCGTCGTAGCTCAATGGCCATCAGCCAACCCGCTAGCGTCGCCATGTGCAGTGACTCACGCCGCTCGCTGCCAATTCGTCGTCCCAACAGACGCGCGGCCGGAAGTCGGGTAAACCCCTCTCGAAAGCGTTGGACTCGCCCACCCTCGTGGTCAACGGCGATTAACAAAGCGGGAGTTCGTATCGCACGAATCTCGGCCACCAGCGCGCTAAGCTGGGCCAGGTCTTGGTAATTGCGAGTAAACAATATGACACTACCCACCAATGGATGGCGTAGCACCTCTTTATCTTCATTATTTAGCCTAGTACCCGATATATCAATCATCAGCGGGCCTAAACTCATGCTCTGGCCTCAAATACCGCAATTGACTCAACATGTGCCGTATGCGGAAACATATCCATTACCCCTGCGCCTAAGAGCTTAAATCCATGGGTTTCAACCAGGATCCCGGCATCTCGTGCCAAACTCCCGGGATGACAAGAAATATACACGACCCGACGGGGACGCCACTGCGACATATGTCCCAAGATTTCCATAGCACCAGCCCGAGGCGGGTCCAAAAGCACCAAATCATAGCGTTGGGTGACCCAATTCCCGCAGGTTGCAGGTTCAAACAAATTATCCGTATAGAAACTCGCGTTACCAATCCCATTGTGCGCAGCATTAATGCCAGCCTTCTGCACCAATCCCGCATCACCCTCCACGCCCACCGCCTGCGACGCGCGGCGCGCCAGTGGTAGCGTAAAATTTCCCAGCCCGCAAAATAGGTCGAGAATCACATCTTTGGGGGAAGGCTGCAACAGTGATTCTACCGAAGCCACCAATGCAAAATTAATTTCACGATTAATTTGAATAAAATCCACTGGGCCGAACTCGATAGTCGTAGAAATCGCCCCCACACGGTAATACAGAGGCGGATAATCATTACGTAGAGGCCGAATACTATCCAAACCCGCGCTCTGCAAAAATATTTGCGCGCCGACTTTTACACTGAATGCTTGCAGCTTCTCTAAGTCCGCTGCATCGGGCGTCGCCATCACCCGGAATACCAACGCGTGGTGCTGATCACCAAGAGCAACCTCCACCTGCGGAATTTCTTCGCGGATACTTAAATTTTCCACCAGACATGCCAAATCCTGCGGCAACATCGCAAAGGGGGCACTCAATATTTCACAACGCTGTATGTCCGCGATATAAGGTTTTTCTCTCTCGCGAAATCCCGCAAGTACACGGGCTTTTTTATGCACGTATTTCACCCCAATACGAGCACGACGACGATAAGCCCAGTGCGGTCCACTTACGGCGGGAAGTACCGTCTCTGGGTTAACTCGACCGATACGTGCGAGGCTATCCAGAAGCTGCCGCTGTTTAGCAGCGAGCTGTGCCGCCGGTGACATATGTTGTAACGAGCAACCGCCGCACACCCCAAAATGGGCACACACCGGTGTGACGCGGTCTGGCGAGGCAACCAACACATCAACGAGGCCCGCCTCATCCATTTGGCGCCGACGTTTAAATACTCGCAAGCGCACCTTTTCACCCGGCAAAGCGCCCGCAACAAACACGGCCTTGCCATTAATACGCGCGATACCCCGCCCATCGTGCGCAAGATCCACAATATCCGCTTCCTGAATCGCATCTAGTGACACTTTAAGCCCAAGCTTTCGCGAATTCCTGTAAATGTGCCGCGTCGGACTCTTCAAGAAATTTACGCACACGAGCCACTTCAAAGCCATGCTCTAGCGGATTCAAATGACCTCGCAGTAATTCAAAACGTAGGAAAATCAAATAAGTATTTAGTACATCGGTTTCACAATAGTTTCGGATATGCGTAAGTCCACCTTGCAAATACGTATCCCAAACGTCGGCGCCGTGCATGCCTATCTTTCCCGGGAACCCTAGCAAGCTCGCCACATCATCAAGGCTAGCTCGGCCCCGTCCTTGAAAACCCGATAACACGTCCATCAAATCAATATGACGCCAATGAAATCGGCTCAAATAATTGCTATAGCGAAAACTCGAATCGCTATCCCCCGTTTCCCAATAGCGCGACGCGGTGACGCTGTGCAATAAACTCCGATAATGCAAAACCGGAAAATCAAAACCAGCGCCATTCCATGACACCAAGTCCGGAGTAAATTTATCTAACCCATCGAAAAATCGCTCGATTAAATCCTTCTCCGACGAGTTCTCTTCGCCAAGACTCCAGACTTTGAGTGAGTCCCGCGAACGCATCACTACTGAGATAGCGATGACCCGATGCTGTTCATGCGAGAGAAAATCCGACCCTACCTCCTGGCGACGCTTGGTAAACATGATCTGAGCTACTTGTGCATCGGAAAGATCATGCAAATGATACAAACGTCGACCCAATTCGGTGTCCGGTACCGTTTCAATGTCAAATATTAGGGTGTTCATGCGGTTTTACGCATCAACACAGCGACCGCCACTACCAAACCAGCTTCATCAGTTAACGTCATATGCCCCTCGCCAATCCCTAATCGATCGCACGTTTTCGCGCCGTGCACTGAATAAACGATTACAGGTTTGCCAAAAGAATTTTTTGTAATTCCCACATCTCGCCACCAGATTCCCTGAGCAAAACCTGTTCCCATGCCCTTGACAATCGCCTCTTTGGCGGCAAATCGCATCGCCAAGAATCGTGATGTGCGCCGAGTCGTCGCGAATTCAAGAAGTTCTTGAGGCATTAACAAATGAGAAACAAGACGCTGACCATGCTTCTGGTAGATCCGTTCGATTCTCTCTGTTTTGAGAATATCGATACCAATGCCAAAAATCACAGCGCTACACGCGATGCCAGCATTAAGTTTTTCATATCGCGCACAGCACATGCCAAGCCATCGAAAATAGCGCGCGCCACGATCGCGTGACCAATATTCAATTCCACAATGGGTACGATTGCGGCAATTGGCCCCACATTGTGATAAGTAAGTCCGTGCCCGGCGTTGACGACTAGCCCCAAAGAGTCCGCTAAAAGTGCCGCGTTTCTTAATCGCTCCAATTCCCGCGCTTGGCTTGGGCCGCTAGCATGGGCGTAAGCACCGGTATGCAGCTCAATCACCGGTGCTCCGACTCGCTTAGCCGCTTCTATCTGTAATGCATCCGGATCGATAAATAGCGAAACCCGAATCCCGCTCGATGCTAAGGTCGTCACTGCGGCGCTTACACGCGCCCCTAGTGCCCGCACGTCCAGGCCACCCTCGGTAGTGATCTCGGCGCGCGACTCTGGCACCAGGCAGCAGTCCTGTGGTTGCACCTTTTGCGCAATGCTCACCATTTCATCAGTCACAGCCATTTCCAAATTCATACGAGTCTGCAACGCTTCTCGCATTACCCGTACGTCGCGATCTTGAATATGGCGTCGGTCTTCACGCAAATGCAATGTAATGCTATCCGCCCCCGACTGTTCCGCTAGTAGTGCCGCATAGATAGGATCCGGGTAGCGTGCCCGCCGTACCTGACGCAATGTCGCCACATGATCGATATTCACACCGAGATTCACGAATTTCACCCCTTTAGCTTAAAGTCCGCCTATGCATGGCCTGCATGATTTCACGCGATTTCAAGGCACGCCCCTCAAGACACGACTCAATCGCCGCACGCAGCACCCGTTTCGCATCCCGTAAGGATCGCGCATCGTTAAAAAACTCCGCGTCGAGGTCTGCCAAAGACTGCCCATACACGGCACCGTCGCTTTCAGCAACACAGGGTTCCGGAACACTGGCGGCGGCAAACCGATAGTGCTGGTCGACTCTAATGGGCTGTCCCGAACCCGTACTCGCCAACTCCAGACCGTAACCTAAATGATCGAGCAAGCGCTTTTCAAAACATCGTAGCGTAGGTTCCTCTAAGTCGCCCTGACACAACGCCTGAATGCAGCTCTCGTATGAGTCAAAAATTTCCGGATTCGCATCCCCGCGTATTGTCAGCTTAAGTAAAAGTTCGTTTAAATAAAACCCGCTCATAATTCGCGTCGCCGTAAGCTCCGTAAATCCACCATCCACTTCAGCGGCAACTAGCGGACAGGCTTCTGATTTTCCTGACCATGAAACCAGCAAGCGCTGAAACGGCCGCAGCGCCCCGCGTAAAGTAGATTTAGGGGCATTTGCACCTCTAGCAAACAAGGTCATGCGACCATATTGCCGGGTCAATACTTCTACGATACGACTGGTGTCGCGATACGCATACTGGTGCAAAACGTAGGCTGGTGCCAGCCATACGCGAGCGGCTTTCACAGCTTGTTGTACCCAAATTGACTGAGCGCCATTTCGCTATCAGCCCAGTTTTCCTTCACCTTAACCCACAGCTCTAAATGAACCGAACGCTGCCAAAGATCATTAAGCTCAATCCGTGCTAAACGCCCGATTTCTTTGAGTCGCTCACCACCCTGACCAATAACAATAGCTTTCTGACCCGCCCGTTCCACCCAAATCACCGCGTTAATCATAATTCTTCCGCCTTCATCGGCAAAGCGCTCGATTTGAACATTGATGCCGTAGGGTAATTCCTCTCGCAGCTTCAAGGTAAGTTTTTCACGTACGATTTCTGCGGCATGAAACGGCTCATCGCGATCCGTTATGATATCGGCTGCAAATAACGGTGGCCCGACCGGTAGGCGAGCACCCACCACTTCCACCAAACGCTGTAAATTATCGGCTTGCAGTGCCGAGACCGGCAGAATTCCGGAAGCTGGAATACGTTGGGTCATATCTTCAAGAAAAGGCAGTAGCTCTTGCTTGGGGAAGACTCGATCCACCTTATTGATCACCAAGAATAAAGGCTGCTTTAAGCCGCGCACGCGCTCCCAAACCCAAAGGTCCTCATCCGTAAGGCGCATAGCCTCAATCACCAATAAAATAACATCTGCATCCTGGGATGAGGAAATAGCCACTCGGTTCATATATTGATTCATGACCCGGCGAGTAGATTCATGCAACCCGGGGGTATCAACCAATACTAATTGAAATTCAGGACGATTAACCACGCCTAGAATTCGGTGACGAGTAGTTTGCGGCTTGGGAGCAACAATACTCACTTTACGTCCGACCAAGGCGTTCACTAAGGTCGATTTACCCACGTTGGGACGACCCACTATGGCTACATGACCTGCGCGAAAAAGGGGGCCGCTCATGATATGTCCGCTCCTGCACGCGGAAGAAGCGCCAGCAGCCGCATAGCCGCTAGCTGTTCAGCACCCCGACGACTCACGCCCTCACCTGGCGCGCTTACCTTCCATGCCGGTACCTCACAGGTGACTGCAAAGTTTTGCGCGTGTGCCTCACCATCGACTTTGGTCAGGGTATAAGTCGGGAGGGGCAATCCTTGAGCTTGCAAGGCTTCTTGTAAGCGCGTCTTAGGATCTTTCAAAGACTCAGCTGCGGGCAAATCCGACAATCGAGCCGCCATTATCGCCGCCACTGCCGTAGTGGCAGCGTCAAAGCCTGCGTCCAAAAAAATTGCACCCAGCACCGCCTCTAGCGCATCGGCTAGTATTGAGGCGCGACGAAAGCCGCCAGTCTTTAACTCACCACTTCCCAAGCGCAAATGATCGCCCAAGCTAATATCACCAGCCATTTCAGCCAGCGCTTTTCCACTCACCAAGGTGGCTCGCAGTCTCGATAAATCTCCTTCATCGGCTTGCGGATAGGCATCAAATAATAATCGCGCCACCGCACAATTTAAAACCGAGTCGCCCAGAAACTCCAAACGCTCATTGTGCGAGGCTCCGGCGCTACGATGAGTAAGCGCCGCATAGCATAAATCAGGCCGTAAAAAATCATGCCCAAAGGTACGTCGCGCCCAGGTAAGCGTCTCGTCCGATTTGCGCAGCGCCGTCACTCGACTTTCACAGTCTTATCGAAATGTGCCAACAGCGATATATTGCCTAAATAGGGTACCGCATCGTCATAGACCACATGCATACTCACTACATCATTATCCTTAAGAACCTCAACATTCTTAGCTTCCACGCCAGTAATGTCCTCAATTCCCCAATGCTTATCCAACGAATTACGCATGCGCGCCTGATCCGGAGTTTCACTCTTAAATTCCGCGGCGACCGACTGCATAGTCCGCACCACTTTCATGTAATTAATATAAACCGGGACCAATCGCATGCCCGCATAAACGAGGAAACCAACCAATACCATTACAAAAAGTAACCCGATGAATGTCATGCCTTTCTGACGATACCGCATAGATTTCTCCATTAAAAACCGATTATTGAATTGCATGCCCTATTCGACTCCAAATAGGCCCATCATGCATATCCAAATTAAGCCACACTCGAACCGCCTTACCGACTAAATTCTGTTCTGGCACAAATCCTGGCGCCTTGGGATTCTCTATAAAGCGACTATCTTCGCTATTATTACGATTATCACCCATAAAAAAATAATGTCCCATCGGCACTACCCATTCCCCAACCTTGACGCCACCGTTGGCAAACATAATCAAATGGCGATGGGCATCAAGTTGTTCGTAGGCGATCGGCACCCCCGAATAATTCCATTGGGTTTGCTTGGGACCCCCGTAAGTCCCGCCCGCAACCTGCACCATCGGCACATTATTCACATAGAGTTGATTATTTTCGTCTACCCGAATCTTGTCTCCCGGCAGCCCGACCAAACGCTTTATATAGTTAATCTTAGGATTCGGCGGTAGGCGAAACACAATGACATCACCTCGCTGCGGTTTACCCGTAGGAACTACTAAAGTATTTGCAACCGGTAAACGCAAACCGTAAGAGAACTTACTGACAAAAATAAAGTCACCGTCAAATAAAGTTGGCATCATGGAGTCCGACGGTATACGGAAGGGTTCGAATACGAACGATCGAATCACCAGCACCAACATAATGACAGGGAAGAACGATCTTGCGTATTCAACTGCCACAGGTTCGCGCACTAAAGTTTCAGCAGTGCCCGCCGCCAGCGCAAGATGCGCACGACGTTTTGCAAAAAACAATTGATCCAAACCCCAAATCACTCCCGAGAGTGCTCCCACGACCACCAGCATCAAACTAAAATCAACGGCTTCATATTTAAACAAGCGCCATAACATCGCAGCCGATAAGGCAACCAGCAGGTAGCCGGCCCATTTCGACAACCAAGGTTCCTCAAGGCTCGCGGCACTCGGGTCACGTCGCGGCCGCAACACCCAGCCGTCCACTAACACGACCAGCACGCAAGCAATCGCCGCTATCAAAATTCCCAGAAAAAGACTATCACTGTCATTCACAACAACACTCCCACAAGTAAAATCTCAAAACTCCAACAATACACAGCCTCAACTAGCTTTCTTACCCACCTGCAATACCGCCAAAAAAGCCTCTTGCGGGATCTCCACCTGACCGACTTGTTTCATACGCTTCTTACCCGCTTTCTGTTTTTCAAGCAGTTTCCGCTTACGACTAATATCGCCGCCGTAGCACTTAGCAAGCACATTTTTACGCATGGCCTTCACGCTAGCGCGTGCGATGATATGACTGCCGATGGCCGCTTGAATCGCCACATCGAACATTTGCCGCGGAATCAACTCTTGCATTTTATCAACCAAATCACGACCGCGATTGTACGAATTATCACGATGCACGATGAGCGACAAGGCATCTACCGCCTCACCATTTATCAATACATCGAGTTTGACAAGAGGTGCAGGCTGAAAGTGGCTAAACTCGTAATCAAATGACGCGTAACCGCGACTTGCCGACTTTAGCCGATCAAAGAAATCCAGCACCACTTCGGCGAGCGGCAGCTGGTACTGCAGCGAGACCTGGCTACCGAGGAACAACATTTTCTTCTGTACTCCCCGCTTCTCGCTACAAAGAGTAAGCACTGCCCCTACATGATCCGGAGGCACCAAAATATTAGCCGTGATGATAGGCTCCCGCAGCTCAGAGATCCGGTCCTGCGGCGGTAATTTGGCGGGGTTATCGACATTAACCACCGAGCCATCGGTGAGCAACAACTCGTAAATCACCGTTGGCGCGCTGGTGATTAAGGCTAAATTGTATTCACGCTCAAGCCGCTCTTGGACAATGTCCATATGCAGTAACCCTAAAAAACCGCAGCGAAAGCCAAAACCTAGGGCTGTGGACACTTCCGGTTCGAAATGCAGCGCGGAATCATTGAGCTTAAGTTTCTTAAGCGCTTCACGAAATTGCTCATAATCATCTGAGCTGACTGGAAAAAGACCTGCAAATACCCGGGGTTGGACCTGCTTAAACCCCGCCAGAGGCACTTTTGCGGGATTCGCTTCTAATGTAATGGTATCGCCCACCGGCGCCCCGTCTATTTCCTTAATGCCCGCAATCACAAACCCGACTTCCCCGGCGAGTAAGGAATCCCGTGTAATAGGTTTAGGACTGAATCGACCCAGCTTATCAATAGTGTGGCTACGGCCCGTCGACATAACCCTAATCTTCGCCCCCGTGTGCAGCGCACCATTCATAACGCGCACCAAGGAAACCACCCCCACATAATTATCAAACCAGGAATCAATGATGAGCGCCTGCAGAGGCCCCTCAGGGTGGCCCGAAGGGGCAGGTATTCGCTTAATCAATTGTTCCAACAACTCAGGTATTCCCAAACCCGTCTTAGCGCTCACCAACGCCGCATCCTGCGCCGGAATACCGATGATTTCCTCAATCTCGTGAATGACCTTGGCCGCATCAGCCGACGGTAAGTCAATCTTATTGATCACTGGCAACACTTCCAATCCCTGTTCGAGCGCCGTGTAGCAGTTAGCAACGCTTTGCGCCTCCACCCCCTGAGCAGCATCCACTACCAGTAGCGCCCCCTCACACGCAGCCAGCGAGCGAGAAACCTCATAGGAAAAATCAACATGCCCCGGCGTATCAATAAAATTGAGTTGGTAGACCTCGCCGCTCTCAGATTTAAACGCCAAAGTCACGCTTTGCGCCTTGATAGTAATGCCGCGCTCGCGCTCCAAGTCCATGGAATCGAGTACTTGCGCTTGCATTTCACGAGCATCGAGACCGCCACAATGCTGAATAAAACGGTCAGCCAGCGTGGACTTGCCGTGATCCACATGAGCGATAATAGAAAAATTGCGAATATTCTTCATCGAGTGCCGAGTTTGAGTAAACCGGCGATTATACGGGTCTGCGACTTTCTGCGCGTAACTTAAACTACCGTGACTTCAGTGAGAGGTTGAATAAGATCTCACCGAATGCGCGATAGACTCCACCGTCTGAGCAGGAACCTCACCGACAGCCGTGACTTGATGACCCTGCACCACCGTCGAAAACGCAAAAGCCGACCCTACACGCGCCAGACCCTGCATGGGCGGATCCTGAGATACCGGCGCCTTATCGTCTTCCACCTTATCGTCTTCCACAAATACGGACACCGTCGCCATTCCATCCGAATAGACCAAGTGGCGTGCAGGTACCGTTGCCGCACCGATAGTTTGCATTCCGGAGATTGTCAAATGAAATCCCGGCGGCAAATGACCCGCCCGAAAAGCCTCCAGAGCCGCTGAAGTGTTGTCACGCACGGCACCCTGGCGCACCCAACGCATACCCTTCGACTGAGCATGAGCCGCTAAATCGCTATCAGGAATACTATCGGGCATGTCAAGACGCGCAAATAAAATTTGCTCGAGCACCTGACCGTGCGCGTCACACAATTGCGTTTTTAAAGGCATACCCGATTTCTCATCTAGCCAAAGTCTATAGCCAAATCGATACTCATCTTTAGGACTGATGGCGATCACCCGCGCGATTCGCCCTAAAATTCGAGTAGTTGGCAGCGACTCAATGCGATAGTACTCACTACCGCCTGCATTGAACTGTGGCAGTGAACCTAAAAAAGAACCACCATCCCGGCTAGGCTCAACCAACACTGTATGCTGATCCGGAAGGTAACAGGTTAACTCATCATGACTTCGGACAAACTCACGACCCGAACCATCTAGAGATAGTAACCGCTCGGTCACCTTCCCCGCCTTCACCCGATGCACGATCCGCATAGTCTCTACGCGCCCCTCATTTAGATGAAAAAAAGTTCCATCATAATTTCGGCTCGCCAACGCATGATTCATTTTTAAAAGCCACTCGCCCGCATCATCTGCACCTAAAGCCAGTGCCGACAAGCTAAACATCATCAATCCCAAAATATTACGCGGCATTGTCATGGCGGCACCGGTTCATTCGCAGCCTCAGCGATAAGGCCCGATAACACATTACCCCTGCCTAAAGGCGAAGAATATTTACTATGCGCAAAAACATAATTCGTAAGACGAGCCGCCGGCAGTCCTACCTCGGTTTCAACCTTCACGACCGGAACCGTATACGACAATGCCTCGCCATTGCTCTTAAGCCTTTGCGGCGCTATTGGTGCCGGCGATTGCGCCTGTGGTCGTGCCATTGCCAATGCTGGCGGCAGCACCGGGGCCGGCATATGCGTAACCTGAGGCGTATAGGCTCGCTGCTGCAAGCCCACCACCGCCACTGCTGCAACCCCTGCGGCTATGGCCAATCCTGCTAATGGACGCCACACCGATCTACGCTGCGGCACTTTAAAATCTGCTGCCAGCATGGATTCGCCGTTGATAGCACGGTTAACTTGCGCAGCAAATCCGCGTGTCACCAGCGTATGAGTCTGCTTACCACGCATGGCTTCACCCATTAACGCAAGCCGCCCAAATGTCTCGCGTAACTGAGGCTCGCGCGCCAACCGCTTCAATAAAAGTTCGGTTTCTGAACGCGGTAATTCTCCATCAAGAAACGCAGAAATCTGTTCACGAATTTGTTCGCTCATGAGTCCTCAGGTCTACCTAAGCCGCCATCAAAAATCGGTCGTAATTTCTTATCTATGGCTTCGCGCGCTCGAAAAATTCGCGAACGCACGGTGCCTACGGGGCAATCCATCGTTTGTGCTATATCCTCATAACTTAAGCCTTCGAGTTCGCGCAATACAATCGCGGTACGAAGATCTTCGGGCAAATGATCAATCGCACGGTTGACCGTATCGCGAATCTCTTCCGTGAGAAGCAGCGCCTCAGGCGTTTCAGACTCAGCAAGCCGTGCTTGCACGTCATAGTTTTCCGGGTCTTGCAAATCCAAATCGTAATCCATGGGCCGCCGCTTGTTAGCCACCAGAGCATTTTTCGCGGTATTAATGGCGATACGGTACAACCACGTATAAAACGCACTATCGCCCCGAAACGATTTCAGTGCACGATAAGCTTTAACAAAAGCTTCTTGAGCAATGTCTTCGGCCTCGGATGCATCGTGTACGTAACGCATAATCAGCTTCAGCACCTTATGCTGGTATCGCAAAACCAGTAAATCAAACGCCGCGCGCTCACCTAGCTGGACCCGTTCGACCAGTTGAAGATCACTATGTTCAACTGTCATACGAAATCCCAAACCGGCAAGCAAATACGTCCCCCGCAAGCGTAGACCTCCGTGTTGCGAAATAGTTCGCCAAAATTTACGAACTTCATTCTGAAGGCCAGCGGCGCTTTACAACGCGCTGCACGATTTGGGCAAGATCGGCGGGAGCCGGGCTGTGTGCGACGAAATACCCGTAAAGCAACGGATCCTGAACGTCCAGCAAGCGTATAAACGCTTGCTGCTCTTCAAACGGAGCTTCGCAATATTCCGTGTCAACATAATGTGACAGGAGCACATCGAGTTCCTTCATACCGCGTCGGCATCGCCAACGCAATTGGCCCAGCGCCTCCGACGCTGCAGTCAATGCTGGCGCTCGGCCAGCATTTGCTTGATTTGACCAATCGCTTTGGCGGGATTTAGATCCTTAGGACAGGCTTCGGTACAGTTCATGATGGTATGACAGCGGTACAGTCTAAAAGGATCCTCTAAGTAATCCAACCGCTCCCCAGTCGCATCATCACGACTATCAACAATCCAGCGGTAGGCAGCTAGCAAAGCCGCTGGCCCCAAATAACGTTCGCTGTTCCACCAATAACTAGGGCAACTCGTTGAACAACACGCGCACAAGATACAAGTTGATGGACCATCTACCTTGGCCTGATCGTCTTTGGACTGCAGTCTCTCACCGGCTAAAGGCGCTGGAGTACGCGTCTGCAGCCAGGGTTTAACGGATGCGTATTGAGCATAAAAGTGGGTCAGATCCGGGACTAAGTCCTTAATAACTGGCATGTGCGGTAAAGGATAAATCTTAACCGCCCCTTTTACATCCGCACAGGCGCTCACACACGCGAGGCCATTGCGACCATCTATATTCATGGCACAGGAGCCGCAAATACCCTCTCGACAGGAACGCCGGAAGGTCAGCGTGGGGTCAATCTCATTCTTGATTTTAATAAGCGCATCTAACACCATGGGACCGCAATCGTCCATGTCAATCTCGTAACTATCCAGACGCGGGTTCGCCGTATCGTCAGGATCAAAACGGTAAATTTTGAACACTCGACTATTGCGGGCGTTCGCCGCAGCCTTGAACACTCGACCGTCTTTATTCACTCTTGAATTGGCGGGAAGGGAAAATTCGGCCATTGATCCAACTCCTCAAAACATCAACTAATAAGTTCTTGCCTTCGGGGCAACCGACTCAACCTCATTTGTCAGGGTATTCAAATGAACTCCCCGATAGTCAAACCGACTCTCGCCACGCGCACTCACCCAACACAATGAATGCTTCAACCATTCTTGATCATCACGAGCCGGAAAATCTTCGCGTGCATGAGCGCCACGACTTTCGGTCCGATTCTCCGCTGAATGCAAAGTTGCCACCGCCTGTCCCAGCAAATTATCCAATTCCAGGGTCTCCATCAAATCAGTGTTCCACACCAACGAACGATCACTGACCTGCACGTCAGCGAAGGATTCAAACACCGCCGCCAATTTGTGCTTGCCTTCGTTCAAAGTGCTGCCAGTACGAAATACTGCCGCATCATTTTGCATAATCTTCTGCATCTCCAGGCGCAAATCCGCGCTTCGACGGGCACCCTTAGCCTGCCGAAATTTGTCAAGGCGGCTAATTGCGGCCTCATGGGCATCCGCTTTAAAGGCTCTATGCGCTGTACCGGGCTTGATCACTTGAGCGCAGTGTCTAGCCGCTTCTCGCCCGAACACCACTAAATCCAATAAAGAGTTTGAACCCAATCGGTTGGCTCCATGCACCGAGACACAAGCCGCCTCCCCAATGGCCATTAAGCCAGGCACGCGAGTCTCGCTTCCATTGACACTCGTAAACACTTCGCCCTGAACATTACAGGGGATACCGCCCATGTTGTAGTGCACCGTAGGCAATACCGGAATGGGTTCGCGATTAACATCTACCCCTGCAAAAATACGTGCGGTCTCAGCAATACCCGGTAGACGCTCTTTAATGACCGCAGGGCCTAAATGCTCCAAATGCAAATGAATATGGTCATTAAGTTTCCCGACACCGCGGCCTTCACGGATTTCCATAGTCATAGAACGACTTACCACATCGCGTGATGCCAAATCCTTAGCATTGGGTGCATAGCGTTCCATGAATCGCTCGCCGCTTGAGTTGGTCAGATACCCACCCTCGCCACGCGAGCCTTCAGTAATTAGGCAACCCGCGCCGTAAATACCAGTCGGATGGAATTGCACGAACTCCATGTCTTGCAGAGGCAGTCCGGCACGCAATACCATTCCGCCACCATCACCTGTGCAGGTATGCGCCGAGGTGCAGGAAAACCAAGCCCTGCCATATCCGCCAGTGGCAAGTATCACCTGATGCGCGCGAAAACGATGCAAAGTCCCATCCGCCATATTTAGCGCAAGGACTCCGCGACACTCATCGTTCTCCATAATGAGATCCAGAGCGAAGAATTCGACAAAAAAACTCGCGTCGTGTTTGAGCGATTGCTGGTACAAAGTATGCAACATAGCATGGCCCGTGCGGTCCGCCGCAGCACAGGTTCGCTGCGCTATACCTTTGCCATAGTGGGTGGTCATACCGCCAAAGGGTCGTTGATATATTTTACCGCTTTCGGTACGCGAGAACGGTACACCATAGTGCTCAAGTTCAATCACCGCCGCCGGCGCTTCCTTACACATAAACTCGATGGCGTCTTGATCACCGAGCCAGTCTGATCCCTTAACAGTGTCATACATGTGCCAGCGCCAATCATCAGCACCCATGTTGCCTAACGCTGCCGAAATGCCGCCTTGCGCAGCTACGGTGTGACTACGTGTAGGGAACACCTTCGAGAGACACGCAGTGTTAAGTCCCGCTTCAGCTAAACCAAAGGTTGCACGTAAACCCGCACCACCAGCACCCACGACCACCACATCATAGGTATGTTCAACCAAGGAATATTCATGCATAAGTTTTACAATCCGAAATTAATGCGCAGAATCGAAAAGATACCGGCGCCACCGACCAGCGCATGCGCGATGCGCAGTAAAAACAGACTCAGCTGCTTCGTCGCGGCGCGCGCCACATAATCCTCAACCACTTCGGTAGTGCCGAGATATGAATGATAGGTCAGCACGGCAACCCACAACACGGCCAAAAAAGCGTTAAATGACCCCGCCATCCATAATTTGACGATGTTATAACTCAACCGGGGCAGTACCAAAAGCGAAGCTAAAAACCATATACTTAAGGGTATTAAACACACAGCGCTGATCCGCTGAACCCACCAATGACGGGTACTGGCCGCCTGAGGACCACGCAATTTCATACAGCCTTAAAGTGCCAGATCATGGCCCATAGACAAAACGTCAAACATATCGAACCCCCCACCACCAACCAACCACTGGCCCTTCTTTGGGTAGCCTCAAAGCCTCGTCCCAAATCCCAGAATAAATGCCGCACGCCATTCAACAAGTGATAGAAGAATGCAGTGGTCCAGCCAATCAACGCCAATATTCCCGCGGGACTTGCCAGTAAGCGCCAAGCCGAACTGTATGCCCTGGGACCCTCGGCGATCGAAACGAGCCAATAACACAAAACTAGAGAACCCAGCGATAATACGATTCCAGTGAGTCGATGCAGAACCGACAATGTATTGCTCATTTGCCAGCGATATATTTGCAAATGCGGTGATAACGGCCTAGGTGCGGTCATGCGAATTCCTCAAAAATCAATGCAACGCCCGCGTAATTCCCAATCACCAAACCGCGTAGGCTCAGGGCCCTCACGTCCACCAATTTCGATGACCGGAGTAACCTCTGTCTTAGGAATCACAACGACCTCCAAAGCCACTTGCGTTACCGGCACGAGATCGTTAACTAAATCTTTGCTCACAAGACATTGTGCCAGAAGTCCAGTGGAAAATCTGGGTTGACACCGGCCAAGATACCCCCATCATCCTCAGCATGAACATCGCAAACGTTGCTATTGCAAACGCTCCTATTGCTTATGGACGCCTGGCGTACTTAGGAATTCTGCGTTTTCGCGGATCAGACGCTCTAAATTTCCTACAAGGACAACTGTCTAATGACACCCGCCTGCTCACGACAGGACAATCCCTTTTGGCCGCGTATTCTAATGCTCAAGGAAGAGTTCTCGCGGTCCTTAATTTAGTAGCTCACGCCTCTGGCGTAATAGCCGTGCTACCGTCCGAACTAGTACAACCCACGCGCGAACGCTTACAAAAATTTGTGCTGCGTGCCAAAGTTCAAATTGATGACTTGACCAATGAGTGGTGCGTCGCGGGTCAAATAGGGAATGCTCCCTGTCAAGACCCTAATACGGTAACAACTACACGATTAACCCAAGATCTTAGCCGTGCCTGGTGCATCTCGAACACGAACCCTGGCGAAGTTTCAGGCGACGCTCACACGAACGCCGAACAATTCGCCCGCCACTGGCGACTTCAGGATATTCAGATGGGAATTCCTCAAATTTATCACGCCACAAGCGAACTTTTTGTTGCGCAAATGCTCAACCTGGATTTAATAAACGGCATCAGCTTTACCAAGGGCTGCTTTACGGGTCAGGAAATTATCGCCCGTACTCAACATCTCGGCCGTATCAAACGCCGCATGTATCGCCTACGATTCCCTAGTGCGTCTTGCACACAGGGATCTTGGAGTATTGGACAAAGCATACGCTTACCGGATGGACGTAGCGGTCGTATAGTCGAAGTAATCGCGATGAAAAGTGGATTCGAGGCGTTGGCGGTATTGAACCAAGCGATGGTGAACGAAAGCCAATCCGGCATCGAAAGTACTCGCGTCGACGCCGAGGAGTTGGCGCTCCCCTATGCTTTAATTCCCCGCGATGGTCTATAGATCAACCAACTCGATTGCGTCAGGTGACAAAGGTTCGCCGAGGAATGTGCTGCCGACTCGGGCAAAGCGCGCCGGATTATCCGTCGCAAGCCATGTCACCCGACCACGAGTCAGGCTAATGGTCGGGTGCAATAATGCCTTAACCGCAGCGGCTGTGGTAACCGCTGAGTCCACTATGTTGACTCCTTTCGGCAGGGCAGCGAGGATGGCCTCTTTCAGAACAGGAAAATGCGTGCATCCCAACACCAGGGTGTCCGGCGGACTATCGACTTGAAAAATCGGATCAAGATACCGATGCGCCAATGCTTCGGCGATTGGCCCTGTGGTAAGTCCTTCTTCAGCCAGGGCCACAAACAAAGGACACGCCAAAGCGCTAACCCGAGCGCGTGAATTCAAGCTCAGAATCGCAGCCTGATATGCCCCTCCACTGATTGTCACTTCAGTGCCGATCACTGCAATATGCAAGGATCGAGATATGGCAACCGCCGCTTGGGCGCCGGGCTGTATAACACCCACAATCGGAAAATCAACATACTGCGCTCTAAGTGCGGGTAGTGCCGGCGTAGACGCCGTGTTACAGGCCACTACCAGACAGCGAATGCCTCGCGACGCCAGCGCGGCTGCACATTGCAAGGAATACCGAACTACAGTCTGCGGACTTTTGGTGCCGTACGGGAGGCGCGCGGTATCCCCTAGATATATGAAATCCTCTCCGGGCATGGCTTGGGTTAAGGCTTTGAGCACCGAAATACCCCCCATCCCTGAATCAAATACTCCAATAGGCAGCGATCTTTCCTGCATCGGTTCTTTGCGCTTCGCTCAAGCCTCAGGGCGCATATGCGGGAATAACAATACGTCTCGAATAGAAGGGGAATTGGTGAACAGCATCACCAGGCGATCAATCCCTACACCCAAGCCGCCTGCAGGCGGCATCCCATACTCAAGCGCACGTACATAGTCCGCGTCATAGTACATTGCCTCTTCGTCACCTGAGGTTTTGCGCTCCGCTTGTTCTCTAAAGCGCTGTGCCTGATCTTCAGCATCATTGAGTTCCGAGAATCCGTTCGCGAACTCTCTACCACCAACAAAGAACTCAAAACGATCGGTAATAAACGGATCTTTATCATTGCGCCTGGCCAGCGGCGAGACTTCGGCGGGGTAAGCGTATGCAAAGGTAGGCTGCACTAATGTGTGCTCGCCAGTTTTTTCGAAAATTTCAATTTGTAATTTGCCGGCACCATCATGCGCTTTAAATGGAATTTTTAGTGCATCACAGAAGCGCCGCAGATAGGCTAAATCCCTAAGCGACATAGGATCTAAGTCGGGATTGCTAGCAATAATAATTTCTTCAATGCTGAGCCTTGCGAACGACTGCTCCATATCGAAAAGCAGCCCCTGGTAGGGAACTTGTCGCGAACCTGTGATGGTATCAGCGATACCCTGAAATAGTCGCTCGACTATCTGCATGATATCTTGGTAATCAGCATAGGCTTGATATAACTCCAGCATGGTAAATTCGGGATTATGCTGCGTGGACAAGCCTTCGTTGCGAAAATTTCTATTGATTTCATACACGCGCTCAAAGCCGCCAACCGTGAGTCGTTTCAGATACAGCTCAGGCGCGATCCGCAAGTACATATCCATATTAAGCGCGTTGTGATGCGTCTTAAATGGCCGCGCTGCCGCCCCGCCTGGAATGGTTTGTAGCATCGGAGTTTCCACTTCTAGAAACCCTTGGGTATCCAAATAGTCCCGTATGTAGCGCACGATTCGCGAACGAGTCTTAAACACCTGTCGACTCTGCTCGTTCATAATTAAATCTACATAACGACGCCGATAGCGTAGTTCGGTATCGGCGATACCATGCCATTTATCGGGTAAGGGCCGAAGGGACTTAGTCAACAAATAGAGCCTGCTGACCCGAACCGACAACTCGCCGGTCTTAGTCCGAAATAAAATACCTTCGGCACCCACCACATCGCCCACATCCCAGCTTTTAAAGTCGTCGTATACCTCGCCGATCGTTTGTTGCTGCAAAAAGATCTGGATAGCGCCGCTAACGTCGTCCACTTTCACAAAGCTCACTTTGCCCATAACGCGTTTGGCCAGCATGCGGCCGGCTACTTTAACCGCCACAGCATCTGCCTCCAGCGATTCGGCACTTCTGGTGCCGTAGGTTGCGAGCAGTTCACCTGCCAAGGCATTGCGGCGAAAATCATTCGGGAACGGGTTACCCCGTTCGCGCAACTTGGCCAACTTAAGTCGTCGCTCGGCAATCAAATGGTTTTCATCTATTTCTGTCATAAACCCTGCTTAAGACTAGCTTGCATAAATTCATCGAGCGCACCATCCAATACGGCGGTGGTATTGCCAATCTCAATACCGGTACGCAAATCTTTAATTCGTGATTGATCTAAAACATAGCTGCGAATCTGATGACCCCAGCTCACGTCAGATTTGGAGTCTTCGAGCACCTTGGCAGCCGCATTGCGCTTGTTAAACTCAAGTTCGTAGAGCTTTGATTTCAACATTTTCATCGCGGTCGATCTATTCTTGTGCTGACTACGCTCCCCTTGACAGGCTACTACGATGCCGGTGGGTTCATGTGTAATACGTACCGCAGACTCGGTTTTATTAACGTGTTGCCCCCCTGCGCCGCTCGAACGATAAACATCTACTCGCAAATCGGCGGGATTAATCTCAATGTCAATATCATCATCCACTTCCGGCGAGACAAACACCGACGCAAACGACGTGTGTCGTCGATTTCCGGAATCAAACGGGGACTTACGCACTAAACGATGTACGCCGGTCTCCGTACGTAACCAACCATAAGCATAGTCACCGGTCAGGCCAATAGTCACTCCCTTAATTCCGGCAACTTCACCATCGCTTTGATCGATTATCTCCGTCTTAAAACCATGCGAGTCAGCCCATTTCAAATACATACGTAACAACATGGCGGCCCAATCCTGAGCTTCAGTGCCCCCCGCTCCTGCTTGGATATCGAGAAAAGCGTTGTGTGAATCCATTTTGCCAGGAAACATGCGCTGGAATTCTAGACGCGCCACCTCGCTGGCTAAAGTTGCGGTATCAGCTTCTATTTCGGCAGCCGTTTGTACATCATTTTCTAGCGCAGCCAGCTCGAGCAACTCGCCGGCGTCTACTAATCCGCGCGATAATTTATCAAGGGTGTCAACAACGGCCTCAAGTTGGACGCGTTCGCGACCTAACTCTTGAGCTCGCTCCGGCTTGTTCCACACGTCGGGCTGTTCGAGATCGCGGGTGACTTCCTGAAGTCGTTCGTGCTTGTTATCGTAATCAAAGATACCTCCTTAAAGACAATGTACGCTCTTCGAGTTCTTTGATATAACGTTTTATTTGATTGAGTTCCATAATTTAAGATCCTAGCATAGAACATATGCGCATCTTTAGTCCTTAGGCGAGCTGCACGTGCTGGCAATTCAGCTGAATTCGCTCCTGTCCAAGGTACTCATTCACCTCAAGTCGGTAAGCCAAACGCACAGTTTTTCCAGCGCGAATCAGTGAATTTTCCATGCCTCCTCCCAAATAACCGAAAGCAATAGCATCTAGCACTACTCCATCAGAGGCACAGCGTACCCGCAATTTTAAATGTTTCTCGCCGACAATTCTGGCGTCAACAACGCTAAATTCACCGTCAAAAATGGGTTCTGGAAACCCTTGACCCCACGGCCCGGCGGCCCGCAATAGCCGCGCAGTGTCGATCGACAATTCGTGAGGGCTAAGTTCGCCATCAGAATAAATCACACCAAGCAGTGATTCAGGGCCAGATCTTGCCGCAATTTCTTCTGAAAACGCCTGCCGGAAGACGGTCAAATTCGATTCTTGCAACGTCAACCCAGCGGCCATCGCGTGACCGCCAAACTTATCAACCAAACCTGGGTATCGCACTGAAATTCTTTCAAGCGCATCGCGGATATTCACACCCGAGGTCGAGCGCGCCGAACCCCGCAACGATCCATCCGCGTTGCGCGCAAAAGCGACCACGGGTCGATGTAATCGATCCTTTATTCTACCCGCCACCAATCCGACGATTCCCTGATGCCAACCGGCGTCAAAAAGACATAGCCCATAGGACTCCTCGCCACTTTCACTAAAGCGGATCCCGGCTGCAATATTGATCGCTTCTCCTTGCATTCTTTTCTCAATGTCGCGCCGCTCTTCATTCAGCTGGGTAAGTACTCCTGCTAAGCGCAACGCCTGCTTGGGATCATCGGCTAACAGGCATTCGATCCCTATACTCATATCGTCGAGTCGCCCGGCGGCATTCAAGCGCGGCGCCACCGCGAAACCTAAATCCGCTGCGCACGCCTGATCAATTTTTCTAAAGCCTAACTCTAGCAACGCGCGAATGCCGGGAACGCACCGCTGCACCCTGATACGCCGCAATCCTTGCTCCACCAAAACCCGATTATTGCGATCTAACGGCACGACATCTGCAACTGTGCCTAGCGCCACCAAATCCAGCAAATCCGCCGCTCTAAAAGTTTTTACTTCCAGCAATCGCGCCAGCGCAGCCACCACATAAAAAGTGACGCCCACACCCGCTAACGCGGCACTCGCAAATGTTGCACCTCTTAAGTTGGGATTGACCATGCACTCGGCATCCGGGAGTGTCGTGCCAGGCAAATGATGATCCGTCACCAATACCGGGATACCTAAAGCATGGGCCGCGGCTACTCCCTCAATACTCGATACCCCATTGTCCACAGTCACCAGCAAGGTGGGCTGACGAGTTGCTGCCAGGCGCACGATTTCGGGCGTCAGCCCGTAACCGTAGCGAAAACGATTTGGCACCAAAAAATCCACCTGTGCGAACCCTAAGGAACGCAGGGCACGCACCATCAAGGCAGTGCTAGTAGCACCATCCGCATCAAAATCGCCTACGATTAGCACTCGCCCCCGCTCGCGGTGCTTCGACAACAGAATTGCTGCCGCATCGACCCCTTGCAAGGAGCTTACTGGCAACAATCGATCCAACGAAAGGTCCAGATCCTGGTCATTTAGCACGCCACGCGACGAGTACATCCGTTTCAGCAACGGAGGCAAGTCGGAAATAAAATGGCTAGTGAGGCTCGCGACGCGACGCCGAATTTCAATACTCATTCCAATATTCCCACCAAGGCTTCCCACGCCGCCATAGCCGCCAACTCGAGAGCGGTCGTAATAAATAGGTCCGGTCAGCGGCGGACAAATACAAGCGCGAAATCCGCCCGGTTCGCAACGCACCGAGCGCCGGCCGCAACCAAAGGCGTTCAACCTCTACCCACGAGTCGGTACCCGGATATTCTTTAACTATTACCACGCCTGAATTTAATATTCGATCCGGAAATACCTGCTGCCTCGGGAACGCTCCAAACAAGACATCATCGCCCCCCACCCAGCCAGTTAACGCCGGCATAGGCGACGAGAGTGTACCGCCGCCCCACAACCACAGCCCACTGATAGGGGGTAGCCCACGCTTCGCTCGCGCCTTATTCACAGAATGTTCAAACAGCCACATTTCAATTTCACTCATCAATAGGCGCAGGCGCGTCGCGTCCGGCCCTGTGGGTTGAAAACCCCAAATATCACGACCCAATGCGGCTTCGGGGTCGCAAGTAGCGGCGTGAAGGGGTTGATTAAAAACACAGACCAATTGACCACTGCGCACGACCTGCAAACGATACCCAGCACCCTTCATAGTTCGATTAAATGATGCTGCTAATTCTTCGGCCTCTGCGCTCGACACGCTTAAAATACCTTGGCTACTTAAGCGCACATCACGCATACCGGCAACCAGATACACCAGTGTGGCAAGGTATCCAAAGCCGTCGATTGCATCCTCACTCTGCGCCCAGACTGCGTTCGCAATGGATGGCATTGCCTCGGCTTGGGGCGCAACCAATGCGGCCGCATCGGCGCGCCAATCAGCCACTACCGCCGTCGCGTAAGCTCCCGCCAAAGCGCGCTCCAGCAACGCACACCTCTGCGGCTGCGGCTGCGCGCTGATTCGTGAAAAACGCAAATACACTGCTAGCAAGTATTTTTATTCTCAAACCACCGCAAAGTGAATATGTTACATCGCCAAGCGATAAAGCGATGGAACTCCTACAATGCAATTCGCGCATAACCCACTAGAGTTCAGATATAGCCGCGGAACTCTGAAAGGTCAGTTTTTCACCATGCATTTTCAACTATTTAAATCGAAAAATCCGTATTTTTCCCGTATTTTTAGTATTTTCTTCAGCTTCCTCATCATCGCCGGTTGTGGTCGAGGTGGCGGCAGTACGGCAGCGCCACCCGTAACGCCGGCGCCACCTGTAACGCTACCGGCCCCCCCAGCGAGTGACACCCAAGCCCCCACGGTGCCGGCAAATTTAGCTCAAACAACTATTTCGGTGAGCAGTATTGGTATTTCTTGGTTGGCGTCAACCGACCAACCCAATCCCGGCGGAAGCGGGATCGGAGGATACCATGTGTACCGCAACGGCATTAATATTGCGACGGTCACCGGAACCAATTTCACCGATACCGGACTTACGGGTGGGGCCGTGTATTCCTATGCCGTTTCCGCTTTTGATAAAGCGCTTCCGATTAATGAATCAGTACCATCCTCGCCCGCGCTCGCCGTCTCCACCACCGCAGACCAACAATCCCCTACAATACCAACCGGCGTGAGCGCATCGAATTTGACCGCTAACACAGTCTTACTCACCTGGAATGCGGCCACCGATTTACCTAATCCGGGCGGCACGGGTGTCGCGGGCTACTATATATATCAAAATGGTGTTAAGCATGCATCTACAGCAAGCTCGACTTACATGGACACGGATTTGCTAGCTAGTACGCAATACGCTTATCAAGTAGCAGCGTTCGATAAATCAATGCCGCCCAATATATCGACCTTATCGAGTGCAATTCAGGTCACCACACCAAGTCAGCAACTGTCTATCATTCGGCAAACTATTGCGTTGACTCAATCGCAAATAGAGCAATTTACGACTACTGCGCCGAGTGGCACGACCCTCAACTGGAGCGTGGATGGAGTAACGGGCGGTACCGTTGGCGCAGGAACGATAACAAACTCCGGACTCTATACACCGGGGAAAATCCCGGGCGTTCATGTGGTGAGCGTTGCCAGTCCGCTTAACGCCAGTTATAGCGCAGGCACCACCGTTGCCGTAACCGATCTGGCTGGGATATGGACTTATCACGTCGATGGTGCGCGTACTGGACAGAACCTCCAGGAATATGCGCTTAACTCCGCAAGCGTTTCGGGCGGTAACTTTGGAAAACAATGGTCATGCCCGGTCGATGGAGCCGTATACGCACAACCGCTGTATGTGGCGAACTTATCTATTGGTGGCGGTACCCACAATGTCGTCATCATTGTGACTATGCACGATTCTGTGTATGCCTTTGATGCCGACAGCCCCGCATGCATTACCTACTGGAAAGATAGTTTTATCAACCCCCCGAGCGTCACTACCGTTACTAGCGCTGACGTTGGATGTACCGACGTGATGGTCGAATACGGAATTACCGGAACTCCAGTGATTGATTCATCTACGTTGACGTTATATGTTGTCGGGAAAACCAAAGAGAGCGCTAATTATTTCCAGCGCCTACATGCGTTAAATCTATCGACAGGTGCAGAACGCGTGAACTCGCCAACAGAAATTACCGCAACGGTGCTCGGAGCCGGAGACGGAACAGCCACCGTTACCTTTAATCCCCAATATCAAAATCAGCGGCCCGGCCTTGCGCTGAGCCAGGGTAATATTTATATCGCATGGGGTTCGCACTGCGATAACGGCCCGTACCATGGATGGGTTATCAGCTACGACAAAACCACCATGCTTCAAGTCGCCGTTTTTAACGTCACCCCTAATGGCAGTCAGGGCGGTATTTGGATGTCCGGCGGAGCACCTGCAATCGATTTAAACGGCAATATTTTTCTCTCCACCGGAAACGGTTTATTCGATAATTCAAGCAATAAACTGCCAGCCTTGGCACTGAATAATGATTTTGGTGAAAGCTTTGTAAACTTAAACCCGACTACCCTTGCGGTGCAAGATTTCTACACGCCCTCGCAAAATGCGCTGTGGAGCCAGAACGACCTTGACATCAGTTCCGGAGGCATCACAGTGATACCCGATGGTGCGGGGCCAATAGGCCACCCTAACGTCCTAATAGGATTCGACAAACTCGCACACTTATGGATGATAGATCGGTCCAATATGTCTGGGTTTAGCCCAATGGCAGACAACACTGTCCAGTATCTTGATTTGCCGACACCCTATAGCTGTTTTTCACATTGTCTAAGCATGACGGCTGCATTTTGGAATGGCACCCTCTACGCTTCGCAGATAGGCACCCCCGTGGTTGCTCTACCCATAAGTGCAGGTCTAGTCGCATCGAGTCCAGCGGTCGCACCGGCTCATCCAGTGGCCGCACCGTCCAGTCAATCCAGTGAGACCTACGGTTACCCTGGCACATCGCCGATGATTTCCGCTACGCCTACCGGGCCTGCAATCCTATGGACGCTTGACAATGTCGCCAACGCAAATGCGCTTCAAGGTCCCGCCGTGCTGCGAGCCTACGATGCAAGCAACCTGAGCACGA
Source organism: Gammaproteobacteria bacterium (assembly GCA_025359565.1). Classification (GTDB taxonomy): domain Bacteria; phylum Pseudomonadota; class Gammaproteobacteria; order Steroidobacterales; family Steroidobacteraceae; genus Bog-1198. The sequence goes on along the minus strand of JANYFY010000009.1, from coordinate 209,132 downwards.
CGCTTTACTCGAGTAATACTCTCGTCCAAGATATGAGCGGTGGCGCGGTAAAATTTACGGTTCCGATTGTCGCCAATGGGCACGTCTACGTAGGAGGCGAAAGTCAACTTACTGTGTATGGACTCGCGCCTTAAAATATGCGCCTCACCCAGAATTTGAGTGGAAATGTAAATCGCATACGCGCTTACTCAACTCCCGAAATCATCATTAATGACCAGTCAATAAACAGCGCTGTGATAGTAGACGCGCACAATATACAAATTGAGCCAGGGCTTCGGGAGTTAAGCGACTTAAAGGCTGCACATATCACTTATGTATTAACCCTAAATCCAGAATTGGTAATTCTGGGCTCCGGCATGCAGCAAATTTTTCCAGCCGCACAATGGTCCAACCAATTTTTAAGCGCGGGAGTGGGATTCGAAGTTATGGATACTGGCGCTGCATGCCGAACTTTCAACGTTTTGATTGGCGAATTTCGTCGCGTAGTGGCCATATTAATTCCGTAAATAGGTCAGCGGATCCACAGGCTTTCCATTACGACGAATCTCAAAATACAACACCGTTTTATGATGAGGGCCTTCTCCCATATGCGCAATTACTTCACCCGCTGCCACCATCTTACCCTCTTGCACCAGGAGTTCCCGATTATGCGCATAGGCAGAGAGTAGATTATCGCCGTGTTTAATGATCACCAAATTTCCGTAACCCCGGATTCCATTGCCGGCGTAAACTACTCGCCCCGTAGAACTCGCGCGAATGTCCTGGCCGAGCTGGCCAGTTAAGAAAATACCTCCACCGGGCACTTTTAGTGGTCGGGAATTTAATTGTGTAGGCCATACCCAAGGTCGGTTAGCGGGAACCACGGATCCTTGTTCAAGTGCGGGTGCGTGGGAAAGCGGTGGGGTAGATTTAAGTGGTGGGGTAGATTTGACCGGTGGCCGCGGCCGGGTAACCTGAGCGAGGAAGCTTACTGTCATCCCAGACCTTAAATTCAATAACTGACCTACAACGATATGAAAATCAGGGTTAAGGTTATTCCACTTAGCCAGATCTCTAAAATCCAGATTGTGCCGCCATGCGATGCTATACAACGTATCTTGAGCTTGAACAGCATAGGTATCGGACTTTTGGGAAGCGGCTAATACCAACCCGCCCACGAGCAAGATCATCGTTAACGCCCAGCGAATCCGAGTGAGATTCAATGCTAGCGCTGCAATCCCGACAATAAAGGCACAAAACTCACCGCGCCAAGCGCCTCACGCCGTATGCCAGCCTCTTCTCTAGTAAAACGCAGTAACTCTTGGTGACCTTCAGGACCTACCGGCGCGATAAGTCGCCCTCCCAATCCCAGCTGATCGAGTAGAGCCTGCGGCACATCGTGGGGTGCAGCGGTTAACAGTATGCAGTCATAAGGCGCTCGCGCGACCCATCCCAAATTACCATCAGCATGGCGAAAATTGACATTGCGAATCTTAAGCTCTCGCAAACTCCGGCGTGCACGCCCCAATAAACTCGCAATCCGCTCAATAGTATAGATTTCCTCAATCAATGGCGCCAGCACTGCAGTTTGATAACCGCATCCCGTGCCTATTTCTAATATTTTTTTTGGCGTGCCTGCCGCCAATAACGCCTCCGTCATACGCGCAACGATCAAGGGCTGCGAGATAGTCTGCCCAAAGCCTATCGGTAACGCAGTATCCTCATACGCACGCGTTGCTAACGCTTCATCCATAAACAAATGCCGGGGTACAGAGCGAATACGATCCAAGACTCTCGAATCAAGAATGCCTTGCTCCATGAGCCTCTGCACCAAACGCTCTCGTGTACGGGCCGATGTCATGCCGATACCGCTGAGACGTGAGCCTTCCATAAAGCTACTCAAGATTAAGCCAAGTCTTTAGTTCCACCAATGCCGCGTGACGAGTAAGATCAATTTGCAGGGGCGTCACAGACGCAAACCCTTCGGCAATCGCATGAAAATCGGTGCCTGGACCGGCATCCTGACCCTTACCCGCCGCCCCCACCCAATACACATCACGACCCCTCGGATCTTTGGCCGGTACAATCGGTTTGCTGCGATGACGACTACCCAAACGAGTCACTTTCATTCCGCGTAACTCACCATCCGGCACATCAGGAACATTCACATTCAAAATTAGCGCACCATTCATAGGGCGGCGCATCATACGTCCGACTAAATCGGCCGCCACCCGCGCTGCACCCGCAAAATTGCGTGGACTATTAGTTTCGACGCAAAGCGATACCGCGATTGCGGGCAGCCCTAAGAACCTCCCCTCAACAGCCGCCGCGACGGTGCCTGAATATAAGGTATCGTCCCCCAGATTTGCCCCGTCATTGACCCCTGAAACTACCATGTCATGCTCAAAATTGAACAAGCCAGATATTCCTAAATGCACACAGTCCGTAGGCGTTCCCGTAACAAAATACGCATCTGTGGCATAGCGCTCAGCACGTACTGGCACATCGAGGGTCAAAGAATTACTAGCACCGCTACGATTGCGCTCAGGAGCTACGATGGCTACAGCACCCAGCGGGCGAAGCGCCGCACCTAGTGCTGCCAAACCCTCTGCGCGATAACCGTCGTCGTTGGATACAAGAATTTTCACAAAATTTTAGTCAATTCCCTTATATGGCGGGCTACGTCCCGCAGACTATACTGTAACTCAATGACCCCCGATAGCTGATCGAGAGCTCTTCCATGCCTAAAAAGACCGATCTATTAAACGATGTGCAAATGTTTCGCAATGCAGTACGCGGAGTTAAGCCTATCGAGGCAATAATGCCGCCCCGGGGTCTAGTCAAACGCAAACCCCCGGCACGACGCAGACCTGCCGCAGCGGGTGGCTTCATCGAACGCACTATGCTAACTATCGATGAAGCAGAAAAAGACGCCGTCACCGCCGATCAAACTCTGACTTTTCAACGAGCACAAGTTCGCATTCAAGAAATTCGACGTCTGCGTCGCGGTCTATACCCGATCGAGAATAATATTGATCTACATGGTTTAACTCAATCACATGCCCGCCTGCTCCTTGGGGAATTTATTTCCCAGAGTCAAACTGCCGGATTGCGCTGTGTAAGAATCGTGCATGGCAAAGGCTACCGATCAGGACCACGCGGCCCAGTGCTTAAAATTCTCGTTAATACTTGGTTGCGCCATCATCAAGAAATTATGGCGTTTACGTCAGCGCGTGCCATTGATGGCGGCACCGGAGCGGTTTATGTGTTGCTTCGAACTTGAATTTTAAACACGATTTTGGGTAATTGCTGACCGAATCGGTACAGCAGGCACACCCGCTACTATTGCTCCAGCCTCTACGTTATGCGTAACTACGGCGTTCGCACCAATAGTAGCTTTATCCCCGATACGAACGCCAGATAAAACGCTGACGCCTCGGCCAATCCAAACTTCTCGACCAATTTCAATTTGCCGAGCAACATGCCCCGCGTCGCGAATCGCCACCCCTAGCTCGCGATGATGATTTGCGTCACGAATACTTGCATATTCACCAATCATCGTACCGGCGCCTATCGTGATGCCCGACATTGCAACGATGTGAACCCCACGGGCGATTACTACGCCGCTTCCAATATTAATGAGTGCGTTACCCTGAGTCTCAAGATGTAGGCCCGAATAAAGTAGCGCATTTTCGCCAATTAGAATATTTCCGCTGCCATCCACATAAGATTTTCCACGCACAACAACCGAAACCGGAAGGGGATAGGATAAATCGCCCGACAGACATGCATGCGCTACCAGTCTGTGCAAACTTTCTCTTAAGTTTCGCGTAAGGCGCATAGCCGCCGTCAAAGGCCCAATCAACAGTATTTTCCATAGTCGCTTCATCGATATGCTATTCATCTCCGTCCGACTCCAATTCGGGAATGGATCGTAACTCACAAAGCTCACGCAGCACTGCTGTCGCGAATTGGCCACGCCCTAAGGTAAAACTCAGTGTCAAAGTACCCGCGTCCGCACGGGACGAGAGGTCGCGCACGTGGCAGCGTAGCGCTCGCCGCTCCTGCATAAGACCTTCCGCTACCAATAAATCACCCACGGATTTAAAGGATTCTGCAACAGTAAGTTCGTGTAGCAATGGCTGTCCAGCAGTGCGTAACTCACCACCACCCCACAGCGGTCCGGTCGGGTGGATATCAAACTCGCGCAAACGACGCTGCAATTCTTCGTCGACCTGCGTCACCGGGAAATGACTGGCGCTGCCCTCTAAGTTAGCTAAATCACCCGCCAATAGGACCGACCAATCACCCGCCTCAACGCGTCGCGCAAGTAGCGCATTGAATATCAGCGAACGGCCTGCGGACAGGGCAAAACTTCTTTCTGCACGTCCATTCGGCGCTTGTCCATTTTGCACCCAGGTAGCGACGCGACTCAGGTTATAACCCTCTCGACCAAAACGCTGAGGCCCAAAATAGTTGGGCGCTCCGCGAGTACGGAGTGCCTGTAGTTTGAGTTCAAGTTGCTCGCGCGACCATGCCACTTCACGCAAGCGTATTTGGAATCGATTGCCACTCAACGCGCCGCGCTTTAATTTACGTAGATTAGCTCGCACCAGCAACACTTTAAATTCGGCAGTGCGTAACATAGTCCAAAACTCGAGGGGCTTCGCCGCACTTGGCACGCTGAACCATTGCACCGTAATCGCATGACGATCTTTCAGGCCGGCATATCCAACATCGCTAACAGGCACACCGGCGTGTCGCGCTAGCTGCGCCGCCACCCAGCGGGTATTCGCACCCGATTTTTCCACCCGTAATAGATAATGAGGACCCGAGTCAGAAGGTTCAAACGACAATATTTCCTCAACGCGAAAATCTTCGAGCTGAGTCTTCAAATCTGCCACCGGCAGCGGCGCACCATGCGCACGTGCGGGCGTCATCGCAATACCGGTCCATTGGGTCGGATAAGTCAAGCGAGCAATACACACGCTTGAGCTGCCAGACCTTCGCCGCGCCCAATAAATCCAAGTCTTTCAGTAGTAGTGGCCTTAATATTGATACGCGCCGCGTCGGTTCCAAGATCCGCCGCGAGCGTGGCCGCCATGGAGGCCCGATGCGGTGCGATTCGCGGAGCTTCGGCCAACACGGTAACATCCGCATTCACGAGCGAGAGACCTGCAAGTCGCATGCGCGCAGCTACTTCACGCAGGAAAACACGGCTGTCAGCCCCTTGATGACGCGGATCGCTATCCGGAAAATGCTGACCAATATCTCCTTGCCCCAGTGCACCGAGTAAGGCGTCGCATAAGGCATGAATGACTACGTCGCCGTCAGAATGCGCGACGACCCCGCGCGGATTAGCCACGCGCACTCCCCCGAGCATGACATGATCGCCGGTGCCGAACGCGTGCGCATCCATTCCTTGTCCCACCCGCATTGTCGCTTTATCGTGCATCTTCAAAACCTCTGCTGCGAGGGTTAAATCTTCCGGCCGCGTCACTTTAATATTAAAGATCGAGCCCAGCACCATGACGGGGGTTACGGTGCGCTCCATGGCTTGCGCTTCATCGGTTACTGTCACGCCGCGGCGAGCCGCATCAATTAAGGATTGACGTAATTCCTCAAACCTAAAAATTTGCGGCGTTAAGGTCCGCCACAATCCTTGGCGATCAACGGTAGCAAGCGTAGAACCTTGCTGCCGCTTCACCGTATCGACTATGGGGCATCCTAGTACCGCCCCCGGGGCACCCGCGTCGAGTGCGTCAAACATTGCGTGCAACTCATACCCCGTAACACACGGACGCGCCGCGTCGTGCACCATCACCCAGTCTTGGGCTGCCGCCCGACCTACAAGGTATTCCAATCCGTTAAGTACTGATTGCTGTCGGCTGCTGCCTCCCACCGCACACATCAACTTTAAAGGTAATTCACCCTTCGTTAAACCGCTTGGAACAAGTTTTAACGCTACGCTCGGCCACCTACAATCAGCGGGCGCCAGCACCACCACCACCGCTTCAATGCGGGCCTCCGCCAAAATCGGACGCACCGACCATTCAAGCAACGTGGCATTCAATAAAGGGGCATACTGTTTAGGGACCGCTACCGCGTCCGAAGCAAAACGTTCACCACGTCCGGCTGCCGGAATCACAGCCCAGATGCGCGGCTCAACCCTTAAATTGTTCATTCCACGCGAGCGGTAAGAGCGGAAGCCGATGCGCTCGGACCCTGCGCCGAGGTCACCACTTGATAAAAAGTCTCACTATTGCCAACCATGCCAAGTTCGCTACGAGCCCGCTCTTCAAGCGCCGCGAGGCCACCCTTGAGATCGCTGACTTCCGCTATCAGTTGTCGATTGCGAGCCGACTGGTCATGATTCGCAGCGGCTTGAACCTCAACTGCGGCTTGCAAGCGCGACACTTCTCGCAGGCCTTGATCTGAAGCCCACAAGCGATACTGAAGCAGGACCATTAATAGCCCCAAGGCAAGAGCAAAAATCCTCATAAGGTCAGTAGCTTAGCACGATACCTTAAGAGACTGGTACCGATAAAGCGTGCAACCCCGCAAAACTTGCTCGCGATCCGAGCTCTTCCTCAATTCGTAGTAATCGGTTGTATTTTGCTACGCGATCCGAGCGCGACATGGAGCCCGTTTTAATCTGCGTAGCAGTAGTCGCCACTGCGATATCTGCGATAGTGACATCTTCAGTTTCACCCGAACGATGCGAAACTACCGCTGCATAACGAGCTTTATTGGCCATATCAATCGCAGCCAAAGTCTCAGTCAAAGTACCAATTTGGTTTGGCTTGATCAGTATCGCATTCGCCACCCGCTTGGCTATTCCTTGCGCAAATATTTTAGTATTCGTAACGAATAAATCATCGCCAACCAGTTGCACTTTAGCACCCAATTTTCGAGTCAAGATACTCCAGCCGTCCCAATCATCCTCGCTCATCCCATCCTCAATTGTGACAATGGGATACTTGGAAACTAACCCTGCAAGATAGTCTGCAAACTCGCTGGAGTTAAATTTTCGACCTTCGGATTCGAGTGAATAATGACCTTTAGTAAAAAACTCTGTGCTTGCAACATCCAAACCTAAGTAAATATCTTTGCCAGCGCGATACCCTGCCTTATCAATCGCTTCCAAAATAGTAACTAGCGCTGCCTCGTTAGACGGCAAATCCGGCGCAAAACCACCCTCGTCGCCGACTGCAGTATTCAATCCTTGGGCATGCAAAACTTTTTTTAGTGTATGAAAAATTTCCGCCCCATAGCGTAGCGCCTCCGCTAATGTCGGCGCTCCCAAAGGCAGGATCATAAATTCTTGAATGTCAACGCTGTTATCCGCGTGCGCTCCCCCATTAATAATATTCATCATGGGCACTGGCATTACAAAATCACCGGAATTGGAATTAGAGCCCCTCAAATACTGATACAGGGGCAATTTTTGATCACGCGCCGCGGCATGAGCACTCGCCAAGGATACCGCCAACAGAGCATTTGCCCCTAAGTGAGCCTTGGTTTCGGTGCCGTCAGCCGCAATCAATAGCGCATCTAAGCCCGCTTGATCGGTGACCTCGCGTCCCTTTAACGACTGACGAATAGGCCCGTTAATATTCGCCACCGCTTTAAGCACGCCCTTACCTGCGAAGCGCTTCAAGTCACCATCACGCAGTTCGAGCGCCTCACGCGAACCGGTCGAGGCACCCGAAGGTACCGCTGCGGTGCCCCTTGCGCCAGACTCTAGAATCACGTCGGCCTCCACCGTAGGATTACCGCGTGAATCAATGATTTCTCGACCGCGAATATCTGCAATACGACTCATAACGAGGATTCCTCAAAAGGGTGCTTTTTTACTGCAAAATCAATTTCCACCAGTGTCGTTAACAGCGATTCCATGCGATCAAGGGGCCAAGCATTGGGACCATCCGACAACGCCTTACTGGGGTCAGGATGGGTTTCCATGAAAATCCCGGCAACTCCTGCGGCTACGGCCGCACGCGCTAGAACAGGTACAAATTCTCGCTGACCACCCGAAACCTTTCCCTGACCCCCTGGCAACTGCACCGAATGAGTGGCATCGAAAACAACGGGGCAACCCGTCCCGCGCATCACCGCCAGCGAACGCATATCCGCAATTAAATTGTTGTAGCCGAAAGAGAAACCCCGCTCGCACACCATAATCTGACTATTACCGGTGGATCGCGCTTTATCCACCACATTCTGCATTTCCCAGGGCGATAAAAACTGGCCCTTTTTAATATTCACGGCCTTCCCCTGGCTCGCCACCGCAACAATGAAATTGGTTTGCCGGCATAAAAAAGCGGGTGTCTGCAGCACATCCACAACACTCGCCACTTCGTTCAACGGGGTGTCCTCATGTACGTCGGTTAGAATCGGCACACCGATCTTTGAACGCACTTCTGACAAGGCTTTCAACCCCGCCGCGATTCCAGGCCCTCGAAAACTTTGGTTAGAAGAGCGATTCGCCTTATCAAAAGACGCTTTAAAAATAAACGGAATTCCCAGGGTTTGAGTGATTTCTCGCAGCCGGCCAGCAACATCGATGACTAGCGCCTCACTCTCGATAACACAAGGTCCCGCGATTAGAAACAGCGGCCGATCCGCTCCGATGTCGAAACTCGCGAGTCTCATATTCGCCGGTTCATGCAATCGCTCGCCCCGGCGATAACGCCGCCCGGTAATCCCGAGCTGCTCGTACGAACCCGGAAAACAACGGATGCCCATCGCGCGGGGTTGAAGTGAATTCCGGATGGAATTGGCTCGCGACGAACCACGGGTGACCAGGTAACTCGACGAACTCAACCAACCCATCCGCTGAGAAACCTGAAAAACTCATACCCGCGGCAGCTAGTTCATCCAAATAGTGGTTATTAAACTCGTAACGATGCCGGTGACGTTCCAATATCAATTCTTTGCCGTAGAGCGCATGAACCAGTGAACCTACCTTTAAACGCGCCTCTTGCGCACCCAACCGCATGCTGCCGCCCAAATTGGATTTTTCATCCCGCACTTGCTGACCGCGAGCCAAATCCTGCCACTCGGTGATTAGGGCAACCACCGGGTGCGGACTTGCGCGATCAAATTCGGTACTGTTGGCGCCTTTTAATGACAACACATTGCGCGCATATTCAATAATGGCTAATTGCATTCCCAAACAAATACCCAGATAGGGAATACGATTTTCGCGCGCATAACGCACAGCTTGGATCTTACCCTCGATACCTCGATCACCGAATCCTCCCGGCACTAAGATCGCATCCATGTGTTGCAGGGCTGCAGGACCCATGCGCTCAATATCCTGAGATTCGAAATAATGAATGTTAACTCGGGTCCGAGTTTTTATTCCGCCGTGCATCAACGCTTCATTCAATGAGATATACGAATCGCGGATCTGCACGTACTTGCCGACCATACCGATATCAACCACAGCTTCAGGATTCTGCTTAGCGGCCACTACTGCGCGCCATTCGGCCAAGTTAGTGGCCGGCACGTCTAGATGGAACTTGTCCACAACGATATCGTCTAGACCCTGCTCATGCAAAAGCAACGGGATTTTATAGATATCGTCGGCATCTAGTCCAGAAATTACCGCTCGCTCCTCAACATTAGTAAACAGGGCGATTTTACGTCGTTGTTCATCTGGCAACTCCTGCGCACAACGGCACAACAAAATATCGGGTTGAATACCAATACCGCGAAGTTCTTTGACCGAATGCTGTGTCGGCTTGGTCTTGATTTCACCTGAACCGCCTACCACTGGCACCAATGTTAAATGCATGTATAGCACTTGATTGCGCCCCAGCTCGACGCCCATCTGACGAATGGCCTCAAGAAACGGCAGTGATTCAATATCGCCTACCGTACCGCCAATTTCGACCATGCAGACATCGGCGTCCCCTGCGCCCATCCGAATGCGGTACTTAATTTCATCGGTAATGTGGGGAATAACTTGAACTGTCGCACCCAAGTAGTCTCCGCGACGCTCTTTGGCAATAACGCGCTCGTAAATCCTCCCCGTCGTGAAATTACTATTGCGTCCGGTGCTGGTGCGAATAAACCGCTCATAGTGTCCAAGGTCTAAGTCCGACTCGGTGCCGTCAGCGGTGACGAAAACCTCGCCATGCTGAAATGGACTCATCGTTCCGGGATCCACATTGATGTACGGGTCAAGTTTCACCATACTCACCCGTAGGCCGCGAGCCTCGAGGATCGCGCCCAAAGATGCAGAGGCTATTCCCTTACCCAGTGAAGAGACCACGCCGCCGGTGACGAATATAAATCGAGTCATTTTGTCACCGCCAAAAAAAGTTAGCTTGGCCCGAACCCAAAAACGTCGCCTAGCGAAGCTTCAAGTGACGGGAAATTTTTAGGAATTCGACGGGAGCTTAAGGTATCAGATCGCGCGCTCGGCAACAATCCTCTTAAGCGCAAACTGGCGCCTGCAACCACAGAACGCCAACGCCCAGCGCGTCCTTGGACACGCACCACCGTGCATCCACCCAAAGGTCCCCTACGGCAACTAATGACTCCTCTATATAAATCAGGGGTAGCGCTGAGCGCATCCAAGGGAGAATGCCGTGGCGTTGATACAGATGCTGCAAAGTTTGGGTGCTCGAATGTAATCCCAGCTTGATTCGCTCTCCACCCATGCGCCCGTGTACCAGACAATTTTTCGGCAATCGATCCAAGTCTAAGCCTCCTTGCTGCGGGATCCAGCATAGCTTCCCAAGCCCGTTACCCAGATCTAACTCCGCATCACTTCGCGTGCTCCAACGCAAAATCTGATCGAAGACCGGCAACTTCTTCGGTGTCAGAAATACACGATCCCGATAACGGCGCAACGCATGCTCGCCCCAGAAAACCACCGGAAGATGATCAGACTGCGCGTTCAGTATTTGCCTTAATGCTTCTTTTAATCGTGACGTAGAGGGCAACAACGCACCGGTGGAGCTGATCCAATAACGTAGAACATTTAAACGCGCGGCGTCAGGCAATCCTCGCAGGCCTGAAACCATGATCCGATCACCATCGCGCACGCAAGCTAAATCTCGTCTTGCCGCATCCTCTAAAAATACCTGGGCTTGCGCTGCGTGCTGCGCTGCGCGAGCTAAAGCGCTCGAAGCTCCTGGCCACCGACTCTCAATCATAGGCCACAGCTTGCGCAAATAAACCCGATCAAAGCGCAAATCATCATTCATGGGATCGTGAGCAGAAGTTAAATTAAGTGCAGCATAAAAATCACGCAAATCGCACTGCGCCACTTCTAGCAAGGGCCTTAAATGCCAACCCTGCCCTAGTGGACGTATTGCGGGCATACCGGATAACCCTTTAGGGCCCGCACCACGCAAGGCTTGCAATAATAAGCTTTCAGCTTGATCTTGCTGATGATGCGCGGTGAGCAAGCATTCGCCGGGCCGAAGATCGGCGGCTAACGCAGCATATCGGGCTTCGCGGGCCGCAGCTTCCAACGAAACGCCGGGACCCGCCGCAACGATTACTGACAACTCAGTCAATGGAATTTTAAAATGCTGCGCAAGCTTCACGCAGCACTCGTGAAATAGAGCAGCAGCGGATTGTAGACCATGATTCACGTGGACCGCTCGCAGCGGTAAAGCGCAAACGCCACGTCCCTGACACAGAGCAGCAAGCAATGCGCTCGAATCCGCACCGCCGCTGACAGCGACCACCCACCCACTCACCCCTGATATATGAGCCCCCAAAAATTCATGCAAGGAGGCCGCGTTAAACGTCATCGCTTTTAAGATTCGCGAAACACACCAAACGAACGCAGCCGGGCCTGACGGGCGTCCAGGAGCTTTGGAATAGGCTGACGAGTCAGTTCACCCAGATTTTTCACTAGACTGGCCTTAAGTGTCTCCGCCATCGCCACGGGGTCTCGATGCGCAGCTCCGTGCGGCTCCTTAATCACTTCATCTACTAAACCTAGCTTCTTTAACCGCTCTGCGGTACCACCCATCGCATCCGCCGCTATTTCTTTTTTCTCAGTGCTTTTCCACAGAATGGAGGCACAACTTTCCGGCGAAATAACCGAATAGACGCTAAATTGCAGCATCACAAGGCGATCGCAGACACCGATAGCAAGTGCTCCACCAGAGCCTCCCTCACCGATAACGACCGATAATATAGGCGCGGCCAGATTAGACATTTCGAATAAATTTCGGGCGATTGCTTCGCTCTGTCCGCGCTCCTCAGACCCTATTCCCGGGTAGGCGCCCGGCGTATCTATCAAGGTCACAATAGGCAGTCTAAAGCGTTCCGCCATCTGCATGAGCCGAAGCGCCTTACGATAGCCTTCCGGTTTCGGCATCCCATAATTGCGTCGTACCCGTTCTTTGGTGTCGCGACCCTTCTGTTGACCGATCAACATGATCGACATCCCATCCAATCGCGCCAATCCACCGACGATTGCCAGGTCATCGCTATACATACGATCACCATGCAATTCCTGCCAATCAGTAAAAATCATTGCAACATAATCCAGCGTGTAAGGACGCTGGGGGTGGCGGGCCAACTGAGTAATCTGCCACGGACTTAAATTTGCAAAAATGCTATTCGTGAGCGCTCGACTTTTGCCTTGCAAACGCTTGATTTCATCCGAAATGTTACTACTCGCATCCGAGCCTAAGAATTTAAGCTCTTCTATCTTTGCTTCGACCTCAGCAATTGGCTGCTCAAACTCTAGAAAATTCATCGCCATGAAGAAGATTCCTCGCTTCGTACATCACTTTTTTGACCATACACCAGATGCCAACCGTCGCGCCCCACCAGCGAGGTCAGCTTATCCAGTAAAGCACGAGTCGGTCGTACCGACCACTCTTGCGCCAAATTAAGACGCCCTGAATACCCTTCGCGACTCATGGCAATACTCACGCCGCAAGGGCCTTGCAGATGTGGCCTTAGCAACTCCTCAAATCGATTAATCCCCACAGGACCGTCGAATTCAGACGGCCATCGCAGCCATAAGCGGCGCGCGAATCGTTCCCGAGCTTTATCAATATCCATCAGCGATTTAGCCTGTAGTCGCCAAGCTTCAATAAAGTCATCAAACCGTAAAGTACCCTCCACAATCAATATCGCATCTTTAACAATAATATCCCGATGCTGCTGGTACACCTCATCAAATAAGCTAATCTCGATACGGGCGCTGCGATCGTCTAACACCAACGTGACTCGATTGGGTCGCCGACGAATTTCAAGTACTAAACCACCTACAGTAGCGGGCTTTCCCGCGCTCCAAGCGCGCCCCTCGGCGGGCGCCTGCGGCTTTGGTCCACCGATATCTACTAAACGCGCACTGACTAGAAACCGTAGATCCGGCTCGTACGGTGTGATGGGATGACCGCTGAGGAACAAACCCAAAGTTTCACGCTCCCCGGCCAAGCGCACCGATTCGCTCCAATCAGCGACCGGGGTATTTTGACTTAAGGTTAGGTGAGTCGTAGTAAGACCGAATAAGTCCACTTGGCCCATGCTCAGCGCGCGCGAGTTTTGCTCGCCCATTTGCATGGCGCTGTCGAGTTCAGCGGATAGCACGGCTCGATTAATACCAATCGCATCTAGGCCTCCCGCACGAATCATCGCCTCGAATACCCGTCGATTGACGCGCTGCAAGTCGATGCGGCGACATAGATCAGGAAGACTCTTAAATGCACCGTTCATCCGCTCAGCAATGATCGCTTCCACCGCTGCCGCGCCAACGCCCTTAATCGCGCCCAATCCATAGCGGATGCTAGCGGGTCCCGCGACCTTAAATGCATAGACCGATTGGTTGACATCGGGCGGCAATACGCTCAATTGCAGCCCAGCACATTCGTCGATCAAGGTCACAACTTTGTCGGTTTTATCCATGTCGGAAGACAATGCCGCTGCCATGAAGGCCGCTGGATAATGCGCTTTAAGCCAGGCCGTTTGATAAGACAACATGGCATAAGCCGCTGAGTGCGATTTATTAAACCCGTAGCCTGCAAATTTTTCCATCAAATCGAAGATATAAGTGGCGCGTGCCTCAATCACTCCGCGCGCCACCGCACCGCCCACAAAAATCGAACGCTGATCGGCCATTTCTTCAGCTTTTTTCTTACCCATCGCACGTCTCAAGAGATCCGCTCCCCCCAAGGTATATCCCGCCAAGATTTGCGCAATTTGCATCACTTGTTCTTGGTACAAAATCACGCCGTAAGTTGCCTTAAGCACGGGCTTTAAGTCTGGATGCAAATAATCGATGGCTGAACCGCTGGTATCATGCTTACGGGCAATAAAATCTTCCACCATGCCGGACTGCAAAGGCCCCGGCCGAAATAGAGCCACCAATGCGACGATGTCTCCAAAACGATCGGGCTGCAGGCGCCTAATCAGATCCTTCATCCCACGCGACTCCAGTTGGAACACTGCAGTGGTTTTACAACTCTTCAATAATTGATAGGTCCTCACATCATCCATAGGCAGATCGCTTAAAATCAACGAAGCCTCGCCGCACAAAGCCCGTCCGGCATTGATATCGCGCAGCGCCCAATCGATGATCGTGAGTGTTCGTAACCCTAGAAAGTCAAATTTAACCAAACCCGCGGCTTCGACATCATCTTTGTCGAACTGGGTCACCGTGTCGCCACCTTCTTCACAATACAAGGGGGTGTAGTCCGTCAACACCGAAGGGGCGATGACTACGCCACCTGCGTGAGTACCGGCATTACGCGCCAACCCTTCCAAGACTCGAGCCAAATCAATCAGCTCGCGTACATCGCTGTCGGCGTGATAGAGCCGTTTAAGTTCTTCTTCCTGCTCAAGCGCTTTATCCAGCGTAATCCCGATCTCAAAAGGAATGAGTTTCGCAATTTTATCGACATACCCGTAATTGTGCCCGAGCACCCGTCCAACATCGCGAACCACGGCCTTCGCGGCTAAAGTGCCGTAGGTAATAATCTGGGAAACGCGCTCGCGGCCATATTTATTGGCCACATACTCAATCACTCGGTCGCGGCCCTCCATACAAAAATCAACGTCGAAATCCGGCATTGAAACGCGTTCGGGATTAAGGAAACGCTCAAACAACAAATCGTGTTCGATGGGATCTAAGTCCGTGATGCCAAGTACATAGGCGACCAACGAACCCGCTCCGGACCCTCTGCCGGGCCCCACCGGCACACCATTCGCACGGGCCCAGCGTATGAAGTCGGCGACTATCAAAAAATAACCCGCAAAACCCATGCTGCAAATAACACCTAACTCGAGATCTAATCGAGCTTCATATTCCGCACGCATCACCTTCGCGTGATCCGCGTGCACACTGAGCCTTTTTTGCAATCCACGCACTGATTCGTCACGCAAAAACTGGGTGGGATTGCCGTCAGAGGGGACCGGATAATCTGGCAACATGGAGGCGCCTAACTTGATTTCCAGCGAACAACGACGAGCGACCTCGACGGTGTTGCTTAGTAGTTCTGGAAAATCCGCAAATAACACGGCCATTTCCTGCGGCGATTTAAGGTATTGGTCCTCGGAAAATTTACGTACCCGACTAGGATCCGCAAGCTGTGCTCCCTCATGGATACACACTCTTGCCTCATGCGCTTCATATTCGCCGCGAGCCAAAAACCGCACGTCATTAGTAGCGAGCGCAGCCACGCCACGACTTTGCGCCAGGTCCAACACGGCTTCGTTGTACGCTTCTTCTCCGGCCCGCCCAGTGCGTTGTACTTCTAGATAGAACCGGTCGCCGCACAATTTTCGCCAACGCTCTAGCGCTCGGTTGACCTCGTCCTCGCGACCGCGCGCAAATGCCTG
Source organism: Gammaproteobacteria bacterium (assembly GCA_025359565.1). GTDB lineage: Bacteria > Pseudomonadota > Gammaproteobacteria > Steroidobacterales > Steroidobacteraceae > Bog-1198. Next base: position 193,328 of record JANYFY010000009.1, on the reverse strand, counting down.
CCCAATATCACCGCCTAGGCCAGCCGACAGCACGATGAGACCGCCCAAACTTTCCTGATTGAGCCAGGCGCGCTCCAACATGGGCGGACCGCGCAACTGACCCTCAAGATAAGAGCGCGACACCAATTGCGTAAGATGCCGGTAGCCCACGAGGTTTTGGCATAGAAATACCACCCTAGACGGCGGCGCACGTTCCCCCACCTCGCGAATCCAGGCATCAACGCCAATGACCGGTTTAACGCCAGCGAGCATCGCCTGGCGGTAGAACTTGACCATGGCAAACAAATTACTCTGGTCGGTGAGTGCCACCGCCGGCATGTGAGCGTCTGCCACCGCAGCCATTAGTTCCGGCACGCGCACGATGCCATCCACCAATGAGTATTCGGTGTGCACGCGCAAGTGTACGAAGCTGCTTGAAGCGAGGCTGCTCATAGCGCCTTAAGCACTCGACGCACCGGTGCAAATGAACGTCTATGCAGAGGACAGGCCCCATGCAGTGCCAACAGCTGTCGGTGAGTTTGCGTTGGATAGCCTTTGTGACTTGCGAAACAATATTGAGGGTATATTGTATCCATCTGATTCATATAACTATCTCTAGCAGTTTTTGCGAGTATGGATGCCGCGCTTATCGCAGCTTCAGTCGCATCCCCAGCAATGATCGCACGTGCCACCAGTTTTTTTCCAAAACCGTGCAGGCTAGGCAAACGATTTCCGTCAACCCAAAGTTCGTCAGGTAGTATCCGCATGGCAAGCACAGCACGGCGCATGGCAAGAAAAGTAGCCTGCAATATATTAAGGGTGTCTATTTCTGCACCATCCGCCCAACCGATACCAAAACAAACAGCCTCGTCCTTAATCACGACACTTAAGAGTTCACGTGTTCGGGCGGGAAGCAATTTGGAATCCGCAAGTCCGGCGATAGGCCGACCAGTACGTAAGATTACCGCCGCCGCGACTACGGGCCCGGCGAGCGGTCCACGCCCCGCTTCGTCAACTCCCGCGATTCGCCACATGCAAAGAGCTCAATAAAGACAAGATGGCCCGCGCCGCGGTAGCACTGGCGTCGCGCTTTAACTCATGGTGAATGCGTATAAAGTCCCTCTCCAGCGCATCCCGCCCCGCTGCATCATCCAGCGACTTAAGAAGTTCAGCACCAATCACCTCAGGATCAATCGACTCCTGAAAATACTCGGACACAATCCGCTTATCAGCTAATAAATTAGGCTGAGCAAAGAATTTAATTTTTACGAGTTTTAAACGCCGTAACAACCAGGCGTAAACAGGCCCAATGCGATAGATAACCACCATGGCACGCTTACAAAGCGCAGCCTCCAAACTAGCGGTGCCCGAGGTCACAAGTACCACGTCAGCTGCAATCAACGCAGCCTGAGCTTCCCCATCGATAAATTTAACCGATACGCCAGGGGCTACCTGCTGCAGGGTGGTTGCGAAAATTTCACGCGTGGCGTGACTTGCCATGGGCGCGATGAACTCCAAACCTGCGCGATGCTGAGCCATCCATTTCGCCGTTAATGCAAAATCTCTTGCGAGCCTAACCACCTCACCACGGCGACTACCCGGCAGTAGCGCAACTACCGATGGTTCCGCCGAATAGCCCAATAGACGCCGGGCCGCCGCTCGATCAGGTGTTAGCGGAATCATATCCGCCAACGGGTGTCCGACAAATTCAGCTCGAATACCTTGGCCATCATAGAAACGTTTTTCAAATGGAAGCAAACAAAGTACCAAATCCACCGCTTGGTGCAGAGTTCGCGCCCTACCTTGTCGCCAAGCCCAAATTTGCGGACTCACATACTGAACAGTCGGAATTCCAGCCAAATGTAATTGTCGCGCCAACCCTAAATTAAAATCAGGCGCATCAATACCTATAAAGATGTCCGGACGGGCGGCGATAAATTTGCCCCTAATACTCGCGCGTAAGCGTAGAAGACGCGGAAAATTACGCACGACATCCCACAAATCCATAACGGCTAGTGACTCAGCTGGCTCCCAAAGCTCGCAACCCTGCGCCAGCATCTTAGGTCCGGCTACGCCGAAGAAAACCACTTCGGGAGCGAGCGCCCGTAGGGCCTTCATGAGATCAGCGCCCAGGGTGTCGCCAGACGCCTCACCCGCCACCAAACCCACTCGCAGGCAGGAGAGCATCCGCTTAACGGACAATGCTGCGTGAACTTAGTTTGATAAACTCAACGAACGGTCGAATCTCGGCCTGGGTTACCGCGATCTTATCGAGTTCATCCAACGCTACTTGCAACTTCAGCCCAGACCGATACAAAAGTCGATACGCACGCCGGATATTGCGAATTTGATCCTCTGTGAATCCCCTGCGCTTCAATCCTTCGGAATTCACACTATGGGGAACGGCTGGTTGGCCTACGGCCATAATATAAGGAGGTACATCGCGTGTAACCGCCGTATTATTGGCAATGAAGCAGTGGACCCCTATTTTGGTGAATTGATGGACCGCGGAGAAGCCTCCCATAATCACCCAGTCAGCAAGCTCTACATGCCCGCCTAACGTCGCGCAATTTGACATAACGATCTTATCGCCCACACAACAATCGTGCGCCACATGGGCATAGGCCATCAAAAGATTATCATTACCAATTTTAGTCACACCCTTATCGTGGGTAGTGCCGCGATTGACCGTGACAAATTCACGGAAAACATTCCGATCGCCAATTTCTAATCGGGTACGCTCGCCCCTATATTTTTTATCTTGAGGCGCATCACCCAATGAAGCAAATTGAAAAATCTTATTATCAATCCCTATTCGCGTCGGCCCGTTAATCACTACGTGAGGACCTATCCAGGTGCCGGAGCCTATCGCTACATCCGGACCTATAATGCTAAATGCACCCACCGCCACATTCGAGGCAATTTCCGCCTGCGGCGAAATCACCGCGCGCGCATCAATCATCCAAGTCCTCCCTCGCGCACTATAGCCTTGGGCTCCGACACTCGGGTCTCCGGGGCAACCATCAATTCACACGAAGCCACCTCTGCACCCTCAACTTCTGCCACGCCACTAAATTTCCATATCCCTTTAAACGCTCTTTTAAGAGTGGCTTTAAGCAGTATTTGATCCCCGGGTTCTACGGGTTTGCGAAACCGCGCATTATCGATGGCCACAAAATAAAAACGTGTTTCGGTGTCGGGTACCACACCCACGGTCTTAAAAGCTAAAATTCCCGCCGCTTGGGCCAATGCCTCTATAATCATTACACCCGGCATCACCGGTCGGTGGGGAAAATGTCCCGGAAAAAACGGTTCATTAAAGGTCACATTCTTGATTGCGTGAATGTACTTTCCGGGTACGCATTCGAGCACCCGATCGACCAGCAAGAAAGGGTATCGATGCGGCAACTGCCTCATAATCGCTTCGATATCCATCTTGAAAGATGTTGTCATTCGGGCTCCTTTTTGCCTGATCGCCCTCGCCTGCTAACAGAACCTACTTGCTAATAGGTGCAGGCTTCGGCGCGACAGCGGGACTTGCGGCCGGTAAGGTATTAGGCTTGGTCGCCAGAACTGCAAGAACATTAGCCGTTATATCGTAGGCTGGCTTAGCATAAAACACGCCTTCGCCCAGCACCAAATCGAATGCTTGTGCGCCCGAGTAAACTTGTATTTCCTGCACTAAATAGCGCTGTACTTTACCAATCTCCTCGTTACGCCGGGTCGAAGCGTCGTCCTGAAACTCGCTGGCCTTACGTGAGAACTCACGCTGTTGGTCGCGCAGTGTCTTTTCCGCCTTAGCGCGATCTGCCTCTGACATCACAGCCCCTTCACGCTGCAATTTCTCATCGCGCGCTTTTAAGTCATTCTGCATGGTTAAAAGTTCACGACGTCGTGGCGCAAATTCGTTCTCAAGAGCCGCTAAAGCGGTCTTGGTCTGCGGTGCATCTTCTAGTAGTTTTTGGAAATTAACTACGCCCATCTTAGCTTCCGCGCCGGCGCCAGAGGACATTAACAAGCCACAAAGACCATAAGCTAGTAAGGAAAGTTTAACGTTAAAAGTCGACATAATAGTTTTTAAGCCTCGAGTAATTTTATCAAAACGCCTGACCGATCGAAAACTGGAATCGTTCCACTTCATCGCCGAACCGAACCGTATTGCCCGGGAACGTGTGTAAGGGGATTCCATACGAAAATCGGAACAATCCCAAGGGCGCCAGCCATTGCACGGCTAACCCCGTAGATCGCTTCAGCTGAGTATAACTGAAATGGTAATTAACCGGAGTTACGTCATCCACGCCCAGAAACTGGACTTTATTGCCCGTTTGAAACACATTTCCTAAATCAAAGAACCAACTGACCCGGGCAGCACTTCGCCATTTATCGGGTACCGGGAAGATCAGCTCAGCCCGATTGACCACTCGAAAATTTCCGCCATACGGATTGCCTATTCCAATGTTATCACGCGGACCTAAACGGCTCTCTCGGAAACCACGAACGCTATCCGGCCCGCCCGCGAAATAATTCAAGTACGGAGGAACAGCAGTTGTTTTACCGAGTGCGGAGGCATAGTCATAGGATGCATTTAAGGAAAAAATCCATTTCTTCCAGATTGGAAAATACTTTACGAACTCATAGTTCAACGCGTAATACTGAACATCACTTAAAGGTATGGCAAAGCGGCCAGACAGCACTTGATGCATACCACGATCGGCGAATAAGGCCCGATTTCGCGAATCATAGGACCACCCGCCGCTGAGCTCGTAGGTATAAAAATTAGTGCCAAATACCGTATAGGGATTGTCTAATGAGTTAATAACACCATCGCCATTAGTATCAGCGAGCGCCCGTTCAAATGACTTTCCGTTCGACTTGACCCAATTAACGGACTGCAAGGCGCTGTAGCCCTCGCGTACCACCAACGAAGACTTATTCGCAGAAATTCCGATTTGTAGGCCCTGGTACTCTGAGATGGGATAAGACCAGGACTCCGCCGCCGTGTACTGTTTGGTGGAAAAATTCGATGAGGCCGACACAAATTGCTTGATGTCTCTAATTGATAGCGAGGCCGTGCGCGACACCCCGTCAATCGTGGTATACGGATTAGTATGAGAAAAAACGTAGCTTTTGCTGTACTTGCCCGCGTTCACTTCAAGAGCCACCCGATCTCCGGTACCCATAAAATTACTGTGCACGAAATTGCCGTTCAAACTGAATTTCTGCGACTCGGAATATCCGATGCCACCGCCAAATTGGCCGGGCAATCCTTCCTTGACGTTATAGTCCACATCTACCAGATCCGCGCTGCCCGCCACGGGCTTCGTCTCAAAATCGACTTTCTCGACATAAGGCTCGCGTTGTAACCGCTCTTTGGATCGCTCCAGGGCAGAGTTCGACAACCAAGCACCTTCCAACTGGCGCATTTCACGCCGCAAGGTTTCATCATTGATGGCAGTCGTATTATTAAAATTAATATGCCGCACATACACACGATTACCAGGTTCAATAAAAAAAGTTAGAGATACGGTTTTTTTCCCATTATCCGCAGTGGGCACCGGATCAATTTTAGAAAAAGCATAACCATCAGCACCCAGACGATAACTCATGAGCTCTTGCGAACTTGTGACCAATTTTCTAGAAAAAACATCACCTGGTTTAATCAGTAATAATTTTCGCAGTTCGGCTTCCGGGACTACAAGAGTCCCCGCAAGTTTAATTTCGGATACTTTAAATACTTCACCCTCGTTGACATTCACCGTGATGAACATATCGTCTTTTTCTGGCGCTATGGCGACCTGGGTGGATTCGATTTGGAAATTAGCATAGCCACGATCCATATAATAGGAGCGTAACTTTTCCAAATCGCCGGTCAACGACTCACGCGAATACCGATCATCCTGTTTATACCAAGATAACCAATTAGGAGTTTTTAACTCAAAATTGTCGAGGACATCTTGCTCCTTGAATTTAGTATTACCGACCAGATTAATTTGACGGATTTTCGAACGTTTACCCTCTTTAATGTCAACCACGACATCTACTTTATTGCCAGGCAAATCGGTTACCTTGGTATCCACGCGCACCGCGTACTTCCCGCGGCTAAAATATTGATCGGTCAAATATTGTTTTACTTCATCAAGCACTGATCGGTCAAAAGTTTTACCTTGAGCCAATCCTACGTTACGCAAACTTTTCTGCAAATCCTCCGTTTTAATATCCTTATTGCCCTTAAGCTCAAATTTAGCAATTGACGGCCGCTCGATCACGACAACAATGAGCGTGTTGCCATCACGACGCAGCTCAACGTCACGAAAAAACCCAGTTGTATAAAGCGCTCGCATCGCCTCGCCAATCCGCTGACCATCGAGGCGATCACCAATATTCACAGGTAGGTAATTGAACACCGTCCCTTCTGAAATTCGCTGCAATCCCTCCACTCTAATGTCGCCGACCGTAAAAGGCTCCTGCGCTACCTGTGCGTGTAAGGCGAGCGGTGCTGCAAAGAGCCCGATCAACCCTAAGCACCTTAAATTAGGACGCACGCGCTAAAAACCAGAGGCAATTTGTCATCATGATCATCCATTAGTTTAAATGTCTTGAAATATCATTATAGAAAGCCAAACTCATCAGTACGAGTAGCAAAGCGATGCCGACCTGTTGCCCGAATATCTGCGTGCGCTCAGAAAGTGGACTTCCCTTAACAGCCTCTACTATCTGGTACACGACCTGACCGCCATCGAGTAACGGCACCGGCATCAAATTTAAGACCCCCAAGCTCACGCTGATAATGGCAAGAAACGATAAGAATGCGGCGCCACCCATCAAAGCACTAATTCCTGCAAACTCGGCAATACTGATGGGTCCGCTAATGTTCTTCGCGGACACTTGACCCGTGACCATTCGCCATAGCATCCGCACGGTCATTGATGACATTTCCCATGTCTTAGCGATTCCAGCGAAAGTTGCATCGATTAAACCCAATCGCTGAGTGATCAGAACACCCGCCGGCCATGAGCGGGGACCTTCTGCCAGCGCAATACCTAGTCGACCAATATAGCGACCTTGATCTAAAACTTGTGGCACTCGCACCGATGTACTAGCCGATACACCTGCCCTGGCATATTGGATGGTGATCACACGATTTAAAGCCGCATTCACCGCAGCCACAAATTGCGAACTATTATTAATAGTCCGACCATCCACCGACAACAAATGATCGCCTGCTCTCAATCCTGCACTCGCACCTGCACTCTGCGCTGGCACTGCACCCACAATGGAATCCGCATGCCAACTGTCTAAATCAAACCCTAACCCAGATAATAATTTTCCAGGCTCAGTGAGTACCCGGCGCTCCGTGTCAACGCGTAACACGATCGAGCGCTCGCCACTGGCACCCCGCAAAGTCAAGTTAAGGGGACTTCCATCCGAGACCAGGCCCAGCAACGCCATTTGCAACTGTTCGGTATCCGCTACCGCACGATCGCCCACCCGCACTATTAAATCACCGCCCTTCAAGCCGGCGAGCGCCGCCGGACTATCGGCTCGAACCTGGCCCACCACCGGTTTGACGATTTCGGTGCCAATCACACCAATGACGGCATAGAGCACTACCGCAAAAATGAAATTCATGAGGGGGCCCGCAAGCAACACCGCAACCCGATGGGTAACGGGTTTGCGTGTGAAGGAGCGCGGTAACTCGGCAGGCAACACTTCACCTTCGCGCTCATCTAGTAACTTAACATACCCGCCCAACGGAATCGCGGCAATGCAGTACTCGGTTCGATCGGCATCTTTCCCCACGCGCGTCCACAACGGTTTGCCAAACCCGATACTAAAACGCAGCACCTTGAAACCTAGTTTCTTGGCAACCCAGTAGTGACCGAATTCATGTACCGCAACCAGGATGCCAATCGCCACCAAAAAAGCGATCAAAAAAATTAAAATTTTCATGCAAGGGCTCCATAGACCGTCTCAATCTGTAGCGCAGCCACGCGTCGTGCCGCAGCGTCAGCCTCCAACACATCGCTCAGTGCCCTTATAGGGACTATGTTGAGGCGTTGCAGCACTCTGTCAATGACCACGGGAATGTCAGTAAAGTTCAAGCGTCGGTCCAGAAAAGCTTGTACCGACACTTCGTTCGCTGCGTTCAGCACCGCCGGGGCGGTTCCGCCCGCACGTGCAGCCATTCTCGCAAGCTCAAGGCTGGGAAAGCGCACATGGTCCGGAGGCTCGAATTCCAGACGACCAATCTCGCTTAAGTTCAGCGATTGTACACCGGAATCTATCCGTTCTGGCCATGCCAACGCCTGCGCAATGGGGGTCCGCATATCCGGAGCACCCATTTGCGCCAATATTGACCCATCCTTATACTCAACCAGAGAGTGCACCACACTTTGCGGGTGCACTAACACCTCGACTTTGGATTCAGGCAAGCCAAATAACCACGTCGCCTCGATAACTTCTAAACCCTTGTTCATTAAAGTGGCCGAATCGACCGAAATCTTACGACCCATTTTCCACTTAGGGTGAGCACAAGCCTGATCTGGCGTTACGGTCGAGAGATCCGCCCATTGAGTGCCACGAAACGGACCGCCAGAGGCCGTCAAAATCAGACGCGTCACGCCGCGCCCTGCGCTACCCGGCAAATACCCGGCGGGCATGCACTGAAAAATCGCATTGTGTTCGCTATCGATGGGAATCAATACTGCGCCGGCATGTTGCACTTCATCCATTAGCAAGCGGCCCGCCATGACTAGCGACTCCTTATTAGCGAGCAACACGCGTTTGCCGGCGCGTACCGCACTCAAGGTCGGCAGCAGCCCCGCAGCACCGACAATAGCCGCCATCACAACGTCTATGTCCGATTCAGCCACCGCACTTTTAAGCGCCGTAGCGCCGTGCTCCACGCGGGTGACGGAGCCCTGTTCTCGCAGAGCACGAGCCGCCAGCAAAGCAGCGCCCGCATCAATTAATATCACCCGGTCAGGCTTAAACTTCAGCGCTTGATCGACTAGCGCTTGCCAACTGCTGCGCGCGGCCAAGAGCCGCACCCGGTATCGATCTGGGTGTAGACTCAAAACCGCTAACGTACTGCGCCCAATACTGCCGGTGGATCCCAATATCGCCACGCCCCGGGTACTCATGTTAGTACGCCTAATCCAATCACGCCCAGCACAAAAAATGGCGCGGCAGCGGTGACACTATCAATTCGATCCAATACACCACCATGACCGGGTAACAAGCGACCACTATCTTTAAGCCCCGCAGCTCGTTTGAACATGCTTTCCGTCAGATCACCGACGATGGAAAAAACTCCTACGATGCAGGCCAACCCTAACACCTCGAACACAGCAAGGTTGAATCGATAGGCGCCCGCCCACGCAACGAGCAACACTAGCGCGAGACCGCCCATGGCCCCTTCACGAGTCTTCCCCGGGCTGACCCGTGGTGCCAATTTCTGCCGACCCAACCAACGGCCGACAAAATAAGCGCCTACATCGGCTGCAAATACCAACAATAGAAATGACAACACCAGACCCATGGGAGGTAAGACTCCTCGATCGACATGCATACGAGCTAATCCAACGTAGGCCGGCACTAAAACTATTACTCCGCAGCCCAGCGTGACATTACGATTTTGCCACTGCGGGGCAAACCCCACCCAGCTAAAAGCGGCCAACCACCATACGCAAGCGGTGCCCATCAGAATTACGAGATGCTGCGTTGTTTCGCTCCATACCCAAGCACAAAACATCAATAGCCCGATGACCGCGCTATAAATAAGACGAGATGTACGGTTGAGTTGTGCAAACCCTGCCCACTCCCATGCGCCTACTAAAAATGCGGCACCCATGACACTTAAACCCCAATGCAGGGGTAATACAAATAAACTGATCCATAATCCCACAGCCAGAGCCACGGCGGTTATTATCCGAACTTTAAGCATCGCAAATCTCAAACATTGTAGGTCTCAAGCATTGGGAGGCGACGCCACTTGCAGAGAAATTTTACCGAAACGCCGTTCCCGATCCTTGAAATTATCAAAAGCCTTTTGTAAATGCTGCACCGAGAATTCAGGCCACAGCACATCGCAAAAATATAGCTCGGTATAGGCCAAATTCCACAACAAGAAATTGCTGATTCGTTGTTCACCGCCAGTACGAATCATTAAATCAGGTTCAGGCAGTCCCGCGAGGCTAAGCCGCGAACCGATACATGTTTCAGTGATGTCATTTGCCTGTAAAATCCCACTCGCCACCTCGCTCGCAAGCGAGCGACACGCTTGGAGAATATCCCAACGTCCTCCGTAGGCCATTGCCACGTTAAGTCCAAGCCCAGTATTCTCAAAAGTTAACGCTTCGGCGCTTAAAATGCGTGCCGTTAATTCCGCACCCAGCATTTTACGATCACCAATAAATCGAAGTCTCACGCCATTACGGTGCAAATCAGTGGCTTCACGTTCCAGCGCATCTAATACCAGGCCCATCAGCATACCCACTTCATCGGGTGGTCTACGCCAGTTCTCGCTGCTAAAAGTAAATAGCGTCAGAAAACCCACTTTGCGCCCGACGCATTCTTCGACGATTTGACGTACTACTTTAAGGCCGGCGCGATGCCCCGCAGTCCGCGGCAGGCCGCGTGCCTTTGCCCACCGACCGTTGCCGTCCATAATGATTGCAACATGCTGCGGTGAGTCTTGCATCATCAAACCTGCATCAATTCTTTTTCCTTGTCGGCCATGGCCTGGTCGATTTCGGCTACATGCTTATCAGTGAGCTTTTGAACATCGTCCTGTGCACGCCGATCGTCGTCCTGCGCGATCAGTTTTTCTTTGAGCATTTCTTTGAGCTCATTCATAATTTCGCGACGTACATTGCGCACAGCCACCCGAGCTCCTTCGGCTTCCGAGCGCACTACCTTTGTGATATCGCGCCGACGTTCTTCGGTCAACGCTGGCATCGAGATTCGAATCAACTGACCCGCAGTATTGGGAGTTAATCCTAAATCAGATTTGTAGATAGCCTTCTCAATGATCGGCACCATCGCCTTTTCCCAAGGGGTCACGGTAAGGGTCCGGGCATCTTCGGTCGCCACATTTGCCACCTGATTGAGTGGCATCTCTGAGCCATAGTAATCAACCTTGATGTGCTCGATTAGACTGGTATGCGCCCTACCTGTGCGCAATTTCTTCAACTGATCTCGAAAAGTTGCGACACACTTCTGCATACGCACGATCGCATCTTTCTTAATGTCATCGAGCATGAATTCCCCTTAAGTCTCGGCAGATACCACTGTGCCAACGTCTTCACCTTGCACAATACGGCCTAAGTCACCCGCGTTAAACAAATTAAACACTTGTAAAGGTAAGTTATTTTCTCGACATAAGACAATAGCGTTTGCGTCCATCACATTAAGACGATCATTCAGCACTTTGTCATAGGTCAAATGGGTATAACGCTTAGCATTAGGGTTTATCAACGGATCAGAATCATAAATACCATTGACTTTGGTGGCTTTAAGCAGTATTTCCGCGTTTATTTCAATGGCGCGTAGGCTTGCAGCGGTATCTGTCGTAAAAAAAGGATTGCCCGTACCGGCACCGAAGATCACTACTCTGCCCTTCTCTAAATGCCGTATTGCCCGGCGTCGAATATAGTCCTCGCAAACCTCATTAATACGCAATGCGGACATAACCCGCACATAGGTACCCAAGCTCTCCAATGCGTCCTGCATGGCTAAGGCGTTAATTACGGTGGCGAGCATCCCCATATGATCGCCGGTGACCCGATCCATGCCAGCGCGGGCGAGACCTGCTCCCCTAAAAATATTGCCACCACCAATCACTACCGCCACCTGAACACCGAGATTGGTTAGATCGCGAATTTCTCCCGCGATGCGCTTAAGAATTTTAGGGTCAATGCCGTAATCTTCGCTCCCTAACAGAGCTTCGCCCGATAATTTGACCAAAATCCTGCGATAGCGAGTCTTGGAGGTCATACTTTCAGGATTTCGCTTTGACCTGAGCCATTACCTCACCCACAAAATCATCTTGCTTCTTTTCAATACCCGCACCAACTTCATAACGGACGAACTGCAGCACCTTAGCCTTCGCTGTTGCAAGAAGTTTCTCGACGGTAATGTCTGGATCCTTAACAAAGGGTTGTCCCAAAAGCGTAATTTCGGCCAAATACTTCCGCAAACGGCCTTCGACCATTTTGGCAATGATATCAGCCGGTTTTTTTTCCAGTTTAGTTTGTTCGGTCAGAATTTCGCGCTCTTTATCGAGTGTCGCCGCCGGCACCGCACCCGCATCGATATAGGCCGGATTAACCGCAGCGACATGCATAGCCAAATCACGCGCTAACGCTTCATCCCCACCTTCGAGCGCAACGACGGTGCTGATACGGCTGCCGTGCACATAAATTCCAAGTGCCCCGGGCGCCGAGACTCGCACAAACCGACGTACCGATATATTTTCGCCAATTTTCGCGATTAATGCACGGCGATGTTCATCGAGACTGGCGCCGTTATGCATCAACGCTAACAGATCCGGTAAATTTGCAGGAGCGCTAGCCAATACTACGCTAGCAACATCGCGTGCAAACCCTTGAAACTCATCGCTACGCGCAACAAAGTCGGTCTCGCAATTCACTTCAACCATCGCGGCATTTTTGCCGGATCGCTCCACCACAACGGATCCCTCGGCGGCAATTCGAGCCGCTTTTTTGTCCGCCTTAGCAAGTCCTGTTTTACGCATAAGTTCCGCAGCGGCGTCCAAATCACCTGCGGTTTCAACCAGGGCTTTCTTACACTCCATCATGCCGGCGCCCGTACGCTCACGTAAGCGCTTAACGCTATCTGCCGTAATATTCATAAACTTTAAGCGCCTCGTGCCGGAGTACGCCGCCCCACCGGACGACGTCGCGGGGCACTTGCTGGACGCGTTTCAGCTGGAGCCGTGTCCGCTACTTCAACATCTTCGACCTCAACCTCATCGATTGGCGTTACGGCCGCGACACCCGGGACCACGGTCACCGGAACCTTACGACGCGCAGGAACGGGCTTCTTACCCCGAGGCTGCGGAGCGGTCCGCTTGGCACCGGCGACGCGTTTTTTCGGGTTGCCATCCTCGTCAAGTTCAACAAAATCATCTTCGCCCATCGGCACTTCGGGCAATGAGGCCCTGCCTTCGAGCACGGCATCAGCCGCTCCGCCGGCGTACAGTAAAATGGCGCGCATGGCGTCATCGTTACCCGGAATCACATAGTCGATACCGTCTGGCGAACAATTGGTATCAACCACTGCCACCACCGGAATACCCAATTTACGCGCCTCATGAATCGCAATCTCTTCATGTCCCACATCAATTACAAATAAAGCATCAGGTAGTCCGTTCATATCGCGGATCCCACCCAAACTACGCAATAATTTATCCATTTCGCGACGCAACATTTGCGCCTCTTTTTTGCCGCGCCGATCTAAAGCGCCGCTTTGCGCCATCTCGTCAAGCTCGTTCAAACGCTTGATGGACTGACGAATAGTCTTAAAATTGGTTAGCATGCCGCCTAACCACCGCTGGTTGACGTAAGGCATGCCACAACGGCTTGCTTCTTTTTGAACGGCATCCCGGGCCGAACGCTTCGTACCGACGAACAGCACTCGACCGCCAGAGGCCGCCACTCTCTTGATAAAGGCTGCCGCCTCAGTGTAGAGAGGCTGGGTCTTTTCAAGGTTAATAATGTGAATTTTATTACGTTCACCGAAGATAAAAGGGGCCATCTTCGGATTCCAGAAACGAGTTTGATGTCCAAAATGGACGCCCGCTTCCAGCATTTGTCGCATTGACACGCTAGACATATAAACTCCTGTTGGGTTAAGCCTCCGTGTATCCCAATTGGCCACTTAAAGCCCTAAAAGCCTCAAGCACCCAGCCAATTGTGACGACACACGTGTGGGGTTGTTAAAAATAGCCGGGCTTTATACCATGAACTACCACCGGAAACAAAGTCTAAAGTACCTTATGAACGTGACTATCAAAACCCCTGCCGAACAGGAAAAAATGCGCACCGCAGGCCGACTTGCAGCAAGCGTCCTCGATATGATCGAACCGTTCGTGATACCGGGCGTCAGTACTGAAGAACTGGACCAGCGCTGTCATGACTTTATCGTGAATGAATTGCAATCTATCCCAGCCAACCTAAATTATCGCGGATTCCCCAAGACCATTTGCACCTCCGTAAACCATGTCGTATGTCATGGTATTCCCGGTGACAAACGCCTAAAAAACGGGGATATCGTCAATATCGACGTCACCGTCATTCGCGATGGATTCCATGGCGACACCAGCCGCATGTATTTTGCGGGCGAGCCTACGCTGGCGGCTCGCCGTCTCACCACCATTTGTTTTGAAGCGATGTGGAAGGGAATTCGTATTGTCAAACCGGGTGCTAGATTGGGAGACATTGGCAATGCCATTCAAACCTTGGCTGAGAGTCAAAATTTCTCAGTGGTGCGAGAGTATTGCGGTCACGGAATCGGACGGATCTACCATGAGGATCCGCAAGTGCTGCACTACGGCAAGGCTGGTACCGGTCTTGAACTGCATCCCGGCATGACTTTTACCATCGAACCCATGATTAACTCCGGTCGCCGCGAAGTACGCCTTTTGCCAGACGGCTGGACCGTAGTTACTAAGGATCAATCTCTCTCGGCCCAATGGGAGCACACGATACTGGTTACTGAGAGCGGTTTTGAGGTCCTGACCCTTTGAGCACCCGAAATCCGTTTTTAGATCCATTACTTGAATGGCCTTATTTGGCCGCTGCACCCGGGTTGTTACAGAGCGACCAATTTTCACCGCTCATTTTCCGCAAAGTACTCGATAGTGGCACTGAAATACTCCAAGAGCGTTTTAGTGCAGATGACGGTGTGGAGAACTTAGTACGCGATCGCGCTCTGCTGGTCGATATTGTATTGCGCGCAGCCTGGCTCAATTGTGCTGGACAGTACGTAGACGATTTAGGCTTGATAGCCGTCGGCGGCTACGGGCGCGGCGAACTACACCCCTGTTCCGATATTGATATCATGGTGTTGCTCCCTAAAAGTGATTCTGACAATTGGCAATCAGCCATCGAAACGTTCCTGACCTTTCTTTGGGATATCGGTCTTGAGGTCGGGCATAGCGTAAGATCCATTGACGACTGCCAACGCGAGAGTCTTGCGGACATTAGTGTTGCTACTACACTTTTTGAAGCCAGATTACTCTCCGGTCCAGAATCGCTATTTGCCGGGATGCGCCGCGCTCTAGCTAATGACCGGCTATGGTCATCCATGAATTTTTTTGAAGCGAAAGTGCATGAGCAAACCGAGCGCCACC
The DNA here is from genome assembly GCA_025359565.1 of Gammaproteobacteria bacterium. Taxonomy (GTDB): domain Bacteria; phylum Pseudomonadota; class Gammaproteobacteria; order Steroidobacterales; family Steroidobacteraceae; genus Bog-1198. The sequence goes on along the minus strand of JANYFY010000009.1, from coordinate 177,973 downwards.
ATCGCTATTTCGATACTGCCTACAACCTCGAACCCAACGTTAAATCAAGCCCGGGGGGCTTACGCGACATTCAAACTATCGGCTGGGTCGCCAAGCGCCATTTTGGCACCGACACCCTTGACGAATTAGTCGCGCACGGTTTTCTAACTCCCGAAGAATTACGCAAGCTTAAATTGGGACAATCTTTTTTGTGGCGGATCCGCTTCGGACTGCACATGTTGACCGGTCGACGCGAAGACCGCTTACTTTTTGATTACCAGATTAAACTCGCAAAACTATTTGGTTACGAAGACGCTAGTTTCACGTTAGCTGTTGAACAGTTAATGCAAAAATATTACCGCACGGTCATGGACATCAGTTTGCTCAATGAAATGCTGCTGCAGCTATTTCGCGAAGCAATATTGACGCAGAGTGCGCCACCGCTGCCGATAAATGCGCGTTTTCAAATTCGTAACGACTATTTAGAAGTCACTAATCCAGAGGTTTTTGCACGCTATCCATCAGCACTTTTAGAACTATTTGTGTTACTTCAACAGCATCCGGAACTTCGCGGCGTACGGGCTGAGACTATTCGTTTAATCGGTACCCATTTGTGGCTTATTGACGAGGAGTTTCGCCAGAATCCGCGCCATCATCGTGTCTTTATGGAAATACTCTGTGCGCCCGTTGGGGTTACTCACGAATTGCGGCGTATGAATCTATATGGCGTTCTCGGTCGCTACATTCCAGCGTTCGGACGGATTGTGGGTCGCATGCAATACGATTTATTCCATGCCTATACTGTGGACGCGCATACGCTGTTTGTGGTCAGTAATTTACGTCGTTTAGCCATACCAAAATACAATGAGGAATTTCCGACCCTTAGCCAAATTATGCAGTCGTTGCCACGACAAGAACTCGCTTATCTTGCAGCATTGTTTCACGATATTGCGAAGGGTCGCGGTGGCGACCACTCTGAACTCGGCGCGGTAGACGCCGAGGCCTTTTGTCTCGAACAGGGTCTGGGACGCTACGAAGCGCGCTTGGTCGCCTGGTTAGTGAAAAATCATTTGGTGTTTTCTATCACTTCGCAGAAAAAAGATATCAGCGATCCGGATGTTATTCACGATTTTGCACGGCGCGTAGGCGACCAAGCTCATCTAGACTACCTTTACGTATTAACTGCGGCCGACGTTCGCGGCACTAACCCCAAACTCTGGAATTCGTGGAAAGCGCGCCTTTTTGAAGAGTTTTACGAGCGCATAAAACGCGCCTTACGCCGAGGGCTTGAGACGCCCATCGATCAAGAAGAATTGATTCGCGAGACGCAAGAGTACGCGCGTGAGCAAATGCGACATATCCCGGCACACCAAATCAATCAAATTTGGTCGCAGTGGAACGAAGCGTATTTTTTGCGTTGCACGCCTGAAGAAATTGCGTGGCATACTTCTTTATTAGCGGATCGACACCCCAATGATGATGCCCCTTTGGTGGCAATTGGGAAGCCTTCGGACGCTGGGGGTACGGCAGTCCTGACCTATACGACACGCGGTTTACACAGTTTCGCTCGCACCACAGCTGTGCTTGATCAAATGGGCCTGAATGTGGTTGACGCGCGTTTGATTTCAAGTACACATGGTTTTAGCCTAGAGACCTATGTGGTGTTAGAAGGCAACGGTGCGGTAATTAGCGATACCCATCGAATACAAGAAATCGAACGCGGCCTGTGGCGTAATTTGCAGCAACCGGAGGACTCACCGCAGGCCGTCACCCGTCGCGCACCGCGTCAAGTACGTATGTTTAGCACTCCTACACAAGTAAACTTCAGTCTTGATACGCGCAATAATCGCACCATTCTCGAGCTGGTTGCCGCCGACAGGCCAGGCCTCCTATCTGAAGTCGGTAAGGTCTTTAAAGCCGAGCACATTACTATCAATGGCGCCAAAATAATGACAGTGGGCGAACGAGCCGAAGACGTTTTTTATATCGCCGATCCGGATGATCGACCCTTACACCAAGAAGCCTGCAACCGCGTTCAAGAATCCCTGGTGCGAGCTCTCGACCAGAGCGCAAGTTAAGTTAATGCCTATGCAACACGTTATAGAAACTGCCTATGAACAACGGCAAAATATTACGCCCCAAAACGCCACGTCCGAAATTCGCGACGCTGTTACTCAGGCGATAGAAGGCTTGGACACGGGTACATTGCGCGTGGCTGAAAAAGTAAACGGCGACTGGAGAGTGAGTGAATGGTTGAAAAAAGCCGTACTGCTGTCTTTTCGTATCAATGACAATCAACCGGTTACAAGCGGAGATTTTAGTTTTTACGATAAGGTCGCCCTTAAATATAAAGGCTGGTCCGTCGCGCAATGGGAAGCTGCGGGAACCCGAGTAGTGCCTCCTGCCACTGTGCGCCACGGCGCCTACATCGCCAGTAATGTGGTACTAATGCCTAGTTACGTTAATGTCGGCGCCTACATAGACTCCGGCACAATGGTGGACACTTGGGCAACCGTCGGATCCTGTGCTCAAATTGGTAAGAACGTACACCTATCGGGCGGCGTGGGTATCGGTGGCGTGCTTGAACCGCTGCAAGCCCATCCTACAATTATTGAAGATAATTGCTTTATTGGCGCCAGGTCGGAAATTGTGGAAGGCGTCATCGTCGAAACCGGCGCAGTAATTTCAATGGGGGTATTCATTGGTCAGAGCACCCGTATTTATGATCGCGAACATGATCGAATTCTATACGGTCGCGTACCCGCTGGAGCTGTGGTCGTTAGCGGGTCACTACCTGCGATTAACGGTAAGTACAATCTCAACTGTGCGGTGATTGTCAAACGCGTCGATGCACAAACGCGGGCCAAAACGTCACTCAACGAGCTATTGCGTAATATCGAATAACTAGCCGAATCGGCCACTAATATAATCTTCAGTGAGTTTTTGCTGCGGATTCGTGAACATCATATTGGTAGTCCCGACTTCAACTAAGTCGCCCATGTGAAAATATGCTGTGCGCTGCGAAACGCGAGCTGCCTGTTGCATATTGTGTGTGACAATCACAATCGCATAGTTAGTACGAAGTACATCGATGAGATCCTCAATTTTCGCGCTTGCAATAGGGTCAAGCGCCGAAGTGGGTTCGTCCATCAGAATGACTTCCGGATTTACCGCAATCGTACGCGCGATGCATAGTCGTTGCTGTTGCCCGCCTGAAAGGCTCGTGCCAGTTTGCGACAATCGATCTTTTACCTCTTCCCAAAGTCCTGCGCGTTCCAAACTGGTTTGTACTAACTCATCCATGCTGCCCCGATCCTTCGCCAATCCGTGAATTCTGGGACCATACGCAACATTGGCGTAAATCGACTGAGGGAATGGCGTCGGTTTTTGAAAAACGATACCGACGCGTGCTCTTAACTGAGCAACATCCTGCCGAGCCTCGTAAATATCTTGCCCATCCAAGGTAATGAGGCCCTCGACCCGCGCACCCTGAATCGTATCGTTCATGCGGTTAAGACAACGTAAAAAACTTGATTTTCCGCATCCCGACGGACCAATCAAGGCCAGCACTTGATGCCGCGCAATATCCAGACTCACATTCTTGACGGCATGTTTAGTAGCATAAAAAACATTAACCGCGCGCGCCGACATAAGCGCGTCTTGCACCGAGGCACCGTTCAAAATAGTTCCAGCAGGGGTAAATGTATCCATACGGGTGTGCGAAGACTATCCAAATTTTCCGGTGATGTAATCGTCGGTTTTCCGATTTTTGGGAGAGGTAAATATATCTGCCGAAGGCCCCAATTCCACCAATTCACCCAAATACATAAAGCCGGTAACATTCGATACGCGCGCCGCCTGCTGCAAGTTATGGGTTACCACCACAATGCAATATTTCTCGCGTAAAGCCTGTAAAGTCTCTTCGACCTTCAATGTTGAAATAGGATCAAGCGCAGCGGTAGGTTCATCAAGCAACAACACTTCAGGTTGGACCGCTATAGCACGCGCAATGCATAGTCGTTGCTGCTGCCCACCCGATAAGCTGCGCCCATCCGACTTAAGTTTATCTTTTACTTCATCCCAAATCGCCGCATCTCGCAATGCCGATTCGACGCGCTCACTCAGAGCGCTGCGTTTGGCGCCCGCTAAACGCAGGCCAAATGCCACATTGTCGAATACCGACATGGGGAACGGCGTGGGTTTTTGGAAAACCATGCCGACCCGATAGCGCAGCTCGGCTACATCGGCCTCCATAATATCTTGGCCGCCAATCAGCACTTCGCCTTCGGCACGCTGCCCCGGGTAGAGCGCATACATCCTATTGAGTACCCGCAATAGCGTCGATTTCCCACAACCTGACGGTCCTATAAACGCGGTGATAGATCGATCAGCAAGCGACATATTGATATGGTGCAGCGATTGCACCGCACCGTAGAAAAAATTCAAATTCCGAATCTCGATTTTCGCAGGACCGACTTCAACAACTTTTAACTCCGAATCAACTTGCGGCGAACGCATTTTCAGATGCTTCGGTAATTTAAAGGAAGGAATCATTTATTTAAAGCCGCGCTCGGTCTGTAGATAAGCCAAAATCACCCGCGCGGCAATACTTAATAGCAAAATGGTCATCGTTATAATTAACGCGCCTGCCCAAGCCAAATCCTGCCAATCCTTGTAGGGACTTAAGGCATACAAAAAAATAACTACCGGGAGATTAGCGATCGGAGCGTTTAGGTTGGTACTCCAGAACTGATTATTCAATGCCGTGAACAGCAAAGGTGCAGTCTCACCACTGATGCGGGCGATTGCCAATAGCAGTCCAGTGACGATACCGCTGCGCGCGGCTGGATATAACACGCTCAAGGTAGTGCGCCAAGGGTAGGCACCTAGTGCGGCTGACGAGTCCTTCATACCAGGCGGCACTAAATTAAGCATATCTTCGGTCGTTCTTAAGGTTACAGGTATGGCGAGTACCGCGAGCGCAAGCGCTCCAGCAATGGCTGAAAAATGCCCCATGCGTACCACCACTAGCTCGTAGATAAAAAGACCAATAATGATCGAGGGCGCACTCAGGAGGACATCATTAATGAAACGAATCACCACGCTTAGGCGAGAGTTTTTGCCGTATTCCGCAAGATAAGTTCCCGCCAAAACTCCAATCGGAGAACCGATCAGAATTCCTAATAAGGTCATCATGGCGCTGCCATACAGCGCATTGAGTAATCCGCCTTTCTCGCCTGGCGGCGGCGTCATTTGCGTGAATAACTGCCCCGACATACCGGCAAGCCCATGCGCTAGCAGCGTCCACAGTATCGCTGCCAAACATGCAAGTCCCAGAAGAGTCGCCAACAACGAAAGCGCCAAAAAAGCGCCATTTCTTAGCTTACGTAACAGACGCCGATTCATGTGTTAGCCGCTTGACGCTCTAATCGACGCAGCATCGCTTGCGCAATGGCGATCACGGTAAAGGTAATTAAGAACAACAAAAGCCCAAGCGCAATCAACGATGATGTATACAAATCGCCTACCGCTTCGGTGAATTCGTTAGCAATAGACGATGATATGGTCGTACCAGGAGCCAGCAGGGAAGCGCTAACACGATGCGCATTGCCAATCACAAAAGTCACCGCCATAGTCTCGCCTAACGCTCGTCCTAACCCCAACATGATTCCACCGACGATGCCGACCCGCGAATGGGGTACCACAACATTCCAAATGACTTCCCAAGTTGTCGCTCCCAACCCATAACCCGACTCTTTAAGCATGGGTGGAACCGTGTCAAATACGTCGCGCATGGTAGCCGCAATAAAGGGTAGCACCATAATAGCCAAGACGAGACCGGCGGTTAATATTCCGATCCCAAAAGGCGGACCGTGAAATATACCGCCGATTCCTGGAATATGCCCAATGTGTTTGATGAGCCAAGGTTGAACGTGTTTTTGCAGAATCGGGGCCAACACAAATAAACCCCAAATTCCAAATATAATGCTAGGCACCGCTGCCAGCAATTCAACCGCCACTCCGATAGGTCGCTTCAATAATGGAGGACACAACTCAGTTAGAAACAAAGCGATGCCAAAACCGACCGGAACCGCGATCGCCATTGCAATCACCGACGTCACCACGGTGCCGTAAATTGGAGCTAACGCCCCAAATTCATCAGTCACCGGATTCCAAACTTCGTGAGTTACAAAGCCAAACCCAAAATGAGCCATCGCTGGCCAGGCACCGCGCACCAACGAAATTGCAACGCCGCCCAATATCAACAGCACTAGAATCGCCGCTCCCAACGTCGCAGTCCGGAAGACTCGTTCGTAAATCAACTGCGTTGCGGCGTGTCTCGGGTCAATGATCGCCACGATTTCAGTTCAGCTCCCACATAAACATAAAAGTCGAAGTCAGCGACTCAAGCATACGCCGACTTCGACCAGTTTAAACAAATACCCTTCAGGGATAACTTATTTAAAATTTCACTTCCATATCGGATGACCATTGGCAGTGATTTCAGAACCCCAAGTCTTTTTAACTTGAGTCACGAGTGCCGCGGGTAAGGGAACATAATCAAGTGCAGCCGCCATAGTCGCGCCATCCTTATATGCCCAAGCGAAAAATTTCAACGCCTCGCCCACCGGAACTGGATCCTCGGGCTGCTTGTATAGCAATATAAAGCTTGCGCCCGTGATCGGCCAACTTTTAGCGCCAGCCTGATTTGTCAGTATCAAATAGTAAGAATCCGCTGTGGCCCAATCCGCATTCGCCGCCGCCGCTTGAAACGACTCGGTGCTTGGCGTAATCGTTTTACCCTCTTTATTTGTGAGCGTCACAAAAGCCATATTGTTTTGTTTCGCGTAAGCATACTCAACGTACCCCATGGCGCCGTCGGTTTGCTTGGTCATGTTGGCCACACCCTCATTACCCTTAGCGCCAATGCCCGTGGGCCATTGCACCGACGCATTAGCGCCAATTTTCGACTGAAAGTTAGGGCTAACTTTAGACAAATAGTCTGAGAAAAGAAAATTGGTACCCGAACCATCCGATCGATACACCGGCGCGATAGCCGTGTTTGGGAGGGTTAATTTTGGATTGAGCGCTTTAATCTTCGGATCATCCCACTGAGTAATTTCACCCAGATAAATACTGGCAATAATGGCGCCATCTAAATGTAATTGGCCTGGCTTGACTCCGACGATATTAACGACGGGCACCACACCACCAATGATCATTGGAAACTGCAGTAAACCGGCCGATTTTAAGTCGTCAGGCTTCAACGGCATATCCGATGCACCGAAGGTAACAGTCTTCGCCTTGATTTGTTTGATGCCCCCCCCGGAACCGATAGATTGGTAATTCATTCCGACATTGGTCAACTTTTTATACGCATCCGCCCACTTGGCATAAATCGGATAGGGAAAGGTGGCACCCGCGCCCGATATGTCACCGGCCGCCCCAGTGCCTACGAGAAATACCGCCAACGCAGCAATCGCGCTGATTTTGATACTATTTAATTGCATAGACACTCCACGGTGGGTTTAAAAGCTGCAAAGGAAGTCTCTACAAGAAATGTGTCAATTTCATGACAGTAACGCTAATCGACTATCCGTTGCTTGAAAACAACATTAGCTGTAATCATTTTGTCATATATCTAAGGTACTTTCTGCGGTGCATATTAATATCGGAGAGTTAATTCATGTTTAAAGAAATTTTATTCGCGCTACCGCTTATCGGAGCACTTGGCTTAAGCGCGCACGCTCAAACTGAAGTTGCCCCCAACACCACCATCGGCGGGGAGGCTTTTCTCGATGTGAGTCACATCAACAATCAACAAAATGGCAGCGATGTCAATCCGACTGGAGTCGGCTTCGATGCTAAGCGTTTTTATCTCGTCGCCGAGCATCAATTTGACGATGTATGGTCAGCAAACATAACCACCGACGCTCAATTTAGTAGCAGCACGACCGCCGGCAGCGGTGGCGTTACCGAAGTGTTCATCAAGAAACTATACTTACAAGCGAAGCTGGATGATGCTTTAGTCGTCCATGCTGGCGCCTACACCTCACCGTGGGCTCCGTTTGTCGAGGGGTTGTATGGATATCGATATATTGAAAAGACACAAACTGACCGCCTTGGATTTGGCAACACTTCCGACTGGGGTTTAAATGCAACGGGCAAAATTGCCGATTCGCTGCTCACTTATTCAGCCTCAGTAGTTAATGGCGGCGGACACAAGAATCCAACTCGCACTAAAGACGTTGATTTCGAAGCACGCGTCGGTATCGTACCGGTCACGGGTTTGACTCTAGCGCTGGGTGTTTACAGTGGACACCTCGGACAAGTCACGCAAGCAAATGCTAATTTCGCCAGTAATACCGCAAGTCGCTTTGATGCAGCCATCGGTTATAAGTTTGAGGGATTTCGCATTGGCGGCGAATATTTCACAGCAAAAAATTACAAGTCGACCAATGCAGCTGGGATCTTAGCGGGTCCGGCAGGCGTCGTGGTGGCCACTAACGGTGTCGTCACCAATGGTGTCACCACGAGTCCAGGTACCGTCGTTTCTGACAAAGCCACGGGTGAATCCATTTGGGTCTCGTATAGTTTTTCTGAGCTATTGTCCATATTCGCACGCTATGACAACGCCAAGCTGAGCAAAGAGGTGAATCCAGACCTTAAGGATACCTACGCTCACATCGGCGTCGCTTACAAACCCAATAAGAAACTAGATTTAGCGCTGGTATACAAAAATGAGAAAGTCGAAAACGGTGCTATCGGCGTCAGTAGCGCCGATGCTAACGGCACGTACATTATTGGAGGCTCCAATGCCACAAATAGTGGAAAATTCAGTGAAATCGGAGTGTATGCCCACTACGCTTTTTGAAGTATAAGCTCCAGCGTGCGCCTATAGATTTGATGTAAGACATCAATATCGGCAAGGCGCACGCATTCGTTCACCTTGTGAATAGAGCGATTGATAACACCCAGTTCGACGACCTGCGCACCCATCGGTGCAATGAAGCGACCATCCGAAGTCCCACCGGTAGTCGATAATTTTGGAATCTGTCGGGTAATCTCCTCGACCGCGCGGGAGGCGGCCTGCGACAGTGCCCCAGGCACAGTCAAGAATGGCAATCCAGAGACAACCCAATCCAGCGAGTATTTAACTCGATGAACTTTTAATATATTTTCAACCGTCAGTTGTAGTTTTTCCACCGTTTGCGCCGTTGAGAATCGCAGATTGAACCGTACCGTCAGGTGTCCGGGTATCACATTAGGTGCGCCGGTTCCCGCCACAATATTTGAAACCTGCAAGCTCGAAGGTTGGAAATGCTCATTCCCGTTATCCCAGGTGCGCGTGGTTAAATCAACGAGAGCCGGCGCGAATGCATGGACCGGGTTGTCCGCGAATTGCGGATAAGCGATATGCCCTTGCACTCCATGCACGGTAAGATGACCGCTTAAACTGCCGCGGCGACCGATTTTAAGGGTATCGCCCAAAATGCTTTCACTGGAAGGCTCCCCGACTAAGCACCAATCAATGTTTTGTTTGCGGGCCCGCAATTCCTCGACCACACGCCGAGTACCGTCCACCGAAGGACCTTCCTCATCACTCGTAATCAGGAACGCGAGTGTGCCTTGATGATCAGGATACTGTGCGACAAACGCTTCAACTGCGGTTAGCATTGCGGCGAGCCCGCTTTTCATATCGGCAGCCCCACGCCCGTATAGCGACCCATCGCGAACACTCGGCGTAAAGGGATCGGTGCTCCATTCCTCAAGCGGACCTGTGGGAACTACATCGGTATGTCCCGCAAAACAGAACACCGGCCCCACGTCACCTCTTGTGGCCCAAAAATTCTGCACGGATCCGAAATTTAGAATCTCAACTTTAAACCCTATCGCGCGCAGCCGCTCAATCATCACTGCTTGGCAGCCCCCATCTAGGGGACTTATCGATGGTCGCGATATTAACTCTTTCGCAAGCTCGACGGTCGCCGACATCAGAAACGCAAGACCGGTGCTTGCCTACGCAGATTCGCCCAGATACCCCCAGCACCTAATGCTAACGAAACAATGAACACCCAAGCCGGCATTGCCAAACCTAAAAATTGCCACTCGATTTTGGCGCACTCACCTGATCCAGAGAAAACTCTGGTCAACACTTCACTCAAACTAAAAATTTTCAACATGAAATCCAGGGATGCACCGCAAGCCGGTACGCTTCCCGGCGGTAGACTCTGAATGTAAAGATGTCGACCCGCCACCAAAATAGTCCCCAGCGCAGCTAATGCAATAAGCGCAGCATAAATGCGTCTACCGCTCCTCACTGGATCATGGACCGCAGCCACTAAAAACACCACGCCGAGAGCAAACATTCCAATTCGCTGAAATATGCAAAGCGGACAGGGTTCTAAATGCAGAAAAAATTGAGCGTAGTATCCGTAGGCCAACAGCAGCGCACACGCCATGAATCCCAAATAATTAGCGCTTCGCGTGGACATTAGCGACGGGCGGTCGCGTGCGCGGCGTCAATCTGTTTGGCGACATCCTCAAGCGAGGTATGGCGAACATCCTTACCATGAACCATGTAGATAACATATTCACAAATATTCTTAGCATGATCGCCGATGCGCTCCAGGGCGCGAACGATCCACATAATCTCTAGCGCGCGCCGAATCGTCCGCGGATCTTCCATCATGAAGGTAATACATTGACGATGAATAGCTTCGTATTCCTCGTCCACCATTTTATCTTCTTGCGCCGTTTTGAGGGCCGCCTGGGAGTCCATGCGAGCAAAGGCGTCGAGTGAGTCGTGCACCATTTGAGCCACTTGGCGACCCAAGTGTTTAACTTCTCGATACTTATCCGCCGGTCGTTCCATAGTCGCGAGACGGGAGGCGATGTAACCGATTTTCTCGCCCTCATCGCCAATCCGTTCAAGGTCGGTAATCGTCTTGATGATAGCCACGATAACCCTCAGGTCGCCGGCCGCAGGCGCGCGGATCGCCAAGATTCGGCTACACTCTTCGTCAATAGACACTTCCATTCCATTGACTTTGTAGTCATCCGTAGCAACCGACTCACCTAATCGGCTGTCGCCTTCAACCAAGGCGGTAATAGCCTTGTGCAGCTGTTGCTCCACAAAACCGCCCATTTGCAACACTTGATTGCGTACTTTTTCCAAATCTTCGTTAAATCGCCGCGAAATATGATGTGTAAGGTCAGCGGTTTCCATAAATCACCTCAATGCAAAAAAAGCTAACACTTAATCTTCTACAGCCGTTAGTGAAACACGCTGCACAGGAAAATGACAAGTAAAAGTACTCCCTTTACCCTCGACACTGACCACCTCCAGCCAACCGCCGTGCCGTTGCAATGCATGCTTCACGATGGCGAGGCCTAAACCCGATCCTCCCTGAGCACGCGAACGCCCCACATCTACTCGATAAAAACGCTCAGTGAGTCGCGGCATATGTTCTGGCGGTATACCCATTCCGGTGTCGGCTACTGAGAAATAGGCACCTTCACTATCGTTCCACCAGCGCATCCGCACCGAGCCGTCGACCGCAGTATATTTCAGTGCATTGACCAATAGATTGGTGAATGCCGACTCAAGTTCCTGGCTTGAACCCCATAATCCGCAAGTCGACTCGAGATCGAGGAACACTTCATGAGGACGCAGAGAACGCGCCAACGCATCGCGTTGCAGACGCCGTAAGAGGTTCGGAATATCAACTATTTCGCGCACCGCTTCATCGTCCGCAGACTCTAATCGCGAGAGCTCTAGCAAGTCTGCGATTATGCCATTCATTCGTTGAGCTTGACTCCGCATATCGCGAATTGGACTCGACCATACGGGATCCAACCCCTTATCGTCCGCGAGTGAATCCAGGTAGCCTGAGATTACCGTCAAGGGTGTACGCAACTCATGCGACGCATTGGCGACAAAATCTTTGCGCATAGCCTCAAGACGCATTTGACGGGTCACGTCACGCACCAACAACAACAGCTGCCCTGCTCCATACGGCACGAGTTGCAACGCCAAAAAAACATCCAATTGCACCGGAGGATGAATAACCAGCGGTACTGCATACTCATCCGAATGCAAATACAGCACAAATTCCGGCGACCTTATCAAGTTATCAATCCGTAATCCCAGATCGGACGGTCGCTTCAACCCTAGTAATCGCCCGGCCTGACGATTAAACCAAACAATATCGTTTTGACTACTTAGGATAATCACGCCATCCGGCAAGGCAGCCGTGGAGCGACGTACTTCGCGCAACAGCTGCGCCAAGCGTTGCTTGTGAAACTGTTTGCGTCGATGCAACCGCACCACCTGCGCAACCACATCGCCCCAAATACCGCCCATTAACGGTGGATCGATCTGCGAGCGCAATCGCAACCAACGGTCGAGTCGATATAGATTAAGCAACAGCCGACCTAAATACACACAGGCAGCCGCTAATATCCACAGCCAAATAGGTCCTACGATCAGACCTAAACATAAGCCCAATATCAGCAGGCCCGCGAGTCGCGCAAGCGCAAAAGTCCACATCGCTACCATTGGATAAGCAAGATAGCGCGTTCTTAGGTCTCTCGCGTGGAAAATCGATAACCCGAACCGCGAACCGTTTGCACCAAAGACTCCAGGGAATACGGCTCTAAAGCCTTACGCAACCGACGGATATGTACATCGACGGTGCGCTCTTCCACATAGCTATTTCCGCCCCAGACGCGATCCAATAGTTGCCCGCGACTAAAAACCCGTTCGGGGTGGGTCATAAAAAAATGCAACAACCTATATTCAGTCGGTCCTAAACTAATTTCCTGATCACCGGAACTCACACGATGACTAGAATCATCAAGTCTTAAGCCATTAACCTCCACCACGTCAGCGGATCCAACAGGAATGGCCCGCCGCAAGACCGCCTGAATTCGCGCCTGCAATTCGCGTGGTGAAAACGGCTTAGTGACGTAATCGTCCGCACCACCCTCTAAAGCGCCCACTTTGTCCTGTTCTTCCGCCTTGGCGGTTAACATAATGACTGGAATTTCCCGGGTGTCCTTCACCCGTTTAAGTGAGCGCGTCAACTCCAAACCACTCATATCGGGCAACATCCAATCGACCAGCATCAAATCCGGTCTTAAATCGACTATTTGTGCCCGCGCTTCGCGACAATCCTCGGCTTCCGATACTTGATACCCGGCACGACGCAAGCCGAATGCAATCATGTCGCGAATCGGTTTTTCGTCTTCCACTATCAATATACGTTTTGCAGCCATCAGGGTATTACAGCGATCAGATGTGACAGTTGCATGACGCGAGCTATTTAATGCCGCGCTCAGCCTCGGTCAGTGCCACCTGATTACGCAGGTACAAAGGCTCAAGGCGCGCCGGATCAAGACTCGCTCCTGTGTTTAAACGCATTACGGCAATCCGCGCGATCTCGCGCGAATGAGGCAAGGCATTGGCAGCACCCGGCTCAACAACCAGCCCAAGATTGTAAAGCTCAGGGTAGACCGCAAAGCCCCGGCCAATGCCTCGGATATTGATCTCTTGCATATTGTTCTTAGCACCACCCAGCCACTTTACACCACTCGCAGGACTCACCTGCGGCGCGCCTAACGCAATCAACCCTTGCGTCGCATGGCGCTCAAAACAACCCCAGTACACTTCGCCCATACGCGCATCGAGACAGGCCAAAGCCCGCGCACTGATGCTCATCGCGGCTAAGCCCAAGGCTTCCAGCGTAGTCACGGGCACCACTCCAAGCCCCGCACCAAAGGCGAGCCCTTGCGCTACCGCCACGCTAATACGAACCCCGGTAAAGGCACCGGGACCTATGCTCGCTGCAATGCCATCAAGCCCACTCAAGCTCATTCCGGCTTCTGCTAGTACTGAGTCCACCATGTCGAGAATCCGTTCTGCATGGCCCCTCTGTAACTCCGCAAACCGACCTATGCACTCACCATTTACTAACAGCGCCACTGAGCAAGCTTCGGTCGCCGTATCCAACGCTAAAACACGCAACTAGATCACCCGTGGCGAGGGCCGATGCGCGTGCAGCGCACGCAATCGTTCCCGAAGAAACTCTTCCACAACCGAACTTTCGACAACCACTGGACTTGGCGGGAGTGACTCTAGGAAAGCTCTCCCGTATGCCTTGGTTCGCACCCGCGGATCGCCGATAACAACCACACCAAAATCGTCAAAATCACGAATCAGTCTCCCGACCCCCTGTTTCAGCGCCAGCACTGCCTGGGGCACCTGGTATTCAAAAAAAGGATTACCACCGCGCCGCCTAATGCCCTCAAGGCGCGCCTTGAGCAAAGGGTCATCGGGCGATGCAAAAGGCAGCTTGTCTATTGCAACAATCGAAAGCGCCTCGCCCTTAACATCCACACCCTCCCAGAAGCTCCCGGTTGCCAATAACACGGCGTTACCTAACTTGCGAAAACGCGCCAACAACACTTCGCGAGGAGCCTGGCCTTGGACAAGGACCGGAAAGGGCGGTTTTGGAAAACGCTTGCGTAGCGCCGCCTCGCCCTCGGCCAACCCACGATAACTTGTGTACAGTAAAAATGCTCTGCCCCCACTCGCTTCGAGCAAAGGTGCACAAGCGTCGATAAATGCCCCTGCAAAAAGTGCACTTTGCGGCTCTGGCATATTAGAAGGTAGAAAAATACGGGCCTGTTCACGATAATCAAAAGGACTCTCAATACGCAGCGTTCGTGCCGACGTAAGGCCTATGCGGGCTGCAAAATGCGAAAAATCCTCGCCAATTGCCAAGGTCGCTGAAGTAAAAACCCACGATGAAGGTCGAGCCTCAATGAACCCGCGTAGACGATCTGCGATCTCAAAGGGAGTAAAATGCAATGATAAACCCTTATGCGTCACTTCCACCCAGCGCAAACCTGACTCGTCTGAAATGGTTTGCAAAGTTGCAAGTCCACTCGACAAGGTGGTGGCTCGTTTGGCGCAATTGGCGATACCGGAGCTCGCACCCAAACCCTCCAACAAGTGAGTAAGGTCGGCTAATGTTGTTTGAAGACCCGTCAATAAATCCACAAATCCTTCAGGCAACCGCGCCCAGTCATAGCGAGGTCCACCCGCCGGTAAAATACTGCGAAGCTCATCCAGTTTTAGGCTTAGACCCTCGATCACACTATTGGCCGCAGGCGATTGCACCCCGGCAGTGGTTAACTCCGCCGCAAGGTCGCGTAGCAACAATTGGACCTGTCGCACCGACCAAATTTGACCAAAAAACTGGGCCGCAATATCCGGTACTTGGTGAGCCTCATCCAAAATGACGGCCCCAGCACCTGGTAGTAAATCACCAAAACCGTCCTCTTTTAGGGCCAGATCCGCCAAGAGTAGGTGATGATTAACTACAACAATTTCAGATGCTTGTGCCCTACGTCTCGCGTCAATTATATAACATCCACCGAACTGCGGACATTCTTGCCCTAAGCAGTTCTCGCGCGTTGAAGTGACAGCGGGCCACAATGAAGATTGTTCCGGTAACTCCTCAAGTTCAGACAAATCACCGGTTTTGGTAACTGCCGCCCACCGAGCAACCTTCGCCAAAGTCTCAAGTTCGCCGCGTCCTACTGCTAACAAACTGGCTTGCTGAGTGACCATTTCCAATCGGTGCCGACATAAATAATTGCTACGTCCTTTCAGCAATGCCACTTTGACCGGCAAACCCAAAGCTTTCGCGAGCAGCGGCAAGTCACGATGAAACAATTGATCTTGCAGGGTGCGAGTACCGGTCGAAATAATGACGCTGCGACCCGATAACAAGGCAGGGACAAGGTAAGCGAAGGTCTTGCCAGTCCCCGTCCCTGCCTCTACCAACAACGGTTCCTCGCGAGCCAAAGCGAGACCTACAGCCTTTGCCATCGCCGCCTGTTCCGATCGATAGGCATATCCCGGCAAGGCTCGCGCTAGTGGTCCCGCAGAACCAAAGATATCTTTAAAATCGGTATTCATGTGATGGCGCAAGCCTACGGTGTTTTTGGTAGGAAATTGGCATCATTTAGCCCTATATGTCATTCTGCGGCCGATATTGATAGCTTATGGCTGAGGATTCGAATGGCAACAACCTTTAAGTACGCTCCTGCACTTGATTCACTGAGTCCCTCTGTAACTGCCTGGGTCGACGGTGTCGCAAGACTTACTAGACCTGAGCGCATTTACTGGTGCGACGGCACTGAACTTGAGTTTCAACGGTTGGAAAAAGAGTTGGTCGGCAAAAACGAATTGCTGCCACTGAACGAAGCGACTAATCCTGGATGTTTTTTATCACGCTCAGATCCCTCGGATGTCGCGCGCGTAGAGCATTTGACGTATGTTTGTACGCAAAATCAAGACGACGCCGGCCCTAATAATCACTGGATTGCGCCTGATATTGCGCATGCACGCATGGATGCGCTATTTCGTGGATGCATGCAAGGCCGCACCTTGTATGTGGTCCCTTATTGTATGGGGCCAATCGACTCGCCGTTCGCGCGCGGCGGTGTAGAAATAACCGATAGTGCGTATGTGGTCCTTAATATGAAGCTCATGACTCGCATGGGGCGGGCTGCGTTAGAGCGCATAGCGCAGGATGGCACTTTCGTTAAGGGCTTGCATTCAACAGGCGATCTTAATCCCGAACGCCGCTTTATCATGCATTTCCCCGAAGAGCTTTCCATCCAAAGTATCGGGTCAGGATATGGGGGCAACGCGCTACTAGGAAAAAAATGTCATGCACTGCGCATTGCTAGTTGGCAAGCGCGCACCGAAGGCTGGCTTGCCGAACATATGCTGATCGTAGGTATCGAAAACCCACAAGGGGAAATTCACTACCTCGCCTGCGCCTTTCCATCCGCCTGCGGCAAGACTAACCTTGCCATGTTGATTCCGCCGGAAAGCTATCCCGGATGGAAGGTATGGACCGTCGGTGACGATATTGCTTGGTTACACCCCGGCCAAGACGGCAGACTTTATGCGATCAATCCAGAATCGGGTTATTTCGGTGTTGCGCCAGGCACGAATCTTAAAACCAACCGCAACGCCTACGAAACTATTCGTCGCGATACTATTTTCACTAATGTTGCTTTAACGGCCGACAATCAACCCTGGTGGGAGGGATTACCAGGCAAGCCCGTCATCGATTGGCAGGGTCGTCCTTACGATCCGTCTAACGGACCGGCGGCACAACCGAATTCTAGGTTTACGGTGGGTGCCCATCAAAACCCCAGCTATTCAAAACTAGCTGACGCACCCGGTGGAGTACCCCTCTCAGCCATTGTATTTGGCGGTCGTCGCCGCTCTTTAACTCCTTTGGTCTACCAGGCGCGCAATTGGTTGCATGGTGTATTAGTGGGTGCAGGGCTAGCCTCAGAAACGACCGCCGCCGCGACCGGAACTGTAGGCGTCGTACGCCGTGACCCAATGGCAATGAAGCCCTTTGCCGGATATAACTTTGCGGACTATTGGTCACATTGGATCAATATGGGTTCAGCGCTTAAAAATCCTCCCCAAATTTTTCACGTCAATTGGTTCCGCCAAGATACTTCCGGAAAGTTTCTCTGGCCCGGGTTTGGCGAAAATTTGCGAGTACTGCGGTGGATCATTGACCGTTGCAAGCGCAACATAAGAGCCAAAGACACAGCCATCGGACATCTTCCTGAAATCTCAGACCTGGATATTGGGGGACTCGATCTCCCGTCGAGCGCGATCGAGGAACTATTTGCGGTTGATCCAGAGCTCTGGAAGTTAGAATATTCCGGAATTAGTGCATATTTTAGCGAGTTCGGCGCGCGCCTTCCGCAAAGTTTAAAAACCGAGCTCGCGGACGCTATTGCTCGAATTCATTCCTCACAGGTGTAACGCACCACCTGTGAGGAATTACTGTCAGGAGCTTTGCCTAAACCGATCAGGCCCTCGCCTCGAAGCTGCATAGAATCACGCCGCACGAATGCCTCTTCACCCTCTTTTCCAAGCACAAAGGTGCCATTGGTGCTTTGATCCACTAACATGAATTTACTACGATTAACCTCTACCCGTGCGTGCAGTCGCGAAATCAAATTACCCTTAATAACCAAATCATTTTCTTCTGCTCGACCCATTGTAATATTCGCACGCGCCTCATCCACCACCACCTCTTGGCCCTGGTAGCGTAAGCGCAGCCTTTTGATTTTATTAGCGCCGTCCCGCGATACGTTAGCGATCGCGGGCACCATGCTAGTGACGTCCTCGGTCTGCCATAAAACCTCAAATAGTGCGACTTCGCTGCTACGTCCTTTTAAGGTCGCAATATCAATCTGGCGTACCGACGCCCGCCACTCCGCAGACAAATTTTCCACCATAGTTGCAGTGGTCATAATCTGTCCGGCCTTTGCCTGACTGGTCATTCGATTGGCGGTATGAACCGCAGACCCGAATACATCGCGATTTTCCATCACTACCGGCCCGTAATTACAGCCAATACGTATCGCAACAGACTGCTCCGGTATTTTCAATCCAGGATGCAAAGTGATGCATTTCTGCATTTGTGCCGCTGCATTTAAAGCATCATCGGAAGTCGGGAAAGTAGCCATCACCTCATCACCCATGGTCTTAATCACGGTGCCGTGATTTTGTTCGGTGGCCGCGCGCATAACATCGATGCAAATACCGACTGTGTCACGAGCCCGCACGTCACCCAACAACTCATAAAGCTTAGTGCTGCCGACTACGTCGGCAAACAAAATGGCTAATTCAATTTCGTTACCCATATCCACGGTGATTATACTTATCCTGGCTTCTAGTGCCTTAGGTTTAACTAGCTATCTTGGCATTCAGCAACGACAACCCCCTATACAGCGTTTCAGGAGAAGCATCAGGTCGCGCTGCAACCTCCGATAAAAACCGCCGCCACGCGCGCGCACCCTCCTTGCCCACGACTAAACCCTGCATATGTCGAGTGATCGAATGCAGTCGCAGTCCAGCACTTGCGTGATGATTGGCATAAATGACCACTTTTTCAACGATCTCAGCGGGATGAGGCACTTGCCACCCCGGATTCAGCACGGCCTGCTCTAATTCCGCCAGCAACGCAGGCCTGTAATAGGCAGCCCGTCCCAACATCACCCCATTCAAACCTACTTCAAACTGAGCCAGAACGCTATCTAAGTCGATTAAACCTCCATTTAAGACCACGGGCAAAGTGGGACGCTCCTGCTTAATCCGATAGACATAACCGTATTTTAAGGGCGGAATTTCACGATTTTCCTTCGGCGACAAACCACCCAATATAGCCGCACGCGCGTGCACAATCAGAGCGTCGATTCCGGCCGCGCAAACGGCATCCACAAATTCACTAAAAAACTCATAACTGTCGCGCTCGTCAATGCCGATACGGCATTTGACGGTAACGGGCACATGAGTAGCCTCTTTCATATGCCGCACGCACGTCGCAACAAGATCAGGCTTTAGCATTAAGCAAGCACCAAAAGAGCCGTTTTTGACCCGGTCACTGGGGCAGCCCACATTGAGATTGATTTCCGCGTAGCCCGCAGCGGTGCCGATTCGTGCGGCCTGCGCCAATTCGGTCGGACTACATCCGCCCAACTGAAGTGCGACCGGGTGCTCCGAAGCATCGTGGTCTAGCAAACGTTGCGCATCGCCGCGTACCAATGCCGCGGCAACAATCATCTCGGTATAGAGCAGCGCATGAGGTGCATATAGGCGATGCAGAAACCTGCAGTGGCGATCAGTCCAATCCATCATGGGCGCAACACTAATGCGTCGATCGAGGGTCTGCTGCTCGCAAAGGTTCATAACAGAATGATACTAGGCGCCATCCTTGCTAGGGTTATAAGAATGAGACAAAGCGTAAGGTAGTAGTAGTATTGCTCGGTTGCGGTCGGGCTCAACGTCGGTTAGGCTTTTGGTATTGCCTGCCATGCGTAACCACCGCGTCCATTTAGCCCAACGCAAGCTTCTTGCGAGCATTTTACTGATAGCACTCGCATTTCGCGCTGCTATTCCTGTAGGATTTATGCCGGCGGAACATGCCTTTGGGCTGCAAATATGTCCAGCTGGTCTCACGATGCATCACATGCCGGCGGGCAGTCATTCGTCGGATACGCATCCAGGCAATCATGAACACTGCTCATATGGAGCACTACCCGGAATAGCTCCGACAACTCAGGCCGTCACGTTAGTTTCCGTTGATGTGATCGGACATCAGCTACTAGGTCAATTTAAGTCTTCGCAATATTCGGCGAGCCTTAATTACTCTCACTCTGCTCGAGGACCGCCAGCTCTCACGTGATTTGAATTTATCCGGCTACCGTAGCCCATTCAATCGTGTAAGCGCCTAAAAACAATGGGTGCGGGACAGCAAAAATGCTTCATGCTAATAATATTTTTGTTAGGGCAAGCTTGATTGCCCTGTTGATTCCATTAAATTCTTGGGGCTGTGCGACTTGTGGGTGCAGTCTGAATACCGATGCCGCCATAGGATATTCGACCCACGCCGGTTGGCAGCTTAATTTCCAATTTGACTACCTCAACCAAGATACTTTACGCACTGGGCGACGTGGAGCATCCCAAGTGCCACAAGGCAGTGAGCTGCAAAACGATACGCTTACGCGAACTTATACTGCTGGCATTACTTACCTTCCCAACGCTAATTGGAGCCTTAGCTTAAAAGCTCCCTATATTATTCGCGCTCACTCGACCTACGGTAATTATGATGCATCACAACCCCTACCGGCGTTAAGCGAATCCCATAGTTCTAGCATCGGGGACGTCAAGTTGATCCTCAGCTACCAAGGTATTCTGCCAACACACAACCTGGGCGTGCAAATAGGACTTAAACTACCCACAGGTCAATTCGGTGATGCAACTCATTTTGTTAGCGGACCCTATCTCGATACGCCGCTTGATACGAGCCTACAGGCCGGTACCGGTAGTACCGACTTAATCGCGGGAGCCTATTTTCTTACATCGTTAGGGGATTCCCTGGATATGGTGGCGACGGGGCAAATGCAACGCTCTATCAAGCAGCACCTTGATCAACCCGGCAACGATTATCGGCCCGGCGATTCGCAGAGTGCAACCTTCGGGTTACGGTATGTAGTTAGTCCACAGTGGGTACCGCAACTACAAATAAATCTTACGCATAAAAATAGCGAGAGCGGCGCTCGTGCCGACACCGTAGGGTCGGCTGGATCGGTCGCCTATTTAAGCCCGGGGATCGCTATCAAGGCCACGGACCACGCGCGATTTTATGCATTCGCTCAAATTCCGATCTACAGCAATTTATCCGGCTATCAAATATTTTCTCGGTACGCGCTCAGTGTAGGTACAAGCTATGCATTTTAGGCTCAATTTTTTAGTAAGGAAAACTGCTCCGATAAGCCGCGAAAACGCGCTTCACTTTGGCGCAAGGCATCTTCAACTGAACTTTTTTCGATGGCTATTCCAGCAATTTTTGTCATACGCGCAATTAATTCATAATCGCGTGAGGCCGGCAACCCTGGATTAGACCGATAGACAGCTAAAGTGCCTACTATATGGGCTCCAGATGCAACGATTGGCGTAGACCACGCTGCTTTTAAGCCCGCAGCGAACGCCGTATCGCGTCGGTATTCCCACAGGGCATCTTGCTGCACGTCGGCTACTACCACCTGTCGGGCCAAATAAACGGCGGCTGCACAGCTGCCAAAACGAATACCCGTCGGAGTACCATCCATGGCCACCACAAACTCCCGCGCAAGGTTAGGAGCAACGCCATAATTTAGGCACTTCGCCTCGGAATCGTAAAAACTAATAGCACAGCTCGCATCTTGGATAGCTTGTTGAATGACCGTGCAGATACTCCCTAATATCGATAGCTGCGCAGCGTTTGACGCGATTTTTTCGAGAATTCTGTGTTCACCTGCCGCAATTATTGCCGCGCGCGTCTCGCTGTCGCGAATTAACTTCTCGGCAAAATGCCGTTCAGTACAATCACGAATACAAAGTATAAAACCTTCACGACCGTTGAATTTCGCCGAACTTACCGAGACCTCTAGCGGGATGCGCTTACCCTGCTTGCTCACACCCCAAGTCTGGTGGGCAGCCAAATCCGTAGGGGTGTAGTCACTGCGGGACGCGCAGGCATGTAGGAAAGCCCACGTACCGTCGGAATCGGATTCCGGAAGTAAAAAATCAATCGATCGACCTAAAATTTCGGCGACCGAATACCCAAATATCCGCTCGCCTGTCGGATTAAAGGTCTCGATATGGCCCACATAGTCGAGCGTTAAAATAGCGTCTTTTACATTATCGAGAATCGCCTGTAAGTATGACGTCGTCTGTTCGCGAACGGCGCGCGTAAGGCACATCGCCTCCTCCGACATGATCTGCATCGAGCGTACCACGCCCCGCCGCTCGGCCTCCATACAGTCATAGTGGGCGGTGATGGCTTGCCGCAAAACGCTGAAATCAAAGTTCTCTTGACCGACTTCAGCAATTTTTAACAGCCGATTGAAGATTTCACGCGCGGGGGAAGCACGGACTGCAAGTGCAAAATCGCGTGACAACCCAGCAACCTCCTTAATCTACACCAACAACCCTTATTGGGTCGGGTTGATAGTAAGGACATGCCGCCACCTTGACGTGACAGGAGTCGCGATTCCGCGAAATTTAACTTATTGCCGTCCGCACGATCAATTGGAAACCCCCTGATCGATTGACTCTCGTCCGGTACGTTTACGTTCATTTTCGCGCAAGTTGCGCTTACGCAAACGAATTGAACCCGGCGTGACTTCAATCAGTTCATCATCATCGATGAATTCCATGGCTTGTTCTAGTGAAAACCGCAGGGGAGGCGTGAGGACAACGTTTTCATCCTTACCCGCCGCTCGCATATTCGTCAATTTTTTTCCTTTAAGCGGATTAACAACCAAGTCATTCTCACGATTGTTAAGTCCAATAATCATACCTTCGTAGACTTCATCGCCAGGATTAATACAAAGTCGTCCGCGCTCTTGGAGACTGAATAAAGAGTAAGCCAATGCGGTACCTTGGCCATTGGCAATAAGCACTCCTTGCGGCCGTTGACCCAGTTCGCGCTGCACAACCGGACCGTAATGGTCGAACACATGGTGCAGTAAACCGGTACCCCGAGTCATTGTGCGAAACTCGGTTTGAAAGCCAATCAATCCGCGCGAAGGAACTATGTAATCCAAACGTACTCGGCCGCGTCCGTCGGCTTGCATGTCCTTAAGCTCAGCACCGCGACTACCCAATGCCGACATAATGCTGCCCTGCGATTCGCTGTCCGCATCGACCGTAACTTGTTCATAGGGCTCGTGTGCCACTCCGTCCACCTGCTTGATCACTACTCGAGGCCTTGATACGGCCATTTCGTAGCCTTCCCGCCTCATATTCTCAAGCAACACGCCAAGATGAAGTTCACCACGACCAAAAACCACAAATTTATCCGGATCAGCGGTAGGCTCCACCCTTAGAGCCACATTATGGATAGCCTCACGATCCAAGCGTTCGCGAATTTGTCGACTAGTGACAAATTTACCGTCGCGCCCCAAAAAAGGCGAGGTATTGACTTCAAAAGTCATACTAATTGTCGGTTCATCCACCGTCAGGCTCGGTAAAGGCTCTACATTCAATGGATCACACAAAGTATCCGAAACCTTAGGCTCTGCGATACCGGCAAAAGCCACAATATCGCCGGCGCTGGCTGATTCCACTTCAATGCGAGTTAGTCCATGAAAACCTAATATTTGGGTGATACGTTCACTGCGCTGTTTGCCTTCGCGATTGACTACGGTCACAGCCATCCCACGCTTGAGGGTGCCACGCTTAATGCGGCCAATCCCAATAGCACCGACATAACTTGAGTAGTCGAGCAAAGTAACCTGCAGCTGTAGTGCCCCGTCAACGTCCACGTCAGGCGGCGGACAATGCGCCACGATGGTTTGGAATAGCGGCTGCATATCACCATCACGAACCGTGGATTCAAGACCCGCAAAACCCCGCAAAGCTGAGGCATATACCACGGGGAAATCCAACTGCTCGTCAGTAGCACCCAATCGATCAAACAGATCGAACGTCTGATCGAGCACCCAACCTGGACGTGCTTCATCTCGATCGATTTTATTGATGACCACAATAGGCCGAAGGCCGTGTTTAAAGGCTTTTTGCGTTACAAAGCGGGTCTGAGGCATTGGTCCGTCAACGGCATCCACCAACAACAGCACACAGTCCACCATGGCAAGCACCCGCTCAACCTCACCGCCGAAATCAGCGTGACCCGGCGTATCGACTATATTGATGCGATAATCATTCCAGGTTATTGCAGTATTTTTGGCTAAGATCGTGATTCCGCGCTCGCGCTCGATCGCGTTGGAATCCATTACTCGCTCTTGCAAGTCCTTGCGTGCGTCCAATGTCCCGGACTGCCGTAATAACTGATCGACTAATGTGGTTTTGCCATGGTCAACATGGGCGATGATGGCAATATTGCGAAGTTTCTGCGTCACAAAGAGACCCCAGGAAACTCACCATTATAGCGGCAAAACTACCGTAGTGTCGCTTTTCTTCATTTCCCAGATACAATTAAAGGTATGGAAAATACCCGATACTCTTCGACTTCCTCGTGTTTCAGTGTCGTATTGAGGGTAAGAACTAAGACTCCTTCTGCGCTCGGCGTCACGTGAATCACACGCCTGTACACCTGGGACTCTGATATGTTGGGAATATCGAACTGAACACTGCCTGCGGCTAAAGTTAAAGTATCGGGGCCGGTGACCCGGATAATCCCTAAATTTGCAGAGACCTGCGGCATCAGCGCTATCTCTATTTCCATGGGCTTACCCAGTTCTGGTCGAGTGCGTAAATCAAACTTCAAATCGATGGGCGCGTCTGACTTCAAAGTACTCGCCGCTTCGACCATGCCTGCGGTCAACTCATCTTGCGAAGGTCCTTTTTTTTCCGGCGCCGGTGTCTTAGTCCGCACTACGGGCTTATTAACTGAAGCACTGCCCGCGTCACGCTGACATCCGACCAGGATCAATCCAGCGCTTAGCAACAAAATAAAACGACTTCTCATAACTGCATCATCACCAAAATCGTTACTAATCACAACTCAATTGGCGGATCTTGCATGGCTCGCAGTTGATCCTGCAGCGCGCGAAAGTGTTCTTCCCAATAACGTGGCTCAGCAAACCAAGGAAAAGCCTTCGGAAAAGCCGGATCGTGCCAGCGCCGCGCCAACCAGGCCGAGTAATGCACCATGCGCAAGGTTCGCAATGGTTCAATTAGGGCTAGCTCACGCCGATCAAACGGCAAAAACTGCTCATAGCCTCGTAGCAAGTCACGCAAATCCTTGGCCATTTCCTGCATATCGCCGGCCAGCAACATCCATAGGTCCTGAATAGCAGGACCCATTAGACAATCGTCAAGGTCGACAAAATGCGGCCCTAAATCCGTCCAGAGAATATTACCGCGGTGACAGTCGCCGAGTATCCGACCCAGCCGCGCGCCGCCCCAAAGGGCAGCTTTTTCTTCGACCTCCATCAATAACTCGTCGGTGAGCTCCTCGTACTTAACTGCCAAATAATCTGGCATCAAATCCTGGT
Organism: Gammaproteobacteria bacterium; assembly: GCA_025359565.1. Taxonomy (GTDB): domain Bacteria; phylum Pseudomonadota; class Gammaproteobacteria; order Steroidobacterales; family Steroidobacteraceae; genus Bog-1198. The sequence goes on along the minus strand of JANYFY010000009.1, from coordinate 152,374 downwards.
CCAACACAAAATTGCGTGCGTCTCGACCCAGTGCCTGCGAGTCTAGCGTTTTGCGCTCCTTGAAGGACCGCGCTCGTCCCACACCATGAATTCGCCCGAGAAACCGACCCACCCATTCTCTATCTAACACAGTTCCAAGCTCGGGCCAACGACCGCCGCGCCGTGGGAATACCGCAAAACGAAAACCATCATGACTATTAAGCGTTGATCCGGCTTGCGGCGTAGCGGATAACCCCACAAGGGGTGCAATTACCGGAATCTCAGCGGCCGCCAATTCAAGAGAAAAAGCGTGTTCCTCAAGGATCTCGGCATCGCTCCAGCGAGCCGGGCGGTAAAATTTAGCAATGACCGGATCACCACCCTCAACACCGATTTGGTACACTCTATTTTCGTAACTATTAAGCGCCAATACGCGCCCGTCACAACGGTGGCCCGAGTTCTCCAAGGCGTCGATTACCGCTTCCGGAGACAATTCACTGTAAGGCGTGTCAAGGTTCATACCGGGATTCTACAGACACGATGCTAGAATGTCGGGGATGCGCTTTCCGCGACCTAAATCATTGAGTGGACTCATACTGATTGGCTTTACCATCGTTGCGGCACCGCTATTATTCGCCATTGTTAACGCTGCTGTGCAGATGAGCCGTCTGTCGAATCACAGCCAGCAGTTAGTGATTCACGGAATGCAGGGCACGCGCTTCACCCAACTTATAGTTGAAGAACTTAGCTCACTGGAACGCAACGCACGACTCTACCAAATTATTGGCAGCCCAGACTTAATGGAAGTTTACGCACGCAATTACATACGGCTTACCGCTACCTTGAACGATCTAGCACTATTACCCTTAGATGACAGCATGCAAATCGACGTTCGCGAGCTTCAGGCTGAATCTGCGCGACTACATAATGAGGTGAGTACTCCCAAAGCGCATTCGGCGCAGATGAGTGAGCTCATTGCTTCGTTCCCAAAAATTAGCGACCTAGCCTCGAAGGTCTCTAGCCACATAGCTGCGCAGATAAATCTTGAATTGACCACTCTAGAGTTGGAGGCACAACGCGCCCAACAAACGCTGCTGCGGCAAACCCTGCTTTTAGTGCCCATAACGCTCGCGGCGGTTGCGCTCTTTACTTATTTATTTGGACGCCCCATTCGCGCTATCGATCGCGCGATTGGCGAGCTCGGTCGCGGTGCATTCTCGCGGCCCATCGTCATTCGCGGACCCGCTGATCTTGAGAATCTCGCCACACAACTGGAATGGTTAAGGGTTCGATTGTTGGATCTTGCCCAGGAGAAGAATCGTTTCTTGAGACATATGTCACATGAATTAAAAACGCCTCTTGCCAACATTCGTGAGGGAACGGAACTATTGATGGATGGTGCGGTCGGTGAATTACAGAGTAATCAACGCGAAGTTACCGCTATATTGCGTGAAAATGGCATGAAACTTCAGCGGCTCATTGAGAATTTACTATCCTTCAGCGCCTGGCAAGCGAAGAGTGTTGGTTTAGACGTATCGGAGTTCAAGTTGCGCCCCTTGATCAAATCGGTATTAGAAAATCAACAACTCACGCTAGTAGCTCAACGCGTGCGTCTAGATGTGCAAGTTGAAGACCTGACCACGCGCGCAGATCGAGCCAAAATTCGCTTGATCTTGGACAATTTACTTTCAAATGCGATTAAGTTCACTCCGCGAGGTGGCACCATTGCTATCCACGCCCGTGGCGAGCACGAGCAACTATTGCTAGATGTCGCTGATAGCGGTCCCGGCATACCCAAGGAAGAACGTAAGCGAATATTTGAAGCGTTTTATCAGGGGAAAACTCCGCAAGGGGGCCATGTTAAAGGCACTGGTATAGGGTTGTCGGTGGTCACTGAATTTGTCAATGCACATGGCGGAAGCATAGAAATACTCGAGGCAAAAATCGGAGGAGCACATTTTCAGGTGCGTTTGCCATTGCGTCAGGTTGTGGCTCCCCTAAATGAGACTGCCGATGCCGCATAGAGTAAAAATTAAGGGGATTCCCACCTTATTTCTCCTTTGCTGCCTGCTAAGCTGCACCTCAGAGGGTGCACTCACCCGCCCCAAAAACGCCACCCCTAGTCTACCCGATAGGTTGCAACCCGATTTAAGCCCTGTTGCCTCGCTACTCGAGATGATGAGCGTGCTCCCGAAGGGCGACCCAGCACAGCAAGCCGAACTCATACAGGCTGCACAGACTTCTGCAAAAATTACGCCTACCACCAGCAACCAACTAAAGCTGGCTCTTACCCTGGCTACCCCTGGACATAGCGGTTCTGATCCCGTCGCGGCACAGCGACAGTTGGCGGAACTACTGGCTAGGCCTGAAACTCTGTTGCCCGTAGAGCGTTTGCTTGCCGATGTAGAACTTAAAGAGGTCGAACAGCGACTGATACTACAAGCGGAAAATAGGCGTATTCGGGAAGAATTACCACGAGATTCACGTGAGAAATTGGCTGCGGTAAATCATCGTTTGTCAGCGGAAACCGAGGAAAACGTGCGACTGCGCAAGGCCTTAGAAGAGGCGCTTGCTAAAATCGATGCCGTCACCCACGTGGAGCGATCGATTAATGACCGTGGCACTCACATTACGCGAGTGCCTTAGATTTTTTGGAGGATTCAGACTTGAACGCCCATTCCAATGCCGCCACGACCTCTTTGTCTTTCGGTATGCAAACCCCACTCAATCGAGAAACCGTGACAGCCCAAAAGCGCAAGGCGCGCATTTTAGTTGTCGACGACGATCCAGGATTATTGCGTCTCTTAACTATTCGTTTGCGCGCCGCAAATTACGAGGTGGAAGCGGTAGAGAGTGCGGCCGAAGCCCTTTCTGCCTGTGTCCGCTTTCGTCCTGACCTGGTAGTTACGGATTTACGCATGGATCAAATGGATGGTATTGGGCTGCTTAAAGAATTACAAAGTCGCTGGCCAGGTTTACGGGTCATAATTCTCACCGCACACGGCACTATTCCCGATGCTGTGCACGCTACGCAGGTAGGCGCTTTTGCGTTTTTAACTAAACCGGTGGACAAACAGGAGTTGCTCGATCACGTACAGAAAGCCTTGAAAGTTTCCGGATTTGCTCACGTGGACGAAGATTGGCGAGCCGGAATCATCACCCGAAACCAACTTATGGAGGACAAATTAGCGCAAGCCAATATGGTTGCCGGCACCGATGCGCGAGTGTTGCTGACCGGCGAGAGCGGTACGGGAAAGGAACAGTTAGCGCGTGCTATTCACGACGCAAGCCCTCGTCGCAGCAAACCTTTCATGATCGTTAATTGTAGCGGTATGGCTGAGAATCTTTTGGAAGCTGAGCTGTTTGGCCAGGAGGTAGGTACGCTTGATGGCACTGCGAGCAGGGGTCTATTTCTAAAGGCCGAAGGTGGCACCCTGTTGCTGGCGGAAGTCGGCTATATGCCGATGGGCATTCAAGTCAAGGTTTTGCGATTACTGCAAGAAGATCAAATTCATCCATCCGCAATAAATAATGCCATTTCTCCCAATGTGCGAATCATTTCCTCCTCACATCGTGATTTACATCAATTAATGTTAAGCGGGCAATTTCGCGAAGATCTGTATTATCGGCTTAATGTTGTGCATATTGAGATGCCTTCCTTAGCTCGTCGTCGCGAAGATATTCCGTTGCTGGTCGCGCACTTTCTCGAACAAATTGCCAAGGAAACTGGCCAAAGGCGAATTTATGCGCCAGAAGCCTTGGAATTATTAGCAACTGCTGAGTGGCCCGGCAATGTGCGTCAGCTTTACAGCGTGGTGCGACAAAATGTTGCTCTTTCTCACGGAGCTATAATCACCGCAGAGTTAGTGCAACAATCGCTAGGGGGTAACCCGACGCGATTACCTTCGTTCGACGAGGCGCGCGACGAATTCACGCGTAACTATTTATCACAGATATTGCAAATAACTACGGGAAATGTCAGCCAAGCAGCACGGCTCGCAAAACGTAATCGCACCGATTTTTATAAATTATTGTCGCGGCACCAATTACTACCGGATGATTTTAAGAAAGCTTAGAGCTCGCGGTAAAATTTAACGATGCACGCAACGACGTGCGCCAACTGAATCTCGCTAAGCTCAGGATAGATGGGCAGAGCCAATGTCGTCATAGCGGCTAACTCAGACTCCGGGAAATTGTGTGGCTGATAGCCCAAATAGGCGAAACATTTCTGCAAATGCAATGGCACCGGATAGTAGATTTCGGTACCAATGCCTTGCTCGCCCAAATATTTCTTGAGTGCGTCACGATTTTTAGCGCGAACGACAAATTGATTAAATATATGCCGTCCCCCTAGCAAAGTCGGCGTCACCACTTGACTTAATTCCGCCTGGGCAAATGCCTCGAAGTAGTAGGCGGCATTGCGTTGACGCGCCTCCGTCCAACTGTCAAGGTATCGCAATTTGACCCGTAATACCGCAGCTTGCAGCGCATCTATTCGGAAATTACCGCCGATGACGGCGTGAAAATATTTAGGATTACCCCCATGCACACGCAATACCCGCATATCGTCGGCAAGCGCCGCATCTTGCGTAGTGCACAGCCCAGCATCTCCAAACGCACCCAAATTTTTGCTCGGGAAAAACGAAAAACAGCCAATATCGCCAAGTGAACCGACGCGACGAGCGTTGTTATCCGTGGTACCAATAGCCTGAGCGGCATCTTCAACTATTCGTAAATTGTAGGTTTTCGCGATTGCCATGAATGCATCCATATCCGCCGCCTGTCCATAAAGATGGACGGGCATCAACGCGCGTATAATTCCGCCTGTGCTGTGGTTGATAAGTTTCGATCCTTGAGTCTCACAGTGATGGTCTATAAATGACTGTACGGCAGCAGCGGACAAATTATAGGAATAAGGATCAATGTCACAGAAAATCGGCCTTGCACCTAAGCGAGCAACCACCCCCGCGGTTGCAAAAAAGGTAAAAGGTGACGTAATAATTTCATCCCCAGGCCCTATCTTTAATGCCATCAATGCCAGCAACAGCGCGTCTGTACCCGACGAGACGCCAATAGCTGAGCTACTGCCACAGTAGGCCGCCACTTCCTGCTCTAGCCCGAGCACATGTTCACCCAGAATAAACTGCTGGCTAGCACATATTTGGTCAATGACGGGCATTACTTCGTCACGAATTTGGGCGAATTGAGCCTTAAGATCAAGTAATGGAACGATTGTCATGGCTTCCTAGAATACCATTGCTGGATGAATTTAACTTTTGCCGGATTAGGTCACGCCTTGAAGGCACAATTGGTCAATAATCAACTGCTATGACTCAACCGATTCTAGTCAATAAAAGTTTCCTTATTGCGACGGCAACCGTTCTACAGGCGGTAATTCCGGCCGTAATCGCAGTGGCAACTTTATATGTCACCATTATTTTTTTTGGCCACATTTTTGATCGATCCTCGGAGGCCATCGTAGTGGTCTCAGTGCTTTGTATATTCCTAATCCAACCGCCGCGCGAAGTTAGCGCCCAAATAACTTCGGAGCGCAGTTCGGCCGTTATTGACATCACCATCAGATGGTTAGTCTTACTTGCCATTCTTTTGGCCATAGGTTACGTCACCAAGTCTTTGTCTGATTATCCGCGACGCATTTTTTTGACCTGGGCAGTCGCAACCCCGGTTGTGCTAATTCTCGCCACTTTGGTGATGCAAGAAATCATGCGCCGTTTCTTGATGATGTCGTTCGATAAACGCAGCGCTATTATTGCGGGCTATAACGGTAGCAGTCTCGAACTTGCTCGCCGTCTTAAACTAAATCCCAGTATGAGAATCGAAGTATCAGGATTTTTTGATGACCGAAGCAGTGACCGTTTAGGCATGGAAACAGATGCTACTTTGCTCGGGCCTTTGAGTGATTTATCTACGTATGTAAAAGAACATCGTACCGACGTGATTTTTGTCGCGCTTCCTATCAGGCATGTTCAACGGGTCATGAGCTTACTCGATGATTTGCGCGACACAACTGCCTCGATTTATTACGTCCCGGATGTTTTCGTTTTTGATTTGGTGCAAGCGCGGTCGGGCGAAATTCATGGCATACCGGTTGTGGCTATGTGCGAGACTCCTTTTTACGGCTATCGCGGCGTCACTAAGCGAATGACTGATATCGTGCTCTCCACCTTAGTGCTCTTAATGTGTTTACCGTTATTGGCGTTGGTGGCTATTTTGGTAAAAACCTCATCTCCTGGCCCAATTATTTTTAAACAACGCCGCTATGGGTTAGACGGACGCGAGATTGCAGTGTATAAATTTCGCACCATGAGTGTTACTGAAGATGGGTCGAATGTTCGACAAGCCTCGAAAACCGACCACCGAATCACGAAAATTGGCCGTGTCTTGCGTCGCACGTCTTTGGATGAACTACCACAGCTCATCAATGTGCTACAGGGTCGCATGAGTCTCGTGGGTCCGCGTCCGCACGCCGTAGCGCACAACGAGGAATACCGCAAACTGATTAAAGGGTACATGGTGCGTCATAAAGTATTGCCAGGCATTACAGGTCTTGCTCAGGTTAATGGTTGCCGTGGCGAAACCGCAAAGTTAGAAGATATGGAAGCCCGTGTCAGTTTCGATCTCGATTATCTTAGGCATTGGTCACCCATGCTCGATATCAAAATTATACTTTTGACAGCCTTAAAAATATTTCGCGATGACAAGGCCTATTAACTTGGCAACACCACTCCTGTTGCAATAAATGGGTCGTGAAATAAATAGCGACCCATCACCGGAAAATTCGTGTACTTCTCAATTTTTCGGCGCCGCGTCAAGTTCACTGAAAATTCTGCCAGCGCCTGTTCTTGCATACCTCTCCATTGCGACGCAACAATGTAAAGGTCATCAAAATCTAACCACTCGGTAGTCAATGGAAACTGGCATTTGTAAAATGCTTCCTTAGCAGAAAAAATAAGGCTTACCGCCGCCTCCTGTTCGGCAAACGGTAGCGAATGAACCCATAACAACTCTTGCCTTAAACAAATCGTATTCCATAGCTCGGGCTTAACGTGACCCACCACTTCGCAATCCATACCAATAGCGGCCAGGCTGTGGCGAGGGCCGAGTGCCGCGGCACACAATCCTTGAGTATGAGTAATACTACCGACCAGCGTGGGGGGCCATTGGGGTTGGCGATCTGGAGCAACTAACAAGGGGAATTCGTGAATTTCGAATGCGTCCATTGCGCACCGCGCGCACAGGCGCCCAGCTGCAAATTCTTGCCGACGCTTGTCTACCGACTCTCCTAAGCAGAGCGCCTCCGTAGGCATTAGTAATGCTGTATCGCCCGCGAGGCGCAGCTCCGCCACCCGCACCTCGCTAGGGAACAGCGGCATCAGCACTTTTGAAAATTGAGCTGGGTTACGGATGTTTAGTGATTGGATCATCATGATTGCTAGAAAACGTCAAGGAGCCTATTGCACCGCACCAACGGGCCTACTATAACCTATCCCTGTAATACCTTTTAGGCGCTTGAAATGTGCGTTATGTCGCTGTGGTATCAATAAAGTTGCGCAACAATGCTCGGATTATGCAACATCGACTTAAAATGCCAACCACCCGCTTCGCAACTCTCTCAAGAATGCGACTATCGCTGCTATGCAGCATAATAGGTTAAATTCACGTAGTTAAATTATGTCGACTTCAAATACTGACCTGGCCGTTGGCGGCATTGCGATCGTCGGTATGTCGGGACGATTCCCAGGCGCGAAGACCATTGCCGAATTTTGGCAAAATCTATGTGCAGGTGTTGAATCGATTACCCGCTTTAACGACGCTGAGCTTGAAGACAGTTTTAGTCCCGAGATCCGTGCAGCAGCTAATTTCGTTAAAGCTCGGCCCATCCTCGACGACGTCGATCTGTTCGACGCGGATTTTTTTGGCATGTACGCTAAAGAGGCAGCTCTAACCGACCCTCAGCATCGAATATTTTTGGAAATTTCCTGGGAAGCGCTTGAGGATGCGGGTTATGACCCCGCCCGATATCAGGGCGCTATTGGCGTTTTTGCAGGCTCGAGTATGAATACCTATTTTCTCAATAATATTTGCGTCGATCGCAAGACAATTGAGGAATTCACAAGTAGCTATCAAGTGGGCTGCTATCCGATGTTGCTTGGTGCCGGCGCTGATTTTTTAGCCACGCGCGTCTCTTACAAACTAGACCTTAGGGGTCCAAGCTTTACGCTTCAAACCGGCTGCTCCACCTCATTGCTAGCAGTCGCACAAGCCTGTCAAAGCCTACTCGTTTATGAATCAGATATGGCTCTAGCGGGCGGTGTTTCCGCAACTTTTCCGCAGAAGCGCGGCTACCAGCACCTAGAAGGCGCGATGGTATCAGCCGACGGTACCTGTCGCCCTTTTGACGACGCAGCCAGCGGTACTATCTTTGGCAGCGGCGCGGGGGTGGTGTTGCTCAAACGAGTAGAGGATGCGATTGCTGATGGTGATCATATCTATGCCGTGATTCGCGGCAGCGGCGTCAACAACGACGGCGCCAGCAAGGTTGGATTCACGGCCCCTAGCGTCGAAGGTCAAGCGGCCGTCATAGAAATGGCTCTCACCGCAGCCGGCGTTGACGCACGCTCCATTGGTTATGTGGAATGCCATGGGACAGCCACCCCTTTAGGTGACCCCATTGAAATTGCAGGTTTGACCAAAGCATTCCAATCCAGTACCGCTGATTTACAGTTCTGCGCCGTAGGATCGGTAAAAAGCAATATCGGACATCTCGACGCTGCCGCTGGAATCACCGGACTGATCAAAACCGCCTTGTCACTTAAGTTTCAGGCGTTGCCCCCTACGCTGCATTACCGGCATCCCAACAAACAAATCAATTTTTCTAAAACACCGTTTTTTGTCAATGACAAACTCACGCCGTGGCCGGATTCCGAAAAAATACGCAGAGCTGGGGTGAGCGCTTTCGGAGTCGGGGGCACTAACGTACACGTAGTGCTTGAACAAGCACCCAAACTTCCCGCGAGGCCTGCGGCGGCAGACGAATCAAAACAAAATCCGCCCTTTTCGCAACTCATTGTTTTGTCCGCGCGTAGCACCGCCGCATTGCAAGTGGCGCGCATTGAGTTAAGTCAATATTTAGCAGCACATCCTACGTCCTCGTTAAACGATGTGGCATACACCTTACAGGTCGGTCGCCGCGCTTTTGATCATCGATTTACCTTGGTTGCGCACACGGCCCTGGACGCTATTACTCGCCTTAACGAAAGCGACACCAAAGCCCAAATTGCGCAACCTTTAAAAACTAATCCTAAAATCGTATTCATGTTTCCAGGCCAAGGATCCCAGTACTCGGATATGGGTCGCAATCTTTACGAGCGCGAGCCAGAATTCCGTCGCCATATCGAACACTGTGCTCGAATTTTAACGCCATTTATGCACAGCAATTTGCTTGATTTACTCTATCCTGCGCTTACTTCTAGTGATACCCAGCAACGACTCATGGAGACGGGTGCCGCGCAACCCGCCCTATTTAGTATCGAGTACGCTTTAGCACAACTCTGGATGAGCTGGGGAGTTCGCCCAGACGCGATGATAGGTCATAGTATCGGCGAGTTTGTAGCGGCCGTATTGGCGGGAGTCATGTCATTAGAGGAGGCACTGAGGGTAGTCGCCACTCGGGGACGACTCATGCAGTCCTTACCTCGAGGTGCAATGCTCGCGGTACGCCTGCCAGAGGCAGAATTACAGAGTCAACTTAGTTCATCGCTATCCATTGCGGCAATCAACGGTCCCTCACTGTGCGTCGTTTCCGGCCCGTTTGAGGCCGTGGACGCATTCGAAATATCACTGGCAGCGACCAACACTGTTAGTCGCCGATTACACACCTCGCATGCTTTCCACTCGGCCATGGTCGATCCAGTGATCTTGCCATTACTGCAACAGCTTCAGGGATTAAGCCTCAAGTCGCCCCATATTCCCTATATCTCATGTGTAACGGGAGACTGGATTAGCGCCGCACAGGCAACCTCACCGCAATACTGGGCGAATCACGCACGTGCGCCGGTTCGTTTTGCCGATGGCATCACTAAGCTGACTAGTACCAATGACTCGATCATGATTGAGGTCGGCCCTGGAAATGCACTATCGACCCTAACGCTGCAGGCCACACGCGGACATAGCATACCCGTGGTTACCTCTTTGCAAGACTCAACCCGTGCAGACAATGACCGTGATGTTCTGCTCAACGCTCTTGGAAAAATTTGGAAATACGGTTACCAACCCAATTGGGCAAGCGTACACAAAAACCCCTCAAAGCGCATTTCGCTTCCCACCTATCCTTTTGAGCGCAGCCGACACTGGATGACGCCGAAACAAACTCAACCTCAGGACGAAAGTACGATGAGTCTTAAGCCCATAGAACAACCTCACGCTACCTTGCGCACGCGAATTGCCAGTCTCATCGAAGAGCTCTCCGGCGATAAACCTGCTGATGATTCCGCCTTAAGTTTCCTAGAAATGGGTTACGACTCGCTGTTTTTGACTCAAGTGGCACAAAAAATTCAAAGTGAATTGAAAGTAAAAATCACTTTTAGGCAATTACTCGGAGAGTTATCCAGCATACCCACCTTAGCAGCCTACCTTGCTAACCAAGGGGTGCCGGCAGCCCCGGCGTTGGAGCCGCGACTACCACCGGTTGCCACGGCTGTACTACCCTCAATTGCCGCTCCCACACCCAAATCCGCTATGGAAGGAATTTTTCGCGAACAGCTTGAGGCTATGTCGCAGTTAATTAACCGTCAATTTGAAATGTTGCAGAGATCACCGGCCGTTACGCTGCCGGCAACGGCACCGCTCCCAGCCGCCGTACTTCAGCCAGCAGCCGTAGTTCAGCCTGTAGCGGATTTAAACGAGGAAAGTCCCTCGCGTTACGCCGTGTTCAAGCCCGTGCAAAGTGTGGTGCGTAGCGCCGTCACTGCGGCTCAGCACAAGCACATCGACTCCTTAATCCACCGCTATACGCAAAAGACTGCCGGATCAAAACGCATTACTCAGGCGCATCGCGCAAGTCTGGCCGACCCGCGCGCAGCCGCAGGATTCAGAAGCGAATGGAAGGAGATGGTCTATCCGATTGTGAGCGAAAAATCCGCGGGATCCAAAATTACCGATGTGGATGGCAACGAATACATCGATGTGGTTAACGGCTTCGGACAAACCGCGTTTGGTCACTGTCCGCCCTTCGTAGTTGAAGCCGTTAAGCGTCAGTTGGAGCAAGGATTCGCCATCGGACCGCAAGCCGAGCTTGCTTGCAAAATCGCCACATTATTTACTGAACTCACTGGCAATGAGCGCATGACCTTCTGCAATACTGGTTCTGAAGCGGTAATGGCGGCTATGCGCATTGCGCGCACGGTAACCGGTCGTGAAAAGATCGCCATTTTTAATGGCGACTATCACGGTCAATTCGATGAAGTACTGGTCAAGGGCGTACAGCGAGGCAATGCCTCCCCGAGATCTGTACCCGTTGCACCAGGCATACCTAGAACCTCCGTCGATAAAATGGTGGTTTTGGATTATGGAACTCCGCAAAGTCTGCAATGGATTCGCGATAATGCCGCCGACCTCGCAGCGGTTATCGTCGAACCCGTGCAAAGTCGGCATCCCAACTTAAGACCATTCGATTTTTTACGCGAGGTGCGCCAGATTACTGCCGATTCGGGAACAGCCTTCGTCATGGACGAAGTCGTCACGGGGTTCCGAGTTCACATTGGTGGCATGCAAGCGGTTACCGGCATACAAGCGGACCTGGTGACCTACGGCAAAGTCATTGGCGGCGGCATGCCCGTCGGCGTATTGGCCGGTAAAGCAAAGTTCATGGACGCTCTGGACGGCGGTCAATGGAGTTTTGGCGATGACTCGGTACCCGAAGTCGGAGTGACTTTTTTCGCCGGAACTTTCGTAAGGCACCCGTTAACGCTGGCAGCTATCTGGGCAGTACTTAACCATTTGCGGGAACAAGGACCCACGTTGCAGGAGAATCTTAACACCCGTACGGCAGCCTTGGTTTCGCGATTAAACGAGCTGTTTATGACTCAAGGAGTCAAAACTGTCATCGAAAGTTATTCGAGCTGGTTTTATTTTAATTTTCACAACGAACATCCGCTTGCGAGTTTGTTTTATTATCACTTGCGTGAGCGCGGCATTCACATCCAAGAGGGATTTCCGTGTTTTCTAACTACCGCGCATTCCGACCAAGATCTGGAGCGAATATTTTTTGCCTTCAAGGAAAGTTTAGCGTCATTACAGACCGTCGGCATTCTTGGCGCTCCTCAACCGAGTGCAGTTTCGTTAACAGAAAGTCAAATCGAAGTATGGTTGTCAGCCCAGTTAGGCGATGCGGCATCATGCGCATTTAACGAATCGATCACTTTGCGGATGCAGGGACAACTAGACGTTCCAACATTGCAAAAAGCTATGAATTTATTACTGGCACGGCACGATGCACTGCGCGCCACATTCAGTCCTACTGGCGAAGCCATGCTGTTTTCCCCTATCAAGCCGTTTAATTGCCCGGTGACCGATTTGTCAGGCTATGCGAGCGAGGACGCGGAAGCCTTATTTAAAAAAATACTGGACAGCGACGCCGCGACGCCCTTTGATCTTGTCCACGGAGCGGCGATTCGCGCCCACCTAGTACACTTACCGGCGAGTGGTCACGCTCTGATGCTCACTGCGCATCACATTATCTGCGATGGTTGGTCCTTTAACGTTTTGGTCAACGAACTAGCGGAAATCTATTCTGCGTATCTTCGCGGCGGCACGCCAGTATTGGCAGAAGTGCTTAACTTCAGTACCTATGCGGGTCAACAGGCTGCAAGGGACCCAGAAAATATTGCGAAGATTGAAAATTTTTGGCTCGAAAAATTTTCTACACCTTCCTCAACGTTAGAATTGCCCACCGACCGACCGCGCCCCAGCGCCAAATCCTTTAAGGGCGGCAGCCGCTGTCATCGCATAGAGAAAAAACTATACCAGGCCGTTAAGAAAGCTGGCGCCAGTCGCGGCAGTACATTATTTGTCACCCTACTCTCGACTTTTCAAGCGTTAATGGGCCGGCTTAGTAGTCAGAATGAAGTCATTATCGGCGTGCCTACCGCGGGTCAATCGCTGGTGGAAGATAAGATTTTAGTGGGACATTGCGTGAATTTTTTAGCGCTTCGTGGCAGGTGGGAAAAAACCACCTCCGTGGCACAATATCTCGCCCAAAACGCCAAACACGTGATCGATGCTTTTGAACATCAGGACTATACGTTTGGCACTTTGGTTCAAAAATTAAATCTGCCCCGCGAACCGGGACGGCTACCTCTCGTTGAAGTTCAGTTCAACCTCGAACGATTGGCAGATCGCATAACCTTAGGAAACTTACAAGTCGATGTTGAACCGAATGCTAAAGCCTTCGTAAATTTTGACTTATTTTTGAATGTTATCGAATCCACCGATGGATTGCGCATGGACTGCGACTATAACTCGGATCTTTTTGACGCCAACACGGTTGATCATTGGCTCGAATGTTATCGAGCACTACTGGAATCTATTGTCGCGGATATAGATCAACCGCTAGTCAAGACTTCCTGTTTACCCGCTGCTGAGTACTCGACACTGATGACTAGTGTCGGTGCAACCGCAGCCCAATACCCGCGTAACAGCACTTTACATCAACTAATCGAAGCGCAAGCGCGTGCGACCCCTCATGCGGTGGCTGCGCAGTTCGGTGATTCGACACTGACCTATCAAATGCTGGATGAGCGTGCCAACCAGCTCTGCAATGTGCTGCGTGAACGCATCCAAGGTGCAAGCAAATCGCAACCATTGATTGGCGTCTCGGTCGAGCGCTCGCTCGACATGCTTGTCGCTTTGCTCGCCGTGCTCAAGGCTGGATGCGCCTATCTACCACTAGACCCTATGCACCCAGCGAGCCGCCTCAAATATATACTCGAAGAAGCTAAGGTAAGCGCATTAATTTCGGATGGCTCCGAGAACGCCACCCTAGTCGGTAATGCAGTACCCGTCATCGACGTTTTACGCGATGTTAAAGCCATTGCATCGGCTTCTATTACTGCCCCCGCGCTACTCTCAGACGCCGATAGCTTGGCCTATGTCATCTATACATCAGGTTCCACTGGCGCTCCGAAGGGCGTTGAAATTGGCCATCGCGCGGTTATTAACTTGCTAACGTCCATGGCAAAAACTCCGGGGCTCAACCAAACGGACGTATTTTGTGCGGTTACTACTATATCCTTTGATATTGCAGGTCTTGAGTTGTTTTTACCTCTGCTGGTTGGTGCTAAAGTCGTGATCGCCGAGCGGGACGCTGTGATCGATGGATTTCGGCTGTTAAAGCAACTTGATGCGGTGAAGGCCACCGCTATGCAGGCCACGCCTTCCGGTTGGAGTCTCCTATTGGAGGCGGGCTTTCAAGCTAGGCCTGGCTTTAAAATGTTGTGCGGCGGTGAGGCTCTTTCGCGCGAACTTGCCGATCGGCTCCTACAAGGCAATGGTGAACTTTGGAATATGTACGGACCGACCGAAACGACTATTTGGTCTTCATGCATTCGAGTGATGCCCGGTAAAACTCCGATCACGGTAGGTGCGCCAATCGCCAATACACAGTTTTATGTTTTGGACCCTAACGACCAACCGTTACCCTATGGAGTTCCAGGCGAACTTCACATTGGAGGTGACGGGGTGGCTCGCGGCTACTATCATCGGGATGCTCTAACCGCCGAGAAATTCATTCACAATCCCTTTGCTCCTACAAATCCTAAGGAGCCGCAACGGCTGTATCGAACCGGTGATTTGGCGCGTTCTATGCCGGGCCTAGGGGTACACGTGTTGGGCCGTACCGACCAACAAGTCAAACTACGCGGTTTTCGTATTGAACTTGGCGAAATTGAAGCTGTTCTTACCAAAACCGCGCAGGTCGCCGCCGCGTCAGTGATATTGCGCAATGATGCCGCTGGAACGCCGCGTTTGATGGCCTTTTTTGTGGAAAAAACCGGTGTTAACCGCTCCTATGATCAGATACGTTCGCTTATAGCGGTTGAGCTGCCCGAGTACATGATTCCATCCACTTGGTTACGCTTGGAGACGCTGCCACTGACTCCAAACGGGAAAGTGGATCGTAAGGCGTTACCTATGCCAGAATCGAGTACATTAGTAGCAGAAGATTTTGTGGCCCCGAGGACAACCGCGGAGGAAACTTTGACCAAGATATTTGAGGAAGTACTGGGGATGCAGCGTGTCAGCATAAACTCAGATCTATTGAAACTAGGGGCCGACTCGATTCAATTATTTCAGATTACCGCGCGCGCGAACCGCGCAGGCATTAAAATCACGGCTAAGCAACTACTGCAATCGCGTACTGCGGCAAGTCTAGGCAAGGTAATCGAGGCAAGTTTATTGGACCCTGCACACGATCGAGCGGAACCACTCCCGACGTTGGGTCAATTCCAACGTAATCGGCTTCGTAAATAATTAATGACTAAGCTCGCCAACTATGTAGCAAATTCGTTCTCTGCAGTTGAAGGCGATGCGGTACCTACGATGACCAGTTCCAATCGCACCGATTTCCCCTGTTCTGTGGGACAGGAACGCTTTTGGCTACTGGATCGCTTAGACCCTGGCAACTCGTCCTACAACGTGGCTGTCAGATGGCGCCTTGAGGGATTACTCTCCACAAGCTTGCTGCAAACGGCGTGGGATACCATTATAGAGCGTCACGAAATTTTACGAACTCAGTTTCTTGAACTACACGGAGTTATTACCCAAAGAGTACGGGACCGGGCCGCGTTTAAATTAATCGAGATTGATTTATCGCATATGTCGTCCGAAACAGCCCAGATAGAAGCTGATCGAATTGGGGTTATTGAGGCTCGTGCACCGTTTGACCTGACCACAAGTCCGGTGCTCAGGGTCACTCTCTTAAGGTTGAGTCTCGATGTCGCCGTTATATTAGTGACCACCCATCAAATCGTGTCTGACGGTTGGTCTATCGGCATAATGGCGCGAGAAATGGGTTTGATCTACGAAGCGCTATCCCGCGAAGAACCCGTTATGTTAGAGCCGCTCGCCATTCAGTATGCGGATTATTCGCTGTGGCAACTTGAGTGGCTAAAAGTCCGTGGCACTGCGGAAGAAACGACGTATTGGACCCATCAGCTTGCGGGCGCAAAGCCATTTAAGATTCTGCCAGATCGCGCACGGACCGGGCTACCCACGACCAACGGAGCCATCGCATCGCGCGTGTTACCTCGTGAATTGACTAATAAAGCCCAAGCGTTGAGTGTCAATCACGGAACAACTCTGTTTACCACAGCCTTAGCCAGTCTTTGTGCTGTACTCGCGCGCGTCGCAAATGCGGGCGATATAGTCCTGGGCACCCAAGTCTCTGGGCGTGATCAAGTGGAACTAGAGCCCATGATCGGGCAATTTGTCAGCTCCCTAATTCTACGTAATAACTTAAGCGACGATCCGCCGTTCAATGAGCTACTCGGACGAATTGCAGAGACAACTGCGCAAGCGTTAGAGCACAGACATATACCAATCGAACAATTGTTAGGTTTGATAAAGCCAGAACGCGCAGATGGGAATTCTCCGGCTATATCGGTCAACTTCATTTTTCAGAAAACGTTTATTCAAAACACCCGATATTCCTCCTTTTCACTCGTAGATTTACCTTCCCTTCCCACGGGCGCAATTTACGATCTGAATTTTTTTATGGTTGAGCGTCCCGATGGGTGGCGGTTCTCATGCCAATATAATACTGACCAGTTTGAATCTGAAACCGCCGAGCGTCTAATCGCTTATTTTCAAAATGCCATGGGAAGTGCCATATCCAATCCGAGCAAACGTATTTCAGACCTCACGTTGCCCGTGGCCGGTGAAGCCAGGGTATTAACGAATAGATTAAATGATTGCCGCGCGTTGTATCCACGCGAACTTACAGTTTCGAAGTTATTCGAAATGCAAGTTATGCGCTTGCCCGACGCTATCGCAATCAGTTTCGATGGTCGCCAACTTAGCTACTCCGACCTCAACAGCGCAGCAGAGAAATTCGCTTACTACTTGAGCGAAAAGGGCGTGACGGCCGGGGCGGTAGTCGCGGTATGCATAGAACGATCGCTAGAGTTAGCGATCAACATTCTAGCCATTCTCAAATTAGGCGCCACCTTTTTAGTGTTAGACCCAAAAGACCCAACCGCACATCGTGTAGCCGTGACCAAGGTTTCTAACGCCTTTGCCATAATTCAAAGGTCAGATTTATCGTGGGATATCCGCAGTCGTAGCATAGTAATTAATTCAATTATTCCATCGATTGCGCGCGAAATAGAACGCAAGTGGTTGCATTCCGGCGACGTTGCGACAAATGCTTGCTTGATGTACCGAGCCGATGCCACCGATGGGTCGTGTGTAGCGCTGACACACGGAAACCTTGTGAATCTGATTTATTCACTGTCTAGTCGCTTAAGATTTAGCGAACGAGATACGTTGATTGCCACATCCAACATATCGCTCGACATTTCGTCAGTGGAAATACTTTTGCCACTCCTCGCAGGTGCCCGCCTAGTATTACCCACTGAACTTGACCTCGAGAACGGCCGTAAACTGCTGCAGTTAGTGCAGCATTGCGGAGCAACCACGATGCAGGCTTCTTCCACCCTATGGCGCAACCTATTATCAGCTGGATGGGTAGGCCACCCATCGTTAAAAATGCTATGTTCGGTCAGTGAATTAAACTCGCAACTAGCAGATCAATTATCGCGCATGGGCGGTGAGCTCTGGGCACTTTACGGCCAAACTGAGTCGAGCGTCGTGTCGTCTGCGGCGCGAGTAAATCCAAATCATGCGTTTTTTGACTTAAAGCCATTAGCAAATATGGCATTGTGTGTATTAGACGCGTCTTTTCAACCATCACCGGTAGGCGCAACCGGCAACTTGTACATTGGGGGTGACAGACTAACCGTAGGCAACTCTTTCGTCACTGCTCCTATCAACAACATTGCCGATTCACGACTTTGCGCGACCGGCGCACTAGCGCGGCTCAAATCAAATGGCCAGCTAGAATATCTGGGGCGCGCCGACCATCAATTCAGTTTTCGCGGCCGCCACATTAATCCCGCAAGCATTGAGGCCTTGTTACAACGGCATCTAAACGTCGCCCAGGCAGCCGTAGTGCACTGGGACGATCCGGGTAACGGATCAATATCGGCATACGTAGTATCGCGTACGCCTACCACTGATTCAGAAGCGTTGTTGACCGAACTGCGAAACAACTTAGCGCAACTGTTGCCACATGACTTAGTGCCTTCACCAATTATGCTAAGCGATTCATTACCGCTTATGGCAGATGGAGAAATAGATCGTCGCTCGCTTAAACTTTCCCGACCGGTCGCTGTTCGGGCAGCTAACGTACAGTCATCGGATGAAATCGAAGATAAATTGCAAAAAATATGGTGTTCGATACTTCGAGTTAAGAAGACTGAACCGACGAATAACTTTTTTGAGCTGGGCGGACATTCTTTGCTTGCTGCGCGGATGTTAGTTCAAGTAGAAAAAATATTTAATCGGAAAATAAGATTGGCGGCATTATTCGCTGCGCCAACCATTAAGGGGTTGGCTGATATCTTAAGAAAACCCCACACCAGGGAATTTGATTTTCGGCAAATGGTCAAGATCCAGCCAGGCGGTTTAAAACCACCACTCATTGGCATTAATAACACAGGGATATTTTTCGGCCTGTCCAAATATTTAGGTCCGGATCAACCAGTCACCTCATTGCAGTTATTTGATCCATCGCTGCGGAACGCCTCGTTACCTAGTAGCTTAGAAGAAATTGCTGCGGGCTATGTCGAACTAATTCGTCGTGTTCAACCGCAGGGCCCCTATGATTTGATGGGCTGGTGCGTGGCCGGTGCTTTAGCGTTTGAAATCGCTTGTCAGATCAAGAAATCGGGCCAAGAGGTTACACATTTATTCTTAATTGATTCGTGGGTACCGCGATATTTAGATCGACTACCGAGAGTACGCGCGCTCATTGGGACTTACTCGATGCGATTGCAGATAATAGCCAGAGATTGGTTCAAGGCGGTGTCTGGCGCTCAATCGTTATCGTCTTTTTTTGCGAAACGAATGCTCGTAAAAAAAATATCAAAAATTTTCTTTCCGACTCAGCATAACGCTGAAAATATTTTTATTGCAGACTACGCAAACTCGGAAACTTACGATCAATGGTTATTGACCTATTTGCAAAAAATTAGTGCTACATACCAACCACAGACATATCCTGGGAAATTAACCCTGCTACGCAGTCGTCGGGAACCTGCTGGCTGGTTTGCAGAGCGCACTGCTGGTTGGCAACCATTCGTTGCCGACGGCGTTGAGGTGTTTTTCATCGACGGCGATCATTTCACCATGTTTAACGAGCCGGGCGTTGTACAAATGGCTGCTCAGATCGCGGCGACGTTAGATAGCGTCAACTCTCGCTAGTGGCGCGATACCCGTATCTTGAGGCAAATTCGGGCATCAATACTACAATTAATAGCCCGTATAGGAGAGCGCCTGTACAGGTCAGCACCATTAACAGTATAAGTTTATTTGCCAAATGCGACAGAAATTCGCGCAAAAACCAAACACAAGTGCCCATCAGCAATGCCGCTACTAGCGGTCTGATCTGAGACTTCAGGAGAGTGCGGATTGGTATTGCACTGCGAAATTTTAATAGTGCGAGCGGTACAGGTAGCAATACTAATGGTCTCAACGCAATCGCCGCACACGCAACATTAAGACTTAAAGGAGCCGACAGAAATACGATAATTACAATGGCCACTGTTTGCGCGATGGATCCGAGCGCCTCGGTGGACTGATGATTCAAGGCCAGTAGCGCAGCCCCCACACAGTAGTGAGTTATCAACGGCATGCAGATCAACAGCATCAATTGGGCTGGGATAATCCCTAAATACCAACCAGGATTTAGCCACACGTGGAACAAAGTCGGCAAAACCACAGCACCGCCGATGCAAGCGGGAAAACAAAAAACACTCATCCGAGTCGATATTCGCCGTAAAGCGGCATCGAAGTTTGCTGGCATCAATGCAAATTTTCGCAATTCTACACGTGCCACGGCATAACGTGGTACCACCACTATTTCCATTAAAATATCACTTAACCGACTGGCAAGGCTGAAAAGCCCCAACTGCACGGGACCCCAGTAAATGCCCAGAATAAGTCGCGGAACTTGCGCACCTGCCCAGTTCATTACTCGTGACAACAGGGTCGGAACCCCAAATCGCAGCAAATCGTCAAAATGCCGCTTAGAGAATCCTAATTGGAATTTCAACGATACTGCATACCAAAGCACCCACGCAGCCACCAGCCGTGTCACAAGGGCCTGCCAGACCAAGGCCCAGACACCCGCCCCCGCGAGGGTTAGAATCAACCCCACACCTCCTCCCACTAGCACGCTGCCCATGGATCTAATGGCCAAAGGTCTGAATTGCATGTCTCGCTTAGTAGCGGCCGTCGGCGCTGCCGAAAACGCCGTGACAGCGGGCAGTATCGACATCCAATGCAATATTGCCACTAAGCTTGCAGCGCCGAAAAGAGTCGCAATTAGCGGCGCAGTAACAAAAATCGCGATACCGAATAACACCGCGATGCCGACGTTCACACTCGTCATCGTGCTGTAGTGTTCATCCTCAATAGATCGAATCGATATGAGCGATTCCGCCGCGGCTTCGATTAAGACCGATTCACATGCCCCCACAAATATCATCACCATGGAAATGAGCCCAAAAGCTCGTGGACCGAGTAATGGTGCCTGAATCGCGAATAGCCCAAGGGCAAAAACTTGCCCAAAGATTGCGCGTGCAGTAAGCCACGAAGCAGGCGACAACTGCACGAAAAGCTTCAATTAGTGCTCAAGAAAGTACATTTTAGCGGTGTAAATGTCATAACTGGTTCGGCTCCTTGACACATTCCTCATTTGGGAGCGCGCCTAAAATAGTATAATAGTAAGATGCGGTTTAAGCTCGGAGTGAGCGACTTTGTTCAAAATTGCGTGGAGGCAGATAGTGCGTATTGATTGGAGTAGGCTAAGAATTCCGCTGTCAGTAATTTGCCTATTAATGCTTCCGGTTGATTTTAGCAGCGCCATAAACTCCAACCCAGAGGTACCTAAAGCCTCTGTGCCGGGGCCTTTGCTGCAACTGGGTGCGGGCGACAGCGTTGCGATATTGGTTTACGGGCAGCCCGACATGAGCGCCACCGTCTATGTATCGGACGATGGGTCTATTCCTGTGCCACTTGCGGGCCCCGTACAAATTGCTGGATTGTCGCCAGCGAGTGCTGCCGGCAGAATTGAGTTGGCGTTAAAGCGTGGCAATTTTCTGGTTGACCCACATGTAACGCTGACGGTCACTCAGTCCCGTAGTCAACGCGTGTCAGTTCTGGGTCAGGTCGGAACCCCGGGGCGTTACGCGATTGAATCGAATACCTCGATAATCGATCTCTTGGCACAAGCCGGCGGCGTCACGGAGACCGGTTCAGAGACGGTTTATTTGTTGCGCGCAGATCCCCAAGGCCGGGAAGTTCGCTACCCCATCAACATAAAAGAACTAACCGACGGCATGAAAGCACTTCCCACTCAAGGTCTGAGGGGTGGAGATTCAATTTTTGTCCCGCGCGCCGAACAGTTCTACATTTATGGTGAAGTCAATCAACCGGGAAAATTTCGTATTGAGTCTGGAATGACGGTAATTCAAGCTATTGCACGAGCCGGCGGGATTTCGATCCGTGGCAGCCAAAGACGGGTTGAGATTAAGCGGCACGCCGCAGATGGCAACTACGTCACGTCTAAAGCGAAACCAAATGATCCGGTACAGGCTGATGATGTTATAAGGGTAAAGGAGAGTATTTTTTGAGATCTCGTAGAAATTTGCCAGTTCTGTCGGTAGCGGCAGCACCTATCATGTCGGATGCGGAGTTACCTCAAGATCACGCTAGTGCTGGTCCGTCTATGGCCCAAATTATTACGATTCTATGGGCTTACCGAAAACATGCGTTGATTATTGCCGGTGCCACAATTTTGCTTGCGGCGTTGTTTGCCAAATCATTGTCCAAGACCTACACAGCGACTGCCACGCTCATGTTCAGTAACGAGACTAATGAGCCTCTAGCGGGTGCCGCACCAGGCGCACCGCAGGCGAGCAATAACATCCAAACCGAAGTTCAGTTAATGCTGAGTGCAGAGGTCTTGATTCCCGTTATTGAGCGACTCGAACTAACTACCATGAAACACTATACGGCAGGTCATCGCGGCGAAGCGAGTACACTGCCAAGTTGGGCTAAAGATATTTTAGTAAAAGATTTAGAAATCGTGCAAGGTCAATACGGTAGCCAGTTAGTCTATGTTACGGCCACAGCCTCCGACCCGATTTTAGCGTCGAAAATCGCGAACTCAGTGGCCGAAATATACTTAGATCAAGAACGCCAAAGGGTATACGGCCCAGCGAGCGAACGCGCTAAACGATACGCGCAAGAACTCGGAGAACTAAAAAACAAGGTGCACACCGCCCAAGATCAGGTGACGGCGTTTAGGCAGCGAACCGGAGTTACAGACGCGGCGGCCAAGAATAATAATATTGAGGCGGACCTACTATCGAGTCTTGAGACTCGATTACAAGAAGTGCAAAGTGCGCGACGCAACGCTGAAGTGCGAGCAATGGCTAACCAGGATTTGAGCACCGGTGCTGCGGGTACTCCTGAGTTCCAAGCTCTGAAGTCCCAACTCAATCTGCTTCGAGGACAACTCGCTCAAATGCGAGCAACTCTGGGCTTTAAACATCCGAAGGTGCTTGAACTACAGAGTCAAATTGACGCGACTCAACGAAATTTAAGCGCGGCGGTGCATGGTTTCTCAAATGGTGCATCCTCAGACTTGAGTGCCGCCCGCCAGTTAGAAAGTAAGTTGCGGACCGACGTAGAAGAACAACGGCGCAAAGTCCTCAGTATAAGCCGACTTCAAGACGAGGGCACAAAGTACGTTCTTGAACTTGACTCCGCGCAATCCGTCTATAAACGTGCCTTAGACGGCTACGATCAAATAATGTTCGCTTCAGGCGCGCATACTACTAATATTTACATTGTGAGTCGTGCCGTGCCGCCCCAAAAACCCAGCAAGCCCAATATTCTTAAAATTCTAATGATGGGCGTGGGTACCGGTCTTTTATTCGGTTTTCTCGGTCCCTTGGTGTACGAGTTATTGATTAATCGTCGAATTCGCTGCCGCGATGATTTCGAGCGCGATTTTGCGGTACCCGTTTTAGTCGAATTTAATGCGATCGGACCCACACTGGGTACTGCATGAGCGCGCAATTCCCGCCTACTGTTAGTGACGATAGTGAAAGCGACTTGCGTGCTGTATTGATTGCGCACTATCACTTATCTCCGCAGGCAATTGACGCCATTTACGCAGCCATGGAGACCAGTCATTTAAAGTTTAGCGAAATGGCACAACATATGGGATTTGTGACCGCCGAAGATGTCGAACAAGCATTAGATCGAATAGGCGGAGGCAATGAGAATTCCACCAGCCCGATCGAAACTGCGATACTCAAGCTTTCTTCCGACCGTCGAATGGTGTTACGACAGGGCGAACGGGTAAATCCAGGCGCGAAATTAATTCTTGCGCACGATCCAGACAATCCTCGTAGCGAGACGCTGCGTGCACTGCGTACGGAGCTGTTGCTGCTGAATGAAGGCCGTGGTGCCAACATGGTAGCGGTCTTAAGCCCCTGCGCTGGCGAGGGTCGCTCACAATTAGCGGCAGAACTAGCTATTTCATTTGCCCAATTGGGACGGCGTACGTTACTGGTCGATGCAGATTTACGCAAACCCCAACAGCACCTATTATTTGGTGCCACTAACGACTATGGATTATCGCAAGCCATTTCTCGCAATGAAAAACCTCAATACCATCCGGTAGTCGGCTTAATGCAAATGCATTTGCTGACGGCGGGGCCGATCCCAAGCAATCCTTTAGAACTTCTGTCGGACGGTCGATTCGAGAGACTATTACTCGATTGGCGAAATAATTTTGAGTTTGTGGTACTAGATACACCCCCGATTTCTCAATGTGCCGACGGTTTGGCTATAGCCACCATGGCAGCGCGAGTCCTTGTAGTCAGCCGGGCTCAACATACATCATTCAAATCGACACGAGATATGCTCAGACGCCTTGCAACTACTCAGTCGAAGATACTTGGTGCAGTGCTCAATCATTTCTAATGAGCATTAGTCTTTGCATTGCCACGTATCGTCGACCCGACCGCCTTAGCCTCTTACTCTGCGATTTGACTCGTCAGAGATGTCTCCCTGACGAAGTAATCATAGTTGACAACGATGCCGATGCGAGCGCGCGTTTGGTTGTGCAAAAAAGAATAGCGTTAGGTGCACCTTTTGCTATTCGTTATGACATTCAACCCAAAAAGAATATCTCACTCACGCGCAATAGGACGGTAGAGCTAACCCAGCACGAATGGGTAGCATTTATTGATGACGACGAACGCGCGCCTGAACTTTGGTTGGAACAACTAGTGAGCGCCGCAAAACTCTTTTCCGCCCATGGCGTGTTGGGGCCAGTTATTCCCGTGATACCTCTTGACGCGCCGCTTTGGATTCGTCGCGGGGAATTTTACGATTTCCCCCGCTTGCCCACGGGCAGCATAGTTCCGCCGAATCGGCTTAGATTCGGCAATGCATTGCTGCACAGATCTTGGCTACAGCGCCTCGATGGCCCATTCGATCCTGCCTACGGCCTCACAGGAGGAGAAGACGGCGACATGCTGTCGCGTCTTACACAACAGGGAGCACGCATCGTGTGGTGCGATGAAGCTATCGTTCACGAGCCCGTGGAGGCACTGCGTTTGTCGCTGCGATGGCTGTTGCGGCGAGCACTTAGTGGCGGCCAGGATTTCGCTCGCCACACATTGAACGGACGCTACGGAAAATTATCGACATGGGATCGCACTAGATTTTTCTTGCGCGCTGCGCTACAGGCATTCGCCGCCGCTGTTATGACGGTAGTTTCTTGGCCATGGGGTCGCCACCATGCGGCACATTGGCTTACCAAGGTTTCCGCTAACCTTGGAAAATTGTCGGCTTTTACAAATTGGCAATATCGGGAGTACGGATAACTCGATGATATTTTTATTGAATATTCTTCTCCTGGGACTAGCCATACCTGCAAGTTTAGCCTGCACTTACCTATTCGTGAGTACTCTGTTGTCGGCAAGATTACCGCTACCGTCCGCGTCGTTGCGCAAAATACGCTTTGATGTCATCGTGCCAGCACACAACGAAGCGGCAGTCATTGCGCGTACGGTAACCAATTTACGCGGCTTAGATTGGCCGGCGGACCAATTCCGAGTGTTGGTGGTTGCCGACAATTGCACCGACACCACCGCCGATATTGCACGCGATGCGGGGGCTGTAGTACTTGAACGCTCAAATCTAGAGCACCGTGGCAAAGGATATGCGTTAGATTTCGCTTTCAATGCAAGTCAACGTGCTGGTTGGGCGCAGGCCGTAGTAGTTATCGACGCTGACGCGGAAGCTTCGAGTAATCTATTGGAAGCGTTCGCTGCAAGACTCGAGGGCGGTGAGCAAGCGGTGCAAGCCCACTACGGAGTCCTTAATCCAAACGACTCATGGCGAACTCGCTTAATAACAATCGCTAAAGCCGCTTTTCATATTGTGCGTTCGCGAGCGCGCGAGCGCCTTCGACTATCCTGCGGAATACGTGGCAATGGCTGGTGCGTCACCCACGAGCTACTGCATCGAGTTCCTTACGGAGCTTTTTCCCTAACAGAAGACTTGGAATACGGTATCACGCTCGGATTAGCCGGTGTGCGAGTTGCCTATGCTGACGAAGCCCATTCCGATGCCGACATGGTGTCTGGTGAACAGGTCGCTCGGAATCAGCGCCAACGTTGGGAGTCCGGCCGATTCGATCTCATCCGCACGAAAACCGTTCTTCTGCTGAAGACAGCATGTGCCACTCCAAGTGCAATATGTTTAGATTTGGCGCTCGATCTTTTAGTACTGCCGTTATCCTACGTGGTCCTCAATGTAGCGGCCTTAAGCTTAGCTGCGGCATTTGCGAATGCATGGCGCTCCATATTTCAACTCTGGCAATACTTAGGACTAATCAACGGTATTTTTCTGATGCTATACGTCATACGAGGCTGGCAACTCAGCGGCATTGGACTTCGCGGCATTGCAGACTTAGGACGAGCACCCTTTTTCCTGATCTGGAAAATTCTACTACTCGCGCGTCGCAAAAAAACCAAGGAATGGATACGCACCGACCGTGAGCCTTAAACCTCAGTGGGCAAAGTTAGCCAGCAACTTCAAATAGGCCGATTGATAGTAAATGCCTGGTTCATTAATTATCCATGACCTTTCCCAATCGTCATGATTCCAGTCGCGATACGATTTTTGTGGCGGTTGACCAGCCGGCGGCACTATAGACGCTGAAATTCCTGCCCATACCGCATTAGCCACCGGACCTCCGGGAACATATCCGGGTGCGGGTCCGCACTCCGAAGTTATGGCGTCACTCCATTTCGACTTGGCGCCATACCAATGTTTAGAATCTGCTCGGTACCAAGCGTGAAAGATCTCGTTTACCGACGAGGTCGCGCCGTACTCATACATATTAGTTAAATACACTTTGGCGAAAGGATTCACGCCATGGAAATAATGTAGGGTATCAAGGGCACGCATTTGATAACCATGGGCATCCTCCACTGAATTACTATAGGCAGTCGCGTCCATATTGCTATTACCGTAATTGGCACGAACTTGGTTACTTCCCCAGTGATATTGCGAGTCATGCAGAAAATTTCGGTATAAGTCATCGCTCTCGTCAAAACCATATATTTTATTATTAACCTGCATGTCGCGACGCTTATCGTTAGTTATAGCTCTCTTCAACTCAGGATCGGCGAACGAAAGCCTGGTGTAAAACAACAAGGCTTCACCTTGCTCTGGATCATAGCGTGACCAGCCTATATCGCGGTAAGGACGAAGCATGCGGTAATGCGCTTTTATATAGTCATTGTAAATAACCTCCCCGGTTAGCGCGAAGAGATATACAGCAGCAACCACGGCTTCTGAATCTTGGGTTTCAGCGTTTTGATCAGCAGGACCTGCATGCACTGCGCCGCTATCGCAATGAATTTGTTTAGTTTTAATGCCTGTATAATTATTCCATGCTTTAGTAGCACGATACTTTAAATCCGCGGCATCGCTTAACAAATTCGGTATGCCTATATATACATAAGATGCATGTGCAAATATTCCCGCGATTGCAATCGTAGAGGCCGTACAACTCGGCACATAAAATCGCTCCGATTTATCTAAACTGGGAGGACTTGCCTTCGCCCATACGATAGCCCCGACTTTTAGCAGCGCGCTACCGTCGGAATACTGTGTTTTTTTTAACCAATCGATCTCCCACTTAATCTCGTTAAGCACGTCCGGAACCCCATTGCCTGATTCCGGAATTTTAGAACTCAGGGCGAAAGCCGCCGCATTTTGCTCGAAAGCGGTTAATAGTTGATGCACTACCGGAGCTGCGTTTGTCACATATTTATTGGTATCGCCGGCATCAAACCACCCACCGCTCAAATCCTTTACTTTGCTGATATTTCGTATATCTGTAACATCCCGCGCGGCCGTATCTTGATTAGGCCCTAAGTAGGCCGGCGCATCCAGCCAACAGCTCTCGGCGAATGGTAATTGCTTAGCAAAACTACTACGCTGGTAGTAAAACATCCGCGTCGCCGCCACCAGGATATCACTGTATACTTTTTGATCAATCTTAAAAGTTGCGGAACGTGCTTTATTGACTATATCAAAAATAAAATAGTTCCCGGGTGCCGAAACAGACGAAAAATCAAACCACCAGCCACGATCTCCGGAGGATGCCTCCATCACGCCTTTATTCCAAGGCTTAGGTAAACCTTCGAATACCACTGACCCATCTTCGGCATGTCGTACCTGGTAGCGAGCACCCGCCACAAAATGATCATTGGCGTCATAGCCAATTTGGGGATCGCGAATAACAGCCACTTTGGGATCGCCGGGTCTATAGCCAAATTGATCGACGAGAATATGTCGATTGAATTTCACCTTGTTGCTAGCGGCACCCCCACTTACAATACTAGTGTTTTCATGCAGCATAGGACGCGGACCTTTACCGTTACAACTTGACGTTCCAACCGCGATCGCCATAATGCTGATGTATATTGTTTTCATAACTTAGGTGATGCCTGCGTAATACTGGCCCGTGCCACGACCGTTTGGACAAGTAATGACCGTTTGGACACGTAATCACATGTTACGACAATCTGGCTTCGCGCTATTGTTTATTGCCGCATTAACGATCGATTTTCGTTCCGGTGACTCAATACATTATGTTGACGAAAGTGAGTATCAGCAATCCGCACGTACACTACTTCATAACGGCTCATTAACTGACACTGACGGTGGTCCCCTAATCGGCCGCCCGCCGGGATACCCGGCGGTAATCGCTGCCGCATACGCCATTGCTGAGCGCCCGTTAGCTGGCAAAATCGAGAACGGGTTTTTACTATTAGCCGCCGCGATGATACTGGCTGCAATTGCGCGCCGTATTCAACTGCGTAGCTATGTCCTTGTACCCTATGTTGTAACAGGCTGTCCGCTCATTTTATATGCAAACAGCCTACTGTATCCTCAAATATTAGGCTGCCTATTGCTGAGTATATCCGTTCTACTATTAGCAACTGAAACACTATCGCCTAGACACGCACTGGCTGCTGGCTTGACATGGGGTGTTCTGTGTCTTGCCATCCCTTCATTTATCCTTTTGTCACCTATAATTGCGGCCTTTGTTGCGTTCCGTCACTACCAAATCCGCTGGATAAATATTCGGTTATCATTAATTGCGATGTTCGCAACGCTGCTTGTCATCCTACCTTGGACAATACGCAACTATGTGGATTTCCATAAACTGATTCTCGTTTCGACCAATGGAGGTAAAAATTTACTGATTGGAAACTCACCGATCACAACGGCAAACAGTGGAAGGACCGTCGACGTGATCGCGCAATGCGAGCGCGTCCACCCTGGCATGAATGATTACGAAGCCGATACCGCCATGGGAAAATGCGCTATCGATTGGATTTCCCAACACAAGGAATCAGCCGCGTTGCTCTATATTAAAAAAGTTGTGAACTATTTTAATTATCGCAACGAAATCGCTACCCGCAATGAAAGTTCGAAATTATACGACTGGGTCGAATTCTTGACCTACTATCCCTTGCTATTTCTTGCAATATTGCGGCTAGCACGGTTGCGTGAAGATCCTCTTAAACGAATTGAAAAACTAATCTATATCTTATATTTCGCAAATGCTTTTGTAAGTGCGATATTTTTTACGCGATTACGTTTCAGAATACCTTTCGATTTTTTATTAATCGCGGTGGTAGCGGCTTTCCTTTATTCGTGTTGGACGAAGCACGCGACGCGCGCATTCCTCCCGCCAAACAAAGCGTCGCTAGGGTAAGAATTACCAAGTCGTGACTGATAAAAAACCAATGGGACTCAGACAAGTTAGTTAATAATTGCTGGAACAGCATGGCAAGATACAATCCCGCCTGGGCATAGTTTATTTTCAGCAATGTAATTGACTGTCGAATATAAACCCCAATATATCCCAGCAGCACGATAAGCCCCATGTATCCTAAATCATTTATAACGTCTAAATATCCATTGTGCGCTTCGAAAGGATAGAAATACATTTGCTGCAAAAAGACATAAGAAGGAGATGACGGTAGCGGTCCCGCCCAGTAAGCCGCATAACCCGAACCCAGAACTGGACTCAATTGAATATGCGCTTTAATAATGTCCCAAATCTCCGTACGCGATGTAAAGGTTGTGTCCTTGCCTGTTAAATACGTGATGGGCTTCAATAGTATGTCTAATCCAGGCACAACCTTGAGCACTGCAAAGGTGTACAGCAATATTACGATGGCAAAGACCCCTATTAAATACGGCATTTGACGTCGCGTCACCGAAGGTGCACGAAAAAATAAAATCAAAAACATACACACCAAAACCGTGGCCATTAAGCTAGTAGAGCTATGTGACAAAAGTAGGCAGACCAATGACACGCCACCCCAAAGAGTGGCAGCCCATAACTTAACTTCTTTGGCCGCACCAGCATGGAACCAGAACAACACCCCGAAACTCGCAAGCGAGCCCAGTTGATTTTTTTGCGTCGTTAATCCATGCCAAAGCGAACTTGAATCTTGAGCGCTCGGAGGGGTAATCGCCAGCTCGGGCGCGACTAAACCCAGCATCAACGACCCTAGTAATAACACCGTCACTATTGGTCGGGTCACCTCCTGAAAACGACGCTCATGCCCGCCAACAAGCGCCACAGCTATGCAGGACACGAAAACGATATACAGATGAATTACACGTGAAGTAGACACCCCTACATCAATCGACCAAATCACGCTGAGCGCTGCATAACCAATAAATATCAAAAACATGGGATTGCAACTTTGCAGCAGTTTAATGACCTTATTAAAGCGTGACATGACATAAATTGCCGCTACACCAGCGAACGCCAACCACGTGATCTTATTGAAGACAGCTGTCTGAGCTACTATGTCGAGAAATTTTACGTCGGGTCCGTAATAAATACTGTCCGAAACAGTTAAGCGGACAATTACCAGCCAATACAGTACTTTTACCAGGCCGATTGAGAACTTAGCCTCGGTAGGACGGCTCCGCATGCCAGCGCGAACTCTGCTCGGCTTAAGTTGCAACATCGGGTGATAGTCGAGTCATTGCGGCGATTGGTCGAGATTGTGCTTGGATAGAGTCGCTCATAGTAAAGCACTGATAATACGAATAATTTTATATACTCGTTTATATTTAAAGCCCGTAAAAGTATACTATTGTGACATGTTTCGCGTGCCACCTCAGGGTTCTCCCCAAACAAGCCCGGGTAGCAGTTTTACTGCCAACAAACGGCGTGCACTTATAGTGGTCGCTCTAATTTTGACTATCGTGTACGTCGGGGCGGCGCTGGCTACCGATGCTTCGCAAATGGCACAAGCTTTAACTCAAATGGGTTGGCCAGGCTGCTCGTTGGTACTAGGTTTGTCGAGCTTCAACTACCTGCTTCGATATCGACGCTGGCATTTCTACATTGAACGGTTTGGACATCGCCTCCCTCCGATCCGTCATTTTCTATATTACATCGGTGGATTTGCCTTCACGGTTAGTCCTGCTAAATCGGGGGAGGTACTGCGATCGATGTACTTGCGAATCCACGGAGTAAGCTACTCGCAATGCGTAGCCGCAATTTTTGTAGAACGATTGTTAGACCTATTTTCTATTAGTATTTTGGCCAGCTTGATCATCGCGCAACATGCGGCGTTTACCCCATTGATTCTTGGCGTTGTATTAATTGGCCTAGGCTTAGTGTTGGCAAGTTGTCAATCCGCGGTACCGCTCTATTTAGAGGCATTTGCTACTCGTTTTAGCGAAAAAATTGCGCATTTAATAATTGGCCTCGCAAACTTAACTCGCGCCTCACGCCGACTGCTACATGCGCGGCCTTTAATAATCGGTCTCATCGCAGGACTTGCCGCTTGGAGTGCGGAGGGGTATGGTTTTCTGCTTATTTGCCACTCCTTGCACCTAGCAGTTTCAGCGCCAGTCGCTATCGGGATTTACGCTGTTTCTATATTGGCGGGAAGCGCGGCATTCTTCCTACCTGCTGGGATAGGGGGAATGGAAGTAGTTATGTCGGCACTCTTGGTCGACCAGGGAGCTTCACTGAAAATTGCTGTAATTGCGACACTACTTTGCCGTCTTGCAACCCTTTGGTTTGCAGTCTTACTCGGCGTGGGTGCGCTTTCGGCAATAGAATTTATGGATAAACGTGGACAGCCGAGAGCAATGACATGAGCGCGAATTTGATACCGATCTGCGTGGACTTGGTAGGGACTCTTACCGCAATTAACCCTAGACACGAAAATTTACTGTCTCTGGCAAAAACCTCGCCGCGAGCTCTCATGATTGCATTTTGCCAGAAATTTAACGGCACTACGCGGGCACCTTTGGTGCCTGCGATTGAAAACTACTGGGGTGAAACCGAATCGATTCCATTGCGACAAAATGTAATAAACTGGCTTAAAGTACAGCGTACAAACGGCCACCGCCTATTTCTAATCGCCACGAACCGCAGGCTCGCCGAAAAAATAGAAGCGCGTCTCGCGCTGTTCGACGAAATTTTCGCTAATGAAGCGGAACTGGTAACTCGTTTCGGAGAGAAAAATTTCGACTGCGTCGGCAGCGGACTCACCAAGAAAACACTTTGGCAGGTTTCGCGGCAAGCTATTGTCGTGGGCAACCCATCACTGGGCGCAAACATCGGTCGAAACATACACGTGGCCGAAGTCATTCTCCTCTCCAAACCCGGTTTTCGTACTTGGATTAAAGCATTCCGAATGCATCAGTGGGTCAAAAATGGCCTTATATTCATTCCATCCGTGCTCGCGCATGTCATTGTCCAGCCGAAAATACTATTATTGGGACTACTCGCGTTTATAGCATTTGGTTTATGTGCATCAAGCGTTTATCTTTTCAATGATTTACTCGATTTAAACGCGGATCGTCAACATCCCCGCAAGCGTCATCGGCCCTTCGCTGCCGGACTTTTGAGTGTACGAAATGGTATTTGGATGGCTACTGTTCTGTCGGCTGCTTCTGCTCTATTAGCAATTACAATTGGGCCAAAGTTTGCATTGGTTCTAGCGGCATATTATTTGCTAACCTGGGCCTACTCAGTACGATTAAAGCAAATGCCTTTGATAGACGTTATGTTGCTCGCAGGCCTGTACACCCTGCGAATTATTGCAGGCGCTGCGGCCACTGAAGTGCCGCTGTCATTTTGGCTACTTGCGTTTTCGGTATTTATTTTTCTAAGTCTTGGATTCGTTAAGCGCTACACAGAATTAGCGGTTTCGTCCAGCAACGACACATCTGGTAGCCAGGCACGTGGCTATACAGCAGTCGACCTCCCTCTAATCATGAGTCTGGGAACCGCCTCCGGATACAGTTCGGTAGTCGTTATGGCTCTTTATCTCAATAGTGCCGATTCAACTACGCTATATCAACACCATAAACCTTTATGGCTAATTTGCCCGGTGATGCTTTTTTGGATTAGCCGCATATGGATGACTACAACTCGCGGTCAAATGCATGACGATCCAGTTGTATTCGCCCTGCGTGATAAGGCAAGTGTACTGATCCTGTGTACACTTGGTCTAATTGTGCTTGTTTCAATCTAGGAATTCGGTTTGACGCTCAAATTATCGTGGGGAAATCGGCCACGCCAGGCACAACGAGTAACCACGCTGACAAGTCGTCACGAGGGAATACCCACTGAATCGTCTCTATTGCCTTTTGGCAATGGCCGGAGCTACGGTGACGTCTGCTTAAATGAGCACGGCGTTCTTCTTGCAACCCGCAACCTGGATCATTTCATCAATTTCGATCCTAAAATCGGTGTACTTGAATGTGAAGCGGGCATATTGCTAAGTGAAATTACTAAGCACACCTTACCGCACGGCTGGTTCCTTCCAGTGACGCCCGGCACCGCGTTCATTACACTAGGTGGCGCAATTGCGAACGATATTCACGGGAAAAACCATCATCGCGCAGGGTGTTTTGGCGCACATGTTCTCTCATTTGAATTGCATCGCTCGAATGGCGAGTGGTTTTGCTGCTCGCCTAGCGAACACGCTGACCTATTCACGGCTACCATTGGTGGCCTGGGTTTGACCGGGTTAATCACAACGGCCTCAATACAATTGCGCCAAGTTCAAGGGCCTTGGCTTACCGGATCGAGTCATCGATTTGCAAACCTTCAAGGTTTTTTTGATTTATCGAGTGTTGCGGATGAGTCTAACGAATATACGGTTGCGTGGGTCGATTGTTGCGCCGCTGGTCGGCGCTTGGGTCGCGGTGTTTTCATGTTAGCTAATCATACTCACGGAGACGGTTCGATAACTGCACGTACTCCACTACGGCTACCCTTTACGCCACCGATATCCTTAATTAATCGATACTCAGTCAAGCTATTCAATGAAGTTTATTACAGACGACGTTCTGCCGAAAAGAGTGTGGCTCGTTGGCATTACCAAGAGTTTTTTTATCCCCTCGACCGACTACTGGAATGGAATAAGGTGTACGGACCAGCAGGTTTTTTCCAGTACCAATGCGTCATTCCCGAGCAAGACGCAGCAAGACACCTTAAGGAGATGCTAGGGCGAGTGGCAGCGACAAGCTCCGCCTCATTCCTCGCGGTATTAAAGAAATTAGGCTCAATTCGATCTGTCGGTCTCCTGTCGTTTGCACGGCCAGGAATCACTCTTGCCATGGATTTTCCAAATCATGGCAGCCGAACCCTGGCGCTACTCGACTCGTTAGACGCTATTACTCGCGAAGCGGGTGGCGCCGTGTATCCCGCCAAAGACGCTCGCATGTCTTCGGAGTCCTTTCAACAGTACTACCCGGCTTGGCGTGAATTTTCCGGCTTTATTGATCCCAATTTTTCATCCTCTTTTTGGCGACGCGTTACTGAGAATATAAAAAAATGACCAAGATCCTAATTATGGGTGCGACCTCGGCAATAGCGCAAGCCACCGCGCGAATCTTTGCCGCTCAGGGAGCTTCACTCTATTTAATAGCTCGCGACCCACAAAAACTAGCCGATGTAGCAGCAGATTTAAAAATTCGCGGCGCCAAGAATGTTTTTTCTCGTACGCTAAATGCGCGCGAGCTGGATCAATATCGACAAGTGGTCGAAGATGCTGCTACCCAATTAGCGGGGCTAGATGCTGCGTTAGTGGCACACGGTACCTTGTCGGACCAACAGGCTTGTGAACAGTCGATTGATAGGTTAGTCGATGAATTTACAACTAACGCACTGAGTGTTATGGCCTTGTGTACCGAACTAGCAAATTACTTCAGTGCACAAAAGCATGGAACTATCGCCGCTATCTCATCTGTGGCAGGCGATCGTGGAAGAAAATCGAATTATGTTTACGCGTCTAGCAAAGCTGCAATCAATTGTTTTTTAAGTGGTATGGGCCAACGCTTATCCAAGTCTGGCGTAAAAGTGGTGGTCGTGAAACCGGGCTTCGTTATTAGCCCAATGACAGCGGCGTTCAAAAAAAGTGCCCTTTGGGCAACCCCTACAGCGATTGCCCCCGTCGTCGCCCAAGCGATGATCCGAGGCACTCCCGTAGTCTATGTGCCGTGGTTTTGGCGACCCATTATGCTTATTATTCGCGCTATTCCGGAACGACTATTCAGGCGACTGTCATTTTGAACGCCGCAACCCCAGTAGTACCATGATACTTGACGCGCGCGATTTTCCGGACGGTCACTCCCTAACGAGCGATATTTGTGTCGTGGGAGCCGGGGCGGCAGGAATTAGCCTCGCGCTAGAACTCGCCAATACTCAGTTCAGCGTATTGGTTTTGGAATCTGGCGGATTGAAACCAGAACAAGAAACACAAAATCTATATGCTGGCACCGTTGTAGATGAGAGGCTACATAGCCTTCCTGATCGGTATCGCCAGCGCCGATTTGGCGGGACGACCACCATCTGGGGTGGGCGGTGCATGCCGTTCGATGCCATTGATTTTGAAGCGCGCGACTATGTGCAGCACAGCGGCTGGCCTATCAACCTAGATGCTTTAACGTCGTTTTATCCGAAGGCGAATCAACTTTGCGAAGCGGGTCAGTTTGCCTACACGAGTACATCGGCTTTTAACAAGCCACTACGGCCGATGATTAAGGGGTTTCGCAGTCTAAATTTTTCTACTGATACTTTAGAGCGCTTTAGTTGCCCGACTGACTTCGGTGCACGCTACGGGAACCGATTAGAGACGGCTCAAAACGTTCGTATATTGCTGCATGCCAACGCTACCTCCTTAGATCTAGATAAAGACGGCCATCAATTAAATTCCGTGGCGGTCACCACGCTGCCAGGTAGACGCCTTAATGTAAGGGCTCACCAATTTGTATTGGCAAATGGGGGGCTAGAAGTCGCGCGGCTAATGCTTGCTAGCCGCGGCGTCCACGCCAATGGCATTGGTAATCATCATGACGTTCTGGGCCGCTATTACATGTGCCACATTGCCGGCACAGTCGGAGCACTCACAATTTACGGTCCATTGGACTCCGTTTGGAATGGTTACGACATATCGGATGAAGGAGTTTACTGTAGACGTCGCATTGCCTTAAATTCAACGACCCAGCGAGAATACCATCTCGCTAATTTTGTGGCTCGTTTACATCATCCGCGAATTACCGATCCAGCTCATAAAAATTCCATACTGTCATCGCTTTATCTCGCAAAATTTCTGATCCCCTATGAATACGGCAAGAGATTGCACGGTGATGAGCGCGCCGACCTAAAAACCTGGCTCAAACATATTCGTAACCTCAGTATGGGGCCCTTTGATGCGGCAAAATTTGCCTGGCACATGTTGCGAGATCGTAGGCTTGCGGATCGAAAATTTCCGTCCATCATTATTAAATCCAAAGCCAATCTATACAGTGTTGATTTTCATGCGGAACAGGAACCGAACCCTCATAGCCGAGTGACCCTTGATCACTCGGTGGATGCTTTAGGGATGCCACGTCTGAAAATCGATTGGCGCTATTCCAAAACTGACGTCCATACGGTAAGCAAATCACTCGAATTATTGGCGACCGATATTGCGCAAAGCGGCACCGGTAAATTAGCCTACGATCCAGCAAACTTGGAATATGAAATGACCCGCTATGGCGCCTACGGTGGCCATCATATCGGGACTGCACGCATGGGCACTAACCCCACCAGTAGTGTGGTTGACAGCAACTGCCGAGTGCACGGAATCGAAAATCTGCATATTGCGAGTGCAGCTGTATTTCCTACCTCGAGCCAAGCCAATCCCACTCTAACAATAATTGCGTTGACATTAAGGCTCGCGCAGCGACTCAAAAATATGCTGTTGAACACATGAAACAAAACATCTTGGTCGTCGGGTCCGACAACGTTGTGGGATCGCGAATTGTCAACACCTTACAGACCAGCGACTGGGCCACCGCCGTACCCCTCCAACAGGCATCTGATCTATCGACCTACAAACTAGAAGATGTCACGGGAATCGTAAATTGCACGATGGGCGGCCCAGCGGCGATTTTAGCAAGCGCCCAGCGGCTTTTTGAAACGGTCAAAAACGACGATGATCGCACACGAATCGTGCATTTAAGCTCAATGACAGTGTACGGCTCCGTGAATCGCAAGGTCGATGAAAATGCGCATTTGTTGGCGGATTTAGGTCCCTACGGAGCCGCGCACATAAGAGCCGAGGAGATCGTAAACGGCCACCTTAACACCGTTACTTTGCGACCCGGTTGTGAATACGGCCCGGGCTGTCCGCAATGGAGCGTGAAGCTCGCTCGCCTACTTCAAGCGCATCGCCTCGGGGATTTAGGGATTAAGGGAGATGGTTTATGCAATTTGATTTATATTGACGATCTTGTCAATGCCGTATTGACAGCACTTCGATTACCCGACCTCGGCGGCGAGCGATTTAATTTGAGCATACCCTCACCACCGACGTGGAATGAGTATTTAATCAGCTTTGGCATCGCACTGGGTGCAGTACCGGTTCGGCGAATCACCGTACGCCAGCTTAAATTAGAAACAAGACTATATGCTCTACCACTTAAATTGGCGGAAATAGTCACGCGACAATTAAAAATCGGCGCAACACACCCCCCTCCGGCAATAACACCTTCGTTCTTAATGCTGTGTGGACAGCGCATTCAACTGGACTCTTCTAAAGCCGAGCGCCTACTTAGCCTTCAGTGGACCTCCCTTGCCGAGGGTCTCAAGAATTCAGCTGCTGCTATTTTTGAAAACTCATTAGTTGACTCGAAACACTTATAAATGTCTATATTCTATGAGCAAGCCTGTCCGCATCCCCCTTCCGATTCAGATGGAATGCAACGCCCAAGACCAGGACTGCTACCTAGCATATCGATGCGCTTAAGCCCACTGGTCGATAGAACATGCGACAACATAACTTCAGCTTCACGTGTTTCAGGCGGGTTTCGTAATATGCAACAGTTGAGTCTCTGCCAAGGATTCGGCGCAAGCATCGGTAATGCACCCAACTTGCTTTTGAATCGGTCAAGATCGATTAAAAACACCCTAGTGCTCGCGTGACTAAAGCGATAGGTCAATGTAAGTCCTGGCTCGAGGACTGACTTATAACCGTCCCATGCTTTTACCGGAATTGAATCGGCGTTAAAAAAATAACGGGCAACGTCGCTTCTTGCCTGTTGCGAATAGTCAACTTCAATTACCTCAAGTTTAGGGTACTGGGTCCGAGCGATAGCAATTTGTCTGCGTAAGGCTTTCAGGGAACTATCGTAATCAGTACCTCGATATCGACCGGAACGACTCCGATGAGTATCAATGGTGACAACAATTCGGTCTACCATACCCTCCCAAACCCGGATCTGATGCGGTAGTAAATGCTCTAGGTGGCGAACGTCCATCGGATAGACGTTGATTTGGGCGACGACATCTCTCGACATAAAATTAACTACTCCCCTAGGTTCTACGTGCAGGTCGCCAAGACAAAACGCTACTTTACCATCACGGACAGCGCCTTGATTCAATCGCTGATAAAACGATTAACCCTCCGACGTTTAGTAATTCGCCCGCCAAAACACCTAACAACGCGGCTATTACACCAACCCGCGGTAGCTCCCAATAACTAATACCAAGCGCTAGTACCGCACTGGCCAACGTCAGCATTGTCATCGTGCGGAATTGCTCTCGGGCAGTCAAAAAATACAACAGTTGATCTCGACACAGCATTAACAGGCCCACCGCAAACCAGAGCAATAAAAGGCTATCGCGTTGAGGAAACTGCTTTTTTAAGACATGTGTGAATACCCAATCACGAAAAACCCACAGCAACGAGAAATAACAAAGCGCCGCAACCGCAAGCAGAAGCGTAAACCCAAATAACCTTCGCAACACTCTGGGTTGGCTATATACGTTGAGCCAGCGAACAACTGTGGGCAGCATCATGGTGCCAATTCCGCTCGACAGCAAATTGACCGGCATGATGGTCAGCCGCGTCGCCGCGAGCGCAGCCACCGCCGGAACACTTAACACTCCCGCAACTAAATAGTTATATCCTTGGCTAAATACCCAATAAATCGCGGTGCCGCCGACCGCCCATTTGCCGAGAGGAGCCATCGCCCACAGTATCCCTTGAGTTCCAGGGATGCTCCAGGGCTCGAACCGCCACAGCGCCCTCGCGCACAACCCCCCACCCGCCAGCGCCGCTATAGCCAGCGTTAGCGAGGCTGTGATCGCGGGCGCAGTAGTAAATGTCGCAAGCATTGCACCCGCCAACAACAGCGTTACATAGCCAGCGTCAGCATAAAGCACTTCTAAAGGCTTGCGAAAACCCAACAGCACCATGCGGAAAAATTCTCGGTACAGAGTCATTAGTCCGGCAGCCGCACCGCACATCACGAGTAGAAACGTTGACGTTTGCACGAGTCCGCCGAACCAAAGCAACGGTAACAACGATAGAAGAACCGCCGCCGCTCGAAGTAAAAGCAAACGTTGTTCGCGAAATAACCCCCCGATTAGATCTGCGCGCTCGTTCACATTGGCTCGATGCAAACGAATGACTAATTGCGGTTGAATGTAAGCTCCCTGCAAAATACCACTTAGGAGCACTATGTTGAGTATTAGCACGTAGTAGCCATACTGCAGGTCATTAGTGCGTCGAATAAGGATCAATCCCACCAGCAAACTAGAACCTGAGAGCAATGCCTGCATAGCTACAGCGCTTGCAAACATAGACGCAAAGTTACCCCACCGACGAGTTATCGCCATGATTTAGGGGTGAGATCTAAGGACAAAATTCAGCTGAGATAGTAAAAGAAATATTCGCGGACCGCGCACTAAATAGCGTTGGGCCAGCCGTTTTGGATCGTTGATCAAACGAAAAAACCATTCCATTCCGAGTCTCTGCATCCAAAGCGGTGCACGCCGTTCAACGCCTGTTAAAAAATTGATGGACGCGCCGATGCATAGCGCTAGTCCTCGTGCCTTGCCCCGCAACTGCAAGGCCTGCGCCAATTGTTCTTGCTGAGGACACCCGACTGCCAAGAAGCAGAAACGGAACGGACTTTCGCTCTCTATAAAGTTTAAACAGGCTTCCACCTCATCGGGATTGCGAATAAAACCCATGGAAGGATCGTAATGCCGCAAGTTACGTAAGCTATATTTTTTCGAAAGCTGCACGGCTTGTGAGGCAGTGCCACCCACCAGTACGATTTTGTCGTCCGGGCCTATAACACTTTGAAGCAACTCCGCCGTTAAATCGCTTCCGGGACAGGTCGGTATTTGCATCCCCTTGTTAACTCTGACCAAAAGGGCAAGAAAACGGCTATCGAGCAACACGAAGCCGGCGGATTTGTACAAGTCACGGAAAGAGGGCTCATCGTAGAATCGAATAACGTGGTCAGCATTGGGAGTGACTACATACGCGTAGTCCTTGTCTCCATAATTCGTGGCTTCTTCAATAAACTCCGAAAGTTTATAATTGTCGAGTTGAAACGTAATTGCCATAGATTTTGGTGGGGCAAGTCGAACGCCTCAACGAGTGGCGTTTCGTCTCGCGATAAACTCTAGTCCGTAAATCGTCGCGTTAAACTGTACCTCATCTTGATTAGAGCTACGAGTCTGCCGATGGGCATAAGCACGAAACGTTAACCAACGAAACGCTTGGTAATTAACGTCTAATTTTGCCTGTTGAAAATGATCAGAACGAGAAGTGTTATTCGCCTGAGCAGATGAGGAAAACAATGAGTGAGTCCAGTCATAGCCGATTTTGGCCGTGATTTTGGGAGTCGCCTGCCAACTTAAGCCGGCCGCAGCCGACGTGTCGATAATATTTCCACTGGTTGTGACATAACTATCAACACCGCGGGCAAGTTTCAAATTGAGTGTTGTTTTTCCAGTCAAATTTCGCAAGTATTCTAGTGATCCAGTAATAGCCGACGTCCCGCCACCGATCGCATCGGAGCGGCGCGTATACCCTATGAGTCCTTTAAACTGAGTGTGAGCCGCAATGGTGTAATTAGCAGTTAACGCTTCTGTCGATTGATGATACGACGGCGACAGAGCCGCTGGATCGTTACGAAAGGCACCATTGATATACACTGCGTCAAATCCAGCTGATAAATTCGCCAACCCGCCATACAGCAACCCTGCACCCACAGTCGTCTCGTGCAAACTTAAGTGCGGCGCCTCGGGACGAGGCGAGTCTAAGGTACTGTCTTTTGCGCGAACTGCCACGCGCCACTCTGGGCTAACAGATAAGTTAGCCGTGCCGCTCGCGACCTTTTGAGTCTCCAAGATCACCGTCGTAGGCTTAATCAAATCAAGGAACGGTACCATTCGCCTTTCGTGCTGGTAGTCTAAAACGCCATTGAGTAAGTGGCCGAGCTTATATTTTATTCCTGCATCTATCAGCGATTCGCTGTGGTTATTCGTTGTAAATTGATCGTATTCGAAACGACGCGCCTCAGCGCGCGCATAAAATGTTTGTCGATCCAATAAATAGTCACCCTCTACTCCAACACGGCCTTCTAAAACTGTATCGGCGAGTGTGCTTCCGCTCCTGCCGGAAGGTGGGAGTGTTCCACTGGGTAAAAAGTACAAGTTAGAGTTGCGTTCGATATCCCCAGCGGCGTAAGGGGTAAAAATCGCTTGTGCGAATGCACTTAATGGGCTGACACCAAAGCATAAGATAGCGGCGAATATCCAAAAAAACACTCGCCATAGTTGTGTTCTGATCAAACTAAAGTGGTTAACCACAACAACTCCTTAATCAAGTGGCGTCCCCACGGGGATTCGAACCCCGGTCGCATCCGTGAAAGGGATGTGTCCTAGGCCTCTAGACGATGGGGACGCAGGCCTGAAAAATCTGGTGGAGCCAGGCGGGATCGAACCGCCGACCTCTTGCATGCCATGCAAGCGCTCTCCCAGCTGAGCTATGGCCCCTACATAGAGGCGCGGAACGTTAGCAGTCATGACGCAATTCGTCAAGGAAAAGGCTCTCCAACGGAAGGGACCACCCTAGGTTCCCCCCCAGTGTTCCTGTGCTCGCCTTAGTCGCACAAAAGTCTCTTCCCGCCCCAATATAGCCAAAGTCGCATCAATCGGGGGAGACACGCTTCCGCCGCACACGGCAAGGCGTACCGGTTGTGCCAACTTGCCGAGGGTTATGTCCCGTGCCGCCGCGCAGGAGCTAATACAGTCGTGAATGGGTACAGCCGACCAATCCGGTAGCCTGCCCAGAGCCGCCGCTAAATCCGCTAGTGACTTTAAAATTTCGCTCGTTACGTGCTTATTGACCGCTTTCTCATCATAAGCAGTGGGTGCTTTGAAAAAAAACACACTGTTAGCGGCCATTTCTTTAAGAGTCTTTGCGCGTTCACGTTGTACCAGAATTATTTGCTCCAGTATTGAATCGCTGCCTACGGTAATACCCGCACGCGCAAGGTGCCAGCGTAGAGGTGCGACTAATTGAGCCGCGGGCGCACGGATCATATGTTGTTGGTTAAGCCAAGCCAGCTTATCGCCATCAAAAGCAGAGGCAGACTTGTTCACGTCCGCAATATCAAACAATTCAACGATCTCATCCAAGGAGAAAATCTCCTGATCACCATGCGACCAACCCAAGCGAACCAAATAGTTAAGTAAGGCTTCGGGAAGATAACCCTCGTCTCGATAATGCAGCACGCTTACCGCACCATGGCGTTTTGAGAGTTTTGCCCCATCAGATCCTAGAATCATCGGTAGATGCGCGTACACCGGCGCTTTACAGCCCAGGGCAAGCAGCATATTCATTTGTCGCGGCGTATTATTTAAATGATCATCGCCGCGGATTACATGCGTAATCTTCATATCCATATCGTCCACCACGACACAGAAGTTGTAAGTGGGAGTGCCATCGGAGCGCGCGATAATTAAATCGTCGAGTTCAACGTTTTGGAATACCACTTTGCCATGCACCACGTCGTCAACTACCACTGCACCATCTAAGGGATTTTTGAAACGCACTACTGATGTAACGCCCAATCTCACTTCTTTAAGATCCCGGCAACGGCCATCGTAACGCGGCTTCTGCCCCTGCGCCGTTTGCTGGGCCCGCATCTGATCAAGCTCGCCTTTAGTGCAGTAGCAACGATAAGCGTGACCCGTGGCAAGCATCGCCTCAATGACCTCCTTATAACGATCAAAGCGCTGGGTTTGAAAGTACGGACCTTCATCGTGACTAAGGCCGGCCCAACTTAATCCATCAAGAATTTGCGCAATAGCCTCGGAACTGGATCGTTCCAAGTCCGTATCTTCGACACGTAATACGAATACACCTCCGTGCCGCCTGGCGTAAGCCCATGAAAAAAGTGCCGTGCGCAACCCTCCGATATGCAAAAAACCCGTGGGACTAGGAGCAAATCGTGTACGAATGGTCATAATTTGAAGTTTAACAGAGCCCAAAACGCTGTCCTCACAAAATGCGTGCAGGCGGGTATAATGAAGTCAAGTGGGCGGTTAGCTCAGCGGTAGAGCACTGCTTTCACACGGCAGGGGTCACAGGTTCAATCCCTGTACCGCCCACCAATAAATTTTAGGGATCTATGTCGGCCGCCTATCCACTGACTCCAGAAATTAGTAAATCACCGTTATGGGCGGTTCAATATTTGCGGGCGGTTGCAGCCTTAATGGTTGCTTACTTCCATGCGCTTGACCAAATCCCGCTGTATGCGCCTTACCTGCAAAAATATTTCTTAGGTACACGCGGTTTGGCGTCGGGCGTCGATATTTTTTTTGTGATCAGCGGTTTTATTATGCTGATCTCAAGCCGCAATACTTTGCCCGTAAAGTTTATTGCGCGACGGCTTATTCGGGTAGTTCCGCTCTACTGGCTGCTCACCACCCTGCTAGTGGCGATTGCTCTGTGGCGCCCTACGCTCTTTCGAACGACCGTCGTCACTGTGCGTTTCTATTTAGAAAGCTTACTTTTCATTCCTTATCAAAATCCAGGCCACGCCCTAGATCTGGTACCGCTTCTAGTTCCGGGTTGGTCCTTAAATTTCGAAATGTTTTTTTATCTGATATTTGCACTAGTCCTATTCGCCCCGCCCCAACGACGAGTCATGTTTAACGGGTTGATTTTTTTCGCCCTCGTATTTACCGGATTTTATTTTCACAATGCACATGCCTTTCAAAATTTGTTATTTTTCTGCGATATTCGAATTTTAGAGTTTTGGGCTGGCATGATCATTGCGCATTTCTATTTGCGCAATCAGGTAAGATTTCCATTGCCCCTATCCTGGACGCTACTTATCTTAGGATTTGTGGTTATTTTGGTACGATTTCCATCGTCGGACCCCACCCTAGATACCCCACTAAGCACACTGCTCAACAATATGCTTCCTGCCACTATGATCGTTCTAGGCGCGGTAGCGCTAGAGCAAAGCCACAAAGCTCGAATCATTAAACCTTTGGCCTTCCTCGGCGATGCCTCTTACTC
Organism: Gammaproteobacteria bacterium; assembly: GCA_025359565.1. Classification (GTDB taxonomy): domain Bacteria; phylum Pseudomonadota; class Gammaproteobacteria; order Steroidobacterales; family Steroidobacteraceae; genus Bog-1198. The sequence continues at coordinate 107,561 of JANYFY010000009.1, read as the reverse complement.
AATTTACTTAAGTCATATTTTCTTTCTAGGAGGAGCGCGATTCCTCTGGGTACGGCTCGGTTTGGACCGAATTGATCTTGTCCACGCTGCAGCGTTTGCACTCGTTTCTCTAGGTTTAGTAGTCGCCGGATCGGCGGCTGTATATCTTGGCATTGAAAAACCCTTGTTAAGCTACTTCCAAGCAAAGCTTAAACCGAAGCGCAAATAGCCCTCACACCACCTCAATACAGTGGTACCTTGGTAATCTAAACCATAGAGACTCACACTTCATGATGCCATATAAGCCTGCTCACGCCTCTGGGCGCTCCACCCCGTCCAGCGACGATCCTATGATGGATTTTCGCGCCCGCCTGGTTCACCAGCAAGCAGAAGCTGCTGAACGCCGCAAACTGGACCTTGCAGAACAAACTTCTCGTATCAAAAGCGCGGAAGAGCGCATTCGGATTTGGGAGCGCATCCACGAAGTGGTTTTGCCACGCGATCCTGCCCATAAACTGGTGGAAATTATTGCGACGAACACGGGGCTCACAGCCGATGATGTTCGCACTGAGCAACGCCGTCGTACCGCTGCGCGAGCCGCCATCGCGCCCGCAGGCGCCACCGTCCCCCCTTAAAAATTACGCTACCCCGTGAAGACTAAGGGCCTAACGTCGCAAAAAGTACGGCAAGGCGGTGATCATGACGCCGATGATGACAAGAACGATATTATTCGGCATAAAGTACGGGTAGATCATCAGCGCCAAGCCACACAGTAGAGGTACTAGCACGCCTTTTTTGCGGCCGTAAATAAAATACCCTATACCTATAGAGCTAAAGAGTAGCCCCCACAACAAATTCGCTTCTGCAGCCACGTTTGTACGCAAGCTAACTCAAAAACTTGGCCGGAGTGGTACGCCTGATTGCGTCAACGGAAACGCCGGGCGCGATTTCGATTAGCTTAAAAGAGTCTTGTCGCGTGGCGCGCGCAAACACTGCAATATCCGTGATCAACAAATCAACCACATTGACACCCGTCAAGGGCAACTCGCACCGGGGCTTAAATTTCGGCGCTCCCTCTTTAGAGGTATGTTCCATCACTACCACTACACGCTTGACTCCCGCCACCAAATCCATCGCGCCGCCCATGCCCTTAACTACCTTGCCTGGCACCATCCAATTCGCCAGGTCACCGTTCTCCGAGACCTCCATGGCACCTAACACCGACAAATCAATATGACCCCCACGAATCATCGCGAAGCTATCCGCCGATGAAAAATACGAAGTGCAAGGGAGTTCCGACACGGTCTCCTTACCTGCATTGATTAAATCAGGATCCTCATCACCTTGATAAGGATACGGCCCAATTCCGAGCATGCCGTTCTCCGACTGGAGCACAACTTTCACGCCAGGCGCGATGAAATTCGCCACCAAAGTCGGGATACCAATCCCCAGGTTAACGTAGAACCCATCCGACAATTCTTGAGCGGCACGTGCAGCCATCTCATTGCGCGACCACGACATCAACGCTCCTCAACTAGATACGACACGCGGACGATGCGTGCGTTTTTCAATCGGTTTTAAATAATGGCTGCCACAAATAATACGTTTCACATAAATCCCCGGCGTGTGAATTTGATCAGGATCAAGCGTCCCCGTTTCCACCAACTCTTCAACCTCTGCCACCGTGATCCGCGCAGCGGTCGCCATTGACGGATTAAAATTACGCGCAGTCTTGCGATAAATTAAGTTCCCTTCGCCATCCCCCTTCCAGGCTTTAACCAACGCAACATCGGCGGTTAATCCGTGCTCGAACACGTAAGTCTGATCCTCGACAATCCGCGTCTCCTTGCCCTCGGCCACCAAAGTACCAGCGCCGGTCTTGGTGAAAAAACCCAAGATTCCCGCTCCCCCCGCACGAATGCGTTCAGCCAAGGTGCCCTGCGGATTAAACTCCAGCTGTAACTCACCCGCTAAATACTGGCGCTCAAATTCCTTATTCTCACCCACGTAAGAGGACACCATTTTGCTAATCTGCCGAGTCTTTAGTAAAAGCCCTAGGCCAAAACCGTCGATACCGGCGTTATTGGAGATCACCGTCAAATCTCGCATACCCGAATCGCGCAGTGCGTCAATTAGCCGTTCCGGCACGCCACAAGTGCCAAAACCCCCGCACATTAAAGACATGCCATCCCGCAAAATTCCCTGCAGGGCGTGCGCGGCATCCTCGTAGACTTTAGGACTGGAAGTAGTCAATTGACCTGGCAACCTCGCCGGCGGACTTCCGCCACCGGTGTTCTCAGTGGCCACTAGCCCACGCTTCTACTTGCCGCATCAGCTGTATTCGATAGCAGCATCGCAATAGTCATCGGCCCCACTCCACCGGGGACTGGCGTAATCCAGCCGGCCCGTAAGGAGGCGGCTTCGGTATCGATATCACCGACCAAGCTTCCCGCCGCATTGCGATTAATACCTACATCAAACACCACCGCTCCCTCACGAATCCATTCACTATGCACCATGCCCGGTTTACCGACAGCCACGACCACCAGCTCAGCGCGTTCCACTTCGCTGCGCAGATCTTTAGTGCCGGTATGACATACAGTGACGGTAGCCCCCGCTAATAATAGCTCCAAGGCCATAGGCCGGCCGACGATATTCGAGGCTCCCACTACCGTTGCGCGTAGCCCCCGCAAAGCGATGTGATATTCCTGCGCGAGGCGAATGACCCCAAAGGGCGTACACGGACGCAACCTTGGCCGTTTCTGGGCCAGCAGTCCGGTATTGTGCGGATGAAAACCGTCGACGTCTTTGCCAGGATCGACTAAATCCATAATTTCGTTCGTATCAAGCCCCGACGGTAGTGGTAGTTGCACCAAGATACCGTCTACGTGGGGGTCATGATTCAGTTTCAAGATCAGCGCCACCAGCTCCTCACGAGAGGTCGTATCGGGAAGATCGTAGGCGAAAGAGGCAATACCCACCTCCTCGCAACCCTTGCGCTTATTACGCACGTAAACCGCCGAGGCGGGGTTTGCCCCCAGCTTGACCACCGCGAGCCCGGGTGGCCGTCCATGAGCCTTAATAAAGGCTCCCACGCGCGCCTTAACCTCGGCGCGTACCTTGAGCCCTACCGCTTTGCCGTCCAGCACGATTGCGCGCGCCATGACTAATACCGGTATTGGTCGACTTTGTAGGGACCTTGTTTGGCAACCCCAATATAGCGAGCCTGAGTATCAGTCAGTTCTGTCAGGTCAGCACCGAGTTTGGACAGCTGCAGGCGCGCCACTTTTTCATCCAGATGTTTGGGTAGCACATACACACCAATCGGATACTTCGCGGTATCGCTGTACAGTTCGATTTGCGCAAGCACCTGATTGGCAAACGAAGAACTCATCACATAAGAGGGATGCCCGGTACCACAACCTAGGTTCACTAAGCGACCTTCGGCCAACAAAATAATGCGCTTGCCATCCGCGAAGATCACATGATCGACCTGCGGCTTTATATTATCCCACGTATATTGTTTAAGGGCCGCCACTTCGATCTCATTGTCGAAATGCCCAATATTGCAGACGATAGCTTGATCCTTCATGCGCTTCATGTGCTCGTGCGTAATCACATGAAAATTTCCGGTAGCGGTCACAAAGATGTCGGCCTTATCCGCCGCATAATCCATGGTCACTATTCGGTAACCTTCCATGGCAGCTTGCAACGCGCAAATTGGATCAATCTCTGTGATCCACACCTGCGCGGAGAGCGCCCGTAGTGCCTGCGCCGATCCCTTACCAACATCACCGTAACCCGCCACCACCGCCACTTTGCCCGCAATCATGACGTCAGTGGCACGTTTGATGGCATCAACCAAAGACTCGCGACAGCCATACAGATTGTCAAATTTCGATTTCGTGACAGAGTCATTCACATTAAACGCTGGAAACGCCAAGCTTCCGTTCTTGGCCATATCGTACAAGCGCTTCACACCGGTAGTAGTCTCCTCAGTCACGCCTTTGATTTTTGCTAAACGCGTTGAATACCACTTTGGGTCAACTTTCAACTTGGCCTTAATGGACGCGAACAAACACTCTTCTTCCTCACTGCCCGGCTTAGCAATCAAAGATAGGTCTTTCTCGGCTCGAGCCCCTAGATGCAGTAACAGGGTCGCATCACCGCCATCGTCTAAAATCATGTTTGAAAAGCGGCCATCCGGCCATTCAAAAATACGATGCGTGTAGTCCCAATACTGCGTCAGCGTTTCACCCTTTACTGCGAATACCGCAGTGCCGCCCGCTGCAATTGCAGCAGCCGCGTGGTCTTGCGTTGAATAGATATTGCAGGAAGCCCAACGCACCTCTGCCCCCAAGGCGTTCAAAGTTTCAATAAGCACTGCAGTTTGAATGGTCATGTGCAAGGAGCCGGTAATACGCGCGCCCCGCAACGGTTGAGTCGCCGCAAATTCATGGCGAATGGCCATAAGACCCGGCATTTCGGTCTCGGCGATCTTGATTTCCTTAACCCCCCAAGCAGCAAGGGATATGTCTTTAACCAAAAAATCCGGCAGTGTTTTCATTGCAGCGTTCATACGTTTAAAGTTCCTTAAGAAAAATTACCCTAACCTAAGCGCTGGCGGTGCGCTAATGGCACGCTAGCCACGCGCCTGCGTCAATTCGGCGGCGAGCACATGCGCCTTGTCGGTGCGCTCCCAACTGAATTCCCCGTCTTTGCGGCCAAAATGCCCATAAGATGCGGTCTTCTGATATATCGGCCGAGCTAAATCCAGCATTTCTCGCAAACCATAGGGTGTCAGATCAAAATGCGCCCGCACAATCTTCCTCAAACGCTCATCCGATAGTTTACCAGTCCCAAATGTCTCCACGGTGACAGAAGTCGGCTCAGCCACGCCAATCGCGTAGGAGACCTGGACCTCACAGCGTGCCGCAAGACCTGCGGCAACTATATTCTTAGCCACATAGCGCGCTGCATAGGCGGCAGAACGGTCCACCTTAGAAGGGTCCTTGCCCGAAAACGCACCGCCCCCGTGACGCGCAAAACCGCCATAAGTGTCGACAATGATTTTACGACCTGTTAAACCGCAATCCCCCACCGGCCCCCCAATCACAAAACGACCGGTCGGATTGATGTGATACTTAGTATTCTTATCGAGCCACTTTGCAGGCAACACCGGCTTGATAATTTCTTCCATCACAGCTTCGCGCAAACGTTTAGTACTAATGTCATCACTATGCTGTGTGGATAACACCACCGCTTCGACGCCCACTGGCTTGTGATCGACATAGCGTAAGGTCACTTGACTCTTCGCATCCGGACGTAGCCAAGGCAATTTGCCGGCTTTACGCACCTGGGCTTGTTTCTTGACCAGCCGATGTGCAAGCGTAATCGGCGCAGGCATCAGCACGTCCGTTTCATTACTTGCATAGCCGAACATCAATCCCTGGTCACCTGCGCCCTGCTTACGTTCATCTTTCCGATCGACGCCCTGAGCGATATCGGGGGATTGTTTGCCAATCACATTAAGCACTCCGCAACTAGCGCCGTCGAATCCCATATCCGAGTGGTCGTAACCGATCTCAAGCACCGTCTTGCGAACAATGGCTTCCACATCCACCCAGGCACTTGTTGTTACCTCACCGGCAAGAATCACCACGCCGGTTTTAACCAAGGTCTCGCACGCGACCCGGCCACGCGGATCCGCCGCCAAAATGGCATCCAAAATCGCGTCGGATATTTGATCCGCAACCTTATCAGGATGTCCTTCTGATACTGACTCGGAGGTAAATGAAAAGTTACTACTCATAAATTCATTCCCCAATTGAAAATTGGTCGCCCCAATTGTCGACAAACCGTTGCTTAAAGACCTCCATTGTAAAGCAATGATTCTGCGGACCACGTGACTCAATCTTAATCGCACCGAGTAGCGAAGCCACCCTTCCAATTGTGGGCCAATCCCGCTGCCACAACAGCCCATGAATAAGGCCCGCTCGATAGGCGTCCCCGCAACCCGTCGGGTCTACTACCGCCACCGGCTTAGCGCATGGGATTACATGCTCTTGACCCTTCGTATAAATGACCGAGCCTTGCGCACCCCGAGTGACAATCAAGGCCTCGATGCGCTCGGTCACATCAGAGACCTTAAAACCGGTTTTTTGTTGCATAAGTTCCCATTCATAGTCATTGACCGCCACCCAGCGGGCTTGCCCAATGAAAGTTTTTAGCTCATCGCCGCTGAACATCGGCAGTCCCTGACCGGGATCAAAAATAAAGGGAATATTTGCCTCGGAAAACTGCACCGCATGTTCCATCATGGCCTGGCGACCATCAGGTGCAACAATTCCTAATGATACCGAATTTGCCAGCCCCGACACTCGATTCTGGTGGGCGAATTGCATTGCCCCCGGATGAAAGGCGGTTATCTGATTGTCGTCTAAGTCTGTGGTGATAAACGCCTGAGCCGTGAAGCTATTGGGAATTTCAACAATGTGCTCAACGTCAATTCCTAACGACATTAAACGCTGGCGATAGGGCGCGAAATCCTCGCCTGCTGCTGCCATTGGAATGGCGCGATCCCCGAGAAGGTGTAAGTTATAGGCAATATTGGCCGCACAGCCGCCGAATTCGCGACGCATTTCGGGCACCAAAAATGCCACATTCAACATATGTATCTTATCGGGAAGAATGTGCGCCTTAAAATAATCCGGAAATAGCAAAATCGTATCGTAGGCGACTGATCCGCAAATCAACGCAGACTTAGCTGGATCAGACCCACCCGCACGGCTCCTATCCAAATCGTTTACCTTTAACATCCTTAAAGCTATCCTTCAGCGTGAAACTCGCTATTCTACAGGCAAACCTGAAGGTCACGTTTTGTAATAATGGCTAGTCTAGCCCGGTCTAATCAAGCGTGAAACGGCCAATAGGTTCTTTAATCTGTAAACTTTAAAACTGGAGACTTTTGATGACAAAGACAAATTTAACCGTTACCGCAATTAGCAGCCTCCTAAGCTTGGGCGCTGCGGTTTTCGCCGCCCCCAGCGTCGCCGCCGATAAGCCCAACATGGAAAAATGCTATGGAATAGCCAAGGCTGGCAAGAATGATTGTTCGAGTGCTGCGCATGCCTGCCAGGGCCAAGCTAAAGTCGACGCCGCTCCTAAGGATTTTGTTGATGTACCGGCCGGAACTTGTGAGCGTATCAGCGGTGGCAATTTGACACCGAAGGCCTCCTAAAAATCTCCCAATTGGCTCCGCGCGCCATCCACATGCCGAATCTCCTTGTAGATGCTGTGCCGCTGCCGCTGCCCGCGAACGCGAACGCGAACGCGAACGCGGGCATCGGGCTGCGGGCTCAGCACCATAGCGAATTATTAGAGCGTTCACCCGCGGTGCCTTGGGTTGAAGCCCACAGCGAAAATTATTTTGCGGATGGTGGTGCTCACATTGAGGCGCTATTTAAAATTCGCTCGCGCTATTCCTTGTCGCTACACGGAGTGGGTCTGTCTGTTGGGTCCAGCGATGCACTAGACGCCCAACACTTAAAACTTCTACGTCGCAACATCGACCGCTTCCAACCGATGCTGGTATCTGAGCATCTTTCTTGGAGTTCGGTAGGTGGACGCTTCGCGAATGACTTATTGCCGCTGCCTTACACTGATGAAGCCTTACAACATGTGGCAAACCGCATTGCCAATATACAAGATGCCCTAGGTCGGCAAATTTTAGTAGAGAATGTATCTAGCTATCTCGAATACACCGCATCGCAAATGCCGGAATGGACTTTTCTGGCAGGAGTTGCAACTGAAGCGGGATGCGGCATCTTATTGGATCTGAATAATATCTATGTCGCGGCGCGCAATCATGGCTTCAAACCACTGGATTATTTGAACGCCATTCCCGCATCGACGGTGCAAGAGTTCCATCTGGCCGGATACAGTGCTATTAACATCGACGGCCAAGAAATTCTCATTGACACCCATGGCGCCCCTGTATGTACCGCAGTTTGGAATTTATATGCGGGTGCGTTACAACGGTTTGGTACTCGGCCTACCTTAATTGAATGGGATACCGATATTCCCGAACTTGATGTGCTCATAGCGGAAGCACACAAAGCTGATCAGCTGAGACACCAATATGGTAGAGCCTAGCAGGCTGGCGGGTGGCGAATCGTTGCGAATGCTACAAGCGGCTTTTATGCGTGCGCTGCTCGACCCGCTACCCGAGCCCGACTCCGCTCAAGGCTCCCTCCTTTCCACCTGCGACATCGTCGCCCGCGAGATCGTCGCCCGCGGCATTGCTCCCGCGAAACGCTTAAGTATTTACCGCAAAAACACCGAAACGAATTTTGCGGCAAGCTTAAGACTCAGTTTTCCCGCCACTTACCGGCTAGTAGGCAAAGATTATTTTCGTCACTGCGCGCGACTCTATCAGCTTCAGCGCCCTTCCTGCTCAGGCGATTTACACCATGTGGGCGAAGCCTTTGCTGAGTATCTTGCACAGTTACACGCGCACGATCGGTACTGCTACATAGGAGATATTGCGAGGCTAGAATGGTTGTGCCAGCAATCTTTACTAGCAGCGGATCGCAGTCCACTAGACTTAGCGAAATTAGCGGCCGTTGACCTTAGCGACTATGACTCGCTGTGTTTTTTATTGCACCCTTCAGTACGTTTGTTTAGTTCAAAATTTCCATGTCAGACAATCTGGCAAGCGAACACCGCGGATGACAACACGAGCGAAAACATTGATTTGGATTTAGCGAGTGATCGCGGACCGGAATACCTACTGATTTTTCGCGACTCCCTCGGACTCTTGTTGCAGGGCTTGAACGCCTGCGAATATAGCTTCTTGGGAAACTTGCAGCGAGGCGAAACATTCACCACTGCCGTGCAGGCCGCAAATACCGAATCTGCAGCTTTCAACCCGAGCGATTCTCTAAGGCGCTGGGTGGCGATGCGGGTAATAGTCGATTTTAAGCTAATGCGGTGAATCCAATGTCTGTCACTCGATTACCAATACAAAAGGTCACGCTCTCTATGAACAACAAACCCAGTATCCACGACCCGTTAACCCCTGTTACACGCTCTGAGGACGAATGGAAAAAAGAGCTGCCAGCGGAAACTTTCTCAGTCATGCGCAAACACAGCACCGAACGCGCGGGCAGCAGTCCCCTCAACAAAGAGTATCGAACGGGCATGTACGCCTGCGCCGCTTGCGCTTTGCCACTGTTTGAATCAGACACCAAATTTGACAGCGGTAGCGGCTGGCCCAGTTTCTTCGCCCCACTCCCCCAAGCGGTCGCTACCACTACCGACCGGAGCCTTGGGATGGAGCGCGTCGAAGTACATTGTGCGCGTTGCGGTGGACACTTAGGGCATGTATTTCCCGACGGACCCCAACCCACTCATGAGCGCTACTGCATGAATGGGCTCGCGCTGAAATTTGAGCCAACTTAGACTGGCTCCTATGTGCGTTAAGACTGGAAATGGGGGCGTAATAACCCCTCTTGCTTAAACTGAAACGTTCGATCTTATGGGGTTTGTGTCGCTTTCCACTTCTCAACCGCAGCCATGGTATTGGCGACATGTTTGTCAGGGTCAAGCGCGGTATATTCGTAAATAATCTTGCCGCTAGGGGCGATCACATACGAGGTTCGATTGGCGTACTCGGGTTTTACCCACAATACGGCGTCATAGGCTTTCGTAATTTTCTGATCACCATCGGAGGCAACCGCAAATTTATTACGACATTCGCTAACCGAGAATTTATTTAAGGTATCGATTTTATCGTGCGAAACACCGATGACCGTGGCCCCCAATGCGTGGAATTTCTCGGTGGCCTCCGCAAATTCATGTGCTTCGACCGTACACCCTGGCGTAAACGCCGCGGGGTAGAAATACAACACCACAGGTCCCGTCTTGAGGGCATCGGCCAGCGCAAAACTAAAGGGTTTACCAGCGAGTGTAGCCTCGGTCGTGAAATCGGGTGCGGCTACACCGACCTTAAGAGCCGCGTATAAAGGCTGCGCTAAAATGAGACCGCTAAGGACAAGCAGGCTAAAACGTTTCATAACATGGCACCTAAGCTGAAGTTCGGGTCACGAGTATAACGCCAAGACAGATCAGCGCAATACCGCACATTTTTAACGGTGATAAAGCTTCTTGCAACCACAGCACGGACGCAGCCGCCACTACGATGTAGCCTAGCGACAACATCGGATAGGCCACGCTCACAGGAGCTTTAGTCAATGCCGCCAGCCAAACGCAGATACTAGCCGCATAACAGACCATTCCGCCCCAGAACGACGCACTCTTGGTCAACAGCAACACACTCATCGTTAGGGTATCGACATTAAACTCGGAAAAATGCGCCAGAGGCTTTGTCGCTAGCTTGAGCAATAATTGTGCCGTAGCATTCAAACCGACGCCTGTTAAAATCAAGGCCCAGGTAATCCCACTGATGGCGGTTGAGCCTAGCGTTGTATTCATCTCGCCACCAATACACGCTGCACGTTTCGACTCAGTTCGCGCATGGGCACTCCTTGCGTCTTTAGTTTTTCGAACAACGATCTTTCCATTACCGCGTAGGCGGTCGTTTCGCGAGACCATTGGTCCAAGAATTGACTAAGGCTCGCAATGTCCGCACCGCATTGATGTCGCAAACCATAGTCCAGCTCACCCCGATAGTCCACCAGCTTCAGCGTATGACGCCAGTAAAACGCCAGTGTTTGATCATAAGTCCCCACACTGTATACCGTAATGCTGCGGGGAATCCCAGACGCAGCGGCGGCCAAACCCGCCCCAGAGTAAATCGGTGCCAACCACGCAGCAGCCCGTAGTAGTAGCAAACCCGAAAGACACCACGCAGCCCCAAGGATCACCGCCGCGCGAGTCGTGTCGCGAGCTCTTTCGGCCAGCACATAAGCACCCGACACCCCTAACAACAACCCGATCTGCAATAAGGGCCGCGCTAGATGCAATAAATATACGCTACGCTCCGAAGCTTTAATCAAATAGGGCCAACGCCAACTGGCGAGCAGCAAACCTAAACTGACCAGCATGCTAAATCCCGCGGTCCATAAAAAATCGCGCTGCAATCGCGCCAGCGGCTGCACCGCAATTAACAATGCAAGTGCCGGCATGGCGGGTAACACGTAAGGAATTAATTTAGAATCTGAGAGTGAAAAAAAACCCAGGACAAATACTATCCATACCCATAGAAAAAACTGCATGTTAAATGTAGGTGATTGCATTCTACTAGTCGGCGTGGCTACCAATACCCGCAGCGCCGGCAGTGTCCACGGCATACTGCCCGCTAGAAACACCGCGCCAAAAAACCACCATGCTTCCTGACGGTCCGCACTCGGCGTTAGGAATCGCGATAAGTGTTCATGCACGAAAAAAAACTCTACGAAATCCGGGAGGCGTCCTGCGGCTAACCAATGCCACGGTACCGTAATCAGCAAAAATAACGACAGGCCCGGTAACCAGTACAATCGACGCCAGGGGGAAAAATCACGCGCCATACTGCTATACAAGATCAGCACGGCGGCCGGTATGACAGCAGCCACGACGCCCTTGGTCAATACTCCTAACCCGGCTGCGCTCCAGGCCAGTAACATCCAACCCAGTGATGGCATCGATCGTTGAGCGAGTAAAAATGCACTCAGACTTAGTGTCATGTAAAAGGTCAAACTCATATCTAACGTCAGCAACTGACCCATCACCAAAAACAGTAACATACCGGCGAGCACCGCCACAGCGCGCACACCCGTTTGTCTATCCCAGAGCTTACTCGCGCTGATAAAAATAACGGTTAAGGTCAATACCGCGCAAAGCGCCGTATACAAACGTGCAGCAAATTCGTTAATGCCAAACACTTTGAGGCTCAACGCCGTCGCCCAATACTGCAGGGGCGGTTTCTCAATATAAGTTAGGCCGTCAAGATGTGGAATGACCCAGTCACCGCCGCTCAGCATCTCCCGTGGAATCTCAGCATAGCGCCCCTCGTCCGTATTAAATAGAGGTCGCGCACTCAAGGTAGCAAACCACAGAATTACAATAAACACTGCAAGCGCTGTGTACATCCACGCCAGCGAAAGGGAAGATTCACGCATCTGCGGATTAGAGCGCCAACGTGCCAGAGCGCCCTTCTAGCTCACCGAATCCCACACGCCGGTGAGGAAGTGATCTTTCCATGCTGATTTCATGCACACGGCGCATAGAGGTCAGTTGCACTCCTGCTGCCCGCCACTTCCCCATTAACGTAGCGAAGGCATCGCGCAATAACAAGCCTTCAAGTTCCGCATGCAATGTAAATACTTGAATATCTGGATCCACCACTGCGCCTGACAGCCGAAACACCGCATCCGCGACGCTAACCTCATCAATGCCATCACGACCTAATAGCTCATCGAAGGTCGGCAGTGTAGTCGGCAATTGCGGACAGCTACTGACCCCCGACGCAAGCACTGGCAAAAACGCAGATCCCCCGCGCGTGTCACTCGCATAGTGCATGCCATACTCACTTTCAAGCGCGAGCGCATAATCGTTGATCTGCCAACCTGCAGCCGCATGAGACTGCGGCATGAAACCAAATATTTCTTTAAAAGCGTTGACCCCACGCTCGAACTCTACTCGAGTCCACGCAGCACTGGCTTCGGCCACATAGTCCTGCCAACGCACGTGATCATACGTGTGCAGTCCCACTTCGAAGCCGGCGTCATGCACCGAGCGCATGACATCACCTGCGTGCTTACCGATATCAGGACCCGGCAAGAGCACGCCGTACAACAGCGTCTTTAAACCATAATGCTTAATTACCGAGGTGCGTGCGACTTTCTGCGCAAAGCCCTTGCGAAATACGCGACGCATGGCGCGGCCCGTATGATCAGGACCTACTGAAAAATAAAAAGTAGCGTCTACCTTATGTTCTTTGAAAAGCGCCATGAGCCGCGGCACGCCTTCGCGAGTGCCGCGTAAAGTATCTACATCGACCTTAAGGCCGATGCGCGCATCCTCAAGCATCGCGAGACAATAAAGCCGATGCCGACGGTAGGCTATTGGCGTAAGAATCGAATATGGCGTTTAAGGCGGTGCGCATGTCGGTCGTTGGCGTCCAACCGAGCTCGGCAGTGGTATTTTTTATCGACGGTAGACGTGCAGGAATATCCGCATAGCCCTTACCGTAATAATCCAGCGCCGATATATCGACAAGCTTAGTTTTACGAGCAGTCGGCGCATATTCGGGTCGCGACACGGCAATTTCTAGCATCATTTCCGCAAGCGTTCGTATGGAATACAAATTCCCGGGATGTCCGATATTATAAATTTTGCCATCAGCGATCCTACCCGGATTGTCGATTACCCGAGTTAGACAATCCACTGCGTCGTCTATGAACGTAAAAGCGCGAGTTTGCTTACCACCATCCACTAATTTAATCGGTTCACCGCGCACGATATGCCCCAAAAATTGGGTCAATACTCGTGAGCTACCCTCTTTGGGATCATCCATGCTGTCTAAGCCCGAGCCGATCCAATTGAAAGGACGGAACAACGTGAACTGCAGCCCTTGTTGACCATACGCGTAAATTATGCGATCCAATAATTGTTTCACGCAAGAATAAATCCAACGCTGCTTGTGGATGGGTCCTAATACCAACTCTGAAGTCTCGGCATCAAATTCCTTATCGCGGCAGGCTCCGTAAACTTCTGACGTGGAGGGAAATACGACGCGCTTTTTATACTTGACACAATGACGAATAATGGGCAGATTCGCCTCAAAATCCAACTCGAAGACGCGTAAAGGTTCACGCACGTAGGTTGCCGGAGTAGCAATAGCCACCAGAGGGAGAATGACATCGCACTTGCGCACATGGTATTCAACCCACTCAAGATTGATAGTGATGTCACCTTCCAAAAAGTGGAAGCGAGGGTTACTCAGCATGCCGGCGACCCGCTCAGACTGCAGATCCATCCCATAAATATGCCAATCAGTATTGGCCAAAATATACTTACTCAGGTGATGCCCGATAAAGCCATTGACGCCAAGAATAAGAACGTTTTTCAAGATTGTCCCCTACACTTAATTTTCGAACCCGATTTTACGCCAATGATACAGGCAGTTTAGCCCAAGAAACGGGTGGCTTATGAGTTGATACAAGTTGGCCCGAAATTGCAATCTGCGATAACTTCAATCGTCGCCCGTCCACGCAATCAGCGTACCAAGCTCCGTCCTCGGCATACAAACAAGGGGCTACTTGCGCATAACGCACCGCCTTCGCATCCAGTTGAGTCGTAATTACGCTCACCCGACACCCACCAATATCGGTAAACGCCCCCGGGAATGGCGGTGCAACGGCCCGCACCAGGTCATGCACACGGCGCGCACTCTGCCGCCAATCGATACGGCCATCTTCGGGACTTCGCCGGCCAAAGTAAGATCCTTGCGTAAGATCCAGCGCATAAGGCTGGGCACTGCCCGCGATTAAGCGCGGTAAACTGCGCTGCAATACTTCCCGAGCGGCATCGGCCACCTTCAAGGAAACCTCAAGTGCCGTGTCATTCTCCAAGATGGGTACCGACAGCTGATCAACGATTGCCCCGGCGTCGGGTTTTTCAAGCATGTAATGTAAGGTTGCACCCGTCTGAGATTCGCCGTGCAAAATTGCCCAGTGCACCGGCGCACGCCCGCGATATTTCGGCAATAGAGAACCATGCATATTAAGAGCCCCCAAGCGAGGCATGCTTAACCACTCTGTTTTCAATAGATGACGATAATAAAACGAAAATATAAAATCGGGTTGCATGGCAGAGGCAACTGCAATCCACTCCTGGGTGTTCGGATTAGCGGGCGTCTCAACCCGCAAGCCACACTTCAACGCGAGCTCATGAACACTCGCAAACCACTGGTTTTCACCGGGATCATCGGCATGGGTAAACAACAAGGGAATCTCGATACCCTGCGCCAATAGAGTTTGCACACAGCGAACGCCCACTTCGCTATACGCGAACACGACCGCAGAAGTCACCGCGGGGCATCCTGGGCGCTATACGCGAACACGACCGCGGAGGTCACCGGGGATTATCCCGTACGCTGTCCGCTTCTAGCACCGCCTCCACAATGTAGCGTGGCCGCTCACGCACCTGAGCGTAAATGCGCCCCACGTACTCGCCGAGTAATCCAATGCCGAACAACGCGATTCCGATGAGGAAAAACACTACGCCAAACAAGGTAAACAAGCCTTCGGCCTCGGGACCGACTAGCACCCGGCGCACGAATAAGTACACCACCAGCAGCGCCGAAAGTGTCGCCACCGCCATGCCAACCATGGAAAACAATTGCAAGGGTACCACCGAAAATCCCGTGATGAGATCGAAGTTTAAGCGGATCAGGCTGTACAGCGAATATTTAGACTGTCCCGCGAAGCGCTCCTCGTGCGATATCGGCACCTCGATGGGACGCATGGCATAGAGGGACGCAAGCGCCGGAATGAAGGTATTCACTTCACGCGTCTGGTTCAATGCGGTCACAACCGAACGCGCATAGCCCCGCATCATGCATCCCTGATCGGTCATATGTACCGGCGTTATTCGTTCACGCAATCGATTGAGCATTTTCGAGAACCAACGCCGCCACCATGAGTCCTGTCGATGCTGGCGGATGGTGCCGACATAATCGTAACCCTGATCTAACATGTCGACTAGCTTGCTAATTTCTTCGGGCGGATTTTGCAGATCTGCGTCTAAAGTAACGACATAGTCACCGCGAGCGTACGATAATCCGGCCATAACTGCCGAGTGCTGACCGAAATTTGCATGAAAAAGCACTACTCGAGTATGGTCAGGTCGGGCGCTAAATTGCTGCCTTAAAAGCGCCACCGAACGATCCTTACTCCCGTCGTTCACGAATACTACCTCATAGGAAACTCCTAAGGCGTCCAGCGCCGGATAGATCCTTGCAAACAAAGTGGGTAGTACGCCTTCCTCGTTATACACCGGAATCACAATACTGAGCTTCGGAACACCACGAGCCGCCGGAGCCGGCATCGAAAGCATCGCGCCACTCGCCGGTACGGATACCGCTGCGGGCACGCCAACTAGTGTGTCTTTAGTGGTCAGCAGAAATCGCACCGTGAGATTTTAATAGGCCTAATAGTTCGTCGGTCTTAGATTGCATCAACGCCATAGAGTTGCGAGCCTCCACGTTGAGTCTGAGCAAAGGTTCAGTATTTGAACTGCGTAAATTAAAACGCCAATCGGAAAATTCAAAGGATAATCCGTCGGTGCGATCCACCGACAAAGCCTGCGGCGCATAACGGGCTTCAAGCGCCGCAATGGTTACCTTTGCATCTGGCACACGATAGTTAAGCTCACCACTCACAGGAAATAATCGAATACGCTCACTAACCAGTTTTGCCAGGCCCAGACCCGACTCACTCAATATCTGCGCCATGATCAACCAAGGAATCATGCCGCTGTCACAATAAGCAAAACGCCTAAAATAATGATGTGCACTCATTTCACCGCCATACACTCCATCCACCTCGCGCATACGTTGCTTAATGAAGGAATGACCAGACTTAGAGAGCACCGCCTCGCCACCCGCCTGCTTCACTATTTCGAGCGTATTCCACGTGAGACGCGGGTCGTGGACTACCTTGCCACCCGGTTCTCCCCGCAGTAGCACGGAGGCTAAAAGGCCCACGATGTAGTAACCCTCAATAAAGCCGCCGTGCTCGTCAAACATAAAACAGCGATCGAAATCGCCATCCCAAGCAATTCCAAAATCTGCGCCATTGGCGTGGATCGCCGCCACGGTGGACGCCCGATTTTCTTGCAGCATAGGATTCGGAATGCCGTTCGGAAAAGTACCATCAGGCTCGTGATGCACCTTGATAAACTTGAACGGTAAATGCGGCTCGAGCAGATCAACCACTAAACCCGCACCGCCATTGCCCGCGTTCACCACAATTTTTAGCGGTTTAAGTTTTCTCAGGTCTATATACGACAGCAAATGTGCAATATAAGCCTTGTTGATGTCGGTTGGGTACCTAGCGCCCAAGCGTTCGGACACCGGAAATTCTGCATTTTCGGCAAACCTACGGATCTCTTGCAACCCGTTGTCAGCGCTAATAGGTTTTGACTGTTCACGAACAAATTTCATGCCGTTGTAGTCAGATGGATTATGACTGGCGGTAATCATAATGCCACCGTCATATCCCCCATTAAAGGTCGCAAAGTACACGCCTTCAGTACCACAAACCCCGATGTCGTACACGTCTACACCACTCTCGGTAAGACCTCGACACACGGCATCCATTAATTTTGCGCTGGAGAGACGAATGTCACGACCGACTACAATGCGCTTGGGCGTCAAGAATTGAGCGAGTCCGCGCGCGACGCGGTATGCCACATCTTCATTGAGCTCATCTGGAATACGGCCGCGTAAATCGTAGGCCTTGAAACAGGAAATCGATTTCACGTGTTAGTTCCTTGCCGTCCGTAGTTATCTTCGAATCGCACGATATCATCTTCACCTAAATACGAACCTGATTGAACTTCAACAATGTGCAAATACACTTTTCCGGGGTTCTCAATGCGATGCGTGGAACCAATTGGAATGTAGGTGGATTCATTTTCAGACAAAAGAAAAGTTTTTTCGTTACAAGTGATACGCGCCGTACCCTGCACTACAATCCAATGCTCGGCGCGGTGGTGATGCATTTGCAGAGATAATACGCCGCCCGGCTTTACCGATAATCGCTTAACTTGAAAACGCTCTCCGCTGTCGATACTGTCGTAGCTACCCCAGGGCCGAAATACTTCGCGATGCAAACTGGATTCAGTTCGTCCCGATTTCTTAAGTTTAGCGACTAATTCCTTCACATCCTGGACCCGCTCCTTGGGCGCCACTAACACGGCATCCTTGGTCTCCACGATAATATGGTCATCCATACCGACAGCGGTTACCAAGCGGCTCGTCGAATGCACATAGCAATCATGCGTATCGTGCACTAGCACATCACCTTGCAACACATTGCCGTCTTCGTCGGCGGGCAAGGCATCAAACAACGATGACCAGGAACCTACATCGCTCCACCCCGAATCTAAGGGCAAGACCACGGCATCGCGGGTCTTCTCCATCACCGCGTAGTCGATCGATTCGCTGCGGCATTTCTCAAATTCAATCCGATCAATGCGCATGAAATCAAGGTCCGTGGTTGCCGCCTGAAAACTTAAAGTGGCCGCTTGTAAAATATCCGGAGCGAATGCTTGTAGTTCGGCAAGATAGCGACTTGCCTTGAATACAAACATACCGCTATTCCAGTAGTAATCGCCTGAGGCGACGAACTGACTTGCCACATCCAGCGGCGGTTTTTCAATGAACTGAGCCACAGGGTAAGTCGGACCTTTACCGTCCCCGCGACGAATATAGCCATAACCGGTTTCAGGCGCGTGCGCTACGATGCCGAAAGTCACCAACTTGCCGTTCTTAGCTTGCTCCACCGCAATCTCAGCCATTTGCTGAAAAACCCGCGCATCGCGAATCACATGATCCGCAGGAGCGACCACCAAAATAGCCTCTGCATCGATGACTTGGGCCTTGAGCGCCGCGAGCGCTACCGCCGGTGCGGTATTACGCCCCACCGGTTCGAGCAAAATCGCACCCGCCGTGATCCCCAATGCGCGGATTTGCTCCGCCACCGTAAACCGATGTGCCTCATTACACACAACGATCGGTACCCCCGCTCCAGGGATGCCCGCCAAACGCGTCGCTGTGTCTTGAAGCATGGTGTACTTACTAGTAAGCGCCAGTAATTGCTTCGGGTACATCTCACGCGACAATGGCCATAACCGAGTGCCCGCGCCTCCTGACAAAATCACTGGGATCAATGAACTCATTTAGCAAACCTCAACTAAAAATCTTCAACGCTTACCGCGGCCGACCCCATAATAACTGAAGCCGGCGGCACGGAGGGCTGCCGGATCATAGAGATTACGTCCGTCGAAGATCACTGGAAAGCGCAAAGTCTCCTGCAAAAAGCTAAAATCCGGGCTACGAAACTCTTGCCATTCCGTCACGATTGCAAGTGCATCCGCGCCTATAAGCGCCTCGCGACTCGCGCTGCATAAAATCAGATCGCGTCGATTGCCATAGATGCGTAAACATTCAGGCATGGCTACCGGATCGTAAGCCCGCACCACCGCACCGGCTGCCCAAAGCGCCTCCATCAGTACCCGGCTCGGAGCCTCACGCATGTCATCAGTATTGGGCTTAAATGCGAGGCCCCACAAAGCAATCGTCTTGCCGTGCAATGATGCGAAGTGTGCTTGCATTTTCTTGAATAGAAAGTGTTTTTGAGCATCATTGACCCGTTCAACCGCCGCTAAAATATTTGCCTCATAGCCTACGTCAGCGGCCGAGCGATGCAACGCCTGCACGTCTTTGGGGAAACACGAACCTCCATAACCCACGCCAGGATATATAAATGCATAACCAATACGGGGATCGGAACCCATCCCTCGGCGTACCGCCTCGATATCAGCGCCAAATCGCTCCGCTAAGTTGGCCAACTCATTCATAAATGAAATTTTGGTTGCCAGCATTGCATTGGCTGCATACTTGGTAAGCTCTGCGGAGCGCACATCCATGACGATCATACGATCATGATTACGAGTAAAGGGCTCATACAACGAGCGAAGTAAATCGGCCGCTCGAGGACTATCGGTGCCGATAACTACTCGATCGGGTTTCATGAAATCCGCGATAGCTGCACCTTCTTTCAAAAACTCGGGGTTCGAAACCGTGTCGTACTCGACACTCGCCTGCCGGATCGCAAGTGATTCGGCCACGGCGTCTCGCACTTTATCGGCGGTACCTACCGGCACGGTGGACTTTGTAATTACCACTTTGTAGTCGACCATGTGCTCGCCGATGGTTCGAGCTACTGCCAGCACGTAGCGAAGATCCGCGGAGCCGTCCTCATCCGGCGGCGTGCCTACCGCAATCAGCTGGAATAGACCATGCATCACTCCTTCACGCGCGTCGGTGGTAAAGCGTAGGCGTCCAGCTTCGAAATTGCGTTTCACCATAGCATCCAGGCCAGGTTCGTGAATTGGCAACTCGCCGCGCTTTAGCATATCGATCTTGCGCGGATCAACATCTACACACACTACTTGATTACCGGCGTCCGCCAAACAAGCTCCCGAAACAAGACCCACATATCCGGAACCAAAAATCGTGATTTTCATTTTAAATCCACGGCTCTAACAACAACTTGCGCTCCCAGGCCAATGCACTCGACACAATGACCTGCAAATCATCGTAACGCGGCACCCACCCGAGTTCTGCGCGAATTCGTTCGGCACGAGCCACCAAATAGGCAGGATCTCCGGCGCGACGCGGCTCGTCGCGAATAATCAATGGCTTTCCACCCACCGTTTCAACCATCCGCAACACTTCGCGCACGGAGTAGCCGTGTCCATAGCCCACGTTAAGCGTGACTGAAGGCCTTTGAGCACGTAGATAACTTAAGGCGGATAGATGCGCCGAAGCTAGGTCCTCAACATGAATATAGTCTCGCACTCCGGTGCCATCGGGGGTCGGATAATCACTGCCATACACTGACACGTGTGCGCGCTTGCCCACCATCGCCTCACAAGCGACCTTGGTGAGCAGAGTTGCGCCTGGGGTTGCTTGGCCTATCCGGGAGTTGGAATCTGCGCCTGCGACGTTGAAATACCGCAGAGCGACATAGCGTAAGGGATTCACCGCAGCCACATCGCGCAACATCCACTCACTCATGAGTTTGGATGTCCCGTACGAGTTTATGGGTTGGGTCGGAGAATTCTCATCAGCATACCCGTCGGCCAGCATACCGTACACCGCCGCGGTCGAGGAAAACACAAAATTCGTCACTCTATTATCGAGGCAGGCCTGTAACAAATTACGCGTAGCGCAGGTATTATTGCCGTAATACTTCAACGGCAATGCGACCGACTCAGGAACTACCGTGTGCGCCGCAAAATGCATCACCGTGTCCACTTTGCGCTCCGCCATTAGGCGCGATACGAATGCGTAATCGCCCGCCTCGCCCACAACCAGATCACCTTGCACCGCTTGGCGGAAACCCTTACTTAAGTTGTCAAGCACAACAACTTTTTCGCCGACAGCATTAAGTTGGCGCAGCACATGACTACCAATGTAGCCTGCTCCACCGGTCACCAAAATGGTTCCAGACACAATTTCTCCTAGGCTAACTCAATGGTTAGAAACGCTTCGATAGATACAGCACCGCGCTCTCAATCTTAAAAAAGCTTTCCGCCCGAATTCCTTGCACATCGCTTGCTAACACATGATCGCGTGCCAAATTCTGACCATAAGTTAAATCTAAATTCATATCCCATTTTGGTACGATATCGCGCCATTGCCCGCCCACTCCACCATACACAGAATACGCCGGTGTAGCGAGGCCATAGCGAGCGGCGCCTGCAAATAGGCTCAAAGCAAAGTTCTCGTTATAACGGTGTCGATAGTCCAATGCTCGCACCCCCACCAGCGAATGATGATTGATCTGATCTAACTCAATGCGTGCGCCTAAATCATTATTCTCGGCCACCTGGCGTCTTGCGCCGAACCCGATATGCGCTCCCACGCCCAGTTTGCTAACCAGGACGGGCAGATTGGGCTCGACATTCTCACGAACCTTACTGGCATTACCGCCAAGATCCACAAACACCTCCGCACCACGCTCCGCCTTGTCAGTGGCTTCCGACTTAAACGCGGAGCCCCCCGCGCTAGACCTATCGACGCGTGACTCATCGTCCCCATAGCTTAAAAAACCAGAAATGCGCGCAAACGATTTGCCGAAAATATCACTTCCGCCGAACAACTCACCGCCTATTTTAAGCCCTTTCCAGGGTCGCGAATAGCGGATCGAAAAATCACGGTAATGGTGATAGGGATAGGGGGAGATTGGCAAATAACTACGCGAATCGCCACCATAGTAATTCTGGTTTACCAAAGTCCGCACTCGCTCCTCTAAATATCCACCAAACGAAGGTTCCCAACCTACTCTGAGCATTTGGCTGCGAGCACCAACCCCATCGCCAAACTGACGTTGATCAGCGCCCCAATTGCCAAGGACTAAACCCTCATTACTCATGCCATCCAAAAATATATTATGCACATACCAAATATTCTGCCACTCGGAAACTTCGTAGGTCACATCAAAGTAATGAGCAATTTTAGGAACATCGATGCCGACCGTAAGAGCCGCATTGCCAAGCAGATAACTCCCGCCGTTGGAATTATCCTCACCCGCATACTGGGCATACAACGCAAAAGGCGTCTTACCTGGGAAAATAAACCGACTTATATACGAGGCTTGCTGATTCCCTTGCGTTTGTGCAAGTCCACTTGGCTTAAAAATATTCCGCAATAAGATGCGCGAGCTTTGTGGCAACCCACTGCCACCACCGTACTCTAACAACCGATTAAAGCCCAACGACCAACCGCTGAAGGGTTCAATTGAAAATTGCATGCCAAAAATACGAGGGTTACCAGAACTGATTTTGCCGAGATACAAAATATTGTTACTCGACTGAGATAGCCTAGATAAAAACAATTCGTACTGGAACCCCAACCGCCCTATGGGTTCGTAATTTGACACCGTTAGGGAGGGAAGCGTCGGCGCCTCGGTGCTGATCAGTTGGCTGCTATCGGTAGCGGGTGAAAACCAATGAGCGCGGTAGCCTAAGTCGATTTGTCCCCAATTCGTCCCGACGCTTAGTAAGGTTCCGTTGGGCGTTGATCGCCCGGAATACGCTATTCCTCCTACAGTGGCAAGTAGGTAATCATTTGGCTGCACGTAAGCTTGCGCGGCTAGTTCCCAGCGGCTCGTGACCGGCATTCCATACTGATTCGGCACAACCGCCGTGGACCCTTGTCGAGCTTTAGCTCCCGATGCGCTCGCGTAGGCGATGCCATAGTCATGCGAATATCGCAGAAGATAGTTTTTTACGCTTGTACAAAGTAGTTCATCAACTTCACAAGCTTTAGGCAAAGCAAGTTCAACCAACGCTACCGCAAAAGGTCTTTTCAATATGGGTTCGTCAGCCAATATCAATACGCGCTCGATCTGACGTTCCATCGCCGTATCAATATTGATGGGTAAGTAGGCGCTAACGCCTGCTAATACAGGCGAGCCTACCAAAAGCCAGGCAAAAGCCCCGCCATAAGCCTTAAATTTCATGAATAAATCGATCCTTCGTCGGTCCGCCAGATAAACAACCTCAATTGTATTATCTACGGCCTCAGGATATCAGTAGGCGCGTTATTTTTTGCGACACGCCGTACTATCAAATTGGTGACTTTCCGGTCATCGGCAACCAAAGCTGCCTGACGCGCCCATACCAAATCATGGGATTCCGGAGCAGGCTTGTATTCCACGACCACCTCGCGTAATAAATTCAACGCTCGCTGGCAGTCAAACCGACTCATTGCCGTCAATATCTCTTCGAGTAGCCCCTGTACTCGATCCCACGGCATGGAATGCTCAATCGCACGCAAAATCATCGGATGCTCGGTTCCGGTCACATTGTTACCAATCAACAGCTCCTCAAAAAGCTTTTCAGCCGGCCTTAACCCGGTATAGGCAATTTCAATATCTCCTTCAGGATGATCCTCGTCACGCACCGTCAATCCCATCAAATGAATCATGCGCTTTGCAAGATCTCCAATACGCACCGGCTTACCCATATCCAGCACGAATACATCGCCACCCTTCGCCATCGAGCCCGCCTGAATAACGAGCTGCGCAGCTTCCGGAATGGTCATAAAGTACCGAATTACCTCGGGGTGCGTTACGGTCACAGGCCCGCCAGCTCTAATCTGCTCACTAAACAACGGCACTACAGAGCCCGACGAGGCCAATACGTTGCCAAAGCGCACCATACAAAAGCGAGTTTTGCTGCCACGCCGTTGCAGTCCTTGCAACACAATTTCCGCAAATCGTTTAGTCGCCCCCATGACATTGGTGGGATTGACAGCCTTGTCGGTAGATACCAGAACAAAAGTTTCCACCTCGGTCTCATGCGCGGCCTCCGCGGCATACCAAGTAGATATCACATTATTGTGAATGCCTTCGATCACGTTCTGTTCCACTATCGGCACATGTTTGTAGGCCGCAGCGTGATAAACGGTCTGAACTCGATAGGCTTGCAGAATATCCCGCAAGCGGTATTTGTGATGAGCATTGCCAATCAGACCTACCAGTTCAACCGGCGCTGCCTGGGCCTCTGTGAGGGCACGCAGTTCACGCTCAATATTGTAAAGCGCCAACTCGGACATTTCGAAAAGCACAAGCCGTTTTGGCGCCAAACCGATGATTTGACGGCACAGTTCGGAGCCGATGGAGCCACCTGCACCTGTCACCATCACCACACGATCACGAATACAGGCGTCAAATAGTCCCGCGTTAGGCGGCACTGAATCACGGCCCAGAAGGTCGCTCACATCCACTTCACGTATATCACCGACGTCAGCATGCCCGGTCACGAGTTGCTCAAACTCCGGTACTGTTTGAACGTGCACGCCGAGGGTTTCAAGCGAGGTCAATATTTCACGCCGTCGGCGCCGACTTAGGCTAGGGAGTGCCAATAAAATGCGATCAATGCGCCGATTTTTAATGATCCCGAGCAAGCGCTCGGGCGCGAAGACTTTGATGCCATTAATCATTCGTCCCTGCAAATTTTTATTGTCGTCGATGAAAGCGAGTGGATCAAAAGCCCGTGTAGTCAAAAGCGCGGTAGACAAACGCGCGCCTGCTTCACCGGCCCCATAAATCGCAACGCGTGCAACCGTGGGTTGAATGTACCGAGTCAACAAATAATAGCGGACTAAAAATCTCGATCCCGCCACGTATAGCAAAGTAAGACACGAATAAATTGTGACCACGCTCCAAGAAAGCGCGCGTAAATCGAATACGATATCTACTGAACCTAGCAACAAGCCACTAAGCGCCACCGCAAATGCCACCGCAAATACCGCTTTGTGTCCGAGGTAACGAATTACTGCTCGATAAAGACCAAAGCTAATAAAGATCGGGACGCTAATGGCCACTACCGCAACGTAGGCAGGCCAGTCACTGGAAAAAAAAGAGGGCGTGCCGGCTTTAAGACTTATCGCCGACCACAATAAAAAAGGAATCACGATCGCGTCGGTACACAGCGCAATAGTCCGCTTTAAACGACTGGGCAACTCAACAGAGCTTCTTATATATTCTTCGGATCTGCAAACTACGGATGAACCCAAGACAGATCTCCATTTTCGCGCAAACTATTGCACGATTTATTTATTTTCCGCGTACTAAAAGATTTAACATAGTTCGGCCCCTTGCGACCGCTAGTGTATCGAAATCTTGGTTTAAAAGCTCAAAAAGTTCAAAACTTACAATGAGTTAATATTGTAAATTAGTGTAACGGATGAGCCAAATGTCGGAGAACTCCGACAACGCTGAAGACTACAGCCTCGCTAAAGCACCGTGCTCTTTAAACCAAGCGTAGGTCTGCTGGATGCCTGTTTCGAGTGAAATTCGTGGCTTCCAACCGAGACCCTTAAGGCGCGTCACATCCAACAGCTTGCGAGGCGTTCCATCAGGTTTTGTCGTATCAAACTCTAAGTCACCCCTGTAGTCTATCACCGACATCACCAACTCCGCTAACTCTCGAATAGTGACATCCTCGCCCCAACCAACATTCAGCATTTGCTCTGCATCGTAATTTTGAAAAAGATACAGAATGGCATCCGCCAAATCATCTACATGAAGAAATTCGCGGCGCGGCGTACCCGTTCCCCATACTTTTATACGAGCATCCCCGCGTATTTTGGCCTCGTGAATACGACGAATTAACGCCGGCAAGACATGCGAATGCTGTAAATCAAAATTATCGCCAGGTCCATAAAGATTGGTAGGCATAAGCGAAATCGCATTGAATCCATACTCACGGCGATAGGCTTGACACATTTTTAAACCCGCGATCTTGGCAATGGCGTACCACTCGTTGGTGGGCTCCAAAGGCCCCGTCAGCAGGTAGTCCTCTTTAATCGGCTGCGGCGCGAGTTTAGGATAAATGCAGCTTGAGCCTAAGAAAACAAATTTTGTCACACCGCAACGGTATGCAGCGTCAATGACATTATCTTGGATCAACAGATTGTCGCGAATGAACAGCGCAGGACGCGAGTTATTGGCATGAATCCCTCCCACGCGGGCGGCAGCCATGATCACCGCTTCAGGCCGCTCTTTATTGAAAAATCCGTGCACGGCCGCTTGGTTGGTAAGATCCAGTTCGTCATGCGTACGAACCAGCAGACTCTGGTAGCCTTTGAGTAGAAACGCTCGAACCACCGCGGACCCTACCAGCCCCCGATGTCCCGCGACGTAAATTTTTGAGCTAGAAGAAAGTGCCACCATCCGCTACTCGTGATTGCTGTATATTTTGTAGCCTTCTTTAGCCACCAGCGCATCGCGTTTGGCTAGAGTCAAATCAGATTCAACCATTTCAGCCACTAACTCTGAAAAAGTGACCTCAGCCGTCCATCCCAATTTGTCACGGGCTTTGCTGGCATCACCTAATAATGTTTCCACTTCGGTAGGTCGGAAATAACGCGGATCAACTCGCACCAGCGTACGGCCGCTACGGGTATCAATACCCTCCTCCTCCGCGCCCTCGCCATGCCATTCGATCTTCATGTCAAGCAACGCGCCCGCTGCTACGACAAAGTCGCGCACGGAATATTGTTTCCCAGTCGCAATTACGAAGTCTTCAGGGATGTCAGCCTGTAACATGAGCCATTGAGCACGAACATAGTCACGCGCATGTCCCCAATCACGCCGGGAGTCCAGATTACCAAGATGCAAGGTCTCCTGTAGCCCGACCCGAATTCGGCTCAAAGCACGCGTAATCTTACGTGAGACAAAGGTTTCGCCGCGTAGCGGGGATTCATGGTTAAAAAGAATACCATTACAGGCAAATAATCCGTAAGCCTCACGATAATTGACGGTTATCCAATAGGCGTACACTTTTGCGGCACCGTAAGGTGAGCGCGGATAAAAAGGAGTGGTCTCGCGTTGTGGGATTTCTTGGACCTTGCCGAACATTTCCGAAGTCGATGCCTGGTAGAAACGGGTCTTGGTACTTAAGCCTAGAATTCGTACCGCTTCTAAAACGCGCAAGGTACCCACGGCATCAGAATTTGCCGTGTACTCAGGGGTTTCGAACGACACCGCCACATGACTTTGAGCGGCCAAATTGTAAATTTCATCGGGTTGAACTTCTTGGATGATACGGATGAGATTGGTCGAGTCCGTAAGATCGCCGTAGTGCAACTTGAGACGCACGTTTCGCTCGTGGGGATCCTGGTACAGATGATCAATTCGATCAGTATTAAAAGATGACGCGCGCCGCTTAATCCCGTGCACGATGTAACCCTTCGCGAGTAAAAATTCGGCAAGATACGCGCCATCTTGTCCGGTAATACCCGTAATTAACGCAATTTTCCCCATTACAAACCCGCACTCTTTAACGCTAACAAAGAAATCGCAATGTTGTACACAATCGTCGTTACCGCTTGCCACAATGGCAGCGCTCTAACCCGCTCTGCATCCAACGGTGCGACAATCGTATCTCCCGGGTGGATATCAACATTCTGAGTTCGCCGGAACCAACCGCTGGAGCGGGTGCCCGCGACTACATCGCCGTTGGCCCGCACAACATAGATGCGCTTCTTATCCGCCTTCTGAGTGAGCCCGCCACTTTTGGATATATAGTCATCCCGGCTCAATCCGGCTTGGAAAATATGCGATGTTGGGCTTTGGACTTCACCAAGGATTGTCACTTCCTGAGTCGTCTTCGGTACTACTAATTTATCACCATCCCGCAAAACGACATCACCCGAAGCACCCGCAGGGCCCTGCATCACTCGATCCAAATTGAGCACCAATCGGCCTACAGGCTTAGTATTTCGCAGTTGCTCGAGCAGCTGCTGCCCAATGGCAAGACCTTGGCTAGCGCTCGCCCCAGCGCTACCATTGGTCGCTGCACTACTCGCGATAGCCTGCAACGACAACGCAGTCAGATCTCGCTGAAACCGATTGGTGAGTAACTCGATTTGCTCTTTCTCCCGTTTCTTTAATTCCTCGCGTATGAACACCGCGCCTTCGCCAAAAGCGATATCGGTAAACCCACCCGCTCGTTGCAGCACGGAATACAACGTCTCGCCCCGATGAATTGGATACTTACCAGGAAAGCGCACCTCACCCGCAAGCACAATACTGCCGGGCTCATCCCACAGCGGCGTCGTCTTCACAATCAATACGTCGTAAGGTTTCAAGGAGATATCGGTACCAGCATCGCCACGTCGAATCGCTGCTAGATCCACCTTAACTAAGTCGGTCTGCCGCGCTTTGCCGTCAACCACTTCGTAGCGAGTCAATTCCGCATCCCCGCGGAACGCCGAGTCTTCCAAACCACCCCCGGCGCGAATCAAATCACTGACGCGCATAGTGGGCTCTAAGGGGTACCGACCGGGTGCTTTAAGCCGCCCGTCAATGCTGACAATTTGGGCCAGATTCTCTGGTGTGCTTTGCAACTCCAAATCAGTAATCACAGGCGCGACAACCCGGGCGCGGCTCGCGGTTAAGTCGAATACAAAAATTTGATCGCGCGGTTGAAGGGGTGGATCGGCCGCGCTGCCACGTGCGGCGAGCGCGTATTCTAAGTCCGCTGAAACCACCTGGATTTTCCGCTGCGGCGGAATTTCACGTCGAATCATAATGTAGTGACGATCCGCACCCGGCTTAAGCTCATCGAAGCTGCCGAGCACGTCGGAAAGGCGTAACCCTGAATGATATTCGAAGGCACCCGGACGAAATACAAACCCCGCCAAAGTAACTGAGTTTTCCAGCGTAGGCTTAATGGTTGGAATGCGCAATTTGTCACCATTGGCAATGTCTGCACCGCGTCCCGCCGCAATACTTAGATTAATGTTGCGCATTTCACGGAGTCGCGAAGGCAATATACGTTCCATTTGCACTATTTTTTCGTCCGCATCCGGCATAAGGCCACCTGCAATGCCTATCACTTGAGCAACATTCTTCTCGCCCTTAAGTTCGTAGATTGCCGGCCGTCGAATGGCACCGTCCACCGCTACCGTACGCCCGATCGGTGGAATAAAAATAACATCGCCCGGCATCAATTTGCGATCAGCGCTGGTATCCCCATGCAGGAGCAAATCGTACAAATCGAGTACGGTCACGAGCTGCCCATTACGTTTCAGCTGGATATTACGCAGCGAACCAATCTTCTTGACGCCCCCACTGACAAGCAATGCATTCGTCATCGTGGACAGGCCGCTTACCGTATACGACCCAGGCTTCTGAGCCTCGCCCAAGACAAAAACCCTAATAGAGCGCAAATTACCCATGGTAACGCTCACTCGGGAGCCAATGAGCTGTTGCGAAACTTGGCGCTCAATGGTTGCGCGAGCTGCGTCAAATGTGAGCCCACTGACCATGATCGGTCCAAGTTTGGGAAAATTGATGCGGCCATCGCGGCCCACCGTTAAAACATACGAAGCGGGCTCATTGCCATAGAGCTGAATGCTTAAAGCATCGCCCGCACCTACCGCATAATCGACGGGCACCTGGATATCGGTAACCGGCGCAAACGTCGTCGGATCGCCTTCAAAGAGATCGTAGCCAAACGGCTTCAGCCCCTCGTCTCCCGACAATTGCAAACGCAACAAAGCCACCTTGATGACAAAATCGCGTAAGTCCGGATCGGCACTGACTCGCTTGGTCGCCTCGTCGGCCGTCAATCCCGCCAACGGAATAGCAGGAAGACCAGGGATCTCCAACACCCCAAATTTATTAAGTTTGTAAGGATTGCCTTTGAGTATTCGTTGTTTAAATTTTTCGAGTCTTTCCTTTTCCTCATCGGACTGCGGTTTATCGCCGAATTGGCCCCGGCCATAATTAGTAACATTGCTGTTATCCAGAGCGCTATCGGGTTTTCGACTATTTAAAAAAATATCATTAGCCGCGTTATTGTTAAGGTTAGTGCCCGAGGCTTTATTGGCCAGCAGCTGTTTGCGATACTCCTCGAGCGGTACCAAATCGATCAGCACGGTATCATCAGCGCGTAGTTCGGGATCCTCATCGAATTGACGCAGCACGCGTCCGTCACTCGTTTTATTCTTTTTTAACTTATCAAATTGCCCAAGAAGATCAGTAGCGTCGGAACGGGATCGAATTGTTTCAGGGCTGCTGAGTCGTGGATCAGTCTTAGTACCGGCTCCATCGCCTTTACCGAGTACGCTTTGAATTAACGTACTCTGGGTATCAGCAGGTAGGCTTTTGAGGATACCCAGCTGCTCTGAAGTCGGAGTCTGCGCCAGCGCGGCATTGCCCAACCATGCCCCAAAGACGGTAAAAACCGCGACGACTCCAAAAACTCGACGAGAAAAAAAAGCTACTTTAAATTTCAAACACGCACTCCAAGCAGTATTTCCTGAGCATTTTTGCCTCAAGTGCGGCAACGGGGCTGAATTGTAGATTGAGAGGAGCATTACGGCAACCGCGATTTGCGGAGTCCTAATCCCGTCCTAAGGCCGCCTTAAGGCCGCCTTAATCCCGTCGTAACACCGCCTGCCACCAAGCAATATTAGCCAAATACCAGTCCAAAGTGCTCGCAAGCCCGGAAGCCAAATCCCGCCTCGGCGTATATCCCAGTTCACGCTGTGCTTTAGCAAAGTTGACCGCGTAGCGCCGATCATGTCCCAAGCGGTCACGCACATGCGTGATTAATTCCAGTGAGTGCCGGCCCTGCGCCGCAGGCGATTGCGGGAATGCCTTGCGCAACGGAGCACTCGCGAATAACCTCTCGTCAAGCAACCCGCAGAGCGTCTTCACGATCTGCATGTTGGTGGTCTCGCTACTGCCACCCACGTTGTACACCTCGCCCGAACGCCCTAGACGCAAGGCCAGTGAAATCGCCTCACAGTGATCGGCGACATGCAGCCAATCGCGGATTTGCAGGCCGTCGCCATAGACCGGCAGCGGTTTCCCCCCGAGAATATTAATAATTATGAGCGGAATCAATTTCTCCGGAAACTGATACGGACCATAATTATTGGAGCAATTGGTTACCGTGGTCGCAAGCCCGAAAGTCTCATGATAAGCACGCACCAAATGGTCGGAGCCTGCTTTGCTAGCGGAATACGGCGAATTGGGCGCATAGGCCGTGCTCTCGGTAAATGCGGCATCCTGGCTCTTTAGCGACCCGTAGACTTCGTCCGTAGACACATGGTGGAATCGATGCGCTACTGGGGACTCACCCAACCACACCGCTTTTGCAGCCTTGAGCAAGGCATGCGTGCCGACTAGGTTGGTGCGTATGAAATCATCAGGCCCCAAGATCGAGCGATCCACATGCGACTCCGCCGCAAAATGCACTAGCGTATCGATAGGGTATTCGCGCATATGGGATCGCACCGCGCCCTCATCGCAGATATTTCCCTGGATGAACACATAGCGCGGGTCTCGCTCAAGACCCTCGAGATTTTCTAAATTACCCGCATACGTCAAGGCATCGAACACGACTACGCGCCCTTCAGTACTATTCTTAAGCCAGTGACGCACGAAATTAGCGCCAATAAAACCGGCACCGCCCGTAATTAAAAGATTAGTCGCATTGAAGCTCATCGAGCATCATCCTTAAATGATATCGCCAATGATGCCCAGGTTGCTCCAAAACAGCTCGCGTGGCATCGGTATTCAAAACGCTAAACGCTGGGCGTCGTGCGCTCGTAGGATAGTCACTGCTCGAAATCGGCACGATAGGTACGGTGCGACTTAAGAGTCCTTGCGCGAGTGCCTCCTCTTGAATGGCCATCGCAAAATCGTACCAACTCGCGACCCCCAGGTCAGTCCAATGATATATTCCGGAAGCGGGGGCCCTCTCCATAATGCCCCATATCGCCCGCGCGAGACCCGTGGCCCACGTGGGGGTTCCTATTTGATCGCATACCACCCGAACCTGATCACGCTCACGCATCAGACGAAGCATTGTTAGCACGAAATTGCGCCCAGTCGATGCATATACCCAAGCGGTTCGTAAAACGATACCAGTTCCCTTGCGTAGTACATGACGCTCACCCGCGAACTTGGTCGCCCCGTACACACTTATTGGATTGGGCTGATCCGTAGGCAAGTAGGCGCAATTCGCCTCACCATCAAACACGAAATCAGTCGATAAATGCAGCAAACGACTACCTACCAACTCTGCAGCTGTGGCAAGGGTACCCACCGCTGTATCGTTGACGGCTTGCGCCTGAGCGCGCTCATCTTCCGCAAGATCCACCGCAGTATAAGCCGCCGCGTTCACAATCCACTGAGGACCGATCTTCGCCACCGCATGAGCAACCGCCTTTTCATCTCCAATATCAAGCTCAGCGCGCGAAAGAGTCACTAACTCACAACCCCGCCGCGCGGCTTGCACTACCGCACGACCCACCTGACCTGCGCTACCCAATACCAATACTTTCATGCGAATTTATCGATATCTACGAAGCTCACGCCCTTGGCATCTTTCGCAGATAAGTTAGGGACAACGCCAACAGGTAACGGCCACCTAATGCCCAGCGTCGAGTCATTCCATGCCAGCGAGCGCTCATGCACCGGGCTGTAAACATCCGTGCACTTATACAAAAAATCCGCAGAGGCGGAAGTGATTAGAATGCCATGCGCAAGACCCGGTGGCACCCACAACATACGTTTATTCTCAGCGCTTAATTCAGTCGCCCACCACTGCCCGTAGCTAGGACTGCTCCGACGTAAATCGACCACCGCGTCATAAACAGAACCATCAGTGACGCGTACCAGTTTTCCCTGAGTATGCTCGACCTGTAAGTGCATACCGCGCAGCGTCCACTGAGTCGAACGACTCTGATTATCCTGCAAAAAAGTAGCGTCTATTCCCGCCTCGTGGAATTTTGCCGCAGCCCAAGTTTCCATAAAAAAACCACGTTCATCGCCAAATACTCGCGGTTCTATAAGTACTACCCCGGCGATAGGAGTTGAAATAAAATTCATGTCAGTCCCGGCTCATGCAGTACGCGCAAAAGATAATCTCCGTAACCGCTCTTGGCCAGCGGCTGCGCAAGCCGCGCTAACTGTCCTCTATCGATGAAACCCATACGCCACGCGATCTCCTCCACGCAGGCTATTTTCAAACCCTGTCGCTCCTCTACGATTCGCACGAAAACCCCTGCATCAAGCAAGGAATTGTGAGTGCCCGTATCAAGCCAGGCTGTGCCGCGACCTAGGCGCTCAACGTGAAGTGCGCCAATTTTCAAATAAGCGCGATTCAAATCCGTGATCTCCAACTCTCCCCGCGCAGACGGAGCCAAGTTACTTGCGAAATGCGAAGCTCGTTCATCGTAAAAATATAAGCCCGTCACCGCAATATTAGAAGGTGGCTTTAGTGGTTTTTCCAACAGCTCCACCGGCTTACCATCATCACCGAATTGCACCACCCCGTACCGCTCAGGGTCTTGTACTGAATAGCCAAACACGGTAGCGCCATATTCACGCTTCGATGCCATTTGTAGCAACTCAGATAAATTCGCACCATAAAAAATATTGTCGCCTAAAATCAATGCTGAGGGTGCTCCAGCCAAGAATTTTTCACCTAAAACTAAAGCTTGCGCAATCCCATTCGGTTGATCTTGAACCACGTAATCAAATGCAAGGCCCCACTGCTCGCCAGTGCCTAACAAGTCACGAAATGCCGTCGCATCACGTGGAGTTGTAATAATTAAAAATTCTTTAATGCCAGCCAACATTAAAGTTGTCAGGGGGTAATAAATCATCGGCTTGTCGTACACCGGCAACAACTGTTTGCTCAAAGATAGCGTGATCGGATGCAAGCGCGTACCGCTCCCTCCTGCCAAAATAATACCTTTTCGTGGTTTAACCAAGATCTCGCCTCGTGAAAAAGACAGTCTTGATTATAAGGTATCGTCATCGCCGTACCGAACTATGTTTTGCATTCGTGCGAATCATCTTGCGACAAGATTCGACGGTCCACGATTGATTTTCAGTTGTCACGACGTCTGACCAGGCGTGGGGTGAAATATCTACGTAATTATTAAGGGGTCGATTATGAAGCAGTTAAATCTTGTTCAAACAGCCGTATTATCGGCAATATTCGCCGCCTGCGCTACGCGACAAGCTATGGCGCAAACCAGTGTCAGTAGCTTGGCCACCGGCACCGTGACGACTAGCACTATCGGGCCGATAACCGCCACTATTACAGCCCTGAATTACGATGCAAACCATAAAAAGATAGACGGACTATGGGTCGGACCCGATACCGTTTTGACATTCCCTGAGAAAGATTGCAATCCGGGCAAAAGTTTCGGTGCTGTAGGTGATACGGTCACCTACAGCGGCCTTGCGGTTAACTATTCCACGGGTTTCCATAGCGTACGGGTTACTAATTTTGTAGATGGAAATGTTGTCTACTCGCTCGCCAATAAGCCGCATCAAGCGGTTGCGTATGAATCAACTGTCGGGACAATTACCTCTCTTATGCGTGCTGCGCACGATGGTTCCGTGATTGGTTTTAGGTTCATGCCTCAATCCGGAAAAGAAGTGTTAGTAGATATCGGAAATGCCAATCCTTCACTTGCGCAACTACTTACGATTGGCAGCACGGTGTCGGTAAAGGGTACACTGTCACCCTCCTCCTGCGGACCGGTGGGAACCACTCAAGAAGTTGACGCATCGTTACTGACGGTTGCGGGATCAACTTTCCCTGTAAAGGCTCGCCCCTAAAACCAAGGGTATAGTCGACTGTACATTGCGCCGACGTTAGCCACTGTGTAGCATGAGTATAGAATGTATTTCTCTACCGCCACTGCGGTTATTACACTCTGGAAAACGCTATGCCCGGGATCGAAACCTTGCCTCGCACGATCATTCTACTCACGGCACTTGGATTGTCAGCTTGTACGCTGGGTCCCATACCAAACCCCTTAACAATAGGCGGTGGACCCATTCATCTTGACGCGCTTCCTAAACCCGGTAATTCGCTGATCGAACGAAACGGAGAAACTGTGGTTTTGCTGTTAAAGGAAGTGATTGACGCAAGAAAAGAGGCACCAGCCCAAAAAGTGGGAGACATACGCGCAACCGTCATCGATATGGCAAGCACCGAGCTTAAACTTGATCAGAGCATTTCCACCAGCGTCTTCGCGGCACTTAAAGGTCAGTTGGAGGCGGACGGCTTTCGCATCGTTCGCGACGCCGCTATGCCGTATGATTTTGAAGTTGAGGCAGTGCAAAAGGATTTTCGGCTTGACATTGTTGATCAAGATGAACTTAACATTGCCGCGGACATAACCTTGCGCGCGAAAAACCGCGATATCCTATGGGCCGGTATCGTCACCGAGCAATCTAAACGTTTTTCGGGAGTTTACGGCGACTCGCGCGCCTCCATTGTAAGTTACTTCAATCGAGGGCTTAATAATTGGACTATCAAGGCCAGCACTAGTATCCGTGACAGTCTATTCAAGGCCTACCCGCAAACCCTGACCGCAAGCGAGCGCAAGCGGCCAGCCATACTGGCTCTTGATGGCGTTAAAACAGTGACTGAAGTAAAGCCACAGGAGGTAGTGAGGGTACAGCCAACTGCGGCACCGGTTATTGCCAACGTTCCAAGCGCTGCGCCAATTACCACGCCCGTGGCCGCGCCTTCCAAGCACAAGGGAGTATTTACTCTGACCACGACACCATCAAAAGCGAAGGTCTACATCGATGGCATCTATTACGGCGTCTCGCCCTTAAATCTGGATCTTGAACCGGGTGTTGCGGTGTGCCGATTCGAACTAAAAGGGCGCAAGACCGTTACAGAAAAGGTCTCAATTAGAGCCGGACAAACCACAGAACTTGATGTAAATTTCGATAATTAAACTATTAAAAAAAAGCCGCGACGGTAACCCGTCGCGGCTGGATTTAATCTCAAAAATATCGAGAATTCTTAGTTTAACGTACTGATATATTCCGCTACCGCTTTAATTTGATCGTCGGTCAATCGCATCGCCACCCGCGACATCTGCCCGAAATCATTATGTCTCTCACCACTCTTGAAGTGCGTTAGCTGATTAATAAGGTAATCCGGCTTCTGGCCTGCAACGCGAGGATAGCGCGCTGCGCCGTACATCCCATCATTATGACAATTAACACAAGCGGGTACCGCATTACTGCTATATCCATGCTTGATAATGGCTTCACCCTGCTTTGCCAATACCTTATCGGTCACTTCATCGGGAGTACGAGTTTGCGAAGAAAAATACTCGGCTGCGGCGTTAACATCGGACTCCGACAAAGTCTTTGCGAGAGTGTTCATTGCTTCGTGCACTCGTCTACCCGACTGATAGTCGTGGAGTTGCTTCGTAATATACTGCGCGTCCAGCCCTGCAAGTTTGGGTGCCAGCATCCCAGGAATGGGATTATTGCCAGCATCGCCATGACACGTAAGGCACGCAGCATAGGGCAGTGCCGGTTCGTCAGCGACCGCAGCAGAGCTTAAAAATACCGCAGCCAGTATCCCTAACGCCGACCCTAGCAACGCACTCCGAGATATCAATTTTCCGTTGTGAGTCATACCTTCATCCTGTAAATCACTAGTTACAATTAGATTCATGGGAATCACCTTTAAGATTCAAGAACAAACTTAGAAGTCATAAAACAGTTTGCCCGTCATTTTTTGCTTTATACCCGAGGCTTGGTGCCCGTTGTTATCGAACACACCATCAAGCGCTCCTGGATTTTGCACCCGAGTGGTTTCAAACAAAAACTTGACGTTCTGGGTAAACAGATACAAAACACCAAAAGTGAAAGCGTTATCGCTAGTCGGCATAGTGGTCTTAGAACTGTCTAATCCATTATTCGCAATCATAATGCCGGCAGTAACATTAACCTTGCCCGGAACTAGGCCGAAGCTAGTCGTGAGGGTTGTCGCAGTTTTCTTTTTACCGCTAATGATATTACCGGTGCTGTCTGTCGTTACCGGATTAAATAAGTTGCCATTAGATCCAGAAGCCGCAGCCTCGCCGTGCGTAAAGTACACGCCTAACAAATGCGAACCAATTGCACCTTGAACCTGCGCATCAATTGACCAATATTTAGTATCGATTTCAGGGCCAGAATAGTACAAGAATGTAGGATTGCCACCTGCATCGAGGGGACCCGGAGGCGGGTTAGTCGAATCAAAAGGGCTCGCTCCCCTACCACTAATTACTTGCACACCAATCGCCGTGTCCCAACCTCGTGTCGGCAAAAAATACACACCTCGGAAATAATTGGAACCCGGAGTTTTACCCGCTTGAATACCCGTTCCGGGAGCATAGTTCGATCCAATACCCGCAGGTCCCGCTGTCGCCGCCCATCGCGTGTAACCCAGATAATATTTAGGATTCCACAACACTGCCGCGAGCCCGGTGGCCCCAGTGTTGGTGGCACCCAAATATGCCTGCGCCGAAGTCTGGCCTGCATTTTCAAAAGTCAGGTGAATGTCTGAAGCGCCCGTATTTAATGTCTCGAAACCATAGCTAGGTCCATGGGTATCCGCTGCAAATGGCACAAGCAACACCCGAGTACTATCATTTAACGGAAACCAAAACGGTAATTTCAATGCACTTAAGCCAGCACTCGGTCGCAATTTTGTTTCTGAATGAAACCCCACATGGCTGCCCACACGCCCGCCGATAAACAGCGAAGCCTCTTCTGGCAAAGTGATAGTGGTAAAATTCGCGTAAGAAGGATTACCACTCCCATCCGAAAGAGTGCTGTTGCCACTGTACCGATCAATGCGCATCGAACCAAACCAGGCGGCGTTTAATACAATGGGGATCGACAGCGCAGCTCCATCAGTGCCTTCCCGAGTCTTCTCGTCGTATATTTCAGTAAATCCGCTGGCTTTAAAAGCGCGACCGTAGTCGGTCAGCATTGGATAATTTTGGAAATGGCACGCAGAGCACGCCTTGTTAGTTTGCTTTGCAAATGATGGCAACGCATAACTGGGTGTGGCAATCATCCCTGCGATTATCGATACCGTAGCCGCCCCAAACTTGACCGATTTTCGTCTCAACATGAAATCTCCCCAAAGTTAACCTAAGCAACCAAAACTTACGCCTCATCTGAAGGCTAACACAAATTTACAAAAAGTCGGTATTAAACGACATAAATCGGGTTGACTAAATTGGTGAAGTGGAAACCTAAAGACCTGCAAGTTTCGGCAATCACAACCGCCCCTCGGTCATTTCTTCTTACGCGGCATTAGTATGTACCACGAAAGCAACATGCTGGAAAACGCCAGCAGCAAACAAAGGCAAGTCGCAATAATAGTTAGCATTTTGAATACCCGTGTCCCGATAAGAATTTAATGGCCGTCGCTTGCGGTTCGGCCCGAGGATTGGGTGCCCAAGTCACCATTTTCTACACGATCGTGACGCTTAAGCGCAATAGCCAAAATACCCACATACGCGAACCCAAAAATGAACATGCACCAATTCATAAAGCCCGCAAAAGTATGAGGATCATAGTCCATTGGCCACCAGCCACCCCAGTCAGCAAAACCGCCGCGACCGACGAAGCACATCACGGCCGCTCCGAATACGCTGCCATTGCCCATTCCGGTCACCATACCTGCCACCAAAATTAGCCAAAATGCGCGAGCCGGGATCGATTTTCTTTGCACTTAAATGAGCCTCTAGGACAAGATACGAATTCCGACTCTATACGCAGACAACCGATGGCGCAACAGGCTCGGTGCGAAATGGTCCGGCCGCAGCCGCGTCAATGCGCAGCAGCGTCGTACGGACTCAATTCCAGGATGCGCCTACGACTTGCCTCTGCGGCACTGTCTCCAGTCGCTTTTTGCAATCTCCACAAGGCCGCCCACGCATCCACAGACCAGGGATTAATTTTAAGAATTTTTCGGATTAAGTCAGACTTAGTCATACCCCGCTCGGCCACCGCATCGAGACTAGCCAACAGGCGATCGGCCACCCCGTACTGCGTCCAACGATCTTGGGAATCGGCTTCATAGGCGAGTCCCAACAGCTTGTCGGCCTCCAATACCGAACCTTGCAAACCTGCCAGCTCGCTACGAACTCGAAGCTCGGTACCCGCATAAGAACGCCGAAATTCCTCTTGACCCGATAGTGGAATTTGCAACAATCGCATGGCCTGTCCAATGTTGGGTCGCCGCATTAACAAAGAACTCAGTAACTCAGCCACGTTATTACGCTGCGCATACTGCAGGCGCGGCAATAAGAACTCGATTACCGGCGCCCACTCATGTTGTAAAGCTCCCGGGTTCCTCCCGATCGGCCCCCAATAGCGTCCCAACCATTGATTGGCACCCTCACCGTCGATAATTTCCGCATGCGCGAGCAAAGCTCCCGCACCCTGCCAACCGCCCGCAAATTCCACCTTCGGACCCACCAACGCCAGATGTAATCCATCGAGGAAAAGCTGTGCCGCCGGAAATACCGCTTGAAAGCTGCGCAGTACAATATCCAGCGTTTCCGGATCAAATTGGTTCAGAGCCAGCCACTGCACAAAGATTCCGTCCCGCGCGAGGCGCCCACGAACGCGCATAAATTGCTCCACCGATAACAGTGATCCTACTCCTGCAAGATCTGGGTGAAACAAGTCACCAATAATCACATCGTAGGTTTTCGTGTCAGCGCTCAGGAAATGCCGAGCATCATCTTGGGTTACGTGAGCACTATCCAATAGGCGATGATTGCTAAGGTAAAAGTAGCGCCGCGCCGCCTCAATACTCCCCGCAGATAATTCCACTGCAGTGCGTTCCAAGTTAGGGTAGGAGCCTGAACCTGCCAATGAAATACCGGTGCCTATTCCCAGAAACAATACGCGCTTCGGACTCGGGTGGAGCATAAGGGGTAATCGCGCCTGGTTAGTTTGCACCAACACGGCCACCGGTTCGGTAGAAGCATCGCGGCGACGCAAATCCGTGAGTAGCACGCGTTGTCCATCCCGCTGCTCAACAACCTGCGTGATTGCGATGGCATCTTCATAGCGATAAAGATCGCGACTGCCGGCCATCGATGCCGGTAATAAAGTTTTGACGGGCGGTAGTATGCTTAAAGATGCGGCGACAACCGCGACGAGAGGCACGGCCCACCAAGCGCGGCGTGCGCCTGCTAAATACAATCCCGATAATAACAATAATAGCGCCGCCAGTACTAACGCTCCCGTGCTGCCAATCGTCGGTAAACATAAAACATACACAAGAGCGCCGAGTGCAGCCCCCAGGCAATTAACCATGTACAGCCAACTACCTTTAACGTCAAACCGATTCGCTAGTAGCGGCAACCACGCTCCTAAACACAACGTTATCGGTAGCGTCAGAAAGGCGAGAATAAGGCCTTCGCCGAGCATGGCGCCCACTAGCGAATAAAAGGTTGCATGCTCAATCCACGCGGAAATCGTAGGCAGCGCCCAAAGACTCACGAGTGCGCAGAGGCTCGCACACCAGGGTAAAAAATCTAGCCACGCGGAGTTCAAACGCCGTGCGGCCATCAAACTCCCGCAACCCATTCCTACTAGCATTATGCCGAGAATTAACGCCAACACGTATTCCGTACGCAGCATGACCAGGCTAAACAATCGCAGCCAAGACATCTCCAAAAAAATACTCGCGACACCGATCAAGGTGTAACCCAATAGCGGTGTCAAAGCAGAAGCTGTACCCCGCGTGCTATCAACGACATGTAAACGCTCCACAGCGCGTAAGCTCGCACCGACGCGCACCTCGTCGATCACCTGGCTGTGCGCGCGATCTAATACAACTAACCCTGCCGCTCCCAACAAACCCAAGCCCGCTACCACGCGAATAGCAAGATTCCACCCCAAAGTAGGCAGTAGTAGAAGCGGCAATAAGGCGCCGAGTGCGGCTCCTAGCGTGTTAGTGCCATAGGCCATCCCGATATTGCGACCATAACGCGTCCATGCGGCTAACAAAAATGGGAATCCCGCCCCCATCGCTGTAGCAGGTAACGTCAGCAAAAGCAGCGCGACTATAACGATCAACCCGTGCCAATAATACACCGACAAATGTACGGCAGCTCTGTCAATCAACGGAGTGGTGAGTTCAACCCCCCATGGCAGCAACAACGCAAACAGGGAGATCCCGGCCTCTAGCATCGCAAGCTTGCGCAGGGGTCTTGAAAT
Source organism: Gammaproteobacteria bacterium (assembly GCA_025359565.1). Classification (GTDB taxonomy): domain Bacteria; phylum Pseudomonadota; class Gammaproteobacteria; order Steroidobacterales; family Steroidobacteraceae; genus Bog-1198. The sequence continues at coordinate 66,249 of JANYFY010000009.1, read as the reverse complement.
TGAGATGCGCCCTGCGAGGGCACATCCGGTGGCCAATCCCAGCATGAAAGCCGCTACCGTGACGATCGCCGCAAAGCTACTGACGCCAAACTGCAATCCCAACATACGCGCCCACAGCACTTCATAAGCAAGGCCACATAAGCCAGAAAGTGCGCCCAATACTCCAAGCCATGCAGGCCCGCGCATCGGAGAGTCGTTCAAAATGGGAAGAACCAGACGACTCCGACGATCACGTGCACGATCGCGACGGTCACCGTGAGACCCGCAAAAATCATATGCATGAGAAATAGCGGCTTGCCGAAAACCGCCACTGCCACACCAATCGAGGCAGTACCTAATAATAGTAAGAGCAGCAAGGCACCAATACTAAACATGATGACCTGGCGTTCGTGCTCAGCGATGTTACTCGACCGTGGGAGCGGCTGCGATTGCTGGCGTCCAAATTCTTCAAGAATTTGCGCGCCGTTGGAGGTAGCGGAAGGCGGCACATCGGCGCTGCTCGCGGGTGCCAATACTTGAGTCGTAAGCATTAATATCAGCGTTAAAATAAAACGCATGCCGCGGCCTATAGGGAAACCCCGCCTCACGGAGCATCCTTCTTAAGTTTAGCCGCATCGGTCACCGACTTAATTTTTGGGTGCCACCACATCAATCCCACCAGCAAAACAAAAGGCGCAAATACGGCTACTAGGAGAAACAGGAAAATCATCCAAGGCGTTTCAATACTGACATGCAGGTAGCGATAGCTATCGATGCCTAGGCTCGGATTAGCGCCCCCCAAATACAGCGCAACCAGCAAGCTTACCCGGGATCGCATGGAGCCGCGCATTCATTTCACTCGCAATGCTTTTGCCACATCGCTCGCGCAGCGAAAACCATAAAAATCCGTGGCATGATTTGGCAGCGCGTAATCGCGATGATACAGCGACGTTGAAAATGGATCGCCTTTCCAAGAACCCCCGCGCAACACTTTCGAGTAACGACTGAGGTTTTCTTGCGCGTCCTTGGCGCCTTCATACGGCAACAAATCATCCGCAGTCCATTCCGCCACGTTACCCGATAGACCATAAACGCCATAAATGCTTGCGCCCTGGGGATAGCCGGTCACGTTGCTTGCCGATCCTACGGTGTAGTAAGTATTCAAACGCGTCGGTTCCATTTTATTACCCCACGGCCAACGCCTGCCGTCGCTGCCCCGTCCCGCCTTCTCATACTCCGCTTCATGCGGTAACCGCTTGCCCGCCCATTTGGCATACTCGTTTGCGTCATTCCAGGTCACCATAGTGACCGGATTCATAAGCTCGCCTTGGGGGACGTGCCCGTTTTTCCAATTAATGGGCGGCCGCCGATGGGTGGCGGCAACGAAGCGTGCATACTGTGCCATGGTGACTAGATATTTATCAATGTAATACGCAGGCAGAGTGACCCTATGCTGCGGCTTATCTTGGCTGTCGGCGCGCTCAAAATCTGTGCCCATCAAAAACGCACCGGCGGCAATCGGCACTAGGGTCGCAAGCTCTTCCCATTGCTCCCGACTCAAGAGCCGCTCAGCCTCGGCCACCGTGTACCCGGCATTGTCAATGGAAAGTCCGGCCTCGTGCGTCTCTTGCAACGCAATATCCTCGCCAGCCGCGCGCACCCGCTTATTTTCTTCGATCAAATCATAAGTGGCCAATTTGCGCATATCGCCTAAACGTCGTTGTCCAAGCATGACCACATGAATAGTGCTTGCGATCATCACCAACACCAAACAAGTGACCAAAGTCATCGACAACAATCGTCGACGATGTTGTCGTTCCTGCGGCGACAGTGGAGTCTGACGATAACTTATTGCCACGTTGACTACTTGATCAACCGCGAAGGTTTACGCACGGTGCGGCCATAGGTGCGTTTGACCACGACTTCGCCCATTACGCCACCCACCGCCGCCGCCTCCAAAACCAAAATGACATAAAATCCCCACCAACCCATGGGCATGAGCGACGACCCCGGGGCTATGGGTGACAGATGGTTGGCGAACCCCACGTAACTAATGATGCGTACGATAAGCCCGGGCAGATAGGATAGCCACTTGCCGCCAAAGCCAAAAATCAACGACACAATCGCTCCCGAGATAAACGGCACTAAAAACATATCCAGTACCCAGGAGGGACTAAAATAGCCGATACCGCCCGAGAATATCTCGATCTGCACGCCCAAAATTCGGTCGGCGAAATGAGTAAACGCGGTCGCTAAAAGTACGGCTGCCGCCGCGCGGTAACCCGATTGGTATTTATTTTTCACCATGCGCGGCAGGATACGCTTTCCCAGTCAGCTTTTCATATTCGGCAGCGCGAGCCTTTTCAAGATACCAATCTTTAACCCGTAGGCTGGCCATATACTGCGCCAAGGTTTGCCGTTGATAAATTGGCAAATCAATCAAAGAAGGATGCCGATATTCTCGTTTTAGCCGGCTAGGCAAAATAGTTTGCGGATTGGGCGCGGAAAAATAATCGTAAAACCACTGCTGGCTATGCAGGGATCCAACGCCATCAAGCGCGGGGGCCGGAACCGATTCGAAAGCGCTTTTAACAGTCCACAAAGAATGACATTGACGACAATCGTTAGCTCGATACAAATCACCGGCTTCGTGCAATAACCCGGCACTCGCGGTGCTATAAAAAGGAATTCCCGGATCGGTCACGCCCCCCCCGGAGTGAAGGCTCAGTGCATTGCGCACCATGAGACTGGCTACCACGACGCCCATGATGGCCAGTATCACCTTTTCACCTCGCTTCATCGTGAGCGTCGTGCCTCCGCTTGCATTGCAAGATGTCGATCACGGCTGGCCATCTGATCGGCCAATACCTTGCGACTGTGCCGATACTCGTCGGCCGTCATTTTGTCCTGATCGGACTCAGTAAATACTAGATACTTGATATCTTCATCAAATTGCTCGTTTTTCCAAGCCCACCGAATGCCGTAGAGACTGACCACAATAATGGCGGCACCCACCACCAACCAAAGATAGATACTCCAACCATCACCTAGTGATTCAATAAAATTCATAACAACCTCCATCCAGGGTCCTATTCAAAACAGAACACCTGATAACATCTGCAAAGACGCGAACACCACGGCCGCTACAATCCCCAAAATTATAGCGCCAAACATCCATCTCTCTCCGGTGCGGGTCACTTTCTCGCCTGCCGTACCGCGCATCACCGCGAACACGATGCCGGCAAATAACACTATTCCCATCATCAGCAGAAAAAAAACACCGACTCCGAATCGCTGGCTATGCATGCCCTCGATACTAAGATCAATGCGCGAGCCTGGGGCATTCACCGCCAGCGCTACCAGATTCTGCAAAACTAACCTTTGATCTGTGGATTTTTCTTGTCGAATTTATCGACAAAAAAACTATACAAAAAGGGCGCCAAAAAAGCCACGCTAATGGGTAATAAAATCGCCACTGGGCCATAGTCGAAATCAATCATGATGCACCCTCCAAATTCAATCAATGGAAACTAGTGATCACCACCGTGTCGTGGCTGCCACTCAGTGGGCGGCAGTCGCTTCACCACTAAAAACACACCGGTAAAAAACGCCGTCAAGTAAAACAAATCGATGGTGTACCCTTTGTCCCACCAGGGCTGTTGGCGGATTCTAGTACCGTCAGCACGGTAGTTACCTTCAAAATTCGCGATTACCACTTTCTGACCGACGACTGTGTAGTCCTTAAGATCGACATCGGGGCGGGCTTGAAGCGCCTTGATTTGATCTTTTAATAATCTTAAGTCGTCCATCGTCAGCGGATGGCGCACGAGCTGGGCATCGGCGGACGTGCCCTTGTTCATAGCCACTATTCTCCGCATGGCCTCTTCATCACTTTTTGCCGCCAACACTTCAGGCTTATCCATCGAAGCCACATAGGGCGCGTACAGTGCTGCCGTGGGGCGCTGACCCCACAAAGGAAAGGTGACGCAAAAAGCGGTGCAAACGGTTAAAAACACTAACCACACCACGGGTTTGGGGATGGGATTATTGTCCTCAGTAAGTCCACCTAACATTTCGCCTTCCCAAAGCGTCTCCGCCTTTGAGACGGTACTTTGATCGCTCAAAGTGATTAGCGGTGATTTAAAGGTCCACGCCATAATTTAACTCTCCGGGCGACGCCCGATTATTTCATGTTCAAAACGAAATCGATTAACCAACGTACTTCGCTGTTCGCGGCATAGGTAGGCACATCGGGTGGAACATCGCGCTTTCCCGCCCGATACGCATTAAATTCCGAATCCCATTTTGCATAGTCGATCTTTTTACCCTCAGCATCCACTTCGCCCCAGAGATAGTCGAACCGCGGCATGATGGAATGCGGCTGAACCAAGCGGGGATTGTAAAAATGCAGCATCATCCATTCCCGTGAGGAATTCCTTGAACCCACATGCAATAAATCGGGCGCCTTACGGTCTGAACCAAACGCGGTCGGCGACTCACCATTAAAATCGCCCAGCATGGGCGGCGCACCAAAGACCTGCCAGTCTTGAGTTTGCTCGGGTAACAAAGTGTGACACCACCAACAACCTTCGCGTACGAATAAGGTCTTGCCCGCACCTGCGTGCGATACGTTCTCGTCACCAGCAGCCTTTAATACCGCGTCCGGATTCCAGCCCATGGTTATCGTCGCATCTTCTATGTAAGCGCGCTTTTGATCATCGGTCTTGATTAAGAACACGGCGCCCGCGCCGCTGTGTGCTTCACCGATCTTACCTATGCTCAGACTTAACCGCTGCGCACGACCACCCAGATTATTCGGATGGTTCACGCCGCCCGGGAACGGAGTTCCCTTTTCATACACATAGGCATACTCCGGCTCCATAGCTTTGCCACTGGTGGGGTCGGTCTTCAATAGCACCTTGATAGGTTTGTGATGGCCCAACATCAATGGGTCGTACACATTCCAGCCCGTTTCGTAGCCGGCGGTTAATTGCTTATCCATCGATACATTGGTCGCCTCAACGCTTGCAATGTCTAAGCTGGGCAATAGCAGAGTGATACACATTGAGCCGCCGAGCGCAACGCCGAACATGCGACTACCAATTTTATATTCACGAAAATTCATCGCTAACTCCTAATGCGTGCAGCTTATCGTTCGTACGCCAATTCGTGGGGCATGCGGCCCTTCGGAACCAAGGTGCCGACTCGCGTGGTCATCCACATATTGTATAGCCACACACAATTACCGAGGAACACTAACGATCCGCCCAACCAGCGCGCAATCATATAAGGATGTTCGGCGATCACTACATCGATATAAGGAACTTCGTAAATCTTACCCGCACCTTGAATTAAACCAGCAATGGTCATCGACACCCAATACACCGTAAAGCCAATCAACAAAAACCAATAGTGAATGTTACCCAGAGTAATCGAATAGAGCTTTCTCTTTAAAATAGTCTGTAAGCCCAAATAGACAGCCGCCACTTCCATGAAGGTCGAGAAGCCCAACAACGCCAAATGGGCATGCGCCACAATCCAGCCCGTGCCGTGGATATACCAATTAATGGCGCGGGTCTGCTGGAACCCTCCCTGCATGTTCAAGGGAATCGCGAGCAGCGCTCCGGTGACCGTGAAGCGTACTTCCAAATTCTCCACAAACATATTCCACTTACCTTCCATGGTCATCAAAATGTTGGAGACGAAAGCGATTGCGGGAACCAAAATAAGAACCCCTTCCACCGAGGCAAAAGACTTAAGCCACTCAGGAAGCGGTGCGGACATTAAATGGTGCGCCGCAGGGGTCGAATAGAACACCACAATCGACCAAAAATGTAAGTGGCCGATCCGATGCGAATAGAGCGGATTGCCGGTGACTTTGGGAATAGTGTAATAAGCGATGGCCGCCGCCACCGGAGTAATCCACAATCCTAGAATATTGTGCGCAAACCACCACGTTAGATACGCCTCGGTCAGTCCCGTTAAGTGAAAATATTCCGGCAAATTGCCGACGATAAACACAATAATCAACATGAAGCTAGCCGCCGCGAAAAACCAGTTGGTCGTATAGATACCTTGAGTGCGTCGATTGATGATGGTCATCCAAACATTCACACCCAGGGGCAGCGCCATAAACAACGAGATGTAAATATCAATAAACCAAGGAAAATCAGAGTATTCCCGGCCTGAAGTCATGCCGGCCCACAAAACCGTCAAGCCAACCGACAAGCCGATATTCCATAGAAAACAATTCCACAGGCCGAGTTTTTCAGACCACAATTTGGTATTGCCGAGGGCTGGGGTGATGTACATCATGGCCATCGCGAAGGCCATAGAAATCCACCCAAATATGACGGCGTGCACATGTACCTGACGCATGTGACCAAAGGAGACGAATTCTAATCCGTGGACAAAGTCTGGAAACGCCAACTTAGAAGCATTAAACGCTCCAAGACCCGTGCCGATCACAAACCAGACGATTGCTGAAAAACCGAAATACACCGCAGACGAACCTGCGGGAATAGCTTCGTTCTTAGAAAATAAATATTTAAACATCCGCAGCCCTCCACGAAACCTTAATAAACGCGCTTCATCTGACCCAAACTAATGGATTCCCGCGCTCAATGCAACATGATTGTAAGCCTGAGGGCATTGAGTAAATAAGACTTTTTGGAACTAAAACGTCAACTACGCCGTCTTTAGCACTCCGTAGCGACTCATCGCGCCACGAACCATAAAAAAAGCGGCTCCGACAACCACCAGGGAGACAACAACACCCGTTAAAGAAATCATCGGCGCGTCAGAGCCCGCCCCGGCGATCCAGGTATAACGCTCAATCCAATAGCCTACGATAATTGAAACCGCGACGATGCCAATGATTCCGCGCGTGTGTCGCGAATACGGGAAAATTAAAATAGGGAATGGAATAACAAACTTCAATATAAAAAATGACCAGAACAGCACCGAAAATCCGCCATTTTGAATGTGAAACAGTCGCCCGGTCTCATCCGGCAAATTGGCGTACCAAATAATGAGGTACTGGGCAAAAAAGGTATATACCCACAAAATTGTGAACGCCAACATCAGTTGCGCTAAGTAATTGTAAATATACTCACCCGGAGGCGCCTTCAGCAGTTTTTTGCTAATAAGCAACATCATGGTAAGGGCGAGGACCGACAACATCATGCCGAAGGAACTTACAAAATGGTACATCGCAAAAATAGCGCTGGACCAGCCGGGCTCCAAAGTCATTTCAAAATCCCACGCCACCATGGTGCAAAACAACACGTGCGCAAACGGGATACAAAGCGCGACATTGCGAAAAATGCGCGCCTCGGTGGCACTGCGAGTTGAAACCGCTTGAAACCTGATAAACAATCCATACAACACCGCTACGCCCAAAAACCCTAAAATTTCTCGCGCCTGAAGAAACCCAAGACTGTTCCAACCCGGCATGTGCTCCGTGGACCCCACCCAAGGGAAGGTTTTCGCGCCATTGAACAGCAAAATCAACAGCAGCCCAAAGGCCAGCGGGAATAGCGCGAAGAATGATACACAAAGGAATCGAATATCGAAGCGCCATTGCGCATTCACAAGATGCAGAATCGCGGCTAAGGTCACCCCACCCAAAGCCAAATGCAACACAACAAGGAAATCAACGGTCAGGACCGACCAACTGGCGTACGGCATTGTTTTAATTCCTTAAGGCTTCTTGATAGCAGCGACTGCGGCCAGAGCAGCACTGTCACTCACCAAACCGTGACGCACATAATTCACCACATCCCAAATCTCACTGGGCGACATGTCGTTGCCGTATCCCGGCATAATGGCATCTCCGTACATTACTTTGCCAAAGATGTAACCCACCGGCATAGTGACTTGTTCATTCTCGGCCGTCAGATCAAACGGACGAATCAGAAATTTCTCGCCCACCAAACCATCACCCGTGCCGGACTGCCCATGGCAAGGCGTGCAAAAAACCTGATAAAACTTCTTGCCGCGCTGCACCGATTCAACGGTCGGCGGATTGGGATTCAATAATTTAGCGGCCGCATCCGCGTCATGCAGATGAATTAAGACCTTGGTCCCCGCCATAGGCACCGAACGCTGTGGAAACAGTCGAATGGAATCCGGACCATGCTCAGGCTTCACGCTGATCTGGTTCATCATGTCGCGGCTCCAAGGCCAACCGACGCTTACTGCGGGCAGTAATGCCAAACACACCGCAAGGATCTTGCTAGACACGGGCATTCTCCATAATTTCAAGGGCATGCTGACGATTGAATATTTGCTTAATCGCGTCAATGGCCGACGGCTCGGCTTTAACGAGAATGCCGATTTTATCGACCGAAATACTGACGCTGTAGAGGCTATTTTTGTCGCTATGTATTTTCCAGACTACAAGACATGCCGTAATGGTAAAAAACACGGCGGTTAAAATAAACAGCTCATAGGTAATCACCATATTAGGAGGCAATGGCACAATCGGGAATCCCCCGCGCGGTTGCCGCAAAAAATTCGCCTGGGCCGACGAGATACCTAAAAAACCTAAAGTACTTCCGAGGACCGCACCAATCAGCGAGAATATTTGGATGTAGACGGGTCTTGAGCCTAATTCTGCCGCGCACTCCGGATGATCGATAGGTGACTTCAAAGTCACATCCTTCATCGCAAATCCGGCAATCGTAGCTTCCCGCAACGAGGCAATGGCGCGCGCTGCCGCGTCAAAGTCGTTGAATAAAGCCATCAGATAAGTTTTCTTATTCATTTACGCGCTCGGATTCGGTGATAAACCATTTCCTTAACCTCGTACATCGATACGGACGGAAATATTTTGCAGAACAGCATAAACAATAATGTGAACCAACCAAAACTCCCCGCTACGATGCCAATTTGAATCCAGTTCGGCCACCACACATCCGACCAAGTCCAGGGGTAATAACCGTGAGCGAAGGTAGGCGTTACAATCATAAACCGCTCGATCCACATGCCTAAATTCAACAACAACGAAACCACCATCATGGTGGGAACATGCGTGCGCAGCGCTTTAAATGCCAGCGCAAACGGCACCACGGACCCTAGAAAATTCATGGCCCACCACCAATATCTGTAAATACCGGTCGCACGATAAATCAAGGCCTGTTTCGCGTAGACATCGGTGCCATACCAAGTAGAGGCGTACTCGATCAGATTCAAATAAGTCCAAACCATGGAGATCGCGAAAGTAAGCTTGCAGAGCTTCTCCAGAATGGGAATCGTCATGTACTCTTCAAAACGAAACGTATGGCGCAAAATAATGAATAGCGTAATGATCGCCGCACAACCGGAGTACAAGGCACCGGCCACAAAGTACGGCGGGAACGAAGTAGTATGCCAACCCGGTTGCTGCGAGACGGCAAAATCGGTGGCCACAATCGAATGCACAGAAACCGCCAATGGAATGAGTAAACAAGCAATCGTAAGATAAGTGATGCGAAAATTAGACCATTGCCGATCGGTACCCTGCCATCCAACCGATAATAAACGATAAAAAGTGCGCCGAAAGCCAGTGGCGCTGTCACGACAGATAGCCAGATCCGGAATCATGCCGAAATACAAAAAAATCACCGACGTGGTCAAATAACTCCCGATCGCTGTCGCATCCCATACCAAGGGCGAACTGAAATTGGGCCAAGTCCAACGTTCGTTGGGATATGCCACCACGTAATAGAATTGCCACACACGACCAAGATGCACCAGCACAAACAACCCGGCAGTCATGAGCGAAAAAGTGGTCATTGCTTCCGCAAAGCGATAGATAGGCTTGCGCCAATCCGCATGCATGATGTGCAAAATGGCTGACAATAAAGTGCCCGAATGGCTCATGCCAATCCAGAAAATAAACGTGGAAATATAAAGGCCCCACACGTGCGGGTTTCTCAATTCGGCAACGCCTAATCCCGTCTTATATTGATAAATCTCGCAAGCGACTCCAACACCGAATAAAGCTACTGCACTCAAAAAAATGACCCAGAAAATAGGCCGGGGCCGCTCCAAACTTCGCAACACGTCAGTATTGATTTTTGCCCAAGCGATATCCTCATTGATATCCTTGGCCTTAGGCTCGAAACGTCGTTCGCCAATACTGTCTAGTTCTTCAACTACCGTGCTCATTTAAACTTCCCCCGAACGAATGCGCTCGAGATAAACCACTGAAGGGTAAGTCCGCAACTCTTCGAAAACGCGATAGCCGCGCAATTTTTCAGCTTCGACGCTGGCACCGACACCGCTGGCGACCTCACTCGCTGCCGGCATTTTTTCATGCTTCATATCTTTTTTCTGTTTATCCGCAGACAGCTCCACTTGTTGCGCTTTCCACATTTTTGCCACCGTCGACGAGCTATCCGCAATGTTGCCAAAATGAATGGCGGAAGTTGGGCACGCCTGCGCACACGCAGTAACCACTTCACCGTCTTGCACATTTCGCTTTTCGGTACGCGCCTTCGATTTAGCTTCGGTCAATCGCTGCACACAAAAAGTGCATTTCTCCATGACGCCCTTGCTGCGCACCGTCACGTCGGGGCTTAACTGCAACTCAAGCGGACTCGGCCACGCACTCTCAGGATAGTTGTACCAGTTAAAATACCGAACTTTGTAGGGACAATTCGCTGAACAGTAACGCGATCCGATGCAACGATTATAAACTTGAGAATTCAATCCATCCGGCGTGTGATGCGTAGCGCCGACTGGACAAACAATTTCACAAGGTGCCGACTCACACTGCTGACACATCATGGGCAGGAAAGCAGCCCCTTGCTCAGGAAACTCTTGCGTCGACTCCTCGCCCTCGCCCCAGTAACGCTCGATTCGCAGCCAATGCATAGCCTGACCTTCGAGGAACCGTTTTTTGCCCACGACCGGCAAATTATTTTCAGCATAGCAGGCCGTAGTACAAGCATTGCATCCCGTGCAACTATCCAAGTCGATCACCATCGCCCATTTATAAGGGGAATCCTTATACTGGTCGACTTGCGGGCGCCGCACACGCAACTTCGACCAATTGGAAATTAGATTATCTAATGACAAACGGAGTCTCCTTCGCAAGATCGACTTGGTCAGCGGCTAACGTGGCCACAAGCTTTCTGCCCTGTTGCAGATTGGTCGCACCCTCATCCTTGGTGAACCGCTCATTTTGATCAGTCTTCATGATTGCAACGCGCGTGGCGTACAAAGCGAGTTCGCCCGTTTCTTCATCAAATATCGGGTCCAGAATTTTAAAAGGATTAACGCCCACATTAGTAGCATAGCGACCGTACGACTCATGTCCTTGACCGATCGGAACCGCCACTGAGCCTGGATGAATGCCGGGAATCAAGTACGCCTTGGCTCGAATTGAGCCCTGAGCGGATTTGATGACTAACACATCGCCTTCATTGACCTGCAGTTGCTTGGCTGTGCTGGGATGTATCTCAGCCCAACTATCCCACACCACCGTGGTTAAGGGATCCGGGGACTCCTGTAACCAAGACAAATTGGCGGCTTTGCCATCTCGCATACTAGGCCGCACTGCGGGTATTAATACAAAGGGATAGGCGGCATCACGACTCTCCCTGAGCGGCTGGCGCACTAAGTCTGCGCTGAACTCAATGGCCGGCAATGGCAATAGCGCCGCTGGTCGACGCAATACTCCCGCGCTTAAAGTATTTTCCCAAAATTCTTCGTCCTCAACCTTTGGATCAAAAGCAGGCTTCGCATTCACCACTGCACTTTTAAGGTAAGCATAGTAATCAGGAAAAGATTTATAACTTTCGGGCTTTGCCTGTTTCAATAACTCCAATAATGAATCGCCGAATGATCGGGCCTCGGGGTGCAGTTTTTCCATCAGCGGTTGCTGAATAGATATTTCCATTCCATCGCTTTGGGCCGCGGCCACATGGGTGCCAAAATCTTCTAAAGGCGACATTAGCGGCAGCACCAAGTCACAGTGCATTGCGGTTTCATCGAGTTCAGTCACCCACGCCGCTTTAAAAGGTACTTTCTGTAAATTGTCGGCAAATCGCATAAAATCCGGCGTACTGTAAACGGGATTAGTGCCATATATGAGCATTGAGCCAACGTCACCCGCTGCCATCTGAGTATTAAGTTGCCTCAACGATTTAAAATTCCCCAAAGCTGGCGCCATTTGCGGGAACGGTAGCTCCGCTTCGCGCCACAACGTTTTACCTTGGTTTTGCAGCACCACGTTGAGCAAAGCAATGGCCGCCATATTATGCGAGCCATGTGCATGCCCTTGCGGATAGCGACCCGCCAATACCAAGCTCGGTGAATGCTCCCACAACGTAGCGGCAATTCGCGGGATTAGATCGCCACGAACGCCGGTGATATGGCTAACCTCAGTTTGATTATAAGGTTCAACCGCGGCGATCAAATTCGGCGACAAGTTATTCGCAAATTCTTTGCGCTGCAAAAGCTCGCGCACCAATCCCAACGCCAGCACGCCCTCAGTCCCCGGTGCAATCACCACCCATCGATCCGCATTTGCACCCGTCAATGTCATCTTAGGTTCGATCTGAATCAAAATGCCACGGCGTTCCGCCTTGCGAAACCGTGCGTACTGCCTCGCGGCCGCAACCGGCGAATCGCCCGCTCCCAAAAAATCATTGCCGAATGAGAGGACCAATCCTGCCTTGTCGATTAGGCCCACGGTTTGCTCAACCCCAAACATCTTAAGATTTACCGAGGCTGCAACGGCCGTGGAGAGCGAGTCATAAACGACGTGATCCGTAGCAGCACCGCTCTGCGGCATAGCTTTCAATAAAATCTGAAGGTGCCCGCTGGTAGGCCCGGTCAAAACCACGCGTCTTGGGCCTTGCGCCGTGAACGAGACCGTACCACTCAGTAAACTCATCGCCTTTTCCCAAGTAGTGGCCTTGAGTACACCGTTCTCCTTAAGCATCGGTGTTTTCAGACGGTCAGGGCTATAGTGACCCTGAATCCCGGCTTGGCCGAGACCGCAAATTTTCCCCCCACTAATCGCCGATTGTGGATTGCCTTCCAACTTCAAAATTCGCCCTTCGCGCACTTTACCCATAATGCCGCAGGCCGATCCACACTGAGTACAGGTGGACGCGTAATAGACGCCAACCCCCGGCACCACGAAAGTTTCCGGTTGCACGTAGGACTGAACCAGTTCAACCCCCGACTCAATCGAGGTATTGCCACAACCCGCCAACACTGATGCGGTTCCGCCGAGACCTACTAGATTTAAAAAATCCCGCCGGTTAACGCCACTTGCCACACTATTTGCTGTCATCCCAAATCTGATCATCAAGTCCCTCCCTCTGATATCAACTACCTAGTGATGACATTGCCAACAGTCATTCGGCCCGTGACCGGTTTTAAAGCTTACGGCATCTATCCTATGCTCTTTTTCGTGACAACTAACACACCATCCCATTGAAATAGCCTTAACGCGCCGCGCCGTCGTCATCGATGCCACATCGCCGTGACAGTAACCGCACGCCTCGCGACTAGGACGCCCTTGGTCGAAAATGAAACGCTGGATGTGTCGCTCATGATTAAAACGCACAAAATCCGGTAGATCGTGCACTTTTTTCCACGGAATTGCTTCGCGCCGATCCCAATAAGCCAACAAGGTTTTAATACGAGGTTTTTCTTTAACCGACTCGATCATGTTATGACAACCGATACACTTACTGAGGCGCGGAATACCGGAAACCGCACTACGTCTAGCGTAGGTATGACAGTACAAACAGTCGATTTCCATGCCCCCATTGGCGCGTGTTCCGGCATGTCGGTTGTGAGGAAATTCGATGGGTTGGGTAACGACGGGTCCCAATGCATTGTAACCGTCGGAAGTTTGACTGCCGATGGGCCCGCCCTGCACGAAAGCGTCCGCAGAGACCACGGGAGCGGCCGACACGCCAGCTAAGGTCGCAGCCAAACATAGCACTATACGACTAAAGGTCTTCAAAGAATTCCCCTGAAGTATCCCAGCCTATGATTAAACCAGAGGCAAAAGATCGATTACAACTTGAGCGACTTCACTCGACCACGCCTTGGTCATCCCGCCGCTATTATTAAATTTCCTGAATTTCAGAACATTAAGTACTGAAATCCAGGAACCGTCTACTAGGTCGTTGGCTTCTTTACAAAACCCAAGCAATACCCATGCGGCGGAATTTCAGTGTCTCCCGGATAGAGTTTGCACTGATTAATGGTCTCGTCATTGGTTGGCTTGTCTTTATTAACAATAAAATTAACGCATTTGCTGCATTGCTTGTCGGCGTTGGGCTGACCTTGAAATTTTAGGGCAGCTCGAATTGCAGTATTCTGCTTTGCAAAGGCTCGACCGGAAAATCCAACAATCGGAATCACGGCAAGAGCCGTCATACCCACTTTAAGCACTTTGCGGCGCGAATGTTTCGCTTGATCTTCCATTTGAATCAACCTCGTTGGCGTAAACTAAATCGTGACAGAACCCCGTCTGCAAATACAGACATCTCTATTATTAGGACGTGCAAGCGCCCCTGTCAACCTTTAAGCATCAACATGAATAGGCTATAATCTAATGCTCGCGGCACAATACCGCAAGACTCTATCTATCCAGGATTTAATCCCCATCGGTACCCTTAGCTTATCTCCAGGTGCGCCAATTCCGAGCGGCTTTCCGTCGAGCGCTAATCCAACTTCCGCCAACTCAAAACGCTACCACCGGCGGCGTCGGATGGTGCAAGCCATATCATTCGCACTTGCTATCCTGATCCCAGCCTCTGGCCTGATGCGCATTGACCCGAGTGCCGGCGCTCTCGTAGTGCTGGACCGCCAAATATGGTTCGCCGATTTCTTTTTGATTATTGGCCTATGGGTCATGCTCGCAAGCAGCCTAGTGATGCTTTACTCAATTGCCGGCACAGTATTTTGCGGGTGGGTCTGCCCCCAAAATATACTGTCCGAATGGGCTAATTTCATGACGCGCAAGCTCCTCGGCCGCCGGGCCAAGGTCGAGCTTGACGGTAGCGCACCCGTAGTCGCATTGACTAAGAACAAGACGATTAATTGGATATTACTCGGGCTTTCACTACTTGGGGCATCCTTAATCGTGGCCATCGTGCCGCTTTTCTATTTTTATTCTCCCGCAACCATATGGTCCTTCGTGACCTTCCAAAATGATCCGCACTTAGCAGGTTCTCTTCATTATATTTATTGTGTTTTTGTACTCATTATTTTGTTAGACGTGACTTTTATTCGTCATTTTTGGTGCCGGTTCGCCTGCATTTACCGGGTCTGGCAGCATAGCTTTCGCACCCGCGAGACCCTGCACGTGAGCTACGATGCCAGTCGCTCCGAGGCCTGCACTAAGTGCAGTTTTTGCGTAAGCTCTTGCTTCATTGAAATCGACCCGCGCAAGACTGCGGTGTACGACAGCTGCATTAATTGCGGTGAATGTGTGGATGCGTGCAATCGCATGCATCACAAGTCTGGAAAACCCGGATTGCTAACTTTTGAATTTGGCGAAACATCCGAAAAATCGGCTGCGCGGTCCAAATTCCGTGATAACGCGACTTCGTTGTTGGCACGCAGCAAATGGATGCTGGCACTCGGGGTTTTTGGCGCGAGTTTGTTTAGTTGGGGCCTATTGACGTGGGAACCCCTTCACGTGGTGGTATATCGAGCCGAAGTTCAGCATCAGACCGGCAATCGCGACTATCGCATTGCAATAACCAATAAACGCTATCATCCTCGCGAGGTCCAGGTACGCGTGTTAGGGCTTAAGCCAACGGAGTATCATTTAGACTCCACTCAAATCCTTATGCCTTCTGTTGGACATGAGTCCATTCGTTTATCACTATCCGGCCAATTGACTCATGGAGTGCACGCCTTTGCGGTCGAAGTGTGGGCATCCGACTGGCACGTACGCTTTCCGGTACAGCATCTTGCGGAGCGGTGAATCAATGAATCCTGTGAACAACGACCCAGAACCCAGTGCTGAGCCTACCTTAGGATCCGTCGAATCTCATTGGGGTACTCACGATGCAACCCATTTCGGTTATGAATCCGATGAAGACCGCAAATCCAAGCGCGGGCTTGAAGATTGGGAGCTAGTCGAAAAGATACCGGAATCGCAGCGACCCGTACCGTACTGGTTCTTCGCGGTGATCGCGGTGGTACTGCTGGTGGGTGTGGGTTTAAGTTTTCCTTTCTGGGGCTTAAGACCCGGGGATAACCGTCCCTGGCTAGACTGGGGCTTTTTGGTTGCGCTGGTTTATATAGCCGTAGCCGGCACCTTTGTCTGGCATATGGTTCGCATGTACGGATCAACTCGTGCCGGTCGATTAGATTCCGACCCCGAAAAAAACCAGCCCAACGACTCGCAATGAAAGCGTTAGTCCCTGTTGCACTAATGCTGGTAGCGTGCAGCGGCGGCATTCAAGAATCGCCTCCTCAAGAATGGCGGGATTTACAAGTCCGGGTGGAATCGCGCAGCTATAGCCCCATTCCCGGTATGGAAGAACTTCTGGTACTAGTGAACCGGAATCAAACGCTACCGGCTTGGGATTGCCGAGTGGATTTACGCACAGCGGATGAGGACCCGTGGAAACAGGCGATCGAAGATGGTCATGTGGGAGTCTATCGACGTGCCGCTAAAGTGGATGCCAAGCATTCAATACTACAAGTTTGGATTCACACTGAAGGCACTCAAGGAATACTCAAATTCCCGCTTAAGCTCGCCTCATCGTAAGCGCCACATTGGTAAAATAAGCGATCGAACCCACCGCCATAATGGTACCCGCCACGGCGACTAAGCCACCATACCAAGAATGAATCAGGTGAATGGCGAGTGGCTCGCGAGACAGCAAATAGCCTTCCCATAACCCGAACGCCATTTGTACGGTGTAGAAACCATAGACCCCCACAGTCATCCACCAAAACGAATGGTCCACCAAGCGCCGCGAATAAATTGGCTTACCGCTCAAAATCGGCAACAAATAATACGTGACGCCCATCACCAGCATCACGACGCCTCCCACTAAATTCATGTGCGCGTGAGCCAGCGGATCAATCATATGGCCTGGGCCACTAAATGCACCGCCAATGGAATCAAGCCAGGCTCTAATGGGTGGCAGTACCTGCAACATGCCATGCAGGGTGCCAATAAACAGCGACAATGCGGAAACCGCTAAAAACTTAACCAGACTCCGATGGTAGCCACCATCGGCATTGGTGTGCTGGACGCTTATTCCTGAATCCGCTTGATACCCATATTAAAGAGTACGGTAGACAGAATTATTCCACACGTAAAAAGCACTACCGGGATTAACATATAACCAACATTCATGAAATGCTCCTGCAATCGACATTTGACCCACCGAGGAAATTCAACGCCACGAAATAAGGTTAGCACGCTCAACAAAACGTAGCAAAGTGCCTGCTTTAAGTTTACAAAATTCCGGCTACAGCGCGGTCCCCGTGGCCTTAAAGCGCAACACTATACCGCCGGGTTGACGCGAAAGCACTTCAATCCTCGATCCTGCTTGCGCGAAATTACTGGCCAACGCACCGTTCAATGCGACATCGCCTAAAATGAGATAGGACACACCGCGCATCATAGCCAATTGACTATCAGGATCTTTAGCCGCCGGCGGCAAGGGTAGACCATCGCATTTACACGCGATCGAGGTACGCGCTGGCCAACTACTGGCCACTAGAATCGGCGCCATCGGATGGCCGCCGCTCGTATCGGTCACCCTCAAATTACTCACAACCTCCACAAAATCGCTGATCAACTGGTCCTGCACAGAAAGCCGCCGCAATTGGCCCGCGTAATACTCAATCTTATTTACCTGCATAAACGCAGTGCAGGCCAGCAGAAAAAGCAACCACAACCCACCTCGTTCTATCAACATCCCGCGCCCCGCGAGCCGCGCCAGAGCGCGCAATAACCAGGGCAAACCCCCGTACAACAGTAGCGCAAACATCAACAACGCCCAGGTCCGATCCGCAGCCACCACTCCTAAGCACACCGACAGAAGCAAGGTCGCTCCCGTCATAGTGGTCCACAAACGCAGGTACTCGTGCACGATAACCGCCAAAGTTAAAAGGCCCAACGCCAGTGCAACAAACCAGTCTAAACGCGTCGGTGCAACACGGCCGTTAAAAATAGCGGCAACGCTCGCGGCCGGATTTTGCCCCCAATGCATACCCGACCATCCTAGCCGCATGGCTAAAACGAATACCACCGTCACGGGAATGGCAATCAAGAAATATTCGCGATTACGCATTTCGGGCGTTTTTTTCCACCAAGTCGAAAACAACACCACCGGGTAGGCGAGCCCCGCAGGATGCAAGCTCACCGCCACTACACACGCCATAATTTGTGCAAAAAACCAACCGCCCAACACCGAGACTCGCTCATTGGTCAATTTCCGATCAAGCCAGCTAGCCAAGGCGCAAACTGCCAACAAAAAAGGTCCAGCTGAGAGCGAATTGATACCCTCAACGGTCAGCGGAGCGATCAATAACAATCCCGTCGCCAACAATGCCGCCTCGGCTTCATCTCGCTGGCAGCACCATCGATACAACGCCAGCGCGGCAGCGCCCATGACAAATAAAGTCAGTATTTTTGCAGCGATCACCTGACCCGGCCAAATGAATCCTAAGGGTAAAAATAGGATGGCACGAGTATCCGGAGCTCCCAGAGTCAGCACGCCACTTGCCACCTGATCGCCAATGGACCAAGCCAATAACAGTGCTTTTGCCCCCTCCTCCGTGAGCCCGAAGGGATCAGCGCGCAAAGTCATCCACACCAAAATCGCCCAGGGTAATAACCACAGAGCACCTCGGGAGCCGACAAAGAATGCGCGCAGTTGCGCCTTAAAGGGCACTCTGAATAGCGCCTTCAAGCTCATTGTAAAGCATGGATCCCGCTTGCTGAAAACGCACAACGCCACGCTTATCAATCACAAACGTCCAAGGATCTCCAGGCACACGGAAGGCTTTATAAGCCTCCGGGTTATCGTATTGATCCATGTGCAAAAAAATCATCTGTGTCTGATATTTCTGCATGAGTGATTTAATCATCTGTAGTTGACGATCACAGGGCGTGCAATGAGCGGGGGTCGCAAACTCCAACAATATTGGCTTACCACTGGCTAGGGCTCGATCGACAGAATATTGATACATGCGCTCGTCCGGTTGTCGATAGGTAGTAATACGCGATACATCGCCGCCCACATCCGCCAGAGTTTTGGTACGCACCTTTGGAGCAGCCTCTCCCAGCTGCAACGACATCGAGAGATTATGCGACGAGCCAGGCCCTTGACCACAAGCACCCAGTAGCGCCGCGAACGCAAATCCCACCGCGAGTGCGCTCAAAGTAGGCATACTTTAAGCCTTACCGCCGGTCTTAAAAATGTTATAGCCCCAAATAATATTGGCGATTAACACGAGGGTGCCGAACAAACCGACGCCCGCCATGAGATGCGACACCGTGCGTTCCACTTCTTGGCCTGGATCGTAACCACCTACAACACCTGCCAGTGTAAACAACCCCACCATGCCTACCAAACCCACGTTGTGAATCCAAAAATGAACTTTCACCAGCGACAAACTATAGATTGGCCGATTTACCAGTCGCGGCACGAAATAATATATCGCGCCAAAGATAGCCATTTCAACCCAACCTAAAAGGTTGATATGCCCATGCGCCAATAAAATTAATTTACCGTGCGGCGCAGTATCGACGTACATTCTAAAGGCAGGAATGCCGCCCATAATGGCTCCCCACGAGAACCCAATAATCGCGTACACGATGCACGCATACACGAATAATAACGTGTAGCGCGTGTACTCAATGTCGTTGATAGCCGGGTGAATTGAATTAGGATCACTCATTGAACACCCTCAAGGCACCGGCGTTAGTTGCGGCGTTGGTTGCGGCGTGCGTTCCTGCCGTATATCGTGATACTGCGACTTCCAAGCGGGAGGCGCCCACGCTTCTGTCATTTTGTCGATAAAACCGGAATGTCCCTCCATCGGCAAACGGGCATCGGGAGATCCTTGTACTGCTTTAAGTTCAGACAAAAAAACAGCGAGCGAATGCAAATCCCTTTCGGGTAAGCGCGCGACATAGTCAGCTCCTTTTGCAATTCCGTGCTCCATGGTATGCGTCCGATAAGTGGCTTCAGGATCGCGCAAAAAAGCCTCTAAATAACCAAACGAACGTCGAGATCCTACACCGTCCAAACTCACCCCATTGTTCGTGCCATTTCGAACTGCGCGATGGCAGTTGCTACATCCTAAGTCACGAAACCGGCTTGATCCGCTTAAGCCTTCCGGTGAGAAGTCATAATGCGAGGTCGCCGCGTACATTTTTTTACCGGAATGGATACGATAGTTCTCCATCCCTACAAAGGCTACGAATGCGAATAGTACGAACGAAATCGCAACGCCAAATAAGACTTTTTCCCCGCGCTTCAGTCCCGCTTTTTTCATTCACTGCGTAGTCGTAGGAACGACGGAATTTCCACCGGTCGTGGTAGGTGCAGAGGAAAGATATGTTGCAAGATTGACGATGTCCGCATCGGTAAGATTTTTAGCCATTTTGCGCATCATGGCGTAAGGATCATTATTACGGCTTTCATCACGCCAATTATTTAACTGATTGACTAAGTAGGTGTATTTTTGCTGGCCAATAACCGGAAACAAAGGTGCCGCACCCCGACCATTGAACCCATGACACGAACTACACGCCGACACTTTGCCGAGCACACCGTACTTAACAATGGCCTGCCCCAGATATCGTTCACCAATCACCGTACCGCTGTCCTTGAGCTCCTTAAGATCAGACAACTCCGCAGGTCCCGTCAACGTATTGACATAGCCCGCCACGTCACGACGCTCTTGCTCGCTCAAAGCGCCCGCATAGACCAGCATGACCGCCCCCGCTCCGCTCGGGACTCGCTTGCCTCCCGCAAGGTCCGAAAGCTGCTTAACCACATAGGGAAACCCAATACCCGCCAAGCGCGGAGCCGCCAGCGCTTCCATACCCCAACCATTCGCGCCATGACAAGTCATGCAAGCGGGCACCGAGTCACCCTTGCCTTCCATATAAATTTTCTTGCCATTCGCGATGATCGCGCCCGGTAGGTAATTTTCTTCAGCCAGCGCAGTCCCCAAAAATAGTACGGCCACACCTGTCAATAGCGTCGCAACAGCATTTTTTCTAAAAAACGTTCGCATCCAAACTACCCCTTTTTAACCAATTTTCACTCTACACCGGATTAACGCGGAACGGTATCCTTCTTAACCACGATCCCACCCTTCATGACAAATGTAACCCGCTGCAGCTGCGCAACATCCACCAGAGGGTCGCCCTCAACTCCAACCAGATCCCCATAACGACCCACGGCGATCTCACCCACATCCTGCGCACGACCCAGCGCTTCAGCGGCCGTCACGGTTGCCGCCCGAATGGCTTGCAGGGGCGTCATGCCCCACTGCACCATAGTGACGAACTGCTTGGCATTATCGCCATTCGGATAAACGCCGCCATCCGTACCAAAAACCATTTTCACCCCCGCAGCGTTCGCCGCCCTGAAAGTTTCACGCTGCTGACGTCCAATTTGCCGCTCTTTGGCCAACGACTCGGCAAACACACCGTTTCTCGCCCCTTCCGCGAGAATGTAATCATCATTGTAAATATCCATCGAGAAATACGTTCCATGCTGCTTCGCCAGCGCGAAGGCCTCCTTATCCGCAAGACTGACATGTTCTACCGTGTCCACACCCGCACGAATCGCGTCTTTGATGCCAGCCGTCCCATGCGCATGCACCGCCACCCGCAATCCCAGCGCATGCGCCTCATCGACCAATGCCGTCATCTCCGCCAAGCTATATTGCTGCGCCCCCACGCTATCAGTTTTAGACAACACGCCGCCCGTACCGCAGAATTTGATAACCTCAGCACCATACTTGCGCAGCTTCCGTACAGTGGCCCGAATCGCCTCTGCACCATCTGCAACCGCCGGCGCTGGCAGCGTAAAAGAGGGCGGGAATTCGGTCGAATCGCAATGACCCCCGGTCGCACCGATCGCATAAGTCGCAGGTACAATACGCGGCCCCGGGACGAACCCCGCTTCGATACCTTGTTTAATGGCCACGTCATCGTAATTTTCAGAGCCCACATTGCGCACAGTGGTAAAGCCCGCTTCCAGCGTGCGCCGCGCATTCGCGACCCCGACCACGGTCCAGAAATTGTCAGTGAATTCAAGTGCACGATAACCACTGTACCTAGGGTCAGCCGTCAGGTGCACATGCATATCAATGAAGCCTGGCAACAAAGTAATTCCGGGTAATTCAACCCTGCCCGCACCTTCCGGGAGAGACGCGCCGGACGATTGCACCGCGACAATCCGACCATCGGTAATTACGATCTGCGGTTTTTGCACCACCCTTCCCGTCACTACATCAAGCATGCGATCGGCAGTCACGACCACAGTGTCTGCGACCGCGGGCCGCATTGGCACAGTTGAAAAGACAACCCCTGTCATAACCATCAACCCAAAAACAATTCGATTGTATCGCTGCATAACACCCCCAGATTTTCGCACATTAAGCTTACCTTAATGCATCGGTAGATAGTGATCCACCAGCAGCGCCACGAACAGCCACAGCAGATAGGTCACCGAATAATGAAACATCCGCATTGCAACGGCATCGCTCGCCGAGCGCTGCAACTGTATTGCATGCCACAAAAATCGCGCGTCCAATACGCTCGCCACCGCCATATAAAAATACCCACTCATGCCAAGCAAGTACGGCAGTGAGCTTGCTAGCATTAATGCCACCGTATAGTACAGCACTGCTCGCTGCGTGTAAGGCACGCCGTGGGTCACGGGCAACATGGGAATATCAACCTTGGCATAGTCGTCGCGTCGCGCGATCGCGAGTGCCCAAAAATGCGGCGGAGTCCAGATGAATATGATTAGGCATAGCACTAAAGCATTCCCCGCAATGTGCCCAGTCACCGCCGCCCAGCCTAACAGTGGAGGTGCAGCACCCGCCGCGCCGCCGATCACAATATTTTGCGACGTGGCTCGTTTCAACCAGAGCGTATACACCACGGCGTAGCCGATTAACGAAGCGAATGTCAATGAGGCGGTAAGTAGATTCACTTTGCCCACTAATAACAGCATGGATAAGACCGCCAAAATCACCGCAAACCCGAGCGCCTGATTGACACTCAACCGCCCCGTCGGCAAAGGTCGCGAGCGGGTGCGACTCATATGCGCATCAATGCCTCGGTCCAGCGCGTGATTAATCGCGGCCGCGCTCGCGGCGGCCAGCGCAATTCCCAGATTGGCAAATACGAGTATTGAAAAATCCGGCAACCCTGGCGTGGCTAACAGCGAGCCTACTATTGAAGTCAAAACAATGAGCGCAACCACACGCGGTTTAGTCAATTCAAAATAATCGCGCCACGTTGCCACCGATGACCAGGAGTTAGCGGCAATCATCGCGTGGCCAGCACAGATCGCGGCGAGCGGAGCGCGAAATTGAGTGCCACTGTCGCCATCAACAATAATGCGGCTGCCGCATTGTGCAGTGTCGCCAGCCATAAGGGGAATCCGGCCAGCACCATCGATATGCCAACAATCAGCTGTAATTTCAGCGCTACTAACACCAAAACCGCCGCGCGAGATTTAAATTCCCGCAGTTGCAGACTTAAAATCGACGCGGCCAGCAAAACCAAGGTCATCACAATCGCGCTTAATCGATGCGTCAGATGAATAGCCGTGCGCGCGGGAGTCGCGAGCACACCCCCCTCATAATTAGTTGGCCTAGAGTCCCCTACTGTCGACGCGCCGCGTGTTGCGAGCGCGAAGCCTGCGTGAAAATCACTCTCCGGCCACCACTGATTCTGGCAGGTCGGAAAATCTGGACAGGCCGTCGCGGCATAATTGGTGCTAGTCCACCCCCCCAGTGCAATTTGACATCCCACTGCGAGCAACCCCGCACCTGCCACAAGCCGCGCACGCGAAAATTTAAGGTAAGCACGTCCATCTTTGGGAAATATTTTTGCCTGGCCCATAAAAAGGCCCAACACTAACCACAACAGCAACGATAAAGTTGTGCAACCCAACAGAAGATGCAATGTCACCACGAGCGGCTTGAGTTGCCAAGTGACGGTCAACCTGCCGAGCAGGCCTTGGATGATCACAATCGTTACTAGGCCAATCACTTGGCCTAAGGGCAGCAGCTGCTGACGCCAAACTACTCGCACCAATGCTAGCGACAAAATCATAAGACCCAGCATGCCCGCCGCATAGCGATGTAGCATTTCACGCCACGCTTTTCCGACCTCTACCGTATTTGAAGCAGTCACGACCCAATGACCATAACAACCGGGCCAATCGGGACACCCTAAACCTGAACCGCTCAAACGAACATACGCGCCCAGCACGACAACCCCAAAACACCAAAGCAAGGAGCTGACCGCCAGGATGCGAATAATCCTCGCGCGGCTAATAGAGGGGATGCCAGATCTCATTAGAGACAACTACCCGCGAACTCATTGCGCCTCTCGCGCAGGACTCAAGGCTAATGCCACCAAAGTACAAAGTGCGCCCGACAGAAGGTAAGCGCCAGCGGCCATCAGACCAAAACGACTGGCTAAAGTTAACGCTACAAAAGGCGCGAAGCCTGCACCAAATAACCACGCGAAATCCGCGGTCAATGCCGAGCCTGTATAACGATGGGCAATTGGAAATCCGAACGCAACGGTGCCTGAGGACTGCCCAAAGGAGAGTCCCAGCAATACAAAACCAAGCAACATGAAAATGATTTCACCGGCTTCACCGCCACTCAGCAGTTGCGGCGCGAAACCGCTAAAGGCGGCAATCGCACCTGCGGTAACGCCTAGTAATGTACGCCGGCCCACCCGATCTGCAACAATTCCGGAAACGACAATCGCCACGACGCCCACGACCGCGCCCAGCATCTCAATTACTAAGAATCGTGCCGGAGTCTGATGCGTGTACAGAAGTACCCAGGACAACGGGAACACGGTCACGGTGTGGAACAACGCGAAGCTCGCAAGCGGTGCGAAGGCGCCAATCACTATATGACGGCCTTCGGCGCGCAGCGTATCTCGCACCCGCGAAGGATGTAACGCGAGCGATTCAAATTGCTGCGCAAATTCCGGCGTCTCAACCAAACGAAGCCGCGCAAACAATGCGACCACATTGATTGCAAACGCGACATAGAACGGATATCGCCATCCCCAGTCAATAAAATCTGCGGCTGGTAGCGTCGATACGAAGTACGCAAACAAGGCGCTCGCAACCACCAAACCTAGGGGCGCCCCCAGTTGCGGAATCATGGCATACCATCCTCGGCGATTCTTTGGAGCATTGATCGCCAACAGCGACGCAAGTCCGTCCCATTCACCGCCCATCGCCAAGCCTTGGCCAATACGACAAATAATCAGCAAAACGGCGGATCCGGCTCCAATATCCGCATACCCGGGCAGGAACGCAACCGCAACCGTGGAAATTCCGAGCAATAGCAAGGTAATCATGAGCTTGACGCTGCGCCCATAAGTACGGTCAATCGCAATAAAAATCACGGTGCCGAGTGGACGAGCCAAAAAAGCCACGGCGAAGATAGCGAACGACATCAAGGTACCGGACAACGCGTCGAGGTACGGAAATACCAGCTTCGGGAACACCATGACAGAAGCAATCGCGTAAACAAAAAAATCGAAAAATTCTGACGTTCGGCCAATGATGACCCCAACCGCTATCTCACCCGGCGTCGGCTCCTCGTGAGTCACATTAATCGGCTCTAGTGAAGGCGAACTCATCTAATCCACCTCGTGACCACAGGCCCTAATATTGAATATTTGTGGCGCGATAATTCACGGCGCTTGCTGTAAAATGCAGTCATGCAACGTATTGTAGGGTTTTAATAGTGCAGAGCAAGCGATTCATCTTAAGCACTGGGTTTATCCCGACATTATTGTGCGGATGCCACACCGTGGTCTTGAATCCATCGGGTGATGTCG
This sequence comes from Gammaproteobacteria bacterium, assembly GCA_025359565.1. Taxonomy (GTDB): domain Bacteria; phylum Pseudomonadota; class Gammaproteobacteria; order Steroidobacterales; family Steroidobacteraceae; genus Bog-1198. The sequence goes on along the minus strand of JANYFY010000009.1, from coordinate 40,205 downwards.
CCAATCAACAACGTGATTTACTGGTCTCCTCGACGGCATTGATGCTTGTCATAATTATTCCGGTCATCGTGATGACTATTGTGTTTGCATGGCGCTATCGTCATTCCAACAAGCAGGCGCGCTACGAGCCGAACTGGGACCACTCCATTCATCTGGAATTGCTGATATGGGCTGTGCCGTTGCTGATTGTCATTGCCTTGGGTGCTCTGACTTGGGTCGGTACTCATATGCTGGACCCCTATCGGCCTATAGATCGTATCAAAGCCGGTTTGCCAATCTCGCGCAAGATTAAACCTCTCGAAGTAGAGGTAGTGGCCCTCGACTGGAAATGGCTGTTTATTTATCCGCAATATGGCATCGCAACGGTGAATTCGATTGCCGCTCCGTTGGATCGACCCATAGAGTTTAAAATAACCTCTGCGTCAGTCATGAACTCACTATTTATTCCTGCACTAGCCGGTCAAATCTACGCAATGCCCGGCATGGAGACGCAACTACACGCTGTCGCTAACAAAGCGGGAGACTATCAAGGATTTTCGGGCAACTTCAGTGGCGCAGGTTTCTCTGGCATGCGTTTCGTGTTTAAAGCAATGCTGGATGCCGACTTCGACCGGTGGGTAGCGCGAGTCAAAATGCGAGGCGGCGCACTGCAACTTGAAACTTACCAAAAGCTCAAACTACCGAGCGACAAACAGCCGCCCCTTGAATTTGCGACTGTCGACCCACAACTTTACCCTGTAATTCTTCACCGCCGTACGAGTATCCCATGAGCGCGCTACTTGGCCGTCTATCGCTAGATGTTTTTCCCATTCACGAGCCAATTCTGGTGGCAACTTTTGCTGGCGTTGCGCTCGGCGGTATTACACTCATCAGCGTACTCACTTATTTTCAACTGTGGGGCTATCTATGGCGAGAGTGGTTTACCACGATCGACCATAAGCGTATCGGCATCATGTACATCGTGATGGCTTTCGTAATGCTGTTTCGCGGTTTTACGGATGCGATGCTTATGCGCGCGCAACAAGTTGTGGCGTTTGGTGGATCTGAAGGATTCTTGCCGCCACATCATTATGACCAAGTGTTTACGGCGCATGGTGTGATCATGATTTTTTTCGTAGCGATGCCGTTTGTCACCGGACTAATGAATTTCGCGGTGCCGCTGCAAATTGGCGCCCGTGATGTGTCATTCCCGTTTTTAAATAACTTTAGTTTTTGGATGACGGTTGTCGGTGCGCTGCTAATGAATACTTCGCTATTCGTCGGCGAGTTTGCGGGTGCGGGTTGGCTCGCCTACCCACCGCTATCGGGAATTGACTATAGCCCTGATGTTGGCATCGACTATTACATATGGGCGTTACAAATTGCGGGCATCGGCACGCTACTGTCAGGCGTCAACCTTATCGTAACGATTATTAAGTTGCGTGCTCCAGGCATGACGATGATGAAAATGCCAATATTCGTCTGGACTGCACTCTGTACCAACGTACTGATTGTCGCGGCGTTTCCCATTCTGACCGTAGTCCTTGCGCTGCTAAGCCTAGATCGCTATGCGGGGACCCATTTCTTTACCAATGATATGGGCGGCAACGCCATGATGTACATCAACCTCATTTGGATTTGGGGACATCCGGAGGTTTACATTCTCATCCTGCCGTTGTTTGGCGTTTTTTCCGAAGTGACCGCGACCTTTTCGGGGAAAAAAATCTTTGGCTATACCTCCATGGTGTACGCCACAGTAGTAATCACCATCTTGTCCTACTTGGTTTGGCTGCATCATTTTTTCACGATGGGCTCAGGAGCCAGCGTCAACTCATTTTTTGGTATCACGACCATGATCATCTCAATCCCCACGGGTGCGAAGATTTTTAATTGGTTATTCACCCTCTACCGCGGCCGAATTCGCTTTGAATTGCCGATGATGTGGACTTTGGCTTTTATGATTACTTTTGTGATCGGCGGTATGACAGGCGTACTCCTCGCAGTTCCGCCCGCTGATTTTGTGCTCCACAACAGTCTATTTTTGGTGGCGCACTTTCACAATGTCATTATCGGCGGCGTTGTGTTTGGTACTTTTGCGGGAATTAGCTATTGGTTCCCTAAAGCCTTCGGTTTTAAGCTCGATTTCTTTTGGGGAAAAATGTCATTTTGGTTTTGGGTTGTCGGTTTCTACTTAGCTTTTATGCCGCTTTACGTCTTAGGACTCATGGGTGTCACGCGACGCTTACGTCAATTTGATGATCCCTCCTTACAAATTTGGTTTGTCATTGCGGCGATCGGTGCCGCGTGCATTGCAATTGGCATACTATCTTTTGGCATTCAAGTGTTCGTCAGTATCCGTAGGCGCAATGAACTTCGAGATCACAGCGGCGATCCTTGGGATGGCCGAACGCTGGAATGGTCCACCGCTTCGCCTCCGCCCACCTACAACTTTGCATTTACGCCTGTCGTGCACGAAACAGATGCGTGGTGGGATATGAAACAACGTGGATTTCGTAGACCCGCCACAGGATTCAATGCCATCCACATGCCGCGCAATACCCCCGCCGGGTTATTGCTTGCTGCCGTTGCGGGCGTGTTCGGCTTTGCCGTGGTATGGCATATTTGGTGGCTGGCTGGTTTGAGTTTTTCAATCGTGATTGCTGGAGCGATTTTTCACACCTTTAATTATGACCGGGATTTTCAAATCGAGGCTAAAGTGGTGGGACATACCGAGGATGCGCGTACACAAGAGTTAGCGCAGTTCCCCGCATGACCTACACCAAAATGCCTGCTACCAATCTCTCGGGATCCGACTCCTCAGCCATAGAGTTTGTTCAGCTCGAAGCGCACGAACATCCACCCGGAGCCAGTACGCTGTTAGGTTTTTGGATCTATCTGATGAGTGATTGCCTGCTTTTTGCGGCTCTATTTGCAACCTTCGGCGTCTTAGGCGCAAGTTATGCTGGCGGCCCCACTCCGAAAGAAGTGTTCGAACTGCCCTTGGTGGCCGTCAACACCTCGATGTTACTTTTATCTTCAATCACCTATGGTTTCGCTATGCTGGCGACCCACCAGCAACGCATCGCAAGGACACAATTTTGGCTAATTATCACGGCGCTGTTTGGTGCTGCGTTTGTCGGCATTGAATTATATGAATTCGCGCATTTAATTCAGGACGGCGCCACCCCCCAACGCAGCGCCTTCCTATCAGCTTTCTTCACGCTGGTCGCAACGCATGGATTGCATGTAACAGTCGGCTTGATTTGGATGATGACTTTGATGATCCAAGTAGGTCGCGGTGGCCTTAACCTTGCTAACGTTCGGCGCCTAACGTGCTTGAGCATGTTCTGGCATTTTCTTGACGTGATTTGGATATGCGTCTTCACTTTTGTCTACTTACTAGGGACGCTCCGATGAATGATCACGCAGCGCATGATGATCACGTAGCGCATGATGCTAACTCTAACCACGGCTCTTTACGGGGTTACCTCATTGGCTTTACGCTATCGGTTGTACTGACGGCTATACCTTTTTGGCTCGTCATAAGCGGTGTAACCGGTAATAAACTCGCTACTACACTCGTGATTATCACTTTGGCCGTGATACAAATCGTGGTGCACATGGTGTATTTCTTACACATGGATTTTCGTTCGGAGGATGGTTGGTCGATGATGGCGTTACTTTTTACCGTCATATTAGTTGTAATTGCGATGATCGGATCACTCTGGATTATTTACCATTTGAACTCAAACATGATGCCAGGGGATATGAGTCAGATGCCTTGAGACGTACGCCACAGAATTATGCATTCATGGCTGTGCTTAGCGCTTTGGGTCTAGCGACCTTTTTTTTAGGCTGTTGGCAACTGGAGCGTCGGGTCTGGAAGTTGCAGCTTATTGGACAAATTACGCAGCGTCTACATGAAGCCGCTACTGATGCTCCCGGACCTGCCGAGTGGCTCGACATCACGCCTCGTGACGCCTATCGACTAATCCGCGTAACCGGGCAGTATCTCAATGATCGCGAAATTTTTGTCCGTGCCGTCACCCGTCTAGGTCCAGGTTTTTGGGTAATGACACCGCTACGCACGCTGCAAAACTACACCGTGCTAATCAATCGCGGCTATGTGCCGTATCGCTCTGTGCTGCACATCAAAGGCATTGCCGAGGTGCGTGGATTGCTCCGATTGAGCGAACCTAAGGGCGGTTTCTTACGCTCCAACAGGCCAGCAACCAATCAATGGTACTCGCGCGATGTACTGGCGATGGGCGAAACGCAAAAACTCTCTCGCTTTGCACCCTACTTTATTGATGCCGAAGCCGAAGCACTGCCCGCTACCGATGCTAGGCAGTTAACGAGCAGCGCTCCCGGCAGCGCCACAACCGGAGCACCTGTTGCACCGGTTGGGGGACTTACCGTTATTAATCTTCCCAATAATCACTTGGTCTACGCATTTACCTGGTTCACCCTGGCAAGTATGCTTGCCGGTGCGGTAATTTACGTTGGCGGCACGCGGTTTAGATGAGCAAGAGCCGTATAATCCATGGCGCGCTCAACCACACGGATCAGCATGGACACCTCTCTTTCAGAACACTCCCGCCGCTTAAACCTAGCGCAACTGCGCGAGCAATTAGCATCACTTGACGCGACTGTTGCGGATCCCAACACGCACTGCAGCGCCTCGCAAATGCTCACCGACTTAGCGCAACTGCTGGAAAATTCCAAAACACTAAACGCAGTTGTCGAGACACGCCAAGTATTGATTCTGATGGCGGTGATTGAATCTAAATGTAACCAGCCCGCCAAAGCACGAAAATACCTGTTACAGGGACTTGCGATTACCGCAAGCCGATCAGATCACGGCGATCACGGCGATCACGCCGATCAGACCGATCAGACCCATCAGACTCAACTAACTAAAGATCATTACTTTCTGGCGGCCTTATCGAGCGATCTTAAGGACTATAAAACCGCCGCCGAACACTATGCGATAGCGGCAGACTTGGCTAAAAACGCCTTTGGCTTTGATACCAACCAGCGCCTTGGCATCCGCGAGAAACAGGGATTCGCGCTACACGAGGCCAATCGTTTTGCCGAGGCCTACGAAGTCAATGTAGCGTTACTAGCCGATGCTGAGCAGCATTTTGGTACACATGATCATCACCTAAGCACTGTCCTCATCAACTCTGCACAAAACCTTTACGCTCTTGGCAAGCTGGCAGAAGCCGAACGTTACCTGCATCGCGCCTTAATTGTGATACGTGCAAACCATGATATCGAACGCGAGCAAGATCTCGTATATCAGCTGGCCGTGGTCACCGCAGAACAAGGTCGCGAAGTCGAAGCACGCACGTATCTGGCCGAGCGTATCCGACTGCTCGAGAAACTAGGCAGCGGCGACCGAGTAAAGTCTGCGGAGCGTGCGCTGGGACAATTTGATCGAAACCGAAAAAAAACGCCTCACTAAGTAGCGCCTTACTAGGACATCATTCGCTGCCGCACGACGTAACGAACCAAAGCGGCGATTCCCTCCGATCCCGGACCCGACAGTCCCTCCTTGCGCGAAACGCCGTCCTGCGAGCCGCCATCGTTGCGCATCGAAATACCGGTCGCGAGCTTTTTGCCCAATTCAACACCGAACTGATCAAACGAATTCAGCCCCCACACCGACCCCTGCACGAATACACTGTGTTCGTACAAGGCCAATAGCCCACCTAACGTTGCCGCGGTAGTTTGCGGGTAGAGCAACAACGAGCTAGGGCGGTTCCCCTCGTATACCCGATGCGCGCCTAAACGCGCAATCTGGTCAGCGGCAACACCGGCTTTTTGCATCTCGTGGCGAACTTCCTCGAGGTTGTGTCCAAAAGCAAAGGCTTGCGCCTGCGCAAAACAGTTTTGCAGTGCTAGATCCTGCGCTTCCGTATCACCCCAAGAACCGCGTAGCGGCGTTATAAAATCCAATGCCGTCGTAGGTGTCCCTTGATGCAGCATTTGAAAAAACGAGTGCTGCGCGTTAGAGCCCGGCTCTCCCCATACCACCGGAGCGGTCGCAAAATCGACCGATTTTCCCTCACGGGAGACTGACTTACCATTACTCTCCATTTGTAATTGTTGTAGATACGCGGGCAATCGTGCCAGTCGCTGGTCATAGGGCAACACCGCCAATGTCGGCAACTTCAGAAAAGTGCGGTTCCAAACACTGAGCAACCCCATGAGCACCGGTAAATTTTTCTCAAATGGCGTATGGATAAAATGTTTGTCCATGGCACTCGCCCCGCCTAAAAATTCTTCGAAGCGCTCACTGCCTAGTACCAACTCGGCCACCAACCCTACCGCAGACCACACCGAATAGCGTCCGCCGACCCAATCCCACATCGTAAAACGATTTTCTGTAGCAATACCAAAGGCATCCATTGCCGCGGCATTGGTCGATACAGCAACGAAATGCTTAGCTGCTGCCGCTTCCCCCAAAGCACCGACCACCCAGGCGCGCGCCGCGTTAGCATTGGCTTGCGTCTCTTGTGTGGTAAAAGTCTTCGAACACACCACCACCAACGTCTCAGCGGGATTTAACGCACGCATCACATCATACAACTGCGTACGATCCACATTGGACACAAAATGAGGCGTGAGTCCACCACTCCATTGCGCCTTCAATGCATCGCAAACCAATAGCGGTCCTAAGTCCGAACCGCCAATACCGATATTGACCACTTGAGTCAGTTTCGCGCCCGTACAGCCTAAAACTCGGCCTGCACGTACCGCACCGACAAAGCTTGATATTTTCTGGCGCGACGCATGCACCTCAGCCTGAACGTCGATTCCACCGGCGAAATTAGAACGCAACGCGGTATGCAATACGGCGCGCTGCTCCGTGTTGTTGATAAGATCACCGCGAAACATTGCGGCAATCCGCGCCTCCAGTCCGACCACGCGTGCGAGCTCCAACAACTTCAACAAAGTCTTTGAAACGATTCGTTGGCGCGACATGTCGAACAACCACGGGCCAGACTCTACCTGGAAATTCTGCCATCGACGCGCATCAGCACTTTCTAAAGCACGCAAGTGCATTGTCTCGATTTCATGAGCGTGTTCGACAAGGGCACGCCACTGCGGCAATGTTGAATGCAGCGACGACAGGGCACCGCCGGCCGAGGGCGCGGGCGAAAGCGAAGACGTGGGCGTAGACGGAGGCGTAGGCGTAGGCGACATTATTAAATTCCTTTCGGGATTGATCTGGGGCTGCGGGTCCGACCCATCAGCCGCCGCGCGAATGGTAGTAACGACGATACCAGTCAACAAATTGCCGCACACCTTCTTCTACGGGCGTAGAGGGCCGGTAACCCACCACCGTAGCCAACGCGTCGACATCCGCCCAGGTATCCGGCACATCGCCCGCTTGTAGAGGCAATAAATTCAAACGCGCCTTCACTCCTAGGGCTTTTTCTAACACCTCAATGTAGCGCAACAATTTGACCGGCACTTGGTTACCAATATTATAAATCCGATACGGCGCGCGGCTAGTACTAGGCGATGGCGCGTCGGAATTCCAAGTGGGGTCGGCCACCGCCAGATGCCCCGTAGCAGCCACGATCCCCTTCACTATATCACCCACGTAAGTGAAATCACGCTGGTGCTCGCCGTGATTAAACACATCGATAGGCAATCCCGCAAGAATATTTTTAGTGAACAAAAATAATGCCATGTCCGGCCGCCCCCAGGGCCCATACACAGTAAAAAAGCGTAGCCCGGTGGTCGGCAATTGATACAGCGAAGAATAACTATGTGCCATTAACTCATTGGCCTTTTTAGTCGCGGCATACAACGTTAACGGGTGATCGACATTCTGCTGTTCGCTAAACGGCATATGTGTATTCGCGCCATAGACCGAACTGGTCGACGCATAGACCAAATGCTCTACTTGGTTGTGCCGACAACCCTCGATTACATGCAAGAAACCATTGATGTTACTTTGTATGTATATATTGGGATTCTCAATGGAGTAGCGCACACCGGCTTGCGCACCTAAATGAATGACTCGTTGAAATTTTTCACGCGCAAACAGCGCGTGCATCGCCTCGCGATCACTCAAGTCAATATTCACAAACCTAAAGTTAGGATAACTTTTAAGCAAATCCAAGCGCGCCAGTTTTAAACTTGGATCGTAATAACTATTAAGGTTGTCCAGCCCTACAACCTCCTCCCCTAATTCTAGTAGATGGGTAGCCGTGTGAAAACCAATAAACCCCGCCGCTCCGGTAACCAATAACTTCATACTCGCCTCATGCTCGCCTCATGCTCGCCGCCACACGGTTTTACCGCCGGAGGCCTTATCTAATAACTGCAAAGAGTATTCGTGCGCCGCAAGCTCCGCTTCACTCGCCACTACCACCGCAAGCGGCAACCGAACGGCAGGACGTGTCGAGGCGGTTATGTTAAAAATTTTGCGTGCAGTCTGTGCTTCAGTGTCCAAAACCAATTTGGCCTGCCCGCCGGTCATACCTAAATAGACCTCGGCTAAGATACGCGCATCTAGCAAAGCACCATGATATTCGCGATGCGAATTATCGACGCTGTATCGCTTGCACAACGCGTCCAAACTATTGCGCTGCCCGGGATGCATTTGGCGAGCCAAACTCAACGTATCCAAGACAACACATAGGTCACTTATTTTTTGCAGACCATCGCCGATTCGTCGTAATTCCGCGTTCAGAAACGCCACATCGAATGGCGCATTGTGAATAATCAATTCCGCATCACGCACGAACTCTAGAAAACCCGAACAAATATCGGAAAAATTTGGCTCCTTAGCCAGGCGCTCGCGCGTAAGCCCGTGCACCTGCTGCGCCCCTTCATCGATATCGCGCTGAGGATTTAAATACTGATGAAACGTACGCCCGGTCAAGCGCCGATTCACTAACTCCACGCAACCAATCTCAATGACTCGATGTTTTTGTTCGACTTCAAGCCCGGTGGTTTCGGTATCAAGCACCACTTGTCTCATGTCATATTCACTAATTTCATATCTAACAGTCTATCAATCGCAAGATTCGCTAATTGATCGACAAATTCGTTACCGGCGTCGCCTGAATGTCCCTTTACCCAACACCATTGGACATTTTGTAGCGCAACGGCCGCCTCTAATTGTTCCCACAGATCCTGGTTTTTAACGGGCTGCTTAGCGGCAGTTTTCCAACCTCGAGCTTTCCAACTGGGTAACCACTCGGTAATACCCTGTAGCACATATTTCGAGTCTGTATAAAGTTGTACATCGCAACGACACTTCAAAGCGCCCAACCCGCCAATTGCTGCCATCAATTCCATCCGATTATTAGTCGTTGCCGCCTCGGCGCCCGAGACCTCTTTACGCTGCCCGGCCGCAATCAACAGCGCGCCCCAACCCCCGGGCCCCGGATTGCCGCGGCAGGCTCCATCCGTATACATATCCACTTTAGGCACAGGCTTAACGTGCGGCGCAGCCTCAGTCATCGCGACACCTTGGACGTCGGTTCCGTAGCACTCACGAGCACCCGGGATATTACGCGTCTTCGCGGACGCACTTGTGTCAACGTGGGCACGCGCTTTCGCGCTTTCAACCAATAAGCACCCGACAGAAAAACCGGATGCGTTTTGCCGCTCGCCGTCCCGCTCACGGGCAAATAACCCAAATAGCCCTTCACACTATCCACCTCGAAGCCGAGCAAGGCCACCCAGTCGCGCAATCTCCACTCGGACAGCATACGGCGCATTTGCGGTGGAAATGCTGGGCGACGCAAATAACGCGCACACAGTTGGCGGGCGCCCCAGCCACTTACGGGATTAAAACCACAGATCATTAAACACCCTTCTGCACACAGTACGCGCTCTGCTTCACGCAATACGGCATAGGGGTCTGCCACCCACTCAAGGGTATGAGGTAACAAAACGGCATCAATAGTATCCGAGGCTATGGGTAATAAATCGAGTGACGCGCACAAAGTCACGCCGGCGCCTGACTGAGCGGCCACCACCGTCGTGTGAGGAGTACGAGCTGCGCTCAGCAATTCCTGCGATGCACCCCATGCCCCCACTTGCAACAACTCGAAGCCAAACACATCATCTAACGCCGAACGCGCCAACAGAGCTTCTTCCCGCAAGACGCGCGCGCCGAGCGGACTGTATAACCATTCATTTGCCCTGGCAGAGTCGAAATCCAAGCTGAGCCTCGATGAAAATAGTAGCGAAGTTCGAATGTTACAGGTTAAATACGCCGCAAAATGTCATTACTTAACAAACACCTTGGCGTCACACCGGTGCGCGCCTTCGCCGACAATTATATATGGCTCATCGAGTCGCCTGTGGATGCAGGCCAAGTGGTCGCGATTGACCCGGGCGAGGCCGAGCCAGTACTAGCCGCCCTCAAGGCAAGCGGCAAGAAATTAGCCGCTATTCTACTCACACATCATCATCCGGATCACATTGGCGGCGTGGCTGAATTACTGGCGCAACATCCAATACCCGTCATAGGCCCTAAGGATGTACGCATTTTGCAGATCACGCGAGCAGTCGCTGACGGCGAACGGCTCGAACTGAGCAATTTGGGCCTAAACTTTGAGATTCTTCACCTGCCCGGTCATACCTTAAGTCACGTCGCATTCCTCGGACATGGCGCACTTTTCTGCGGCGATACATTATTCAGTGCCGGCTGCGGCCGAATGTTCGAAGGCACTCCTACCCAAATGCACACATCGCTGGATCGACTGAGTCTCTTGCCGCCCGATACCCGCATTTACTGCGGTCATGAATACACTGCAGCGAATTTGAAATTCGCTTTGACCGTGGAACCTAGCAATAGCGCTGCCAGAGATTATTCAGCAAAAGTCAATCAATTGCGTACTCAAGCTTTACCCACCTTGCCCTCAAGTGTCGCGCTGGAAACTAGCATCAACCCGTTTCTACGCTGCCACGAACCCGCCGTACGTAGCGCCGCCGAAGCACGCGCTGGACGCCCACTACGAGAACCCGCTGACGTTTTCGCCGTACTGCGCGCCTGGAAGGACACATTTCAATCATGAGAATTTTTTTGATTTTAAGAACAACACTGTTAGGCGCGAGTCTGTTGCTGATGAATGCTTGCGCCACGCAAATCCCCAAACCCCCACGCGAGCCGGTGACGCTACCGACCAGCACGCCCACCGCACCCGCCGCGGACACCGATACAACCAACGACACCGCACCGTCCGTTACAATGCCCAAAGAATGGCAAAATCACAATGGCGAAGACTATGATGATTTATTTGATCGACTGCGCGCCGGTTTTGCCTTAGACGAGGTTCAAGAATTTGCAATAGATCAGCAATTTTCCTGGTTTCAGCACAATCCCGAATATCTTGACCGTACTTTTGCACGGGCGCAGCGCTATCTATATCACATCGTCACCGAAGTCGAAGCGCGCAATATGCCACTCGAATTCGCCCTCCTACCTTTGGTGGAAAGCGCTTATGAACCTTTCGCCTACTCGCGCGCTCGCGCAGCGGGTTTGTGGCAATTCATGCCAGGCACGGGCGCACGTTTTGGGCTGAAACAAAACTGGTGGTATGACGGACGCCGCGACGTGATTGAGTCCACTCGCGCGGGCCTTGATTACTTGCAAGCGCTACATGATCAATTCGGAGGCGATTGGTTACTCGCCATCGCCGCTTACAACGTGGGTGAAGGCGGCGTGCAACGCGCCATAAACCACAATCGCGCGAGCGGCAAGCCCACCGATTTTTGGCACCTTAACCTACCGGCCGAAACTCGCGCCTACGTGCCTAAGTTACTGGCGCTTAAGCGGCTAATGGCAGAACCCGAACGCTATGGGATTGAATTGCCCGCCATGCCCAATGAACCCTACTTTGCGGTGATCGATACCGATTCGCAAATCGATCTCAAAATCGCGGCTAAGCTGAGCAATACACCCTACGATGATGTGGCGGCCTTGAATGCCGGCTACAATCGCTGGGCCACCGATCCTGCAGGTCCGCATCGATTGCTAATACCTATCGAGCACGCCGATGCATTCGAGATCGCGCTTAAAGCCCTCCCCCTTGCCGATCGCGTGCCGTATCTGATTCACGCAGTCGCCAGGCACGAAACCTTGCCAATGATCGCGAAGCAATACAGCACTTCGATCGCTGTCATCTCCAAACTCAATGATTTAAATAGTGCACGTTTAACACCCGGCCAATCTCTCAAAATTCCTGAGGTCAGTGTTCAGTTACCCGAGAAAGTATTGCTGGCTGCGTCGCGAGTTGATCGGCCACCTGCAGACACTGGACGTGCACGGCACCAGGTCATCCATAAGGTACGCGCCGGTGAAACCTTGAGCAGTATTGCACGGCGCCATCGCATGTCCGCCGGCAGCCTTGCGCGACTTAACCAGTTAAATCTCGGTGACACTCTGGTACGAGGGCAGCGACTGATCATTCAAACCAGCGCCAAGCGCTACCCCAGCGAACGACCCGCCGCAGGCCGGGTACTCTATGTCGTGCATCATGGCGACACCGCCGCAGCTATCGCGGCTAAATTCCACGTATCGGTCGCGAAACTTAATAGCTGGAATGGTCTAAATCGGCGGCATAAAATCAGAAGTGGCCAACGCCTGGTAATCTATTCACAATCGAATCGCAACTAAAGGCCGATAAGCATGGGTTTTTTAACAGGTAAACGCGCGTTGATTGTCGGTCTTGCCACGGATCGTTCCATCGCGTGGGGTATCGCACAAGCCATGCACCGCGAAGGCGCCGAACTCGCTTTCTCACACATTGAACGCATGGCTGATCGAGTGATACCGCTCGCCAAAGAACTTGGCTCCAGTATTACCTTTCCCATGGATGTGGCCGAAGATGCGCAAATTGCTCGCGGCTTTGCCACTCTTAAAGCACATTGGCCGGCTTTCGATATATTGGTACACGCTGTTGCGTTCGCACCGCGCGAAGCGCTGACCGGTACTTTCATCGATGCCACTACCCGTGAGGGCTTTCGCCAAGCCCACGATATCTCAAGCTACAGTCTCACCGCATTGAGCCGCGAGGCACGCCCATTTATGAAAAATCGCGGCGCGATTGTAAGCTTAAGCTACTTGGGCGCCGTACGTTCCATCCCAAACTACAATGTGATGGGTCTGGCTAAGGCCAGCTTAGAGGCCAACGTACGCTTTTTAGCGGCTGATTTAGGCCCCGACGTGCGCGTTAACGCCATTTCTGCCGGTCCCATCAAGACTCTGTCAGCCGCAGGTATTCCGGGGCTGCGCAAAATGTTGGGGCATGTCGCAGCCGCCGCGCCGCTCAAACGTAATGTCACGATCGAAGATGTCGGCAATGCCTCCGCCTTCCTCTGCTCGGATCTGGCCGCCGGAATAACCGGCGAAATCCTCTACGTGGATGGGGGCTACAGTTCCGTCGGTATGAGCTTTCCCAGCGAAGAACTCAGCTGAAACTTTATGGCCATTTAAGGGTCCAATTGGTAAGGGTTAAAGGTTGCTAAAAATTTGGAGAAGGTTATGTTAAATTCCGTGGTAGGTCGTGGTGTGCTGCTAGGCAGCGCCCTCGCATGGCTGTGTGGATGCGCCTCTGTTCCAGTGACCAGTGATTTCAACCCTAATATGACGGGTAACACCTGTCATACCTTTGCTTTTTTACAGGAGCACTCACCTCATGTGGATCAACCGGCGGCTTTCGGCAACCCGATGAATGCGGAGCGTCTGCGCCAAGCGGTTGAAGCCAACCTTACCGCCAAAGGAATGCAGCACGCGGCGGATCATTCAGAGGCCCAATGCATGGTGGGTTACGCCATGGGTACCCGACAAGTCATGGATCAGTTCTATGGCGGTTTTGGTCTAGGCTCGGGCTTCGGCTACGGTCATCGCGGTTTTGGCGGCTTCGGTGGTTTTGGTTATGACGGCCCTTTCGTGCGCAATGAAACGCGCATTGCCGTTGATCTATTTGATGCGAAGTCACGTGCACCTATTTGGCACGGAGCCGTCAGTCAGAACATCAGTGAATTGACGGGGCCCGATGCCGCGGCCAAAATTAATGCCGCGACAGCGGCTATTTTTAGCAAATTTCCCGGCACCTCTATACCGAACGCAGCGCCAGCAGTCCCCGCTACTACTACTAAGCCAGGAGCGACCACCTAGGGCCGCTGAGGGCTACTACGCTCGTTTAACGACCCAGTAATAGAGTGCCGCGAGTATTGCGGCGCAGGCCATTACAAGCCACATAAATCGATGCAAGGATCCTGCCAGGAGCTCGGGGTGACGTCCCAAACTCGCCCCGAGCCAGGCCAGCACCGAACACCAGAGAAATGAGCCACCTAAAGTGGCAAGTGCATACCAACGAAAGTCCATGCGGACAATGCCTGCTGGGATTCCAATTAAGTGACGAATTACGGGCAACAGCCGCGAGAAGAAAACGCCCGCCCACCCGTATCGAGTGGCCCAACGCTCAGCAAGTTCAAGTTTATGGGTAGCAACGCCCACTAACGGTCCAAAACGCATTGCTAAGGGACGCCCCAGAGCACGCGCCGCAAAATACATCAGTGAGGCACCGAGCCAAGACCCCAGCGTTCCGGCAACCACCACCCCTGCCAATGAAAACTGCCCCCCGACTTGCGCCATGTAGGCCGCCGGCGGCACGATAAGCTCACTCGGTAGCGGCACCAGCGTACTTTCAAGCGCCATCAGCGCCGCGATTAGCCCATAACCACCCGCGCCGAGGACCGAGAGGTACCAATCAGAAAATTGGTGTAAATATCCAGCCAACTAATCAATGGCTTGCGGGTTGATCACCACTTTGGCATCCGCACGCGCCGCTGCTTCATAGCTCTGCGCTTCGGCCGACGCAATCTGACTCGCATACTGATGCGACGCCTCTCCTTGCACCAGAGGCACAGCGGCAGCCGGATCTTCTCGAACTGCGCTTAACGCAAAAACACCTGCATCGCCATTGGCCAACCCAACACTCTGGTAAATCGGCTTCGCCGTAAACTTGGATGCCAATGTCGCAAACGCGGGAGTCAATATTTCCGCAGGAGCCTGATCCGAGCGGCCCACAAAATGTGCAGCTTGCACCGCTCCACCATACGCCTTAATACGCGCAGCCACCCCCTCCCACGCCTCACCCGCCTCTAAATGTTTTACCGCTTCATCGGCAGCCGCCTTGGCCAAAATCTCGCCGCGCTGTTTTTTCCAAGCCGCTAATAATGCGCCTCGCACCGCGTCCAGGGTTTTTTGCTGCGGCATTTTATGCTCGGTCGCCTGCAGAACTACACCGCGCCCCTTGCTCACTTCAACCATAGGACTTAGATGCCCACCCAGCACATCCGCACTAAATGCTGCTTCCAGAACTTTGGGTGACTTACCCAAAGCACCGCCGCCGTCGAGACGACTAAAATCCGGGATCTGCTGCACCACTAATCCTGCTTTGCGCGCTACTACCTCTAGATCTGTAGTGTTTTGCAACGCAGCGTCAGCGAGCTGGTCCTGAGCGCTATTAAATAATCGCTCACCTTCATTACGCCGATATTCCGCCTCTAAATCCGCGCGACTTTGGTCAAAAGTTTTAATAGTCGCGGGTTGAATGCCATCTAGTTTCAAAATATGATAACCAAACTGGGTCTTTACCAACTCGCTCGTATCACCGACTTGCATTTTGTACGCTGCGTCCGCGAACGGCACCACCCAAACCTTACGCTCGGACCAGCCCAAGTCACCGCCTTGTTGCGCCGAGCCGGTGTCCTGAGAAAATTCTTTAGCTAACTTAGAAAAATCTTCGCCCGCTTTGACCCGCTTTAAAATGTCTGCGGCGCGAACTTTAACGGTCGCCTCTTCTTTAGGATCGCCCACTTGAAACAAAATATGCCGCACACGCCTCTGCTCAGCCTGTGCAAAACGTTCTGGTGTCTTTGTTTTTTGCTCCGCGAAATAACTCTGTAATTGCGCGTCACTCACGTTCACCTTCGCACTCAAGTCCGCAAGACTAATCTCCACAAAGTGCAAATTCACGCTCTCGGGCGTGAAATATTCAGCTTTGTGCGAATCGTAGTAAGTTTTAAGCGCAGCCTCATCCGGACTCGCCTCACCGGCAAAATGGGTCGCAGGTACCGTCACCCAGGCAAGCTCACGCTGCTGCTTGGTCAGGGTATTGAAGCGTGCAACTTCGCTTTTGGTCGCGAAACTAGATGCGCCGAGAGCGTTTTGCAATTGCTGTAGCTGTCCTTGGCGCCGCAACAGCATTTCGATTTCTGCTATCGAACGACCTTGCGCCTTGAGGACCGCCACCGCATGCGCTTCATCAAACTTGCCCGCTACTTGGAAGGCGGGAATTTGAGCCATGGACTTCAATAATTCTGCATCGCTGACCCGATAGCCCAAGCTGTCAATACGAGTTACCAACGCCTCGTTATTGACGTAGTCATCCAATACGCGTTTTTTTATTAGATTGCGCTGGGCATCATCGATACCACCATTGGTCGCGCGCTGAAATTGTGCGAGTTGTTGCTGGTACGCCTGGCGAACTTCGTTGATGGAGACTTCTTGTCCATTGACCCTCGCCGCGTAAGTCGGCGCGCCCAAAGTCCAATTGATGCCCCAGAGCACGAACACCAGCGCAATGGCCCCGAGCACCACATACGCCACCCACCCTTTTATCTTATCGTGAATTGTTTGTAGCATTAACCTTCTCTGATATCCCTTTTTGCCCGCGGCGCGGCCTCTACGGCTCGCGCTTGCCTCTTCAATCAGGAAATGGCGGAGTGGACGGGACTCGAACCCGCGACCCCCGGCGTGACAGGCCGGTATTCTAACCAGCTGAACTACCACTCCGCATGTTGGTGGGTGCTGAGGGGATCGAACCCCCGACATTCGCCGTGTAAAGGCGACGCTCTACCAGCTGAGCTAAGCACCCCCTGGAAGAGGCGCAGAAGTCTACGCGAGCGGGCCGCACTTAGCTAGTGCCTATTGCCTGCGCCTTAGATCACTATAGGCCTCAATCATTCGGGGCCTCAGTTATTCGAGGCCTCAGTGTGCTCTGGCCTGCGGTTTGGCGCGCGGCGCGCGACGTCTACGCTTCTCGCCCGCGAGCGGGACTGGTATGGGCGCTTCGGGTACAGCCAACGCGGTCGGCATATGGGTCAAGGCCAATTGCAACACCTCATCAATCCATTTCACCGGACGAATATCTAGTTTTTCCTTAATGTTATCCGGGATTTCAACCAAATCCTTGGTGTTCTCATCCGGGATCAAGACCATACTGATACCGCCACGATGCGCTGCCAGTAATTTCTCTTTCAAACCACCGATGGGCAATACCTCACCCCTGAGAGTGATTTCTCCAGTCATGGCGACATCGGAACGCACCGGAATCTTGGTCAGAGCCGAGATCAAAGCCGTACACATACCGATACCCGCACTGGGACCATCCTTCGGCGTCGCCCCTTCCGGGACGTGAATGTGAACGTCCACTTTTTGATAAAAGTCGGAGTCCAGACCTAGAAACGCCGAACGACTGCGCACCACTGTCATCGCGGCCTGTATCGACTCTTGCATCACTTCGCCGAGCTGACCGGTATGGGTGAGTTTGCCCTTGCCGGCAAGCACCGCCGCTTCAATACTCAATAATTCACCGCCCACCTCAGTCCACGCAAGACCAGTCACCTGACCCACGCGGTTGCTTTCTTCAGCCTTACCATAGCGAAAACGACGTACGCCTAAATACTGAGCAAGATTATCCGAATTCACTGCTACGCTCTTCTCAGCCGGCGTCAACAACAAATGCTTTACCGACTTGCGACCGATTTTAGAGAGCTCGCGCTCCAAATTCCGCACCCCAGCCTCACGCGTGTAATAGCGAATAATGTCCTTGATTGCGGCGTCCGAAACCGTAATTTCGTCCGACTTCAAGCCATTTTGCTTAATTTGCTTCGGCAATAAATAGCGCCGCGCAATATGACTTTTTTCATCTTCTGTATAACCGGGAAGACGAATTACTTCCATACGATCAAGTAATGGCGCAGGAATATTCAAGCTATTTGCCGTGCACACGAACATTACTTCGGAGAGATCAAAATCAACTTCCAAATAATGATCATTAAAGGTCCCGTTCTGCTCGGGGTCTAACACTTCAAGTAACGCTGACGATGGATCACCTCGAAAATCGGTCGACATTTTGTCGATTTCATCCAGCAAAAACAGCGGATTTCGTACGCCACATTTAGCAAGATTTTGTATAATTTTGCCTGGCATAGAACCGATATAAGTGCGGCGATGCCCGCGAATTTCCGCCTCATCACGCACTCCGCCCAAAGACATCCGCACGAATTTTCGATGCGTGGCGCGTGCCATACTCTGGCCTAAAGAAGTTTTACCCACACCGGGAGGGCCGACCAAGCACAAAATGGGACCGCGTAAATTCTTAACGCGCTTTTGTACCGCAAGATATTCGACGATACGCTCTTTGACCTTATCCAGACCGTAATGATCCTCTTCGAGCGTTTTTTCGGCAGCCCCAATATCGAGGTGAACTTTACTGCGTCGCTTCCACGGTGCTTTAACCAGCCAATCGATGTAATTTCGCACCACAGTCGCTTCGGCCGCCATGGGTGACATCATTTTAAGTTTCGCGAATTCGGAATTGGCCTTATCACGCGCCTCTTTCGGCATGCCGGCAGCTTTAATGCGCTTCTCAATCTCACCCAGCTCATTAGGGGCTTCATCGAGTTCCCCGAGCTCCTTCTGAATGGCCTTCATCTGCTCATTGAGATAGTACTCGCGCTGGCTCTTTTCCATTTGCTGCTTAACACGACCGCGAATACGTTTTTCGATCTGCAGAACATCCATCTCGCCTTCAATGACGGCGAGCATGTGCTCAAGACGCTTACGCACATCGGGAATTTCCAAAACTTTCTGCTTCTCGGAAAGTTTCAGCGACATATGCGCTGCCACCGTATCGGCAAGCCGGCCGGCCTGATCGATACCCGCTAATGAGGTCAAAATCTCGGGTGGTACTTTTTTATTGAGCTTTACGTACTGTTCAAATTGAGTGACGACCGAGCGCGTCAGCACATCCATTTCACGCTCATCATAGCGCTCAATATCAGGCAGAGTCGTAACCTCAGCCGAAAAAAACGCTGCTTCCGTCAATTGATCAATAGTGGCGCGATCCACGCCCTCGACCAATACCTTGACCGTACCATCCGGTAACTTCAGAAGCTGTAAGATAGTCGCAACCGTACCTACTCGGTACAGATCTTCGGCCTTGGGATCGTCAATATCGGCTTGTTTTTGCGCCACCAACAAAATGCGTTTGTCGGTTTTCATCGCTAAATCAAGTGCTACGATCGATTTATCGCGCCCTACGAATAGCGGGATCACCATATGCGGATAAACCACTACATCCCGGAGGGGTAGCACCGGCATTCCCTTAACTTCAGGTGCGGCCACTACCGGAGCGGCCACGTCGAGTGCGATTGCTTCAGAGTCTGCGGTCGCTGTGGGCGCCGCTACTTCTGGGGTCGCCACTTCTGGGGTCGCTAATCCTACAACTCCAGGTTTATCGCTTTTTATTTCGTCGCTCACGGTTAGCCCTTAATGTGGACAATGCAGAAAAATTGCAGCCCTTAAGCAATACATGCGGCCATTACCCACAGGTTTCAAGCCACCGCCATCCCTGCGCGCTAGAGAGGGTCAGAACCCGTAGGACGCCGCTCTTCTACCGACGTCAAGCGAGTCTCCTCAGTACGATGCACTATGTAAGGCTTCTCATGGCCCTCGATCACCTGTTCATCGACCACTACTTTTTGCACATTGCGCAACGACGGCAGGTCATACATGGTGTCAAGCAATACATTCTCAAGAATTGTTCGCAAACCACGCGCTCCGGTTTTACGTTGCATTGCTTTTTTCGCGACCGACCGTAAGGCATCCTCACGCAAATCCAGTTCCACACCCTCCATGTCAAACAGCTTACGATACTGCTTGGTTAAGGCATTTTTCGGCTTCATCAAAATAGAAATTAAGGCCTCTTCGTCCAGCTCTTCAAGCGTGGCGACCACCGGCAACCGTCCGACAAACTCAGGGATCAAGCCATACTTAATTAAGTCTTCAGGCTCGGTGTCGTGGAACACATCATTGCCATGCGGTCGCGCATTGGCTTCGCGCACCTCAGCCACAAACCCGATCCCACTCTTATGCGTACGGTTCATGATGATCTTTTCAAGACCCGCAAAAGCGCCGCCGCAAATAAATAAAATGTTAGTGGTATCCACTTGCAAAAACTCTTGCTGCGGGTGCTTACGTCCACCCTGCGGTGGTACCGAGGCAATCGTACCCTCGATCAACTTGAGTAAGGCCTGTTGCACGCCTTCCCCCGAGACATCCCGAGTTATCGATGGATTATCGGACTTGCGCGAAATTTTATCGATTTCGTCAATGTAGACGATACCGGTTTGTGCCTTCTCCACATCGTAATCGCATTTCTGCAATAATTTTTGAATAATGTTCTCAACGTCCTCACCCACATAACCGGCCTCAGTCAACGTGGTGGCATCGGCAATGGTAAAGGGTACGTTGAGCAAGCGCGCCAAGGTCTCAGCCAATAAAGTCTTACCGGAGCCAGTGGGACCTATCAGCAGAATATTGCTCTTGGCAAGTTCCACTTCATCGCGCGAACGTACGCCATCGGCAGTGCGCGTTTGTAGGCGCTTATAATGATTGTAAACGGCCACCGACAATACGCGTTTTGCGCGCTCTTGACCGATGACATATTCGTCCAAAACTTTTTTAATTTCCTGCGGTTTAGGTAGCTTGTCGCGAGTGCGCTCCGCACGCTCCTCAAGCTCCTCACGGATGATATCATTGCACAGCTCAACGCATTCGTCACAGACAAATACCGAGGGACCGGCGATTAGTTTACGCACCTCATGCTGACTCTTTCCACAGAAAGAGCAGTATAAAAGTTTGCCATCATCTTGCTTGCCACGGGATTCTTCGCTCATGCTTTCCTCAAGTTAACCGCGCCTGTTAAGTCTGGACCTTAAGCGCAGTTCTGATACTGACTATATAGCACCCCATGCCCGCTACGCAAAGTTACGAACTAACAGCTTGTGACCGGGTTCCGCCAAATGGACGTTCTAGGCGAGTTACAACACCTTTAAGTCGCTTTAGGGCCCAACTTCGGCTCAGGTTTCGGTTCAACCTTAAGTTCAGGTTTTGACTGCTCTAGCCTTGCCACCTCTTTGGAGGCCGCTTCCGCACTCACCGGCTCCTTCACCGGCAATTCACCGCGTTTTTCTAGCATGGAGTCGATCAGCCCATAGGTACGAGCCATTTCAGCGCTCATGAAATTGTCTCTATCACTGTCTTTTTTGATCTGATCGGCGCTCTGACCGCAATGTTTAGCCAGGATGCGATTTAGGCGCTCACGAGTCTCCATGACATCGCGCGCATGAATATCGATATCCGAAGCTTGACCTTGGAAGCCCGCTGAAGGCTGGTGAATCATGATCTTTGAATTAGGCAGGGAATATCGCTTACCAGCCGCACCACCCGCCAACAGGACCGCACCCATCGAAGCCGCTAGCCCCACACAAATCGTACTTACGTCTGGCTTGATAAATTGCATGGTATCGTAGATCGCAAGCCCAGCGCTCACCGAGCCGCCCGGAGAATTGATATATAGCGCGATATCCTTTTCAGGGTTTTCCGACTCTAAAAACAACAATTGCGCGACGATCAAATTCGCCATGTAGTCCTCAACCGGACCCACAATAAATATCACGCGCTCCTTCAACAAACGCGAATAAATATCATATGCGCGCTCACCACGAGCGGTTTGCTCCACTACCATCGGAACCAAATTCAATGCACGTGTCGTCATAATTAGTTACGCCTCGAAATTCATCAATTGTTTGAAGCTCGATACCGAGTCATGCACTTTCGCATGCGCCAACACCCAATCAACCACTTGGTCTTCTAACGCCAAGCCCTCCACTTGCCGCATAGCGTTGACATTTTGCTGGTAAGCGCGCTTCATGCCCGCCCCATCGCCGTAGGCTCCTACCATCTCGTCCAGACGAGCCTCAGCTCGCAAGGGATCCATTACTATTTTTTCGCGACGAATAATGTCATTCACTAATAAACCCAGCGCTACGCGACGCCGCGCAGGCTCCACCAGCGGCTCGCGCGCGGGTGCCTGTGAGACATCCTTGGTGCCGGCACGACGCATGGCCTCCACCTGCAGATCACGAATTTGAGATTCCAATAAAGAATTGGGGACTTCAATTGGATTGCTCTGATAGAGCTGCTCCATCACTGCGCTCTTATTGCGATTGCGCAGATTCTGCTCGAGTTCCCGGCGCATATTACTCGCGACATCCTCGCGTAATTTAGGCACGCCTCCTTCGCTCACACCGAACACTTTACAAAACTCTTCGTCAAGTTCCGGCACCGAGGCCTGCTCTACGCTTAAAACATCAACGCTAAAGCTCGCATTCTTACCGGCCAACTCTGTTGCGCGGTAGTCATTAGGAAAATCCACAGCAACTTCGCGATGCTCACCCGACAACGCCCCCACTAAACCTTGCTCCAATTGCGGCAACATGCGGCCCTCGCCAAGCACAATGGCGAGATTCTCACCCTTCCCGCCCGCAAACGGCACGCCGTTGATGCTGCCCTCGAAATTCACGTTGACCCGGTCGCCTAACGCCGCCGCACGCGTCACCGCTGCAAACACGGGTTGTTGCTTGCGCAACCGCTCAATCATCGCGTCGATATCACTTTCCGTAACTTCTGCGATGGTCCGTTCGACTTGCAGCTCCTCAATGGGCTGCATAGCGACTTCAGGAAATACTTCGAAAGTCGCCGTATATTTAAGGTCCTGACCTTCATCCACGCTCTGCGGCTCAATACTCGGATTACCCGCAGGGTTCAATTGATTTTGCGCTACCGCTTCTTGAAAACTGGATTGCAAAAGCTCACCAATGACTTCGCGGTGTATTGCCGGGCCAAATTGCTGGCGAATCACCGTCAGAGGGGCTTTACCCGGTCGAAAGCCATTCAACCGCGCCGTGCGGCTTATTTTCTTTAAGCGCGCGGCGATTTCGACCGTAACGCGCTCCGCCGGCACTTGAACCTGCATACGCCGCGCTAATTTACCCATACTCTCAACCGAAACCTGCATATCAAACCCCTCCAAAATCTATGGTGCGAAAGGCGAGACTCGAACTCGCACGGGTCACCCCGCCAGCTCCTAAGGCTGGTGCGTCTACCAATTCCGCCACTCTCGCACGCTTAACTTTTAAGTATATCGCAAGCTAGCGTCGTTCGCTTTGGCGGACCAACAAACGGGCGACCTCTCGTAGAGCCGGCAACCCATTTTCGAGCATGAATCCCAACGGCGTATCGCCGCTAAAGGGCGCTATTTTCTGGGGCGCATGCAACCAGGCCCAGGCGCGATCGCCAGGAACGGCACTGCCGGCCAGCGAAAAATGAATGTTGGCGATCAAAGCCGCCCGTTCCTGCTGGGTCGCCGACAAACGAGGAGCCTGGCCAAGACGATAGCGGGCTAGCACCTGGGGCGAGGGAATTCGCAGCAACTTACATTGTTGCAAAGGAGACAATTCCCACGCATCTGCAATCACAAAATAGCGTTTTAGGGCGCCGGTACTGGTCGGACGGGCGGTAGCAGGCTTAATCAAGGGCAAACTCACGTTGATGGCCCTTAAGCATACTCCCTAATTGGTTCACTGCTGGCTATCATGTCCTAATGATCGAAACATTTAACGAACGCCTGCGTCAAACCCAAATACGCTTAAACAGCCTGGTATGCGTGGGACTCGATCCTGACTTCAGCAAATTACCCGCTGAACTGAAGAATCGGTCGCGCCCGTTATTTGACTTTAATCGTCGCGTCGTTGACGCAACTTTCGATTTAGCGGCCGCCTACAAGCCGCAAATCGCTTTTTATAGCGCTGCCGGGGCCGAATTAGAATTAGTTGACAGTATTCGTTATATACGCGATCGAGCTCCCCAAGCGCTGGTCATTTTAGACGCCAAGCGAAACGATATCGGCAATACCGCCCTCGCCTACGCCAAGGAAGCCTTTGACCGCTATGGGGCCGATGCCGTCACGGTCAATCCGTACATGGGCGAAGATTCGGTGCGCCCCTTTTTGGCGCGACCCGATCGCGGCGCAATCATCCTCTGCCGGACCTCCAATATCGGTGCTCGGGATTTCCAGGACCTGCTAATAGAGGGGGTTCCGTTGTACGCTCGGGTAGCCGACACCGCCGTCAAACACTGGAACGACAATCGCAATCTCATGTTAGTGGTGGGTGCAACGAAGGTTGCGGAAATGGCCAGTCTGCGGCGTGCGCATCCCGAGATACCGTTTTTGGTGCCGGGGATCGGCGCACAGGGAGGGGATCTTAAAGCCACGCTAACGGCTGGCTTAGACGGCAGCAAGCTAGGACTACTGATTAACTCCTCTCGCGCTATAATCTTCGCAGGTGGCGGCGAAGTTAAGTCGATTCGTCGCGCAGCGCTGGAATTACACCAGGCGATTAATCAACATCGCGATTCCAATGAATTACAACGAAATGAACTCTAACCCAACAACTTACCATGGACGATAAAGCGCAACTACTCAATCAATTGCGCATTGACCGCAGCCCTATTGCTCCACGCCGCTTAAGTTTTGCTCTAAAAATATTAATTGGCTTGCTCGTGCTCGCGGCCGCAATACTTGTCTGGTGGTGGTGGTTGCAACCGACAAGGCAAAGCGTCCATATTGCTATCGCGACTGCCATCGCGGGCGACAACGAGTCATCTAACTCCATTCTGGATGCTTCAGGCTACGTTGTCGCACGTCGCCAAGCTACGGTCGCCTCTAAAGTGACCGGCAAACTGATTGAGCTTGATATTGAAGAAGGCGATCATGTGAAAGCCGGACAAATTATCGCCAAGCTTGATGATAGCAATGCACGCGCCTTTCTCAATCAATCCAGCGCGCAAGTCGGATACGTAAAGTCAGCGCTGGCACAGACCAATGTCAATCTAGCTAACGCGGTTCGCGACTACAAGCGACAAAAAAGCCTGCTTGAAGGCCACTTTGTCAGTCAAGCCGCGGTTGACAATGCAAACACCACGGTGGAGGCATTAGCGGCGCAACTAGCCACTGAAAAGAGCAATATTGTGGTGGCTCAAAGCGCCCTGCAGTCCTCAGCGCGGAATCTTGATGACACCATCATTCGCGCACCCTTTGCTGGCGTGGTCACGGTCAAAGCCGCGCAACCGGGCGAGATCGTCTCGCCGGGTTCGGCGGGCGGCGGATTTACTCGCACCGGCATCGGCACCATTGTCGACATGGAATCGCTTGAGGTCCAAGTCGATGTGAACGAGAATTTCATTAATCGAGTGCAAGCCTTGCAAGGCGCTACCGCTAAACTTAATGCCTATCCAGACTGGCGAATACCCGCGCATGTAATTGCGGTCATTCCCACCGCAGATCGAAGTAAGGGGACCGTCACAGTGCGCATCGCGCTCGATGAGAAAGACTCGCGCATCCTGCCCGAAATGGGCGTGCGGGTAGCCTTTTTGAGTGAAGCGGAATCTCACGCTTCCAAGGACTCGGGTGCGCGCGTGAGTGCCGGCGTCAGACTACCACCAGGTACCGTCCAGCTCACCGGTGCAGCCACCGGCACAACCACCGGCACAAGCGAAACCGGTACCGTGTTTGTGGTTCACGACGACACGCTCGAACGACGCGCCGTACGCTTAGGAACGGCCAAAGATGGCTTTACGGTGCTATCGGGCTTAGCTCCTGGTGAACGGGTCGCAGTAGGCGATTTAAGCCGGATGAAAGACGGCGAGAAAATTCGGATTCAACTTTAAAGGACTGATTATGACCGAAGCAATCGTATCCTTACGCAATGTGGTCAAAGAATATCAACGCGGCAAGCAAACTATCGAAGTCATCGCGGGTTTAAGCCTGGATATCCTGAAGGGCGAGTTTGTCGCGCTAATGGGACCCAGCGGATCGGGTAAGACTACCCTACTCAATTTAATTGGCGGCCTCGATAGGCCGACGTCGGGCGAGATTACGGTAGCGGGACAACGGCTCGATCAATTAAAGAGCGGCGCACTCTCTGACTGGCGCGCCAACAACGTGGGATTTGTTTTTCAGTTCTACAACCTAATGCCGATGTTAAGCGCACAACGCAATGTGGAACTGCCTTTGCTGTTGACCAACCTAGCGGCAGCGCAGCGTAAAACTAATGCGATGGCAGCATTGACCCTAGTAGGCATTGCTGACCGCGCCAAACATAAGCCGAACGAACTCTCCGGTGGACAAGCACAACGTGTCGCAATCGCGAGGGCGTTAGTGGCTGATCCCAGCCTACTGGTATGCGATGAACCCACCGGCGATCTAGACCGAAAATCTGCTGATGAAGTGTTACGTCTACTGCAGATCTTAAGTCGCGAGCATGGCAAGACTGTCGTCATGGTCACTCACGATCCCAAGGCCGCGGAATTTGCGGGTCGACAACTCCACATGGACAAGGGCACCTTGTTGGACGCCACGCGCGTCGCCGCATAAGGATTCAGCATGAAATTTCTCCCACTTATCTGGGCGACCCTATGGCGCAAAAAATTTCGCACCATCCTGACCCTGCTGTCGATCGTCATTGCTTTTTTATTGTTTGGCGTACTAGAAACCGTGGACTACGCGTTCGCTCATCCTTCACAAGGTCAATCCGGTGCCGATAAGTTAGTCACTATTAACAAATATTCAATTACGCTTTCACTACCGTTCTCCCATGCCCGGCAAATCAGCAATTTACCCGGTATCGCTGAAGTCACTTGGTTGACTTGGTTTGGTGCGTATTTCAAAGAATCGAAAAATTTTATATTCGCGCTCCCTATCGATACCGCCAGTTATTTCAAGGTCTACAATGATGATTTCGTCATTAGCCACGATCAAATGCTAGCGTTCAGCAATACGCGCACCGGCATGTTAGTCAATTCAGCCTTGATGCTTAAGTACGGTTGGAAAGTCGGCGACAAACTACCGCTCCATTCCACCATTTGGACCCAAAAGAATAACTCACTGGATTGGACCTTCGACATCGTCGGTACCTTCGACGCCAAAGATCCTCTTCAGGCCAGTCAATATTCAACGACCGCGTTCTTTCACTATGAATTATTTGATGAAGGGCGTAGTTTCGGTAAGGGGACCATTGGCTGGCTTAACGAAAGAATTAATGATCCTTCAGACTCGGCCGGCATGTCGTCAAAAATTGATGCGCTATTCGCTAATTCACCCAACGAAACTAAAACTCAACCTGCGAAAGAATTCGCACTGGCGTTTATTAAGCAATTGGGGGACATCGGCTTCATACTCCACGCGATTCTGGGCGCAGTGTTTTTCACGTTATTATTTCTAACCGGTAACACTATGATGCAATCGGTACGCGAGCGAACGCCCGAACTCGCAATTCTCAAAACGCTGGGATTTAGTAATAACTTAGTGCTCGCCATGGTCATTGCTGAGTCGTTATTAATGTGTGTTATCGCGGCATTGATAGGTCTGTGCTTAAGTTACTTGGCACTTCCCATTATCAAACAAGGATTGCAAGGCGTGGAGCTCTCGCCGAGGGCATTACTGCCTGGCATTGGCGTTGCCGTAGTCCTCGCGCTTATCGTCGGACTGCCACCGGCGCTGGGGGCCATGCGGCTCAATATCGTGGATGCCTTGGCCGATAGGCACTAACGACCAATCTTTAGGGAGACCCACGAATGTTCAAACAATTATTCGTCCTCACCAGCATGAACATACAAACCTTGCCGCAACGCTTAGGCACTTCTAGCGTCATAGTTATCGGTATCGCGGGAGTCGTCGCCGTATTAGTATCACTTCTCGCAATGGCTGCAGGTTTTCGTCACACGCTCGCCGATAGCGGCCGAGACGATCGCGTCATTATTTTACGAGCTGGTTCCGATGCCGAACTCAACAGTAGTCTGACGCGCGCTGACATCGATACCATTAGTAACGCCCCCGGTTTACGCAAGGACCCCGGCGGCAAGGCCTTGCTATCTAATGAAATTATAACGGTGGCGAATGTACCTAAGATGGACACCGCAACGGACGCCAACGTCACGCTGCGCGGTGTCGGCAATACCGTCGCAGCAGTAAGACCAGAGCTTAAGATTATTGAGGGTCGAATGTTTCAACCGGCCGTGCGAGAACTGATCGCCGGTACCGGTGCCGCCAAGCAATTTCGCGGCTTGACCACGGGAAGCGTACTGCGCCTGCGCAACGCCGATTGGATAGTCACGGGAATTTTTACCAGCAACGGGGATGTACACGAGTCTGAACTTTTCGCGGATGCCGACACCGTAAGGTCTGCCATCGAGCGCATCACTTATAGCTCAGCCATTGGGCTCCTCACGAGCAGCGCTGAGTTCGCGGCTTTTAAGGATTTTATAACGACCGATCCGCAGCTCAAAGTGGAAGTACAGCGTGAACACGACTATTACGCCCAACAATCCTCCGGACTGACCAAGACCATCAATATCATTGGCAATACAGTTGCCGTCATCATGGCAATTGGCGCCATGTTCGGCGCGCTCAATAGTATGTACTCGGCCGTCGCAGCTCGCGGCCTCGAAATCGCCACGCTCCGGGCCATCGGTTTTGGTGGAGTGCCCATATTACTGTCGGTCATGATTGAGTCACTCGTGCTGTCCTTAATCGGCGGAATCATTGGAGCATCTCTTGCCTGGCTGTTTTTCAATGGACACAGTGTCAGTACCCTCGGCGGGGCATTTGCGCAGGTTGTATTTCAGCTCACCGTGACACGAACGCTGATCGTGACCGGAATCATTTGGGCTTGCCTGATAGGCTTGCTCGGCGGATTTTTCCCGGCGCTACGGGCTGCGCGTGTGCCGGTTGCCGAGGCATTGCGAGCGGCTTGAGGGAGGTGCCGCTACGGCACGACCCAATCCGTATCGGCTGCGATTTGCGGCCCGGTGGGATTGATAAATTTTACGAGGTAACCACCCTTGGAGGCGAAGCGCTGGCCCGCTGCCAAGCTGAGGCGCGGATAATATCCGTTGACCAGTCGATGACTCAGCATGCTTTCAAGTCGTCGGGGTAATCGGCAAGAATGGCGATAGTCTCGGCACTTACGTGGATACCATCCGTTTCCGGCTTCCGCCTGCGTTCCGGCGGCGGTAAATTGTATGTCCGATGCTCAAATTCAAGCGGAATTAGCCCGGGTGTTGGCGCTCAAAGGTTGGACCACCGGCCTGAATAAAATCTTCATGGTCTATTTGGTGCAGAACGAAGAAACTTGTTTAGTTGCCAACGCCTGCAGCAATACCCAACTCTGCGGCTATCATTCGCACTTTACTGACGGCGCGGGCGCGACGGTCATCTATGCGAACATGCCTTATGCCAGTCCGGCCAATTGCTCGCTTCCCGGCACGGCGTCGCCTAATAACATTCCGGCAGCGGACCAGGAGATGTCCACCGCACCCCACGAGATCACCGAAGCAATCACGGATCCATTGGGTAATGCCTGGGGTAGCGCGCAGGGTAATGAAATCGGCGACCTGTGCAATGCGTTACTCGGGACCAATACATTCGATTAGTCGCCTGCCACTAAAACTTATTTGGCCAATCAAATGTGGAACGGCCGTTTTTACGAATTGCAGGCGGAGTACGACAACCACTACGGTGTTTGCGCGCAATACGGACCCTAGCGTGACCGGTGGCGTACGGGCTGAGAGCGTTATCGCCTACGCAGCGCGCGACCTTTGCAAGGCCAACGAGATCGTTGCCGCACCCATGACCGCAGCGACAATCGCACCGATCAGAACACCCGTCCGGTAGTGATCGTCGGGTAGTCCGCCTTCGCCGGCAGCAATCATAGCGGTATCAGGATCGGCGCTGAGGTACCGAATACCCATTGATTCACCGGCCAGACGATTGGCAAAGCAGGTTGCGAATTTGTCGCGATGGTTTCTTTCGCTCGAGTCCGCCCAGCGGAGCACCACAGTCGAGTTGCAGGCCTTGTGGCTTATGGTGACGGCATCAATCCGGGCGACAGCCACGATGCCCTCATGCTCAAGTAATTGCTGTTGTTCGAGCCAGTGCCAGTTGGCCAGTCCGAAGATTACACCAGCTAACGCGATCCCTCCAAGTAAGAGGAATCCGATCACGGGGGAGCCGTTTCTGAGCATGCATCACACTATCACGTCGACCCGTTATCTGCAGTCGCGGGTGCACCCGGCAAGACTTGTTTATCTTATTTGTTGTCTGCCTGACACGATATTCCGTGCCATTTCGCCTTAATCATCATGAGCCGTCATTTCAGGCCGGCAACCTTGCGAGGAGATTCCATGAGTCGCGTTGAACATCTATATCTTATTAGGTCCGACAGTAGTGTGTGCTTGTCGGGTGGCCGGTTGTTTGGCAGCGTGCTGCTATCTCTGGCGGCGGTCGTGGCGCAGGCGCAGACTATCACTACTTTCGATACACCGGACGCCGGCACGGCCTTAGGCCAGGGGACGCAAGCTGGAGCGGACCGTGATGGATAAAGTGTCAGGTTCAGCAAGCTCGCTGCGCGAGCGTGCGGTCATCTCACCGGCTAGGCGACAGCAGCCGGCCGCTCAACTGGGTCGTTAGACGTAAAGGAATTCGCTTTTCACTTATGCGGATCGCGGCGAGCTTATTCAGCATCCAGTTTACGAGCCTACCCAATATCAACGGCAGCGCGCTTTCGATTGAGTCGTTGCGGAGTGCTGGCTAAGAGGCTCCGCGCATGAATGACCGGCGCCTCAAGGCTGCGGTTAGTTTTGGTTAGTCAGTCTATGCGCCGGCCGCTGGCGTCTGTGGATCCAAAGGTCGGCCGTTGCGCTGGATTGAGGGTCAAGATCACTTCACGAAGGTCACTAAGAGCCCAGCTGTTTTGCATTATGAAACGGTCAATGACGGAATTTTGCCGATTACCGATCCGCGGGTGTACGCTAGTCATTGGTGATTAGGTCAGCGAACTAGGGGAGGGCATCGTGCGATCTAACTTGCGTTGGAGCGGCCGCGCGGCGTAGCTTCGTTGAGGGTTGGAGGGAGTCGATGAATTTAAATAAAGCGGCTTCGGTTGGGGCAATGTGGCCGCGCGCCGCTCAACTTGGACGTTAGAGGCCTTTTTGGACACGGACACCGCGCTGGTTTATCGTATTAGTCATGAGTAATCCCGTAGTTACGGCATCGCCGGATGTGATGAGTGGGGCTCCGGTTTTCCCAGGTACGCGGGTGCCCGTTCAGACATTGCTTGAGTACCTTGAGTCTGGCGATTCTATTAACGATTTTCTCGCGGGATTCCCCTCTGTCTCCCGGTCGCAGGTGATCGAATTTCTTGAGCGCGCGGCTACTCTTGCCGTCACTGATGCAGCTTGAGAGTACTTCTCGACGAATGCGTAGATTCGCGATTGGCGGCCAGCCTCGGTAATTTTTTTGTGCGCACTGTTGTCGAGCAGGGCTGAGCCGGAATAACCAACGGTCAGTTGTTGGCTAAGGCCGCGGCCGAATTTGACATATTTGTCACGGTCGATCGCAATTTACCCTTTCAACAACGCCTACCGAAATTTGCCATTGCAGTAATTCTGCTGAGAAGTAAAACGAATCGGCTAGTTGACTTTATGCCTCTGGTTCCGGCATTGGTTTCTGCTAGTCCAAATGCCAAAGCTGGCGTCGTCACTCCGATCAGCCTCTAACTTGCGTTGGAGCGGACGCGCGCCGCTCAACTTGGACCTTAGAGGTCGGCCCTCTCCCATACTATTGTATGGCGTTTTCTCCATATCTATGATACCGTTCCCGGCGTGATCTCCAATTTCGAGTGGGACGCCGCAAAAGACGCGTATAACCGACACAAGCATGGTGTCGCATTTGCCGATGCGCAATTGGCATTTCTCGATCCACGCCGCGTCATCGCAAAAGACCTTACTCACAGTGAGCACGAGCAGCGTTTCTATTGCTTCGGGAAGATCGGCGACGCCGTACTCACGGTCCGATTCACCTACCGCGGCCAAGTAATTAGAATTATCGGCGCCGGATTTTGGCGCAGAGGCAAGAAGATATATGAAGCGCAAAATTAAGTATCGAGACGAGCCTCTGGGTCGCCTGGAGATTGTCAGTGACTTCCTGCCGCCCCCGGACAAGCTCGTCCTTCGCAACGATGGCGTGAAGGTCACAATATCGCTGAGTAAGCGCAGTGTCGATTTTTTCAAGAGGCACGCCGCAGAGTCAAAGGTTCCGTATCAGAAGATGATTCGCACTTTGCTCGATAGCTATGCGCAACATCACGGGGCCGACCTCTAACTTGCGTTGGAGCAGACGCGCGGCGTAGCTTCGTTGAAGGTCAGGGATGATCGATGGATCTCGATAAATCAGCTCCGATCAGCGCAACGCTGCCACGTGCCGCTCAACTTGGTCGTTAGACGTAAAGGAATTCGCTTTTCACTTATACGGATCGCGGCGAGCTTATTCAGCATCTAGTTTACGAGCCTACGCAACATCAACGGCAGCGCGCTTTCGCATGAGTCGTTGCGGAGTGCCGGCTAGGAGGCTCCGCGCACGGATGACCGGCGCGACAAGGCCGCGGTTAGTTTTGGTTAGTCGGTCTATGCGCCGGCCGCTGGCGTCGGTGGATCCAAAAGTAGGCCGTTGCGCTGGACTGAGGGTCAAGGTCACTTCACGAAGGTCACTAAGGTCCCAGCTGTTTTACAGTATGAAACGCCCAAAGCCGGAATTTTGCCGATTACCAATCCGCGGGTGTACGCTAGTCACTGGTGATTAGGTTAGCGAACTAGGGAACGTCATCGTGCCGTCTAACAATTGGTTCGAGCCATCAGGCGGCGCAGCTTCGGGGAGGTCAGCGATATGTCGACGATTGATATAAATTGGTTTCTATTCATTGCGACGCGGCCGCCCGTCGCTCAACCTCATCGTTAGATACACACTAGGAGTACCAATGTCACGTGTAATCAGGCTTGTTCTTGTTGTGGCCGGAATGACCGTTGCGGCCGGCTGCAGCACCACTGCTGCGACTGCAATGGCAACCAATTCCAACCTGGTCAAGGAGCAATTAGCTGTCGTAAGCGCGGGTCACACGGGATGCATGCCAGAGCAGAACGATATCGCCATCATCTGGGCGAAGTTTGACGGAAGTGGCGTATGGACAGCGACCTGCAAGGGACAAACTTACTTGTGCTCGACGATTAGGTCCACCGGGAGCTCGTCATCTTACAGCTGTGCGCTTCAGGTGAAATAGAGTATCTAACTTGCGTTGGAGCGGACGGGCGGCGCAGCTTCGTTGTTCGTCGGGGCGCGTCGAAGATTGTGGCTACAGTAGCTTCGGTTGGGTCTACGCGGCCGAGCGCAGCTCAACTTTGTCGTTCGATGTCAGGCAGACAGTCTTTTCCAATTCAGGTATGAGCCTGGAGGGGAGGTAGGTGAAAGGATTTGCGGTGGAGAGATATCGGTCGGTTAAAGCAGTTACTCGTGGCGGTATTGTGCCCGAAGTTCAGGTCTTGCGTTTTTCTCTGTAAGGATCCAACCCCAGAGTCGGTCTGCCTGCGCAGCGGGAAGAAGCTCCGGTTTTTTTGAGAACGATGGAAAATATCGACCGCCGCAGAAGGCGTGCGCCGCTCACGATTCGGTTACAAGTGACTCATGTAGCGGCTGAGTCGACTGGCAATTTCGTGCCTGGGTAACCTGCATCGCGGATGGGAAGAGATCTTTTCAAGACCCGCATGAAGTTGCAGATGTGTCGCGGCTCCCTGGGTCTCGAATTCATCGAGCAGCCACAGGACGCCATGGCAATCAACGTTCTCAGCTCTGGCCAATTCGCGAAGCGGCCCGTCACCCGTTAGCAGCGTCCATCCGTTTATCTTCGCCAACGCCAGCGCGAAGCTATCGGGCACGGTCTACTGCCGCTGCGCCTGTCGGTGACGCATTGCCATGGCAACCCCCTCGCCGTCGAGCGATTCGACCCTCAGTCCTAGTCGCAGGAACTCTTCCCCACCGTATTCCCGTAGCTCGCGCTCATACAGCACGTCGGGGACGGCGAACGTGGCCGACAATTTGAAAGCGCACCCGATAAGCTCGCCACGCTCAAGGTCAATCAATACCGAAGTATCGGACCCCAGAATCGTCATGCTTCGTCAAGCGAAAGAAACCGCAGCCTCGGGATGGTCGAGCCGATCATTGAGCCGTCGGACACTAATCCCCAGCAATTCGGCCGTTTTGGCCTCAGATAAGGCACCTTCCGCCACAGCGCGATAGCACAGTCTTTCAAACCTCTGTGGCTTCTCTTTTTCTGGGGAGATTGCGCCGGGCTCTTTGAAAGGAGACGCTCGCCAACCGCGGTCCTTGAAGATTTCAAATAGAGATTTGAACAGCTGCTCGCCAATGATTCCTAAATCATTGCACCGGTACGTGATTGCCTGAAAACTCGTGCCAAACAGATTCTTTAACTGCAGCAATTCGGCCATGCTCACCGACGTCCGGTGCTTACCCACCTCGTTCCACAAACTTTCGGCAGGCATCAGAAATGCCGCGGCAAAACGATGCGCCGCTTTCTCACAATCCAGCCCCGGTGCTATATCCATGACAAGATGCCCAAGCTCATGGGCCAAATTGAAGCGCTTGCGCTCTGCCCAATCTGCACTGTTGATGACAATGACAGGCAAAGACGTCCGGTTTGGTCGCAAAACCTTTGCCGTCAATCCATCGACCTTGTCTGCCATGATGGACAAAATCTTGATGCCCCGCTCTTCCAGCAGCTCGACAAGATTGGGTAGAGGATCGAGTCCAAGACCCCAATCTTGGCGCAGACTGCGAGCCGCCCGGTCCGCTTCATTCACATCACTGAGTACGGGATAGGGAGCCTCTCTCGGTTTGTCCCATTCGATCGTAAGGCCGAGCAACTCCTCGACGGCGAGATAACGCTCAACGAGATGCAGCACCTGAGCCTCGACCTGGGCCTGCTCCTTGGCGCTCATTTTTGCCTTCTTACGAAATTCCACCCCGTCGAGCGACATTTCCTGCTCGGACAACAGGTAGTCCTCAGATACTCCCAAGGCTTTAGCGATGGCGATGAGTACCTGAGACCCCGGCATCATTTCGTCCTGTTCGTACTTGCTTAAGGCCTGCGCGGTTACGAGGTTGTCAATCTGACTTTCTAGGTCTCGAAGTGAGAACCCTGCGGCAGCTCTTGCCGTCCTAAGTCTATGACTTATCATAATATTTCTCCCGCTCATCTTAGGTTGACAAATAGTACCTATATTTGATAGTTTGTCAACCGCCAGTACATTGGCACGACCAACGGACCTCAATGCCTTGTTTGCGATTGGTCGATCAGTGCCTCTTGATTGTCGTACTCAACGTTGAATGCTTGTAGGCGGTATCTATATGCGTCTCACTGAGGATCAGGTCAACGACATCTTTGATCGCACCAGCAGTAAATGCCATTTGTGCCACAAGAAGCTTTCGTTCAAGAACTATGCGCGGTACGGAAAGCAAGGCGCATGGGAAGTGGAACATTCGGTTCCACGTGCCTGCGGTGGCTCGGACCGTCTGAACAAACTCTACGCTGCGTGCATATCTTGCAACAGAGCGAAGGGAGCGCGAACTACTAGGTCTATCCGTTTGAGGCGTGGGTTGACCCGTGCGCCGATGTCCGCAAATATCCGCGAAGCCGCAAAACGCTGGAAGGCGCTCGGTGGAGGGTTACTCGGCATTGTGCCGGGCGCGATGTTATTGGGTCCTCCCGGTGCTGTTCTGGGTGCTGCATTGGGTGCCGTGCTGGGCCACGAGCAAGATCCGGATAATGACTAGCGGGACGACTCCGCACTCAGCCCGAGCCGTTTGCGCGCGGATAGGCGTATGGAAAACAATCGATTGAAACTTGCCGAGCTAAGGGCTGTTTCGCATGAGTGAGGCCAAGGAACCGACAGTTGAAAATGAACGCGACTGTGTCTTTATGGGACGGTCACACCTCGTGGTGCTCGGCGCCGGCGCGAGCCGAGCGGCATTCCCAAATGGAGATCGCCACGGCAAGAAGCTTCCGCTTATGGCGGACTTCGTGGATACACTCGAACTTCGCCCCCTACTTGCACAGTGGGGTATCGATCCTGATCGAAATTTCGAAGATGTTTTCAGCGGCATTTACGAGGCGGGGGAAACGGATCGGATCGGGATTCTACAATCGCGTGTTGAGAATTATTTCGGAAGCCTACAAATCGGCGATAACCCGACAATTTACGATCACCTCGTACTATCTCTGCGAAAGAAGGACTACATAGCAACTTTCAATTGGGATCCCCTGCTTCTCCAAGCATACAGACGAAATGGACGCTTCGAACTGCCGAAGTTGCTTTTCTTGCACGGAAACGTTGGCATTGGTTATTGCGTGAAGGACCGTACCGTTGGCGTCGCCGGAGCTCGATGTAGCAAGTGTCTTCAGTCATTTACGCGCGCCCCTCTGCTCTATCCGATCAGTCAAAAGAACTATGCAGCGAACCACTTCATCGCTTCAGAGTGGGGCACCTTCAAGAAGCTGCTCGCCCATACGTTTATGGTTACGATTTTCGGCTACAGCGGCCCTCAATCGGATCAGGAAGCGCTTTCGTCAATGGGTGCCGCTTGGGGACCGGTACGCAACCGTGAACTTGAGCAAACCTGCTTCATTACGATCCAAGACAGAGACACGGTATTGGGTAACTTCAGGGATTTTGTACACACTCACCACTATGAGATCGACTCCAATTTCTACAACTCTTGGATCGCACATCATCCCCGCCGCACTGGGGAAGCCTGGTGGAATCAGTACCTAGAGTGCATGTTCCTACCCAACAATCCAATCCCCAAAGACGTTGATTTTCCTGCATTGTGGAATTTCTTCGAACCATTTCGAGAACCTGAGCGACTTTTCGAGGTCACGCGCGGGAATCGCAAGAATTTCGGCGACGCGTGATCCAAACAGTCTGGACACACGGGACGCTCGTACGCCAGTAGTCAGGCGGATCATCGCGCGATCGTTGGCCAAAGGAAGTGACCTTGAATAAGCAAAGGAAGAAATCAGTTAAGCGCGTGAAGCCCGACGACTACTTCGCTTCGGGTCCGTTCGAATTCGCCAGGTTCGGAAAGCTAGCGATTGTAAAATCGCATCTCACCGAGAAGCAGATCGCCGAAGCGCAAAAGCGAATGGCTGAGCGCTTTCCTGCGCTGATATCCGAACTTGACGCGCTTGTGTCGTCTATCGCAAACCAAATAGCGTGCTTGCCGCCCGTGTTCTTGCTCCATCGGGCCTGGTGGGAATTCGCCACTGCAACGTTGGGTCTCGAAGACAAAAAAGCGGATGACTCGGATCGGCTCGCCACGATGCGGATGATTGATTACGTTCAGAGCGTTATAGCTTCTGTTAAACCTGAAACCTACGCAGAGAATGTAAGCGAAGACGACTGGGCAAAACTCAAGGCCAATGTTACAGAGCTCTTCAATCGGCTGACCCTCGAATATCAGACGTGTTTGACGGGATATCGCAAAGTAAAAGACCCCAACCTAGATATGGAGCTGGAAGAATTCCGGATGCGGGCCGAGGTACTGTGGCTAAACCGTTAGGGGCAAGCGCTATCACGTCCATGAACGGCAGGCGCTTCTCGATATCCTGACTCCGCATTCTGACGTTCTTCTTCGGCAGTTCGGCATTGACTCAGTCAATCTTGTTAGCGAACTTGACAAAATTCTGGCAAAGCTAACGCGCGGGCTAGCCGACAGCGTGCAGCAGTTTAATGCGTTTCGCGATGAAACCCTCGATCGCATGGAAAAGCTGGTGCGTGAACGAGCAGCATCGGATATCGAGGAACTTCGGGAAAAGGTATTCGAGGACAAAGAGCTGGCATCGCGGCGCGACAAGGTGACGGGCGAACTGTTTGGTCTGGACTTGTTCGATGTTGCCAAGAACACGGCAATTCCGAGAGCTCTTGTCGAGGCGTTGACTTGGTCGCCTGGTGAAGAGACAGAGTTCTTTGCGCCGGGGGAATTTTCCGGTTGGCCGCTGAGAATCTGGCCAGTTATGAAGCGTCCGTTCATCCGGCTCGACGGCCGTATCTTCTGTTTCGATATGTTTAGTCTATTCGACAATATCTACCGAGTTCTGCGACATATAGTCGTCCAGCGTGAACCGACTTATACCGTCACATGGAACGATCGTCAGAAGGCGGTCACGGAAGAGCTTCCGTTCACCTACCTCGGCCGGCTGCTTCCCGTCGCGAATATTTGCCGGCCTGTTTATTATCGCTGGTCTGTCAATGGTAAGGCAGCGCAGTGGTATGAGTCGGATGGTCTTGTTATCTTTGATGACCATCTAATCGTCGTCGAAGTAAAGTCCGGAGCATTTACCTACACCTCGCCGGCAAACGACTTGCCGGCACATCTCGCATCGCTTCGCAATCTATTGCAAGCTCCCGTTCGCCAGGGTAGCAGGTTCGTCGATTACCTTGAAAGTGCGCCGGAAGTGCGCATCGCCGATGAAGGTCACAAGGAGATTGGCCGACTGCGCCGAAGAGATTTTCGGCACATTACCGTCTGTGCGGTGACGCTCGACGCCTTTAGTGCCCTGGCGGCGCGCGCACAGCGCCTCGCACTCCTCGGAATTGACGTCGGGAAACGGGCGGTCTGGTCACTCTCAATTGACGACCTTCGTGTTTATAGCGAGCTATTCTACAACCCTCTCAGTTTCCTTCACTTTGTCGAACAACGCATGCGCGCTGCTCAGTCGGAGCATGTTGACCTTAGCGACGAGATGGACCATCTGGGGCTTTACGTTGTGCAGAACAATTACACCCAGCACGCCGCCGAACTGAAAGAGAATCAACTTGACAGACTAAGCTTCGACGGCTTCCGTACTCCCATTGACGAATATTACGGCGCGGTTGTTCGAGGTGATGTTCCGAAATTGGTACGACAGGAAGTGCCACCGCGTCTAGCCGAGATAATCAGCCTCCTGGGCGTGTCAAACGAACCACGTCGCTCCGAATTGGCGAGTTTTCTGCTTGATGCCGCCGGCGATTTTCGAAATACGCTGGTCAGAGCCATTGATCAGGCGTTCCACGAAAACAAAGAGCTCCGCCGCGCGCGACCGTTGTCATTTTATGGCGCAATGGCGATGACGCTTTATATCTGGTCGCCTTCCGCGCCACGGGTTGATCTGGAAGCTAGGGATCACGCGCGCGTGGTCATGGCTGCAAACAATGAAGCGAGCCGCCGTCTCGTGGAACTGGAGTATAGCGAGGACGGCACCTTGATCGGTGCCCACATGACGCATGTGAGCCTTGCGGATGTCTCGATGGCTGAGCTACAACGCATCAAGGAGGCGGGTGTAACTTTGCGCAATCAGCGTGTTCGCCAAGCACAACTGAAGGGAAAGATTGGCCGCAACGAGCCGTGTCCATGTGGAAGCGGGAAGAAATTTAAACGATGTCATGGATCCTCGGGGGACAACTCTCTAGATCCGCGCTGAAATTGAGACGGACTGACCATTCAATTTCGCCTTCTTGATGCGCCCCAGATGTTAATGGTCATACCGATCAGCAACCCTGAGTAGGGAGCGGGTGCCTGTGTAGCTTCAGCGACTTCTGGACAAAATGCTAGCGTGGAGATGAGAGACTTCGATCTGCTGCGGGTGCCCCGCAAACCGAGCGATGTGGATAAGCAAACGCGAAATTCGACGATTTACGGCGGAGCAGAAACTGGAGATTTTGAAGGAGGCGGACCAGCCCGGGGTGACCGTGAGCGAGGTGTGCCGGCGCCATGCGTTGGCAGTGTCGGTGTTTTATCGCTGGCGGGCGGTGGCCCAGGGCGGCTCAGCGGTGGCGCTGAAGCGCGACGCGCAACGCACGCCGCGCAAGAATGATCCGGAGGCCCGTCACAAGGCGGGAATGGAGCGTCTGCGCGGGTGATGCAGATTGTAGAACAAACGAAGCGACGTTCGGGGTGGCGGGTGTATCGCACACTCGCCGCCTTAGGGCGTGCTGCGCAGCGTCTATTACGCATGGAAACAGCGCGATAGCCTGGAGGATCAGACGGCGAAGCCTTGCCGCGTGTACGAGGTGCTACCCGAGGAGCGTGCAAGGATCGGTGAGTTTG
>JANYFY010000013.1 GCA_025359565.1 Gammaproteobacteria bacterium | reverse complement strand
CTGAGATGGTGATGCCGGGAGATAACATCAAGATTGTGGTGGAGTTAATTGCACCGATTGCGATGGAGCAGGGCTTGCGCTTTGCGATCCGCGAAGGCGGCAAGACCGTCGGCGCTGGCGTCGTTGCTAAGGTGATTTCTTGATCTTAACTTCAAAGGTCGGAGTTGCGTCGACTCCGCATAAAGGGTTGCGCGTAAGCGCATAAACTAGGGCAGTAGCTCAATTGGCAGAGCGGCGGTCTCCAAAACCGCAGGTTGGGGGTTCGATTCCCTCCTGCCCTGCCAATTTAGTGGCCTGTAGCGAATAAGTAATTATGGCTGAAGTGCAAACAACACCGAGCGCGTCGTCGAAAGATACGATGCTGCTGTTTTTGGCAATTCTTGCGTTGTTCGCGGGTATTGTGGCGTATTACTGGTTCGACGATCGAGCCTTGCCGATTCGTATCGGGATGGTGATGGCGGGGGTCGCAATCGGTCTGGGGTTTGCTTGGTTTAGTCGATTGGGTCGTGAATTTTGGCAGTTTTCGCAAGTTTCGCGTATCGAATTGCGCAAGGTGGTTTGGCCGGAGCGCGATGAGACGATTAAGACTACCTATGTGGTTTTCTTATTCGCAATTATTATGGGGTTGTTTTTTTGGGGGCTCGACTGGGTTCTCACCGGGCTGACTCGGCTACTAACCGGTCAGTCCGCCTGACGAATTCGGAGCATTTATGTCCCTGCGATGGTATGTGGTTCACGCTTATTCGAATTTCGAGCATAAAGTCTCTGAGTCACTCAAGGAGCGCGTAAAACGCGCGGGTCTAGAGGCGAAATTTGGCGAGATTTTGGTGCCGACCGAAGAAGTCGTAGAAATGCGCGATGGCCAGAAACGCAAATCAGATCGGAAATTTTTTCCGGGTTATGTGTTAGTGCAAATGGAAATGGATGAGGATACTTGGCATCTGGTGAAGCAAGTTCCCAAGGTGTTGGGCTTCATCGGTGGCACTAGCGATAAGCCGGCTGCAATTACCGACAAAGAGGCCATGTCCATCTTGCGTCGAGTGGAAGAGGGCGTGGATAAACCGAAGCCAAAAGTGCTATTCGAGCCTGGCGAAGTGGTGCGCGTGACGGATGGTCCGTTTAACGACTTCAATGGTGTGGTGGAGTCGGTAAATTACGAAAAGAATCGATTGCAGGTGGCAGTGCAGATTTTAGGGCGCTCGACGCCGGTGGAATTAGATTTTTCTCAAGTTGAGAAGGGTTAAATTTTAGATTGTGAGTTTTGGGTTGAGAAATACAGGGGAGCTGGCCCTAATCGGTTAGCGTTAGTACCCACAGGAGCGATGAGCAATGGCTAAGAAAGTGACGGGTTACATCAAGCTGCAGATCCCTGCGGGCCAGGCGAATCCCAGCCCGCCGGTAGGTCCAGCGTTAGGCCAGCAGGGTGTTAACATTATGGAGTTCTGTAAGGCATTTAATGCCCAGACTCAGGCACTTGAGAAAGGTTTGCCGACACCGGTAGTGATCACGGTCTATAGCGATCGTAGTTTTACTTTTATCATGAAGACGCCACCTGCCTCGGTGCTAATCCGCAAGGCGATTGGTATCCCGAAGGGTAGCCCTACGCCTAATACGGCTAAGGTTGGCAAGATATCGCGTAAGCAGCTGGAAGATATTGCCAAGATGAAAACACCGGATCTGACAGCAAGTGATTTGGAAGCCGCGGTCCGTACCATCGCGGGCAGTGCTCGTAGTATGGGCGTTGATGTGGAAGGGGTTTGACTATGCCTACCTTAGCCAAGAGAATGAAGAGTTGGAAGGATAAGCTTCCTCCCGGCAAGTCGTATGCCATTGATGATGCAATTAAATTGGTGAAGGAATTTGCCACCGCAAAATTCAACGAGTCGGTCGATGTGTCCGTGAATTTAGGCGTCGATGCTACTAAGTCTGACCAACAAGTGCGTGGCTCTACCGTTATGCCGCATGGGACAGGTAAGACCGTTCGCGTGGCAGTATTTACTCAAGGTAAGAATGCTGATGCGGCAAGAGCTGCGGGCGCCGATATTGTCGGTTTTGAGGATCTGGCGGAGAAAGTAAAAGCCG
This sequence comes from Gammaproteobacteria bacterium, assembly GCA_025359565.1. Classification (GTDB taxonomy): domain Bacteria; phylum Pseudomonadota; class Gammaproteobacteria; order Steroidobacterales; family Steroidobacteraceae; genus Bog-1198. The sequence goes on along the minus strand of JANYFY010000013.1, from coordinate 60,715 downwards.
GTGAAATGAATTTCGATGTGGTGATCGCCAGTCCCGATGCCATGCGTATTGTGGGACAGTTAGGCCAAATTCTAGGTCCTCGCGGTTTGATGCCTAACCCTAAGGTAGGAACTGTGACGCCCGACGTTGCCGGTGCGGTGAAGAATGCTAAATCGGGTCAAGTGCGTTATCGCACCGATAAGGCCGGCATTATCCATGCACAAATTGGTCGTGCAAGTTTTGAGTCCAATGCCTTAAAAGAAAATCTAATAGCGTTAGTTTTGGACCTTCAAAAGATCAAGCCGGCGACATCTAAGGGTGTCTATCTTAAGAGATTGACTGTCTCCTCGACTATGGGTCCGGGTGTGGCAATTGATCAGTCGAGTTTAGGTTTAAAGATTTAATTGAATTGATGGAGGGCTGCGTTCAGACGATTTTGTCTGAGCTCACCCACTGTCGAAGACCGTAGGTGAGCAAGAGCTCTTAATTATTAGCCTGCGCAGATGGTGGGACCCAAATCAGGAATTTTCCTGGGTTAGGTCGCACCTTAAAAGGGTGGGTGCAAGGCGCTGTGCTTGCATCTTGTGTGTGACGCTTCTTCCGGGGGACATTTATAGATGGCACTCAAGTTAGAAGAAAAGAAAGTTGTGGTGGCAGAAGTCAACGCGGTCGCGGCGAAAGCCTTGTCCGTGGTAGGCGCAGAGAACCGTGGCTTGACGGTGACGCAGATGACCGATTTACGTGCCAAAGCGCGTAAAGAGGGTGTTTATTTGCGCGTGGTCAAGAACACGCTGGCGCGCAAGGCTGTTGCTGGCACCGCTTTCGAATGTATCGCTCCGGCGTTGAAGGGCCCAGTTGTGCTCGCTTTCTCGCAAGATGATCCAGGCGCTGCGGCGCGTATCGTCAAGGCGTTTTCGAAGGACAACGATAAGTTAGTGACGACATTGGTGTCTTTGGGCGGGCTTTTGCTCGGTCCAAAGGATCTTGAGCGAGTGGCTTCATTGCCCACTCGCGCACAAGCCGTGTCGAAACTGCTGGGTGTTTTACAAGCGCCGATTGCGAAGTTTGTAGGTACGTTGGCTGCGCCCAACTCGAAGTTGGTACGGACCTTGGCGGCTGTTTTAGAAGCCAAAAAAGTAGGTCAAACGCAGGCGGCGGGTTAATTTCAGATTATTTGGAGACGATAATGGCTGTAACGAAAGACGAGATTCTCGATGCGATTTCCAAGATGTCCGTCATGGACGTAGTTGACTTAATTGCCGACATGGAGAAAAAGTTCAATGTCACGGCAGCAGCTCCGGTTGCTGCAGTGGCTGCGGGTGGCGGTGGCGCTGCGGCTCCCGCCGCGGAAGCGCAGACTGAGTTCACTGTGACCTTGACTGAATTTGGCGCCAATAAAGTCGGCGTTATTAAAGTCGTGCGTGAAATTACTGGTTTGGGCCTCAAGGAAGCCAAAGACTTGGTTGAAGGCGCGCCTTCAACGGTTAAGGAAGGCATTCCAAAAGCAGACGCTGAGGCGATTAAGAAGAAACTTGAGGACGCTGGCGCGAAAGCGGCTGTCAAGTAGTAACGAGCGTACGCTGATACGTGTGCCGGTAGTTATTTCGCAAGGCTGTGATAACTACCGGTATGCGCCTTTGATGTTGAAATTGATTTAGGCGTTCAAACGCCTGGAGACCGCACTCATGGCTTATTCGTTCACCGAAAAAAAGCGCATTCGTAAGAATTTTGGCAAGCGACCGAGTATTCTTGGTACTCCGTACTTGCTGGCAATCCAATTGGATTCGTACCGGCGTTTCTTACAGGCGGATATCGCAGAATCGAAACGCGATGAGATTGGATTGCACGCTGCTTTTGACAGTGTATTTCCGATTTCCAGTTATTCTGGATTTGCGACGCTTGAGTATGTGAGTTATCGCTTAGGTGATCCAGTGTTCGACGTGAAAGAGTGCCAATTGCGTGGCTTGACCTACGCGGCGCCTTTGCGTGTCAAAGTGCGCTTGGTAGTCCTCGATAAGGAAGCGAGTGGCGCGAAGAAACCCGTTAAAGATGTGCGCGAGCAGGAGGTTTATCTCGGCGAATTGCCGCTCATGACTGATAACGGCACTTTTATCATCAATGGCACTGAGCGAGTCATAGTATCCCAGCTACACCGTAGTCCTGGGGTGTTCTTTGATCATGATCGTGGTAAGACGCACTCTTCTGGTAAGTTGCTGTTTTCCGCTCGCATTATTCCTTATCGCGGTTCATGGTTAGATTTTGAATTTGACCCAAAGGATTGCGTATTCGCGCGTATTGATCGTCGACGCAAGCTCCCGGTCACTATTATTTTGCGCGCCCTCGGCTACACCGAGGAACAGATATTGGATATGTTCTTTGAAAAGAGCGTGTTCCACTTATCAAAGAAGGAAATCGAATTCGAAATCATCCCGCAGCGTTTGCGCGGTGAGACCGCATCGTTTGAGATTCGCGTTGGTAAGAAGGTGATTGTTGAGGATGGGCGCCGTATTACGGCGCGTCACGTGCGCGATCTTGAGGAGGCGGGTGTTAAGCGCTTGCCTGTGCCCACGGAATATTTGAATGGCAAGGTGTTGGCGCACGACATCGTAAATACTGAGACTGGTGAAATTCTTGGCAAAGCGAATGATATTCTTAATGTGCCAGCGGTCGCCAAGCTGATTGAAAGTGGTATTACCGAGATCCGCACGCTTTATGTGAATGATCTAGATCGCGGTCCTTATATCTCTGACACGTTGCGTATTGACCCAACCAAGACTCGCCTTGAGGCTTTGGTGGAAATTTATCGCATGATGCGACCGGGCGAACCGCCGACGAAAGATGCCGCCGAGAACCTGTTCCAAAATTTGTTCTTTAATGGCGAACGCTATGACTTATCGCCCGTTGGGCGAATGAAATTCAATCGTCGCGTCGGTCGTGAGGAAATCACTGGTTCAGGAGTCTTAAGTAAAGAAGACATCATTGAGGTCATGAAGACCTTGATTGATATTCGCAATGGCAATGGTCATGTGGATGATATCGATCATTTGGGAAATCGCCGCGTCCGTAGCGTCGGCGAAATGGCTGAGAATGCTTTTCGCATTGGCCTAGTGCGGGTGGAGCGTGCTGTGAAGGAGCGCTTAACGCTGGCTGAAAGTGAGCCAATCATGCCGCAAGAGATGATCAACGCGAAGCCGGTAGCCGCTGCCGTTAAGGAATTCTTCGGTTCATCACAGTTATCTCAGTTCATGGATCAAAACAACCCGCTGTCGGAGATTACTCACAAGCGCCGCGTGTCGGCATTAGGCCCAGGCGGTTTGACTCGCGAGCGCGCCGGATTTGAAGTGCGTGACGTGCATCCGACTCACTATGGTCGGGTATGTCCTATTGAAACACCGGAAGGTCCAAATATTGGCCTTATTAATTCGTTGGCGGTCTATGCACGCACAAACGATTATGGGTTTTTGGAAACTCCTTATCGCCGTGTGTCCAAAGGCAAGGTCAGTGATCAGATTGACTATTTGTCAGCGATTGAGGAAGGTCAATACGTTATCGCTCAAGCCAATGCGACTTTAAGTGATAAGGGCGTTTTTGTGGATGATTTGATTTCTTGTCGTACTCAAAATGAATTCACTTTGTCGACTCCCGATAAAATTGATTTCATGGATGTCAGTCCTAAGCAAATCGTATCGGTTGCCGCCTCGTTGATTCCATTCTTAGAACACGACGATGCCAACCGTGCGTTGATGGGTTCGAACATGCAGCGCCAGGCGGTTCCGACACTCCGTGCCGAGACTCCGTTGGTGGGTACTGGTATGGAACGTGCGGTAGCAATTGATTCAGGCGTAACGGTGGTTGCGCGGCGTGGCGGTACTGTGGATTCGGTTGATGCATCGCGCATTGTGGTGCGGGTGAATGATGATGAGACTACAGCGGGTGAACCCGGTGTGGATATCTATTCGCTGACTAAGTACACGCGATCCAATCAAAATACTTGCATCAATCAACGCCCGTTGGTGAACTCTGGTGATGTCATCAAGCGCGGCGATGTGCTGGCTGATGGCCCGTCCACGCATTTAGGCGAGCTTGCATTGGGGCAAAATTTGCTGGTCGCGTTTATGCCTTGGAATGGCTATAACTTCGAAGATTCGATTTTGATCTCTGAACGAGTGGTTGAGGAAGACCGTTTCACCACCATTCATATCGAAGAGCTTGCGTGCGTGGCACGTGATACTAAGTTAGGCCCTGAAGAGATTACTGCGGATATTCCCAATGTAGGTGACTCGGCGTTAGCTAAACTTGACGAGGCTGGTATTGCATTTATCGGTGCTGAAGTCCGTGCTGGCGATATTCTAGTGGGTAAGGTCACGCCTAAGGGTGAGACTCAGTTGACCCCTGAGGAAAAGCTGTTGCGGGCAATATTCGGTGAAAAAGCCTCTGATGTAAAAGATACTTCGTTACGCGTGCCGCCGGGCATGGACGGTACCGTAATCGACGTGCGCGTGTTCACGCGTGATGGCGTGGAGAAAGACTCACGCGCGTTGTCCATCGAAAAGGCTGAGCTTGAGCGCGTACGCAAGGATTTGGCGGATCAACAGCGAATTCTGGAAGATGATTTGTTCCAGCGTATTCGCGGCATGATCGAGGGCAAGGTTGCTGAAGCCGGTCCTAAGAAGATCAAGAGCGGTACGGTGATCGACGCTGCCTATCTGGTTGATCTTCCGCGTGAGCAGTGGTTCGAAATTCGTTTAAAAGACGAAGAGGCTAATGCGCAGCTTGAGACGGTCGCTGAGCGGCTCAAAGGTCAGCGCAAGACTTTCGAAAAGCGCTTTGAAGAAAAGAAAGCAAAGATCACGGCAGGTGATGATCTTGCTCCGGGCGTACTTAAAATGGTTAAGGTTTACCTTGCCGTTAAGCGTCGGGTGCAGCCGGGCGACAAAATGGCTGGTCGGCACGGCAATAAGGGTGTGATTTCTTCCATCGTACCGGTGGAAGATATGCCTTACATGGCGGATGGTACGCCGGTGGATATTGTATTGAATCCATTGGGTGTCCCTTCGCGTATGAATATTGGACAGATCCTGGAAACCCATTTGGGTTGGGCCGCTAAGGGAGTCGGGGCTAAGATTGGCAAGATGCTCGAAGCACAACAGGCAGTTATTGAGATTCGAAAATTCCTTGCACAGGTCTACAACGAGACCGGTGGGCAGAAGGAAGATCTTAAATCCCTAACCGATGCGGAAGTGATCGAACTTGCTGGCAATCTGCGTCATGGCGTACCGATGGCGACTCCGGTGTTTGACGGTGCCAGTGAGGAAGAGATTAAGGGGCTTCTGGCCTTGGCCGATTTGCCATTGTCGGGACAAACCACCTTGCACGATGGACGCACCGGTGAGCAATTTGAGCGGCCCGTAACCGTGGGCTACATGTACATGCTGAAGCTTAATCACTTAGTTGACGACAAGATGCATGCCCGTTCAACCGGGCCCTACAGCTTGGTTACGCAACAGCCGCTGGGCGGCAAGGCTCAATTCGGCGGACAACGCTTCGGCGAAATGGAAGTGTGGGCGCTCGAAGCTTATGGCGCGGCGTATACCCTGCAGGAAATGCTTACCGTGAAGTCTGATGACGTTAATGGACGTACTCAGATGTACAAATCGATCGTCGATGGTAATCACGAAATGAAAGCCGGCATGCCGGAATCGTTCAATGTGTTGGTCAAGGAGATTCGTTCTCTGGCCATTAATATTGAACTTGATAGCGAGGCGTAATTAATGAAAGACTTACTTAAGTTATTCAAGCAGCAAGTACCGGTCGAGAATTTCGACGCGATCAAGATAGGACTTGCTTCACCGGACATGGTCCGCTCTTGGTCTTATGGCGAGGTTAAGAAGCCGGAGACCATCAACTACCGCACCTTTAAGCCTGAGCGCGATGGTTTGTTTTGCGCCAAAATTTTTGGTCCTGTCAAAGATTACGAGTGCTTGTGCGGTAAGTACAAGCGCTTGAAGCATCGCGGTGTGGTGTGTGAGAAGTGCGGCGTTGAAGTTACTCAGTCCAAGGTGCGACGTGAACGCATGGGCCACATTGAGTTGGCGAGTCCTACGGCGCATATTTGGTTTTTAAAATCCCTGCCTTCACGTATTGGCCTTATGCTCGATATGACCTTGCGTGAGATTGAGCGAGTTCTTTATTTCGAAGCCTTTGTGGTAGTCGATCCGGGCATGACTCCACTACAACGCGGTCAATTGTTGACCGATGAAATGTACCTTGAATCTATAGAAGAGCACGGGGATGAGTTCGATGCCCGCATGGGTGCGGAAGCAGTCCATGAACTCTTGAAGTCTATGGATTTACCCTCCGAGATCGTGAAAGTCCGTGAGGATATGGCTAATACCAATTCGGAGACTAAAATTAAGCGTTTATCGAAGCGCTTGAAGCTCATCGAAGCTTTCATGGAAAGTGGCAATAAGCCTGAGTGGATGGTACTCACGGTGCTGCCAGTATTACCGCCTGATTTGCGGCCGTTAGTGCCCTTAGATGGCGGCCGCTTCGCGACTTCTGATTTGAACGACCTGTATCGGCGCGTTATCAATCGTAATAACCGCTTGAGAAGACTGCTGGAGCTCAACGCGCCGGATATTATCGTGCGTAACGAAAAACGGATGCTGCAAGAAGCGGTGGATGCATTGCTTGATAATGGTCGCCGTGGCCGAGCGATTACCGGAACGAATAAGCGGCCTCTGAAGTCTTTGGCCGATATGATTAAGGGCAAGCAGGGGCGTTTCCGTCAGAACTTGTTAGGCAAGCGTGTTGATTATTCGGGTCGCTCGGTAATCGTGGTTGGCCCCCGGCTGCGTCTACACCAGTGCGGATTGCCGAAAAAAATGGCCTTGGAATTATTCAAGCCCTTTATCTTTGCCAAGCTGCAATTGCGCGGTGAGGCGTCGACGATCAAGGCGGCGAAGCGATTGGTAGAGCGTGAGGGTCCGGAAGTGTGGGACATCTTGGAAGAGGTTATTCGGGAACATCCCGTGTTACTGAACCGCGCTCCGACTTTGCACCGTCTCGGCATCCAGGCATTCGAACCGGTGTTGATTGAAGGTAAAGCTATTCAATTGCATCCGCTGGTTTGCACGGCGTTCAACGCTGACTTTGACGGCGATCAGATGGCAGTGCACGTGCCCTTATCTATAGAAGCGCAGTTAGAAGCTCGTGCCTTGATGATGTCGTCGAATAATATTTTGTCGCCGGCTAACGGTGAGCCAATTATTGTGCCGTCGCAGGACGTGGTGTTGGGACTTTATTACATGACCCGTGAGCGGCATGGTGCTAAAGGCGAGGGCATGGCATTTAGTGATGTGGCTGAAGTGCATCGTGCATACGAGGGTCGCCATTTGGACCTGCACGCCAAGGTGAAAGTGCGACTTTCGGAGCACATTCGTGATGCGAACGGTAAATTGGTAGAGAACATTCGCGTGGTTGACACCACAGCAGGACGGGCGCTTTTGTCGGAAATTCTGCCTCCCGGACTGTCCTTCGACGCTATCAATCAGGACATGACTAAGAAGACTATTTCCGCGACGATTAATGCTTGCTATCGCACGGTGGGGTTGAAGGAAACGGTGGTATTTGCCGATCAACTAATGTACACCGGTTTTCATTATGCGACCCGTGCCGGCGTGTCTATCGGCGCGGATGATATGGTAGTGCCGCAACAGAAGACAAAGATTCTGGCGGCTGCAGAAAAAGAAGTGAAGGAAATCCAAGAGCAATACGCGACGGGATTGGTAACCAATGGCGAGCGCTACAATAAGGTGGTCGACATTTGGTCACGTACTAATGATCAAGTAGCGAAGGCAATGATGGAGAAACTCGGTACCGATGAAGTTACCGATTTGAAGGGTCAGAAAGTTCGTCAAAAATCTTTTAATTCCATTTTCATTATGGCGGATTCCGGCGCGCGCGGTTCCGCGGCTCAGATTCGTCAGCTCGCAGGAATGCGCGGATTAATGGCCAAACCCGATGGTTCGATTATCGAAACTCCGATCACGGCTAATTTTCGTGAAGGTTTGAACGTTCTTCAGTATTTCATCTCGACTCACGGCGCGCGTAAAGGTTTGGCCGATACCGCGCTGAAGACTGCTAACTCGGGTTACTTGACCCGGCGACTAGTTGATGTTGCACAGGACCTGGTCGTGACCGAGATTGATTGCGGTACCGCCAATGGCCTATTGCTCACGCCTATTGTGGAAGGCGGCGATGTGGTGGAAGGCTTGGGAGAGCGTGTTCTCGGGCGCGTGGTATCCGAAGATGTGGTGGTGGCAGCTTCTGGAGAAGTGCTGGTTAAAGCCGGTGTGCTGATTGATGAAAAATTAGTCAAGTTACTCGAGAAAATGGGTGTTGACCAAGTCATGGTGCGTTCGCCCATTACCTGCAATACCCGTTATGGCGTCTGCGCACAGTGCTACGGTCGCGACTTAGGACGCGGGCATCGGATCAATATTGGCGAGGCGGTGGGCGTCATTGCGGCGCAATCCATCGGTGAACCCGGCACTCAGCTGACCATGCGTACGTTCCACGTCGGTGGAGCGGCCTCACGAGCGGCCGCGGCTAACGGAGTAGAAGTTAAGAGTAAGGGCACCATTCGACTACACAACATAAAGACGGTGCGCCATGAAAAAGGCCATCTAGTTGCAGTGTCACGGTCAGGCGAATTGGGCGTGGTCGATGAGTTTGGTCGCGAGCGGGAGCGTTATCGTATTCCATACGGCGCCACGATCACGGTCAACGACGCTGATATCGTCGCTGCGGGTCAAGCGGTTGCCAATTGGGATCCGCATACGCATCCCGTGGTTACTGAAGTAGCCGGTATGATCAAGTTCCAAGACTTTGTGGACGGTATTACCGTGACTAGTCAGGTCGACGATGTGACGGGGTTGACCAGCACAGTGGTGCTGGATCCAAAGCAGCGTGGTTCAGGTGGGAAGGACTTACGGCCGGTCATGCGACTGACTAATGCCAAGGGTAAAGAAGTAACGTTTGCTAATACCGATATCCCCGCGGTTTACGCTTTACCCGCTGGGGCGATCGTAAGTCTTGAGGATGGTGTCAAAGTGTCGGTTGGCGATGTTATTGCTCGTATTCCGCAAGAATCATCGAAGACCCGCGATATTACCGGTGGTCTACCGCGCGTAGCGGATTTGTTCGAGGCCCGTAAGCCGAAGGATTCCGCGATTTTGGCGGAGCGTAGCGGTACGGTAAGCTTTGGTAAGGAAACCAAGGGCAAGCGTCGTTTAATTATTACCAACGAACAGACGGATAAGTATGAGGAATTGATCCCGAAGTGGCGCCATCTGAACGTGTTCGAGGGCGAACAAGTAGAAAAGGGCGAGGTGATCGCCGATGGAGAGCCCAACCCCCATGATATTTTGCGCTTACAGGGTGTGGAGGCGTTGGCGAATTACTTGGTACGTGAAATTCAAGATGTTTACCGCTTGCAGGGCGTAAAAATCAACGACAAGCATATCGAAGTGATCGTGCGGCAAATGTTGCGCAAGATCGAGGTGTTGGATGCCGGTGATTCCGCGTTGCTGCGGGGCGAGCAAATGGATCGTGGTCGACTCCTGGAAATCATTGCGAAGCAGAAGAGCGAAGGTAAGCACCAATCTACTTGGGAGCCGTTGCTATTAGGGATAACTAAAGCATCCCTGGCGACGGAGTCGTTCATTTCGGCGGCCTCGTTCCAAGAGACCACTCGCGTGCTAACTGAGGCTGCAGTACGGGGCCTTAAGGATGATTTACGCGGATTGAAGGAAAACGTCATAGTAGGTCGGTTGATCCCAGCCGGTACGGGCTTTGCTTATCATGCACGCCGACGTCGAGCCTTTGATGACAGTCGCCGCCGCAACTTCATGGATATGGGCGGTGGCACGGGTGAGACAGACGAGGCGGTTGTGGCCCAAGATACTGAATCGGCTGAGTAACTGACCAAGATATACAGAAGGTAGAAAAATAGCCCCGGCTCTCGCGAGTTCGGGGCCTTTTTTTATGCTTGGCTGTCCGAGGTGAATTACGTACAGTTACTCGCTCCGCTTTGCACGCAAATTAGGTGCTGCTTAAAGTAGGCGCCGAAACCAGGTGTGGGAGTTCCGGACGAGTCTTTGACCAGCACGTTTGAACCGAAATTCCAGTTATTCCAAGTCCACCCTAAGTAGGAGTATCCGTTTTTATCCGCCCAAGGTAATACCGCTTGAGTAAAACTAGGGATCGCACCTTCACCTACGACGTCACCGATTTCGGTTATCAATAGAGGTATGCGCGCGGCCACGGTATCCGCAATTTGCTGCATCGGTGTGGATGTGGGGTTATTGTAAGGATAACTCGACGAATACAAATGCCAGGCTGCCGCGAGTTGGCCTAGAGCATCATGCGGCGGATTGGGATTGGTCCAAACGGTGAGGTCATTCGAATAGTGAAGAGCCCCCACCACAATTACGTTTTTAGCGCCCGTTGCTCTCACCGTGTCTATCAAAGTTTGTAATCCAGCAGTCATCCAATTTTTGGAAATTTTTGACGTTGCGCTTGAGCCTGCATTGCCGGCGAAATAATAGCTTGCCTTGCAGCCACCCACCAAACACGCTGTAGCATCGACGTTGCTGTCCAATACGCCATCAGAATTTGCAGCTGCACTTAAATAGGGTTCATTAAATAATTCGAACATCACCGCTGGATTGGCTTTAAAGGTGTTGCTAACGGACTGCCAGAACGCTATTGAGTTATCGTTGTCAGGTGCTGGATTCTGATTGAGCGAGCAGGATGTACCTGGGGCTGACCAGTGCAAATCTAGAATTACATACATGCCAGCAGCCGTTGCCTCTTTGACGGTATTGATAACGGACGTTTGATAATTTGCGCCAGGATCGGGGTTGCGCGTGGAACCTGCAGCATCGGTGCAGTGATAGCCAAGCCAAGAGGCTTCATTCATGGGAAGTCGGATCGCATTCGCTTTCCAGCCAGCCAATGCTGACCAAACTGGCTTCCAACCGCCCCAAGGATCGTTTGCACTCCATCCTTGCGCAGCAATTGATTCAAGGCCGCTTACGTTGACGCCGCGTAGTTGGAGAGTCTTTCCACTACTTTCTACAAGATGATTACCTTTTACGCGCACTGAGAGATTTGCGCTGTTACCAGACACCGGGGCCACGGGTTGAGGGATGGGCGCAGGCGTTGGTTTTGGGATGGGTGCGGGCAGTGGGGTCGGAGCGGGGACCGGAGCGGGCTTCGGCGCTGGCGCTGGCACCGGCATCGGCTGGGGCGCAGCGGTCGGCGTGGGCGTGGTCATTGACGTATGCGGTGGCATACCGATTGTCGCTCTAGCATTCGATGGGATATTCGTTGAGGTAGCGGGGATCGCAGTTGCAGAACTATAATTATCTTTGCAACCGGTTAAGGCCAGTAATAAAACCGCTATGTTAAAAAAAACTGATATTGGTCGCATTGAATTAATCTCATTTCGCTTGAATCGACGATATTTTTACGCCTAATTTTCAAGAAATAGAAATGTCGCAGCATGGCTACGTGTCGGCAAATAGCCACTTGTCGCTTCGTGCGCAATTAAGATCCGCTATGATTGTGTTATGTCTGATTCATACCCTCGACCACGTCTCATTTTTCTATGTCTAGCCGCAACTTGGTTCATCTGGGGATCGACCTATCTGGTAATTAAATTTGCCCTTCAAAGTTTCCCACCATTCTTTCAAATGGGAACCCGTTTCCTAGCAGCGGGCGGAATGTTACTCGCGTGGAACCTATGGCATCGGCGTGTGATGCCCATATTTTTGCAGTGGAGAAACGCGGCAATCATAGGTGGACTTATGTTGGGAGGTGGCATGGGCGGTACCGCTTACGCCGAACAGTCGGTCGCCTCAGGTCTTGTTGTGGCATTCATTGCAGTGGTACCTGCCATGATTGCGGCCATTAATTTTGGTCTTGGATTACGTTTGAGAAAATTGGAATTACTCGGCATCAGTATTGGCGTGCTGGGAGTTATTTTATTAGTGCGCGGAGCAGGTTTTCATGGATCGCCGACTGGCCTGATAGCGATGGGGCTTGGAACTCTCTGTTGGTCTTCGGGTAGTGTGCTGATGTTGCGTCTATTTCCATTAGCGCCGGGAGGAGTGGGATTTGCCAGTGAAATGATTTGTGGAGGCGCCATCTTAATTTTATTGTCATTAGTGACGCACGAGAGTGTGCGGTGGCCTTTCAGTACGCTAGCCGTTTACGCGTGGTTGTACTTGGTGGTGTTCGGCTCTTTAATTGCTTTCTCGGCTTACATGACGCTGTTGTCGCATACGAGTACGATGCTTGCGGCGAGCTATTGTTTTGTGAATCCAATCATTGGTTTGGTATTGGGTGTCAGTATCGGGCGTGAGAGCGTGACCTTGCGAGAATGGTTTGCAAGTGCAGTCATTGTGGTCGGTGTGATTTTATTATTGTTTGGACGGGCCGGGAAAGCTGAACAACGGTCTGATGGGTAGCTCATTTAATGTCACGGTCAGCCGTTAAGCGCAGTATGATCGAGGCACTGACTTGCAGGACGTTACCGGTTAGCCAACGACGATTCGGCAAGCGAATATGTTGAATGTGATTTTTGGGTGTAGTCACGATTTCAAAAATATGGGGTATTTTTATGGTTATCCATTTCACGAAGGCGATTTTAGGCGCGGCGAGCTGCGCGTTGTGTTTGATTTCAGTAGAGTCTATGGCGAAGCAAGCACCACATGCGCCGCGCATGATAATGGCTCAGCCGCTTAGCCATTCGCCGGGCGTCTACAATGCCTTATTGGCCACTGCGGGTCCCCCCAGTGATGACGATACGGCCATTTCTTTAAATCCTGCCCTCTCCGCGCTGTGTCAATCCCAGATCGGTCAGTTAAATGTGTATCGTAATTCAAGACCTAATGTCGATGAAATTAACCACGATGGGGTAGTTTTGGCGGGTAGTCAAGCGGGATGTTCGTCGGCGCAGAACGAAACCACAATTGCCGTGAACCCGTTCGATTCGCAGAATTTGGTTTCTGGAACCAATGACTATCGCCTATTCAACTCGCGCGAGAGGCGAAATGACGGATCAGGGTTGGCGTATACAACATTAGACGGCGGTCGTACTTGGACTGACGTGCAGTTACCACATTTAAATTATCAAACTGGGGCGACAGGTGCGTTGTCTGATATGGATTCTGCGGGCGATCCTGCCATTGCGTTTGGTCGAGATAATACTGTGTACTATGCCAACCTAGTGTTTAGTCGGCTAAATGGCGCAAGTGGAGTAGTGGTCAGCACATCGCACGACGGCGGGTTGAGCTGGAACGATCCATCAATCGTTCATTTGGATGGCGTTGATAACAACGGCAATCCACTCGCGACCGGTGTGTTCAATGACAAAGAATGGATTGCAGTCGATACGCGTAGCGGAACTGTGTATGTAACTTGGACTCAGTTTTTAAGTGATGGAACGTCACCGGTGGTCGCCGCGAGTTCTACTGATGGTGGGAAGACATGGTCTACACCTGTGCAGATTAACCCGGTTTCCGGATTTACTTCGGGGGGTATTACGCCCTACAGCTCGGGGACGATACCTCAGGTAGGAAGGCACGGTGAGTTGTATGTTGCTTACGAGTCGGCTGTTTGCGTTTCATTGTTGTGCGACCAAGCGACTGACCACGATGCGATCATTATGGCGACCTCCATGGACGGTGGAAAATCTTTTAAGAATCAGGAAATTGCTGTGAACTATGATTTTCCCGTTAATAATGATGTGGGTCGCGATACCTTAACGGGCGAGAATTTCCGTATCAACAGTTTCCCGCAGTTTGCGGTTGATCCTTCTACAGGGGCTCTGTTCGTGACCTGGGCTGATAATCGCAATGGGAGCTATGACGTTAACGGAAATTCAATCAAAACAAACGGCGATGTCTTTATTGTAAATTCACGTGACGGCCGTCATTGGTCGGCACCGGCTAAAGTTAGCTCCGCAGCCGATGAAGTATTCCCGGCGATTGCCGCGAATCATGGCCAAGTTGCTGTGTCGTTCTATACGCGGGCGTACGATGCGAGTGGAATCAATTTAGATATGGCCTATGTCTCGGTCGAAGCGGAAAATCTTAGTGAGATTGGCGAGGCACGGCTTCATCGCATCACACGGGAATCTGAGAATCCCCAGATTCAGTTTGTCGGTATTGGTGCAGGGACTGGCAAAACGCTACAGGGCGTGTTTATCGGCGACTACACTGCTGTGGCACTTGGCGACGACGGAGTATTACATCCTTCGTGGACCGATTTTCGCGGTTTACCGGGAGTCACTTCGCCAAATCAGGACGCTTATACTCAAGCAATCGAACTAGATAACTAAGGTCTTGCCGCAGTAGATTCTAGACGATATGGATCCTAGACGCGCTGCCTGGCGCGAGGGTTCGCGCGATATGCTGGAGGTGGCACTAGGTGTCATCGCTTGGGCGTTGGTTACAGGGGTTGCGATGGCGCAGTCGACCCTAACGACGCCTCAAGCGGTGTCTTTGTCGCTCATGGCGTTTGCGGGATCGGCGCAGCTTGCGGTCATTCCGCTCATAGCGGTAAAAGCGCCGGTGTGGTTAATCGTATTGACGGCGCTGGTGGTAAATTTGCGTTTCGTCATTTACAGCGCAGCGCTGGCAAAGCCGCTCTCTCATCTATCTTGGGCGCGACGTGCGTTCTTAAGTTACATTACAGGTGACATGCCGTTCGCTTTGTATATGCAGCGCGTGGCTTCAGATCCCACCTGGTCAGCTCGTGATGCGTATTACGCCGGGATGGTGGTGACTAACTGGTGGGTCTGGCATATCAGTGCGCTTGTCGGAATTGCGTTAGGCGCACGCATACCGCATGAATGGGGGCTTGAGCTGGCGGGGAGCTTGGCATTATTAGCGTTGGTGATGCCGATGGCGATCAAACGACTGTCAGCATTGGTCGGAGTAGCGGTGGCGGTTGTGGTAGCCCTATTAACCTACCGATTGCCGATGCGACTCGGCGTAGTAGTGGCTATCGTTGCTGGGGTTATGGCGTCGCTTGTAATTGACTGGCTGGCGCATCGACGTTTGCGTCACATAACGCTATGAATACCCCATCGATGGATAACGATACGCTCGTTGTTTGGCTAACGATCGCGGGAGTTAGTCTGACCACTTTTATCACGCGGGGTAGTTTTATTCTGCTGGGATCGCGGCTACGGTTGCCGGCTATTGTGGACCGGGCCTTGGGCTATGCGCCTGCGTGTGCGCTAGCAGCCATTTTGGCCCCGGAACTTGCAGTCATGCATGGCGCTTTGCAGCTCAATGCCGGGAATCCGCGCTTAATAGCGGGTTTTGTTGCGGTAATTTGCTGCGCTGTCAGTCGTAGTATGGTGCTTACCATAGTGTTGGGTATGGCTACTTTTACGCTTACTAGAATCTGGCTGTCGATCTAGAGTGTGGCTTTATATATTAGGTATGCAAATAATTCGAAAATCTAGTTTTGTGGCCATACCCTGGAAGAATGGGGGCGGTATCACTCATGAAGCGTTGCGTGTACCGACGCTCGGCGATCCTTTCCATTGGCGAGTGAGCGTAGCGCAGATTGAGACTGCGGGTGCATTTTCTGATTTCTCGGGCTATCACCGCGTTATGGTGTTGCTACGCGGAGGAGGCATTCATTTGAGTTTTCCAGATCATCGGCGAGAATATTTGCATAAAACTGGTGATCTGGTGGAATTTGATGGTGCGATGGTCCCAAATTGCGATTTAGTGGCGGGACCTTGTGTTGACCTGAACCTTATGGTCGCTAAAATACGGTATACGGTCAAAGCCAGCGTGCAAACATTGCATGAAGCCCAGTTAGTAAAGCCTATGGCTCACGAGCTCAGTGTTGTGTTTAGCATTGACAGCAACGTGTCGCTGAACAACAACGTGGGTGAGACATTGGTACTTAATCCGGGGGACCTTGCGGTCCTTGAGGCTCACGATCGGCAAGAATTACGGCCCATTAGTCATAAAAACGTAGCATTGGTATTTCATGCTACGCTAAGGGCGATATAGACAAAATGAATAAATTAACGGAGAGTTTTATGCTTGCACGTCGATTAGGGTTTGCGATTTTAGTTTCACTAGGACTCACGAGTGCAAGTTTAGTAGTTGCGGCGGTGTCTCCTACAGCGCAATGGGAAATTTTAAAACGTTGGGTGTTCCCAGGTGAGGGTGGTTGGGACTATTTAACGCTTGACGCGCGTGGTGAGCGATTATTCGTGACCCGAGGCGATCGCGTTGAGGTAGTGAACACCGAAACAGGAAAACTTATCGGGTCGATTGCAGGCATCAAAGGTGTCCACGGAGTTGCGCTGGCTCCTGATTTGCATCGTGGATTTACGAGTAATGGTAAAGGTGATTCCATCACCGTATTCGATCTCGACACTCTGGCCACTATCAAGGAAGTGGCGATCCCTGGCCATAACCCCGATGCCATTGTTTATGAGCCGGTGGGTAAGCATTTGTTCACTTTTAATGGAAAGAGCAAGGATGTCACGGTTCTGAATGCCACTACTTTTGCGCTAGTTGCGACTTTGCCGGTGGCGGATAAACCAGAGTTTGCGGTGAACGACGGTGTTGGTCATATTTATTTTAATATTGAGAGTGAAGCTGGAAAAATCTCGGTACTTGATACGCGGACTTTGAAGATCAAAGACACTTGGTCCTTACCCGGATGCGCAAGTCCTAGTGGCCTGAGTCTAGATCAGTCTCGCCGGCGATTATTTTCAGTTTGTGACGATAAAATCATGGTGGTTACCAATGCCGATACAGGAGCGCAAGTCGCAAAGGTGCCTATTGGTGATGGCGCGGATGCGGTTGCTTATGATGCGACTCGCCGGCTAGTGTTAAGCTCAAATGGCGATGGCACGCTGACAATAGTTCAACAAGTGACCGCCGATCAGTACAAGGTGCTTGAAACGCTCAAAACTCAACAGGGTGCGCGAACGATGGCGCATGATTCGGTTAAAGGCAGAACTTATCTGGTAACGGCTGATTTGGGTTCCGCGCCCGCAGCCACCGCAGAAAATGCGCATCCGCGTCCGGTACCCATAAAGGACACTTTTACTGTACTGGTGGTCGGTAAGCGCTAACTAATTGCAGCAGATTTTTTAATAGCGCGGTGAGTGGCGCAGACACCTTAGTGTCGGGCTTCGGTGTCCGTGATTCGAACAGATAAGCACTTTGTGCAATTTCCAGCTGTACCGCGTGGACATGGACATCGGGATTACCATAGTGGCGGGTAATGTAACCGCCCTTGAAGCGACCATTATGCACATGTGTAAAACGTGGCTGGGCAGCGAGATAACCCATGATGAGATCTTGGTAGCCCGCTGCACAGCTTTGTCCATCAACGGTCCCTATATTGAGGTCTGGAAGTTTTCCGGCAAATAAGTCAGGGACGGTTGAACGGATTGAGTGCGCATCCCACAGAATGCAGCTCCCGTGTGTGCGTACTAACTCCTTAATGGCCATGGCTAATTTATCGTGGTACGGCTGCCAGTAACGAATTACGCGCCCATGGATTTCTTCAGGATCAAGCTCGAAGCCTACGCGGTATAACGCCTCGCCATCGAAGCTTGCAGTGGGGCATAGACCTGTTCCCCATTGTCCGGGGTAAAGCGACGTACCATCAGGCGGCCTATTTAAATCCACTAAATAGCGCGTGTGAGTGGCGCGGATGACGGAGGCGCCAATTTCCCGTGAGAAACTGTACAGTTCGGGAACAAACCAATCCGTATCGGGTAGGTCTTGCGCTCTTCGCGTCAGTCGTGCATACAGTTCGGGCGGAGTGTAGGTGCCGGAATGTGGAAAACTAATCAGAAGCGGTAAATCACCGGCTGCGTAGTCGTATAAGGATGCACTCATTAGGGCAATAATGGATTAATAAACTTAACAAATTGCGCGGTCCTGATCCAGCGCGCTGCGGCCTCGATATCGGGTGCGAAATAGCGGTCTGCGTCGTAAAAAGATACTTCGCTGCGGATATGCGCATGAATTTTTTCAAGCACGGGCGATGATTTGATCGGTCGATGAAAATCGATGCCTTGGGCGGCGGCGAGAAATTCGATACCCACGACCGCTGCGGCGTTATCTACCATGACTTTCAAACGACGCGCCGCGTGAGTGGCCATGCTAACGTGATCTTCCTGGTTCGCTGAGGTCGGTATCGAGTCAACACTGCAGGGTGTTGCGAGCGTCTTGTTCTCGGACACTAGCGCAGCTGCAGTGACTTGCGCGATCATGAAACCCGAATTGAGACCACTATTTTCTACCAAAAACGCTGGTAGGCCGCTCATTTTAGGATCGACAAGGACGGCGATTCGCCGTTCCGCTAAGCTACCAATTTCAGCGATTGCAAGAGCAAGTGTATCGGCTGCAAAAGCTACCGGTTCGGCATGAAAATTCCCGCCGGATAACACCGTGTCATGTTCGATGAATAACAACGGATTGTCGGTTACGGCATTGGCCTCAATGACCAGCGTCACGCTTACATTGCGGATCAAATCTAAGCAAGCTCCCATCACCTGGGGCTGGCAACGAAACGAGTAGGGATCTTGTACGCGACTACAGTTCTCATGTGAGGCGCGAATAGCGCTGCCCGCCAATAATTCACGGTATTCACGCGCAATAGCGATCTGGCCCACTTGACCGCGTACCGCATGAATACGTGCGTCGAACGGCGAGTCGCTACCCTTGAGCGCATCAATCGACAGAGCTCCGGCTACTACCGCTGAGGCGAGTAAATCGACTGCGCCGAACAGACCCGCTAACGCGAGGGCTGTTGAAACCTGAGTGCCATTGATTAATGCGAGACCTTCCTTGGCATGCAATTTTAGGGGACTGAGTTTAGCGATCTGCAATCCTTCGGTAGCAGGCAGCACTTTGCCACCGACTCGAACTTGTCCGACTCCCAGAAGAACAGCGCTCATATGGGCAAGCGGCGCTAAGTCACCGGATGCGCCGACCGAACCTTGGGCTGGAATTATGGGATAGACTTCGTTTTGAAGTAAGGCAAGTAAGGCGTCAATCAATGTGTCTGTCACGCCCGAATGACCACGTGCTAACGCATTGACTTTAAGAACCAATATTAAACGCACCACGGCATCGGGTAACGCATCGCCTACGCCAGCTGCATGTGACAACAATAAATTGCGTTGTAGTTGCTCAAGTTGTTCAGTGGGTATACGCGTTTGTGCCAGCAGCCCGAAACCTGTGTTAATGCCATAGGCGGCATCGCCACGCGCGGTGATTTTATCGACTAATGATTTTGCTGCCGCGACGCGTCCGCGGTCGGCTACGTTTAATCGAATAGCGGTGGGTTGCTCATAGATTTGACGCAGCTGAGCGAGGGAAAGGCAACCTGCGGAAATTTCCATAGGATTGTGAATCATGATGTTCGTGTAATCATGGGGAGATTTAATCCTTGTTCGCGGGCACATTTAATAGCTTCCGGGTATCCGGCATCGGCGTGGCGCATGACGCCGGTACCAGGATCATTCCACAAAACTCGCTTGATGCGACGGCTTGCGGCTGGACTGCCGTCGCAGACGATAACCATACCTGAATGTTGCGAGAAACCCATGCCGACACCACCGCCGTGATGAATCGACACCCATGTAGCACCACTTGCGGTGTTGAGTAAGGCGTTGAGTAAGGGCCAGTCTGATACCGCGTCTGATCCGTCATTCATGGCCTCGGTTTCACGGTTGGGGCTAGCGACCGAGCCTGAGTCGAGATGATCGCGACCAATCACAATGGGTGCCGAAAGCTCACCACTCGCTACCATTTCATTAAACGCCAGGCCAAGTCGATGTCGTTGCCCAAGGCCGACCCAGCAAATACGCGCGGGTAAACCCTGAAATTGAATTTTAGAGCGCGCCATATCGAGCCAATGATGTAAATGCGGATCATCCGGTATCAGCTCTTTCACTTTGGCATCGGTTTTATAAATGTCTTCGGGGTCACCCGATAGAGCCACCCAACGAAATGGACCGATGCCGCGACAGAAGAGGGGCCGGATGTATTCTGGCACAAAGCCTGGAATATCGAATGCATGTGTTACTCCTGCATCGCGGGCAACCTGGCGAATGTTATTGCCGTAGTCGAACACCGGAATCCCGAGAGCCTTAAAGCGCAACATATATTCGATCTGTCTGGCCATAGACATTTTTGCTGCGACGCTGGTACCGACGGGATCGCTGACGCGACGCTCATCCCACTCTTGAATACTCCAACTTTGTGGTAAGTAACCGTTGATCGGATCGTGGGCAGAAGTTTGATCGGTAAGTGCGTCAGGTTTTATGTTGCGATCCAACAACGTTTTAAGCACATCAACAATATTGCCAAGCAGTGCAATTGAAATCGGTTTTTTGTTTTTCTTAGCCATATCAAGGAGTGCGAGCGCTTCATCTAGAGAATGTGCTTCGGTGCCCACGTAGCCTGTTTCAAGACGTTTAGCAATGCTAGACGGTCGGCATTCCACCGCTAACATACTAGCGCCCGCCATGGTTGCCGCCAGCGGTTGTGCGCCACCCATGCCGCCTAGACCCGCCGTTAAAATCCATTTGCCGGCAAGATTACCGCCGAAATGGCGACGACCCATTTCAACGAAGGTCTCGTACGTGCCCTGTACGATACCTTGGCTGCCGATATAAATCCAAGAGCCCGCAGTCATCTGGCCGTACATGGCGAGGCCGCGACGGTCTAGCTCATGAAAATGTTCCCAGGTTGCCCAGTGCGGCACTAAGTTGGAGTTAGCAATTAATACTCGTGGTGCGTCGGCGTGCGTAGGGAATACGCCAACAGGTTTGCCGGATTGCACTAAAAGAGTTTCTTCCTCACTCAAGGTCTTAAGTGTCTCGACGATGCGATCAAAACAGTTCCAGTCGCGCGCGGCACGGCCGATGCCGCCATATACCACTAGTGCATTCGGGTTTTCAGCTACCTCTGGGTCTAGGTTATTCATCAGCATACGCAACGGCGCTTCCGTGCTCCAATTGCGCGCGCTCAAAATTTTGCCGCGCGCGGCGCGAATTACTCGAGGCGGTACGGATGCAATCATAATGTCCTCATGGGCGAAAACGTCCCGAAATTTCATAGCGGGAACCAGGGTAGAAGAGGCGGGCGATAGACGCTATTTTTCCTGCGGTCCAAGTGCGCCGAACCATGAGCAAACAGGGCTCATTACGTTTCATGGATAGGTGCTTACGAGTGCGCTCGTCTGGCATTACCGCACGCATCAGGTGTTCGGCTTCCTGCAAGGGAGCAACTTTAATCAAGTAGTCGTAAGGCGTAGTAAGCGTAAAATTAACTTTTAAATAATCCGGTGCGAGTGACGGCAATACATGACGGTCTTCCAATTGTATGGGCTCATCGTTTTCAAAATGCACGATACAAGAGCTAAACAATTCGCTGCGCGCTGCAATGCCAAAATCCTTGCTCAAGGAGGCCACTGCCTGCACGCGTTCCAGCGAGATAACCTCCGCGCGATGCGCATGACCGCGGCGCTTAATCTCATCCGCTATTCCTCGAATTTCAAGCGGGTGGGCATGTGCGTGCTGATCCGCCACAAAGCTGCCGACACCGGCGATGCGCACTAACACGCCTTCGTGACTCAATTCCCGCAACGCCCGGTTTGCGGTCATGCGAGATACTCCAAAAGTTTTTACGAGATCATTTTCCGACGGTACGCGTGCCGCTGCACGCCATTTGCCGGAACCGATGTTATCTAAAATATGGCGTTTTACCTTAAGGTATAAAGGTTGCAAAATTTTATTCGTGTCAGGCACACCGTAAGACTAAGTTGTATAGACAGGTATAGTCAAGTGTTTTTTATTGGGCTAGTTTAGATTTGTGAGCGAGTTGGCTCATTAAACGATTAAACGGACCGAGCATCGCAAATTGCGCCGCATGAACGGTGTCTTTAACCACCCAGCGACCGGCTACCATAACGTCGCGAATAGCGGCAGTCGCGCCCGAAAAAATTAAATGATCTAAGACGAAGTCGGATTGAGCTCCCGCCATGTTGGGATGATTGCCATCGAGGACCACCCAGTCTGCCCGGCAGCCGAGGCTAATCTTCCCGCCAGGCTGTCCGATGGCGAATGCTCCTTCGAGAGCGGTTTTGACCCAAAGGCGTGTTCCTACATGCGAATATGCCTGATTAGCTAGTACGCCGCGTCGCTTTTTACGAAGTCGTTGCTGGTATTCCAGCCAACGTAACTCTTCGGCCGGGCAGACGGTCGATTGGCTGTCTGAGCCAATACAAAGGCGGCCGCCGCCATTGAGGAAACGCTGTGTATCAAAAAAGCCGTCGCCGAGGTTCGCTTCGGTAGTAATCGATACGCACACGGTAGCGTTGGCAGTCACTAGCCCTGCAAGTTCTGCGGGTGTTGCGTGAGTGGCGTGGACTAAGCACCAATGCTGATTAACGAGACCTGAGGCTAATAGTAGTTCAATAGGACGTTGCCCTGTTTCTTGCTTGCAAGCGCGAACCTCTCGATTCTGTTCGGCGACGTGAATATGAATAGGGAGATCGGGGTCGATATGGTGTAACGCCAGGGTGGCTTCTTTTAGAACGTCGAAGGGTACCGCACGCAGACTGTGAAATGCGGCACCGGTACGAAGTGTACCGTTTCCGTTGGTTTTCTCGGCGAGGATGCGTGCTTCTATGGCGCGCAGAAATACATCGGTTTGCAGAAAAAAACGAGTTTGTTCACGCTTTAAGGCGCGCGTACCGAAATCACTGGTTTGGTACAGGGTGGGTAAAAAAGTGAGGGCAATCCCCGCTTCGGCCGCGGCCGAAGCGATCGCGTCCCATAGTGGATTCGCTTGGCTATAAGACGAGCCGTCTTCAGCCCGGTGCAGATAGTGGAATTCGGCTACCGAGGTGTAGCCGGCCTTTAACATCTCGATGAAAAGTTGGGTCGCCAATATTTGTAAATCCGAGGGCGTAATGCGGTTGGCAAGGGCGTACATCGCCTGACGCCAAGTCCAGAAACTATCTCGGCGAGTACTTCGAAATTCTGTATTGCCAGCCATTGCGCGTTGAAAGGCGTGGCTATGTGCATTAGCCATCCCCGGAATGACGAATCCGCGTATATATTCTGCGCTGGGCGTTGCGTTGCCGGGTACCTTGACCTTTTCAATGTCAGTGATGTATCCGTCGGAAACGGTTAGCAGGACATCGCATGCCCAACCGTGTTCTAGAAGAATATTCTCGAAATAGTATTGCTGGATCATCTTGACTATACCTGTATAGATAGCCTAGCTTGCCGGATCATCGTTTCACTGGCAACCGGCGGTATTATGGATTGGGACCAAGTTTGGGTAGGTGCACATATTGCCACCCTGTGTGAAGGAGGAGAACCTTATGGTGTACTCCATAATAGTGCTCTAGCGGTCAAGGGCGAGCGTATTGCATGGATAGGTTCCGCGGCGGTTGCGCGACAAAAAGCTGAAGAGTATGAAGTTCCAATCCACGACGCTGAGGGTTTGTGGATCACGCCGGGACTAATCGATTGCCACACTCATGTGGTGTACGGCGGGGATCGAGTCGCCGAGTTCGAACAACGTCTTTGTGGTGTTTCTTACGAAGATATTGCTCGCGCCGGGGGTGGAATACAAGCGACTGTTAAATCGACACGCGATGCGTCGAACGAAACGTTGTTGGCAGCGACCCTTGTGCGTGTACGTCACCTGATGGGTGAAGGCGTTACTACGCTTGAAATTAAGTCCGGGTATGGTCTAGATTTTGGTACCGAAAAACGTATGTTGGAGGTAGCACGCCAAGTAGCGGTACTTTTGCCGGTAACCGTCAAGACGACCTATTTGGGCCTACACGCCTTGCCGGTGGAATACAGGTTGGAGCGTCGAACCTATGTCAACCAAGTTAGTGGTCCCTGGCTTCAAAGCCTAGCTGCCGCAGGGTTAGTCGATGCAGTAGATGCGTTTTGTGAAAACATCGCATTTACACTCGATGAAACAGCGCAGTTTTTACAGGCTGCTCAAGAACTAGGGTTGCCTTCGCATATACATGCCGGACAGCTCAGCGATATGGGAGCCGCTGAGTTGGCAGCAAAATTTTCCGCGCTTTCAGTCGATCATTTGGAATATGTTAGTCAGGGGGGTATTGATGCGTTAGCAGCGAGTGATGCGGTTGTTGTACTACTGCCGGGCGCATATTATTTCCTGCGTCAAAAGACTCCGCCCCCGGTTGAAATGTTGCGACGTGCGGGGGTTCCGTTGGCGGTGGCCAGTGACTGCAATCCCGGAAGTTCGCCGTGCACCTCATTGCTGCTCATGCTAAACATGGCCTGTACGTTATTTGGGCTGACTCCAGAAGAGGCGCTATCTGGCGTAACCCGAAATGCGGCACGTGCGCTGGGCGCCTTTCGTGACATTGGCACCCTAGAGGTTGGTAAGCGCGCTGATTTTGCGCTGTGGAAGATTGCCCGTCCCGCTGAACTTGCCTATGGATTGGGCGTAAACCCGTGTGTAGCGGTAGTTTACCGCGGGCAGCTACGGCGCTAATGTAAGCGTCAAAGTTGAAGAAACGTCGCCATTTAGGCGAAAGTTTTGTGCGCGGCGTCGCGTCAGCAGTTCCACGTTTCCCTGATACTGGGAGGCAGTGAAACTCCCTACCGATATTATGTCGTATTATTTAGGAATGAAATAAAGTGATATCAAAATATCGCTTTTTTCATTTCCTACATCCACAGCCCCTTATGCTGCTCATTTGCGCGTTGCCGATGCTGTGTCTTTTGATTGGACTACTCCTCAGCTTTGGTAGCTCGAATGATGACTCCCCCTACTCAGTTACCTTCGCACTCGTTATTCTATTGTCCTGCATTGTGGTTGCAATGGTGGTCATTGGCATCGCGTGCGTCAGACAATTGCTGATGAGGCCTGAGTCGAATGACACACGCTACAAAGCTATTGTTGACCAGAATTTGGATGGTGTGATTGTAGTAGACGCAATTACCGATCAAGTGCAATACATCAATCCTAGCTTAATTGCACGACTAGGGTATACGCCGGAGGAAGCCGACAACCTGACCTTGGCTTTAATATTTTCCCATGCAGACATGTCGGCTGGAACTGTCTTAAAAAAATTGCAAAGAGCAGAATCCCTGCTGGCAGCGAATATGCAGTATCGCTGCAAAAATGGTGTGCTGATAGATATTGAAGTGCGCTGCAATGTCCTGGAATCCGATGGTCAGCATAGTGTGGCATACGTCACTCATGATGTGTCGGTGCGTCGTAAAGCTGAAGCTCAGTTAATAGATAACCAGCGCCGTCTAGATCGAATAGCGCATCACGATCAGCTAACCGGCCTACCGAATCGGCATTATCTTACGGATTTTCTGCCGGGTGCGATTAGTCAAGCCAAGGCCACCCAAACGATGATAGGGGTAGTGTTCTTAGATTTGGATCGATTCAAACATATTAATGACACGCGCGGTCACGAGGTTGGCGACAAGTTACTGCAAGAAGTCGCAAGGCGACTTCAGGCCTGTGTACGTGATGTGGATGTTGTGATTCGCATGGGCGGCGATGAATTTGTAGTGGTATTTTGTAATGTGAAGGTCTACGAAGAGGTCACGCAGGGTGCGGAGCGGATTATTGGTACGCTCAATCAACCGATTGTCGTCGATGGTCACGCCTTACAGACTTCAGGCAGTGTTGGCGTCAGCTTATTCCCGCGCGATGGCGCCGATATGGGGGAGTTGCTAAAGCACTCTGATACCGCGATGTATCAGGCTAAAGACAGCGGCCGGAACAACGTAAAAATGTTCAGCCAAATCATGAATCAGAAATTGACCCATCGAGTTGCAATGGAGGCAGCGCTTCGTGATGCGCTTAAACTTAAACAATTGGACGTGCATTTTCAGCCGTTTGTAAATTTAGCGACTCGAAAAATAGTAGGACTGGAAGCCTTGATTCGTTGGAATCACCCGAAGCACGGATTTATAGCTCCCGATAAATTCATTCCTATCGCTGAAGAGACGGGACTCATTGTGCCATTAGGTAATTTTGTTTTGCACCGAACCATGCAGACCTTAAGTGCTTGGACTAAGGCGGGCTTAAATGTGGTTCCGATATCGCTCAACATTGCTCCCGCCCAATTGCAGCGTGGCGAATTGCAAGTTGCCATTTCGACATTGCTTAAAACCCATAATTTAAGTCCCTCACTATTACAGCTTGAATTGACCGAACGCGCAGCCTTTGATAATAGTCGGGCCATGATGGGAGAAAGTCGTCGCGATACCTTGGCTGCGTTGCGTGATCTAGGCATTAAAATCGCAATCGATGATTTTGGTACGGGATATTCAAGTTTAAGTTACCTAAAACACTGGCGGATAGACACCTTAAAAATTGATAAAAGTTTTGTGCGTGATTTGGTTTCTGACGCCAATGATCTTGCCATCGTGAGCGCGATCATAGCGATTGCGCGTCATCTACAGATAGAAGTTGTCGCCGAAGGTATCGAGAGCTATCAGCAAGTTGAGGCTCTTACCAAGCTCGGATGTAAAGTGGGTCAAGGATATCTTTTCGCTAAGCCCATGTCCTCTGAGCAGTGCATGAAGCTTTTGGGCCAAAAGGGTCAAAATTTACAACAGATGGCCGGTACGGTTACGGTGCCTAAGTTAGACCAGGATTTGGAACTGGACATGCTAGATATTTTTGCGTCGGTAGGTACCTAAACTAGTATTTGCTTCGTTTTGCGCTAGGATGAGCGCATGAAAATAGTGATTGCTGTGGGTTTTTGGATGCTTTTTGCGATCGCGCACTAAATTATGCGCGCGGTCGAATTCAATCAGTACGGTACGTCTGCGGTTCTAGAAGTCGTACGCGATGCGCAGCCGCCGAATTTTAGGTCCAATGAAGTCTTGATTCAGGTGTTTGCAGCCTCTGTAAATCCCGTCGATTGTGAGATTCGTAAGGGGCACGGGAAAGACGTATTACGTTTTAAAGGCCAGGTAGGTCGCAACATATTTCCCCAAAGGATAGGGCAAGACGCCGCCGGGGTGATTATCGCGGTCGGGGACAACGTGCGGAATTTTAAAATGGGTGATAGGGTCTATTGCGCACCCACTCGGGCGTGCATGGCCGATATTATTGCTGTCGATGAGCCGGAAGTTGCTTTAATGCCCAGTAACTTAAATTTTTTGGAGGCAGCGTCGCTACCCTATGTAGCCTTGACTGCGTGGAGTACTTTGGTGGGCCAAGTGGGACTTACGAGTTCATCGGCGTACGGGAAGAGCGTATTGATTACTCGTAGCGCGGGCGGAGTAGGTAGCTTCGCGGTGCAACTATTGAAGGCATGGGGAGCCCATGTGATCAGTGCTTGTAGCGCACGCAGTATGGGTTTTGTGAAATCGCTGGGTGCAGATCGCGTGGTTGACTATACGGTAGATTCCATTCGAGACGTCGTAGTGGATATTGACGTAGCGCTGGATGGGTCGGCTGGCGCAGAACAAGATGTGCAAGACACGCTTAGGATGGATGCGGGTGCGAGCTACATCACGTTGATTTCACCGAAGTTGCGTTTAATTGATGAGTTTGGTGTCGAAGAGGGTTCGCGCCGAGCGTTGGCTCTGTTTGCTGAGAAAGCGCTTGAGCAAGAAAAATACGGTCGACATTATTATTGGGGTTTTGTTCGCTCCGATGGTCAAGCCCTTGGCGAGGTCGCAAAACTGGTGGAAGCGGGCAGTATTCGGCCTGTCGTCGATAGAGTGTTTCCGTTGGCGAAAATTGCTGCCGCTCACGAGTATTGTGAGACTGACCAGGTGCAGGGCAAGATTGTCATTGATTTTCAAAAATCCCCGCCGTCTCAATAGAGTAAGTAAGGTGCTCTGATTTCCTGCCAGGCCAACTCATCTTGGCGGGTAATATTCTCTAAATCTTGAGGCTGGGACGATACATCGTCCACCCATTGGCGCAGTAGTTCGCTGCCGTTGATCAGGTCTATAGCAAGGC
Source organism: Gammaproteobacteria bacterium (assembly GCA_025359565.1). Lineage (GTDB taxonomy): Bacteria > Pseudomonadota > Gammaproteobacteria > Steroidobacterales > Steroidobacteraceae > Bog-1198. The sequence goes on along the minus strand of JANYFY010000013.1, from coordinate 32,660 downwards.
GGCCCTTTGCATATTCGTAGGCGAAATCTCGCCACAATGGGTAATCAGGATTCAGCGATCGAAGCGCTTTAAAAACTAAAGCAAAAAGCCGCCACGGTTTGAAAGAATCGTGTGCATAACTTAACTCGTCGACGTGTACTTGAATGCCGGCACATAGTTGACCGACGTGCTTGTGAAACGTGGGTTCAAACCAGCAAGTACGTAGGCGACAGCCCTGTAACCACTGTGGCTCTAGGCCTTGCATGGTTTTTATCAGGCGATCGGTATCGAGATCGGGTGCGCCCAGTAGTTCTAAGGGCCGAGTAGTACCGCGGCCTTCTGACAACGTGGTTCCTTCCAGCATGACGGAGCCGGGGTAGACACGCGCCATCCATAAGTTGGGTGCATTGGGACTTGGGTTTACCCACGTACGGGCGCCAAGCGGCCAACCGTATCCCGGTGCGGTGGCCGTAGGCCACGATTCCATCTGGATAATCTCGCATTCCAAATCGAGTTTTAAAGTGGCAACGAACCAACGCGCAAGTTCGCCCATCGTCAGGCCGTGTCTCATGGGTAGTGCACCGGCCCCAACGAAGCTCTCCCAACCCTTGATGAGGATCAATCCTTCGATGGGGCGCCCAATGGGGTTGGGTCGATCCAGAATCCAGACAGATTTACCCTGGGCGGCTGCGGCCTCTAGCATGTAGCGCAGCGTCGTGATGAATGTGTAAATGCGGCAACCTAAGTCTTGGAGATCGATCAGCAATACATCGAATGTATCTAGCATTGCAACGGTCGGTTTGCGTACTTCACCGTAAAGACTGAATACGGGGATACCAAGTTTTGGGTCAATGAAGTCAATTGATTCCACCATATTGTCTTGTTTGTCACCGCGGAGGCCATGCTGGGGTCCAAAAGCGGCAGTTAACTTGACGTGTCGTAGCGTCGCGAGTGCGTCAAGCGAATGGGTCATTTGGGCGGTTACCGACGCGGGATGTGCGAGTAGCGCCACCCGTCGACCGTGAAGTTTGCGCTGTAGGGCATGTTCAGATAGGAGCCGATCTATTCCAAATTGCATTTGATCTTACTTGTGGTGATGAAACGATGCCGGTGGTGGAAGATGGCGGTGGTGGAAGTCGAAATCTTAATCCTCGGAATCTGACTTCTTCTTATCCTCTTTTTTATCGGATGGCTTAGGTGCCATCGCAATCATGCCAATACAGAGAATCAAAAATAATCCTACGAGCACTTCAATCATGATTTTCTCCCTACTATCTAAGACTCAAGATTTTGAGCCTTCAAATACTCATCGTAAGTACCCTTAAATTCCTTGATCGGCATGCCTGGACGCAACTCAATGATTCGTGTGGCAAGCCCACCCACAAATTCACGGTCGTGCGATACAAATACCAAAGTACCGGGATAATGCTCTAGGCCAATTTGTAAAGATTCGATGGTTTCCATGTCCATGTGGTTAGTGGGTTCATCCATGAGCAGCACATTGGGTTTCGTAAGCATGAGCTTGCCATATATCATGCGACCTTTTTCGCCGCCCGATAATACCTTGACGGATTTTTTGGTTTCTTCGCCCGAAAAAAGCAAGCGTCCCAATGTAGCTCGCACGATTTGATCGTCGTCCGCCTTACCCGTCCAAGTCGACATCCACGTGAACAAATCAGTCTTAAGTTCGAATTCTGCTTGAGGGTCTTGGGGCATGTAGCCGGGTTGAGCATTTTCCACCCAGGTGATTTTGCCTTTAGTCGGATGCAACTCCCCCGCGAGTAGGCGCATTAAAGTGGTTTTACCGACGCCATTGGGTCCAATTATGGCAATGCGTTCGCCAGCCTCAATGTTGAAGGTTAAGTTGCTGAGCACGTCAACGTCAGAATTGGGGTAGCGGAAGGTGAGATTTTCGATATTAACCGCGGATCGATATAGCTTTTTCGCCTGTTCAAATCGAATGTAGGGGTTCTGACGCGAAGAGGGTTTGATTTCTTCAATTTTGATTTTTTCTAGTTGTTTTTTTCGTGAGGTAGCTTGGCGTGCTTTCGATGCATTGGCGGAGAATCGACGTACAAATTCTTGAAGGTCAGAAATTCGGTCGCGAGCCTTGTCGTTGGCTGCTTCGACGCGGGCACGGGCTTGTACCGAAGCCAACATGAAATCGTCGTAGTTGCCGGGATATATTCGCAATTGCTGGAAATCAAGATCCGCAACATGGGTGCAGACTTGATTAAGAAAATGACGATCATGGCTTATAATGATCATCGTGGCGTCATAGTCATTTAAAGTGCGTTCTAGCCAACCGATAGAGTGGATATCTAGATTGTTGGTGGGTTCATCTAGCAGCAACACATCGGGCCGTGAAAATAGTGCTTGCGCAAGCAGTACGCGGAGCTTTAGACCGGGAGGCACTTCGCGCATGGGTCCGTTGTGTTGTGCTTCAGGAATGCCAGCGTCGGTTAAAATACTGCCGGCGCGGGCTTCAGCATTGTAACCCCCATATTCGGCAAATTTGCCCTCCAACTCCGCAGCCCGCATGTAGTCATCATCGGTAGCGTCGGGATTTGCATAAATCAGGTCGCGTTGTTGCATTGCCTGCCACATTTCGGCATGTCCCTGCATGACCACATCTATGACGCGTTGGTCTTCATAGCCGAATTGATTCTGGTTAAGCTTGCCCAGCCGCATCCCAGTTTGCAGCATGACATCGCCGGCGCTCGCATCAAGGTCACCCCCTAGTACTTTCATAAGCGTTGATTTACCGCAGCCGTTGGCACCGATTAGGCCATAGCGATTACCGTCCGAGAATTTGACGGTAACTTGTTCAAATAAGGGTTTTGCACCGAACTGGACGGCAATATTAGAAGTCGCGAGCATGATATGTCCAAATTTAAGAGCGCGCAGACCTTGCGCGGCGGCGCGATTCTAGCTCAACTGCAGGCTTAAGGTGCGTTCTAGTGATAAGTGGGCAGATTTGGCCTAAATAACGCAGATTTTTCTAGTTTTGACCAGCAAATGCTGGCTATGGGTGTAAGCCCTGGTTCGCGGGGTGTTGGTGAATCACATAGGTGTGCGCCGAGCGCCTTAGCTTGATAGCGAATCCGCTTAAAAAACGCTTGTCGATCGAAATCTGTATGGGCGCTATCGTACTGTCCGTCTGCTGAAATACTAATTCCAAGGTCGGTGCCATCGCGGCTGGTGATGGAAACGTAAATCCGCTGGCATTGCAGCCGTAGACGCGCCAAGGTTACCGCTTCCTCGACAATCAATAGGGCTCCAAGTTTGATTTCAGGCGACAGGATGGGAATAATGGCGGTGAACTTATTTAAAATACAGATCGCAGTGGCTTGACGATTCAGATGCTCGATGTAGATTTCTAACGCTGATTGCAAGCAATTGTGCTGTACCAGAAACGCAGGTTGTGAGTACGCGAGCTGACGGGTCTGGGCGATGGCGAAACCAATTAGGGTTTGCGAGCGTTTCACGGCCGAGACGACCTCGAAACTGACACCTTTAAGTTCTGAATTGGCGACTTCCAATAAAAGATGGGCACCGGTTAATTGATTGGCAAGATCATCGTGGAGTTGTTGCGCAAGTTGTGCGGTTTGGCTAGCTTGTCGAGCGCGAAGTTCCGCCTCGAGTAAGTGCTCGTGAGCTAAGTTCTTTACGATAAGGATCGCATTTTCCTGCTCCTCGATAATCGATGCAGCACACCGCGCTAGGTGTTCAATAAGCGCGCGTTCGGATGCGATTAACTCTCGAGGCGTAACATCTGCAAGCACTAACGCGCCAAGGACCGCTCTCGATCTTGCGATAATGGGTACACAAACGATGAAACGCATTTGACGCAAAGGTTCAGCTAGCGGCTCGTTTTCGGCGAGTATCGGAACTTTTGTGGGGTCAATCACCAGGAATTGGCCTGACCTCGAAACGTCGATTAAAGGTGCCTCGGTAAAGGGCAATAAAATCCCGTCAGGATCAGTCATTGAACTAAGGGTACCCCCATGCCATTGGCGTCGCGGCTGGGTCAAGCTAAGCACGCTAAACGACACGCCGCAAGATTTTGCTGCAAGTTCGGCCAACTCGCCTAGGCTGCGATAACTGTCCTTGTTGAGCATGGTTTTTAAAGTCACTTTAACGCTCGACAGATTTATCGACCGTTTTTCCAACCTCCCATTTATATTGTATTTTGGGTGACTCATTGTTGACTGTAAGACTACACTTACACCCACAAAATTTTTGTCAACAATTGTCATCGAATCGCGCAATCGTGCCAAATTGCAGTTCTACACCGCCTTCTTGGCAGTGGAGCGCAAGGACAAGGTCGTCGTTTGAGCGCCTTCAGAAAATTGTATTTTTAAGCTTGAATCCTGGAACGAGACCTGCAATTGCGCAAACGCATCGTCGTTGGTCCACTTAAGAATTAACGATGCAAAGTCGGATGTCTGCAATGTGCATTGACCCGAAAAGGCGCTGTGCGTATTGCGCAGTCGAATGAGGTCAAACAGATCGGCTACCACCGCGCGCTGCGTGGCTTGAATGATTTCTGCAGGGGAGTAGTAGTGGCGATTGATATCTCGTCCGACACCCGTACGTGCCAAAAGGCTTAAGTCGTTTTCGCCAGCGAGCAAACCCACATAATAGACTTGTGGCACGCCAGGCATAAAAAACTGAATGGCGCGCGCAATAAGATATTCCTTATCATTGCGACCCAACGCGTCATAGAACGTGCAATTGACTTGATAGAGGTCGAGGTTCGAGGCGGCGGAGCCGGTTGCACGCCGGCTTTCTCCTTTGGACCGCTGATGAATGAACTCGACCAGTTGAGCGAGTTCCGCGGGGGGTACCAACCCCACGTTGTGGGTGCGATTGGCTGTATCCGCGCCGACGTCGATGATACCAATGCCATCATGCGTATCAAGGACAGTGAGTGCGTTGCGCGGCCGAACGACAAACCATTCTTTGAGACGTTGGGCGGTTCGGAAAGCGAAAGCGTGTAACACCAAGGGTGGTAAAGCGAAGTCGTATACCCAATCGACCCGTGCCGCAATCTCAACCTGCAGACGATAATAGGAGTGAATCTCGACCAGCACCTCAATACCGTAACTGCGTGCCGTACCGGCAAAATGATCGATGAACTCAAACGTCTCGGGCGTCATAAAACAACTAGTACCGGCTTTTTTGATCGCGTATCCAACCGCATCAAGCCGCACCAGCCGAATGCCGCTGTTGGCAAACGTTTTGAGTATATTATCGAGATATTCACGCCCCTGCGGGTGCGCGACGTCGATATCGATCTGTTGGGCTGTGAAGGTGGTCCACAACACGCATTTTTCACCGCTGGCGAGGCTAACTACAGAATATGGAAGCCCCGGCCTGGGTCGGTATATTGCGGTCAGATCGCGCTCGGTTGCGCCGCCGGGAAAGACCGTATCAAGGGTCAGAAATAAGTTCGCATACCGCGAACTTTTCCCATGCTCTAGAAAATCAAGGAATTGCGGCGAATGACTCGACATGTGATTGACAATGACATCGCCCATCACGTCGACACTTTTTGAAAGCGCTTTAATATCCGACCAATCGCCTAGACGCTGGTCAACTTGGCTGTGATCGATAGGGTCAAATCCTGCGTCAGCGCCATCGATAGGATGGAAAAAAGGCAGGAGATGCACTGTTCCGAATAGATCTTTGAAAGGACCCTCTAGCAGCACCTTAAGATCTCGCAAATTGCCGCCACCTAGTCGGTCGACATAAGCAATGAGTTGAACAGCGTTTTTCATATTGCGATTACAGTCGAGGCCGCAAAGCGCGCTAACTGGGCGTGAGCGGGTTTTAGTAACCAATTACCCGCAAAACCAATTGCTAGCAAAGCGGCAAAGCCGGTTGCTAGCATAAAGCCGTAACGTGCTCCGCCCAGCGCGTCGCTAATGACGCCCATCGCCAATGGCCCTAAAAACGCGCCTGCACACGTAAAGAATAGAATAATTCCAGCGACGGCTCCGTGATCGCCACGTGCAAAGCAGCTGATGCCTTTCGAATTAATGGTGGGATACATGATCGACATGAAAAGTCCCGCCAACGGCAGTAAGTACAATGCTGCACCGACACCACCCACCATACTGCCCGCGAAGCAGACAAAAATTGCGAGGCTGCAGAGGAGCACCGCGGCTGACCAATCGAAATGGCGCAGGAGCCAAGCGCCTAAGAAACGTCCTAAGGCACGCAATGTAAAGAAAACCGGCAAAGCATAGATAGCGAAGGCTGCGCCGCGACCGTGATAGCCCGCGAGCAACGTTGGCATCCAAACATAGATGGCGCACTCGACCACCACATAGGCGAAAGCGCCAAGGCTAAAACCCAATGCATACGGGTTTGCCATTAGATTGAGGGTACTCATAAGACTCGGTCGCGCAGCGCTCAGATTTGCGATGGTTGAGTCGGCGGATGCGCGTGCGCGTTGAGGGTAGCGTGCCGCCAACGCGATCAGCAGCAAAATCGTACACAGTGCCCCGGCGATGACATACAGCCATCGCCACGAAACCCCCCGTCTCATCAGCTCAGTCACAATCAACGGTCCAATGATTGCACCTACTCCAAAGAAACCTTCAACCAGGTTCATAGTGGTCGTCAATTCAATCGACGATTTTGAAATATCGCCAACCAGCGCAACCGCAGCGGTTTTAAATATCCCGATCGCGGCACCTGCGATGACAATGAGTGCCAAGATACTGATGAAGCTCGACGTCCAAGGAAACAAGTACGCGGTAGACGCAAATAGTAAAAGTCCCAAGACTATAGTGGGCTTTCGCCCAAACCGATCGGCCAAGAAACCGAGGAGCAGACCCGCAGTTGCGATACCGATCATCGATCCGTATTGGAGTGCCCCAGCAGTTGTCAGTTTGAGGTGAAATTCGGTTATCACTTGGGGGATAATTACGCCAACCGAATCGGTGGTCATCGCGAACATGAAAAACATTAAGTATGTAAGCGATTTGATCGCCCACAGGTCGTTAGCCGGTCTTGGTGCCGTGTTTTGCATCGAACCTCCCGCAACAATGTTAGACCGCGATACTAGTGCAGTTTGCAAACGATTGTAAGCCGACTAGGTTTCACCCATAAAACGATGCAATGGATATTCTGGGATGGCGCCGGAATGTGAGGCGACATAGGAGGCAAGTCGTGCAGCCTGCTGCATGGCGGTTGCGGCAGATGATCCGCGTATTAATTCACGTAACAGCATGGCTAGAAAAGAATCGCCGGCGCCCACCGTATCGGCGACTACGGTCGGGAAGGCGGGTTGCTCCGTCCATTGTCCTTGATGCCATAACAAGGCGCCTCGCTCGCCCCGGGTAATACACAGAGAGGAAGTCCCGAATTCCTCGGTCAAACAGTCTTTAAAAGACTCATGATACGGGCTCGTCCCTAGTAAGCACGCTAGTACCTGTACTTCAGAATCGTTTAGTTTGACAAAATCCGCTTGGCGCAGAGATTCCAACACTACAGCGCGATCATCGTGGGGCGCGCGCAAATTCACATCCAGTATTCGCCAACGGGCTACTTTGAGAATAGCGGTGAGGGCATGCGTTCCTGTCAAGGTACGTCGCGCTAAAGTTCCGAAAACGACAGCGGCGGCCGTACGCGCGGACTCCATGACCGAGTCGTCGATAGTAATTTTGTCCCATGCTGCGGGGCTTAGGAATTCATAGCTTGCCGATCCGTCAGCGTCTAAGATCGCACGCGCTTCGCCAGTGGGAAGAACGCTATCGATTTGCACTAGGCGGGTGTCGATACCTAGTGTGCGCATCTGATCCCGCGCACGCTTACCCCTAGTATCGCAGCCGACACGACTCAATAACAACGAGGGTGTACCGAGGCGTGATAGGTGTCCCGCGACGTTCAACGGAGCTCCACCGAGAAATTCCCCAGCCGGCAGTACGTCCCACAAGGTTTCTCCGACGCATAAGATGGGGCTGTTTGGAGCGGTCAGCGACATGTGGGATTTTCTAAGGGAGAGCGAGTTTTTAAGGTGGAGCGGGGCTGGGGGCACTACTTTCTCGCACAACCAGTTCAGTGGGTAACACTTCGGAACTTAACGCCTTATTGGCGACTAGGGCGAGCAACGCATTAACCAATGCCTCACCGCCCTTCAATATAGGCTGACGAATAGTGGTCAGCGACGGGTGAAAGTATTGACTCAATTCAATATCGTCGTAACCGACCACGCCCACGTCCCGAGGAACTATGAGTCCCTTCTCGCGCAGCGCACCGATGGCGCGCATGGCGAGTAGGTCACTGCTCGCGAACACTCCATCAAAGACGATTTTTTTTTCGAGTAAAGCGTCGACGGCGCGTCGTGAACTTCCTTCGCTAAACTCTGCCGCTACGACCAGCCGCGCGTCTAAAGGGATGCCATGGTGTTTCAGCGCACGTTGATAGCCCTCGTAACGCTGCCCAATTTCGGGTAACTCAGGATCGCCGAAAAAGGCAATGCGGCGCCGCCCGGTTTCAATTAGGTGCTGGGTGGCCAACAATCCACCCGTAATATTATCGCTCCCAACGGTGCAATAAGTTTGTCTCGGCAGCCGTGCGCCCCAAACCACGAGCGGTACCTTACGGTTCGCCAACTCGTTGAGCTGATCATGATGATGCCATTGGCCAATCAGAATCACACCAATGGCTCTCCCAGATGCTTCTAGTTGAGCCACCAAATCAAGCCGTTCGGCGTCAACGCGCGAGAGCAGCATGTCGTAGCCCTGTTCCGTAAGCGCATCGGCCAGGCTTCCCAACATGCTGACAAAAAATGGATCGGAGATATGCTGCCGTGTGCGAACATCGTAAGGCACGACCACCGCAACCGTGCGGCTATGCTGCAAGCGCAAGTTGCGCGCGCCGATATTGATCGAGTAATTGTGCGACCGAGCCAACTCGGCAATGCGAGTGCGCGTCTCGTCGTTGACTAATGAGCTGTGGCTCAGCGCGCGCGATACTGTGGAAGTCGATACGCCCGCCAAGTTTGCAATGTCCTGCATTTGCATACGTTGGCCGGAAACCGGAATCCGTGTTACGACTTTTTTGAATCGTTTCCGTTTGTGGGTTCGTGGCATAGGCGTAACGCTACATTACCTAAATGGATGACTTTTATCCTAAAAATCCCGAGCGTACGTACAAAAGCTTCGAAACTTCTGTTGCAAAATCGGTACAAAAACGGCTTCGCCGCTCAAAAATCAGATAAAAGCGTGGCATTTACCCCTAAATGCAGTTCGAACGCCTAAATTGCAATCGTTTGTTGCACACGATTGCAACGAATGGTAATTTGTGCAAATGAGCCAGCCTGGGGAGTGGCCGTGCGTGTCAAACAACAAATTACGAGGAAGATTTATGGGTGACCTTAATAAAAGGGACAAATTGCGATTGGCCATTCTGGCTGCGCTTTCGATGACCGCTGCGATTCCGACTTTTGCCGCGGATTCAGCAGTAGTTGCTGCCACAAAGCCGGTTGCTGTTGCTGTTGCTGATGCCGGCGGTCTCGACGAGATCGTTGTAACCGCGTCAGGAAAGGATAAGACTCAACTGAACAGCTCGGTGTCGGTTACTAGCGTCGACGCCAAATTGATCAAGGATTTTCAACCGACCTCGGAAGCCGAGGTATTTCGTATGATCCCCGGCATCCAAGTGGCAGGCACGTCCGGCCCCGGCGGTAATGCCAATATCGCAGTTCGCGGCCTACCCGTTGCGACTGGCGGCTCACCGTTCGTGCAAATTCAGGAAGATGGGTTACCTACAGTTTTATTTGGCGACATCCAATTCGGCAATAATGATTATTGGACACATTTTGACTCTAGCGTGGAAAGAATCGAAGCAGTCCGCGGCGGCTCCTCCTCGACCTTTGCGTCACAGGCTCCCGGCGCTGTTATCAACTACATCAGCCACACGGGCAAGACGGAAGGTGGCTTCATCGGCCTTAGCAAAGGCGTGGGATATGACGAAACCAAGGTGGATTTCCGCTACGGCGGTAAGATCAGCGACACGTCCTACTTCCATGTCGGTGGTTATTTTAAGGACGGCAACGGGCCGCTTCACGCCGACTACAAGGTCAGCAACAGCGTACAAGTAAAAGGTAATGTTACTAAAGAGCTGGATGATGGCAAGGGTTTCATCCGCGTGTTGTTCAAGTATGCGGATACGCAAGAACCAAACTATACAGGTTCGCCAGCGCTCGCCAACGTTAGCGGCACTAACGTAAGTGGTATCAGCCCCTACCCGGGTTTCGACGGCCGGTCGCGATCCAATTACTCCATTTATAATCAGAGTTTTCTAATCGTGAATCGCGACGGTGCGCTGGAGCGGGTCAGGATGGATGGTATTACCACTAAGGCGAAGTCTATCGGAACGCAATTCCACTATGATTTCTCGGATGCGATCAGTGTAGATAACAACAACCGTTGGACACAGATGAGCGGTGGTTTTGCCGCACCTTTCTTTAATGTCGGGAAGACGTCAGGCGTTATCGGTTCGACGGTCAATGGCGGCACGGTTGCCGCAATTCGTTACGCTAGCGGGCCTAATGCAGGGCAGCTGTTCACAGGCACCTATCTTGACAATAATGTCAACGTTAAAACTAACATGCGCGACGTCGGGAGCTTTGTTAACGACTTGAATTTGGCGGGCAAGTTCGACGTTGGTGCAGGACACCTCACCACTCGCGCAGGTTGGTTTTTTATGGATCAAAAAATCGCCATGGACTGGCATGTTAACAAATCGACCCGGGAAATCACTGGCTACAATCCCTCGCAGCTGGACCTGTACGATGCGGCCGGTGCGAAACTTACGGCTAGTGGCATAGCGGGTTTCAACAACAACTGGGGCAATTGCTGCGCGCGCGACTATGATTTGTCGTATGCCGACAATGCGCCTTATGTGGCTCTGGATTTCGACGCCGATCGATTTGGCCTAGATGCAAGCGCTCGACGTGATACCGTTAAGGCCTCTGGAACGACTATTCAGAGCGATGGGACCGAAATAAAAACCAATGTCAACGGAACTCTGATTCCTACAATTCTTGCCGCCGGTCCGATGGAGTCCCTCAACTATAGTAAGAGCTACAACTCATGGTCAGTAGGCGGGTTGTTTAAGGCTACACCGGACACAAGCTTGTTCGTGCGCGGGTCACGTGGCGGCCGCTTCAACGGTGATCGGCAAACTGTCAGCGGTAAGATTAATCCAGACGGTACTTTGAATAGTGCCGGCAACACCGCAGCGGTTGATGTCGTTAATCAGTATGAGCTGGGCGTTAAAAATCGCGGTGCGTTGTTTGGTGGACACTACACGGCCGAGTTAACTTTGTTGAAGGGCGATTTCAAACAGAGTACGTTTGAGCTCTCCGCCACCAAGTGCCCGGGCGGTGCGGGGGGTTGTGTGATCGATGCCAAGTATAAGTCGTCCGGTGCGGAGTTTTATGGAACGTACTACACGGGTCCGTTCTCGTTCGTCGCCAATGCCACTTACTCGCATGCGCAAAAAGAGGGTTCGGGTTCCAGTAGCTTCATCCGCGCGGATGGAATTCCTAACTTAACCTACACCCTCTCGTCCAACTATGACATTTCCAAATGGGTGGTCTTTGGAGTGAATGCGACGGGTCAAACGAGCGAGACCGACAACAACCAAAACGTCTACCCGGGTTCCGTTATCTTTGGCGCAGTCGTCAGGGTCATGCCCATCGACAGACTGGAAGTAGCACTACAAGTCTACAACTTGTTTGATAAGTTCGACTTGCGCGGTAACGGCAGCATCACCGATGCTTCGGCGACCCCGACTTTGATTAGTGGATCGCCGGCGTTGGGACGTACGGTGACGGCCTCGGTCCGGTTTAATTTCTAATACGAAACGTTGGGTGCGCTATAAAATGCTCACCATTTAGCAAGGGGGGTGCCTGTAGCAGAATTTCTGCTACGCGCACCCCTTTTTTTGTCCGTCCGGCAGGGTGCAGGAATAAACCAGGCTGAAGTTCTTCGCGCGCAGTTGGATTGTCGTAATATCTCGGGAGCGCGCCCCTTGTCCTAGACGCTATCTTGAATAGAGACACCAATGACTGCGAATGATTATCAGCAACCCGGTCGTAAAATCCGCTCCATTCTGATTGTAGGCGGTGGTTCGGCGGGGTGGATGACGGCTGCTGCTTTAAGTCAGACGCTGAGCAAGGGTTGCACGATCACGTTGATCGAATCTGAGGAGATCGGTACGGTGGGTGTTGGTGAGGCGACCATTCCCACCATCAAGCTGTTTAACCAAGTGCTTGGCCTTGATGAGAATGATTTCGTCAGGGCAACTCAAGGCTCGTTCAAGCTCGGTATTCAGTTTGTCAGTTGGGGCAAGGCCAATCATCGTTATTTTCATCCGTTTGGTAGTTATGGCCGTCCGTTCGACACGGTCGCCGTGCACCAACATTGGCTGGCGGCGCGCGCAAATAATGATATCAACTTAGATGACCTGTGCATGGCTTGGGCGGCAGCGAGCCGTGGAAAGTTCGCGCTGCCTTCGACCGACCCACGCAATGTGCTCTCCACTCATGACTATGCCTATCATTTCGACGCCGGACTGTATGCGGGCTACTTACGTAAATACTCCGAAGCGCGTGGGGTGTTGCGGCATGAGGGCAAAGTCGCCTTCGTGCAGCAGAATGGCGAGAGCGGTTTTGTCGAGAGCGTGACGATGGAAGATGGCCGCATCTGTGCCGCGGATCTGTTTATCGATTGCTCTGGATTTCGCGGGTTGTTGATCGAGGGGACCCTAAAAACCGGTTATGACGACTGGACTCACTGGTTGCCCTGCGATCGTGCGCTAGCGGTACCCTGCGCTTCTTCAAGCGATTTCACCCCTTATACCCGCTCGACGGCGCGCGCAGCGGGATGGCAATGGCGCATTCCGCTACAGCATCGGACCGGAAATGGCTATGTTTATTCATCGGCCCATATCAGTGACGACGAAGCCGCCGCGACGCTGTTGGCGAATCTCGATGGCAAGGCCTTGGGCGACCCGCGCCCCTTGCGCTTTGTCACCGGTCGTCGCCGCAAGTCGTGGAATAAAAACGTTATCGCCGTCGGCCTGTCCAGTGGTTTTATGGAACCGTTGGAGTCGACCAGCTTGCATCTAATCCAAGCCAACATTTCGAAAATACTGGCTTTTTTTCCGGACCGCGATTTCGATCCGCTGGTTACCGATGAGTTTAACCGGGTGGCGACCCACGAAACTGAGCGTATCCGCGATTTCCTAATTATGCACTACCATCTTAACGTTCGCGATGAGCCGTTATGGCGGCAGTGCGCAAACATGGACATCCCGGGTAGCCTTCAATTCAAGATCGATCATTTCCGAAAGTGTGGGCGCCTGATCGCTCGTGAGATGGATTTGTTTGGTCCAGCATCGTGGACGGCTGTGCATATCGGCCAATTTAATTTCCCCAAACGGCCTGATCCGTTGATCGATTTTCGCAATGTCAACGGCACGGAATACTTGGAAAAATTACGCGGTGCCATGCGTGCAGCGGCCGAGACACTACCCACACATCAAGCGTATATTGATCGCAACTGCAAGGCGAACTGAGCGGTAACTACGCGGCGTTCGTTTCGCGCGTGTTGGAATTCATGTAGAACAAGTACAGTGCTATACAATGGGAGTCCGGGCATTGAAATTGCAACGAAACCAATCCTGTCCCTGCGGTAGCGGGCGAAAGTTTAAACAATGCTGCGGCAAGATCGGTGCGGAAGGCACGATGAGAAATCAGCCCAATTTCGCGGTGCCGACTATCGAAGTTAATCAAATAATCGGCTTTATCAATAGTGGCCGCTTCGCTCACGCGGAAATTGCCGCACGGTCGCTAGCGGACCGCGACCCCACTTCGGGGTTCGCGTGGAAAATGCTTGGAATCGCGCAATCGCAGCAGAATAAAAATCCGTTGGATGCTATGCGTGCAGCAGTAGCGTTATTACCGCAGGATGCGCAAGTTCGTTACCAGTTAGGGTGTGTCTACTATGGACTAGGTCGCCTTGATGAAGCGGCGGCAAGTCATTGGCAGGCGGTGCAACTAAATCCGAAATATGCCAACGCATTGAGCGCGCTGGGACGCGTATTGACGGACCAGGGTCGATTCGCTGATGCAGTGGAAAGTTATCGGCGTGCGCTGATGGCAAACCCTAACGACGCGCAAGCCCATTTACCTTTAGCGATTTTATTGCGCACTTATAACCGGCTCGACGACGCCGAAAGATTGTGTCGCCGAGCAATTCAGCTTGCACCGCAGTTTGCACAGGCATACGCATTTCTGGGTGATTTGGTAGCTGATCGCGGTCAGTTCTCGGCGGCCGAGGGCTTTTATCGAGATGCACTGGCTATTCAACCGGGGCTGGCCGAAGCGTGGATCGGGTTGGGTCGCTATCGTAGCGCGTTAGAAAACGGTACGGACTGGTTGACCAACGCTCAAAGAGTTACCAACACGCCAATGCCTTTGCACCGCGCTGTGGATATACGCTTGATGATCGGACAGTATTTCGATGCGACGGGCGACTACGAACAGGCTTTCGCCAATTTTTCTGAGGCGAATGAACTAAGCAAAAAATATGGACTTAAATTTGACCGCGAGCGAGCGACCTTGCAGGTCGATAGGATTATGCATACTTATGGCAAAGCTTGGCTCGCCAACAATGCGGGTGGCGACGAGTCGGAGCGTCCGATATTTATCGTCGGCATGCCGCGCAGCGGTACGGGATTCACTGAGCATATCTTAGCTGCGCACAGCCAAGTGTATGGCGTGGGTGAAAATTCTTTTTGGCTTGCGGCGGCCGCCACCTATGAAGAGACTGCCGCTAAAGGTGCGATCCCGCCGGACTTTAAAATAAAAATGTCTGGAGAGTACCTCGCATTATTGCAGCGGAATTCCACAGATGCGGCGCGAATCACAAATTCCCTACCGAATAATTATTTGGTGTTGGGCGTAATTCATGCAGCGCTTCCGAAGGCGCGTATTATTCATTTGCAGCGCAATCCGCTGGATACCTGCCTATCGATTTATCGACATAATTTCTTATCGACCTATCCGTACGCAGGGGATTTAGCGGATATCGCGCATCAATATGACCAGTATTTGCGACTCATGGATCATTGGCGTGCAGTTTTGCCTGCCGGTGTGATGATGGAATTGTCTTACGAGTCTCTGGTCCAAGATCACGAGAGTTGCACCCATAAGATATTGGAGTTTGTAGGATTGCCGTGGGATTCGAGCTGCCTTAATTTCCATGAGAATAATCGCCCGGTATTGACCGCCAGCAATTGGCAGTTCCGACAGACGGTGCACACAATGTCTATCGATCGGTGGCGTAATTACGACCAATTCTTGGATCCCTTGAGACGCTTGTTGGATACAATGACGCCCCGTTAGCTATGGTCCAAGATACTGCTCGCGACTGGTGGGATAAAGGCTTGAAGCTCCGGGACGCACAACGAATGCCCGAAGCCACTAGTGCTTTAGCGCGGGCCGTCGAGCTTGCGCCTGAGAGTTCCGATATAGCATTCGACTATGCGCAAATCTGCTATGCCTCGGGACTGCCTGCTGCCAGCCTAATGTGTAAATTGTCGCAGCGTAATCCGAATCACTTAGGGATACTGCGCGAGGCGGCTGCGGCATTAGCAGCGGAGGGTCATCAGGAGCAGGCTGAGCAGTTGCTGGAGCACGCCCTGGATTTGCGTCCGGATTGGGTAGAAGGTCACCAGAATCTAGCTAGTCTGCGCTTTACGGCGGGTGATCGAGGCGATTTTGCTCGCAGCTACTCCGTTGCGTGTCGCGCGCAGCCCCATAATTTGGCGCTGCGCATGGCCTGGTTCTATACGCTGGCTATGCTGCGAGAGTGGTCATCGGCGTTCAAAATTTTGGATGATGGACAAGCGTATTTCGCGGATGCGCGGTCGCTAACCTTGGGTAAGTTATACGTAGCATGCGAGTCGGGCGATGTTAAGCGTGCGGATATTTTGTTGCAGCAAACTGAATCTATCCAAGATGCTGGACTCGATATATGCCGCGTTCGCTATTTTCTACGTACAGGCCGAATTGAGCTGGCGCACGGTGCCGCCACACGATTGAGTCAAACGCCAGCTGCCCGACTTGCATGGCCGTATCTTTCGCTGATTTGGCGGTTGCAAGGTGATGCACGCGCGGAATGGTTAGATGGCAATCCGTTGTTTATACAAACATTTGATTTGGATTTTTCGGCGGGGGAACGCGACGAATTGGCGGATTTGTTGCGGCAATTGCATATTGCTCGTGCGCCGCGTATCGAACAATCGGTGAGGGGTGGGACGCAGACTGAACGGCAGCTATTTTTCCGCCATGAAGTGATTATTCAACGTACTAAAGAAAAAATTGTGGAAGCAATCCGGTCCTATATCGCCGCGCTTCCGCCGATCGATATGAATCATCCATTGTTATCGGTGGCGCGCAACCTTATTTTATTCGAAGGCAGTTGGTCGGTACGATTGCAGGGTCACGGCTTTCATGTCAGCCATACTCACCCTCAGGGCTGGATCAGTTCTGCATTTTACGTGTCCTTACCGGATGTAGCGCATTCGGGCCCCGCGCCTGCCGGATGGATTCAGTTCGGTACGCCGCCGCGCGAACTTAACTTAAGGTTAACCCCCAATGCCGAAATCCAGCCGCAGCCGGGACGGTTAGTATTATTTCCTTCCACCATGTGGCATTCAACGGTCCCTTTCAAAGACGGTGAGCGCTTAGTGATCGCCTTTGATGTACGCACGGCAGATCGCAACGCCCATTGATTCCGTTACGCGACCTACCAGTGCAATGCGACTTATCAGTGCTATGCCGCACTTAACCACCCGCGTATTGTACCGTTGACGTCAACTTCTCTACGTCCACTAAATCTTGGCTCCGGCCACTGCAACATCGCTTTGTAGTCTTTGTTCAGCATGGGCGTGTTTACAGAAAACCCAGACCTCTTGGGTAAGATCCCATACTTGTGAAAGTCTATCTTCAGGACTACCGCGCATGTAGTTGCGGTCATCGGCAGACGCGTGCGATCGGAACACCCGTGCGAACGTTCTACTCATACACATAATTATAGGTTGATAGGGCTGTGGCCACAACCACTGGCACCCCTTGCACGGGTAAAGACCGCCGTACGAAATGCTGGGTAGGTCGAAATGGGAAACGAGAAACACGATTCTCAGCATTTCTCGCGGATTTATTGGAGAATACTAGCAACGCATCGGGGAGGAGCATATGTCGAAGTGTCTGGTGGGGCTAAGATTGCGGCTGTTTGGATGCGCGGCAATTTTTGCACTGGTCGGTGGTGCAAGTGCGGCAAGCCTGGATCGTTACACGCTAAATAAAAATGGGGTGGAACTTCAGATTACTGCGCCGCGCGACGATATCATCCGAATTCGTGCAGGGGTAGGTTCGTTGCCTGAAGACGCGTCTTGGGCGGTAAATGCTGAGATTCGCGAGCGCTTGATACCTCTGGAGGTATCGCAATCAAATGCCAGCGTCACTTTAAGGACGGCTTTGCTGGCCATTACTGTCAATCTTGAAAATCTCCATATATTGATTGCGGACATCAACGGTCGCATTGTGCTCGATGATGCCCCCGGTGCGAGTCTGGTTTTTGATGACGCAAAAATCGCTGTTGGTGCGCAGAGCATTAACGATACTCTTATGCGTGCCGCGTCCGGTGGCATTCATCTGCGTAAAAGCATGCCAGTCGATGCGCACTATTTCGGTTTGGGTGATAAGGGTGGACCGCTGGATCGACTGGGTGAAGCCTTTGTTTTGTGGAATACTGATGCGTATGGATTCGGCGAGACTACCGATTCGTTGTATAAATCCATACCATTTATTTTAGGAGTACTGGAAAGCGGAGGTAGCTTTGGGGTGTTCTTCGATAATACTTATCGAAGCTATTTTGATTTTGGTAAAACTGAGCGTTCTATCTTACGGTTTGGCGCCGAAGCCGGTCCGCTGGATTATTACGTCATGGCCGCAGCCGAACCCAAGAGAGTAGTTCAAGCCTATGCGTATCTTACCGGCACCACGCCACTCCCACCGCGGTGGGCGCTAGGCTTTCAACAGTCGCGCTATTCGTACGAGACTGAGATCGAGGCGCGCGGAATCGCAAACCGTTTGCGTACGGAGCGGTTTCCCGCCGACGTGTTGTACCTGGATATTGATTATCAAGATCGTAACCGACCTTTTACGGTCTCTAAATCGGCTTTTCCGGACCTGCCGAAATTCATTGCCGACCTTGCTGGCATGGATTTTAAAGTGGTATTGATTACCGATCTACACATTGCGAATGCGCCTCACCAAAACTATGCGCCGTTTGATTCAGGTGCGGCTCAAGATGTATTCCTGAAGCGCATCGACGGGTCTCTCTATAGCGCCAACGTTTGGCCGGGCCAGTCGGTATTTCCGGATTTTAGCAGGGATAAAGTGCGCGATTGGTGGGGTGGGCTTTACCAGGATTTCGTGAAGGCGGGCGCTGTTGGATTTTGGAATGATATGAATGAACCAGCGATTTTTGACGTACGCGACAAGACCATGCCGCTCGACACAGTGCATCAGATTGAAGGAGGGGGGTTTAGCTCGCGTCAAGCCAGCCATGCCGAAATACACAATGTGTATGGGATGCTGAATTCCCGAGCGACCTATGAAGGGTTGCTGAGGCTGACGCCAAGCGTGCGTCCCTTCGTGTTGACCCGAGCAAGCTATGCGGGAGGTCAGCGCTACGCAGCGACCTGGACGGGCGATAATGTTTCCACCTGGGGTCATTTGCGCATGTCGATTGCGCAACTGAGCAATCTTGGGCTGAGCGGGTTTAGCCTTGCAGGGGATGACATTGGCGGCTACGCCGGCGCTGGACCATCGCCGGATTTGCTAACACGCTGGATTGAAATCGGTGCCTTTAATCCGATATTTCGGGACCATGCCGGAAAAGAAAAACCACCGCAGGAGCCCTGGGTGGGAGGGCCTGAGCATGCAGCGATACGACGCCACTATATCGAAGAGCGTTATCGATTGATGCCTTATTTGTATGCCTTGGCGGAGGAGAATAGTCGCTCAGGATTGCCGCTGATGCGTCCTGTTTTTCTGGAATTTCCACAACAGTTAGCTAAAGGCGGAGGTCTTGGCGGTAGCGCGGATCAGTTTATGTTAGGCCCCAATTTACTCATCGCTCCGGCTAGTGAAGGCGAGTCTCCTTATCCGTATACCATCAAACTGCCGGGCAATGGATGGTACGACTATTGGCTAGGTAAAAAACTCACAACTTCCACCCTAGTGGAGACCCCGCAATTGCAACGGTTACCGGTTTTTGTCAGGCCTGGGGCGATTCTGCCGCGCCAACCGCTAGTGCAGAGCACGAGCCAAACGCCCGCTGGACCGTTGCAGTTAAGCATTTATCCGGGTGGCGATTGTACTGGCCAATTATATTTTGATGATGGGCTAAGTTTTGCCTACAAAAAAGGCGACTATCTTCGCCAAACGGTTACTTGTCACCTAAGTCCGCACGGTATCGATATTGAACTTTCCAAGCGCGAGGGTCGCTTTAAACCGTGGTGGCAGCAAATTGATCTCTGTATTTATGGCGTGACTTCAGTACCCCGCGTCATGTGGGGTAAAAAGACCGTTCCCAGCCGCTATGATGCGGAGCAGCAGACTTTACGGGTCACTTTACCGGACATCGATAGAAAGTCTCGCGTTTTCATTGAGTACGAGCGTGATCATTTATAACCTCCAGGACGTCTACACATGGGTTCGGTAACTATTAACCGCCGTTTGTTCCTTTGGGCAGTAACTTCAGCGCTCGCTGGATTTTTGTTTGGTTTTGATACGGTGGTTATTTCGGGCGCTGAACAGAGAATTCAATCCCTTTGGCATTTAAGTGCGGGTATGCACGGAATTGCCATCGGTTCGGCTTTGTACGGCACTGTATTAGGTAGTTTGTTGGGCAGTTGGCCTACGGATCGCTATGGTCGCCGCGCGACCTTAATGGCCATCGGTGTGCTCTACCTGGGGGGTGCCGTTTGGTCCGCTTTGGCCCCTGACGTTTATTCGTTTGCGGCAGCCCGGATAATTGGCGGTCTTGGCATTGGTGTTTCGACCATTGTTGCACCCCTGTATATCGCGGAAATTTCGCCACCGACGCGGCGCGGATTATTGGCAGGTATGTTCCAGTTCAACATTGTATTTGGCATTCTGTTGGCCTATTTGTCGAATGCGCTATTGGCCGGCGCCGGTCCCGATGCTTGGCGTTGGATGCTGGCGGTCGCTGCGATACCGTCGTTGATCTATATCGTGTGTTGTTTCGCACTGCCCGAAAGTCCGCGCTGGCTAATTGGTGTCAAAAATGATCTGCCGGAAGGGTTGCGGGTGCTGCGGTTGATTTCACCGCTAAGCACAACCAGCGAAGTGGAAGCGCAGGCCGCCGAAATTAAACTATCGAGCGCGAACAATGCGACTCGCCGTAAAGCATCGAGTAAAGCATCGACTAAAGTATCGAGTAAAGCACCCAGTCTTTTTGGAATTCTTTATATTAAAGAGCTCCGGCGCCCGGTATCGCTGGCATTCCTGATTGCTTTTTTTAATCAGCTTTCAGGGATTAATGCCATATTGTACTTTGCACCGCGTATTTTTGAACTGACCGGGCTAGGAGTTGAGTCGGCTCTACTTCAATCGGTGGGTATTGGCTTGACTAATCTAATATTTACTTTCGTTGGATTACGGCTCATTGATAAATTAGGGCGTCGTACGCTGTTGTATATCGGTTCATACGGTTATATCGCATCATTGAGCCTAGTCGCTTGGGGATTTTTCTCTGGACACTACGGCATTGTACCAATAGGTATTTTTGCCTTCATCGCAGCGCATGCAATAGGTCAAGGGGCGGTAATCTGGGTGTATATCGCCGAGATTTTTTCGAATTATTATCGTGCATCGGGTCAGGCCTTGGGGAGCTTTACGCATTGGATTTTCGCGGCATTGCTCACCACTTTTTTCCCGAAAATTGTGACCGCATTTGCTCCGGGCTATGTGTTTAGTTTTTTTGCCCTCATGATGGCGTTGCAATGGGTTTGGGTGAAAACACGAGTGATCGAAACTAAGGGAGTGCCGCTTGAGGAAATCCAAGAACGTTTGATGGGCACCGTATAATGATGAGCGGAGCATGATGCGGGGTGGTGCGTAATGGGGGGTGGTGCATAATGCGGCGACAACTATCGAGGGCGAGATGCTTCGTCTATTCGCTGATCGGGATAACGACATTGATAGGGCTGCAAAGTGCGGGTGCTATTGGTGACTCTAACTCTAGCGATCTTTATCGCGAACCGTTGCGTCCCCAAGTGCACTTCACACCGCCTGCGCAATGGATGAATGATCCTAATGGGTTGGTATATTTGGATGGTGAGTATCATCTTTTTTACCAACATCATCCCTACAGTAATAAATGGGGTCCCATGCATTGGGGACACGCAGTGTCAAGAGATTTGCTGCACTGGGAAAATCTTCCGATAGCGCTGTATCCGGATAAACATGGCGCCATCTTTTCAGGTAGCGCCGTATTTGATCGTGACAACACTTCGGGTCTTGGCAGCGCAGCGCGTCCACCGCTGGTAGCGATTTTTGCCTATCATGATCATGCTATTGAGAAACAGGGGGGTATTCGGGTTGAGAGTCAAGGCATAGCCTACAGCCTAGATAGAGGGCGTACGTGGATTAAATACGCTGGAAATCCCGTGCTGAAAAATCCAGGATTGCGAGATTTTCGTGACCCGAAGGTATTTTGGATGTCGTCAATACACCGATGGATTATGACCGTTGCGGTGAAAGATCATGTAAGTTTTTATTCATCAAAAGATTTAAGGCATTGGGCGCACGAAAGCGATTTTGGCCAAGGAATTGGCCAACATGGCGGTGTCTGGGAGTGTCCTGATCTCGTTGAAATGAAAGTGGCCGGGGAAATTGAGAGTCGTTATGCATTGCTGGTCAGCGTTAATCCTGGCGCACCGAATGGAGGTTCGGGCACGCAGTATTTTATTGGCCATTTTGATGGGCGGCGATTTGACCCAGATACTCAGGGCGCGAAGTGGCTTGATTGGGGCACTGATAATTATGCGGGCGTGACGTGGTCGGGGGTGCCGGCGTCGCGTACTTTGTGGTTGGGCTGGATGAGTAATTGGAACTACGCGCAGGCGCTGCCCACAGTGCAATGGCGCAACGCAATGACTCTACCCCGTGAACTTAAGCTTGTGCGCGCTGACGCGGGTTTCGCGTTACTCGCCGATCCCGTCCACGAATTAAATGGGTTGCGTAAGACCTCCACGCCGATGAGTAACGGTGGCGTGGAGCATTCAAAGACGTTGGTCAGTGGGGATGCAAATTTGTCGGCACCTTTTGAGCTTATGCTCGACCTGAAATTGATTGACGCAACTCTAATATCGCTGGTCTTTAAAAATGAGCGAAGTGAGGCGACTGTTTTTCGAATTAATCGAGCCGAACATCGCTTTGAACTGGATCGTGCCAAGTCCGGTTTGACGGATTTCGCTGGTTCTTTTTCAAACCTACAAACTGCACCCATGCCCGACACCGATCGGATTAAATTACATATTTTTGTAGATAAGTCGTCGATTGAGATTTTTATCAATGACGGTCAAAGCGTGTTTAGTGATCTCGTGTTTCCACACCTGCCTTATAACTCGGTTGATTTGCGAACGGATCGAGAAATTGAAGTTGTAGATGGCACTGTTTACGGACTTAGCTCTATTTGGGAAAAAACTCCATGAGTCTTAAATCGTTTTGTGTGGGATGGGTGTTCTTCTCCTTGGTCGCTGGTGCTGGTGCCGGCAATGCAGAGCATGGCGCACCGATGGCGAAATTTACTCGCCTAGATTTGCCGCGGGCAAAATTTGCGACCGGCGATGATACCGCGCGGCGTGAGATGGCCTTTGATGATAGTGGGTGGGTTGAGCTCTCGACTTTGGCGAACTATGAGAAACAAGGCTTCGACGGCTACGATGGGTGGTCATGGTATCGCTTCCACGTGAGGATTCCTTCTAGTCTTAAGGAGACGGTGCACTGGCAGCAGCGCTTACGGATTTATTTGTCCAGCGTCGATGATGTAGATGAGAGTTTTTTTAACGGCGTGAAGATTGGCCAGACGGGAAGATTTCCCTCTGATCCGGGCGGTTACGACACTCAATGGCAGGCCTTACGCGAGTATTTTGTTGATCTTGAGTCGGGCTTAGTGCGTTGGGATCAAGACAATGTAATTGCGGTTCGCGTCTATGACGGAAGTGGAGGCGGTGGGTTTTATCGTGATATGCCGTATATCAATATGGCTGAGATTGTCGATGGCGTGCATTTAAACCCGAGTCGCACCGTGTACAAGTATGCTCCGGGACAGGTGCGTATTCACGCGCAGTTCGATAACTCTTTTCCTGTGGCGGTAACGGGTCAGTTTGCGTACGAGGTGTATGACACTGCGGCTGCACGCGTGCTGCGAGAACATCGCGAGGTAATAAATTTGAGTGCAAACGGCAGTGCATTCATTGATATTAATACCCCACAGCGGGCCGGTATTGAATTGCGCTATCGTTTAACCGAATCAAGTTCAGGTAAGGTCTTGGCGGCTACGCTGGTGGTTCCCTATTTATTGACGCCGCCGGAATCGCCGCGGCCGCGTCTCAATGGAGCCAGCATTGTTGGGGCGCGTCCGAATGCGCCTTTCTTATTTCGGGTGGCGGCTACGGGTCGTGCGTCCTTGAGATTTTCGGTCCAGGACCTGCCGACAGGATTGGTGTTGGATGGGACGTCCGGGCTAATCACCGGAAGTGTCGCGCAAGCGGGCAATTATGTGGTGAAATTGCGGGTAAGCAATTCCTTGGGCACGACTGATCGCGTACTCACCATCCGCATTGGTGAGGAGCTGGCGCTTACCCCACCGATGGGTTGGAATAGTTGGAATGTCTATGGTTTGGATGTCAACGATGCAAAAGTGCGCGCAACCGCAGACGCGATGCTCGCGCAAGGGTTAGCGGCGCACGGTTGGTCTTATATTAATATTGACGATGGCTGGGAGGCGTCCGCGCGTAAGTCGGACGGGCGTATTGCCAGTAATTCAAAATTTCCTGACATGAAGGCACTTGGTGATTATTTGCACCAGCGTGGCATTCGTTTTGGTATTTATTCATCGCCAGGTCCGCTCACTTGTGGTCGTTTTTTAGGATCGTTTGAACATGAACGTCAGGATGCGGATGACTATGCTCGGTGGGGAATCGATTACTTGAAATATGATCTTTGCAGCTATGAAGATCACATGTCGAAGGATAAAACGCTAGAAGAGTTCCAGCGACCTTATCATCTTATGGGTGAAGCCTTGCGCGCTCAATCACGTGATATCGTTTTCAGCATGTGTGAGTACGGCAAGCAGGACCCCTGGGTTTGGGGTGCGAAAATGCGCGGCAACGCGTGGCGCACCAGCGGCGATATTGAAGACACCTGGGCAAGTACCGCTGCGATAGGCTTCGCGCAGGATAAAATGGCTCCGTTTGCAGGGCCTGGTCATTGGAATGATCCCGATATGTTGGTGGTCGGTGTAGTCGGCTGGGGAGGAGTCTTGCATCCGTCGCGTCTCAACCCCGATGAACAGTACAGTCATATCAGTCTGTGGAGCCTGTTGGCGGCTCCACTCTTGCTCGGCAACGACTTGACATCATTGGATGAATTTACTCGCAACCTACTAATGAATGACGAAGTAATCGGCGTTGACCAGGATCCTTTAGGGCATGCGGCGCGTCAGGTTCTAAATCGGGACAGTTGGCAGGTTTGGGTGAGACCTTTAAGTGACGGTCGACACGCGCTGGGGATTTTCAATCTCGAGGCGAAATTCAGGGAGTTGCGGATTGACCTTCGTAAACTTATAGCTAGCGAGCCGGGGTATAACGAATCGGAGTCAAAAGGACCGGGACTGAAAGTAGGGTCGATTAAAGTAGCGTCGAAATTACGGGATTTGTGGCGTCAGAAGGATCTCGGTAATTTGGGTGAAGAGTTTGTAGCCCGTGTGCCAGCTCATGGCGTGTTACTGATAAGTGTCGATTAGAGGTTCTTCCTTGAACCATACTTTGCACCTTACAGTTATCGATTGGGCGATAATGGTGCTGTACTTTTTATTTGTACTGGGCATAGGGCTGATACTAAAACGCCGTATTAAAACAAGCAGTGATTTCTTTTTATCGGGACGATCGATGCCTGCGTGGGTTGCCGGGCTAGCTTTCATGTCGGCGAATCTCGGCGCGCAAGAGGTGATCGGGATGGGTGCTTCCGGGGCTAAGTACGGGATGATTACCAGCCATTTTTACTGGGTGGGCGCGATACCGGCCATGGTGTTCTTGGCAGTATTTATGATGCCGTTCTATTACGGTTCGAAAGCGCGCTCCGTGCCCGAATACCTGCGGTTAAGGTTTGATGAAAAGACGCGCGGCTTTAATGCCATTTCGTTTTCTATCATGACCGTGATTTCTTCCGGAATATCAATGTACGCTATGGGGCTGTTGCTCAATATGCTGCTGGGCTGGAATTTCAATGTCAGCATGTGGATATGTGCGATCATTGTGCTTGCATACATATTCTTAGGTGGGCTTAGCTCGGCGATTTACAACGAAGTGTTGCAATTCTTTCTGATTGTGTTTGGATTTTTGCCTCTGGTTTTGCTTGGGCTGCATGATATTGGGGGTTGGACGGGATTGCGGGCAGGGCTTGCACACGTGGCGGTGGCGCGTGGGTTTGCGCCGGGTGCGTGGAGTGAATCGTGGCGGTTTATGGGTTCGACCGCTAGCAATCCCATGGGAGTTGAATGGTTCGGGATGGCCATGGGGTTGGGTTTTGTATTGTCATTCGGTTATTGGTGCACGGATTTTTTGATTGTTCAGCGCGCCATGGCGGCCGAGTCGATGTCGGCGGCGCGCCGTGCACCGCTGATCGCGGCGCTGCCTAAAATGCTGTTTCCATTTTTGGTCATCGTACCGGGGATGATTGCGATTGCACTCACGCAACGGACTGGGGTGAGCGGTTTTGTACTGCCGAACAAACTGGATGGCACGCCTAATTTTGATTTAGTGATTCCGGTGATGTTGGGACATTATTTTCCCAATGGATTGCTGGGATTGGGCCTCACGGCATTGATTGCTAGTTTTATGTCAGGAATGGCTGGCAACGTGACGGCATTTAACACCGTTTGGACTAACGACATCTATCAACCCTACATTAAGCGTGATGCCAGCGATGCACACTATTTGTGGATGGGGCGTTTTGCGACAATTGCTGGAATCCTGTTGTCGTTAGCCGCCGCTTACTTGGTGGCACAATTTAATAACATCATGGATGTGTTGCAGCTTGTGTTCGCTTTTATCAACGCACCGTTGTTTGCGACATTCTTGCTGGGGATGTTTTGGAAGCGAGCTAATGGTCATGGTGCTTTTGCGGGGCTTTTAATGGGGACCTTGGCCGCCGCGGTTCATCATGGACTGACGTTGCCGGCGCACGCCATGGTGGGTGTGAAAGGGGGATGGCTCGGGCTTGTACACCTATATCCCAGCGAAATGGCGCAAAATTTTTGGACTGCCATTTTTGCCTGGACGAGCTGTTTCCTTGCGACCATTGTCGTGAGTTTGATCTCTCGGCCGATGGCCCACGATCTATCGGGCTTGGTTTATTCAGAAACCCCTAAGATTAACACTCAGGAATCGTGGTACTTACGGCCTGCGGTGTTGGGCGCTGCCGCCATACTCGCCGTAGTTATTTTGAATATATTATTTTGGTAGGAAGTTGCCATGGCCTTTGATATTCGGATGCCCATCGGAATTTACTTTACCTTAATTGGTGGCCTTCTAATTGTATACGGACTCGTGGGTGACATGCCGATAAGCGGTTCTGATCAACTCAATGTAAACCTATGGTGGGGATTAGTACTGGTGGTTTTCGGCGGCTTTATGTTGCTATTAGTACGTAGCGCCGCGTTATCGCACATGTTGCGGAAACTGATACGCAAGGGCTGATCCGCAATGGCTGATCCGCAATGACTGATCTTGCTGCGCTACGCCTTCAGTTCATGGCGCGATACTCGGTTAGTCCGACGTTTGCCTGCGCGCCGGGACGTATCAACCTCATTGGTGAACACACAGACTATAATGCGGGTTTTGTGATGCCGGCAGCGATACAATTTTGCACTACGGTCGGCATCGCGCCGCGCACTGATCAAGTGCTGCGTATTCACTCGACCAATTTTGCTGAAAGTGTGGAAGTGATGCTGCCTGCGGCGAATGCGCTTGCGCCTAGGCGCAGTGCGGGGGTGCACTGGGTCGATTATGTGGTGGGCGTCGCGCGGGCATTGCGCCAGGATGGTTGGAATCTACAGGGCGCTGACTTGCTCATCCACGGCGAAGTCCCTGTAGGCTCAGGTTTGAGTTCGTCCGCAGCGCTGGAAGTGGCGGTGGCGCTTGCGTTCTTAAGTTTGCAGACCACCGCTGACGGCCCGGCGATTGATCGTGTGATGCTGGCGAAGCTTTGCCAAAGTGCTGAGAACGATTATGTGGGAATGCGCTGCGGCATTATGGATCAGTATACTTCCGCGTGTGCTCGCGCGGGTCAAGCACTGTTGATCGATTGCCGTAGTTTGGAGCGTGAATATTTACCACTGAATTCGAAGGCGCAATGGGTGATTGTTAATAGCATGGTGAGGCATCGGCTTGCGGCGGGGCAATATAATCGTCGCCGCGAGGAATGCGAATTAGGAGTGAAAATATTGCGCCGTGCGGTAGCGGAGATTGGTTCATTACGGGATGTGTCGAGTGACATTCTGGCGGCACAAAGAATTAATTTCAAAGGGGAGCAAGAAAATATAATTTTCCGTCGTTGCAGGCATGTGGTTAGTGAAAATACTCGTGTACTTGATGCAGCGGTCGCATTGCGAGCCGCTGATCTTGATGAATTCGGTCGTCTCATGTTTGAATCGCATCGAAGCTTGCGTGACGATTATGACGTCAGTTGCGAAGAGCTTGATTTGTTGGTGCGCATCGCTGAACCAATTAGGGGCGTCTACGGAGCACGCATGACCGGCGGCGGCTTCGGCGGGTGCACGATTAATTTGGTGAGAACCGATGCGATTGATGAATTTAAACGCACCGTAGTGCAACACTACGCTACGGCTACTCAGCACAATGCGGAAGTGTACGTTTGCCATGCGGCCGATGGTGCCCAGATTTTAGGACTTTAGTGAGCGAATCGAAGCTCAATTTACAAGGTGATGTGCATCGGCGCCTCAATCCATTAACCGGGGAGTGGGTGTTGGTGTCGCCGCACCGAAGCGTGCGGCCATGGCAAGGTCAAACCGAAGTTTCCGATGTGAAGCCGCTAGCCTATGACCCTGAGTGCTATCTGTGTCCCGGCAACGCACGGGCCGGCGGCCTATTTAATCCTCAATATATATCGACCTTTGTATTTGACAATGATTTTGCTGCTTTATTGCCTAGCGGTCCTAAAGATGTCTATGCGATGGGAGATGTTCTGTTTGCACGCGCTGAGTCGGGACGTTGCCGGGTGATTTGTTATTCGCCGCAACACAATTTGACCCTTGCACAACTGTCGCAAGCGCAAATTCGTTTGGTGATTGATGCCTGGACGACAGAATATATAGCTTTAGGTGCGGATCCGCGCATTAGCGCCGTTACTATTTTTGAGAATCGTGGCGCGATGATGGGAGCGAGTAATCCGCATCCGCATGGGCAGATTTGGGCCAACGAAAATGTGCCGCAGGAGCAAGTCCGCGAATCTCTCCACCAAGCGAACTATTTCCAGACACATCAGGCATGTTTGTTGTGCGAGTATCTAGCGGTTGAGGAGCGGTTGCGTGAACGCATCGTGTGTGAGAACGGGTTTTTTATTGGGGTGGTGCCGTTTTGGGCGACCTGGCCTTTTGAGACTTTGGTGTTGCCACGGCGTCATGCTGCAGCGCTTGATGAGTTGGATTCCGAGGGGCGAGATGCTTTTGCCGAAATATTAAAGGAATTGGGCACTCGATACGATCGGTTGTTCGATGTGTCTTTTCCGTACACGATGGGGTTGCATCAACGCCCTGTCGATGGAAAAGCTCACCCTTACTGGCATCTGCACGCGCATTTCTATCCACCGCTGCTGCGCTCTGCGAGCGTTCGCAAATTCATGGTGGGTTACGAGATGCTGGCAGGCCCGCAGAGAGACATCACGCCGGAATTAGCGGCGCGTCGCTTGCGTGGCTAGTTTTGCGTCATTTGCGTCGTTTGCGCCATTTTGGTCGGTTTCGAGCGTTTTGTTGAAGGGTGGTCTGACGGTAGGCGAATTACAGCATTTACCTTGACACTTAAGGCTGCGGTTCCTACAATCGCCGGCCTTTGTCTACGGGCACATACGCCCGCCACTTAAAGGTTTGCGGATCACATTGGGCCACCCGTCAAGGTGCGGCTATACGAGAAGGTATTTATGGCGACGACGACTCAGCTAATTCGAACCGGGCGAAATGAACCCGCTTGGAAATCTAAGGTTCCAGCACTGGCTGCTTCTCCGCAAAAACGCGGCGTTTGCACTCGTGTTTATACGACTACCCCGAAGAAGCCGAATTCTGCGTTGCGCAAGGTATGTCGTGTGCGTTTGACCAATGGCTACGAGGTTTCTAGCTATATCGGCGGCGAGGGCCATAATTTACAAGAACACTCGGTGGTTTTAATTCGCGGCGGTCGCGTCAAGGATCTGCCTGGCGTTCGGTATCACACCGTGCGTGGCGCTCTCGATTGCGCCGGCGTCGCCGATCGTCGTCAGGGCCGTTCTAAGTACGGCGCCAAGCGTCCTAAAAAATAAGGTAGGTTTTCCATGTCTCGTAGAGCAGCAGCCCCGCATCGCACCATTCTTCCGGACCCCAAGTTCGGTAACGATATGCTCGCTAAATTTATTAATATGGTCATGGAGCGTGGCAAGAAGTCAGCTGCTGAAAAAATCGTGTACGGCGCCATTGACCGTATTGGCGAGAAAACCGGCCGTGTGGGCGGTGAAGCGATTAATGTGCTTCAACAAGCATTGGATAATGTTAAGCCGGTCGTCGAAGTGAAATCACGTCGAGTGGGCGGCGCAACGTACCAAGTGCCTGTGGAAGTGCGAGCGAACCGTCGGCAAACTCTCGCTATGCGTTGGGTTATTGAGTCGGCCACTGATCGTAGCGAGAAATCGATGGCGCATCGATTGGCAGCGGAATTAATGGAAGCGGCCGAGAATCGAGGTGCTGCTGTGCGTAAGCGCGAAGACACTCATCGCATGGCCGAGGCCAATAAGGCGTTCGCGCACTATCGTTGGTAGGGCGGATGGTCCGTGGCACGAACGACGCCTATCGAGCGCTACCGAAATATCGGTATTTCCGCGCACATTGATGCTGGGAAAACGACGGCGACCGAGCGTATTCTATTCTATACGGGCGTTTCACATAAGATTGGCGAGGTGCATGACGGCGCCGCGGTAATGGATTATATGGAGCAAGAGCAAGAGCGCGGTATTACGATTACTGCCGCTGCGACGACTTGTTTCTGGAAGGGGATGGATAAAAGTTTCCCCGAACACCGCATCAATATTATCGATACTCCGGGACACGTGGACTTCACGATTGAAGTAGAGCGGAGTCTGCGGGTATTAGATTCTGCTATTGCGGTTTACTGTGCGGTATCGGGCGTCCAACCCCAATCGGAGACCGTATGGCGGCAAATGAACAAATACCGCGTGCCGCGGATTGCTTTTGTCAACAAAATGGACCGCGCAGGCGCCAATTTCCTGCGCTGCGTTGAGCAAATTAGGACCCGTTTGCGTGGCAATCCCGTGCCTATTCAATTGCCCATTGGAGCGGAGGATGGATTCCAGGGCGTGGTGGACCTTGTCAAGATGAAATCAATTTGGTGGGATGAAGCCACCCAGGGTATGAAGTTCGAATACCGGGAAATTCCGCCGGACATGGTGGTGGAATGTGAAGCCTGGCGGGCGAAAATGATTGAGGCTGCGGCTGAGGGTGATGAGGCGTTACTGAATAAATATTTGGAAAGCGGCGAGCTTACGGATGTTGAAATTAAGCGAGGCCTGCGCGCTCGAGCCTTGAAAAATGAGGTTTGTTTGGTCACCTGCGGATCGGCCTTTAAGAATAAGGGTGTGCAGGCGGTGCTCGATGCCGTCGTGGAATACATGCCGGCACCCACGGATTTACCGCAAGTGGTGGGACAGGACGAGCGCGGCCAAGCAATTAGTCGTGCACCTGATGATGCGGCGCCTTTTTCGGCATTGGCGTTTAAGATATTGGATGATTCCTTTGTCGGTAGTTTAACGTTTTTTCGCGTGTATTCGGGTACCTTGAATTCAGGTGACCGGGTATTTGTGCCGAATAAGAATCGCAGCGAGCGCATTGGGCGTCTATTGCAGATGCATGCCAGTGAGCGTTCGGAAATTAAAGAAGTGCGTACCGGGGATATTGCAGCAGCTGTGGGCCTTAAAGATGTGACGACGGGTGACACGCTTTGCAATCCCGATAAGATTATTATCCTGGAAAAAATGGTATTTCCGGAGCCCGTCATTTCGGTGGCGGTGGAACCTAAGACCAAAATGGACCAGGATAAGATGGGTGTGGCTCTGCAAAAGCTGGTGAAGGAAGATCCTTCATTTCGGGTGCATACGGACCCTGAGTCTGGTCAAACCATTATTTCGGGTATGGGTGAGCTGTACTTAGAAATAATTGTGGATCGAATGAAGCGTGAGTTTCACGTGGATGCGAATGTGGGCAAGCCGCAGGTTGCCTATCGGGAAACCATTCGCGGCACGGTTGACTCTGAGGGCAAGTTTATACGTCAGTCCGGCGGTCGCGGTCAGTACGGCCATGTTTGGCTCAAACTTGAGCCATTGGCGGTGGGCAAGGGCTATGAATTTGTGAATGGCATTGTGGGCGGTGCGATTCCGCGCGAGTTTATCCCTTCGGTTGATAAGGGCATTCAAGAAGCGGTGCAGACCGGGGTCATTGCCGGGTATCCTATCGTCGATATCAGGGTAACTCTGTTCGATGGTTCCTATCATGATGTCGATTCTAACGAATTGGCTTTCAAGATTGCCGGTTCGATGGGGTTTAGAGAGGGGTTTCGCAAGGCTACACCTGTGTTGCTGGAGCCGATTATGAAAGTCGAGGTGGTAACACCTGAGGACTATTTTGGTGATATCGTCGGCGACCTAAATCGTCGCCGAGGCCAGATTGTTGGCATGGAAGACTCGGCCTCCGGTAAGGTAGTGACCGCGGACGTGCCGTTGGCGGAGATGTTTCAGTACTCAACGGCCATGCGTTCTATGAGTCAGGGCCGCGCGAATTACACGATGGAGTTCGCTAAGTATATGGAAGTACCCAGTAATGTTGCTGCGGCGATTATGAAGTACGATTAGTCGAATTTATATTTTTTAAGAGGTATGCACCGTGTCGAAGGGGAAGTTTGAGCGAACGAAGCCGCACGTAAACGTGGGGACGATAGGGCATGTGGATCATGGGAAGACGACTTTAACGGCGGCGCTGACGAAAGTCATGGCGGAG
>JANYFY010000028.1 GCA_025359565.1 Gammaproteobacteria bacterium | reverse complement strand
CGGGCCGGGTGCGCCATTATCCAGGCATAGGCGATTGCCGCCGGTGATACCGCTGCGCGTTTGGCGACCCGATCTAGAATCGCATTTACCGCCCACTCACGTTCATCGCTATTAGCATCTCGCGGTCCGGTCCCTAGGCGGCCCTGGGCGAGCGGTGACCAAGCCAACACCGCTAGGCGACGCCGCATGGCGAGGTCCAATATTCCCTCACTCATGGTTCCGATTGCCAGCGGCGAGAACTCGGGCTGCACCGACGCCAAGCCGAACGGCAGGCAGCTACACAAGGCTTCAATTTGCGCCACCGTATAATTGGATACGCCCGCGGCGCGTATTTTGCCACTCTGGCGCAGTCGATCCAGTGCAGTAGCAACCTCCTGCGGATGGGTCAACAGATCAGGCCGGTGTATTTGATATAAATCAATACAGTCCACACCCAGACGGCGCAGAGAGTTTTCGCAAGCCTCTATCAAATAAATCGCGCGCGAATCGTAGGGTACGGGAGGTCGAATACCGCCCTTGGTGGCCAACACAATGGAGGCGCGTAGCGTGGGCGCCGCTCGCAACACCTCGCCGAGTAACCGCTCTGCACCGCCAAAACCTGCCGGGGTCGCGAATCCATAAATATCGGCGGTATCAAATAAAGTACAGCCAATTTCGATGGCCGCCTCGACCCGACGCTGCGCGGTAGCGCAATCGACACCGGCAAAACGCCACATGCCCCACCCCAGCGGTGCTACCGCGAGGCCACTGTCCCCTAAAGGAATAGTGGTATGTCTCGAAACAGGGTGGCTCGAAACAGCGTGGCTCGAAACAGCGTGGGTAGTTTGGTTCATTTGAGCTCAGCCCTCCGCTCGTTTGGCTCATAGTGCCATGGACGTGCGGGTAACGCATCTGCCGCCCACTGACTGATGTTTCGTCAGGCCAAGTTGTTTCAGACCTATTGCGCGTCGCAAGCAGAGAAGTTTGTGAGAATTTAACGCAGCAAATTCTCGTCAAAATAGCGCTTAATGGTGGCATAGGCGTGCTTGCTGTCTTGTGGGCTTGATAACCCGTGTTTGGCGCCTGGGTAGACCATGATGTCGAAGGGTTTGCCTAAGTCTTGTAGTTTGCGAAACAGCTTGGTGCTGTTGGCGAACAACACATTGTCATCGGCCATGCCGTGAATCACTAAGAGCTTACCTTTGAGATCCTTAGCATAGGGCAGGACTGAACTTGCGGCATATCCCGCGGCATTATCTTGCGGACGACCGAGATAACGTTCTGTGTAGTGCGTGTCATACAGATTCCAATCGGTGACGGGTGCCACCGCAACGCCGGTGCGAAACACTTCCGGTGCTTTGAACATCAGCATGAGCGCCATATAGCCGCCATAACTCCAGCCCCAAACGCCGACGCGGGTCGGATCCACAAAAGGCTGCGATGCCAGCCAGCGCGCCCCTTGGATTTGGTCGATGACTTCGACATTACCCATTTGCCGATGGAGCGGTGCTTGAAAAGCGCTGCCGCGAAACGCGCTGCCGCGATTGTCGAGTTGGAATACCACGTAACCTGTGCGAGTTAAAATTTGCGCGAATGCGGCACCATTCCAATTATCGATAACCCGCTGTACGCTGGGACCGCCGTAGACATCGACGATGGCCGGGTAGCGTCGGGTGGGGTCAAAGTGCAGGGGTTTGAATACTTTATAGTGCAGAGTCTGGCCATCGGCGGCTTTCAGGGTACCGAACTCCGCAATGGCATTGTCGCTAAGATAGGGCGCTTCCGGATGCGTGGCATCGAGTCGGTTCTCGAGTAAATAGCTGATCCGAATACCTTCTGCATCGTTGACTGATACCTGCGCGGGCTGCTGGCCACTGGCAAAAAGGTCCACATAGAATTTCGCATCGGGGGCCATGTTGATGCTATGTAGGCCCGCTTCTTGGGTAATACGCGTGACATGCAGCGGGTCGCGGGTATCCAGCGAGGTCCGGTACAAATGTCGCTCGGTAGGGTTTTTTTCGGTGGCGGTGAAATAAATCAGGCGACGTTTCTCGTCAACGGCCTTGATGGCGCGGGCCCGAAAATCATCGACCTCCCAGGAACCCGCAGTGAGCGGGTGGAGCAGATGACCGTCGTAGTCGTATAAATAGAGGTGACGGTAGCCACTGCGGCTAGAGGCCCAAATAAATTGAGGAGAGTCTTTGAGGAAAGTGAGCTCGTCGTGTAAATCGATCCACGTGCCACTGGTTTCGCTAAGCACTGCACGGGATTTCCCGGTGCTGATGTCGGCAAATAAAAGATCAAGCTTGCGTTGGTCGCGACTCTGGCGTTGGATCGCCAAGGTCTTGCCGTCGGGCAGCCAATTCACTCGCGCCAAATAAATATCGCGATCCTTGCCTAAATCCATCCAAACAGTGGCCCCCGTGTGGATGTCCACAACGCCGAGTTGTACTTGCGCATTCGTTTCGCCCGCCGCCGGGTATCTTTGCTCAAAAGTCGTGACATTATCAGCGGAGATCTCAAAGCGCTGGGTCACCTTAACTAAGGTTTCGTCGACTCGTGCGAAAGCGATGTGCTGGTCATCGGGGGCCCACCAATAACCGGTGCTACGGTCCATTTCTTCTTGTGCGATGAATTCCGCCATCCCGTTTTTAACAGCGCCTGCACCATCCTGAGTGAGCGCTTTAGTGTGGCGATTGGCCAGATCGTACAGCTGGATATTTTGGTCCCGAATATAGGCGAGGTATTCACCGCGTGGCGATACGCTCGCATCAGTGGTCGTGGTATGGGTTGGGGTGACCTTTAGCAGGGCTTCGTTGCTGGGCTTGCGTAGATCGTAATAAAACAAAGTACCGTCGAGTGGGAATAACAGCGCGTTGCCTGACGGCGCGAAGGAATACTCGATGATTCCTGTGAGCGCTGCGGTTCGCTGGCGTTCGCGACGGCCGAGTTCTTCGTCCGAGAGTACAACCTGCGTGGGGCTGAGGAGTTTGGAATCCACCAACAGGCGCGAATGCTTATCCTGGATACTGAATTCCCATAAATCGAGGCGATTTTTATCGTCGGCCCGAGCTTGCAGGTAGGTGACGCGCGTGCCATCCGGCGACACTTTAAGCGCATTGATGGTGGGGCCGCCCAAGGCGGGGGCATCAAATAGCCGGTCGATGGTGAGTGGCTGCTGCTGCTTCTGCTGCTCGGCGGCGTGGGGTGCAACGGCTGCGCAGGCGAGCAATACCGGGGCTAGGTAGCGGGTGGATTTTGAATTGTCGGTCATGTGTTAGGTTAAGATCTGTGGCCCCGGAAGCGTTGTTTTAGCACTCAATCGTCCGCATGCAGGTCGGTCGTCAGCGCCGCGCGTCAACCGATAGCTCATCTCAAATAAGCTCGTCAACCCCTTGGCCCGCAATCGCGCCTCGTCCGCCAAAATATCCCGCTGCGATAACGGCACGATGGTGTAGTCGCGCGCGTACAGCGACTCAACCTCGGTGCGCGAAACCGCGAACGGGGGTCCGGACATTTGGTGGGGAGGATATTCAACGGTCACCAGCAACATTTCGGCGCCAGGCGCTAGCAGGCGAGTCAGCTGCTCGACGTATCGCGCTCGCAAATGATCCGCCCACGAGATTAACGCCGCACGATCGTAGACGGCCGCCACTGGCCCCAACAAAGCGGGCGTCAGGGCGAAGAAATCGCCGCGTAATAAATCAAGACCCGGGGATTCGTAGCGATCAAAGTCGGCTCCGGCACCCGAGGCACCCAGGACCCGGCGCCGCGCCGCGATACCGTTTTCCATGTAAAAGGCTTCGGCCGCAATCACCGACAGTTCCACCCCCACCACAGAATGTCCCGCCTCGCGCAACCAAAGCATATCCACGCTTTTCCCACACAACGGCACCAACACAGGGCACGCCTTAAGACCGTCGGCCGGCTTAGCGAGCGTCAAGTCCCCCCAATGGCGCATCAAGTTCGCATCCACCGCTGAGCGGTGAAAGCCAATTTGACCGGTCTGCCAACGATCATGCCAAAACTGAGGTTTCATACGCGCATCGGCCAGGCCGTCGGCATCGGGTCGGGGGCATCGGTATCCAATTCTTCCTCCCCCGCAATCGCGTGCTTCTCGGTCAGCCAAGCGCCCAAATCAATCAACCGACAGCGGTCGCTGCAAAAGGGCCGATATACCGACTCTGAGGACCAATCCACCGCGCGCTTGCAGGTGGGACATTTCACTACGGTGGTCATGAAGTAGGGGTTGTTTCGAAAACCAGAGCCATCTTCACGCGCAGCAGGTCAACATAAAAGGTACATCAACCTCGACGTGCACCGGCCGCCGCGTAGCGTCAGTCCAACTCAAGAAACGCACCGTGCAACGATGTTGATTACCGCTAATTTCTGGAAACAAATCTATATTCGGGGGTAGCGCAATGCGCACCAACTGACACGGGTTCTCGCGATCGAAAGAGAGTTGGTATATCCCCCCGATAGCAGTTTCAGACCTGCGCTTGGTAATTTGCCTCGTGATCCACAGCAGCTCAACAATGCTATCGCACAGTGGCCGTATCAAGGCCAACCAGCTACCGAACTCTCGCGCCCGAAACGCCGCCGGGCGACTCAGCCAATAAGAGTAATCCGGCAGATCAAAATCACAGGTACCGCCCGGGATCGCGCTGCGATGTTTGATCGCACTTAAAAATTCCGAATCCCTGAGCGGCCCCATAAAGTTTCCACCCACCGTCGACAAATCGCTGCGCAGTTTTAAAAGATTGGAAGTGAGCGATTTCAAGCGCGCCGGGTCAACCCCGGATTTTGACTGGTATTCCTTAAGAACCAAAACCTGGCGTTCGAGCTCTTTAATCACTTCGTTGCGTGAATCGCTACGCGCAGTGATCGCTAAAATCTCTAACAGGCTCGCGATCGCGGCGCGCGAGCTCCACGCATTGGGCAGCTCGCTGTGGTAGCTCGCCTGCGTGTAGAGAAATTCTAACCGCAGAAAAGTTCGCATCCGCTCATTAAGCGGCTGTTCATAACAAACCGGCGCGAGTTCCGCTTCGGCGTCAGTCACGGGATCAGCATCATTCAAAGTGTCAAGATTCGCATTCATGGCTCTATTGTGAGCTAGACCGAGGTCGAAGGTAAACCTAGAAATTCATTAAAGGCTCAGCGACTGCTTAAGATAACGCGCATGTAGCGTATCCACCTGTTGTCGCAAATCGGAAACGGTGCCGTCATTCAGGAGTACATCGTCAGCGACTGCAAGACGCTCGGCGCGACTAGCTTGCGCCGCAAGCATGGCTAATGCTTGATCCTCAGAACCCCCATCGCGTGCCATCAGGCGCGTCAGTTGTAAGGCTCCATCTACGTCAACGCAAAGGATTCGATCGATGTTATCGCGGCTTCCGCCTTCCACCAAGAGTGGAATGGCCAACACAATATAGGGACCTTCGATATGTTCGGCCCGAGCCTGCATTTCAGCATTAATCAGCGGGTGCAACGCAGCCTCTAGGTCGCGGCGGGCGCTGGGATCCTTAAAAATACGGTCACGTAACGCTTGACGATTTAACGTGCCGCTGGGGTTTCGCATTCCGATGCCAAATCTTTCCAGCACTAAGAGTAGTCCCGGTTGACCGGGAGCGACTACGTCACGTGCCACCTGATCCGCGTCGATGACGGGTGTGCCTAATTCCAGGAATCGTTCCGCGACGGTGCTCTTACCACTAGCAATACCCCCGGTAAGTCCAATAGTCAGACGCTTCGGCATCGGTTAACGGGCGATTACAGAAAAGCGCAAATAGGTCTGCAGCATCGAGTCACCATACAACATCGCGAGCCAGCCCGCCGCAGCCAGATACGGCCCAAAGGGGATCGGAATACTCCGATCGCGCCCGCGCAATACGATCATGCCGATGCCAAAAATTGCTCCGGTGGTCGCTGAGAGCAAAATAATCACTGGCAAAAGCTTCCATCCCATCCAGGCCCCCAACGCCGCGAACAGCTTAAAGTCCCCGTAACCCATGCCCTCTTTGCCGGTGACGAGCTTAAAGGCGTGAAATACCAACCATAAGCTTAAATAGCCGGCGACCGCGCCGAAGATGGCATCACGCGGCGATACCGGGAGCGAAACTCCAGTGATGGGCCCAATCACCGCCGCCGCCAGTAGTCCCGCCCACATCAAGGGCAGCGTCATATTATCGGGAAGGAGCTGGTGATCTAAGTCAATACCGGTAAGCGCGATCAGCACCCAGGTAACCAACAGCGCGCAGCCTGTCGCCACCCCGAAGCCGAAGTGCCAGGCCACGATGCTCGAGATTAACGCGGTGGCAAGTTCAACCAACGGGTAGCGGGGCGATATGCGGACACTGCACGAGGCGCAACGTCCCTTCAACCACAGCCAACTAATGATGGGGATGTTCTGCCACGCAGTGATGGGCGCTTTGCAGGCAGGGCAGGCCGAACGTGGCGTGCCCAGGTTAAAGGCCGGTGCCGGTGCCGGTGCCGGTGCTGGCGCTGCATCACTCGGCGCCAAAAGGTCTGCCGCCTGTACACGCCAGTCGCGCTCCAGCATGATGGGTAATCGATAAATAACGACGTTGAGAAAACTCCCCACCATCAGGGAGAGGAGAAATACGGAGACTACGAATAGCCACGGAGCTTCGGCGTACACCGTGGCGAGATCGGAGAGGTACAGAGGTCTACACCACCGCGCCGAGTTTGAAGATTGGCAAGTACATCGCGATGACCATGCCGCCGACCAGAATCCCAAGGATGGCCATAATCATGGGTTCTAATAGGCTGGACATGCTATCCACGGCATTGTCGACCTCAGCTTCGTAGAATTCAGCCACTTTGCCTGACATGGTATCGAGCGAACCCGATTCCTCGCCGACCGCGATCATTTGCACCACCATGTTGGGAAATAACCCGGTGTTTTCCATCGCTCGCTGTAAGCGTTGACCCGTGGCCACCTCGTCTTTCATTCGCAAGGTAGCCTCTTCGTAAACAATGTTACCCGTGGCGCCGGCCACTGACTGCATGGCTTCAACCAAGGGTACGCCGGCGGCGAACATGGTCGACAGGGTGCGTGCGAAGCGCGCGATGGCTGATTTCACAAGAATAGGGCCGATGATCGGAAATTTTAGCATCATGCGATCAATACCACGCCGCATGCGGCGCGAGCGGTTCTTGAAATACACAAAAGCATAAATAGAACCGACGATTACCGCCACCACCAACCAGCCTTGGTGTTGCATAAAGCGCGACATGTTGACAACCATCTGCGTGAAGGCGGGCAAATCTGCGCCAAAGCCCTTAAATAGCGATTCAAACTGTGGAATGACAAAAATTAAAAGAATCATCGTAACGATGACAGCGACGGCCAATACAGCAATTGGATAGGTAAGCGCTTTCTTGATTTTCTTCTTCAGTGCCTCAGTCTTTTCCTTGTAAGTGGCGATTTTATCGAGCAGCGTCTCGAGCGCGCCCGCGTGCTCGCCAGCCTCGACTAAATTCACGAACAAATCATCAAAATACAAAGGGTGTTTCGCCAGCGACTCGTGCAAAGTGCTGCCGCCTTCCACACTGTTTTTGATGTCTAGCACCAATTTTTGCATTGCCGGTTTTTCATGTCCGTTACCGATAATTTCGAAGGACTGCACCATCGGGATACCCGCCGCCATCATAGTGGCCAGTTGGCGGCTAAATACCGAGATATCAACCGATAGGACTTTACCTCCCGATCTAAACGCCGAGCTTTGGGTCTTGACCCGAGTGGGCGCAACGCCCTGACGGCGCAGGTCAGCGCGCAACGTCGCTTCGTTGGCCGCAAGTGATTTCCCGCGGATTTTATTACCGCGCTTATCCTTTCCCTCCCAAATGAATTGGG
The DNA here is from genome assembly GCA_025359565.1 of Gammaproteobacteria bacterium. Classification (GTDB taxonomy): domain Bacteria; phylum Pseudomonadota; class Gammaproteobacteria; order Steroidobacterales; family Steroidobacteraceae; genus Bog-1198. Next base: position 3,170 of record JANYFY010000028.1, on the reverse strand, counting down.
TGTCTTTTTTGCCTGCAGTTGCTGATATCGCCATAAATCCTATCCTCGTTTACTACTCGATAGTGACGCTATTAACTTCTTCCAAACTGGTCACACCATCTTTAACTTTGTTAAGCCCTGATCGGCGCAAATTCCAAATACCTGCTTTGGTAGCCTCGTCATTGATGTCAATGGCACCACCGCCTTGCATAATGATACGTCCAATCGATTCGGTGACCGGCATTACCTGGTAGAGCCCCATACGTCCCTTATAGCCGTCGGTACATTGACTGCATCCCACTGCCTTGAATATTCTAAAGCCCATGGTGATGTCGGATTCCTCAAAGCCTTCTTGGCGCAAGGCTTCGACGGGGACATCAATGGGTTGTTTACAATTGCTGCATAATTTGCGAGCCAATCGTTGCGCAATGATGAGGCTGACCGACGTTGCAATTGCGTAGGGTTTCACGCCCATGTCAACCAAGCGAGTCAGTGTCTGCGGCGCGTCATTGGTGTGCAAAGTCGAGAGTACCAAATGTCCCGTCTGCGCGGCTTTGATAGCAATCTCGGCGGTTTCAAGATCACGAATTTCACCCACCATAATCACGTCGGGATCTTGACGCAAAAATGCGCGCAGCGCCGCGGCAAAGGTGAGGCCTACTTTATTGTTAACATTGACCTGGTTGATTCCAGGCAAGTTAATTTCCGCCGGATCTTCAGCCGTCGATATATTGCAATCTTCAGTATTTAGGATATTAAGGCCGGTGTAGAGCGATACGGTTTTACCGCTACCGGTCGGGCCCGTGACCAAAATCATGCCCTGGGGTTTGGCGAGATAGCGCAGATAGATTTCTCGTTGTGCAGGCTCGTACCCCAAAGCGTCAATGCCCAACATTGCGCTGGAGGGATCAAGAATACGGGTCACGACCTTCTCGCCGAACAGCGTTGGGCAGGTGCTAACGCGAAAATCGATGGCGCGATTCTTGGAAAGCCGCATTTTGATACGTCCATCCTGCGGAACGCGCCGCTCAGCAATATCGAGCCGTGACATCACTTTAAGGCGAGCCACAATTTTTACGGCCAATTGAACCGGCGGCAGCGCGACTTCTTTAAGTACGCCGTCAATGCGAGTCCGGATACGAAATAATTTCTCGTAGGGCTCGAAGTGAATGTCAGACGCGCCTTTTTTTATCGCATCGAGTAGTATTTTGTTAACAAAGCGCACGATGGGCGCATCTTCTACATCGTCACGACCCAATGCTTCTGGATCGGCTTCGTCGTCTCCGCCAGTGACTTCGAGATTTTCAAGATCGAAGTCGTCTTCACCTAGGCCCGGCATGGCGACGTCGACCTGTTCGATGGCCTTAGAGACCGCCAGTTGCAACTTATCGTCTTCTACCACGACAAATTCAATACTCATCGACGTCTGAAAACGAATCTCATCGAGTGCATGGAGGTTAGTGGGGTCGGCAACTGCCAGGAACAGACGCTTGCCCCGTTTCATCAGCGGCAGCACACGGTGCTTATGCATCAGTTTTTCGCTCACAATACGAACAGCGTCCAAATCAGCAGCTACCGCGTCTAAGTCGAGTAGGGGTACGCCAAACTCATTGGAGGCTGAGATGGCGATATCGCGCGCAGTCGCCAGATTTGCAGCGACTAGGTGAGTGACTAGGCTAATACGCTTTTCTTTAGATTTGGCTAAAGCATCTTGCATAGCCAATTCATCCAATAGCCCATCTTGGACTAGGCGTTGAGCAAGGCCGCCTAAGGTCAAGCGGCTGGTGCCGTTAGCGGTCGATAAAGCGTTATCATTCATAGGTTTAAAGGATCTCAAAAACTGGCGAACTCATACTTGAATGAAGCTGGCCTCAAAGTAACGTTCGAAGGTTGGTATGATCGCACAAGGGTATGTGTTTGATACGTGATTTTGTGCTCAGAACGAAGCAAAGACGCTATGTTGCTATGCGACCTATCGGACGGTAATTCACCCTGTGAAGCCGGATTGTTTCTTCGTGGGCGGCATACTGCGAACCTCTATCGGAACCCGTGAAATAAAGAGCCCCTCTTTAATGAGGGGCTCCGAACAATCCACTCGGATATTACGGACGGCAGATTTTCGGACGATACTTAGGATCTATTTCAGATGCAGGCACTACTACAGGGACAGCCCATGTCGGAGGAGTGGCTGGAACGGCACCGCCGCTGCACGCCCAAACGATGTCTTTGTTAACCGTGTAACCGGGGAACAAAGTAAGCGTATTTTTACCGCCCGTTATAGCGGCGTTAGCAGGGGTTGCGTAAGTGATGGTAATCACGCCGCCTGCAACCTGAACACTACCCACATATTTTCCCGTGGGAGGGAGGAGCGTGTTTCCACCGGCGGCGGTCAGATCAAGAGGCCAGCTTCCCGTGTTGGCAAAAGTTTCTGCTACGCCTGCTTTCACCGGCAAAGCGAGGTTCAGGCCTTCCGTGACCTGTGCGCGAATGGTGTAGTCCTGATAGGCCGGGATAGCGATCGCGGCCAAAATACCGATGATGGCTACCACGATCATCAATTCGATGAGTGTGAAGCCTTTTTGAACTTGCTTAAGCATATAAACTCCAGATGTTAAATAAATAAAAGACACTTTAAAATGCGAACAAACTACGGCTTTCGCCAGTAACTGAGATACCAGCAAGTGGCGTGCCAAAATTTAGTAATTGCACTAACTAATTGAATAAATACGATATTTTCTTTTTAGAGTTTGACTTTTAAGCGAGTAATTCAATTATGCGCGGTCCGATGAGTGATTCCGTGCCAATAAGTGACAAATTTTGTCACGCCCGGGAAGACTCGGGTTCGAGGTACCGAGGATCGACTGAGTAACCTAGGCTAAGACTTCACTAACCCTTAATTTCGGTACTCCATTCAGTACTTCATGCGGTCCGTATAGAATCTTGATTGCGGGCATCTCATTTTTCTCCTTTCCAGTTAACGAAAAATAAGCTCATTGCTTAAAATTAAATTTCTAATACAGGTGGATGCCGATTTTGCGATTTAAGGCAGCTAGCGATGTACAAATAAGATTAAGAACATTTTGCGGATTTTTTTCGGGCGCCCATTAAACATTAATAAGTAAAATGAGCGATGAATCACGGCGCGACCTACAACTTGATATTAACGTGTCGTTCAATACGGCGTAAGCGTT
>JANYFY010000020.1 GCA_025359565.1 Gammaproteobacteria bacterium | reverse complement strand
GGGCAGCGTATAGGGCTGATTTTGCGTGATTTCCTGTTCGCCATTTAGCGTCGCGCCAATACCAGATAATGCAATTAGTTAGAATTTCGAAAATAGCTCATTTTTGGAGTCGGCCCGCGCTAACAACTCCTTGATTCTTATGGGTACGCGTCTGCGCAAAAGCGGTAACAGAAAACAATTAATTAGTCGTCCCTGATAAAGCCGGTTTTTGGTTCGACTTACTCACGCGGCAAAACCTGCGGCACCCTCAGGACGCAGAGCTTTCAGTATCCAGTGAAAAAAGTTGAGCCAAAAAAGCCGCAGCTTTCTCAAGATGATACGCAGGTTGTGACCGGCGGCGGCCAGGATGGCATTCATCGCATCCCCTGCGCTGCCTTTGAGATAGTTTTTGCCCATCAACCCATCGTGTTTGGTGTGTCCGATGATCGGCTCGATCGCATTTCGACGTTTCAGTGCGCGACGCAACGCCGGCGTGATGCCGCGCCTTTGTCCGGCGATGTACACCCGAGTGTTCTTGACCTCGTGACCTCGGTAACCGCGATCCACAAAGCATTGCTGCGGCCGCGTGCCGGTGAGCTTTCTGACTTGATGCAGCGCTTTACCCAGCGTATGCCCATCGTAGGGATTGCCGGGCAGTGACAGGGCGCCGACGATAAAGTTTTTCTTCTGCGTGGCGGTGAGGCTCACCTTGACACCAAACTCGTATTTCTTGTGCGCCTTGCCCTTGGCGATGCATTCCACTTCTGGCGCATGCAAGCTGTAGAGCTTGTTCTTATCGTTGCGTTGCTGCACCAGGAACCGCGCCACCAACGCCATCGCTTCAGCGAACTGTGTGTTAACCGATTCTGATTGAGGGGGTAACTGGCGCAGGATATCCCGGTAAACACGGCCCAAATAGATCTTCACCCGCTTTTGCTCCCGCCGTGCTCGACGCATCTGGGAGGCGGCGGCATATCTTTGCTGCATGAACAGCGCCCGCTTACCCTTGCGCAAGTAGCTTTGCCGCAAGGGGATCTTGGAGCGCTTGGCCAATCGCACCAGCAATATGCGCGCCTTGTGATACAAACGCGTGTCGGTGGGAAAGGCAATCGCCTTTTCCTGTACCGTGGTATCCACCGTCACCTGCTGAAAGTTCGACGGCTTGATCACCTTGGCCTGTAACCCCGCAGCAATCGTGAGTTTGAACAACTGCTCACAACCACCGGCTCCCAAGCGATCCCGAAATCGGGTCATCTGCGATGGATTGATCGGCAACTGGTGCTGGAAATACTCCTCGCCACAAAAATATTGCCAGTACGGATTTTCTTTCCAGCCCTTGACCACCGCTTCATCGGATAACCCAAAGGTGTGCTTCAAATAGTGCAGCCCCGCCATCAAGCGGATCGGCACACCGGGGCGGCCGTGTTCCGAATACAAAACCCCGAACTGATCAACCAGGTCTTGCCAGTGAATCTGATCAGCCAGTCGACACAGCTCATGCCGAAGGTCGATCAAGTTAGTCAGCTTCAAGCGAAACAAATCGCTCTGCGGTGTCGAGACCTTCTCTTTCGGACGCATTCCAAACCCCCAGATATTGCAGGCTCAAGGTCAACATCTTGCAATATCAGACACCAGCAATCGTCAATAATTCCCTATAATTATAGGGATTTTAGAGTTTTTCAGGGGTAACTAACTAATGAGGGGATGCCAACGTAGCGGCCCCCTCTCGAAAGCCGCTCTACGGGCTTCCAATGCGGTCGATTTGTCGGCAGCACTGAACAATGACGGTTTATTGCATGATTGTCGTGCCGGGCGCGCCGAAACGGTCACAGACGGAGTAACGAAGTAGCGAGAATGGCAACGCGTGCGCACACCGTACCGCGCTTTTACCTCAGCGGATTTACTGCGCAGGGACCGAAAGCGGGCCACGATCCATTTGTTTGGCTTGGGTCGCTGGCAACTGGAATGATCGAACGCCGCTCACCAAAAAACATTTCCATTGCTCGCGGTTACTACGATGGCAATGGCGGCTTCGAAGATTCGCGACGATCCATTGAGAACCACCTTGCGACAATAGAGTCAGAAGCCGCATTCGCCATACGTCGATTTGTCGCGTCTCCGATCGGCGGAGGCATGAGCCCATCGCCAGAGATATGGCGCTTTCTGTCCTGGCAAGCCGCGAGGACGCCTGGCTGGTTCAAGCTGGTCGAAGAGTGGATGAATGACTGCGAACCAGGTGCGGTCGGCGCGACTGTAGAGCCCCCACCTGTCGGCTTCGAAAGCATTAGGGACCAGCCCAGGAGCCATCTGGTCGAAAATCCAAACTCTGGAGAGAGGCGCACGGTTGCCGACTTAGAAGAACTTCAGGCGTACTGGAAATTAGGATGGAAGTGGACACCGACCACGCAGGATCGACTTGAAATGCTGCACATGCAAGCTTGGTACTTTCAAGTGCGCCACTTTCCACGACTAACGTGGAAGAGGTTGGATACTCCGGCGGACGACTCGTTCGTCACGAGTGATCGCGCTGTTGCATGGTTGGTTGACGGGTACGCGGACACTCCTCCGGCAGCTCTGCGGCATCCGACTTGCGGGATCTTTGGGTTAAGTAGACCCAGTGATATCCGCTTGTGTCGCAAAGGGTAAGTTTTGAAACATCGCCCTCCCCCGTCACAATCAACGGGTTGCGTGTTTCATAAGTCTGTTTCATATTGGCGGGCATGAAATACGGCGCGCAGACTGCGCAGAGTCACCGCGGTGCTGCTAGCGGCGCGTAATCCCCGCTTCGCGGCAGCGCTGTAGAAAGCGCTGCCAATTGACCGTTTGTTCGCGGCCGAGTTCGTGTAAGAAGCTCCACGAATACAATCCGGTATTGTGTCCGTCATCGAAGTTCAACCGCAAGGCATAGTTGCCCACGGGTTCTACGCTACTAATACCGACATTTTCTTTACCCGTTTGCAGTATCCCTTCGCCGCCCCCGTGGCCTTTGACTTCGGCGGAGGGTGAGAAGGCTCGCAAGTACTCGAAGGGCAATTCAAACCGGCTGCCATCGTCGAAGTGCACTTCGAGAATCCGCGATGTAGTGCGAATTTTGATATCGGTGGGTTGTGGGGTGGTCATAACTTGGGTGTCGGCGTGACGGGCGCTGCGAATGTTTACAGAATATATCGCGACAAATCTTGATCACGCACTAATTCGCCAAGATTAGCTTCCACGTAGCTGCGATTCACGACCACCTGTGCGCCATTTCGATCCGCAGCATCGAAGGATAAGGTCTCTAGCAGTCTCTCCATGACGGTGTGCAAGCGCCGCGCACCGATGTTCTCAGTACGTTCATTGACTTCGAACGCCACCTCGGCCAATCGCTGTACGCCACTGACTTCAAATTCTAGTGTGACCCCTTCAGTGGCAAGCAGCGCTGAGTATTGACGACACAGCGAGGCGTCGGGCTCGGTCAAGATCCGCACAAAATCTTGCACCACGAGAGGTTCGAGTTCCACTCGGATGGGTAGCCGACCTTGCAGCTCAGGGATCAGGTCAGAAGGCTTCGACATGTGGAAAGCGCCGGAGGCGATGAACAGCACATGGTCGGTCTTGACCGTGCCGTACTTAGTGTTCACGGTACACCCTTCGACTAAGGGCAAAAGATCTCGCTGTACGCCTTCACGCGAGACATCCGCGCCGGCGGTTTCTTGCCTGCGCGCAATTTTGTCGATCTCGTCGATGAACACAATGCCATTTTGCTCGGCATTTTCCACCGCGCGGGTTTTAAGATCTTCCTCGTTAATCATTTTTGACGCTTCTTCGTCCACCAGCAGCTTGAGTGCTTCTTTGATCTTAAGCTTGCGCGGCTTAGTGCGGCTGTTCCCAAGATTTTGAAACATGCCCTGGAGTTGCTGAGTCATCTCTTCCATGCCGGGCGGAGCCATAATTTCAACGCCCATCGACGCGGCGCGCACTTCGATCTCGATTTCGCGTTCATCTAACGCACCTTCGCGCAGCATTTTGCGAAATTTTTGACGCGTCTCACTACTTTGACGCGTGTCGCCACTGGGCCGCGCGTCGCCACTTTGTCGTGAATCGCTATTGTGAGCGGCGTCGCGCGCCTGAGCAGTATCTCGGCTGTAGGCATTATCGCCGGCGAGTTCCGAGGTTCCTGGCAGCAAAGTATCGAGAATACGTTCCTCGGCCGCATCGGCCGCGCGATGGCGCACTTTGGCCATTTCTTCTTCGCGGGTCATTTTCACTGCAATCTCGACTAGATCGCGGACGATCGAGTCGACTTCTCGACCCACATACCCTACTTCAGTGAATTTAGTGGCTTCAACCTTGATAAAAGGGGCTTTCGCCAGACGGGCGAGGCGGCGCGCAATTTCGGTTTTGCCTACCCCAGTCGGACCGATCATCAAAATGTTCTTAGGTGTAATTTCCTGGCGTAAACCTTCAGCGACTTGCTGGCGCCGCCACCGATTGCGTAAGGCGATTGCCACCGCACGCTTGGCAGCCGTCTGGCCGACAATATGCTTGTCCAGTTCCTCCACGATTTCGCGCGGGGTCATATGCGACATACGTGTTTAGAGCACTTCAATAGTCAAATTGCGATTGGTGTAAATACAAATATCGGCCGCGATATTCAACGAGCGCTCGACGATTTCGCGTGCGTCTAATTCGCTTGCGTGGATCAGGGCCAATGCCGCCGCTTGTGCGTAGCCTCCGCCTGAACCGATGGCGATCAAATCGTGCTCCGGTTCAATCACATCGCCAGTGCCCGAAATGACGTAGGTACTCGTGGTGTCTGCAACGCATAGCAGCGCTTCGAGCCGTCGTAGACTTCGGTCAGAGCGCCAATCCTTCGCAAGCTCAATCGCGGCGCGCGTAAGGTTGCCAAATTTTTCGAGTTTTGCTTCGAAGCGCTCGAAAAGCGTGAATGCATCCGCGGTGCCGCCCGCAAACCCCGCCACCACCTTGTCAGCGTAGAGACGCCGGACCTTGCGGGCATTGCCCTTCATAACGGCTTGTCCCAGTGTGACCTGACCGTCGCCGCCTATGGCTACGTGGCCTTTGCGCCTCACGGCGAGGATGGTGGTGCCGTATATCCGTTTGGGATCGTGAATCATTGATAATCCCATGTGGGGACGTCTCGCTAAGTTTCAAGCTGCGACGTTGAAAGCGGTAAGGCGTTAAGCGATTTTTCGGCCGCGAGCCCGCGGGTGGGCAGCTTCATAGACACTTGCTAAGTGTTGAAAATCCAAATGTGTATAGATTTGTGTGGTACCGATATTGGCATGACCCAGCAATTCCTGCACCGCTCGCAGATCCCCGCTGGACTCCAGGAGATGGGTGGCGAAGGAGTGGCGCAACATATGGGGATGCACATGCAAGCTCAAACCCTGGCGCCGCGCCCAAGCAGCGACTCTCAGTTGTACGGAGCGCACTGACATCCGTCTCCCATGCGCGAGAAATACCGCGTTTTCCCCGGGCATAGCCGAGCTTACTCGTTCGAGTAACCATTTCTTGATCGCCGCGAGCGCGTAGCGACCGACGGGCACGATGCGGGTTTTACTGCCCTTGCCAAGAACGCGTACCGTGTGCTCGGCGAAGTCTAACGATGCTAGTTCCAAGCCTACTAATTCGGCGAGCCGCAAACCAGATGAGTAAAAAAGCTCGAGGATGGCCTTATCGCGTGCCGACAAGGAATCATGGACCCGAAATTCCAAGAGTCGACCCATTTGATCCGCGTCTAATGTAGCAGGCAATCGCTTCTTGCCCTTCGGGGCACGCACTTCAAGAGCGGGGTTTAGCTTGCAATGGGCTTCGCGTTGCAAAAAATGGTAGAAACTACGGACGGCCGATAGCTTACGCTGGATACTGCGGGGGCTTGAGCCGCTGGAATGTAAGGCGGCGGCAAAGCCGCGAATATCCACATGGGTCAATGCGTTCCAGTCGGGATTGGCGCTTACAGCGAGCGTGCGTTTTTCGATATAACCTAGCAAAGCTTGCAAATCTTGCGCATAGGCCGATGTGGTATGCGTGCTCACCCGGCGCTCATATTTCAGGTACGCCAGGAATTTATCAATCCATGCGTTATCGGGGGTGGTCACAAGCCCTTAAGTTCGTGCCAGTGCAAAACCGATTAATTCACCGATGCGTGCTAAAAATTCGGTACTCATGCCGGGGTGAAAACGTGCGGTGTCGCTGGAACCTATCGCTAAAATTCCGACCGCGCCTTTCAAGCCAAGGGGAGTCAACGCCGCGGAACCAATCTCGATGGAGTCCTTGCCAAATAAAAAATCGCGTTGCGCGTCGCGTATTTGACCGCAGCGGGGTTTGCCATTTTGCAGCAATGATTCGAACATTTTCATTTCGGTATCGTGAATGTGAGCGGGTCTTAAAAATCGTGTCGCTGCGGGTTGTAAAGTACGTGCTTCCTCTAGAAAGAGCACGAGCACTGAGTTCATGGAATCAAAATCCTCGCGCAACGAAGTTTCAATGCTGTTGACGGTCTCGCCTAAAGTCTTGGCACGAATGAGTCGCTGACTTAGACGGTGGATGCGATCAGTGAGGGTGTCATTGGCACGAGCGACCTCCATCAAGTCTTTCAATTTACTTTCTAGAAGTTGATTGCGCTCGCGCAGCACTTCAACTTGGCGCTCGACCAAGCTTATCGCGCCGGCGTCGCGCATATGGGGGAGACGTAGTTTGTTGAGCAGACTCGCATGACGCTCAAAGAACTCAGGCGTCGCCTGCAAATATTCTGCGACGCTGGATTCCTCGAGACTTGCAGGCTTAACGCCGCGCGCCGGACTGGTGTTCATAGTTTATTTTCCTTATCTTAAATATCGATAGATCCAGAGTATACGGTGATCGCGGGGCCCGTGAGCCATAACGCGTTTGTGCCGGGAGTTGAAGTCACCATTGCACGGCCGCCGCGCAAATCAACTTCTACGATGTCGTTCACAAGTCCCCATCGACGGGCGAGGGCCACTGCTGCGCAGGCGCCGGTGCCGCAGGCGAGTGTTTCACCGACGCCGCGTTCGAATACCCGCAAACGGATACGGGTACGATCGACGATTTGCATGAACCCCACATTGACCCGTTTGGGAAAACGGGCGTGCCGCTCGATGAGAAGTCCGAGATGCTGTACGCGTGCCACGTCGACATCGGGGACTTGCAGCACCGCGTGAGGGTTACCGATGGAGACTGCGCCGATGAGTACTTGCTCTGGGCTGTCACTTGAGCCGAGACCTAGGCGGGCGCCTGGCCTGGCATCTGCGCTGCCATGTGCGCTGCCATGTGCGCCGCCATGTGCACCGCCATGAGCGTCACCCTCGGCGCCATCGGTGGTGATATCCAGAGAATATTGCGCGGCTTCTTCGCTGGCCTGCATAGGCAGTGCGCTTGGGTTGAAATTCGGGATACCCATGTTGACCGCGACTGAGCCGTCAGCAAGCACTCGTGCTTGCACAGGTCCTGCGGCACTGTCTAGGCTGAACTCGCGTCCGAGGTTAGGTTTGCGGGCGTACACCAGGGCCGCGACACAGCGTGCACCGTTGCCGCATTGTTCCACTTCGCCACCGTCCGCATTAAAGACTCGATAAGCAGCGCGGCTACTCGTCCGCTGCGGAGCCGCGATCATCAAGGCCTGATCGAACCCCACACCGGTGCGTCGGTCTGAGATACGAGCCAGGGCGGCGTTCATAGGGGTATCGCTGGCAGGAGCATCGAAGACCAAGAAGTCATTGCCGAGAGCCTGCATCTTCAAAAAGTCGATGCGCATGAGTGTCAGCATAGCCGATACGTTTAGATGGCGCGAGTTTGTCGCTCTACTAGGGCGCGCATTTTCGTGGATCAGATAGCGCATGCGGTCAAGAGAACACATGCGTTGACCACGGCGCAGAAAATGGCGCTCGCGGACGAAATTTTTAAGAGTCAGCCCAACCTGTTGGCATCGTTGCTCGTACCGCGAACATTGGGAGTGTCAGATCAGATGACCAAAAGCGATCGCTTAAGCGCGAAGCGGCCGTCGCTCAATTTGCCGATGGCTCAAACGATGCTTCGATTGAGCGAGTGTGTGCGCAGTACGTGAGCGAGTACCGGGAAAATTCTTGTTGGGTTTTGTTGGCCGCGAAACTAACGTGAATCTCGCGAGCAATTCATAGCACGAGAGCCTAGCGGTGATGGAAGACTCCATTGGCTATTATTGAGTAAAAAATCAATGTTTGTTATATTTAATTGATGTATAAGTCAATAATATTGCCGGATATTGTTAAATTGCTGACTGAACGAGCGCGCGCACTGGGTTTGAACGATTCTGAATGGGCAAGCCGAGCTGGCGTGCGAAGTGAGACTCTTTCAAGGTTAAGAAGTCGCTTAAGCTGCGATTTCTCGACGCTTAATGCGCTTGCCGTAGCGGTTGGCACGGCCATTGGAGTGTTACCGGGATCAGCGGTTACCACTGATAATCGCTATCCAGCACACTTTGATCGCCGCTATGAAGAATGCTTGCTGGATTTATGTGCAAGTGGGAGTTTTGACGTGCAATGTTGGCGACCAATTGGACCCGCTTTCTTTATGGCAGGTTTGAGCGTCATGTTAGCCAGCGTGCCGGGCTATGATCGGCGCTCGATGCTCGAGTTGGGTGAGCTACTGCACACGGGAAGTTCGCAGGTTGGTGTTTTTGCGATTTGGCTGGAGGGCAGTCCGCTAAGCCCTGCACGTTTCCTGTCGATGCTGGCACAGCGAATCAGTCGTGCAGCCTAGCCGGTGGGCAAGGCCCGAATTTGTCGAGGCTTTCAGCCAGATGGTGGTGCGCATCCAGGATTCGCTGCACATGACGGCAGTGGCGGCGCTGCCAATCAAGATGTTTGTTGCCGGTGGGACCGCGGTGCATATTTATACAGGCGAGCGAGTATCACGCGCTGTTGATGCTGTGTTTTCGCATCGTATCGCGTTGCCGGAGAAATTGGATATCGCTTATCGCGATGCAGACGGTGCGGCACGACTCCTGTATTTCGATCGTCAGTACAACGATTCGTTTGCGCTCATGCATGAGGACGCGCAGCAGGATTCTATTGCTCTGACGTTGGAGGGAATTGACCCGTGCATTCTTGAGGTCAGATTACTCACTCCGTTAGATTTGGTTATTAACAAAATCAGTCGTTTCTCGGACCAGGACCGCGGCGACATCGCTGCACTGGCTCGGATTCAGGGTGTTCAGGCCGTGCACGTTCGGGAGCGAGCGAGGCAGCCGCTCAGCTGCTATGTCGGTAGCATCGATCGAGTGCGTGGATCGATTGAGTTGGCGTGTCGTATCGTCGAGGATGCGGGGCGAAGCAAGTAAATCGCTTAAGTCTAGATCGGTCACTGAGCTCGTATAGCAATAAAGTTCTGCCTTTGGCTTGCTCGCGTTGCGGGATATGCTGGCGAATACACACCACCCGCCGCAGTCGATTCCAGCTCAAGGCTTGATAGGGGAAACTGGCGAGCTCAACCCAACCCAACCCCAACTCTACCGCTAAACCCTTACACAATCATTCACTTGCGCTAACGGTTTCCACAAGAAAAATCGTCTCTGCGGCGCGTACTGCGAATTCCTATAGGAAAGTTTTTAGGCCTTCGGTTTAGAATGCTAAAACATGAAAAATAGCGGATATATAATTCTTTTGCTCATCGTAGCGACCACGCTGGAAGTAAGTGGTGACGCAGTCATCCGCCTCGCAATCTATAAGCATTCCGGATTGCTGCGTGTGGGTTTGTTTATTGTCGGCACTGCATTGTTATTGGGATACGGTACCTTTCTAAACTTAGCGCCAGTTGAATTTAGCCGTGTAGTGGGACTTTATATTGCGATTCTATTCGTGGTGTGGCAAAGCATTAATTTCATCGTCTTTCATACCACACCAACGTTACCTATCGTCGTAGGCGGCGGCCTGATTGTGATTGGAGGCGCCCTGGTGACATTTTGGCAAGGCAGCTGAATACGCTTACTTGCCCGAAAGCAATTCTGCAACAAAAGAGTTGCGCAATCTCTGCGCGAGTTCTACCTTACGCATACAAAAACAACGCAAATTACAATAAGGTCGGGAATATATGCGACATGTGATGGTATTAAATGCGAAGGGTGGATGTGGCAAGAGTACATTGGCGACCAATATCGCGGTGTTTTTCGCTCGTGATGGACACCAAGTTTGTATTGCCGACTATGATACTCAACGTACCAGTTTGGATTGGCTGGCGCAGCGACCGGTGGACCTTCCTGCTATCAGCGGGGTGGCGGCTTTTGATGAGGGCTTGCGCAACGTACCCCGAAATACTGATATTTTAGTGATTGATGCGCCGGCGCGTGTTCGTGGCACCGAGTTAAACGAGTTGGTTCGGCGCGCGGAAACTATTATTGTCCCGGTATTACCCTCTGCCATCGACATGAAGGCCTGTAGTCATTTCATGGACGAGTTGTTGGAAATCGGCAAGGTGGCACGCAAACAAGCGAGGCTCGGGTTAATCGCAAATCGCGTACGCGAATACACGCTAGTGTACGAGGAATTGGATACCTATCTGACCAAGCTTAAAGTCCCTTATCTTGGTTGCTTACGTGAAGCTCAGAACTATGTGCGAGCGTATGCGCGCGGCATGGGTGTGCTTGAGTTACCGGAATATCTGGCTTGGCCCGACTGGAAACAGTGGGAACCCATTGGTGAATGGTTGGACAGCAAGCGTAGTCAACCCAGCGCCTAAGCGCTTAAAGACTCGCGCGAATACCGGCGTCGAGGTCGTGGTAGGTGAGAGCTACGCCGAGTTCGTCGAGCATGCGCTGATTGCTCACCCGGCGTGACTCGCCTAAAAAAGACCAGGTAGATTCTGAGAAGGTACGCAACGCTTCGGCTCGGCTGATAAGCGGCGGTGGGGGTAATTCGGCAATACGTGCCACGCGTTGTAAGTAGCGGGTTAGGCTGTCATCGCTGCCGTCGGTCACATTGAAAATTCGCTGATCGGCACGGGCGCTTTGCCCTGCGGCGACACAGGCAGTCACTAAATCTTCGACCTGAATTCGGTTACCGGGCGTCGTCTCGGCGGGAGTGATGGCGGGCTCGCTGCGACGTAGGCGCTCTAAGGGTAGACGTCCCGGTCCATATATACCGGGAATGCGTAGAATGCACCAGGATACGGCATGACTGGCGACCCTGTTCTGCGTCCACTCACGCACAGTGTTCTCGGCTTTCAAACGTTTTATGGCACGGAGATTTTTCGGTGCGGGCTTAGTGTCTTCGGTGACCACGGCGCTGGATTGATCGCCGTAGACGCCAGTGGTAGAAAGATAGATAAGTCGATAAGGCGCGCAAGACGGAGACCCCTCCAGGTCGATAGAGTCCAGAAAGTGTTCTAGGCGCAAGTCGCGGTATTCGCTGTACGCTAATTCTGTGGAATCTAAGTCAGTGGGCCTTAAGGTGCGTGCGGGGATGCGCCGGGTGCTTGCGCCGGGCTGCGTATTGGCGCCGGGCTGCGTATTGGTGCCGGGAGGTACCGAGTAATAGATTAAATGTCCGGTAAAATCTAGCTTTGGGCCCTGGAGCGGGGTTTCTAGATTTAACGCATGGGCGCTGACCCCTGCCGCGCTTATAGCCGAAAGACTTTCTGGGCGAGTGGCAAAACCGGTGACAGAAGCGCCCATGGCTTGAAATCGCCGTGCTAACCGCAGTCCGGTGTATCCACAACCCATGATCGATACTGGGCGCATGCTAAGGTAACCTTAAGAATATATCGTGCGTATCAGTTTAACGAACCCCGACCGTAGTTTCAGCGTTACCTCCGACCAATGCGTCTTGGAGGGTGCTTTGCATGCAGGTCTTAATTTGCCGCATAGCTGTAAGGGAGGCAATTGCGGTTCTTGTCGTGCGCGTCTTTTACAGGGTGAAATTTGTTATCCGAATGGTAAACCATTGGGGTTATCTGACGCAGAAGTGGCCGAAGGGATGGTGTTGTTATGCCAAGCACGCGCGCTTTCGGATCTTAAGCTTGAAACTTACTCGGTAGGATTAGCCGATGAGCTGCAAATCAAACGTCTTCCCTGCCGTATAGAGCGCACCGCAATTTTATCGCATGACGTCATGGCGATATTTCTCAAATTGCCGGCAGCGGAGTCATTCCAGTTTACCGCAGGTCAATATATCGATGTCATGCTTGCTGGCGGGAGGCGGCGTAGTTTTTCGATTGCCTCCCCGCCGCACGAGTCGCGCGTCTTGGAGTTACATGTGCGCAAAGTCGCAGGTGGCGAATTTACGGAACAGTTATTCGCTCAGCACACCCACAGCACCTTACTGACCATTGAAGGGCCGCTGGGCCAATTCAAATACAGGCCGGCCGACGCGCACGCGCGACCTATGCTGTTAATCGGCGGTGGCACCGGCTTGGCGCCGCTCTACAGTATTTTGCGTCATGTCATCAAGCAGGGTTTGCCGCGCGATATGACTTTGTATTGGGGAGTGCGCAGTGAACACGATCTTTACGCGCACGAGGATCTCCTGGATCTTGCGCGGCGGGCGGTCACCTTGCGATATGCGCCGGTTTTATCGGAAGCCCCACCCACTTGGACTGGGCTTACCGGGTGGGTGCACGAAGCGGCCATAGGCGGTACGCCGAATCTTGCAGACTATGATGTCTATGCGAGTGGTCCGCCGGCCATGATTGAAGCCGTCCAGCGCGAGTTTCGGAAACGCGGCGTAGCGACTAGCCGGTTATTTTTTGATTCATTTGATTATGCGCCCGATACTCAAGAGCGCCATAAAATGATCGCGGCAACTAAGGCGTGATCTTCAGCGGACGCTGCCACTATTAGCGGCGCTTGTAGCCCCAGTTCACGAGCCCCGTCGGCCACGCGTTGACTGGGGACTAACCAATGCACTGCGTTGAACGCGAGTGCTAGAGAGGGGGTTGCAAATTGCAAAAGCGCCTTTACGGTTTCAAGACTATTGGCAATAACGACTTGAATGGCGTGAGTAGAAAAGTTTTCCAGCACAGTGTTGAGGGCGGCCTCGTCGGGTGTTGCATTTACCCGTTGATACACTTCGGCAGTTTCCACTTGCGAGCCGCGCGCTTGCAATTCTTGAGCGAGAAGTTCGCGGCCACCTCGACCTTTGATAATTAATATTTTTGCAGATTTGAGTTGCGCGATTTCAGGATGAGCGAGTAAGCCTTCTGAATCATACGGGCCCTGAGATTGAATGCTGGGGTGAATGCCCCTATCCGCGAGTGCACGCGCAGTCGCAGGTCCCAGGGCTGCGACCTTCATCGTGCGGGCGATAGCGGATTTCTGTGGGTACGCGGGGGGCAGCAAGTGGGCGCCGAATTTCACAGCATTGCTACTGGTAAAAATAACTAAGTCGAAGCGTGCGAGATCGTTGAGCGCACTAGGCGCACTGAGCGGGCTGAACGCGCTGGGCGCACTAAGCATGGCGCTCTGTGACGAGGTGACGCTCAGGGGTTTAATTTCAAAAGCCGGCAAGCGATAAGTTTTAGCCCCTTGGGCTTCGAGTAGTTCGCATAGAGCCGTCGCTTGGGCCTCTGGCCGCGTGACCAAGACCCCGACCTTCAGAAGTCGCAATTTCACTGGGCGGGACAATTTCACTGGGCCGGGCAATGTCACTGCACGTGGCGCAGTCGCTCCAGGAGCGGCCCTGCACCGGCTGCGAATACGCGCTTGGCGAGTGCTACGCCTAAGGCCAGGGGATCTTTGGCGGAGCCCACCAGAGAGTCGCGTAGTAAGCGGGAACCGTCGGGTTCAGCCACGAGGCCTTGCAGCGTCAATTGTTTTTCGGACAATTGCCCTTGGGTTATCTCTGCATACGCGGCAATTGGCGATTGGCAGCTTCCGCCCAAATAGCCGGAAAACGCCCGCTCGGCATCCATGGCGGAACGAGTGGCCGAATGATTGAGTGGCTGTAAGGCGTGCAACGTGGCCGCATCATCGGCGCGGCATTCAATCCCGATGATCCCTTGGCTCACGGCGGATAAGCACACCTTAGAATCGAGGCGCGCAGTTATGCGCGACTCCCAGCCGAGACGAATTAACCCCGCGCACGCGAGTACGATAGCCTCTAGCTCGCCCTTGTCGAGACGCCCCAAGCGAGTATCGACATTTCCGCGCAGTGCTTGAATATTTAAATCGGGTCGGACCGCGAGCAATTGCGCTTGGCGGCGTAAACTAGAGGTGCCCACCCGTGCGCCTTTCGGCAAATCATTAAGCGTTCCGCCCTCTCGCATAATCAACGCGTCGCGGGGATCGACTCGCGGTAGGACTGCACCGATCATAAAACCTTCCGGTAATTCGCCGGGCACATCTTTCATCGAATGCACAGCCATATCGGCATGTCCCGCTTCAATCGCGACTTCCAGTTCTTTGATGAAAAGACCTTTGCCACCGATGGCCGCCAAACTGCGATCCTGGATGAGATCGCCCTTGGTCGACAGGGGTACGAGTTCAACTACAAGACCTGGGTATGCTTGACGGAGCAAGGACGACACATGTTCCGCCTGCCATAAAGCCAGCGGGCTTTTACGAGTCGCGATTCTTAAAGCAGGCCTATTCATGGACGGTCGGAAAATTGGTGGGTATTTAAAAACGTTAAGACTTGAGCCGGAAAATAGCTGAAATATCCTCATCGCCAAAACCTTGCGATAGGAGTTCGGCGTATTGTTGCAGCGTGGACTCGACGACGGGAAGATGCATGCCATGCGCTGCCGCCATGTCGCGGCAGATTTTCAAATCTTTGTCGTGCAAGCGCACTTTAAAACCCGCCGGATAATGCTCCTTAGCCATAAAAGGTGCGCGATTCACAAAATACCAGCTCGAACCCGCGCCTTTGCCCAACGTGTCGATGAGTTTGTCGAGCGGCAATCCTTCGGCGCGGGCGAATGCCATCGCTTCGGCGACTACTTGAATGATGCCCGCACACATAATTTGGTTAGTGGCCTTCGCGGCCTGTCCGGCACCACTGGCACCGAAATGGGTAACCGTGCGACCCATCTTTACTAATAGCGGCAGCGCGCGTGAAAATTGCGCCGCATCGCCACCGACCATGATCGCCAATGTGGCGTTCTTTGCACCTTCGACGCCACCGCTGACCGGACAGTCGAGAAAGCCAATATTTTTACCGGCCAAATCAGTGGCAATAGCGCGTGCGGTGACCGCACTTACCGTGGAGCAATCGATCACTAAACTCTGGGGGCGTAGCCCGGGCGCGAGGCCTGCAATCACGCTACGCAGGTCCTGGTCGGCTGACACGCAAATAATAATAGTATCAACCTGCGCAGCGAGGTCCGAGAGAGTCGCGAAGGAACTGCAATGGAGTTCTTGGCTGAAGGCGGTGGCCTTATCGGTGGTGCGATTCCATACCCCGGTGAGTAATCCGGCACGGTGTAAGTTGCGCGCCATGTGTGTGCCCATGGCGCCGAGTCCGACAAAGCCAATCATTATCTAAGTCGTGCTATTGCAAACGGCGTCGAGTTCGCGTTTGGCGTTGAGGCGTTCGGAATCAATCTCCTCGGCGGTCATGTATTGACGTTCGCCGTTCTCGCCGGTTTTGTATAGGCGTCGTCCCTCAATGAGAGTTTTATAACGTGCCTGCGCGTCCGTGCATTGTTTGTCGCGTGCGGCGGCAACATCCTCTTGCACCGTTTTCTGAGTGCTGGATTCGGCTGCGCCAGGAGGCGTGAGCGCCGCGCCCTTGTTACTGGGTGCGTTGCTGGTCGCGGGTCGTGTAGGCGTCGACGCCGAGTGCGCTCCACGGCCGTTGTAGAGTTCCACCAGTTCGGCGCGTACGCCATCGGGTGGATGATCTCCGTACATCGTTTTGCCTTGACTATCGACCCATTTATACACAACGGCCGAGGACATGCCTGACCAGGCCACTAAAGTTAGACATAGTAGAATGCGTTTCATGGGCTACCCCGCTGCAAAATTACAAGGCATTAGAACCTGATTCACCGGTGCGTATTCGCACGGCTTGGCCAAGATCGGAAACAAAAATTTTCCCATCACCAATCTTTCCCGTGCGCGCCGTTTCAATAATGGCTTCGACCACTCGATCTACGTGTGCATCATCGATCGCCATTTCAAGCTTAACCTTGGGCAAAAAATCGACGACGTACTCCGCCCCACGATACAGCTCAGTGTGACCCTTTTGACGACCGAATCCTTTGACTTCCGTCACGGTAATGCCCTGTACCCCAACCTCAGCGAGAGCGGCTCGAACATCGTCCAGTTTAAAAGGTTTGATGATGGCGACGACCATTTTCATGGGAACTGAACTCCTATTCGACATAATATCAACGGTAGTAGGTTAATAGTCTAGCAGCGTGCGCCTTGGGTTGGCGCAAAGCTTCTCGAGGTGCGCAATTGTGCAATGCAGCACGATAAAAACGGCAGGGTCCTTGTGACGGGACCCATGCCGGTGGGATGTCGCGCCAACGGGGGGAGTTGGCTGGAGTGGTCGGCGCGAGATGCTCCAAAGTCTTGAATGCCGAGGTCAGCTACCGCAATGCGCACATCGTCCAATTGATAAGGCCGTAGGAGGGCGGTAATCTGAGTCATGCATTTATCGACGCATACAGCATTTAATCCGGGTGTCTCAATAATTTATTCCTAGTAATATTGCCCTCTGCTATTGAGGGGCGCGTTCCATCGAACACGTTAAGGAGATTGTGATGAATTTTATCAATGCCCAGGTGCTGGATGATTTAGCGCGGCGGCTGGCCGATTCGGTGCCCCCGTCAGTGCGCAGCTTTGGCCGCGATCTTGAGGGCAACTTTAAAGCGGTGTTGCAATCCCAACTGGTGAAGCTGGATTTAGTTGCTCGCCAGGAATTTGACGTGCAAGCCGCTCTGCTCGCGAAAGCGCAGGTGAGGCTTAAAGATATGGAAACGCGTTTAAAAGAGATTGAAGCCAGACTAGGTTAA
The DNA here is from genome assembly GCA_025359565.1 of Gammaproteobacteria bacterium. Taxonomy (GTDB): domain Bacteria; phylum Pseudomonadota; class Gammaproteobacteria; order Steroidobacterales; family Steroidobacteraceae; genus Bog-1198. The sequence continues at coordinate 58,514 of JANYFY010000020.1, read as the reverse complement.
TAGCAAAGCCTAAGGTGTAGGCCAGGCGCTACGCTATATGTATCCCATTAGCACAGTCCTTAGTCGCGCACCTGCCGGACTCGCGGCCCCGCTGGTGCGAGTCGAGGTGCATCTAGGGACAGGGTTACCGACCTTTGCAATGGTGGGGTTACCCGAGGCGGTGGTGCGCGAGAGCAAGGAGCGAGTGCGTTCCGCATTAGTCACTTCGGGTTTTGAATTTCCGAGCGGACGTATTACGGTGAATTTGTCACCGGTTGACTTGCGTAAGGAAGGCGGCCGTTTCGATTTACCCATCGCCGTCGGCATTTTGGCAGCAAGCCGGCAAATACCGCAAACGTCGTTAGCCAAGAGAGAGTTTTACGGCGAGCTATCTTTGAGCGGTGAACTGCGCGAAACCTCTCAATTACTGCCGGCTTTAATAGCCGGCGCACAGTCCGGTAGCGAACTGATATTGCCTGCTGCGAATGGACTTGAAGCGCGCTGGGTGGCGAGCCGCCAGCTCAAGTTGGCCAGCCACCTCTTGCAAGTGTGCGACGCACTAAAAGGAGGTACGCCGTTACCGCGCGTTGCGGCTTATTGCACTGCCAATCCATCAAGCATTGACCCCGTCGCAAGTTCCCCTCATCTGGACTTAGCCGATGTGCGGGGACAATTTGGTGCGAAGCGTGCTCTGGAGATCGCCGCCGCAGGTGAGCACGGTTTGCTGATGTTGGGGCCACCGGGTGCGGGGAAGACACTGCTGGCGCAGTGTTTACCGGGGTTGCTGCCACCCTTGAGTCCTCGTGAATGGTTGGAGGTTGCAAGCCTGCAGTCATTAGCCGGTAAGCGACCGGCATCGGGAAGTCGCCGGCCGTTTCGTAACCCCCAGCATACCGCCTCGGTTGCTGCGCTCATCGGGAGTTTATTAAAACCCGGCGAATTATCGCTAGCACACCGTGGAGTATTATTTCTCGATGAGCTGCCGGAATTCGCACGCAATGCGCTAGAAGCGCTGCGCGAACCTTTGGAAAGCGGTGTTGTGATTCTTTCACGGGCTAAACAGGTATGTGAATTTCCCGCGCAATTTCAGCTCGTCGCCGCGATGAATCCGTGTGCCTGCGGCTACGCCGGCGATCCGCACGGTCGCTGCCGCTGTAGTGCCGAGTTGATTCAGCGCTATCGCAATCGTATTTCAGGGCCGTTGATTGATCGCATCGATATTCACGTTGAACTCAGTGCCTTGCCGGTTGCACACTTAATGAATGATGCGGTGGAAGTTGCTGAAAACTCGGCGTGTGTCGCGATGCGCGTTGCGGCGGCAAGAAGCATTCAGCTTGAGCGTCAAGGCAAGGTTAACGCGCGGCTAAGCAACGCCGAGATCGAAAAAATTTGTATTCTGGACGTCGCATCAAAAGCGTTACTGCGCCTTGCGATCGCGCGCCTGGGGCTGTCGGCGCGCGCCTATACGCGCGTGTTAAAACTCGCGCGCACGTGCGCAGATTTGGCCGGTGCGCGGGATATTCGTAAGGCGGATGCTTGCGAGGCGGTGCAATTGCGTGGGCTAGATCGAGGTACAATAACCGCATGAAGTACCATCAACCTTTGGGCGGCGATGAAATGCCGCGGTTCGCGGGAGTCGCCACGATGATGCGCTTGCCGTCAGCGAATTCCAGTGCCGGTCTTAACGCGTGTTTTGTGGGGATGCCGCTCGATATCGGAACTTCCAATCGCGCCGGCGCGCGACACGGCCCGCGGGAGATTCGGGCGGAGTCCTGTCTGTTACGGCCGTTTAATTTGGGTACCGGTGCGGCGCCTTTCGAGAGCCTCCAGGTCGCTGATCTGGGCGATATCGCCGTTAACACTTTTAGTATTGTCGATAGTGTCGATCGAATTCGGATTGCCTATGAGTTGTTGCTCAAGAACGATGTTATTCCACTCGGAATCGGTGGCGATCATACGGTGACCTATCCGGTATTGCAGGCGATTGCTAAGAAGCACGGACCGGTGGCGTTGGTGCATGTTGACGCCCACGCGGATGTCAACGATACGATGTTTGGTGAGAAAATTGCGCATGGTACGACTTTTCGGCGGGCCTTTGACGAGAACCTCATCAATCCCAAACTGACCTATCAAATCGGTCTAAGGGGCACCGGCTATTCACCGGATGATTTTAATTGGTCGCGGAGTAAAGGTTTTACGGTGGTGACCGCTGAGGAATGTTGGGATCGTTCACTTGCGCCTTTGATGGCTTCGATTCGCGCTGCGATCGGTACTCATAAGACCTACGTGACCTTCGACATCGACGGGTTGGATCCGTCGGTGGCGCCGGGTACGGGTACGCCAGAGATTGGCGGGCTTACGGGCCGTCAAGGATTAGAGATAATTCGCGGATGCCGAGGGTTAAACATTGTCGGCGCTGATTTGGTTGAAGTCTCACCCCCTTATGATTTGTCAGGCAATACGGCGCTGCTCGGTGCAAATTTATTGTTTGAGTTGCTGTGTGTGCTGCCGGGTGTTAAGTATCACAAGTCTTAGGTGAAGTATGGCGACAGGCTGGGCAAAAGAAGGTGCGGTGCAAGAGCAGATTGACGCCACGGTCAAAGATGCGATTAGTCGTGTACGCAACCAGTTACCGCAGGGTCCGGGTCTGACGCACTGCGAAGAATGCGGCAACGAGATTCCGCGAGCTCGTCGCGACGCAATAGCCAGTGTGCGATTGTGCATTACTTGCCAGGATTCGCGTGATCGCGACGCCGCGCGATTCAGTGGTTACAACCGGCGGGGGAGTAAGGATAGTCAATTGCGATAACTGAAGCGTGTGAATGGCAATGACTCGATATAATTTTTAAGGGGAACGCCTCCGGTCTAGGGTGCCAATTGCACGCGAATCTCACCGCTCTTGTGTGCGTTACTATGAACATTTACGTAGAGTTCACCAGCCTTGTAGCTTTGGTATTGGGCCGCAGTTAGCTTAGTATCCGCGGCAACCGACCAACGCGTCGCTGACACCTTATCCAAAGTCACCACAACAGGACCATTCACTCCAACGGCGCCCAAATGAATATGAGCCATGGTGCCATCGATCCCGGTGGTCTCTATGTCGCCGGATACGGTCATGTCGGCCGCAACCGTGATATTGCTGATCCCGGATGCCGCGGTCGCCACCGGCGGCACCTCTTGAGAACCCATGAGCTTGACCGAAGGCGATGCCGCTAGGGTCGCAAAACTGCTCAGACTGAATACCCCGATTAGTAGTAGGGCAGTCATCGATGTTTGAAATACCGGTTTTCTTAGTGAACGCATTTGGGAACTCCTTAAAAAAGCGGACTGATTAAAAGTCTCTGGCGCAAAGCGCGCATTTTGCGAATTTACATGGTCGTGTAGACCTAATCTGTACGCCTTCGCACAGTTAGCGGGTATGCTAACTCAAAATTCCTTCGCTGCGCTAGACGGCAGGGTGCGCTACCGTTCGCTGGGTAGCTGCCGCAGCCAAAAACAGCAGCGTATGGTTGCGCGACGCTCTTGCTGGCCGCCAGCGTTTGGTGTCCGGTGCTGCACGTTAGGGACTAGCATTTCTGTCCTTGGCTGCTGGGCGAGCGCGAGTGGCTATAGGCTCCGGCGTGACCATTTTGCCCGCCACGAGCTTTGCGACCTCGATGAAGTCGGCGACCCGAGTATTCGGCGTACGCCGAAAGCCGACCGCCATCACGCACTCGGGCATGTCATCGATGGGTCTGAATACAACGCCGGGCCGCGCATAGTAATGGCCCGTGCTCTCCGAGGTAATGCTGATTCCTTTGCCCGAGGCGACCGCCTGCAGTTCTGATTCGACTGTGGCGACCTCGAAGCTGACCTTGGCAGGGCGCCCATGCCGGTGCTCGGTTGCGAGCCAGTAGTCTCGCCAGGTGCCGTGGCTGGGCGCCGCGATGATCGGTTCGTCTAGGATGTCCGCAAGGGAGACCGAGGTTGCGCTATTCAGGCGATGTTCGCTTGGCAGGCACACGACACATTTTTCGCGCGCGAATTCCACAATCTCGATGTCGTCGACGTCGATGGGTGGCCGGATGATCGCGCAATCGACCTTGCCGTCGCGCAGACCCGCACTGGGATCCGAGAAATTGAATTCCTCGAGCTGCAGCTGCGTATTCGGCCGTAGTTTCTCAAACTCGCGCACGATCGCGGGAAGGAATTGCACGGCCGTGCCGATCATGAATCCAACGCGCAACGTATCCTTTAGCGCCGAGCGGATCGTATGCAGCTCCCCGACGAATAGGTCGATGGCCTTCTCGAACTTCAGCGTTTGCGCAAGCACTTGTTGTCCCGCCGCGGTCAGCACGACGCTGCGCGTCGTGCGTACGAACACCGGGAATCCGATGGCTTGCTCGAATTGGATGATGGTTTGCGACAGTGCCGGCTGAGAGACATGCAGTCGCGTTGCCGCGCGCGCAAAGTTTCCCTCGCTCGCAACCGCGATGAACGACCTAATGTGGCGGAACTGGATATTCATAAGTGGTTTGGATCAATCCTTCAGCTAATCGTCCGTATTGTGAACGATTTAGCACCGATAATCGTCCCCGTTGACCAGCCAATCCGGGAGAGCCGATGAGAACTATCTTTTTACTGTCCGCGCTGGAATTGGTAATGGGCGTTGGCGTGGCAGTCGCCGAGGAAACTCCGATCGACGCTTCAAGCAAGCTTGAGGAGATCGTCGTTACCGCAACGCGGCGCGAGGAATCGCTGTCTCGCGTGCCGGTCAGTATCGCGGCCATGTCCCAAGCTGACATCGCCGCAGGCGCAATCAAGGGCATCGAGGATATCGCTTCCGTGACTCCAGGAGTGCAATTTCAGCGTGATGGTTATGCGGCGACGCTCTCACTAGTCTCGATCCGCGGCCTGGATTCCCTGTTTGGTGCCTCCACTGTCGGTCTCTACGCCGACGATACGCCGATACAGAGTCGGCTTTCCTCCGACGGCAACGTCGGGAATCCCTACCCGGTGCTATTTGATCTGAACCGCATCGAGGTGCTACGCGGGCCACAGGGAACGCTGTTCGGCTCCGGCTCCGAAATGGGCAATGTGCGCTTCATCTCTAATCAGCCCAGCCTGACCCAATTTAGCGGCTATTCCCATGCCGAGGTCGCTTCGACCCAGAATGGGAGCCTTAGCTATGAGGCGGGGGCGGCGGCCGGCGGACCGATTATCGACAATGTGGTCGGTTTTCGCGCCAGCGTCTGGGAGCGCCACGATGGCGGCTATGCGGACCGAATCCAGCCATGGAACGGCGACGTTATTGCGCGCAACACCAACCAGAGCCGCAACTTTGCCACGAAGCTGGCCCTCGGCATCCAGGTAGCCGACGGTGTGCTGGTGACGCCCTCTCTGTTATATCAGGAGGCTCACGTTGCGGACAACGGCCGGTTCGATCCGAGTTTCTCGAATCCGTCGGCCGGGCAGTTCAACAGTGTCACCTTGTTGCCGGAGAATTCTGTGGACCGGTTGATTGTCCCTGCGATCAAGGTCGAAGCGCATTTGTCGTTCGCCGATCTGACCGCTGTGGCCTCGTATACCCATCGCACCGCCGACCTCACCAGTGACCTAAGCGGACTGCTGGGCGCTATCGAATTGGTGAATGTCTGCCCGAGTCCCGCACAACTCTGCGGGTACGGCAATCCGCTCGACCCCACCTACGCGGCATCTCAAGCTGATGTGTCGCCGCTGTTTACCGGAACTTCGGTGCATGCCTTTACCGAGGAGGTGCGGTTGACGTCGAACAAGAAGGATGCGTTTTTCACCTGGGTTGCCGGAGTGTTCGACGATCACCGCAACCAGACCGACTACCAGTTACAGTTCTCACATGCACTCGACCCGAGCGGCCGCGAGATCTTCTATACGTTGCAGACTGTCGTCGATGATCAACTGGCTGCCTTCGCTCAGGGCGACTTTCACTTCACGCAACAATGGATCGGAACGCTGGGGATACGCGTCGCCAAGGTCAAAACCGCCCAGGCCAATACCAACGGCACTGGTGCGCTCGATGCGGTTCCCGCCTATGCCCAGATTGAGCTCAGTCAGACGCCGACCACGCCGCGCTTGGCGATTTCTTATCAGCTTGACCCGGACAACTTATTCTATGCGTCGGCTAGCAAGGGCTTCCGCATCGGTGGCGGCAACGATCCGCTGCCGCCGATCTGCGACTATTCGGCGGTGCCTAAGACCTATACGGCCGATTATGTATGGAACTACGAAATTGGCGCCAAGAATAAACTGTTTGATGGGCGCCTCGCGATCGACTCGAGTCTCTTCCATATTGTGTGGTCCAATATTCAGCAGCTGGGACAACCGGCCTGCGGCATTAGCTATACGTTTAATGGGGGTGGTGCCGTCAGCAACGGGTTCGATATCGCTATGCAGGCGATACCGTTTGAGCATGTTCGTATTGACCTGTCGGTCGCCTACGCTGATGCGAAATACACTTCAACCGTTTACGACGGCCAAGGCCACGTTCTATTGCAGGATGGCGACCAAGTTGGCTACCTGCCGTTTGTCCATTCACCCTGGGACATCAACACCGCGGCCAACTACGAGATCCCGTTGGCGGGTGATCAGAAGGCGCACATGCGGCTCGAGTATCAGTACCATAGTCATAACCCCGGTCCGTTCCTGAATCAGATTAAAACTTCGCCGAATTATACGCCGCAGTATGTGCCGGATCCGGCGACGAATTTGTTCAATGCCCGTCTGGGATGGTCGAAGGATAAGCTCGATCTCAGTCTGTTTTGCAACAATGTGTTCAACAGCCATCCGTTGCTTGACAGCTATGGGCAGGCAACCGCTGAGAAAATCACCTACGGCACATTCCGTCCGCGCACCGTTGGGGTGACGGCGAACTACGCTTTCTAGAGACCTGGAGTGACTGAATCTGTGATGGCGGCCGGACCTGCAACCAAGCCGCCGCGGCTCTTAAGGGCACTCGGTCTCTGGGACCTGGTGCTGTACGGCGTCATCATCGTATGTCCCATTTCTCCGGCGCCATTTTACGGCGTGCTTATTCTGCGCGGCCATGGGCACGCCGCGCTCACGGTGCTCGTAGCGCTGTTTGCGATGCTGCCGACCGCAATCAGCTACGGCCGCATGGCAAATGCCTACCCGACGGCCGGCTCCGCTTTCGCGTATGTGGGTCAGGAGATCAACCCGCTGCTCGGTTATCTCGCTGGATGGGGCATGGTGATGGACTACCTGCTGAACCCGCTTTGCAGTGTGATTTGGATCAGCCAACAGGCCCATGTGTATGGACCCCTGATCCCCTATTGGGTGTGGGTAGCCGTTTTCGCCGGACTCATCACGGCGCTGACGATTCATGGCATTAAGTTCTCGGCACGAGTCAATGTCGTGATGGGCGCGACTATCGGTGTCGTGATCGTAATCTTCCTGACCGCGGCTACACACTATGTGCTGAGTCAACCGCACGCCGAGGCGGGCTTTTTTACGCGGCCGTTCTATGACCCGTCGACTTGGACATTGCGGGCTTTTCTTGGCGGCACTTCACTCGCGATGCTCACTTATATTGGTTTCGATGGAATCTCGACACTCTCCGAGGAGTGTAAAAATCCGCGTCGGCACATCTTGCTCGCGACCATCATGACCTGCGTCATCGTAGGCATCCTCTCGGTCGTTGAGGTTTACGCGGCGCAACTGGTGTGGCCTGGTGTCGAGCATTTTCCCGACCAGGACACGGCGTTTACCTTTGCTGCGCAACGTGCCTGGGCGCCATTGTTCGTGATCGTTGGCGTCACGTTGATGATCGCCCTGTTTGCGATCGCGGTCGCCGCGCAACTCGCGGTGGCGCGGCTTTTGTACGGCATGGGCCGATCCGGCGCGCTGCCACGTGCGTTCTTCGGTGCCGTTCACCCAAAATCGCACATCCCACGCAACAATGTCATGTTGGTCGGTGGCCTGCTGCTAGTCGGTGGACTCGTGCTGCCGGCGGTATCCGGCGAAGCGACCGGCTATGAGCTCGCGGCAAATCTCGTCAATTTCGGTGCATTGGTCTCGTTTATGGGAGTGAACGCGGCGGCGCTGATCCGCTATTACGTGCGCGCGCCGAAGAAGCGGATCATCAATTTGCTGTTGCCGCTGGCGGGATTCGTGATTTGTCTGGTTTTGTGGTGGAACCTCAGCTATCGCGCGTTGTTATTCGGCCTCGGCTGGATGGTGATCGGCATCGCGTTCGCTGCGTGGAGGACGCGCGGATTCCGCCGCAGCCTCGCGGTGTTCGAACTTTCACCCAATCATGTGGATTGATAAATATTGACGATGAATCGTTTCAACACTCGTCCTTGTTGTCACCCTGAAGGCCGCTGATAATCGCGTGAACTTCAATAAAACCGCTGGAATTAATATGATTGATCATGCTTTGAACAAACCAAACAATCAGGCGACAATGGAACTCGGTAGGCGCTCGCTAATACATGACCCGATCGAGGGTGACCTATCAAAGATCATGCTGGTTCGCGCCAAGGGTTGCAGCGTCTGGGATGACCATGGCCGGGAGTACCTGGACTTCACGTCGCAGGCGTGGTCGAACAACTTGGGCGCAAATGACCCGCGTGTGGTCAAGGCGGCGATCGCGCAACTCCATGAGATTACGCACGTGCGGCCCAATTTCAACTCGATCCCATTGCTGGAGTTGGCCGCCAAGCTGCGGGAAATCTCTCCGGGTGATCTGAATCGTTTTGGTTTCTGTCTGCATGGAAGTCTCGCTGCCGAGATGGCGATTAAGCTGGCCTTCAAGAATCGCTTCGGGCGCCAAAGCTTGATCGTGCTCCAGGATGGCTATCACGGCCGTTCGCTGACGACGCTCGCGGCGAGCTGGCCCCATCCGAACAGCCCATTCCTGGCTATTCAGCCGCGATTTACGCGCGTTCCGCACCCGGATCCGTACAGGCCGCGCAAGGGCCTGACGGTCGAGGCGGATTCGCAGCTTTGCCTGCAGCTCCTCGAGGATATGATTAACAAGGGCGTCGATGGCGGCGTTGCCGCGATCATGCTCGAGCCGATTCTTGGCAACGGTGGGCATGTGGTGCTGCCAAAGTCATTTCTGACCGGGGTTCGCGAGATCTGCAACCGCTACGACATCGTACTGATATGGGATGAGATTCAGTCAGGCTTTGGCCGGACAGGACGTATGTTCGCAGCGGACCTCTATGGTGTCGTGCCCGACATCATGACCTTCGGCAAGGGCATCGGCGGTGGATTTCCGCTCGCCGGCATCATGGCCAGCGAGCGTCTGACCGGTTTTTCGGCTGGTGAAGATGGCTTGACGTTCGGATCCTTCCCCGTAGCGTTGGCGGCTTCGCTTGCGACCATCGATGCGATTATCGGCGACAAGCTGTGCCAGAACGCTCACGACATGGGTGCTTATGCCACTGAGCGGCTGCTCAAAATGGCCGAACGCCGCAAGTTGATCGGAGACGTCAGGGGACCCGGGCTGTTCTGCTCAGTGGAACTCGTCAAGGACCGCGTTACGAAGGAGCCCACCGCGGCGGCCGCCTCCGAGGTGTATCGGCGTGCTGCGCAGAAAGGTGTGCTGCTGGGTGAGAGTCGGTACGCGGGACTCGGCAATCTGATTAAAATCAAGCCTCCGCTCGATGTGACCCGCGCGCAGATGAAGACAGCGCTGGATGTGTTTGACGAAGTGCTCGGCGAGATCGAGGCATCAGGTTCGTACTAAACTGCCGCTATGAGTGGCCCGGTTTCGTTGGGACTCGATCTCGGGACGTCCGAGCTGAAGGCGGTATTGCTGGACGAGTCGGGCAGTGTCCTCGCACATGCGGGCATCGTGCTCTCAATATCCAGGCCCCGGGATGGCTGGTCTGAACAGGACCCGGAAGACTGGTGGCGCGCCTGCGGTGCGGCCTTGTATCAGCTGCGCAGCGTTGAGCCTATAGCCTTTGCGCGCATTGGCTGCATCGGTCTCTCCGGACAGATGCATGGCGCGGTGCTGCTGGATCGTCAAGATCGCTGCATCCGCCCGGCGATTCTGTGGAACGACTCACGCTCGTCAGCGGAAGCTGCTCATCTGGCGCGATCCCACCCGTCTTATTCAGCGATCACCGGCAGCTTGCCAATGGCCGGGTTTACGGCGCCGAAGCTCTTATGGTTAAAGACCCATGAGGCGGCCGCGTTTGACGCCGTGGATTGTGTGATGCTGCCGAAGGACTATCTGCGCCTCAAACTCACCGGTGAGCGCGTCACCGACATGTCGGATGCGGCCGGCACGTTATGGCTGGATGTGGTCAACCGCCAGTGGTTTGAACCGATGATCGAGGCCAGCGGGCTGCACCGGCGGCAGATGCCGCGGCTCGTTGAAGGCAGCGAGCCAACGGGTTTCCTTTTGCCGTCAGTCGCGGCTGAATACGGCCTGCGCGAGACTGTGGTCGTGGCGGGGGGCGGCGCCGACAATCCGGCTTCCGGTGTCGGCATCGGGGCGGTCGATGCCGGCGATGCGTTCATTACGCTTGGAACCAGCGCGTGCGTGGTCGCGGTCACGGACAAACCGGTTGGCAATCCGGCCGCTGGCGTGCATGGCCTGTGTCATTCACTGCCCAACCGTTGGTATGCCATGGGTGTGATTCTCTCGGGAGCGACGTGTCTGCAGTGGTTGACCGCGTTGTTGTCGTTGCCCAACGAGCAGGCATTGCTCGATCTAGTCCGGGAGCAGCTGCCGCTCGACAGGCCGGCGCCATTGCATGTGCCGCTGTTTTTGCCGTATTTATCGGGCGATCGCACGCCGCACAATGATCCGCGCGCGCGCGGTGGGTTCATGAACTTAAGCGTTGATACGTCTGTCGCGATGATGGGATATGCGGTACTCGAGGGCGTAGGGTTTGCGTTGCGCGACGCAGTCAATGCCGTCGAATCTACCGGCGCTACGCTGTCGAACTGCGCGCTGGTTGGAGGCGGGGCCCGCAGCGATTATTGGGGTCAATTGCTGGCAAATGTTCTCGGACTGGAACTGCATACCTTGTCGGGGGGCGAATTGGGAGCTTGCGTTGGCGCGGCCAAGCTCGGTTTCCTCGCGCTGGGTCATGACCGGGAATTGTTACAGCGAGGGGTGCTCGCGAAGGCAACATTTGCTGTGGACCGGGTCCCGCACGAGGTGTTGCAGTTGCGGTATGAGAAATTCCGCGGACTATATGCTGCCGTGCGGGCTTTGCACTAGATTCGGACTTTGCAGCAAAGGAGACCTCATTGACGACCGACCTGCAATGGCACAATCCACCCGATGTCTGGTCCGAGTCTGAGGGCGTCACTCGAGTCACAACCAATACTGCGACCGATTTCTGGAGACACACTCACTATGGATTCGTGCGTGACTCCGGGCATTTCCGCTACCGAGAGGTCCGCGGCGACTTTTCGGCTGAGTTGCGTGTCAAGGGAGCGTATACCACCTTGTACGACCAGGCCGGTTTGATGCTCCGGCACGATTCGGAGCACTGGGTCAAAGCCGGTGTCGAGTTCACTGACAACCTCATGCATTTTTGTGTGGTCGTAACCAATCAGCGCTCGGACTGGTCCCTGATTCCCCTGCTCGATGCTCCGCAGGATGTGGATCTGGGCATTAATCTGCTGCGAATCGGTCAGACGATCAGTATTCAATATCGTCTGAACCAGGGAAAAATGCGACTTGCACGAATGGCAAGTTTCCCATTCAAGGACATTACTCAAGTAGGGATGATGTGCTGCTCTCCTGAGCGAGCCGGATTCGAAGCAGAGTTTCGTGGATTTAAAATCGAACCGACTGTTACCGAATAACAAGAAGACAGAGACGAGGACGGCAGCAGGATAGCTCGGTGGGATTGTGAGGGAAGAAAACGAGAAGCCAGAGGTCGAGGCGCTCGCGAAGTACGACGAGGCGCTCAAGCACGCGCCGAATTGCAAAGCGCTGAAGTAGTTGCGCGACGCGTTGGCGAAACACGTCGGCTAGTTACTCGGGCTTCTGAGTTTTTTGCTCAAGTGACCAGCGCTCACCGAGCATATTAGTTGAAGGCACTGAGCGATTGAGTGTTTAGTTTTCTTTAGGCAAGCGCGTAGAGTCGGCAATGCTCGAGATACGCAGCTTCATGTGCGGCGGCCAATTCCACAACGCTGGACCATAGCCACGAGGGCGCGTCGAGCCGCTGCGCTCGGCGCTTTTTGAACGCCGCCGTAAACTCGCGTCGAGTCGGCGCATCCATTTGTCGGGCGTGTGCTTTGCCTACTACTTCGGCTAAATATCGGGCGGAGTTGATCGCTTCCTCGTGATTCAGCGAATCGATCTGAAGTTTCAAATCCTGCGGCATCAGTTCACGGACAACTACTGGTCGATTCAGCAGTTTCGCCGCCATCATGCGATCACCCAAAGCCGGCGACAAATGTTTCGCTCCTTCGACCACGCGTTTTGCATGGTCTTTGGGCATCTGAGCGTTAGGGGCACGCGGTGCAGCCGCCGACGTCGCTTCTTTAATGTCAATCAAACAAAAATCATCTTCCTTGGATTTTCCGTTGCTCACATTCACCAGAATTGCAAAGCGCAGTCGTCCTAATGAGCTACAGCCTTTCATCCAATAAGCCGAATCTATCACTTCAATCGTGGCACCGTCCGGTCGAGATCTAAGCGAAGTCACCAGTTTGCGCACATCCTCCTCGGCGAAGAGTGAGTGAATTGCTGCATTTTCAGCTTTCGCGAGTGGCCAGAATCGCTCGCCACGGGGTATGTTCGGCTTTAAATCCTTGAGGCGCTCGCGCGCCAAATGCTTCCAAGTGCGCGACATCGCCTTGCGCATCACAACTTTGATACAGTCGGGCTTATCGCTTTCAATGATATTCTGCGCTCGGGGTCGCTTAAACGCTCGCTGATAACCAATCATCATTTGTTCTAGCATGTGAGCCGTGGCGACGCCCGGAAGGTTCGATCCGCGCGCCGCGGAGGCGAGGGACAATGCCAGGCGAATGAGGTCATGATTCGGGTTGCCCACGACAGTTTGGTCGAGATCGCGAATTTGGACGTGAACTTTTCCATCAGGTGCTGCCAGGGGACCTAGATTTCCCGCATGGCAGTCGCCACAGATCCACACCGGGGGTCCTTGGGGTACCGCGCGATCGCCACGCTCCTTGAGCCACTGATAAAACTGCAAGGTGCTGCCACGTACATAGGCGTGAGCGGATCCCGCCATTTTCAGAGTGCGGCGCTTTTCTAAGGCCCGGATGCGATTGGCCGCAGTGGGCAGCGCGGGTAATTTTACTTTCATAAAGGCCAGGACGAAATTTCAAGATTAGCATTTTGCTTTGATTTTTTCGATGATGAAACGTTACTTGAATACAAACAGTTTTTAGTGCCATGGGTCGTAGGCATTGTCTGGCACGGCTACTTCGGTACTTTGGTTGACACTTAAGTGATAGCGGACCATGGTAATCTGCACTCGATGGGGTCTGAGAACGATGATCGATTGAACCGTGCGCGTGCGTGTTTCTCGGCGCGCGGCCAAGTTCCTTTTCAGTTTCAAGAGGAAACGTGGGCCGCTTACTGGGCGGGGCAGTCGGGCCTGCTCAATGCTGCGACGGGAACCGGCAAGACGATGGCGGCATGGCTCGGTCCTGTGCTCGATACTGAAGAAGACAAAGGTCCGCCTGGTATTCGAGTGGTGTGGGTGACCCCCCTGCGAGCATTGGCGCGCGATCTGGAACGCGCATTAATAGAGCCTCTGCAATCGCTCGGCTCCGCGTGGAGAGTAGAGCAGCGTACCGGCGATACCAGTTCAGCTAAGCGCGCACGACAAAAAACTCGACCGCCCCATGCGCTGATCACGACCCCGGAAAGTCTTTCTTTACTATTGACTCAATCCGGTGCCGCACAGGCTTTCTCAAATGTGCAGGCGCTCATAGTTGACGAGTGGCACGAGTTTTTAGGCACCAAGCGTGGTGTGCAGATGGAGCTGGTCGCTGCAAGGCTACGAGCGGTGAATCCTCGACTGCGTATATGGGGGCTGTCCGCAACACTCCCTGATCTTGGTGGCGCGATGCGTGTGCTCCTAGGGCCTAGCATGAAGGGGCGATTGATTCGCGCGCCCTTATCCAAGCGCTACGAAATCGATTCCCTCTTGCCTGAGTCGATCGAACGTTTTCCCTGGGCGGGCCACCTAGGCCTAAAAATGTTGCCGCAAGTTCTCGAGCGTCTCGATCGAGCAGGGACGACATTAGTGTTCACCAACACGCGGTCGCAAGCGGAGCTTTGGTATCAAGCGATCATTACCGCTCGGCTTGATTGGCTTACCAGTACAGCGATACACCATGGATCGATTGACGCGAAAATCCGGCGACGCGTCGAAGAAGGCTTGAAAGCGGGAAATTTGCGCTGTGTCGTTTGTACATCGTCGCTTGATTTGGGCGTGGATTTCCCGCCCGTCGAGCAAGTGCTGCAGATAGGCAGCCCAAAAGGGGTCGCCCGGCTCTTACAGCGAGCGGGTCGAAGCGGTCACAAGCCGGGAGAGGTGAGCCGCGCGACCATTGTTCCTACGCTTGCACTGGAGCTACTAGAGTGCGTGGCCGCGCGACATGCAATCATGCAAATGAATTTAGAACCGCGCACGGGCATGACACTTGCGTTAGACGTATTAGCTCAGCACTTAGTGACATTGGCGATAGGCGGTGGTTTCGAGGCAACCGAGGCTCTCGCGGAGGTAAGGAGCACTCATGCGTTCGAGCGCATTTCCGATGTCCAGTGGGCCTGGGTTCTGGACTTCATCACTCGTGGGGGTTCGGCACTGCAAGGTTATCCCCAGTTCCGCCGCGTGAGCTTAGTGGACTCTCGGTTTGTCGTTCACGCTGCGGATCTTATTCGGCGTCACCGGCAAAACGTCGGTACGATCACGAGCAATGTTTCCATTGCGTTGAAATGGATGAAGGGCGGCACGTTGGGTCAAGTCGAGGAGTCTTTTATTGGACGGTTGCGGCCCAACGACGTTTTTATCTTCGGGGGTCGAGCCTTAAAACTGGTGAGGGTACGCGACTGTATAGCTTACGTTCGCGTCGCGGCTACTTCTACTCGCTTTGTTCCTCGATGGCAGGGAACTCGCTTGCCGCTCTCCGCTTCCCTTGGATCCGAACTTCTTGAAGCGTTAAGCCGATATGCAAAAGGAGCGGCAATAGATCCAGAGTTCGGTGTGCTGCGGCCGTTGCTTGATTTGCAAACTCAATGGTCTGTAATGCCTACACCTGAGCGCTTACTGGTTGAAGTTCTCGAAAATCGCGAAGGGTTTCATTTATTTGCGTTCCCTTTTCAAGGTCGATTTATCAACGAAGGCATTGGCTCTTTAATGGCGCTGCGGGCGGCGCGCGACCATCCGCGGACATTTTGTATAACCACCAATGAATATGGTTTTGAACTGTTATGCGAGGAGCGGTTTGAGATCAGCGAAACTCACCTGCGCCGATGGCTTAGTCCTACCGATCTGCTCGCCGACTTGCTCGCGAGCGTCAACGTATCAGATCTTGCTCGTCGCCAGTTTCGGGATATCGCCCGAATTGCTGGATTGGTGGATTCGGGAACTCCGCGGCAGAGCAAAACAGCTCGGCAGTTACAAACCTCCAGTGGTCTTATGTTCGATGTATTGGAGCGATACGATGCTGGCAATTTGTTACTGGAGCAGTCGCGTCGCGAGGTCCTCGAAGGTCAGCTCGACCACCGAGCTCTATCTGAGTCTTTAACAAGAATCGCGGCGCAAGTTCTGTGTATCGCGAGACCGGGGCGCTACACTCCGTTAGCTTTTCCGCTGTGGGCGGAACGTCTACAAACCCAAACTCTCTCAACGGAGACCTGGCAGAAGCGGGTCGAGCGCGAAGCGAAAAAACTGGAGCGCTTGGCTCGATGACCGAAACTACCGTGTCGTTGTTGATTCACGGCGAAACCCTGATACTTCATCCGGAGCGCGCGCTGATCTGGCCGGACCGCCGCACAGTAATAGTGGCGGACACCCATTTTGGAAAAACTAGTCATTTTGGGAGGCACGGGATTGCGGTGCCGAAGGGCGCGGACGATGCGGATCGCCAAAGACTCACTCAACTAGTGACCTCATTGCAGGCTCGCCGGTTAATAGTTCTGGGCGATTTTCTTCATGCACCGTTGCCCGGCGGCACCGTGGAGGCACACGACCTTCAAATGTGGGTTGAGGAATTGGCTACATTTCTCGACATTCATGTAGTCGCCGGCAATCACGATCTTCACGCGACGAAATTGCCACCCATCCATTGGTGGCAATCGGAATATGTCGATTCGCCGTTTTGTTTTATTCACGACGCGACGTGCGCGCGACCCATTGGCGGCGAGCTGTTTACCGTGAGCGGACATATCCATCCCGTTGTAAGGCTCCGAAGCCTCGGAAAGAGCACCTTACGGGTGCCTATTTTCTGGCAAAAACCGACGGGTTTAATATTGCCGTCGTTTGGATTTTTTACCGGAGGTTTCGCAATCAAGGCCTTACGCGGCGATCGTATTTTTGGCGTGGGCTCGAGCGGAATTGTGCCTTTTTAAGATTATAATACGGAGTATTACTTCGTCTCGAACCGTTGAACACCCATCTTGTGCACTGCCTGGAGCAAGTCGGCCAGTGCTCTCCTATAATAAGATCTAGTCACCAGATCTGACCAGTAAGATACAATCAGATGCTTGGGGGGAAGTTCGTCGTCGTGCGTTCACGGATGATAGCTGCGCTCTTTATGCGCCTGCACGTCGTCCGGATAGAACAGCACATCGCGAAATTTTCCTTCACTGAACATCAGGGCCTGGTCGGTGAAATGGGGTGATTTGGGATCACCGCTTTCACCACCGCTCATGATGGCTTTGGCATGAATCGTTGGGCCGAATTCTACTGCCGCGACGAAGCTGTTGCCCACTGAGCCGTAGATCTTCCGGGTAGTACGCGGTTTGGACTCGTCGAACGACGCCAGGGCGCCCCATTGCGAAGGTGCGAAGCCCACGGGCAAACTGGGTTTGGCATCATCGAAAGGCTGCACGATGTCGTCGTTAAGCCGTTGGAAGCGGTTGATCTCGCCCCATGGCACTTGCCATCGACCGAAGTCGCGCTGCAAGGTGTCGAGCGCCGCGCTCAGTGCATCGATCCGCTCGGCATCGCTCACTCGCCCCACTAGGTAGTCATAGACCGGTTCGTCAGCATTGCGTGCTTGCGGACCTTTGCGCTCCACCAGGGTTTGGCCCCAGTAGATCGCGACCGAGGTGGGCACGGAATCCTTCGAGGTGCGTCGATCCCACCCACGCAAGCGACTGATCGCTCCCTCGAGAGCGGGGCGCCGCGGATCGTCTGCGGCCAGTGCGTCGAAGGCCGTAAACAAGGGCGGCAGCAGTACCTCGAAAGCGGTCAGGTGGCCGTCGTAGGCGGTGGCGATTAAGCTGTCTAGGGTCACGTTGTGAATGTCCTGCAGCATCTCGACGGCATGAACGCCGCGCGGATTTTCTCCCTTGGTCCACATGTAGACCGGATAATTTTCGCGCTTGGGGCTCGCGTCTCCCGCTGCGGAAAACGGCCAGTTGTTGGTGTTCATTATCCAGCCGTTGCCGGGATTGAACAGCGTGATGGTGTCTTCGATTGCGTGCGCCCCCTGCCATTCGGTTGCCGGGTTGCTGCCGTCGACCGGCCGGGTGAAATCAAATTTCGGATTGCGTCGGGGGATAAAGTTGCCGTGAAAATAGGCGATGGTGCCGTCGGCATCGGCATAGACGGTGTTGTTCGAGGTGTCGGTGCGCAAATCCTGGGTCTTGCGAAACGAGGCATAGTCAGTGGTCTTCGTGCGCAGGTACGATTGCTCCAGCGCCGGCACCGGATCCTGCAACAATCTGATCGCGATCCACTTGCCGTTTGCGGCGCGGATGATTGGTCCGTGTTGGCTGTGATACACGGTGAAGTTGCGGGACACCCGCCTGCCGTTTTGGCTGAAGGGGATGGCGAGGTGCGCGACTTTCAGCGCTCGCAGTTGCGCACCATATCGGTAATAAAGCCGACCCGCTTTATTGACGATGGTTTCGGCATATTCATCGATCGCATCACCGCCGTAGGAGGTGTGCATCCAGCCATTGTGCGAATTGAATCCCTGGTAGATGAAGAACTGCCCCCAGGTTGCAGCGCCGTAGACGTTTAACCCCTGCTGGCTGACCATCTGCAGCTCGGAGCGGAAATAGTACGAGGTGTGCGGATTGATCCACAGCAGCGCGTGGCCCGAGTCGCTGCGGCTCGGTGCTATAGCGAAGCCGTTGGAGCCACCCGGCGCGGGTTTTGGTGCTGCGGGCTTCGGTGCCACGGACATAGGCGCAGCCGCTGGCCGCGCTGCAGGTAGCGCTGCAGGTAGGGCTGCAGGCGGGTAAAACTCACGCAGCTTGCTCAGATCCACGTTCTCGATATCCCCGCCAATGCTGCCTTCAGTAAAGGACAGCGCCATCCAGGGTTCGAAATGATGGATGACCCTGGGTTGAACTTCGGGGTGCTTGAACAGATAATAATTGAGCCCATCCCCCCAGGCATCCATCAGGCGCTTAAGCCAGAGGGGACTTGTGGCATAGAGCCGTTGCAAGCGAGCGGTATCGACAAAGAGTCGGGTGCGCAGATCGTTGTAAAGGGCAGATTCCCCATCCGCCTGCGCCAGCCAGCCCAGAGCGTTCAGATAATTACGCTCGATGCGGTTGAAGTCATCTTCAGCCTGCGCGTAGATCGCGCCGAACACGGTATCCGCGTCCGACCTCCCGTAGACATGGGCGATGCCCCAGTTGTCGCGCACGATGTTGACCTGCGCCGCGTGTTGTTGCCAGCGGCCCGCCTGGCCGTTGACCGTCGCTGTGGCGGCATGCGCAACGTCAAGAAATAAGAGCGCGATCAACCAGGCTTTCATTGCACGATCTCCGGGGCGTAGCATCTTTGACAAGGCTCTTCACGCAGGATTCCGTCGAGCCGATCCAGTAAGTATGATGCGTCTGTCTGCGTGAACGTTAACGGGGGGCGGATTTTTAGTACATTGTCGAAGGTGCCGTCGCTGCCAATCAGTATTTGGGTCTCACGCAGGCGATTGACTATGTACTTCGCAGCTTGGGTAGCAGGTTCCAAGGTCGCTTGATCTGTGACTAATTCGACGCCTAGAAAAAGCCCTAGGCCGCGTGCTTCGCCGATAATGCGGTGTTCATGTTGTAAGGTTTTTAAGCCTGCGAGTAAGTGCTCGCCAACGGCATAGGCGTTTTGTTGTAAATCTTCGTCCTCAACAATTTTTAACACCTCAAGACCCACGGCACAAGACAGAGTGCTACCGCCAAAAGTGCTGAAGAATTCCATACCATTGTCGAACGATGCCGCGATTTCGCGTGTCGTAATGACGGCACTTAAAGGGTATCCGTTGCCGATGGGTTTACCCAGAACAACAATATCCGGAACCACCGCTTGTGTTTCAAAGGCCCAGTAGTGGCTGCCGATGCGGCCAAGCCCCGTCTGCACTTCGTCGGCAATGCATAGAGCGCCTGCAGCTCTAACTGCTTCATATGCAGCGTGCAAATACCCCTTCGGTGGAATGATCTGGCCACCGACACTCGGAAACGTTTCACAGATAAAGGCCGCTAGTTTGCGACCCCTCTGCTGAATTTGGTCAATAGTGTTGGCGATGAATTTTGCGTATTTTGGACCACTATTCGGATCGGTATGTTTGTAAGGACCGCGATAACCATCAGCCATGGGAACTACGTGGACCCAATCCGGTGCCCCTCCACCACCGGGGCCAGTGAATTTGTATTCGCTAATGTCGACCGCAGTATTGGTATTGCCGTGGTAGCCGGATTTCAAAACAATGGTGTCCACATGTCCTGTGTGAGCACGCGCTAACCGTAGGGCTAACTCATTAGCCTCGCTACCTGAATTTGCAAAAAAACAGACCTGCAGACTCTTCGGCAGTTTGGCCGTCAACGCGTTGGCGTAGTCAATCTGGGTAGCGCTTAGATAGCGGGTATTGGTATTAAGTTTGCGCATTTGACGCAGAGCGACAGCGGTCAAGCGAGGATGGCAATGCCCCACATGCGGCACATTATTGTAGGCGTCCAGGTAGCAGCGGCCGTCTTGATCAAATAGATAGTGTCGCCAACCGCGCACCAGGTTAAGGGGCGCACGATACGACAGTCTTAGATTATGGGCGAATTTCGCTTGCCGCTGCGTCAAAAGCGTAGCGGTCGAGACCGGGGTTCCCGCGATTTTCCCGTCATCAAGATTCAGTAGCGCGGCTGGGTTGGGGAAAAGTGCAGTCCAGGCCGCAAGCTCATTAGGATCGCACACACCGGGCCAATCAGTGCCACGCCCGAGGTCGGTAAGACCCAGCTGGAAATGCAGATGAGGCGTCCAACCCCCATTTTCTTCGGGAGTACCCAAGTGCGCTATGACCTCACCGCTTGCAATTCCTTGGCCCGGTAACAGCCGTTGCACAACATCATGCGCAAGATGGCCATATAGAGTGTAGAACGCCGCGCCTGATTCGGTCTGGTGCTCAATGACTACGACGCCGCCGTAGTCAAGGGCTGCAGAGCGAACATCGACGGCATGAATAATCCCACCCCAGGGCGCGTGAACCGCGGTACCCGCGGGGCAAAATAAATCAACGCCGAGGTGAACGGTGCGCCTCGGTGAGGCGGGATGCTCGCCGTCGCGAAATTCCACACTGGTATAAATTAGCCGCGGTTCTGCGTAGCGACCGATGCCAATCTCACGCCCCTCTAACGCGTCTGATACCGCTTTTGTGAGATCGCTAATATTAAATTGCAAGGGATCACGAGGGATGGCGCTGTTGGCCGCACTTAGATCAACCACTTGGACATCGGTCAACGGTTGATGGAGAACGGGTGCGAATTGGCCTCGATGGGCAGTGATCCACTTCAGAATATCGGCACAGTTGCCCCCACTTCGACCGCAAGCGACGCGTAAACTCGCTGCTACCCAATCAGGTGCATAACGCGTTGCCTGGTCAAGAAAATCCCATGCGGGTTGTTCCGATATAGTGACATAAGGATCATCCGGTCGTTCGCGCTTCATAATGGCAGAGTTAGTAACGCTGACGGCAAGTCGCGTTAATACGAGGGGATAGATCAGTTGTAATTCTTCATCACTGAGGGGGTGAACAGAATTGTAACCCGCAACCAGCGACGCCAAGGCGGCAATCGGTTGATGCTGTCCGAGAACGGCATAAGCGGCGGCAATTGCAATATCGCAGACAATCGGTGCTGAAATAAGATCGCCAAAATCAATGATCCCGGATAAGTTGAGGTCAAACGGGTTGTCACCGTGTACTAAAATATTGTAATCATTAAGGTCATTGTGAATCGCGGTACACGGTAGGCGAGCAAGCCGCACCGTTACTTCGTTCACAAATGAGTTGGTGATTCCCGCGACGAATTGTTGCCGTTTTAAGCCGTCAATGAGCGCGAGATGACCCCCTATCCAAGCAGACTTGCGCAGATCCCACTTAAGATCACGGGCCGTGCCGGGGTGATGAAATCCCGAGAGTGCTCGATCCAGTCGCGCTAGATTTTCGCCAATCTGTCGGACCAAGGTCAGCGGGTGCGCCGTCACATTTCCATAGAGCTTGCCTGGCAGCATGCTGATTAGCCATAGCAGCCTCTTTTGGCCGTTTGAATCAAGGGCCTCGACGAAAGGATTTTCGTGCAGGGAGTTGACTATTTGAGGCACCGGAATACTGGAATCTTGCTGGTGAATATACTTAAGTGCTGCACATTGCATGTCCACTAACGAAGGATTGCAGTCAATCCGCATTACCTTTAATACATACGATGGCTCGCCGGATTGCTGGACCGTGAAATTTAAATCATATTCGCCAGGCAGCGGAGTCAGCGCGGCTTTGATCGCATACTCGCGATCGAGTACGCCCTCCCACCACAGTTGATCGTTGTTTTTTAACAATGACAATTATCCGCTAAGTATATGTTGAGACGTATAATCACATATTGCCTGACTCGGAAAGACACTAAAGTTTAAAACCATAGTCCTAACGGGTGCGGTCCAAGGTGTGGGCCGCCGCATTCGGCATCAAAGCTATGTGCGGCGCCGTACCGACACCCTATCGGGACCGACTTGGCGTACGAGTAGAAAAGCGTAGCGTCTAAAGGAATTGGCGCGTGGATTGACGGTCAAGTGCTACGAGCCAACGGTGGCCGGAACTGACGCGCACAAGCGATTTAGGATGTGGGTGCGCCAATTCCGAGTCGTATTCTTCGCATTGCGAGCGCAAACAGTAAGCCAGAAGCGGTGAGCATTATGGCCCCTAGTAACATCGGTGCACCGGGGAACCCGTGACCCGTCTGAGGCCTGGTGGCCCAGTGGAAGAGCTGGGTCATCACAAAAGGTGCGATAATAGCGCTGACGCTTTGGAAGCCGGTGATGGCGCCCTGGAGTTCACCTTGTGCGTTGGCGGGGACTTGTCGGCTCATCATACTTTGCATAGAGGGCATAGCCAGTCCGAAGAAAGCGCCGAAGCAAATCAGTAGGTAGACCATCCAGTTCGTCGTGGCAAAGGCGTAGCCTGTCATAGACAAAATTCCTACAACGAAACCTACACGTGCTGCGTTCGCTTCGCCGATTTTGTGGATGATGGGGCCGATTAGGGCTCCCTGTACGAGGGCGGTCGTAACTCCTACGAGCGCGAGTGATAGGCCAATTTGTTGCGGTGTCCAAGAGAATTGCCGCATCGTGTAGAAGGACCAAGTGGCGGGTAGCGCGTCGTGGGCGATTTGATAGAGAAAGACTACGACCAATAATAGGACTAACCCTTTATATTGACGGAGCTCGGAGACGGCACCGATGAGATGGGCGCGCGCGATGGATATAGGTCGTCTGAGTGTGGTAGACAGAGTCTCGGGAAATACGATAACGCCTAATAAGAAATTGATGCTCGCGAATGCCGCTGCCGCATAAAACGGGGTGCGTGTGGAGAAACCGGCCAATAGCCCGCCTAAGGCAGGTCCTGCAATGAACCCAATGCCCCAGGCCGCACCCATCATGCCGAAGTAACGGGCGCGTTGATCCGGTTCATGCACATCGCTGATGACGGCGTTGGCGGTCGGATAGGTGGCGCCCGCTACTCCCGCGATCAGGCGGCCTATGAAAAGCCAGGCGATAGTGGGTGCGATACTCATCAGCAAATAGTCGATGGTAAGTGCCGCCATGGACGCTAGTAGCACTGGCCGGCGACCAAAGTGATCGCTCAAGGCACCTAGCACTGGAGCGAATAAAAATTGCATGATCGCGTAGGTCACCATTAAATATCCGGCGATCGGCGCAGCTTGGTTAAGGTCGCTGCCGGTCAGTTGCATTATGAGTCGGGGCGCGACGGGTAAGATAAGTCCGAAGCCAATGGAGTCGATGACCATGGATATCATTACAAACAGTGTAGGTAAGTTCATTGCGCTAAGATTACGCCTATGACGTCCGATACACCGTTCAGTCCTGCCGCTGAGCGCAATAAATTTCCCATTTTGGAGCGGTTACGTCAGATTTTACCGGCGCGTGGGCGGGCGCTTGAGGTGGCTTCGGGCACGGGGCAGCATTTGGCGTGTTTTGCGGCGGCGCTATCGGGCTGGGTGTGGCAGCCTACGGATGCGGATAAATCGGCGCTGGTGGGTATTGCCGCAAACACCGTGGGGTTAAAAAATGTGCGCGTGCCGCTGTTATTAAATGTGTTGCAGCCGCCTTGGTTACCCGCGGATGGGCGCTCTGGATCACGTGATGTGTATGGTGCGCTTGACGCGGTTTACTGCGCGAACATGTTGCATATCTCTGCGTGGGAGACTTGCGCTGCGCTGATGCAGGGCTGTGCGCTGCGGCTTAACGAGGAGGGAGTGTTGATTACTTATGGGCCCTATTTAGAAGAGGGTGTATCCACGGCGCCCGGTAATGTAGGCTTTGATGGGGAACTGCGCCTGCGTAATTCGGCTTGGGGTCTGCGCTGGCTGCATGATGTGGAGCGGGAGGCTAAGCGAGAGGGATTAGGGCTGCGGGCGCGCTACGAAATGCCGGCTAATAATTTGTTGTTGGTGTTTGGGATGGCGGCATGAACCCTTCGTCGCTGAATAATGGGGTGGTACGCGAGGGGAAGCCTTGGCAGGATGACGCACGACTGATGGGACTCGTGGGCGTCGCGCATTTTGTGAGTCATTTCTGTCAACTATTGCTTCCGCCGCTGTTTCCGTGGTTGAAGGAGACATTCCATGTGGGCTATGCTCAACTGGGATTTTTAATGACTATATTTTTTACGGTTTCTTGCTCTGTGCAAGCAATTTCAGGTTTTTGGGTGGATAGGGTTGGACCGCGTCCTATTCTGTTTATGGGATTGGGTCTGCTGTGTGTGGCAACCTTTGGCTATTCCATTAGCACAAGCTATTGGATGCTTGCGGGCTTTGCGGCGATGGCGGGGGTGGGGAATGGAGTGTTTCACCCGGTGGACTACACATTGCTGAACAAAAAAATCAGCACCGCGCGCTTGGGTCATGCATACAGCACGCATGGCATCACAGGTACATTGGGGTGGGCTCTGGCACCGGTGTTGTTGGTGCCGTTGACGTTAACGTATGGTTGGCGGGTGGCACTGATGGTGGCGGGTGGTTTGGGTCTGGCCGTGCTATTAGTACTGATACCATCACGTGAGCATTTCGCATTGCCACGGTCCGCGCCCCGAGAGTTGCGCAATGGATCAGCCGGTGGTTTGAGTGGCAGTCTGGATTTCTTGAAAATTCCGGCCGTTTGGATGTGTTTTTGGTTTTTCTTGTTGTACGCCGTGGTGCTGAGCGTGATTCAGGCGTTTGCACCCAACGCGGCGGGTCAATTGCATGGCGTGCCTTACGCCTTATCGGCAATTTGTTTAACGGCGTATATGGTGTCCAGTGCGGGTGGTATGGTGCTGGGTGGTTTTTTGGCGTCGGACCCGGCACGATGTGAAAGGGTGGTCGGCGCAGCGTTCAGTGTGGCCATGATGTTGGCGTTAATTTTAGGCGTGGGTCATGTGGTTCCGATTATGGTGCCCGTTCTGTTTGGGGTGATGGGGTGTGCTTCGGGTGTGGCTAGCCCGTCGCGTGATTTACTGGTGAAAAAATCTACACCGGAGAATTCTAGCGGTCGTGTTTACGGCGTGGTGTACTCGGGTTTAGATATTGGTCAGGCAATCGCGCCGTTATTTTTTGGCGCACTCATGGATCATCACCAATACCGTGCGATCTTTCTGGGTCTGGCCTTGGTGCAGGGCGTTTTGATTTTCAGTGCTTTCAACGTGCGGCGGGTCAGGCGCAGTAATCTTCTAGGGGGTGTGGCGTGAATCGATATCACCGTGTGGTAATGATTGGATTGCTATGGACAGGTCAAGTCGGCGCGGATGCGGGACCTGGAGAAAAACAGTTTCGAGAGCTGTATAAAGAATTGGTGGAGACTAACACCACTCTGTCGGTGGGGAGTTGTACCTTGGCTGCTGAACGGATGGCGACGCGACTGAAAGCGGCCGGTTTCGAGACCGAAAATTTAAATTTATTTGCGGCACCCGATCATCCTTTAGAGGGTGGATTGGTCGCGATTTTTCCCGCGAAGAATGCCACGCGCAAGCCGATGTTGCTGCTTGCGCATTTAGATGTAGTGGAGGCCAAGCGGGAGGATTGGGTCCGAGATCCTTTTACCCTTATTGAAGAAAACGGCAATTTTTATGCGCGAGGCGCGCTCGACGATAAGGCTCAGGCAGCGATCTGGGTCGACACTCTGGTACGTCTGCGTCAAGAGAAATTTCAGCCTCGGCGCACGATCAAACTGGCGTTGACCTGTGGTGAGGAGACATCGGGGGCTTTAGATGGTGCGCAATGGCTGTCGACGAATAAGCGTGAACTCATCGACGCAGAATTCGCTTTGAATGAAGGGGCTGGGGGTGAGCTTGATGCCGAGGGTCAACGGGTTGCAATGGAAATTCAGGCGGGTGAGAAAATGTCGCAGAATTTTCAACTGGAAGTGACTAATCCCGGTGGGCATAGCTCTCGACCTCAAAAAGACAATGCGATCTATCATTTGGCGGGAGCGTTGAAACGAATTGAACCGTATGAGTTTCCGGCCCAGTTTACCGATGGTAACCGCGCGTATTTTTTGGGGATGGCGAAAATTGAAGCCCGCAAGAGTCATCGAGACATCGCCGCCGCAATGAATAAGTTAGTGAGTGACCCGGCCGATTTTGCGGCAATAGCCAAGGTCTCTAATCAGAATTCGACTTGGAACGCGACTTTGCGTACGACTTGCGTCGCAACGATGCTAAGTGCGGGGCATGCCACCAATGCGTTGCCGCAACGTGCTCGCGCGAATATTAATTGCCGAATTTTCCCAGGAGTAGCACAGGAGGCAGTGCGCGCTAAACTAGAAGAGTTGGTCGCTGATCGGGAGGTTCGGGTGACAACGTTGGAGACGCGCGGACCGAGTTCGCCGCCACCCCCGCTGACCCGCGCAATAATGGAGCCAATTGAAAAACTTACCGCGCAGTTCTACCATGAAGTGCCGGTGCTGCCGATTTTGCAGCCTGGGGCCACCGATGGCCAATTCCTCAATGCGGTGGGAATACCGACCTATGGGTTTGAGCCTATATTTCTGGGCGCAGATCTTGGCAATATTCATGGTCTGAATGAGTATGTGTCGGTGGACTCACTGTTGAAAGGGCGCGAGTTTCTTTATCAGTTGGTCAAAATCTATGCGCAGCAGCATTAGGGGTATTGAATGTTCAACCGAATGAGGATCGTGCGCATTCGTTTCCACACTTCTCGTCCACCGTCGAGCGATCCTCAGGGCAATGGACCTACGTATGCCGATTTTCCGACTTTTGCGGTGACGCGCGCCGGGGTCACTTATCACTTGCAGCAGTTAGCGTTACTGCAATGGTTTACTGACGAAATCCCGTCAAGCGCTTATGGCGGCTGGTACACATTTCCCATTCCAGGCTCGCTTAAGGTTCCAGCGGTGTATTGTCCATAGCGATCCGAAGACTGGAACGCTCATTCCTGGGCGTTCCGCTCATTCCTGGGCGTTCCATGACTCCATTCCAGCCTTCGATGAGGCAGGAGCTACAGTATTCTGATTCCAGAGATATCCGTTATTCCACAAGTATCCGTTGTTCCAAAGATACCCATTGTTCCATAGGTAACCGTTGTTCCATAAATATCCGTTATTCCATAAATACCCTTGGGTTTTGGTGTAAGACTGATTCCAAAGATAGCCATCGGTGTTTTGGGTGTTACCACTGCCATCCACGGTGTAGAAAGCACCCGTGGTGCGATTCTGTCGCACGGGTCCGCCGAAATGCTGGCTACCCGCAAGGTCGGCAGCGATATTCAGCCCCTGGTTGGCGCAATTCGACTGCTGGCTATACACCGCAGCGTACGCATTGATGCGACCGGCTCCTTGCTGAAAAATAGTATAGGAGGCCTTGCCATTCTTGCCCATGGCCGCGTCGGCGGTCGCGAGCAGTCGGCACTTCACTTGGTCAGGAGTTAAGAATGGGTTGGCTTGCAACATCAACGCTACGACGCCCGAGGTGATTGCGGCGGACTGCGAAGTGCCAGACATAATGAACTGATTAGATACCGTTGAGGCGAACTGTGGGTAGGCGGTCGCCAGTAATTGATCACCTTTTTTCATGAGGGCGGAGAGGTGACCGCCAGGTGCGACGACATCGGGTTTGACAAAACCCTCGTAGGTTGGTCCCGCAGATGAGAATGACGTCACGCCATCGTCAGTGGGATCATTGGGGGTGAAATTATCGGTCATCGCTCCTACGGTGATCACATAGGGTGTGTTACCGGGTACCGCGATGGTTTGGGGTTTCGGGCCAAAGTTACCTGCTGATGTGACAACCACGATGCCTACCTGCCAAAGCTTCATCACGGCTTGGTCTATCGGGTCGTTCCAATAAAAAGACTGCGGTGCAGCACCAAAGGACATATTAACGATGCGGATGTTGCCGTAGGTACTGCGATTGTTGTATATCCAATTCAAACCGTTAAGCACAGTCGCGTACGTTCCGGTTCCCGTGCCATCGAAAGCTTTGACGTTAATTACTCGTACCCCTGGAGCGATACCTTCTGGTTCACCGGCGGTATTCCGATAAGTTGAGCTTGAGATTAAAGCCGCTATGTGTGTGCCGTGACCATAACTATCGTTAGCGCACGGCGTGTTTAGACAAGGATGAGCGGGATCGTTCAAGATGTTGTTAATTGCATCGTACTGAGCGGCGATTCGGTAATTGCCATTTAGATCGTGCGCCACACCGTTGCTGTTCTGCAAAAGGCCGCTGTCGACGACGGCGACCAATACACCATTGCCGTTAATTCCTTGTGACGCTAGTTGACTCACCCCTAGCATTTTTCGTTGGTAGAAATCGAGCACCGTGCTCACCGCGGCGGTCGCTGGTGCGGCCGTGGTCGCGATTGATTGAGTGGCTAATGGGGCATCGGTAAACAGCTGGAGGTTCCCATGGGTGCGTAAGCGTGCGGCTTGCTTTGCTGAAAGTTGTGCCGATACTCCGTTTACAATGGGGAGATTGTGGGTGACACGGCCGCCGACAGCGCGCACCGCATTCGCCACATTCAGGTCGGCGTGCGATTCGACGATGTAATTTGTTAGCGGGGCTGCAGTCGTTGCAGCGGCAGCGGTGGAGTTGACGGTAGCGGCGGTAGCGGCGGCAGCGGTGGTGGCGGCAGTGGCAAAAATAGTCGCCAATGCGCCTAGTAGCGTGCATGCTCGCAATCCGGTCTTAGTCGTGTCCATTGGCAATCACCCTTTTCGGTTGTAAACGGCCCAGTAGTTATTCTGGGGTGAGTGCATTAAACCAAGCGCGCAAAGTGGCTGAGGGGGGTCGCTCTGCAGCGGATTGGCGTAAAAATGGGCTGTGGATCACATAATGCGGCTGTTAAACGGCAGGGACCACGGCTTGACCGCCACCCGATGTTCATGGCGCAGTACACGGAGCGGTGGAACGCTGTCGCGGCGGTGGTCTTTGCAAGCAAGTTAGCGCTAGACTGATCGCGGTAGCAAGCGAGGACTTTTAAGTATCATGAAAATAGCGCTATGGCAGTGTGAAGGTTTTCCTGCCGACAAGGAAGCCAATTTGCTGGCCTTGCAGAGTACGGCTAAGGCGACTGCGGCTGCGGGTGCATCCCTATTACTGTGTCCAGAATGCTGGCTATGTGGCTATAACATAGGCGCTGCCGCTGGGGTTCTGGCCGAGACGCGTGAGGGTCCTTCGGCGCTCCGAATCGGTGCAATGGCGCGGCAGCACCAGCTGGCTATTGCCTACGGTTACGCTGAGCGTGATGCCAGTGGCCAGGTTTTTAATTCTGTGCAAGTTCTGGGTCCGGACGGGTTGAGCCTCGCGAACTATCGTAAAACACATTTATGGGGTCCCGACGAGCGTGCCGCCTATCAGGCTGGAGCGCAGCTCGAAATGCCGTTCGATTTGGACGGTTTTAAGATAGGTCTATTGATCTGTTATGACGTTGAGTTTCCCGAGAATGTACGCAGTCTTGCACTACGGGGAGCTGATCTGATTTTGGTGCCGACGGCGCTATCGACGGAATTCGCCACCGTGCCGGATATTCTGGTTCCCGCGCGGGCCTATGAGAATCAACTGTATATTGCCTATTGTAATCATACAGGTATCGAAAATGGCATGCGTTTTTTAGGGCGCTCCGTGCTTGCAGGCATGGATGGCCAGCCGCTTGCGAAAGCCGGGATCAGCGATGCGCTATTGGTCGCACAGATTAGTAAGCCTGCGCGTTTAGCGGCGGCGGATGCCAATCCCTTCCTGACAGATCGGCGATGCGAGCTATACACGCCTATGTCGAGTCAGTAGCTTATTTCGAATGGAAACTAAATCTATTGACTACGTGGCAGCGCACGAGCGTCACGGCCGCGTAATTGATCAGGTGCCGTTTTGGTTTGTCGGAAACTTTCACTTCTTTACTGTTGCCATTGGATTTGTAGGTCCGAGCATGGGTTTAAGCTTCGGTTACACCGCGTTGGCCGGTATCTTGGGTATTTTGTTTGGCACGATCTTCGCGGCTTTCCATGCATCTCAGGGTCCTCAGTTGGGTTTGCCTCAGATGATTCAGTCGCGTGCTCAATTCGGCTTTCGCGGTGTGATTCTAGTGTTGATTGGAACGCTGTTTACTTTCATCGGCTTTAATGTAGCTGATAGCGTGCTAATCGCACATGGTTTGAAAAGCATTCTCAGTTGGAATGAAAAGTGGGTTTCAATCGTAGCGCTGGGTAGCGGAGGACTGTTAGCCGTTTACGGCCACGATTGGCTACACCGCGTTTTTCGATGGTGCTTCGTTGCATGCTTGCCGTTGTATGTGATTCTGAGTTTAGCGATAGTGACGCACCGCGTACCGGCCCTACATTTGACTGTCGGGGGATTCACCTGGGTAGCGTTTATAGCCCAGTTTGCGGCAAGCGCCAGTTACAACCTGACTTACGCGCCCTCGGTGTCCGATTACTCGCGCTATTTGCCGCGCAGTACTCGGCCTAGCGCCATTATTGCCTCAGTATTTTTAGGCGCGGCTTCATCGGCGATTTGGCTGATTATCCTGGGCGCCTGGCTGGCGACGCGACTAGGAGCCACCGACGGGTTATTGGCGCTCTTCACGGCGGGCAATGCGATTTACCCAGGATTTGGTGTTGTTTTAGCTCTATCCGCTGTTACCGTGTTAGTGGCGACTATGGGCTTGAACGCTTATTGCGGCATGCTTACGGTGGTCACCGGTCTTAATTCCTTGTCCGAGGCACCACCGTCGTTGCGTTTGCGAGTCGTCGCGATCGCAATGCTTACTGCGGTTGGCATCGCTATCACTTTTTCCGTTACTGAAAACTCTATTGCCTTAGTGTTTGCCGTGTTAACCATGATGTTATATTTACTAGTGCCTTGGAGCTCCATTAACCTCGTAGATTATTTTTTTGTAAGGCACGGACGCTACGCGATCACAGACCTATTTACGCCTCACGGAATATACGGAGCCTGGGCCCCGCGCGGACTTATCGCTTATGCAGGCGGTTTTTTGCTATCGCTGCCATTTATAGTGATGCCGGATTTCTATACGGGGCCGGCAGCCCGCGCGCTCGGCGGCGTTGATATCGGTTGGTTGGTGGGTCTATTCGTTGCAGCGCTTTTGTACTTTTTGCTGTCCCGATCTTTCGACCCCCAATCGGAGGCTGCGGCGATTCTAAACAGTGAACGCATGCTTGATTGACCATTGGTGATCGTCGGGCCATGATAAGCCCATGACGTTTACCACCGAAATTTATCCGGGTGTCTGCCCTGAAGCCCCACGGGAAACCGCGGGATTTGTGTTTAATCACTCCATGCTACGGGTGAAAGATCCTACGATTGCATTAGATTTTTACACGCGAGTGTTGGGGTTGAGGCTGTTGCGCAAGCTTGATTTTCCGGAAATGAAGTTCTCGCTGTATTTTCTGGCGTGCTTGTCGGTAGCAAATTTACCACCCGATGACCCCGGCGAACGGACCGCCTGGACGTTTTCCCAAGCCGGCGTCTTAGAGCTCACTCACAATTGGGGCTCTGAGAAGGATCCTGCATTTAAATATCATGATGGCAATGCGCAGCCGCAGGGCTTTGGTCATATTTGTATCTCGGTGCCTGATCTGGATGCGGCTACAGCTTGGTTTGATCGTCATGCGGTAGCGTTTGTGAAACGACCGGAGCAAGGAAAAATGAAGGACGTGGCATTCATAAAAGATCCCGATGGATACTGGATTGAAATCATCGAACCGGACCGACTAAAGGCGCTGGGCCACGTATGAGTTCAGGATTGCGAGCGTTGGGGTGGGTAGCGTTTAGCCTCTGTGCACTCTCTACTCTACCGTCAATCGCGATCGCGCAAGAAAAAGATGATCTCGATGCGGGTGCAAAGCTCGAAGTAGCGGAGTCGCATGTGACAGCCAAGTTGTCCGCGATGCATGCGCGCCGTTTATTCGTATTAGATACCGCGTTTCCCGCCGCCGAAGCGGGTAAAACCTATGTCGTGGATGGAGAGCAAGGCACGCTTGAGGGCATGTTTAGTCAAGGCTATTGGTCAAATTTCGCCATAGCTCCCGACGGCACTGAAATTTATGGTGCGGATACTTATTTCGAGAAGCACACGCGCGGCACACGAAAAGACTATTTAGTGATTCGTGATGCAAGTACCTTGAACGTGCTTGATGATATCTTGTTGCCCAATGGACGTTTGTTGATAGTAACCAAGAAGTATAATTTCGGCGTAACGCCAGACGGGCGCTACGGCCTTTCCTATAATCTCGCGCCCAGAACCTCAGTGAGCGTTGTGGATTTGAAATTACGCAAGTATGTCGGAGAAATTGATATCCCTGGGTGTGGGTTAATATTCCCGCAATCGCCGAATCAATTTACGACTTTGTGCGCCGATGGGTCGGTGGCTACAGTGACTTTTGATGAAAAGCTAAAGGCCAGTATTGAGCGCGTTAAGAAAATCTTTGACGCTGAAAACGATCCGGTATTCGAACACTCGGCCTGGGATAAGCATCATCAAATGCTATACCTAATAGCCTATTCCGGCCGTGTAGTTCCCTTAGATCTTTCGGGTGCGATTGCAAAAAAACAGGCACCCTGGTCGTTGACCAGCGATTCGGAACGACAGTCGGGATGGAGACCAGGCGGCTGGCAGTTGAGCCATTTTCACGGACCCAGCCAGCAACTTTATGTGCTTATGCATCGCGGGCATGAGTGGACGCATAAAGATTCGGGTACAGAAGTGTGGGTATATGACGTGCAAGCTCAAAAGCGCTTGCGTAAAGTAAAACTAATTAAGCCTGCACAATCAGTTGCAGTCAGTCAGGATGATTCGCCGTTGTTGTATACCATTGCCGACGGTGCTCCGGAAATAATTACCTACAACGCGTCGGGTGCGGTGCGAAGTCGACTCAATAATTTAGGGTTTACGCCACAAGTTCTGACGGTTCCTGGAGAGTAGAGGCATATGAACTCCCTGTTTAATGCTACGTTCGCTCTTTGGATTGCAATAATTTTCTGCGTCGCCGCCACCGCCAAATTTCTAGCGTGGAGTGAGTTGCCGGGTGTTGTGCAAAATTTTCGAGTATTGCCGCAAGTTTTAATTACCCCAGTATCTTTTATTTTGCCTTTTCTAGAGGCGAGTGTAGCTATGGGATTGTTGATTAAGGTGACTCGTCCTTGGGCGGCGTTCTTTGCTGGTTTTTTGTTCGCGATTTTTGGCGTAGCGCTAGCAATTAATTTTTATCGCGGGCGCCGACAAATCGATTGTGGTTGCTTTAAGTCTGATCTTAAGCAGCCTATCAGTAAGGCTATTTTGACCCGGAATTTAATTTTGATGATCTGTGCCTGGTTACTAGCGGCCGGCGGCATCACAATGCACTCGCCCATGGAATGGGTGTTGGCGGGGTCGGCGGCGTGGACCCTGTTTTTTTGTTACTTGTCGGTGGGCCTGCTATTTCAACCGCGGAGCTTCGCATGAGCGCGATTCTTCCCTACGCGCTCGCGCTGCATTCGGTGCTCCTCCTGGTGCTCGGAGTGATGGTATATGGGTTGACGCGTCAAATCGGTATTTTGCATGAACGATTGGCGCCTATGGGAGCAATGGTTAGCGATCATGGACCGGAGGTGGGTGAAGCAGCCCCTAAAATAACCGTTAAATCAATGTCCAATCAAGTGGTTGAAATCGGGGGTCCGAGTCTCGCTCATCGAACTACTTTGTTGATGTTTGTGTCCCCAAATTGTCCGGTATGTAAAAAATTACTGCCGATTGCTAAGTCTTTTTCAAAAAGAGAAAACCTGGCTGTCATTTTGGTGGGTGATGGCGAGCGCGACGAGCAGCTGAAAATGATCGATGCGGAAGGTTTGCAGGCGTTGCCCTATGTGTTGGGTCCCGAAATCGGAATGGCATTCCAAGTGGGAAAATTGCCGTATGCAGTGTTAATTGACCGGGATGGCATTATCCGCGCTAAAGGGTTGGTCAATTCGCGTGAACATCTGGAGAGTTTGGTGGTTGCCGAAGAAATCGGGTACGGATCGATTCAGGCTTACCTTAAAGTCCGCGGTGCATTGCAGGGGGAATCTCTGTCATGAAGTTTGTATCAAAGAATGTGTTTGATTGTTTTTTTGAATCCAGTTCGCGCTGGAGCGCGCAGCGCATTTCAAGGCGATCAATGGTTGCAACGCTGGGGAGGATGATGGTAGCTACTGTCGCTTTACCATTGCTTCCGGTGTATCGGCGCGCTCAGGCGGCCGAATTGAGTTCGCGATTTGCAAGAACGGCGCAGACCAAGGATCCTGCACAATGCAATTATTGGCGCTATTGTGCCAGTGATGGTTACCTGTGCGCGTGTTGCGGCGGAGGGCCCAGCACTTGTCCGCCTGGAACTACTCCATCACCTACCTCTTGGATCGGCTCGTGCATCAATCCAGACGATCGAAAAACTTATCTTATTGCCTACCGGGATTGTTGTGGCACTGACTCTTGTGGACGTTGTGCTTGTCTTGGACAGGAAGGAGATATGCCGAGCTATAGACCACAATTAAATAACGACATCATTTGGTGTTTTGGGTCATCGAGTATGGTGTACCACTGTTCCAGCGCCGCCTTGGTGGGTTTGGCCAACTAAAGCCGTGTCTGGCAACTACCTGACCGCTGGGCAGCTTGGACTTCTGATCCTATTGTTAGTGGGCGTAACTCCTGTAAGTGCACAGACGCGAACGCACGTAGTGCATTTTTCTAAGTCGGCCACGTTGTATGCTCTCAACTGCGCTGCTTGCCACGGGCATTCAGGGAGATCATCCGCCGAATTCCCTACGTTGGTCAACCGCATCGGCTATTACGCACGAAGTGCCGAGGGACGCGCCTATATTGCCCAGGTTCCGGGCGTTGCGATGTCCGCCATCAGCGACGCGGACCTTGCGGCTATGCTCAATTGGTTACTTAAGCTTTATAGTGCCAAACAACTCCCAGCTGATTTTAAGGACTATACAGGTGCGGAAGTGGCTGTGTTGCGGCAAGTTTCAATCACGCCACGTATCCGGCGCAAAGAATTGATTGAATCGATGTTAGCCGCGGGCCTCATCCCTAGTGCAACTGTTCTCGAGTGGTCACCATGAATACGATGCAAAAAGCGCAAGCGAAGACGTTCGCGTTGGGGCGATCGGGGACTATTTTTTTCTGTTTAGTCGTTGCGTCTGCGTACGTTGGAGTTAAGGTTGTCGCTGCCAACTCGGTTGCCCCACCAAGCCAGGATCAGGGCCAGTTAAAATTTGGAGTCTGTGCGCCGTGTCATGGCGGAGACGGTCGATCTGGCGCGCTTCCAGAGTACCCGAAGATTGCCGGGCAGAATCGCAAATATATAGTGAACGCACTCCAAGCCTATAAAAACGGGCGTCGTACCGGTACGTATGCGGCGTTGATGGCCGAAACCGCTAAGAATCTTAGTGATGCAGATATTGAGAATTTGGCCGTCTACATCAGTGGTTTGGATGATTCGAAATAAGCGTAGGTCTCGGCCCTTAAGGGTTCCTTATAACTAACACTGTGGTGCTTATGCAACCACAGATGAGCGCTAGTGGGAGACTTATGCTATGTTCTTG
Source organism: Gammaproteobacteria bacterium (assembly GCA_025359565.1). Classification (GTDB taxonomy): domain Bacteria; phylum Pseudomonadota; class Gammaproteobacteria; order Steroidobacterales; family Steroidobacteraceae; genus Bog-1198. The sequence continues at coordinate 22,799 of JANYFY010000020.1, read as the reverse complement.
TTGGTTCTATTTCGATGATAATAATTAAGGGTGGGTCAATGCGAATCATCAAATTAATATGTGCCGGCCTTGTGTCCGCTCTGTGCTTCGCTCAAGGGGCTGCGGCTGCCGACGCACTGCCGCCTGCGTCTGCAGATAACGGTCTTGCCGAGATCGTTGTTACCGCTGAAAAGTTTAAGTCGACTATTCAAGATACGCCGATTAGTATTTCCGCGTTAAGCGGTGATCAATTGGCTGCGGCGGGTATTACTACCATTGAGACGCTGGCGCACGACGTTCCTGGATTATCAATGCGCTCTGCAGGGCCTGGACTCACAGAATACGAGGCCCGTGGTCTGGCGTCGAACGGGGGTGCCGCCCCCACTGTGGGTTTCTATTTGGACGAAATCCCGCTGTCGCCTCCGGCCTTGTCGCAATCCGGTAAGGTCGTGATCGATCCCAATCTATATGATGTCGAGCGAGTGGAAGTTTTGCGCGGACCGCAAGGGACCTTGTACGGTTCTGGATCGATGGGCGGAACGATTAAGGTCATCACTAATAAACCCAAGTTAAACACTTTTGAGGGTTCGGTGAGGGGGGCGCTATCAAATACTTCAGGAGGCGGCGGTAACTACAGCGGCGATTTAATGCTGAACTTGCCCATTGGTCAGACACTGGCTCTGCGCTTTGTCGCGAGCGATCTGCATCGTAGTGGTTGGATTGACCAAGTAAACTTGGGCGCAGCGTTTCCCGCTACAATCGGCGCCCCATTGGGCGATTTAGCGCATACGCCTGTGCAGAGTGTCATCCGAAAGGCAAACGATGAAAGGCTAACAAGTGGTCGCGCAATTCTATTGTTTCAGCCGAATGATGATTTTTCCATTCTTGCTACAGCGATGACCCAACACATGGCGCTTGGCGGCTACGATCTACTGGATAGTACACCTAGCGGTACTGCTGATCCTGGTCCTGTCTACAACGCGCACTATTCGGCGTTTTCGTTCCGTGAAGGTGTGCACGACGATGTGCATATCTATGGGCTGACCTTGAACGCAAACTTAGGGTTCGCGGATCTTACGAGCGCAAGCTCGTATTTCGATCGACTTAGTTGGCAAACCCAAGATGCCTCAACGTCCCTCTATTTGACCAATCAAATTCCCGGCCTGTTTGTCGCGGTGCCTTATTCGGAAGTAGACCCGTCACGACAGTTTACTCAGGAAATTCGCTTGACCTCGCATGAGGGTGGCCCGCTACATTGGGTCGCTGGCGCATTTTACAGTAGTCTTAACTCCGTCTGGCAGGAAGAAAGCAGCAATCCGGCGGTCGCCACTCAAACCCAGCTAGGCGCTATTACTAACGCCGCGGGTGTAGTGCCTTATATTCCAGATGGATCCTATTTTACGTCTTATAATCCTTACACCGTAAAACAAACCGCTTTATTTGCGGATGGTTCGTATGCCATTACGGATCAGTGGAAGCTTGCTGCTGGGCTGCGCTGGTACAAATATAACAGTGTGCAGCACGAATCGTCCTGGGGGCTAGACGGGCCCTATTTCTCGCGTGATTCGGTGGTGCCTCAAGTGACCACGGCCTCTGACAAAGGCTTTAATCCTCGCATAAACTTATCTTATGAGCCAAGCAAAGCACTAAACATATATGCGGCCGTTGCCAAAGGGTTCCGTCCTGGCGGCGCAAATCAGATTCTTCCGCCAAAAGAGCAATATCCCTTCTGTACGCCTGGTGCACTTTCATTCGGTCCCGATTCAGTTTGGAATTATGAGGTGGGCGAGAAGGCGAAGGCCTTCGGCAATTGGCTCACAATCAACAGCGATCTTTATTACATAAAATGGAACGGAGTTCAGCAAGTATTCACCCTGACCTGCGGATATCAGTACTACAATAATGCCGGTAATGGTCGTGCTTTTGGCCCTGAAATCGAAGTCAATGCCAAGCTGTCTGACTCCTGGACGGTTACTTTCACTGGCGCTTGGACGGACTCTAAAATCACGCATCCCAACGATGCCTATGTCCAATACCTAACTAATGGCGTCTCAACACCCGCTGGTACGCCTGCGTGTGCCGCTAAGACGAACTGCACCGTGCCAATCATGAACGTTGTTAAAGATACGGCAAGTCTCGCTGTGATCTACTCGACGACAATCATGAATGATTACTACCTCACGGCTCGTCTGGATGACTCCTACACGGGCACATCACACGATGTAGCCTATTATTTCGATTATCACTTACCTTCTTATAGCATTGCTAACGTGCGGGTTAACCTCGCTCACGATAATTGGTCGGCTAATTTGTTTGTCGATAATCTCACCAACAAGGTTGCGTTAACGTCAGCCAATAACACCAGTTTTCAATTTAATATTCCGCAGTTAGTACGCTATGCAACCAACCAGCCACGCACCGTCGGTATGCAAATCAACTATAAGTTCTAAGGCGAAGCGTGTTACGACGGCGGCGCGTCAAGCCGCTGCGTAACGCAACTTCGCTGTGCATCCCAAGCGGTAAAATTTCCGCAGTTCACGCAACAACGCTTCGATATGCAACTGCCCGCGTTTTACGAATCGGCGCTCCAGGTCTTGACAGTAACGGGCTGCGCAACGATGAGCCGTGCGATAGCGGTGAAATTGCTCGGGGTCAAGTCGCTCGTCAAATCGTACTCGGTCAAAAAGTCTTGCATGAACGTGACGGGGATACTCTCCGCCCTGTTGACCTGCTACCAAAAAGACCGTAGCGGCAAATTTATCCACCTCGGCTTGAGTTTCTAACTCAAGCAATGAAACCGGCGCATCGCTATTTAGTCGCCAGGTCGAATAGACAAAATGGCTAACTCCTTCCAGGGCGGCACAATAGTCCGATAGATTCTTTTCCGTCAGGGTTCTAAGAGGATTTCCCTGTTCAAGTCGTCGCAACAACCTCTTATCGAGGTATAGGGTCACACCGACTCCGTCTGCAGTTTCTGCTAACAACAATTCTTCGTCGCACGCATCTTGAGAGTCATTGCTCTTTAATTCCATTAATACGCGACGATCCGTTAGCAAGAAATCGTGCACATTGTGGTCTAAATTAATATCATAAAGCCGCGCGAGCAATGACTGAAGGCCTTGCAATACCATGGTTTTCAATGCTGATGCCGCGAGCCAGCTTGGTGGACCGGTTGTATGCCGAGTGTTGCCAATATTCCAAGTGATCTTTTGCTGCCAGTTTTCAGCCAAATTTCATATTGACGTAAAATGTCGATGTCGGTGTGACAATACGACATTTCGCTCACTTCGTTGAGCGCATCAACCAATTTCTGAAATTTCTTGGCCAATTCGGCGTAGACCGCTGCTATACAAGGGCCAGAACGCTGCATAGTATCGGCGAGCGATCCGTAAGCGCCGCCGCCCATAGCAATGTGATAGTCGACGTCGATCAAGCAACGCGCGAAACTGCGTGGAAAAAATCCGGCAATAAATAGTGATACATCTCCCAATCGTTGTAGGCTGCGCTGGCGTGCGATTTTAGTGGGTGCATCCATAGCCTCAGCCAACATATGCGCTAACGGTTTGATTTTTGGACCGGATGGTGTGGGTTCGTATAAAGCCTCGGCACGCGAGAAGACCGTGAGCAAGTTAACAATATATTGTTCAACTTGTTCGCCAATATCGAGGCGTTGGTGAACACCGGCCGCGTGAAAGGCATCACGGAAAAATTCCCTTAGAGAACTAACAGCTACCAGAGGTCCCGCAGACATTGCTTGCATGTTTGACTTCCTATATGGCCGTCTCCATCGTATAGGTAAATGCCAGGCGATAAGAAGTGACGTAGTACTAGGAATTGTGAATTGATCAAAACTTAGAAAAAATAGTGTTTCCTACAGCACACTTACACTCGGCGCTACGCCACTCACGCTAGGCCGTAGTCGAATCAATATCCATGCACTGATCACCCACGCGAATGCCACATACGGCCAAAGATTGTTGGGATACGCGGGCACTGGATATAGGTTGCAGTAAAGGACTACGAGCAACACAATCGGACCGAAAAAACAGGCCACGGACCACCACGGCTTGTGCTCGCGCCAGGCTTCAAGCGTTTCCGCCGCGCCAACCGCAATATAGATCAGAATCAGCGCAAGCACACCGATGGTGCTCGTATAGCTGTAGTAATTGCCTGAACCGGCAAAGGGTGCCCACAACAGAAATGGAACGGCAATCAAAATAGCGGCTACGGTGACCGACAGCGCGGGGGTGCCGTGTACTTCATGCACCTTGGCGAGCCTAGGCGAAAGTCCACCGCGCGATAACGCAAAGAGAATTCGCCCCGCCGCGGAGATACCGCCGATCATGCCGGAAAAACAACTGGCGGCGGCGGCCAGATCGAGTGCTATCGCCAAACGTGGCGAGGCATAGTGAAGGGCTAGATCATTCAGCGGCGCCTGGGATTTGGCCAGATCCTTGATGCCATCTGGCCCGAAACCAATGACTTCGCAGTAAGCGACGAACACGAAAAATATACCTGAGCCAATGACCGTGCTGAGCAACGCGATTGGAATGTTACGCCGAGGGTTGATAGTTTCTTCGCCAAGGGTCGCCGCTCCCTCGAATCCGCCAAAACTTAAGATGCTGAACACCATGCCGAAGCCCAAACCTGACCATCCGTGATAATTCGCGGACGGCTTAAAACTGGCTATGATTTGTGAGGCACCCGGGTGAACATTGCGCAGAATGCTGAAACACAATCCGACTATCGCGAATATCGCCGCGGCTTCTAATCCCAACATGAGTCGCCCGGCGAGCTTCATGTCCCGATAGGCCAGCCACCAGGCCAACAGCACTGAGGCGCTTGCAATAGCGATCCATCCCGCGCCGATGTCAATAGAAAAACCACTCAGCGCTGCGCTGGTAAAGCTACCGACCAACGCCGCAAATCCTGTTGTAAAACCAATATAGGTCAACAGCAAAGCGCTGCCGGCCACGAAGCCCGCTCGTCGCCCGAACGTGTGCGCAATATAGGCATACGCCGATCCGGCGTGCGCAACCCGGTGGGTAAAGGCAATGAAGGAAAGCGCTACCAACACCATCGCGACCATGCCAATGGCAAATGTCAGCGGTGCCGCCGGGCCCGCGTATTGCACCACTAGCGCGATATTAAAAGCAGCCGTGACGGTCGGAGAAGTAATGGACAGGGACAATCCAATGGCTTCTGGCAAACTCAAGCGCGCGACCAAATTTCCCATAGAACTCCTAGTCTCACCACATCATAAAGGGCGCTACGTCGGCATCGGATACCAGACCGTTGCTCACATCAGCCAGAGACTGATCGATGATCGCGATGCCTTCCTCAGCCTCGGCTGCGCTCAAGGTCAGCGGTGGTGTCAATTCCAGCACATTGCCACGCATGCCGACATAAAAAAACACCGCTCCAAGCTGATAAGCACGATAAATCACTTTCGCCGTGGTCATCACCGGCACCGCTTCGCGTGTCACCCGATCAGTCACCAGATCCACCCCCACAGCAAGGCCGCGGCCACGTACTTCACCCACAATAGAATGCTTTGCACCCAAAGCGCGCATTCCCTTCGCCAAAATCCCACCCACACGATTCGCCCGCTCAACTAATCCTTCGTCGGCAATGATTTGCAGCACCGCGCGACCGGCAGCCGTTGCGATCGGGTTACCTGCAGTGGTCTGCAAGGCAAAGGCCGGCGCATGATCCATAATGTGTTTGGGTCCGATCACCGCTGAGAGAGGTAGCCCACCGCCCAGCGCTTTGCCGAAAACTATTAGATCAGGCTCTAAGCCTTCGTGTTGGAAACAATGTATTGCGCCGCTGCGCGCGAGACCCACTTTCACTTCATCGACAATGACCTGGATCCCGTGTCGTCGGCAGCGCTGTTGAATAGCTAAGAGAAACCCTGGCGGTGGGACGATCAGGCCGCCGTCCGCCATGAGTGGCTCGATGAAAATAGCCGCGACCTGATGCGGCGGACAGCTCGTGGCAAATTGAAAATCCAGCAATCTTAGAACATCGTCTGCGCTGAAGGCGCAACGATAGGGGTCTGGGTAGGGGAGCAACACCAATCCCGCGCGTGGTAAAGTATGGGTCATTGCGGGGTGCCCACTGATGCTCATCGATCCCGACAAATTGCCGTGATAGGAACCGATAAAGGAAATAAAACGTGATCGGCCGGTTGCCGCTTGGACTACACGCAGCGCGCAATCATTAGCATCCGAACCGGAATGTCCGAACCACACCCGTCGATCACCGCCACCCGGTGTGAGTCGCAATAAATCCTCGGCGAGCGCGACGGCATTTTCATTCGGATGCGATAACAAACCGGTGCCTGCCATACTCGCACACGCCCTGGTCACCGCTGCGATGATTGCCGGATGACTGTAGCCTGCAATGGCGGGCCCGAATGAGGCCGACAGATCGAGAAGCGACCGTCCGCCTTCTTCAATCAAGTGATTGCCACGTCCTCCCACGAGGCACAGCGGCGAGAACCGCAGCCGTGCGATGTTGGCAATGACTCGGGCATCGCGCTCATGCAAAGACCCGATACTCGATTTCCTGCTTTGCATAACAGCACGCCTTTTTAGTAAAGCTTTTCGAGTTGCAAGAAATCCGAGTCAGCGTGTTCGAGTTCGACTTCGTGGTGTCGGGCGCAGGCAGCGATCAACATGTTAGCCGCCGGGACCAAGATACCGGCGGAACGGGCACGCCGTGCCAGATCAAAGGCAGCACTCCAGACACCATCGTCGATTGCGAGTTCAGGCAGTAGCCGCTCGAAATCCTTAAGTACCTAGTTTCAGCTGCAAAGCCGAGACTTTGCATCGCCTGGTACATCTTCGTGCTACCGGCGCTCAATCCAATCATGGTCAATAATCGCCGCCGCGAAATCGACTTAGTGGAATCTATACGCATGCAATACCACCCCCTAATTTGCGCTGCGCCTACGCTAGCATGCGGACCAGCGGCGTACCACTTCAAATTTTACCATTAAATCCTAACGGAAAATATGAGTGCAAACCGACGCGAGTGCTAAGCGACCGCACTTGGCAACACTAGCCGTAGCAGCCTCTGGGATCGTGAACTATCGCTACTGAGCCGAATTCGATTGAGCAATTGCAAAGTCTCCGAAGCCGGTAGTGGCATGCCGAGCAGGTAGCCCTGCGCCGAGGTACATTCTTCGTCTTGCAGCAGCATCATTTGTGCGATTTCCTCAACACCTTCCGCTACCACCTCAATTTGCAGCGTTTTTGCCATCGCGATGATGGCTACGACAATGGCACGGTCATCGCTCGAATTGTGTGCATTGCAAATAAACGAGCGATCGATCTTGAGTCGATCAATTGGGAATTCACGCAGCCGACTGAAACTGGAAAAACCCGTGCCGAAATCGTCAATCGCGATAGCGACACCAATCGCTCGCAGCTCTGCCAATACCTGGTTGCTCCAAGTATCATTGTCCATTATGGCCGTCTCGGTAATTTCGATCTCGAGTACCGCTGCTGGCAGACCTGTCTCACGTAGTATATCCCTGACCAAAGTTGGGAACTGACGTTGCGACAGCTGTCTTCCCGATACATTGACCGCCATGCGCTTTAGCAGCATACCTGCGTCGAGCCACGCCTTCGCCTGACTACAGGCGGCACGTAACACCCATTCACCGATTGAGAAAATTAATCCGGATTCTTCAGCGACCTGAATAAATTCCGCTACCGGCACCATTTCTAATTCAATGCTTCGCCACCGTAACAGTGCTTCTAAACCGTCCAGACATCCGTTATTCAAATTGAACTGTGGCTGAAACACGAGCGTCAATTCGCCGTTCGAAACGGCGTTTCGAAGATTTTCCTCAATGGTCAGTCGCTTCAAGGCTGATGTATTCATCGCTAGATCAAATAGCGTACTAATCCCGGGACCCTGCCGCTTGGAAAAAAACATCGCCAGATCGGCATTTTTAAATAAAGTATCGGCATTTTTTCCACTATCTGGATAGATTGCAATGCCCACACTCGGTGTTACTAAAACATCGTGCTGCTGCAATTTCATGGGTGCACTTACCGCCCGAACTACGCGTTCGACGAAGTCTTTTGCCTCAGCTGATCCCGACACGTCGGGTATTAACATCATGAATTCGTCACCGCCGAACCGTGACAATACATAATCAGAGCGCTCATGCAGCGCGGCGCGCAGTCTGGCAGCGACCGATTGCAAAAGCACATCTCCGATCCCATGTCCGAGGGTGTCATTAATGCGTTTAAAATTATCCAAATCGATGCAAAATAATGCGACCTTGCCGTGCCCCTGCTCGGCGGACGCAATGGCACGCTCTATTTTTTCGTGAAAATGTTCGCGGTTGGGCAGACCCGTCAGCGCATCAAAGTAGGCTAAGTGCCGAATCCGGTTCTTCGGCAGCTCGACGAGCGGTGATGTCGCGCGCCAAGATGATAAAAGTCTGTTCATTATTTTGACCGACACTCTTACCACTTATAGAAGCTTTGGTTTTTGGTGATACCGACAATTCATACCAAAAAGGACCCTTCATGGTCCGGATGTTAATTTCCCTGCCGACCGACAAGCCGTGCAGAGCCGCTTCGCGCATGGCGTCCGCGCAAATCGTGGCTGCATCCTTCGGCAATACTTCATAGATTGATTTGCCAACTGGGCTATCAGTCGGAGACATTTGTTGATCAGAGCGCGGCGGGTGATAAACGACATATCGTCCATGTTCATCAACTTCAAACAAAAGGTCCGGCAACGCGCGAATGATGGCTGCGTTGCGTTCCTCGGCGGCTGTAAGATCTAAAAAATTCTGATAGCTACGCAGCAAATATTTTACGCGATGCTCAATTAAGGCCCAATTGATAGGTTTCGCGAGGAAATCGGTAGCGCCCGCCCGATAGGCTGCATCCACCGAAACCCATGCATCCATCCCAGTGACCATGACGATCGGTAACGCCTGCCCAGCGAGGTGACGCAATTCCTTGCACACTTCCAGCCCACTGATATCGGGCATATCAATGTCCAGCATCACCAAATCATATTGGCCAGCACGAAACTGACGCATAGCTGCAATGCCGTTCTCTACTGTGTCTACAACATAGCCACCGCGCTCAAGCGTCGCCCGCATCAGCACTAACGTCGTTAGATCATCATCCGCGACCAATATGTTTGCTTTTTCCACGTTCACTTCAAAAAGTCATGTGCTCGAATATTGAGTATGTTGCACCATTTTGGACGGGCTGCTGTGACGCTTAGACCAGTTTGGGATTGGATCCATATTTTTAACATAATCTGGACCGGCTTAACTTTCGAATGCGCTTAGCGTGCGTTATGTCCGCGCCGGGTTGACATTTTTTGGATAGATTTACATTTCTGTTCTAGAGATTTAATGCATGAAAGTACAAGAAGTTCCCAATACTCGTGCGAGTAGAGCCGAACGCAAGTTAGCAGAATTAGTAAATTGGTTGTTTCGAGATCAACCAATCGACCACCTACAGCGCGTTCGCATGATGCGTCATCTTATGGGTGCGGTAAGCTCCCTTTTTGTTATTTTACTAATATTTACGGGCTGGCTATTTGGTCACATTACAGCGCCGGTATTGATTGGCATGAGTGCCTTGATCAGCTCTATAAGCGTCTGTTTCCTAATTATGTTTCGCACGGGTCTGAACATGCGGTTTGCGAATCCCAGTTTGACGCTACCGCAAATTCTGGCTTCCGTGATTGCCACTAGTTGTTTGTTGTATTTCTCTGGCAGCGCGCGATCAGCATTTTTCCTTATTTATATGGTGTCGTTCCTGTTCGGCGTACTGCAATTCGGAACGGCCGTTTTATTGAGGTTGAGCTTGGTCATCATACTATCCGCAGGTTTTGTCATCGCCTTACGTAGAATGAATTACCCGGCCGAATTCGACCTACGACTCGAGGTCATGAATCTAATTTTATTGGCGGCTGTGTTATGTTGGTTTTCAGTTATGGGCGGATTTATCACCTCGCTGCGCGCCCGCTTGCGCCGTGAGCGCGATCGCGCCGAAGCTGCAAGTCGCATCAAGAGTGAATTTTTGGCCACCATGAGCCATGAAATACGCACTCCGATGAATGGCGTACTTGGGATGACTGAGTTGCTACGCAGCACCATGCTGACCGATACACAGCGACGTTTCGTTGACTCTGTCTACCAATCTGGCGAACAGTTGCTGGAGATCATTAATAATATTCTCGATTTTTCGAAGATTGAGGCTGGCAAGGTCGAGTTAGAGCGGATCAATTTCGATTTGCGACAAATAATTGAAGATGTATGTAGCATATTCGCTCACGCGGCCCAAACAAAAGGTCTGGAGCTGGCCTGCCGAATTCCCGGCGATCTCCCCATCGCATTGCGAGGCGATCCGGTTAGGTTGCGGCAAATATTCACCAACCTGTTGGGCAATGCGGTCAAATTTACTCGTCAAGGACATATTTCGGTAACAGTTTCGTTACTTCGCGAAGATCACCACGAGGCCATGTTACGGATTGAGGTCCAAGACACCGGTATAGGGATGAGCGAGGAGAATAAAGAAAAAATATTTGACGCATTTTCTCAGGCCGACACGTCGACGACTCGACAGTTTGGTGGCACCGGTCTTGGCCTGGCCATCGTGAAGCAGTTAGTGTCGCTCATGAAGGGCACCATTAGCGTTCAAAGTCACCTCAAGCAAGGATCTACTTTTGCGATTGAGGTCATGTTTGATAAGCAAGATGCCTCGGCTCGAAGCGTTCTCGATGTGTCGAAAAAATTACGTGATTTAGCGATATTGGTCGTCGACGACAGCGCACTGAATCGTGAGATTCTGCAAGCGCAGTTAACCGAGTGGAACATCCATTGTGTGGGCTGCGAGAATGGTGCCGAGGCATTAACGTTATTAGCCGCTGCATTGGAAATGGGTAAGCCTTTTGCCTTAGCCATCTTGGATCAGCATATGCCGCAAATGGATGGCGTGAGTTTGGCTAGAGCCATTAAAGCGGATTCGAGTCTATCCGTTACTAATCTGATTATGCTCAGTTCGGTTACCCTCACTGACGATGAATCTTTTCGTCGGGGTCACGATATCAAATGCTATTTGACCAAACCGGCGCGGCGGGCGGATTTATTAAACGCCATTGAGAGCGTCCTATTCGGGGAAGAGTCGGCGGCGCAAGGGGATGCACGAACGAGTACGGTTGTCGGGCATCAATCTGACCCACATCATGAGTCCGTCTCGGGGCACATACTGATAGCCGAGGATAATCCGGTCAACCAAGAGTTAGCCGTGGCCATGTTAAGCCAAATTGGCGTTCAAACCACCGTGGTCGCCGACGGCCTTGAGGCGGTCGTTGCCGTCAAGGAGCGCCCTTTCGATCTTGTGCTCATGGATTGCCACATGGCGAACATGGATGGATTTGAGGCGACTCGCCTCATTAGAGACTACGAACGCACTCAGTCTATGACCGACCGCGTGCCTATTGTGGCTATTACCGCCAATGCAATGTCGGGCGATCGTGATCGATGCTTGTTAGCGGGCATGGATGATTACTTACCTAAACCTTACACCCAGGCTGCGCTCTATACGATAGTACGACGCTGGATTCGCTCATCACCCATCCCGCGCCAGGCACAGACTTGTTTGGATTCCAAAGTCATTGCATCGATTCAGAGTCTAGATCCAGAATTGATGCGAAAATTGACGACTTTATACTTGGTGGATTCACCGAATCGCCTCACGCAAATGTCATCTGCCTTAGAGGCGTCTGACAGCGTCGCTCTCTGGAGGGCAGCGCACGGCTTAAAGTCGAGTAGTTTCAATATGGGGGCAAGTCTATTGGCCACCCAGTGTGCCGCCATAGAAGCATTGGGTCGCAGCGGCAGCTTAGACACCGCTGCCGCGCTGGTAGGTGCCGCAAGACAGGAATACGGCCGCGTGCAAACAGCCCTGCGCGAGGTAGCAGGAGGCTGCGACATGGCAGACTCGGTACTTTAGTCCGCCGGATTTTCTGACCAAAGTCACCTGACTCGAGCATTTGTCCGCCAGTTTGGGGTTACACCCGCGCGGTACGGTTCGCGCAGAGCATAGAACGCTGCAATTTTGTTCAAGATCGCCGGGACTGCGACATGGCAGACTCGGCACTTTGCAGAATGGGAGTAGCTTCGATGTACACAATTCGACCTTGTTGTGGGAACGACCGCGAAATAATTGCCGAAATTATTAATGCCGCGGCAGAAGCGTACCGCGGTGTAATACCTGCGGATCGATGGCACGATCCCTATATGGGCGCACACGATCTCGATTTAGAAATTTCTTTGGGGGTAGCCTTTTGGGCCTATGAGAGCGACGCCGGAGTAGTAGGGGTGATGGGTATCCAGCCCGTTCGCGATGTCGATCTCATTCGACACGCCTACGTCCGCCCAGGGAGCCAGCGCCACGGGGTAGGTGCGGCGCTCATCGCGCATATTCGCTCACTGACTACGCGACGTATGCTGGTAGGGACCTGGGCGGCTGCTACATGGGCAGTCCAATTCTATCAACGCCATGGCTTCGTTCTGGTGTCACCCGATCAAAAAGTCGCTCTGCTAAATTCTTATTGGACCATACCCGCGCGGCAAATTGAGACGTCTGTGGTTTTGGCAAATCCAGGATTTATGGAGCACATCTGATCGATGCTGTGGGAATACGCCGCAGAGTGGCGTTGTGGAGCAGTCACTCGAGTACGGTAACGTGAAACCTGGCACCTTCATCTTCGAGTCTGCTAGCGAGGCTCACACGCTCGTCATAACCGAGCAATTGGACCTGCGCATCCGATAAGGTAGCTCGTGGACGCATCAGCGAATCGCCCGTCGTGACCCTCTGCGATTGCCCACCAATGACGGCTTCCGGGCGCCCCTATTGAACCGGCAGTCCCTCCACAACAAAGGAGCGCCACTTGGTTGACTTATCGCGAGTGGCAGCTGACGGAAGTTACACCTGATGTTTTTCAGGGTAGGATCTGGTCTGCGCTACAAAGCATCAATGGAGATTGAACACCGATGAAAAAATTGAGCGAATTTCTTCGGCTCGGTCTCTTCCTATACCGGCATGGAAACCGTGCGCTCGTACGCCGCCGCCGGCAACTTAACCGCTGGTCCCGTCACTCCCGCTCAGTTTGAAGGCAAGCGCGTCAAATATCCTTGATGCAGCGTGCTACGCCTGTTCTTGACCCTGACCTGCCTCTCGCGAGTGTCAGCTTTGGAGCAGCCTGCTGCAGCAAGACTCGACCGTTTGGACAGTTAACTTCTGCAATCAAGGCCGGCGCGGACCCAGAAGTGACCGGCAATGTTTGAATATAGGCCTAATTACGCTATTGACCCATAAATCGAGCTGAGGGTTGCGGCGCAGATGCCACCCGCGGCTCGTACACCGATGCCGCAATCCGACCCCGTGCTGCCTGCTGGGAACGACCGCTTCACGGCAGACGGTTTCTTTTTGGAATTGCCGTCACAATCCTGCGCACAATATTGGACGAATATCCAACTGCTCGACGGTATTGTTGTTAGACACCGATATATTCACTCGTTCAATACAGCTTGACGGCCAGAGGCGCTGGCGAACTCGCGAACAATCCGCAGGGTTGCCCGCACTACAAGTGAGACCTATCGCTTCTAGGTTCTTCGTGGCGGTCGCCATCGGCATACCGATAGAAACCTTCTTTTTCACAGATGATTCGAATGCTGGTTGATTCGCGAAATAACACGCGCCAAGGCATGCAGTCCCGACAACCACAGAAAATAAGCGCGACACTGTGTTTGGATGGTATTTTCCTGCCCCTACCTTGCAGATTGAGGTTCGCATTTGCGTTCCTTGTCCGCTCTAGTGCACTTCGTTTAGATGGTGACTGGCAAGGACAGTATTGATCAATGCCCCTAACTGCATGCCAGCTTTGGCCATCCCCGCTTGTAGCTGTTGCTGTGCGGCCGGTCCCGACATCGCAGCCTGAAACTTTTTATATGAAGGTTCGCTTAGCACCTGACTCAGAACTTTCATCTCTTTGTCGGAAAGCGAGTCTAACGAACTCCGAATGAGCACATCCATTGTGCTGCCTTTGTCGGTTAACATTTTCGTCACCGCTGCGGCTGTTTCCGTTTTCACGCTTTGCCAAGTCTCCGTCGAAACGCCGGGGTTTGCCGTCATTGCCGGTTGTAACATCGAACTCACCACCGGCGAATCGGTGGCGAACATCGTTGTTGCGACGTACTGAGATACGATCTGGCTAATCAGACCTTCGCGCGTATCCGAGTTTGCAATAGAGACGGCGGAGGAAAGTGCTAATAGCGATCCTAGGAATAAAATACGTTTCAAGAGACGAACCCTTCCGTGGTTTAACCTTCGGTAAATAATACCGTAGTTGACCCACCGCAAGCCGCGAATGTCAGGTAACGGGCGTTTACATCACTACTATAAACTGCCGCTGTTGGCCGACCGTTCATTTGAATGACTCCAAACCGGGCCCAAGACCGCCAACATATGTCTGATACTCGTCATTTAGCGCGCCACAGAATCGTCATGCACCCGATGCTTGAGAAAGAGATCGACCGTGGACTTTGCTTATACCGTTCCATCTGCCTGGTGCGCAGGTGCCGCAAAGAGTGCGGTTCATCGGGATTGCCCGATTGGTAGCATCTGACACCCACTACCGCGGTGCCACCATCTTGCCACTATTGAGTGTAGGCGCAGAAAAACTTTGGTTTAGCTGTCGCGCCAATCTGTCCCCGGCAAAATGCGGCGCATGAATTCGTCGAACAACGGCACCGTGAAAGCCGTGTCGCCATGACTGGGACTCCAAATCATTCCCTTGGAAATTAGCTGATTGCGGGTGGGGCCGAGGGAAGAAACTTTTCTTCCAAGCTGTTCTGCCACATCTCCCGACCGGTGTGGCCCGGGGCCAATCTCCGCCATAGCCCGCAGATAGCGTTTCTCGACGGGCGTTAAGCGATCGAAACGAACGCGAAAAAAGCTCTCATCCAAAGCGGCGATGGCTTCGACTGAGCCTTGTACTACATCCTTGAGCGTGATGGGAGAGCGATCGGCAACTTCCCAGGCGTGCTTGCCCCACTCCTGAATAAAATACGGATATCCGCGGGTATCTCGAACAATCTGCCGCAGCGCATCCGGATCGGCTTTGACGCCGAGTGCTTCGAGCGGTTTTGAGAGAGCGATTTTTGCTTCAATCTCATCGAGAGGGCCGATCTCCGGAAAATCAAAGAGCCGTTCCGCATAAGACTTGGCGCGCCCCATGCGACCGCGCAATTGCGGAAGCCCTGCTCCAACGAGCGTCACGGGTAACTGTCGTTGAGCTGCACGATGAAGAGCGGTAATGAGCGCGGCGAGTTCGATCTCCTTAACGTATTGGAGTTCATCGATAAACATGACAATTGAAGTGCCGCCTTTTTGAGCAGCGAGTCCCACCACTTCTAGGAGTGCTTGCAAATCGTGTTCAAGGTCGCCGTTGTCAGCAAGGCCGGCTTCAGAATCGAAATCCAGTCCTACCTCGATATCGGCATATGTGAACTTCAGAGCTTTGGCGAAGCCGCTTAAAGCACGCAACGCACGATGTCCCAGCTCGCGCGCCTGCTCGTTTCGCGACAGTCTCAGAAGAGCTTGGCGAATTTGTGGAGCCAGAAGTGCTGGTAGAGAGCGGCCTTCTGGTGCCTCGATCCTCATGGTATGGATGCCCGAAGCTTCGGCATCGTCCCGCATGCGATCTAGGAGAACTGTTTTCCCCACCCCCCGCAGACCGATCATCAGGATGCTTTTACTGTAACGGCCCAAGCGAAGTCTTTGTAGGGATATTCGCACCAGCGCACGAAGCTCTTCACGACCCGCAAGTTCGGGTGGAGGCGTGCCGGCACCGGGCGAAAAAGGGTTGAGGATGGGGTCCATATATACACAAATTATCTAAATTATCTCATCAAGATAATATTGCTAATATCCGTACATATCAAGGGGCCAGCGCCGGGACCGAATCGCTTGCGTCGATTTGCGGCTAACGGGCAGGGTTTGGGTTCCGGAACCACTGCAAGACTGCGCAATCCATGCTCGCCTACCGCTCGCACCGTGCGACGTTGCGCTCGGCGCACCCTCGGAAAACACGCGCACCACGCTAGGATCTTGCTCAAGGACACGATTGCCACCGACAATGTCGTTGTTGAGCACTGCGACAATATTCCAATGCTGTTCGCGCGCACTCGAGACTCACGGTGACACCGCTGGCATCGTCGTTGGCACCCGGCGCATCGTGTTCCGTATCGAAGTTATCGCTGTTGCGACAATCATAATGCCCGGTCACGACAACGATGCGCTTTGCCGCCACGGGGTCGGTACCCCGGAGTATTGCGTACACGTTGGAAATGCGGGTGGGGTGCGTAATTCTTGGGGTAGCCGCTTGAGTGAATGCATCAATCTTTACGTCAAGGCATCCGCCACAGTCTTCCGAGTATTTTTCAAACTGAGCCTTGATCCCATCGCGCGCCGCGCCAATTCCGCGCCCCGAAGCGATTGCAGCGGCATCCTAGGCGGAAAGTGTCGAGCGTGTGCCGAAGCCTACTAGTGCGGCGATGTCAGCCTGGATTCGTGGGCTTAAGACTTGCTTGAGTGCTGTGGCCAGTTTGAGCTCCGTGGCATGCCGCGCATCGTCAGCAGCCGCTGCGGGTTTGCCACCACACGGTACCTAGATACCAAAAAGAAGGGCCACCATGGCCACCCGCCAACACAGTTTCAAGGTATTTTTGTGCATCGATGCACCTAATTCGTAACGCTGAGCCGCTCGCGCAGATGCGCCCAACTTGCGGGAATTTCGGGTGAGGTTGTTGGCCCTCCCACGGCGAGGAGGGCGTCGGCAGGGGATATGGCACCTTGCGGACTTCTGATCATCGCTTTCACGCCCGCGACGGCGGCGACTTCGTTCTGTAAAAGAAAAACTTGTTGTATGTAGAACCAACGATCGTCCCAACCGATGGTGGTGGTTTCGATGGTATAACGCTGCCACGGTAATAGCGGTTTTCGGTACTCAATCGAGACACGACCTACCAGGGGAAACCAGCCGCGCTTACGCGCCACGGCGTAGAACCCTGAGCGTATCAATAGATCGACTCGGCCGAGGTCCATGACCGATAGAAATCGACCATTGTTCATATGCCCAAGAGCATCTAGATCATTGGGCAGCACGATTAGTGTCACTCGACTCGGTCCGAGGGCCGGGACTGAAGGTCGCTTTCTCGCGGTAATGATTAACCAAATTAGCCTGAAATAAAGACTCACCGGGCCGGCCCTAGTCGTGCCTTGAGTCCCGTATCGTTTGCAGTTTGGTACGCCGCCGAAAAAATATCCAGCGCGGCAAGCGCGGCCTTAAGTTCTTGCTCCGGTAGTTCAAAACTATTGAAGCCGCAACGTGCCATAAAAAAAACTTGGTCTTGGCGCACATGGCCAGTAGCTCGCAGCTCGCCGTTAAAACGCCATTGTTCGCGCAGTTGCCGCGCTTGCGTGTAACCGCGACCTTCGCTGGGACCGGTAAAATGTGCGCCGATGAGGGCAAAATGCGCAAGATCGGGAGCGAGCTGTTCGACTCGGTGAGCGGGTGCGAGTACCACGCCTAACGGGCCGCTGTGGGTGATCCAGCGGTCGCGTTCGTTGAGCCATTGCTCGAAAGGAATGATCAGCGCTGTAAGG
Organism: Gammaproteobacteria bacterium; assembly: GCA_025359565.1. Taxonomy (GTDB): domain Bacteria; phylum Pseudomonadota; class Gammaproteobacteria; order Steroidobacterales; family Steroidobacteraceae; genus Bog-1198. The sequence continues at coordinate 5,097 of JANYFY010000020.1, read as the reverse complement.
GAGGCGGGGGCGCTCGCGTCAGCGCTCGCGACGCTAGCTGCGGCTTCTTCCCCATATTGCCAGTCGTCGTTAACGACGACGCGGTCACGCAGCAATAGGCGTGGCATACACTCTTTCCTTGAAGGGCTTGACGCCCAGTCGGCGTACGGTGTCGAGAAAACGTTCGTCGGCCTGTCGTTGTTCGATATACACACTCAGCAGCTGTGCGATGGTTTCGGGGACGGCGGCCTTGGCAACTGAGGGACCAATAACGGTACCCAGTGATGCATCAGCGCCGGCTGATCCGCCAATAGTGATTTGGTACCATTCTTGGCCGCCTTTATCGACGCCGAGAATGCCAATATTACCGACATGGTGATGGCCGCAGGCATTCATGCAGCCCGACATCTTGATGTCGAGTTCCCCTAGATCGTAGATATAGTCGTAGTCATCGAAGCGCTCGTTAATTTGATGCGCGACATCGATGGAACCGGCGTTGGCGAGGCTACAAAAATCTAACCCGGGGCAACAAATCATATCGGTGAGGGTGCCAATATTGGGAGTCGCAAGTCCCAGCGCATCGAGCGCTCGCCAAAGCTCAAGAGTGTCTTGTTGTTCGACATCGGCAAGTAATAAATTCTGCGTGTGCGTGACGCGGACCTCGCCAAAACTATAACGATCGGCTAAATTTGCGATAGCCTCCATTTGATCGGCGGTCGCGTCGCCTGGCGCAATGTGGGGTTTCTTAAGGGAAAGATACACGGCGCGATAGCCGGCGATTTTATGTGCGACCGTGTTGTAGCGATACCAAGCACGAAAAGCAGTCACTTGGTTAACGGCGGGTTCGCTGTCATGCAATGGTCGATACGCGGGAGCTTTAAAGAAATCACGCATGCGCGCGATCATGGCCTCGTCAATGCGCAAACTTGAGTCGCCCGATTTTGAGTCGCCCGACTTTGCGCTAGCCGTTTGCGGGTCGCAAATCAACGCCCACTCTCGTTCAACGCGGCGCGTAAATTCGTCAATGCCAAGTGAACGAACCAGAATTTTGATACGTGCTTTAGTGAGATTATCGCGTCGGCCCTCGAGATTGTAGACCCTTAAGATTGCTTCAAGATACGAGAGCAAGTGTTCGCGTGGTAAAAATGCGCGGACCACTTGGCCGATGATAGGAGTGCGACCCAGCCCGCCGCCCGCAAGTATTTCAAAGCCGGGTTCGCCGCAAGGCCCCCGCACAATGTGCACGCCGATATCGTGTACTAGCGTAGCAGCACGATCTTGCGGCGCCCCGGTCACCGCGATTTTGAATTTGCGGGGAAGATAAGTAAATTCAGGATGAAAACTTGACCATTGGCGAATGATTTCGCACCAAGGCCGCGGATCTTCCAATTCGTTGGGCGTTACCCCCGCGAGATGATCGGACGTCGTGTTGCGGATACAATTTCCGCTGGTTTGAATGGCGTGCATTTCTACGGCTGCAAGTTCAGCGAGAATATCGGGTACTTCCTCAAGTTTAGGCCAGTTGTACTGAATATTTTGGCGAGTCGTGAAGTGCCCGTAACCGCGATCGTAAACCCTCGCGATATGCGCTAACGCGCGCAATTGGCGCGCTGACAATAATCCATAGGGAATGGCTACGCGCAACATCGGCGCGTGAGTTTGGATGTACAGGCCATTGCGCAGGCGCAAATGTCGAAATTCTTCCTCGCTTAAGCGGCCGTCTAAAAAACGGCGGGTCTGATCCCGGAATTGTGCAACGCGTTCGTCGACCAATCGTTGATCTATGGCATTGTATTGATACATAACTTCATGATTTTAAGGCTAACTTGAGGTCATCTCCAATAACCACCGGGCATGAGCTCATGGCTATTCTAACGTCAAAACCGTGATTGGCTCGGCAGTGTGAAGCGGCCAATTGATGCAGCATGATGAGGGTGATAGTCCCACAAAACCCAGTATTGGTCGCACCCGACACTTTCGAAGTGTCGGCCGAGCCCATTATGTTGATCGCTCTGCTGCACGGCGCGTTGGCGATTTGTTTACACGATGAGGGTCGCGCGATTGGAGGGCTATTGCACCTACGTTTTTTGGGCGACAGCGGCCGTCTGTCGGATGCGACTGATAATGCCTTAAGCTCGGTGTTGAGCGTGTTGGACCGATTTAAAAGAGCCGTGTTGGGAAACGGAAATAAACGCGATGAAGTGCAGGCGCGTATCATTGCACATGCTCTGCCGCCCCTTGCCACCGATGCGCCAAGCGCCTCCCTAGTGGACTTGATTAAGGCGGATTTTGCGGACGATCGAACTATTTGCGGCAGCCAAATACTGCGCCGTGCTGAAGCTGTCAGAGTGAGTTTCCAACCTGTGACTGGCAGGATAAAAGTGTGCCGTGAGGATGAGGCAGGGCTCCGGCTACGTTGATCTCGCTGTGCGCGCAGGACCCGCGACGAGTATTCTAGTGCCTTAAGATTTTGAAATCTTGAGGTGTGTGGTGCGAAGACTAGTCAATTTGAGCTCGTGTTTGCTAGGCCTCAGCGTGCTTGCAGGCTGCGCGACCCCGCCCGAGCCACCCGAGGTATTGCCGGGCAGTGTGGATTTCAACGGCCATTGGATTTTGAATGTGGCCGACAGCGATGACCCCCAGCAACTCATGTTTGGATTGCTTAGAAAACAGATTGGTGCGACCAGCGAAACTGCAAACGATCCTAATGGTGGCCAAGGCGGCCGTGGGCGGCGCGGTCGCGGGGGGCGAGCGGACAATGCGGACCCCCGTGCACTAGAGCGTTCAGCTCCAATGCCGCCGATTGCTGTTATGAGTGCGGCATTGCGCTGGCCCGGTAAAAATCTGGATATTACGCAAGTCGATGCGAGGGTCACCTTGGTGTCGGATGAGGCCAAGCGCGTTTGCCAGGGCCCTCTCATAGGGCGTGCGCACTCCAACAAGTCTGTCAATGATCCGCATCGAGCGTCAGAGAATGTCGATCGGGCGTTGGCATGTGGTTGGGTCGGAAAGACTCTATTAGTGGAAGCGAATGGTTCAGATTCTGGGCATCCGATTTTACAGCAGCGCTATCGGCTGTCGGCGGATGGTACGCGCTTGGTGGAAACTGTGGTTTTTGGCGAGCGAATGGGCGGGTTTACACTATCGCGGGTATGGGATCGTGGATCGTGAGCGTGCTTAGTAAGTGCGTGTCGTAACGAATGCGTGCGCTTAAAGAAAAAGCCGGGCTTAGCCCGGCTTTTAGAGGTCCCCATGCCGTATCACGCAGCGTTCGTTGAGCGCCGCTGTGATGGTCAGTCTTCTTATCCCACCCTTTGCGTCTGAGCAACACTTTGCGCCTAAGGCTACTAATATGCTAGCTATATTCTTAAAAGATCGAAATTATCTGTAGTATTAAAACTACATTTGGTAGGAGGTTGGCCAGTGAAAGTCCCTTTATCCGCATCGTCCGCTAGTGCCGTGCGCACACGGCGTGCGTACTTTGATTGTCAGTTTGGTCAATTGCATGTGCGTACCGCATTTCCGGGAACGGGAGGATTTGATGACCAGGTCACGCTGGTGTGTCTGCACGCGAAGCGAGGTTCAGGCCGTAGTTTCGAGCCCATTCTGCAGGGGTTGGCAGCAGAGCGTTCAGTGTATGCGCCCGATTTACCCGGATATGGCGAGTCGGATCCTTCGCCGCAATCGACCGTGGCGGAGGCCGCTACGGCGGTATTGGATTTTGTCGGCAATCTACGTTTACGCCGAATTGATCTGCTGGGATTGGACGAAGGCATCGAAGTGCTGCGCCTATTATCCGAACTGCGTCCGGAACTCGTGCGGCGCTTGGTACTGTCAGGCAACGCTGCGAGTACAGTGCTCAAACATGAGCATTGGGTACTGCAAGTGAACGGTGAGGATATCGGCACCCAGGTAAAACTGATTCGTGAATTCTTGAACCGCCCACAATGAATGCCCGGCAATGCGCCAACCTGCAATCCACCAGCAACCATGCGATTGAATAAATACATTAGCGAGACTGGCATGTGTTCGCGTCGCGAGGCCGATCAATGGATCGAAGCGGGGCGCGTAACGTGTAATGGCGTGCTTGCGATTTTGGGGACCCAAGTGGGCGAGAGTGATGAAGTGTGCGTCGACGGCAAATCGCTGACTTACGTATCGCAAAAAATTTATCTCGCGCTGAATAAACCGGTCGGTATTACGTGCACAACTGAAACCCATGTCGAGGGTAATATTATTGATCTGGTAGGACATTCGGAGCGTATTTTCCCTGTGGGCCGCTTGGATAAAGACTCGGAAGGATTGATTTTATTAACCAATAACGGCGATATCGTTAACGAGATACTCAGGGCGGAAAATAACCATGAAAAGGAATATGTGGTCACCGTGGATCGACCCATCACCGATCTGGGTTTGGAGATGTTGGAAAGCGGTGTGAAAATCATGGGGGTGCTCACCAAGCCGTGTCGGGTCGTGCGCGTGACTCATTCGAGTTTTCGGATTATTTTGACTCAGGGCCTTAATCGTCAAATTCGCCGCATGTGTTCGGCGTTGGGCTACCGCGCACAGCGCTTGCAGCGCGTACGCATTATGAATATTCACTTGGGCGCGTTGGGCTTGGGTAAGTGGCGCAATTTAACCGTCGAGGAGCTTGCGGGGTTGCTACCGCGCTAGGCAAAGTCTTGAAGAGGTTAGAGTAGTTAGCCGCGCTCGAGCGAAGTATGCAACGCACGACAACGGCGTTGCTAGCTGCCGGAGATGCCGACTCCCTTGCAGCCGCCGCTCTGTTGGGTCATTGGCCGGGTGCCCCGGCAGAACGTTTGGCACTTCTCTCACGGGCGATTGCCGCCGCACCCGAACGTGGCGATCTGATCTGGTTAAATATCAGCGCCTGTACTTTGGTCGAGTCTTGCGATCCAATGCCACTCGCTGTACAACTCCAACGAGTAGATCCCGCTAATGGTGCCGCTTGGTTCGCATCAACCGGTCGCGCCGGAAAGCTTAGTGACGAGGCAGCAGTACGCAGAAGCCTGGCGGCCATAGCAACCTCAGCGTCGTTTGGTATCTACTGGAATGCGACGATCGTCCGCGCCACAAATGCAGTTCTCAGGACTAAAA
>JANYFY010000018.1 GCA_025359565.1 Gammaproteobacteria bacterium | reverse complement strand
CGCTGAAACGCGATGCGCAGCGCGCGCCGCGTAAGGACGATCCGGAGGCACGCCACAAGGCGGAGATGGAACGGATGCGGGCGGTGATCGCGGAGATCACGGCGGAGAACCTGGAGCTGAAAAAAAAGATTTGAGGTTAGACGATTTATATCGTGTACCGGCGCAGACGAAGGCGGCTGTGATGCAGATTGTGGAACAAACGAAACGACGCTCCGGGTGGCGGGTGTATCGCACGCTCGCTGCTCTGGGCCTGCCGCGCAGCGTCTACTACGCGTGGAAGAGCCGCGAGAGCCTTACGGATCGGACGGCAAAGCCGTGCCGAGTGTACGAAGTGCTGCCCGAGGAGCGCGCCGCGATTTGCGAGTTTGCCTTGCAGTACCCCAAGATCGGCTATCGAAAACTTACCTGGATGATGGTCGATGCGGAAGCAGCCTGCGTCGGGGAGAGCACGGTTTACCGGGTTTTGAGCGATGCGGACCTGTTATCGCGCTGGAAACGCTCGACGGCCTCAAGCGGCGAATACAACTTCCGCCCCAATGGGCCGAACCAGCAATGGCACACCGACTGCATGTATGTGTGGGTTGCGGCCCGGTTTTACTTCCTGGTGAGCTTTGTCGATGCCTACAGCCGCTACATCGTGCATCACAAGTTGCTGATGAGCCTAGACGGCAAATCGATGGCGATCAAGCTGCAAGCGGCGCTCGATAGCTCTGAAGGCCTCAAACCTCGCGTGGTGCATGATCACGGGAGCGAGTTCGTGAATCGCGACGTTGCGGCGGTGATCAAGGCGCATAACCTGATCGACATCAAAACCAGGCCACGGCACCCGGAATCAAATGGCATCGTCGAGCGCTTCAATGGCACCGTGCGCGACGAAACCGATAACAACTATGGAAATAATTATCTGCAGGCCGAAGCGATCATTGCCAAGCTCATGCAGCATTACAACGAGGAGCGATTACACGCAACCTTAGGATACATGACGCCGGCGACCTGGCATCGTGGACAACCGAATGAAGTTGGAGACGAGCGTGCGCGGCGAATAGCTGCGGCCCGTGCGCATCGCAGAACCACCAACCAGCAGCGATTTACCGAGGCGGCCTAGGCAGTGAAAGTCTCCCATTTTGACTCAGGCATTTTGTCCGGCTTGACTTGAAGCGCGACAAAGGGCGAAAGACTTGTTGAAATCCTCGGGTGCGGAAGACATTGCGTCCTCTAGCGAAAGGGCTGGTGAAAAAAGCACCGCTCAGGTCGCGTGAACTGACCGCTTGTTAATCCAACGCGGAGGTTATTAACAATGACCTCCGCACTAATTCTTTAAGCTATAACTAATGGAAAAACGTATGAACAATCAAACTATGCGATTTTTGCTGACGTCGGCCGTCTTGATGGTCGCAACGCAGAGCGCAATCGCTCAATCACCAACCGTGCCCGCGGACAACTCAAAAAGTAACAAAAGCGACTCCTCAAACACAACTGCAACCGCAGACGCGCAAAAAGATAACGATTTAGATCGCACGCTAACGCAAAAAATTCGTAAGAGCGTCATGGCAGACAACTCTCTGTCTACTTATGCTCATAACGTCAAGATTGTGTCAATTAACGGCAAAGTTACATTGAATGGTGTCGTTCGCTCAGATGAAGAAAAATCTGCAGTAGAATTGAATGCTGCCGCCGTTGCCGGTCCAGAGCATGTTGTCAATGAATTGAAGGTTGCTCCACCGAAGTAACAGTCACTTTTGAGCGCCGGTATACCAAAATCTTAAATAGTGAAAAATATACGAGGGAATTTTTGCCCTCGTTTTCAAATTAAAATTATATATGTGCTCACGCTAGGCGAGTTTTAGGACTAGTTAGCTTTGGGCCTGCAGCTTCACTTGGATCCGGGGGTCTTGCCTCTACAACGACTTGTCCACCGATGTCGCTTGAGCCTAGTCGACCTGTGAGATCATTCATACGATACGTTGTGCCTGACACTTCGACGGATCCTACTAGTCTATACGGAGGCGTGTTGGGCAACGCCAGGCCAGTGAGATAAAAGACGTCTGCTAAATCTTTGCCACTGACTTCAAATGTTAAGGCAAGCTCACCTAAGTTAAACGGTTTTTTTACCTTGACCTTGGTGTCAAGACGAATATCCGCAGCCATGATGTGCGAGGACACGATATACGGCATGTTTGGGGTCAAATTAATGAGTGGGCCGATAGACATCCAAGGTGAAAGGCTTTTCGTTAAGACTACCTTTTGCACGAACCTTCAGTGCGGATTTGTCCGTGACTCCGCCGGCTTCCGCGATCACCAGAGACCCGCCAAAACGGAGCTTTCGGATTTGATCCAAAAGGCTTAGGTGCCCATCTCTAACGATAATGCTACGGAGCGTCGGAATTTGCACGGACGTGTTGCCGCTGGGTGTGCCGGCGGAAGTGCCAAATTCCCAGCGGGCACGTCCTTTAGAATCGCGTTCTAAGTGGATGACGGGCTCGATGAGTTAGCGAGCGCCGCGCGCACGATCTTGCCATGCGAGACGAATTGACGGCATTACCAAATCGCCGATACTTTCGCGAACGCCTCGATCGTGCTTTGGCGAAGGACGCCCAAGGAAGGTCGTTTGTGGGCAATGTATACCTTGATCTTAACGGGTTTAAAACAGTTAATGATACGCACGGGCACGACGTCGACGATGAGGTGCTTCATATTGTGGCGGCGCGCCTTGCCCACGCCGTCCGCGCTGGGAATTTCGTAACTCGCCTAGGGGCGATGAGCTCGGTTGCTTGATTGCTGGAGTACCGCGTCGAGAAGTGGGTAGGCGAACATATATAGATGAGGGCCAGCTCACGCTAGCCCTTTAAAGCTAACTAAACCGCGTTTTATAACGCTTTGCTGTCCCCGTCTGTATCCTCAGCTAAATCAGTGGCCGTTTCGTCATCGAGATACCGGTTGTCAGGCTGCTTTTTCTTATCTTGACCCATATCTTGCTGTTTCTTTTGCCAGTTCTTGTCTTGACCATCCTCGGTCTGTTGGTCGCCGGGAAAATTATACTGCTGGCCTGGTTTGCGAGAGTTACGATCTTGGTTACTATTAGACATAAATATCTCCGTGGATGTTTGAACGATGCACCAAAATTCTAGCGAATTCGAGTTGTCTCGTGAGCCGGTAAGTTTGGTATTGCGAGTAGGTGCTTACCGACGAGCGCGAGGCTTTGTGGGTGACGTCTGACCCATTATAAAATCGACTTTGAACAAGATGCTGCAGTCGTCGCCTCGCAGCTAATAGGCGTTACGCTCCTTGTCGCAAATGTAGGCGGAATCATCGTTGAAACCGAAGCCTACGACGAAAGAGAAGCCGCTTCGCATTGCTTTTCAGGGCTATCGCGCCGTAATGCTGCGCTGTTTGGGCGTCCCGGTTGTGCCTATGTTTATTTGTCTTATGGTATTCACTATTGCCTTAATTTTGTATGCCGCGAGAAGGGTCATGGCGCAGGGGTTCTTATTCGTGCGCTTGAACCGACCACAGGCATTCTCAAAATGTGTGAGCGCCGTAATCGAAATGACGTGCGATCACTATGCGCGGGACCAGGGCGGTTAGGTCAGGCCTTGAATATTACCAGTTCGCTGAATGGCAAGTCCCTCAACCGGCCACCTTTTCAGCTCCTCGAGGCCAAGGCCAGTCCTAGCATTGTATGCGGGCCTCGAATAGGGATCTCAAAAGCCAAAGCGCACCCTTGGCGCTTTGGTTTGGCAGGCTCTGTTTACCATAGCCGACCCTTCCCGCTACTCAAGTACCCGTTAGCATCCGGATCCGATCCCGCAAATTTAAACCGCGGAGCGATTTGAGCGGGTTGGGGGTAGGGTTGGGTGACCGGTGCGTCACTCTATTTGTAGTCGCTATCTTGAATATCTGCAAGGCCTTCACTCCACAAAGGCGATCCGGACTCTAGATCAAATAAACAATAGTTGCTGTTGATCTGCTCCACCACAACGCCGATGTACAGCGCCGTTCAGTGTCTCCGATTCGTACGACCACGCATTGCGGATGGTGCCAATAGTGTAGGCAATGGCTGGCTTAAATATCAGAGTGACGGGACTAGTAGCCCCGATGCTAGAAATCTATAGTCCCATTATCTAATAAAACTCGCCGCGGGCCGTTAGCCGTATTTATGCAAGGAAACTCGTAATGCCACGCTCGCTTTGGAGAGGCGCCGTTTCTTTCGGACTCATATTCGTTCCGGTAGATCTCTTCACTGCGTCGAAAGAGAATGCGCTGCCCTTGCATTTACTGGATAGCCGAGACTTCGCGCCTGTAGGCTACCAGCGGATGAATAAATCCACTGGTAAGGAGGTGGATTGGGGTCATATCGTTAAAGGCTATGAATTTAAAAAAGGTCAATACGTCGCCCTCTCAGAGGCAGACTTTAAACATGCGAATGTGAAAGCCTCGGAAACAATCGCGGTTGATACGTTCTGCGACCTCGCCGAAGTGCCGCCGATGTATTTCCATACACCGTACTATCTAGCGCCGGGCAAAGGAGGCCAAAAGGTCTACACGTTATTACGAAAATCTCTGCTAACGACCGGCAAGGCGGCGGTAGGTACCTTTGTCATGCGCCAACGGCAGCATTTATGTCTCATAGTGCCCTCGGCGCAGAACTTGATGCTGATCACTTTGCGGTTTGCTGACGAAATTCAGCCTTTCGCGCAAGTCAAGCGGGCAAAAAGCATCGATGAACCGAGCGCGGCTGAGTTATCCACAGCAAAGCGATTGGTGCAAGGAATGAGTGGGGCGTTTAAGCCGGAACGGTTTAAGGATACCTACCGGGCGGACCTGCGACGTCGGATTCAGGAAAAAATTCGCCGCAATCAAATACATACTCTCGAGGTATCGACAGCAACCAAGTCTGAGCGGCCGACCGCTCAGGTTCTCGATTTAATGTCCGCCTTAAAGAAAAGTCTGCAACTGAAGAGCGCCCGCGCGTGAGGCGTGCCGCCAGTTAGAGATCCTCCATGTCGGTGAAAGCAGCCCTTACGAAATATCGGCAAAAACGGGATTTTAGTCAAACCGCGGAACCGAGCGGCGATTTAGGCGTCTTGTCCGCCAACCGAAGGCGCTTTGTTATTCAAAAACACGCCGCGCGGCGCTTGCATTACGACTTACGCCTTGAATTGGACGGCGTGTTTAAATCTTGGGCCGTCACCCGCGGTCCCTCCCCGGATCCTAGTGATAAGCGTCTCGCTGTTCAAGTGGAAAACCACCCGCTGGCGTACGGCGATTTCGAGGGCACGATCCCTAACGGCCAATACGGCGGTGGCACCGTGCAGCTGTGGGATCGGGGCTGCTGGACATTCGAGGGTACGGACAGCCCCGCGCAAGCGTTAGAGCGCGGTGAGTTGAAATTTAGCTTAGAGGGGAAAAAATTAAAAGGGAGCTGGGTATTGGTACGCCTGAAACGCGACCGGTCCGCTGGCACACACATTTCTTGGTTACTGATTAAGCATCGCAATGTCTTTGCAAAACCCGGCGACGCTCAGATCTTGCTCGATCAGGATCGCTCCGTCGCCTCTGGGCGTACGATGGCAGAAATCAGCGCCGGAAAAGGCCAATCGCCAACTCCCTTTATGGCGACTTCGAAGCTCAACTCCGCTCGCGCCAAAACCTCTATTCTTAAATTAGTGCCTACCTTTATAGCACCGCAGCTGTGCAAATTAGTAGATCGTCCACCGACGGCTTCCGGCTGGGCGCATGAGGTGAAGTTCGATGGATATCGTGGCCAATTACAAGTAAGACAAGGGAAAGCGCAGATCCGCACTCGCACGGGTCGTGATTGGACTCTCCCCTTTGCCGCGATTGCAAAGCGCGCCAAAGCGCTACCCGACTGTATTGTCGATGGCGAAATATGTGCGCTCGACCATGATCAAATACCCAGCTTCACCGCCTTGGAGGCGGAGTTGTCGGAAAATCGATCCGAGAACCTGGTATTTTTTGCATTCGATCTTTTGGTTCAAGGCAAAGAAGACTTACGCCCGTTGCCACTCAGCGATCGCAAGGCGCGCTTACAGGCCTTGCTCAAGCACACAAAAATGGGCAATTTCATTCGCTATGTAGAACATTTTGAATCGACCGCCGACACTGTTTTATTGTCTGCCTGTAAAATGCACCTTGAGGGGATTGTGTCCAAGCGCCTGGACGCGTCGTACGTGTCCGGACGCTCGACGAGTTGGACCAAAGCCAAATGCCGGGCAGGCCATGACGTCGTGCTGGGGGGATGGACCCACGACGCAGGCACCGTTCGCTCGCTACTAGCCGGTGTCCATCGTGACGACCATTTGGTTTACGTGGGACGCATCGGCACAGGCTTTGGACAAGCCGTCGCTGCGAAGCTTACGCCCATCCTCGAGAAACTCAGTCGAGATACCAGTCCTTTCGGCGGTGCGCATAAGCCCGCGAAAGAAAAAAACGTTCGGTGGTTACGGCCGACGCTCGTCGCTGAAATAGAAATTGCCGGCTGGACGGCCACGGGCATGATCCGTCAGGCCTCATTTAAAGGCTTGCGTCGCGGCGCCCACCGACCCGCCACGAGCGCTGGGACGGGTCCGGCGATCGTGATGGGAGTGACACTTTCAAACCCCGACAAAGTGTTCTGGTCCGACGGTGGAGACGGGCACGCGGTCAACAAACTCGACTTGGCTCACTACTATGAGGCCGTCGGCGACTGGATGCTTCCGCATGTGGAAGGACGACCTTGCTCCCTTGTGCGCGCGCCCGACGGTGTCGACGGGGAACATTTTTTTCAGCGCCATGCGATGGCAGGCCTCTCCAATCTGTGTACCTTGGTGAAAATAAAAGGCGACAAGGCGCCCTATGTGCAAATCGACCGAATCGAGGCACTCGCGGCAGTCGCACAGCTCGGTGCACTCGAGATCCATCCGTGGAATGGTGCTCCGGGCGCTCTCGAGGTAGCGGGGCGACTGGTGTTTGATTTAGATCCTGGGCCTGACGTGAAATTTGCGGCGGTGATTACGGCCGCCGTTGAGGTTCGTGATCGGCTGAAAGAGGTTGGACTGGTGTCATTCTGCAAAACCAGCGGCGGGAAGGGACTGCACGTGGTTGTCCCGTTGCAGAGCGGAAAAGATCCAGTAACTTGGCCGGCGGCAAAAGATTTCGCGCACGTTATCTGCGCGCAGATGGCCAAAGACTCTCCCGCTCAGTATCTGGACACGATGTCGAAGAAGGAGCGAAAGGGCCGCATATTCTTAGATTACTTACGCAATGACCGAACCGCCACCGCCGTCGCTGTCCTCTCCCCGCGCGCGCGCCCGGGAGCGCCGATCTCCATGCCGCTGCACTGGAAAGACGTCAAGGTCGGCCTCGACCCTAGCGTCTATACGGTGCGCACCGGCGCGACCTTTATAAAAAAGATGAAGCCTTGGCCGCACTACGCGCGATCCGCGCGGTCCCTGGCGAGCGCTATTCGGAAAATCACCGCCGATGTGATTTAAACGCATTAGACGGTTGCCGCATCGCCATGCTCCGCGAACACGTTTTCCTGAACCGCGTCCGCAACAAACTTTCCTTGGCTATTAAGTTCCGCAAATAGTCCATTTAAGCGCATCAACTCCTCGTATCGCCCGCTCTCGACGACCTGACCCCCACTCAGGACGAGGATCAGGTCCGCTTCACGCACCGTCGATAAACGATGCGCGATCACAAAAGTGGTTCGCCCCTGGGCTAAGGTTTTAAGCGCTCGTTGGATACGCGTCTCCGTTGCGTTATCGAGTGCGCTCGTGGCCTCATCCAAGATGAGTATCGGTGCATCTTTCAACATCGCCCGCGCGATCGCCAACCGTTGCCGCTCACCACCCGATAAAGATCGTCCGCGTTCCGCCACTAACGTGGCATAGCCATCCGGTTTGACGACTATAAAATCATGCGCTTCCGCGGCGCGTGCTGTGGACTCGACCAACTCCTGGCTCGCGCCTGGATTCCCTAAGCGGATGTTATCCGCAATCGAACGATAGAGAAGTCCTGAATCTTGAAACACCACCGCTATCTGACGGCGTAAGGAATTTAAAGAAACCGAACGAATATCCACCCCATCCACTCGGATGATTCCGCCACTCGGATCATAGGCACGATACAAAAGACTTAACGCCGTCGTCTTACCCGCACCCGTGGGACCCACTAAGGCAATAGTGGATCCCGCCGGCGCGTGAAAATTTAAATTACGTAAGGCTGGATGCGCCTCGCTGTAGCCGAAAGAAACATTATCAAAAACCACATCACCCGTTACCGTCGGCAACTCTGCGGCTCCCGGCAAATCATGCAATGCCGAGGGCGTATCCAAAACGCTAAAAAAATCCTTCAAAGCAGGAGTCTGCAGAAACAATCCCGAGATAAAGCCTGCAAATTGTTCCAAACGACCGATTAAACTCATTGCAAATCCAGAAAAAGTCACGATGCTGCCCACCGATATCTCACCCCGACCGTTCAACTCGGCGCCCAGCAAAAAAATCGCGACAATGGTGAGCGTACTCGCCGCGCGCGTCGCCACCGATAACCAAGCCCAACCCCGTAGCACGGGATACTGCGCCGCCAATACCCGCTGACCGAGAGAACGAATATCATCCACTTCCACTTCGTGCCGAGTGAAGCTCTGGACGATCTGGGCATTGCTCAACACATCACCGGTGCGCTCCGCAATCTCCTGGTGCAAGCGCTCCACCTGCATCTGGGCGCCTTCAGTCCGCCGCATGGCGAAGGTGTTAAACACCGCGAAGCTGAGCATTAATAAGCTCATCAGTAGAGCAAGTTTCCAATTCATGGCCAGCGCCACCGGTAGCATTATTACAATAGACAACAGCGTTGCTAAATGATCGCGCAAAAATCCCAGCCAAATGCCGAATAGACTGCCACTCCCGGAATGCATGATCCGCAATAGTCGTCCGGTGTGATGCTCGCCGTGGTAAGAGAGTGGTAAAGCCACGGCGTGTTCGAAAAACTGCGTAATCACCGCCACTCGTCGACGATGCGCCAAGCGATCCGCTTGCAGCGACACCCACACGCCAGCAACAATACCCAGCAATCCAAAACCCGCCCACAGCGCTATATAGGCCCAAGCATCATGACGCGAACGGGCCACCAAGGCATCGACCACATGCCCAAAAAGCCAGGGCTCAATCATCAATATTGCAGCGAGCGCTAAATTGGTGACCGCCAGAAAAATAGTCAGCCGCTTTTCAGCCGCCAATAGGCCGATCACCCGAACATAAATCTGCCACATTTTAAACGGTAGGATCCCGCAGCTCGAATCGCCCTTCCATGACCGCTACACAACGACCTCCGACATAAACATCCATGTGTCCAGCCTTAGTAACCGTCCGACCCATCAATAGACTAGGTCGCCCCATATCCACGCCCTGATGAATTCGCCAATGTCGCTCGCTCACCGACGCGCCAAGCGATGCTAGTAGCGCAATCGTCGCGCCGGTGGCGCTCCCCGTTGCAGGATCTTCAACGACCCCATCCGTAGGGGCGAACATACGCGCGTGCAATACGCTTTCATCTGTCGTCGAGGCCGCATCACGCGTATAGGCAAACACTGCATCCGCACCATCTTTTGGAAATACTTCAGCACAAGCCGTAAAGTTCGGCGAAGCTTTTTTTAGCGCCGCGCGCGAGACAAGTTCCACCACCAAGAACGGTAGCCCCACTGATACAATTTGCGGCTCGTGTATTCCCCCGGCAATATCCTGCGGCGTAAGCGACAGGCAACGCGCCGCCAACGCGGGGGATACCACCGAACGACGCGACAAAGCTTCGGGCGCACGCAGCTCTGCACCGACCACCACGCCATCCACCCACAGCAATTTCATCCGGACAACCCCAGCGGCTTCTTCGAATAAAAATTCTTGTACATGCGCGGCCATCGGAAAATGTTCCTGGCTCGCTAATAAAAACGCAGTGCCTACGTTGGGGTGACCCGCGAATGGCACCTCGGCACGCGGCGTAAAGATACGCACCTGGGCGGTGTGCCCCGCATTCTTAGGCGGCAACACAAAAGTAGTTTCCGAATAATTGAACTCCAGCGCAATAGCCTGCATCTGGGCCGTCGACAATCCTTCCGCATCTAGCACCACTGCCAACGGATTTCCACCAAACATTTGCATCGTAAACACATCCGCGGTGACATAGCGTCGTTTCATTGATTCACTCCTAATATCATCCATGCACACTTAAGAAGGCGTCCACCAAGGCAGCCACTTCGCGAGGTTTCTCAATGTGCAGCATATGCCCCGCGCCGGCAACGTGGGCGATCTCAACCGCCGGAAACTGCGTAAGAAAGGCGGCAAAATCACTCTCCATACTCAATTTTTCCAGAATTTCCGATTCCTCACCGAGCACCATCAAGGTCGGGGCTTTGGCTGCGCGCCAACACGCCTCCGCATCCTCACGCTTATATAGAATCGGATTGACTCGCCGATGCCGCGGGTCCCCCAGCAATCGCACCCGACCATTATCAACCGGCCTCGACCAGGCCGCCGCCACAAACTCGGCAACCCCGCGCCCAAAGCGCGGATAGCGAAAACCAATCACCTCGACCAACTGATTCAAAGACTCATATTCTTTAACGGTGTGACCCGTTCTAATCTCGTCGAGCCAGCGGCGCAATCGTCCCGGTGCCTCGGCTGATTGCGTACGCGGCATCCCAAACCCTTCTAAATTGACCACGCATCGCACCCGTTCAGGTCGCACACCCGCGTACAAACTCGCTACATTGCCACCCATACTATGACCGACCAAACACACCGGCGTCCCAGGCGACAACTCATCTATTAAGGCGTCGAGATCCGCAAGGTAGTCCGGGAACCAATACCCATCGTGAGACCATTCGCTCCCGCCAAAACCCCGCCAATCAAGCGCGACCAAGGGTCTATCGCCCGCGCATTGGTCCACCATCAATTGAAAGGTAGCGCCAGTGTCTTGGAAGCCATGTAGTAACAGTACTAGCGGTTGTAAGGAACCAAGCGGCTCACGCAACGAAGTTCCCCAGTGAGTCAGGCGCATATCAAGGTCACGCACCCGCCGCATTTCGTATCGCGGCGTCCGCTGCACGGAATAGGTCATCTAAGGAACGATGGCAAACACGCGTGCCGGAAAACCCGTGCCGCCCTCGGGCTTTGGCCACGTAACCACCACGAGAGCTCCCGCCTCGGGAACTTGATCTAGATTGGCCAGCATTTCAATTTGATAATGGTTAAGTCCCAGTATGTAACTCTCGAGGGAATAATCTTCCTTGCTGGTCGCGAGCCCAGGATCCGTGTCCGTAGTCTCATGACCCGACGCTGTAATTTTGCGATCTTCAAAAAGAAGCTTGAGTACTTCTTTACTCCATCCCGGATAATGCGCAACTCCAGCGCTATCGCGATTTTGCATCGCGGCATCATCGGGCCAACGCTTGGACCAATCCGTGCGCATCGCCACGAATGCGCCCGCTGGAATGCGTCCGTGTTTAGACTCCCAAGCCTCAATGTCACTGAGCCCAAGGGTGTAGTCGGGGTTCTTCGCCACTTGCGCGTGCACGTCGAGTACCACGAGCGGCATCAGCATCTCTGAAAGCGGAATCTGATCGACGGTGCGAAGGCCTTCGTGAAAATGGGCGGGCGGATCAACATGGGTGCCCCACTGTCCCACGTGTGTGAACTGTTGGACAATAAAGCCATCCTTCTTAATCGTATACAACGTTTGCACTTTTTCTTCGCCGAACCCTTTCCAATGAGGCGTGTTAGGACCAAACGCGTGCGTCAAATCCACGAACTTCTTTGAGGTGAGCGTGGCGTAAACGTCATTCAGGCTCGGGGCCGTGGCCACCGTTCGCGCCATTGCCACGGTTGCCGCGGTTGCCGTAACAATCCAGACGCCTACCGTGGCGATTGCCAATACATTTCTCACGTTGAGCTCCCTAAAATTTAAATTCTTCTCGCAGCGAGCGCAGGCACATCGCTGGTCCATCCATAAGGATCTGGCGCGCGGCGCTCCTGAATCGCGAGCAGGCGTTCACGCAAAATACGCGCCCGAACATCAATCGCACCCGGCCTGTACTCCGCCAAGTCAGCGTCACCGATCATACTAATCGGACACACTATCGCGGCTGTGCCACAGGCAAATACCTCACTGCATTCACCGCTTACAATCTGCCGTAGCAAATCACCCATCGGCATGACGCGTTCAACCACTTTCCAGCCTAAATCACGCGCCAGTATCAGCAAGGAATCGCGCCGTCTGGGAAGCACGCAACGCGTACCCCGGCTCCGTACCCAACAGAAAGGGCCGCAGGTACAAAGACTGACCGCTTTTATCGGGAATAAACGGCGCGCACGCACCTACCACGGCATGTAAGCCCTCAACAAACAATTCTTCCGGTACGGCGGGCATCGCGATTCGCTCGGCGGAGCGGCGAAAGCGCGCGCAATTAACGTTAGCCCGAAACCGATTGGGACTCACGCGACCCACTTTGTACGCTTTCATACCCTCAAACACCTGTTCCGCAAAATGCAGTGCCCGCGCTCCGGGTAATATCTCAATCGGACCATAGGGCAGTAGCTCGCCCTGATGCCATCGGCCATGACTATAAGTTGCGCTGTACATCACCGGCGCAGGGACTAAAGCGAAGCCCAGCGACTCCGGCAGTTGATAATCCTGCAAAGCCTGCCACACCTCTTCTCGAATAACGCATTCACTCATTGAATTCACATTCTACTTACAGAAACGCCGCATCGACCGCAACATCTAGCGCCGTGACCAATCGGTTAGTTTCGTTAGCCAGACCCACGATCGCCAACAACTCGGAGTACTGGCCTTCAGTCATACCTTTCTTGCGCGCAGCGGTGCCGTGAGAGGCGATGCAGTAGCGACAGCCATTAGAGGCACTGACCGCCACATATAAAAGCTCTTTGGTAAGGGGATCAAGCTCGCCGGGACCCATGACTTGTTTGATGTTTCCCCAAATCCGCCGCAGGGTCGGCGGATCATGCGCGAGCACCTTCCAAAAATTGTTAACCCAATCGGCCTTGCGCGTCAGCATAATGTCATCGTAAACCGCGCGTACCTCAGGCGTGGCATCGGGATATTCAATCGGTCGTCGCGCAGCACTCATAAAAAATTACTCATCGTTTTTACTCTCCTAATGTTCATGCGCTTTGAACCGACGTTGCGCCGCTACCGCCCAAAAAAATCTTATACGCTAAATTCTCCGTCTCATCCGTATACGGATAATGCAACTCATTTAAGTGCAATAAAAAATCCGTCAGCGTCGCAGGCGGCACCTGGATCCCCGCCAACACCCGCCCACAATCCGAGCCGTGGTTACGATAATGAAACAAGCTGATATTCCACGCGGTCCCCACCGCTTGCAAAAATTTCAACAAAGCACCCGGACGTTCAGGAAACTCAAACCGATATAACCGCTCATGCGCTAAACCGCGCGCTTGCCCCCCCACCATATATCGAACATGCAGCTTAGCCATTTCGTTATCCGCCATATCCCTCACAGCGAACCCGCCCTCTGCAATGCTCTTAATCACTGCATCCCGCTCAGGCCTCCCTTGAGTCAGCGCCAATCCCACAAATACTTGCGCCGCGCCCGCATCCGCGTAGCGATACAAGAATTCCGTGATACCGCGCTTACCCAATAACTCACAAAAACTCAAAAATGCCCCCGATTTTTCCGGCATTTCCACCGCCAACAAAGTCTCCCGCTGCGCGCCCATATCAGCGCGCTCCGCAATGTAACGCAATCGATCAAAATTCATATTCGCGCCGCAATTAATCGACACAAAGGTGCGCCGCGTGCAATTTTCGCGCGCCACATATTTTTTAATGCCCGCCACCGCCAACGCTCCCGCCGGCTCGACAATTGACCGCGTATCCTCAAAGATATCCTGGATTCCCGCGCATATTTGATCCGTGGTTACCAACAACACCTCATCCACGTACTGTTTCGCCAACCGAAAACACTCTTCACCCACGCGTCGCACCGCCACTCCATCCGCAAACATCCCCACGCGATCCAAAGTGACCCGTTTACCCGCGCGCAAAGACTCAAACATCCCCGCCGCATCTTCCGGCTCCACCCCAATGATTTTGATTTTCGGATACAAAGACTTTGCATACGCCGCAATACCCGCAATCAAACCGCCACCGCCAATCGGCACAAAGATCGCATCAATGGCATCGCCATGCCATTGGCGCAAAATCTCCATCGCAACGGTGCCCTGACCGGCAATGACATCCGGATCATCGAACGGATGCACAAACACCAGACCGCGTGCGTTACCCACGCTCACCGCATGCTCGTACGCCTGATCATAATCATCGCCCATCAAAATAATCTCACCGCCAAGGTCAGCCACTGCCTGCACCTTAATGTCCGGTGTACTCACCGGCATCACAATAACCGCCGGAATTCCCCGAGTGCGCGCCCCCAACGCCACCCCCTGCGCATGATTACCGGCCGAGGCACAAATAACGCCTCGTTGGGCCACGATCGACGATAAATGCGCAATCTTGTTGTACGCCCCACGAATTTTGAACGAAAACACCGGTTGCAGGTCTTCACGCTTGAGCAGCACGTGATTGTCTATTTTTCGCGACAAACGTGGCGCGACCTCCAACGGTGTTTCAATAGCTACATCGTAAACTTTGGCTTTTAGGATCTTTTCAACGTAGTTTTCTTGCATAAACACAGCTTAAGTAGGGGCGCCTACCTTATCTCATCGCTATGCGAAGCGGTATTCCTAAAACCTTCCGGTTGAATTCCACCGGCCGGGCGAATTCGGTAAAATAAAGGTATGCGCACTTTAAAAATCGGCCCTTTATATGGACTCCTCCTATCGGCGGTCGCAACGACCTCATTCGCAAACATCGGGCCCGAAGTCGCCACCGACAACGTCAAAGCCCGCCTGATCAGCGAAGCCCAAAGCATTACTCCCGGGCAAACCTTCTGGGTAGGCCTTGAACTTACCATTCGCGACGGCTGGCACACCTACTGGCGCAACCCCGGCGACTCCGGTCGAGCCACGCAACTCAACTGGGTTTTACCCGATAATTTTAGCGCTGAACCGATTCTGTGGACCACCCCCGAACGCTTCGAAATTGCCCCACTGGTCAACTACGGCTACGCCAAACATGTCCTTCATATGGTGCGCATCACAGCCGCCAAAGATTCAAAATCTCAATCCCAAACCCTTAGCGCAAAGTCCAGTTGGCTAGTCTGTTCCGACGTCTGTATCCCCGAAAGCGTCGATTTGCACATCACTCTTCCCAGCAGCGCGCTTACCCCCAGCGAGCTTACCCCTGGCGCCAATGCGGGCGTTGTTGATCCAGCGACGGCGCCTCTATTTAAGGCCGCGCGCAGCGCCTTGCCGATTCCAGCACCCGCCCCCAGTACCGCGCGGCTTGCGGACAACCAATTCATCGTGCGCCTAGGGTCCGATTGGGGCGCAACGCTAGCGCAAATCCAAGCGCTGAACTTTTATCCCTATGATGAAGGCGTCATCGAGTATGCAGCGCCACAAACCTTAACGCGTTCTGGCGATTCTATTGAACTGCGCACTAAGGCGGGATTCAAATCCCCCAAGACTGGCAAGATTTACGGCCTGCTGCTCGCTACGGAACGCAGCAACAACAGCACCCTTAACGTACCGCTCGAAATCGCGGCCGATTTCACCGCGTCACCCAACGCCGCAGGTGGCGCGAGTGCCGCAGTGGACTCGGATGCCGCAACCCGGCGCTTCGCGCCGAGCACAACGTCGAACAGCGCAGCGAGCACGTCGCGCGCAGCAAACATCCCGATCATTACTTCCTCCGCCGCACCGACGCCTGGCTTATTGACGCTCCTAGTACTCGCGATACTAGGTGGCCTGGTACTGAATTTAATGCCCTGTGTCTTTCCAGTGCTGTCTATCAAAGCCATCGGGCTCGTCGAACAAGCCAAGAAACATCCCGCAGCAGTGCGCACCAAGGGCCTGATATTTGCAGCCGGCGTCATTAGCTCCATGCTCGGCCTCGCTGCAATATTGCTCACCTTGCGCGCGGGAGGCGAGCAAATTGGTTGGGGCTTTCAACTGCAATCACCGCTGTTCGTTACGCTAATGGTGTACCTGCTGCTCGCGGTAGGATTGAATCTTTCCGGCGTATTCGAAATCGGCGGTGGCCTCGCGGGCGTAGGCGATGGTCTGACCCAGGGCGATAGCTATCGTGCGTCGTTTTTTACCGGAGTACTCACGACCCTGGTCGCCACTCCCTGCACCGCACCTTTCATGGCGGCGGCAGTCGGTGCCGCCCTCACCCAAACCCATAGCGTAGCGTTATTGATATTTGGATCGCTCGGCTTAGGGCTGGCCTTACCCTATGTACTATTGTCATTCGCGCCCTGGATGCGTCGAGCATTACCTAAACCCGGCGCATGGATGGATACGCTCAAACAAATATTCGCTTTCCCCATGTACGCGTCGGCCGCCTGGCTGTTGTGGGTGCTTGCCCAGCAAAGCTCCATCGGGCTTGCTGCCGCATTAACTGGCGTTATTCTAGTAGCTGTAGCGGCTTGGGCTTATCAAAAATCTAAATCCAGCACGGGAGGCTCGCGAATCGCAAGCCTACTCGCGACCCTGGTAGGGTTGGTCCTTGCCATCGCGCTCCCTATTAAGTACGCCGGCGCGGGTGCCTCCGGTGCCTCGGAGGGCTCTGACATTTCAGGCAATGCGGTATCGGGTGCGCGCAACGGCCACTCCTCTGATGCGTGGATACCTTACGATGCGACCCGCGTCAGCAAACTGGTCGCCACCGGCAAGCCGGTACTGATAAATTTCACCGCCAGCTGGTGTCTTACCTGCCTGGTCAACGAACGCAACGCCTTCGCCGACAGCGCGGTGCAGGCTGTGTTTCACAATAAGGGAATCACGCTGATAAAGGGCGATTGGACCAGCCGCGATCCCGCCATCACCCAAGCGCTAACCGCTTTCGGGCGCGCAGGTGTGCCGCTTTATGTGGTCTACAACGCCAAGCCCGGCGACAACACTCCGATCGTATTGCCGCAACTCCTCACGGCCGGCATAGTAGAAGAGACCTTCGCGGCACTTCCCAACGTCACTAGCGATGTCATCGGCAATGTAATTGCCAATGGCAACGCCAATGACAAGGTTTTTTAATTCTCCGTGTCTCTCGATAACGCCACCACCATCGCCGTCATTGATTTTCGCCGTCACCGCATGGTGTTACGCTGGCATGCACTAGCCGGCACCTGGGACACCTATGAAAATGAACCTGCTCTGGTACACGGCGTAGCCTGCATACATCCCGGACAACCCAACATCTGTGTATTTGGCCAAGGCGGTCGATTGCGCTTACAAATAGGCCTGCAAAAATACATCCTCTCTGAGAACTCGCCCCTCATCAAATGCGTTCCGGCCTTCATGAGCTTCGGACTTCGACAACGTTTTACAATCGAATCGAGTACCGGCGACGTGCTATATAAATCCACTTACTGGAAATCCCAGGTTGAAGATTTTTATCTATGGCTAACGCACCGCGCCACCGATCCGGATTGGCGCAATGTCAGCGCACAAAGTTGGTCCGCAGGCGTAACTCCTGCGGCGATACGCTCTGTTTAAATGGCACCGCTGCGCGATTGCATTAAGCGCCCGGAATCGGCAGCACCGGCATAATCTCCACAGAATCACCTGGAAAAATGGCGAAGTGCGCATGATTCTCGAATAATTTTGCGGCGGCCTCGTGTGAATCCGCGCGCACCACCGTGAAAGCAGCCAAGTGATTGGTTGCATCGTCGATACCCTGTGGCGTGACCTTCTTGGTTTTGCCCACGGGACCGCCCATACTGACAATGGCAGCTTGATGTTTCTCGACCCAAGCTTTCCAGGCCGCCATGCCTTCTCGTTCCTTTGCACGGCGATCGCCTTCGGGAAGCGCGTCCCACGCAACGCGTCGCGCACTGGTTTTGCTGCCCAAAAACACTGCTAGATAAGTATTATTAGTGCTCATGAGGTCTCCCTGGATCGAGTTGTGCGGCCGACTGTATCAACCGATCAATTGTTTGTCTAGAAACTCGCGCCGGTCTAGAAATCCGGGCCAGCTAAAGCGGTGTTTAGTTCAGTTCAGGGCCATTTCAGGCTCCCGAAGCGGTCGTATCGGGAGTCATATTGTTTAGTTCTGTAACCTTTAGGGCGAACTGCGTCAGCAGATCCGCCTTTTTTCGTTCTGGAGAGGGACATGAGGTGATGGGATCGGTTTTTGGACAGTTATAGGGAGCAGTACGCCGCTCGCGGCATGTGCGGAGCGAGTTAAGACCACCCGAGCGACGCTGGAACGCTGGGGCGGTTGGATGAAGCAGCCAACAAGCACGGCGAGTTTCATCGCCATCAGTGGATCGCCGTGCTCGCTTTGTTGTACGGCACCGGACTGCGGCGCGGGGAGATTGAGCGTCTCAACGTGGATAGTTTCGATCGCCTCGAAGCTACAAAACGGCTTTATCTGACCGCTGACAAAAGAAAGCGATTTTTGAAGGCCGCCGAGTCTGAGGATCGCAAGACGCGCACGTTTTGCGCGGTGCTCGCGCACGCCGGTTGCCGAATCTCGGAGGCCCTGGCGCTCACACCGGAGGCCACCGATGCGGCGGCCGGCACGATTGTTTTTGAAACGCTCAAGAAAAGAAAGTCCGGTGTGTACCGTGCGGTACCCGTGCCCCCTGCCCTCCTTGAAATGTTGGACCTCGCGCATGGACTCAAGGACAAACGCATGAAGCGCAAAGAGCCGCTGTGGAATTTTGGGCGCACCACCGCGAGGAAGAAAGTAGTCGCGCTGATGAAGCAAGCTAACATCAAAGGACCACACGCGACGCCGAAGGGGCTGCGGCACGGGTTCGGCGTTGCCGCCGTGCAAGCCGGCGTGCCGCTGAATTTATTGCAGCGCTGGCTCGCCCACGCGCAGCGCAGCTCACCACGACCGCGATCTATGCCAAGGCGATGGGACCCGAAGAAAGAAATATCGCGGCGAGGATGTGGACATGAGTAGCGGTTTTTTTGATTCATCCGTCATGCGGGTGCTATTCGATCGGTCTGCTTTTCATGGCAAGCGGTTCGCGGCTCTTTCGGATAGTTCGCTACGGCAACTCGTCCCGAGCAACCGTGTCGTGATTATTCACACACCGGTATTTCTCGACGAGACACTCTCGTCATTCGGGTCGGCACGAGCGGGCGACGAATGGCGCACGCACATGGCGTTTGCGCTGGATGTCTGTAATGGCGGAATTTTTCTCGACAAGGAGCAAATCTGGCACAACGAGCTCGTCAGCGGCCGCGGTCCGTTTGCCGGACGGCTCTTGATGGACCTCGTCGATTCCCGACGTGCGGCGGCTTTGGCCGATCAATGGGAGCGCGCGCCCACGCGCTTCCCGTTTTACACAGCGTTCGTCGAGGGATTCCTATTCCATGGCTATCATGCCGCCGTACCGTTACTAATTACATTAAAACAAGTGGACCCCGAGTTGGCTCGTTAGATTCAGGATTGGTATGAAGGAAAACACCTGTTTTACGACACTAGACGAATGATATCAATTAAACTAAAATGCAATCATTGATATTAAATTTAAGGAGTGAAAGCAATGGCATCCGTCACTGTCCGCAACTTACCTGATGAAACGCACCGCGCCTTGCGTGTGCGTGCCGCTATGCATGGCCGTAGTACCGAGGCTGAAATCCGGGCGATCCTCGAATGTGCTGTTCGGCCTGAGGGGCGGATTAAGCTCGGCTCCCTGCTAGCCGATATTGGTCGCGAAGTGGGTGGCGTCGATCTTGAGATTGAACGTGATAGGACGCCAGCCGAACCGATGAGTTTTGAATGATCCTGCTCGATACCAACGTCGTTTCTGAGCCATTGAAAGCGGCAGGCGACACGAACGTACTTGCCTGGATTGACGCGCAGATGATCGAGACACTGTATCTCTCGACAATCAGCCTTGCCAAACTGCGCTTCGGTATCGCTGTACTGCCAGGGGGCAAACGCCGAGATACGCTGCATTTCAGTCTTGAGCAGCGCGTCTTGCCGTTGTTCGCGGGTCGCATACTGCCCTTTGACGACCCTGCATCGCAATCCTATGCCACGCTGCGCGCCCGCGCTCGTGCGGGTGGGCAGGCCATTGCGCCCGCAGATGGCTATATCGCTGCCATCGCGGCGACACATGGTTTCGCGGTAGCCACGCGCGACACGTCGCCGTTTGATGCTGCCGGCTTGGCCGTCATCAACCCTTGGACGTGGCAAGCACATTGACGTCCTAGGCTAGAAATGACTTTAAGCCGATTGGTTAGCTTGACGGAATTTTCGGCGGTTCCGGACTGGGGGTAGGCTTGTTTTTGCTGCCAAAACAGACGGTAGAGTTTCTCGGATTTTATAGGGGCGGGCAGCGTATAGGGCTGATTTTGCGTGATTTCCTGTTCGCAATTTTGCGTCGCGCCAATACCAGATAATTCAATTAGTTGGAATTTCGAAAATGGCTCATTTTTGGAGTCGGCCCGCGCTAATAACTCCTTGATTCTTATGGGTACGCGTCTGCGCAAAAGCGGTAACAGAAAACAATTAATTATCAAAGTGTTATCGACCACGGCCTCTATATTTTACGGCATTTTGTACCGTTACTAATTACATCAAAAACAAGGAGACCCCCCATCGATAGCCGCACCGCAGCGACTCGCTGGCAGGGCGAGCGCACGGGCTACGATCTGGCCGTTCAAGTAGTAATCCAAAGCGCCAAGCGCGCTTCGCACGTTGCCGCGGAAACGCCGCGATGAGACTAGGCCAGGGTCCATGCTCAGCACCGCATGAAAAATCGCGACCCTCGTACGATAAGCGGTTTCAGTACCAGGTGAACTGCGGGTCGCCAGATTCCAGGCGTTCCGCGACTTGACGGACGCAATTTGCGACTTATCGCGTTAGGCAGACAGCTCACGGGCTTCATTCCTGGCGAATCACCGTCATATTAGCGCACCCTTTCGAGCACCTGGCTCCAGGTCTTGCAGTCGCCAATCACCCAATGGTCGCCGTCGAGATGAAAAGGCCTGCGCTGGTCGGTACCCGCGTATCCGTTGCTGATGTCGCTCTCGACATCCTCAAATGACACCAAGCGCCATGTGCCCACCAGGCTGGCGGGCGCGTGCGAGTCCGCCGCGTTGGCAACGATCACTGCAAAGAGTGAGCGCGGCCCGACCAAAGTCGAAGTCTGCCTAAGATCCGCCCCCGCTGTCAGTCCAATTTGAAGGAGGATTCGGATTCAACTTGGCACTCATGATTTCTGCCAAATTCACCTCTTGCTCTGTCTGGTTTTCCGTCATCAGTTGCAACCGCCTCGCCGCGTATCGAGCGTTCCAAAAGTGAGGGAGATCAATCTTGCCGGCGGTGTTCATTTTTTTAGTCCTGAGAACTGCATTTGTGGCGCGGACGATCGTCGCATTCCAGTAGATACCAAACGACGCTGAGGTTGCTATGGCCGCCAGGCTTCTGCGTACTGCTGCCTCGTCACTAAGCTTTCCGGCGCGACCGGTTGATG
>JANYFY010000015.1 GCA_025359565.1 Gammaproteobacteria bacterium | reverse complement strand
CACAATTTAAGAAGTTAAATGGATTCGCAACTACCGGTACGGCAGAATTTGGCCAAGTTGATCGTCAACGCCCTTAACCTAGATATCTCACCCGAGGACATCGATTTTGATGCATCTTTGTATGGCGAAGGTCTTGGTCTTGATTCCATCGATATTCTTGAAATTGCGCTGGTGGTAGCCAAAGAATACGGAATACAACTCAAAGCGGATAGCCCCGAAAACCATAAAATTTTTCGCTCGCTTAATACCTTAGCGGAGTACGTGGATAGTCAGAGGATCCGGTGAATCGTAAACTAGGGAGATTGGCACTTGGGCTCGTGATGGTCGCATATGCACTTATTGCGCACCAAAGTAACCTACTAGCGATCGGTCACTCTGCGGGGTTGGCAATAGCACTAGCACCCGTGTTTATATTCGGCGTCATAGTCAGTTGGCGTACTCACTATCGCATCCCCTGCCTGTTGTTATTTTTGTTAAGTGCCGGCCTATTGGCCCAACACTGGTCAGAACTCTCAAAATACTCTGCCTGGGTGTATTTTATTCAACAAGACGTCGCGTACGTTTGTCTAGGCGGCCTATTCGGGCGGTCCTTGTTAAAAAGTCATGTGCCGCTTTGTACTCATTGGGCGGAATTGGTGCATGGCCCTCTTTCAATTCATACCTTACGCTATACGCGCACAGTGACATTGGTTTGGACGATATTTTTCGCCAACATGACACTTTTATTGATCGCTATGTTCCTATTTGCATCACTGCCCATTTGGTCATTTTTCGCTAATTTTTGCACTCTTCCATTGGTCGCAACCCTGTTTATTGTCGAGTATTGGGTTCGCAATCGCGTCTTGCCCGATATGCAACACGCCAGTATTTTTGAGGGAATACGCGCCTTCTTGCTGGCCTCTAAAGCGCAATCTGTGCCGCGCTGATGCGAAAAATAGCGTTTCTCTGTCATACGCGCGAAGCTATCGTCGCGTACCGCGGAACGCGGGCGATCACGGCGCAACAATTCTTAACCGATGCCGCCCGATTAGCGTCGATGCTACCCGAAGGCAGACACGTCCTTAATGCCTGCTCCGATCGATATCAATTTGCGGTCGGACTGGCCGCATGTTTGATTGAAAATCGCATTAGTTTATTGCCCCCGACCTATGTGCCGGAAATGATACGGTACCTAAAAGAATTCGCAGCGGATGCGTTCTGTCTGACTGACAACGCCGCCTGCGATATAGATTTACCTTTGGTGCACCTACCCGCAAATCTCGCTCGCCAAACCGGCATATACGACATTCCCACCTTAGCGTGCGATCAGCAAGTCGCCTATGTATTCACCTCAGGATCAACTGGTACGCCAATACCACACGCTAAAACGTGGGGCCCTTTAGTGACCAATGTTCGCGCTGAGGCCACTCGCCTCAGGCTTACCGCTACCGGTCCCCAACATGTACTCCTTGCGACCGTACCCGCGCAGCATATGTACGGATTCGAATCCAGCGTGCTGGTTGCACTTCAATCCGGCCAGGCATTTTGCGCGGAAAAGCCTTTTTATCCAGCAGATATTGCCCATGCGTTGGCGGCAGTACCGCGCCCGCGAGTGTTGGTCACCACACCTGTACATTTACGTGCCCTGCTAGCTTATCCAATTGACCTACCCGCAGTGGACATGGTGTTATGCGCTACAGCATCCTTGGAATCTTCCGTAGCTGCCGCAACCGAAGCACGCCTTAACGCACCTCTGATAGAAATCTACGGTACCACCGAGACTGGACAGATCGCCTCACGCCGCACCAGCCAATCGCCTAACTGGCAGCTGTGGCCTGGCATCGAACTCGCTCAAAATCATGGTGCTACTGTTGCGCAAGGAGGCCATATTGAAATTCCGGTACAGCTTGGCGACTTAGTAGAAATCTTGGATAACGACGAATTTTTACTGCATGGTCGAGTTCAAGACCTTATCAATATTGCAGGGAAGCGTAGCTCACTGGCTTACTTGAACCATCAGCTGATGGCAGTATCCGGCGTGATTGACGGGGTTTTTTATGTTCGCAAGGACGGTGGCGCACTATCGCAAACCGGTACCACCCGACTCGCCGCTTTAGTGGTGGCTCCCGGGATCGCCGTCGCTTCGATCATGCGGAGTCTGCGCAATCGAATAGACCCGGTATTCCTACCGCGCCCTCTGCAAACCGTCGAGCGAATACCACGAAACAGCACCGGAAAGATCACCGCGTCGGCACTTAATCAATTGAGATCCGGCATATGATTACCACAATTGATATTTCCGCAGAGCATCCGGCTTACGAGGGCCATTTCCCCGGAAATCCCGTTTTGCCAGGTGTTATTCTCATCGACGCGACACTGCACGCAATAGCAAACTTGATCGGTGTTCCACTTAATCAGTGTTGCCTCACATCGATAAAATTCCTAAACGTGGTGCGGCCTGGACAAGCATTAACTTTACAATTCCAGCATGAACCTCCCAGCACTTTTCGTTTTGCAATAGTAGCTCACGGACAAACCGCCGCTAAGGGGCTTTTCAGCATCGATACACAAAAAAAATATGCGAGCTGACCCTTCTGTACCCGACTGGGTTATCGCAAAAGAGCGTGGCACAGTGAGTATGATGCGTCTCATGACGCTCATTTCCTTAAACCTAGGTCGGAGTTTAAGTCGAATCGTACTGTATGGAATTGTTGGTTACTATTTTCTATTTGCATCGACACCGCGTCGGCATATGTTGAAATATCTACGGTATGCGTTACAACGCGATCCCTCCGCTCGGGATCGTTTTCATTTACTGTTAAACTTTGCATCCACAATTCATGACCGGATTTATATACTCAATAATGAAGTTCATCTTTTTGATGTTGCCATTGAAGGGTTAGACGTTATTGAGGCGCATATCGCCCGGGGCCAAGGCGTGCTGCTTATGGGTGCACATATGGGAAGCTTCGAAATAATTCGAGCGATTGGAATACAGCGTCCCGGCCTTACTATTGCAATGGCCATGTACGAAGAAAATGCACGAAAAATAAGCTCAATGCTCTATGCAATTAATCCTCGGCTCGCTCCTGATATTATACCGCTAGGGAACGTCGATTCGATGCTTCAGATTCAGTCACGACTAAACAACGGCGCTTGCGTCGGTGTGTTAAATGATCGCAGTATCTCAACTGACACCCTACAAAACGTAACCTTTCTCGGCGCAACGGCCTGGCTACCCACGGGTGCTATGCGTGCTGCGGCAATATTACGCCGACCCGTAATATTTATGGCTGGGCTATACCTCGGTGCTAATCGCTACCGCGTCGTTTTCCACGAACTCGCAGATTTCACCCAAGTTGCGGCCGATCGTGCCGACGCTATTCGGGCGGCAATTGAATCCTACGCGAAGCTCCTCGAACAACAATGTCAGATCGATCCTTATAATTGGTTCAATTTTTTCGATTTCTGGAGACAACCTAATCATCCATGCAACGTTACCGAAAGGTGATTTTCCTATGTGGCGATTCCAAGTCACCTTAAGTTTTTTCATCACTTTTGTATTTTTACATGGCTCGGTGGCTGCAGATTCCGATAAGGCGCTCAATGATTTGATGACGCAACTAGCTCAATCACAGCATGGTCGCACACGATTCATTGAAAAACAGTTTATAAGAATTTTAGCGCGTCCGATTGAGAGCTCAGGTGAGCTTGTTTACGATGCACCGAGTCATCTTGAGAAACACACGCTACAACCTCGACCCGAAAGTATAATTCTCGAACGCGATACGATTAGTATTACTCACGGAAAATTCGCACGCTCATTTTCGCTTGTAGCTTACCCGCAAGTCGGTGTATTGATGATGAGTATCCGCCAAATTTTATCGGGAGATTTAATAGGGCTTAGTCGCTCCTTTGCACACGATTTTGAATCAGGCATTCATGGTTGGAGATTGACGCTTATTCCGCATGATCCAAAAGTTCTCCATATAGTTTCAAGAATAGTTTTGTCAGGTATCGGAAGCGAAATCCGCGACATGGAATTTGAGCGCGACAATGGCGACTATTCGGTAATATCTTTAGGCGTAAATAAAAGCAATTGATGTTAAGTCGCTTTCTCAGCGTTTCAATATGGGCCTGCCTTATAGTGCTCGCCATCGTTGTGGCGTTTCATACAAGGTACACGGCGGACCTATCAGCTTTTCTGCCGGCGACTCCTTCCAAAGCGCAACGATTACTAGTTAATCAACTTCAAGAAGGATTAGTTTCGCGATTGATTCTCATCGATATTGAAGGGTCTGATGCCGCTGGTCGAGCCCGCGCGTCGAACGCGCTAGCACTGCAGCTGCGCGAACAAGCTATTTTCCGTTCTGTAGAAAACGGTGGGGCTAGCCGCCTGGAGTCAGATCGTGATTTCCTTGTGAAGCATCGTTATTCACTTAGCGATCAAGTCACCACAGAGCGATTTTCGGTCGCCGGCCTAAGATCAGCCATTGCCGAAAGTATTGATTTATTAGCCTCGCCTTTGGGTCAGATCGCACAAGAATATTTTGCGCGCGATCCCACTGGCGAATCGCTGCAGGCCTTCAACCAACTTATCCCGCAAAATCAACCGCATTTACGCAATGGCGTATGGGAATCTCGCGACGAGCGGCGCGCCTTACTACTGGCCGAGACCCGGGCAAGGGGGTCGGACACCGACGGCCAGGAACAGGCAATCTCACTAATTCGCTATGAATTTCTCCGGGTAAAAAACCACGTAAACACCGTTTTTCCCTTGATATTGCGCCTCAGCGGACCCGGTGTTTTTGCGGTTCAAGCGCGCAACACGATCCAACATGAGGCTATCCGCCTGTCAATATTGAGTTCAAGTGTAATCGCTATTCTATTGTTGATTATCTATCGCTCCATCACGACGCTTGTGATCGGATTTCTGCCCGTTGTATCGGGTGCGGTAGCGGGCGTTGCTGCGGTGGCGCTTGGATTTGGAATAGTGCATGGCGTGACGCTGGGGTTTGGCGTCACCTTAATTGGCGAGGCGGTGGACTATTCGGTGTACTTATTCATTCAATCGGATAGAGTTGAGGAGCACTTACGACTCCTAACCTGGAAAGAAAAGTTTTGGCCGACCGTTCGCCTCGGCATGCTGACCTCTATCTGTGGCTTTGCAACGCTTGTCCCTTCAGCCTTTCCGGGCCTCGCACAACTCGGCGTGTACTCAATTGCCGGTTTAATTGCGGCCGGGCTTACCACGCGATTTGTCCTTCCTTCATTGATGCCGAAAACGGTAAGTCGTAG
This sequence comes from Gammaproteobacteria bacterium, assembly GCA_025359565.1. Lineage (GTDB taxonomy): Bacteria > Pseudomonadota > Gammaproteobacteria > Steroidobacterales > Steroidobacteraceae > Bog-1198. The sequence goes on along the minus strand of JANYFY010000015.1, from coordinate 16,094 downwards.
TCTCCCGATCCGATTCGGCAAAATATTGGTGCGTTTATTGCCTTTGTTACGCACTTGGCACAAGTTGCTTTGGCTCATTCCCATTTTGGCCGGAGGTGTTTTATACGCTCATCGGAGCCAATTGTGGAATCGTGAACTATCAGCCTTGAGTCCAATACCGTTAGCCGCGCAAATTTTGGATGCGAATCTTCGATCGGATCTGGGTACGCCGGATGTGCGTACGATCATTGTCTTGTCGGGCCCCAGCTCTGAAGCGGTCTTGCAAGCCAGCGAAAAAATTGTGCCGGCACTAGATTCGTTGATCTTAGAGCGTGCAATCGCTGGCTACCAAGCGCCGAGCCAATATTTGCCGAGCCTAGCGACTCAGCAACAGCGACGTGCTAGTTTGCCCACTGGTTCCGCTCTCGCAACAAATTTGCAAAATGCGGTTGTCACTCTGCCTATTCTTACCACTCAACTTGCTCCCTTTTTGAGGGATGTAGAGGCCGCTCGGACCGCGCCATTTATTAGCAGGGAAGGTCTTGAAGGCACGTCCATGGCCGCGGGTCTTGACGCCTTGCTTATTCGCAATAATCGCCCTCTTGATAGCTGGAGTGGAATCCTACCATTGATAGCAGCCCGCTCGGGCTTGAATGCTTACGCGGTAGACGCCGATCGTATAAGACAAGCGATTGTTTTGCCCAAGGGTGCTGTGGATGCGACCGTGTTAGATCTTAAGCAACAATCAGACGAGTTATACGCTAGCTATTTATCTGACGCTTTGCACTTATCACTCCTCGGTTTTTTGGCGATTGTAGTATTATTACTGATATCGTTGCGCTCGTTAAAGCGAGTAGTTCGAGTGATCATACCATTGGCATTCGCGGTCCTCACCGTGATGGTGGCGCTGAACTTGCTCCGGGTTTCTCTTACCATCTTACATCTCATTGGATTTCTATTGACAATCGCCATCGGTTCTAACTACGCGCTCTTTTTCGATCGCGAGGCTTCGCTTCACGAACCGGAAAAAAACTCAGCGTTTTTGGCATCTCTACTAATTGCAAATCTCACGACTGTCATCGGTTTTGGAGTGTTAGCGTTTTCTACGGTTCCCGTGCTCGCGGCACTTGGCATGACTGTCGCACCGGGAACTTTATTGGCCTTATTATTCTGTGCGGCTTTCTCTGAAAGTAGCGAGCGAACTTAAATGAGTGGATTCACACGAATACCACTTTCGCGATCGTGGCAGCCAACCAAGCTGTTACAAGCGTCGCTGGCGGCTCATGCAGCGGCGGTACCGTTATTAGCCGCGCAGCCGGGACTGTGGCCCTGGGTTGCCGGGGCAATCGTTGCCGATCACGCAGTGCTAACAGCAAGCGGTCTATGTCCGAGAAGTTCGCTACTAGGTCCGAATTGGACTCGACTGCCATGCACTGTCGTTAATAAAATTGCCATCACCATTGATGATGGACCCGATCCAGAGGTGACACCCCGCGTGTTGGATATTTTGGACCAATTCAAAGTAGTCGTTACTTTTTTTTGTATTGGCAAAAGAATAATCGCCGAACCGTTACTGGCGCGCGAAATTTTGCGCCGCGGGCACGCGATCGAGAATCATAGTTATCGTCATCTTCACTATTTTTCTTTGCTGGGACCGCGTGCAATGGCAACAGAAATTGCGCAGGCCCAAGACATCATCGAATCAACAATTGGTGCCGCACCGCTATTTTTCAGAGCGCCAGCTGGATTGCGCAATCCCTTCTTAGATCGAGTGCTGGCTCACCAAGGACTCAAGCTCGCGAGTTGGACGCGGCGCGGTTTTGACACCGTTACTAATCAACCCGCCAAAGTATTAACGCGGCTCGTTACCGGTATGCGTAGCGGCGATATTTTATTGCTACACGACGGTCACGCCGCCCGTACGTCGGATAACGTGCCGATAATCGTACAGGTATTGCCGGCGCTGCTGCAAAAGATCTCCGCGATGGCGCAAGTTCCCATACTGCTGCGAGCGGCCCTCTAAATGCAGGTGGCAGCAATAAAAAAGCGAATAGCCGCAAACGCAGCCGCCCAATACCGGCCTTCCGGACGCTTTGCATATCATTTTGCTAAAGGGAAGCTTAGCCATGATCCCATATTTGCAGCAATTCTCGCCCATGCACTAATTCCGTCGCGCTCGCGTATTTTAGATCTAGGATGCGGCCAAGGATTGCTAGCCTCGTGGTTAATAGCGGCCGGACAGTGCCGTCAATCAAATGCGTGGTGTCCTGAATGGGCAGAACCCCCGAACGAGTGGGTTTATCGAGGCATTGAGGTCATGCCGAAGGAGGTCTCTCGAGCGCAAAGAGCATTGATGCAGAAAGCTTCAGTTGAGTGCAACGACATCCGCTCTGCGGTATTCGGCGCTGCCGACGTTGTCGTCATTCTAGACGTTTTGCATTATATGAATGTGGAGAGTCAAGAATCGGTATTAAGACAAGCGAGAGCCGCGTTATCGACATCTGGGGTTTTGCTTCTGAGAGTTGGGGATGCTAACGCGGGATGGCGTTTCCGGTTTAGTCAATGGGTTGATAGATTGGTACTCTTAAGCCGCGGTCACGGTTGGGTTCGACTGTACTGCCGCTCGATAGAGAGTTGGATGACATTACTTGAAAAATATGGTTTCACTTCCACCACGGTACCGACGAACAATGGCATGCCATTTGCCAACGTCCTAATATTAGCAACTCTCCAATGATGCCTTTAGTCTTAAAAGCCTACACGGCAACATCCTGCCTAGGTCGCGGCATCGCGCCAATGACCGTTGCTCTGCGTAATGGCACTGGCGGCCTCACAAAATGTGAATTCGAGTCAATTGACCTTGAAACCTATGTGGGCGAAATCCAAGGTGTCGACGCAGAACAACTTCCAGCAGCGTATCAATCCTTTAACTGTCGTAACAACCGCCTCGCCCAACTTGCAATAAAGCAAGACGATTTTGAGCAAACAGTAAAAGCCAGTATTTCCAGGTTCGGGCCGCGGTTTGGGTTGATTTTAGGAACCAGCACTTCAGGAATACTAGAGACTGAATTAGCCTATCGCAGTTGTAGTCCGGTAACAGGACTACTACCTGAAAAATTCAACTACCAAGGATCTCACAGTCCATTTTCCGTCGCCGCATTTTTGCGAACTTGGTTAACGATCCGTGGACCTGTAAGCGTGATTTCGACAGCCTGCTCCTCGGGCGCGAAAGTCTTCGCATCCGCCCAGCGTATGATAGAAGCTGGGGTAATTGACGCCGCTTTGGTTGGAGGCGTCGATTCGCTGTGCTTAACCACTCTCTATGGTTTTCATTCGCTGCAACTTCTCGCTCCTCGTCCATGCCGCCCATTTGCTACAAATCGCGAAGGTATTTCAATTGGGGAAGGCGCGGCATTTGCCTTGCTAGAACGACCCGACGCCGGCACACGATCTGACAATATTGCCCTACTTGGCGTAGGTGAATCGAATGATGCTTATCATATATCGTCTCCGCATCCCGACGGTCTTGGCGCACGATTGAGCATAGAAGCGGCTCTCAAAACAGCAGCAATCGACCCTTGGGAAATTGATTACATTAATTTGCACGGCACAGCAACAATTACCAACGATCAGTCAGAAAGTCGCGCGGTTGCGGCTGTTTTTGGGCGTAGTACTCCTTGCAGTTCAACCAAGGGCGCTACAGGTCATGCCCTGGGCGCAGCAGGCGCTATTGAAGCGGTTATATGTGCCATCGCGTTAAAAGATGGCTTCATCCCCGGCGGGATTAATACCAATCCAGTGGATCCGGCCTTAGAGGTTCAATATCTGAGGGCAACACAATTTACTAAACCTTCTCGAATACTGAGCAATTCGTTTGGTTTTGGTGGTACCAACTGCAGCCTCGTATTCGGCCGGTTAGCATGAGCCTAATCTCCTATATCAACGGTGTTTCGTTTATCGGGCCCGGCATTCGAGATTGGCGAACCGCTGAACATATTTTCTCGGGCCTTAATCCCTATATCCCTGGCGCGACAGAGCTGCCCGCGCCGATGTCATTGCCAGCTCCTGAACGACGCCGTGCGGGACGTGCGATCAAACTTGCTATTAGCCTCGGCATGGAAGCAAGTGCACAGGCTGCGCTCGATCCCAAAACAGTTCTCACGGTATTTTCGTCGTCAGGAGGGGATGGCGAAAACTGCGACGCAATATGCCGGACTCTAGCTTCGGATCGCCAATTATCACCCACCCGTTTTCATCATTCAGTACACAATGTACCCGCCGGTTATTGGAGTATTGCCACCGGTGCCATGGTAGCCTCCTCAACTTTGTGCGCACATGATGCAAGTTTTGCTGCGGGGCTATTAGAAGCTATGACTCAAGTTACAACGTCCGCTGCACCCGTACTACTTATCGCGTACGATACCCCCTACCCCCCACCCCTGAATGATAAAAGACCGATTCGTCATGTGCTAGGAATCGCGCTAGCCTTGGATAAGCTACCCGGCCCGCGGTCGATTGCAAAAATTACTGCCCAACTTGGAGATAGCCCTGTAGACCGCCTGGATAACTCAATCCTTGATGACCTGCGTTCCGGTGCGCCCGCCGGGGGCGGTTTAAGTTTGCTAGTCCGTCTAGCGCGCCGCCACTGGGGCAGCGTCCATCTAGAGTATTTCGACAAAACCACACTGACCGTTTCCGTAAACTCGTGTTGAGAAATCGTGCGTGGATCGAAAAACACATTCCGCACCAAGGAAATATGTGTTTGTTGGACGAAGTTCTTGACTGGAACTTATCTCAACTTAAATGTACATCAGGGGCGCACCGCTCACTAAGCAACCCGTTGCGATTGGGCCATCAGCTGTCCGCTGTATGCGGCGTCGAATTTGCGGCACAGGCGATGGCTATCCACGGCGCATTGGTCGGCGACGCTCTAGTCCACAATCAATTAGCGAATTTCGGGGAGTCTGCACAACCTCGCCACGGGTATCTCATGAGTCTCCGCCAAGTACACCTCAATACGGCACGACTCGACGATATCATCGACGACTTGGAGATATTTGTGGAGCGTATCGGAGGCGACGCTGTTACGGTGATGTATGAGTTTCGAGTGATGGCACGGACACGACCCCTTCTATCGGGACGCGCCGCTATTTTTACCAATAAAAGTATTGCTGACGGGGATGCCATGCTTCGAGTAGTTTCTTGAGCTCATTGTTACGTGCTCTGGTAACCGGCGGCAGCGGCGAAATAGGTTCGGCCATATCCCGTCGCTTAAGCATGGATGGTCACGAGGTCTATATTCACGCGCACCAAAACGCTGCCGGAGCTCGGGCGCTAGCCGAGGAACTTTGTGGTTTAGGCCATAGAGCACGTAACATTACGTTCGACGTTACCAGTGAAGCTGACAGCCGTGCAAAGCTTGACCAACTCTTGGCCGATGGCCCCATCCAGATCCTGGTGAATAACGCAGGAATTCATGAGGACGTTGTTTTCCCAGGCATGACTGCGGCGCAATGGCATCGAGTAATGGCGGTCACAACGGATGGATTCTTTAATGTAACCCAACCGTTGATCATGCCTATGATCCGCGCTCGTTGGGGTCGTATCGTCAATATTTCGTCGCTATCAGGTATGATCGGAAACCGCGGTCAGGTTAACTATTCTGCTGCGAAAGGAGCCTTGAATGCAGCGACACGCTCTTTAAGCATGGAAGTCGCTAGCCGAGGCATTACCGTCAATGCCGTAGCCCCTGGGATCATTGCCACGCAACTGACCGAAAAATCCTTCAGCGCTGCGGAAATCCTACGTCTCGTGCCCATGAAGCGCGCAGGAACCCCCCAAGAGGTGGCCGATTTAGTGGCATTCCTTATATCAGATCAGGCGTCTTATATTACTGGGCAAATAATTTCTATCAACGGCGGTATTGCTTAAAAGACGCATAAGTTATTTAACGTAATAATATAATTAAGCCCCCTTCCCCCCAATCGTGACGTTGCTCACGCTTTGGCGGTCGCAGAAAACATACCGTCTCACACTTCTCGCCTCGTGAGGACAGGAAATGCAACTAAGTCATCGCGTGTCTGTTTTCTACTTCATCGTCTCTGGCCTGTTATCGGCTTGCAATTTCAGCGAATCGACTAGTAGCTCTCAATCAATCGGCGCAACTAGCAATATCCCAGTAGGCTCCGGAAACGGAAGCACCGCAAGCAATTCAAATAACAATGTCAGCGGAAGTACGGTCTTAGGATCCGGCAATACCGTAGTGGCCAGTGCATCGGTTGCAGACGCAGTAGCCGTTGCTGTGGGATCCGCACAAACTATTAGCGTTACGTTTACCTCTAGCGACAATCAATCCATTTCGGGCTTCGGACTCTCAGACACCACACTACCTGCCGGATGGAGCGGGCCCACTAACTTTACCTGCGCCGCGGTTACCAGCAGCAATGGATGCGTTCTAACGCTAACCTATGCGCCGAAGCTTGTGGAAAGTAGCGTGTTAGCACTCAATTATATATTTATCGACAATGCGAAGCGCTCAAGAACCCCGGGAGGTACTTTGCGCATTCCTTACAAGGCAACCATTCCGAATCATATCGTCGCTAACATAGCGCCAATAGGTCAAGTAACGGCCGGAATAGGCACTGGAAATCACCCGGTTAGCATCAGCTTCACGACCGATAATGGCGTTGCGGCCACCCAATTCAGCCTAACCACCCGCCTGGGCTCGCTGCCCCCTGGTTGGACGAGTAACGTTGCAGATACTTCGTGCGCCATTGTCAGCACGGGCAATGGTTGCCAACTACTGCTGGATTTTGCACCAACCAATTTGTCAATCGGTGTTTTAGATTTACACTATCAATATATTGATGATTCGGGAGCGTCACAAACGGGGGCTCTCAATATTCCCTATTCTGCGACTGCTAGCGGCAATGTCATCGCAACTAGTTCTCCCGACGGGCAGATAAATTCAACTACCCAATCAGGCATACAACCTGTCACGATAAATTTCGTGACCGACGACGGTACGACGGCGGCCGGTCTGCAAATATTCTCAAATCTGATGACTCTGCCTGTAGGCTGGACCAGCGCATTGACTCGGTTTTCGTGTTCCTCGGTGAACACCGGCAATGGCTGCCAGTTGCGCTTAATTTATGCACCGACAACACTCACCAGCGGCACCGTCACTTTGAACTTTGCGTATACCGATAGCTCTGGAGCATTCAAAACCGGAGTAGTGAACCTCCCCTACGCCGCTACCAGCAATGACAACGTCACGGCAAGCGCGTCTCCGTCAGGCCAAATAAACGCAACCGTGGCGCAAGGCAGTCAATCCGTTGTTCTGACATTTGTGACCGACGATGGTCGCCCAGCGACCGACTTACAGATAACGACTAACCTGAACGCACTGCCCATCGGCTGGAGCAGCGCCAGTCCTGCCTTTAGCTGTGCTAGCCTCAACAATAGCGCCAACGGTTGCAAGCTCTCTTTGATTTACTCGCCCACCATGGCGGATACGGGAATCTTCAGCCTAGGGTTCCAATACAAGAACAACACTTTAGAGACCAAAACGGGGACTTTGGCAGTTAACTACCGCGCAACCACCAACAACAACGTGGTGGGAACTCCCAGCCAAAATCCTCTTGCCACGCTAGTTGGAAATTCTAACAACGTTAGCATTACATTTACCACCGACGACGGCCAACCGGCAAATAATCTTAGCGTAACCTCTGATTTTAGTTCACTACCAGCTGGATGGACTAGTCCAACCAATTCGTTTTCCTGTTTGACCGTTAGTACCGCAATCCCATGTGTACTATCGCTGGTGTACATGCCCGTAGCCCCAACGAGTGGGACAGTAGCCATAGAGTTTAGCTACTCGAACAACACCGGCAACCTTAAGGCAGGAAGCGCAACACTCATGTACTCATCCATGATTGCCCCTTAACATTACAGTCGCGTGCGGATCATAGGCCTGATACAGCGTGGTACTTAAATTTAAATAAAAACTAAATCGTCAGCGTCGGAGCAAAAATTTTGCTGGGTACCGAATCGCGGTTAATTAAAGATATTTTGGGACAATCAGCCTCCCTCGCGCAAGTGCTGAATCAACATGGCGGTAAAGGGTATTCTAGAATATTAGAGGCTACCGCACTCGTACGATCTGCGAGAGAAATTATTCTAGTGGGAGTCGGTGCGTCATTGAATGCAGCGATTCTCCTGGAAAAAATGCTCGGCGCTCAAGGTCTACCAGCGCACGCCGTGGAAGCCGGCGAATTTTTACATTATGCCTCTATCAACCATGACGATGTAGTCATCATCCTCGTATCTCGTTCGGGTGAGTCGATAGAAATTACCAAAATATTATCGGCACTTAAAAATCGTCGGCAAATTATAGGTATCACGAGCGAACCCGGCAGCACGCTTGGGTTACAAGCAAGTATTACGCTTGAAGTTAATAATCTTGCCGATGAGTTGGTCGCTATTCAAAGCTATTCTGGCACCCTGACCACATCGTATTTGTTGGGACCCGCAATAGCGGGTGAACTGAGTGCCGCGCTAACGGAAATTGAGCACTTGCTGCCAGCATTTGAGGCTTGGGTGTCCGACTGCCTGCAAGCCGCTAGCTCCTGGGATGTCTTTTTGAACGGCAAGCCTACCTACATTCTCGGTCGCGGGCCTTCCTATTGTTCGGCGCTACAAGGTGCATTGCTATTTAGCGAAATCGCCAAGACGCCCGCGATCGGCATGACCGTCGCAACATTCCGTCATGCTCCCATCGAAGTGATTGATAAGAATTTTCGAGCGCTTATTTTTGCTCTCGGCAGTACTCTGAGGTTGAACGTGAGTTTTGCAAAGGATGTAATTCGTTTTGGTGGGTTCGTTCGGCTGATCGGCCCGGATTCTGCCGAAAACGCGGATCTGCCGTGGATCCTTACCCCACCGTGTTCCGAAATGCTGGCACCCCTATTTCAGTGCGTATTATTGCAAGTAGTGGCCATGCGCCAAGCACAACTCGATAATATTGTCCTCGGAAGTTTCCGCTACGCGCCTCAAGTCACTAAGGATGAAGCATGTACGCCAATAGATTGATTGTGGGAGTCGTAATGCTGATTTTCTTTGCTATTTCGTTTCTCACCAATATTTTAGGTCCCCTAGTACCCGATATTATCAAGAGTTTTCACGTCTCGCTGACTATGGCCGCCGTTTTGCCGTTTTGCTTTTTCATAGCCTATGGCGTGATGTCGATTCCATCCGGATTTCTAGTCGAGCATTGGGGTGAAAAAAAGTTAAGAGTTCTCGCTTTTCTGGTCGGCAGCTTAGGGGCACTTAGCTTTGCAATTTTTCCCACATTTCGCGTAGCCTCTATTTCATTGTTTGTAATGGGAACTGGAATGGCCGCACTTCAAGTTGCTATCAATCCATTGCTTCGAGTGGCCGGCGGCGCTGCACATTTCGCTTTTAACTCCGCAATGGCCCAGTTTGTTTTTGGCTTAGCGTCATTCTTAAGCCCGATGGTGTACAGCTACCTTGTGAGTCATCTGGGGGCAGGGCATGATGAGTATCAGGGCTTGCTAGGCTTATTGGCGCGTATCACGCCCATAAGCATGCCCTGGGTATCGATTTATTGGTTATTTGCGATGGGCACTGCTGTGATGGCCCTATTTATCCTGATGACACCGCTGCCCGTTGTGGTCGGTTCACAAGACGAATCAGCCGGCACACTGTCGATGTATGCATCCTTGTTACGCAGCTCTACCACCTGCCTGTATTTTTTAAGCATTTTTGCCTATGTTGGGTGCGAACAGGGCACGGCCAACTGGATGTCCGAATTTTTATCACGCTACCACGGCTCGGACCCTCACGTGGCCGGGGCGTCGGCTGTGTCCAATTTTTGGGGTCTGCTAACTGCCGGTTGCCTCATTGGCATGGTTTTGCTCAAATTTTTTGATAGCCGACAAGTGCTTATCGGATTCGCTGCAGGTGCGCTCTTTGCTCTGACCTGTGCGCTTTTCGGATCCACAAGAATATCGATGATTGCATTCCCCTGTATTGGTCTATTTGCGTCTATTATGTGGCCAACTATCGCCTCGCTCGCACTGAACTCGGTGCGTTCGTATCATGGCTCATTTGCGGGAATCTTATGCACCGGAATTATGGGCGGAGCGATTGTTCCACTCATTATCGGCGAGCTCGGTGACATGTTCGGACTTCGAACCGGCATGATGGTCCTTTATGGGACCTTTGGGTGCATTTTGAGTGTTGGGTTTTGGGCAAAACCGCTCGTAACTAATGCAATAAGAACATCTAAATAAATACGCAAATTATCACCCGTATGACGCCTGAACTCATTCCCATTCAAGACGCTTCAATTTATATAGTCCCGCAGATCCGCTTGCCGCTGGAAGCCGAAGAGGTACTCAGAAGGCTTATTGCAGAGACTCCGTGGCGCGCCGAAAGCATCGTACTGTGGGGAAAAAAATACCTTCAACCGCGCTTGATTGCCTGGTTTGCCGATACGGGCATTCGCTACACCTATTCTAGAACTCGACTAGACCCGATTCCCTGGACAGATCTTTTAAACGAAATACGGCAAGAAGTTGAGCGGATAGCTAAGACGTCGTTCAACTCGGTACTTGTCAATTATTATCGAAATCAGCATGACAGCATGGGAATGCATAGCGACGACGAGCCAGAGCTTGGATCTAACCCAGTGATTGCGTCTTTAAGTGTCGGGGAGCCGCGGATTTTTCTTTTAAAACATCGAGTCCGAAAAGAATTAAAAACCATTAGGATCAAATTAAATTCCGCAAGCCTGTTGGTCATGCAGGGAAATACGCAGGAAAATTGGCGCCATGGAATCCCCAAGGAGCGGCGCCCTTGCGGCCCTAGAGTGAACTTAACGTTCCGGCACATCGCGAGGCGCCACATCGCAGACTAAAAATGTCGGAACCCCTATTTCCGTTTGCAGGCCTCGGAGCACGTCTTAACCTCATCCCAAACGCGCGCCCATTTTTTTCGCCAATTAAAATCTCGGCCGCATACCGTACATTTTTTTATCGGCAGATTAGATTTAGTATATCTAGGCTGGGCATTAGCTTTAACCATGCCGATCTAAAATATTTTAGCTAAAAACTCAGCAGAACTAGCCGCAATTTTTTCCCGCTCGCTCACACTGAACTTATCGTAGGTTCGGATCATATTTCCGATTCGCGGATTACTCGCTAACTTATCACGATGCCGGTTGAGAAAATTCCAATACAGTGAATTGAAAGGACAAGCTTGTTTGCCGGTACGTAGTTTCACATCATAAACAGACGATTCACAATAATTTGACATGCGGTTAATATAAGCACCACTAGCCGCATAGGGCTTAGAAGCAAGCATGCCGCCATCCGCGTACTGGCTCATACCCAGCGTATTAGGAAGTTCAACCCATTCGTAAGCATCGGCATAAACGCTTAAGTACCACTCATGCAATCGCTGTGGATTGACGCCGGCGAGCATGGCAAAGTTTCCAGTGACCATTAGCCTCTGAATATGATGTGCGTACGCATATTCCTTGGTTTGTTCAACCGTAGCGCGAATACATCCCATGTCGGTATCGGCACTCCAATAGAAATCGGGCAAAGGTTGCTGGTGATCAAAAAAGTTGACCTCCGCATAGTCCGGCATTTTTAACCAATAAATCCCGCGTACATATTCGCGCCAACCTATTACTTGACGAATATATCCCTCTGCTGCATTGAGCGGCACGCGACCGCTTGTATAAGCCGCTTCTACCCGACGACAAACAGTCAATGCATCGAGTAGCCCGCAATTAAGGTACTGCGCAATGACTGAATGATAAAGGAACGGCTCACCGATCAGCATGGCATCTTGATAGTCTCCAAAGGAGGGTAACGCAAACTCCAGAAAATTCTCGAATGCTTCCTCGGCCGAACTCCGGGTAACCGCATAATTAAACGGCTCTATATCACCAAAGTGATTGCCAAATTGAGAGGCCACAAGACCTAATACTGCCCTGGTAGTATCGTCTTGTGGATAGATTTTTGGTCGCGGCATTAACAAATCAGCACGGGCTGGTCTTCTATTCTCAGCGTCAAAATTCCAGACACCGCCGGCCGGTTTTTCGCCTGCCATAAGCAAACCCGTCTTGCGGCGCATATCGCGGTAGAAATACTCCATCCTGAGCTGCTTACGGCCTTCCGCCCAGCGTTTAAAATCTGCAATAGGGCAGAGAAATCTATCGTCCGGCAGTATTGTGACCTTCAACTGCTTGAGCATTTGCAATACTCTCCACTCACCCGGCTCGGTCACAATTAAATTTTCGGGGCGACACTGTTTAATGGCGTGCTCCAACTGCGCGATAAATCCGCCTCGATTTTCTAGATGATTAAAGTCAATATAGTCAACGCGCCATCCGGTCTCGCGTAGTTCCTCAGCAAAATGACGCATGGCGGAAAATATAAAGGCGATCTTCTTTTTGTGATGCCCAACATAAGTAGCCTCTTCCATCGATTCCACCATCAATACGCGATCGAGGCGGGAATCTCCGAACTTCAAGCTGGAAATTTGCGGCGTAAGTTGATCACCGAGAACAAAGATGAGATTGCGTAACCTTTTCATCTAGGACAGCAGCGCAGTAGGAATATGCTCTTTAAACTGGAAGAAACCCTTTTTTGCATAAGGCCAAAGTTGCTCGTCCCACAATCGACGGCGCTGAGTTAGTGAAATTCCAAACTTGGCAAGGGTTACCTGTAACACTCCAAGCGCATCCGCTATTGGTCCAACACAGGCATAAGGTGTGATTACTTGTTTTGCACCGGCAGCCACGCAGGCCTCGACGACTAATTGCGGATCAAGCGAAGATATAACCTCCGCGTGACATCCGTAGTAAGCCGCTACTCTTAGCGAAGTATCCCGCACCGCAGCGTTCAAGAAGTCCGACGCCTGAGAACCCCACGGCCATACGCCCTCAATCCTTGGCGCAATTACAATTCCAACTATAGAATCAGCTAGAGTTATTAGGCTCTCCGGGCATAAATCCTCGCTGGTTAAAAGAAGCATCGTCTTGCCGACACTGACATTGTTAGGGAGTGTGGGCAAGAAAACTCGATCAAGCTCACTGTTTTCATGTACCGCTTGCGCATGGGTCACCAAACCTTTAGGGCAGAATCGCCCCTCCGTGTACCGCGCGATATTGTCAGCGGTTGCCAAATAGACCTTGCCTTTTGTTTGCAAGCCCGCGACCCAACGCCATGAAAGCGTATTACTTGCAGGGTCAGCATCGACTAAATGACGCAAGAAAAAACTGGCCCCTAAAACCCAGGGTAATTTTAGTGTAAAAATCCAAATAGAGGCAAACCACATGCGAGCGTGATTGTGTAAATATCCGGTTTGCACCAATTCATGTGCCCAATCATCAAATCCCTCAATTCCCATAGCACCACTTTGCGCCGCGAGAACTGCCTCGCGATGTGTACGGTCATCAGAAAACAGAGCTTCCTCAGCCAAAAACCGTCGCCATATTCCAGGGCGCATTTCCAGCCAGCCCTTCCAGTAAGTCCGCCACATAACCTCCTGAATAAATTTCTCCGCTGCGCCCCAGCTGTGTCGCTCTAAAACTGCAGCGACCACCTCACTTTCGGCGATAATTCGGTAACGGATATAGGGCGATAGATTTGAGATATTCTGACGATTGCCGGGACCATAATCATAATTGCGGGTCGACGCGTAGTCACGTCCCGCGCGCGGTAGGAAATCTTGCAGTATCGCCAAAGCTCGCTCACGATCGGGTGTTAAATTTTTTGCAATCATAGGAAGTGAATACCACGAATCAAGTGTTTCACTCTTGAATCTTATGACTCAGACCACTACACGGAACGGAAAATGCTTTTCAGGTTGCATGTACAATACACGGCAGATTGCCTACGGCCGGCTCCGCCACCGCTTAAAAAGAGTACTCGTCTCTATCGGGCAGGTCATGACCCACAACAGTCTTACGAGTGCGTCTGCTTTGGGAAGGCCCGAAATAGCCTGTTATCCTCTGTATATGAGAAAACATCGAAAATTCGCGGCGTTAAAACTCGCGTCAATGACGGCTGGGATTTGTTTGAGCTTAACGGGATGCATCGGCAAGGCATTTACTGGAATCGATAACGCCTATCCCAAAAATTGGGAACCGAGCGTCGGAGCCCATTCAGCGACGATATGCGCAGACTTGTCCGGCAACTATCAGGATCTGGGAGACTTTTCGTATCTGGTCAAAGATTCACACAGCAACAGCCTGTCCAACAGATTCACTCGTATTGATTGGCAGGCGCAATCGGTGAGGCCGTCCCTGCCCGATTCGGACACCCTTCTGGTGGAAATTCTCGAAGGTAAATCTGTCAAGCACGCGGAAACTCTTCGCGAATCACGTGGTGACTTTGACTGCGAACCCAGAGGGACCAGAATTGATGTCCGAAAGTCCGGCTTTATCTGCGACACCATGACATTTGATCGTGGCGCCGCAAAGACTGGCGGCATGAAGTTGGTTGCCTGAAGCTGCAGTACGCAAGTTTCGTCCGGTGGCTATATTCAGTCCTTTGGGCTGATTCTCGTAAGCCCTAATCCCGCAATTCCTACTTGCGTCAGCGATCGGGTTGAGCTAACGTGTCCATGTGATGCACATGCCTACAGGAGATTGCAATGGCCGCCACTGCCCGTATTCCGGTCCTCGTGACACCTGCGCAAAAATGCCACCTCGCCAAAAAGGCGAAACAGTCAAACCTGACATTGAATGAGTTCTTCCGAAGAGCTGCTGAAGTGTACGACCCGAACGATGACGATCAGGTGTGGGCGCGGCTTATTCAGCAGGTGAAGGATTCGACCCGTACAGCGTCCGATGCCTTGGAGGCGACGCTAGCCGACTGCGCCGATTCCAATAGGCGCATTGCGGCAATGGAGTCCGCACATCGTGCTAGGGCGCGTAAATAGATGGGCGTGATGGACAAATTGTGGGACGCGGTTTCCAACGTCATTAAAATGAACGACAAGGTGGAACGGGTGGCGACGACAGTCGGTTCTCAGCAGGGGAAGATTGAGGAACTGACTGCAAGAGTGATTCGATTGGAAACCGCCTTAGAGATCGCGCTGTCCTCGCGTGGCGGGTCCGTAAAACGTGTGGGTCAACCGCACGGGGAAAAATAGACTGCTATTTTTCAATTTTGTCCAGCACGGCGCTCGGTCTCTGATTTAACCCGAAGCCGCCCGTGGGAAGCGAAAGGTATCGAGCGACTCAGCCGGGTGTTGCGGGTCAATTCGAGAAACGCTGGTTCGCCCCAAAGTCATCCAGCATTGGTTGTCGGTTAGATTGTTCCAACGTCAGGCGTTACCGGCTTGGTCGCCGCACCCGCCGCATGGAGCGCAATTGAATCAGCGGTTCAGCGAACAGCAGAGGAATTGCCCAACAGGCCCATGCCATGGCCGTGTCGAGATCGTCGGCCACAGGATCGTTGGGCAGCGTGATTCAGTTGCGTGAGACTTGCTCGCCCAGGCGGAAGGCAATGAAAGCGAACGTTACTGTATAGCTTCGCAGCATCCAATCACGATGTTGTTCGATGCGGCGAATGCTGATGGCATATAGCGCCATACCGGTTGTGACGACCCAGGCCACGTTGAGGCCGAGCAAGCCGGTGCGATAGGCCAAATGACCGGGAATAGTCAGGGCCATCGTCAGGAGTGCACTATCGCCAGCGATCGACCTAGCGTATGCCACGCTGTACTGCCCACCGTCGGCAGTCTCACGAGGCCGTAGATGATGAATAATCCGCCACCCCATAGAGTCACCGGATGGATTCGGCGGCGGGTCAATAAGTCCCAAATTACTATTGGCACTGAGATAACGGCCGTTACCAAAAACGACGCGATTGGATTGCCCCTCACAAACGCGAACGGCTATCGGAATAAGGCCACCTCGACCAATAGACCCAAAGAGGTAAGTAGACCAGGGGAGTTTCGCCCCAAGCCTCTCGCAGAACCGTACGTGACACTCTCGCGTCATACGGCTCCCATTGTGGGGTAGCGGGATGTCAATGAAGCTTGCCAGTGGGTAAACAGCGCCGGTTGGCGAC
>JANYFY010000011.1 GCA_025359565.1 Gammaproteobacteria bacterium | reverse complement strand
ATCTCTCAAAGGGATTCTACCCAAGCCGCGGCGCGCCGTAACCAGTGAGGAAATGAATCGCAGCATTTCCCGAATGGGCCGCATTCGGTGATCGGTCTTGATACCAACGTCGTCGTTCGGTACCTGGCGCAAGATGATGTGCGCCAAGCCGCCACGTTGACCCGGTTGATCGAAGGATCTCTGTCGGCCGAGGCGCGTGGCTTCATCTCGATTGTGACCCTCGCTGAAGTGGTGTGGGTGATGTCCTCAAGTTACGGTGCGCGCTGGGGATCCGTCGCCGACATCGTCGAGGGGCTGCTGACGGCGCCCCAATTGATGTTGGAGCGGGCCGATATCCTCTGGCGAGCGCTCAAGGCATACCGGGAGTCGAAGGCGGATTTTAGTGACGCGGTGATTGCCGAACTCGGCCGAGACGCGGGGTGCTCGAAAACCGTCACGTGTGATCGACACGCGGGCGCGCATCCCGGCTTCGAAGCACTCCGCTAGCAAGCGACATTGTCGCCGCGCTTGCAGGCCTCCGCTGCATTGCTCTTCGCGCAGCGATTCAACTGCGCGAGGGAGTCGCGATTCCTGCGCTGGTAGGTGCCGGCTTGGCGTCCCAGAGAGTGCTTCGCAGAGACCGGTGCACGGGCCGATCGCGAGTACCCCCGGATCCGCATTGATCTTTGTAAAGCTTTTTACACCCGCCCGTACGCAGTGCTTTGGGTTGCAACTCGGTATTTTGCTAATCGGTCGACACGCAAGTGTTGCGTCGACCCATTGAGCCGGCAGTTCTTTTCGGGAAGGTTTATAGCTATTGCCGACTGGCCGCAATTGACGGCGGTCAGACGACATTCTCTAAAGCCATCGCTCGGTCAACGCCCAGAAGCCGACGCTCAACGCTCCGGTTCAGCGGCGGGCCGCGCAGGGGGCCGTCCGCTGCAATCTGTTGTTAGCTGCGCGCGCGTCGGTAGTGCATAGCGACCGCGCCGCTGCGGAGCGGCTTCGCCGAGACCAGTTCGAGCCGTCGCGTGCTGCGCAGCCCGCTCTGGTACAGGGTCGGGCCGTGGCCGGCGATCCTGGGGTGCACGAGGAACTTGTACTCGTCGATCACATCCAGCCGATCGAGCTCGGTCGCAAGCTTGCCGCTGCCGAGGAGCACGCCGGCCGGGGTCGCGTCCTTCAGCTTCTGCACGCCCGCACGCAGGTCGCCGGTAATGTGGTAACTGTTGGTCCACGGGAAGTTCTTTCGCGTCGAGGACACGACGTACTTTGGTTTGGCCTCCAGTTTGACCGCCCACTCGCGCATCGCCGGCGACGCCTCCTCGTCGCCACGGGCGACCGCCGGCCAGTAGCTCTCCATCATCTCGTAGGTAACGCGGCCCCACAGCGTCACCCCTCCCTCGTCCATGAGACGGGTGAAGAAAGCGTGTGTCTCCTCGTCAGCGATTCCCTCCTGGTGGTCGACGCAGCCGTCGAGGGTGACGTTGATGCTGAAAGTCAAGATTCCCATGGCGGTGAGTCTACTCAGGGTTCCATGAATTTGCATGGCGGTATGTACCCGATAGTGTGTAGCTTCAGCGACAACGGGACAAAAAGCTAGCGCAAAAATGAGAGACTTCGACCTGCAGCGGGTGTGCCGTTTAGGGAGCGGAGTGTATGAGCAAGGGCGAACAGCGACGATTTTTCAGCAGATCAGAGGTTGGAAATTTTACGCGAGGCTGAGCAGCCGGAAGTGACGGTGAGTGCGGTGTGTCGGCGGCCCGCATTGGCGCCATCGGTATTTTATAGATGGCGCGCGGTAGCGAATACCGGGTCAGCGGTAGCGCTGAAACGAGATGCTAAACGTATGCCGCTGTCGCAAAGTATCGACTGGACCGAAAATCGACCAGCAGGTCAGGACGGCTCAGCGCGTCCTATACTCCGATCCTGATGCTAACCGCCCGCGCCAACGAGTTCGAGCGCGTTAGCGGTCTTGGGACGGGCGCCGATGATTGTCTCACTAAGCTCTGCCCGCGCAAACCGCCATGGCGGAAGCACGGATGTCATCGGGAATCTCAACGGCGCATCGGCGTTCCAAATTGAAATAAACGCACACGCCGGTCAGCACGGCGCAGTCTTCGTCGCACTGTTCGGCGCGCACCAGGCGCGTTTGGTAGGTGAGCGACTTGCTGCCGACTCGTTGCACGGAGCTCTTCGCGACCAGCAAATCACCCGCGCGCAATTCCTTCCGATAATCGATCTTATGACTGACGTCGGCCCAGCCGCGATGGGTTGTGCCGGAGTCGCGCAATGAATATCCCAGAGACCCCAGCAAGTGCAGGGTCGCGTCATCGAACACCTTCATGTAGTGCTGGGTCGCGAAGTGCCCCATCGAATCGCAGAGCCACGGATACACGACGGCACGTGCTGATTCAATTTCCACCGTCTGCTCCTTTATCCCGGCTCAATGTCGATACCAGCGCGTTCCCGCATACAGAAAAATGACCGCCAACGCAGTGCAGCCGATGGCAATCCATTCCGCGCGCTGCAAGGTGGTGAGAATGAAAAACAGGCCGATGATGGCCAGCAGCGGGATCGCCGCACTGCCGGGCAGGCGAAATGGATTCTGCATCTGGCCGACATTCTTGCGTTGCAGTTGCCAGGCCGCGGCACAACTCGCGATGTATACGACGCAAAATGCCCCGCCCGACACCAACGCCAGGGTAGCAAAGCTTCCCAATGAGGCTAGAACCCATGCGACGCAGGAGTGAGCGATGACGGCAAGCAGCGGTACCCGGCGAACCTGGGTCAAGGCGGCGAATGGCCGGGGCAGAAAGCCGTCGCGTCCGAGGGCGTACAGCAAGCGCGAAGATCCTACCAGGTCGCCCTGCATGCAGCCCAGCAGCGACACTGAAGCCACCAAGAGCAGCACCCGACCCCCACCAGGTGCGATGAGATCAGCGACGGCGGCGAGCGGTGCGTTACTGCCGACCAGTGCGCTTCCGAGGACCCCTTGGGCCACCCATTGCAGTCCCACGTACAGAGCAATGACCACCGCCACGCCCAGGAACGCGGCCCTGGGAATTGCTCTGACCGGATCCTGCACCTCGCCGGATGGCGCCAATGCCGTCTCAATCCCCGAATAAGCAAATACCACGATGACCAGCGAACTGCCAATCGACGTCCAGGTCGGCACGGTGGCAATGCGCAAATTATCGAGGTGCATATGCCCGGATCCGACGATGGACAGTATCAGCAGAGGCAGCACCTTGGCGAGGGCGAACAGCACGATCAACACCGCGCCGAGTTTGATTCCGCGCGCATTGAGCGCGATGAGCACGCCATAGATGGCGAGTAGAAACAGCGAGCGCGGTCCGGGGTGAAAAACCTGCGGCAACACCGGCGCTACCTGGTCGGCCAGAATCGCCGCGAGCGTGCCGCTTCCGGCGACACTCGAAATCCAAAAAAACACGGCGATCGCGAAACCCGGCAAGGGACCGAATGCCGCGGCGACATAGCTATACGGACCACCGGTCGCGGTGACGCGGCTGCCGGCCGAGGCGAAGCACAGCACGATGGGCACGAACAGCAGCGCACCGAGAACGAAGGCCAGCGGCGCCGCGGCACCCATGGCGGCGGCAAGAGTGCCCGGTAACGCAAATATGCTGCCGCCGATGGTGATGTTGACGACCGAGGCGGCGAGCCCCCAGAAGCCAACGGCACGGACCAGCGCCGCATCGCTCGAGTGACTTTTGGGCGAGGGATCAGACAACGGTTTGCATCGCGAGCGCCGCCCAGTGGGTCAACCGTGTTTGCGGCGGCCATAACTGACCGCTGGCCACCACCGCTACGGGCTCACCGTGCCAACGCTCGGCGTCCAACAATCCCAGCGCCAGAATGGCGGGCCAACCGGGCAGTCGGGCTCGCGATGTGAGTTCACCTACGGGCCGGCCCTCGGCGAGAATGACTTCCTGCGCACTGAATCCCAGAGGAACATTGATTCTGAGTATCTGCGCGGGCGTCAGCAGCGTGATGTCGATACAGCGCGCCCGCCCCAGCGGTAAGTTTCCATGTTGCCGATCGAATGCCAGGTCGTCGAACTGAGCTCGGCACGTTCGATCAGAATGACGTCGGTGACCCCTAATTCCGCCAAATGAAACGCCGCGCTGCAGCCGCCGATGCCGCCACCGATGATTACAACTCGCGCACTCGACGCTGGGGTGCTCACAGGGGTTGATCATAACGAGTCGTACTGATCAAATACGCCGAAGCAGCCGGTACTTGCGCGCCGACGGCGCGACAGCATAATCTGTATAATCCTCAAAGCCCGAAATCGACTTCTCTCATGCGAAAATCTAAGCCCAAAAACGCGTCGCGAGAAGCGACTCCCAAGAGCAGAACGCCGCGCCAAGCCTGGCCGGGCGTGGTCCGCGACCGCGCGGTACCCGGTGAAGCGGCGCACAGTCGGGCGTACGCCGTACTCAAAGAAGCCGTATTCGCAGGTACCTTTCGGCCCGGTGAAGTGGTGACCCTGCGCTCCCTCGCGAAGCAGCTGTCCCTCAGTGAAATGCCCGTTCGTGAGGCTTTGCGCCGCCTCACATCCGAAGGCGCGTTCGAGGCCCTGCCGAACCGCTCGGCGCGTGTGCCGACGCTCAATCGGCGTCAGGTGGAACAGATTATCGAATTGCGGCAGCAACTGGAGGGCAAGGCGGCGGCGCTCGCCGCGCGCAACATCACCTTGGTGCAAATAGAACACTTGCGTGCGCTGCAAAACGGGATTGAGCAAAGTATCGACAAAAACGACTGGCGCACCCACACGATGCTCAACATGGCATTCCATTTCGAAATCTATCGAATCGCCGACAATCCGGTGCTGATTCCTTTGATTCAAATGCTGTGGCTACGCATGGCGCCCTTGGTGGCGAGCACGGTGCCGCTGCTGACCAGCAAGCCTGCGGCTTTCCGCCGCGTTGGCGGCGAAAACCATGAGAAGCTGCTCGCCGCGTTTCAGGCGCGCGACCCAGTGGGGGCCGAAGACGCCATGCACCGCGATCTGCTCGGCTTGACCAAGATTCCCGGATATTGGGAAAGCTTGGAACTGATGCCCAACTGAAGCGCGGGCCGTGCCGTTCATTTGCTCTGGGCGCGCGGCAGGATGGCCGCGTGACGGCTCAGGTAATCGCGAACCTGGCCGACGAAACCATCGAGATCGCTTTCCTGCAGGGGCAGCGACAGATTGATCATGCCGCGCTGAGCGACGTAGTAACCGCGCGAGAACATCTCAAGCTGGAACAGACGCCGCACCGGCGCCGTGGCCGGCTCGAGCAGCGAGGGTTCGGTCATCGACACGTCCCGCCAGTGGGTATTGAGCACGCCGCCGAGGCCGGTGGCCTGAAACCCCAAGCTCAGCGAACGGCCCAGCGCGTTGAGTTGTTCGCGCAGCTTGTCGCCGAGCGCATTGAGCCAAACGCAGGCCTCAGGCGTGTACACGTCGCGCGCGCCGACCAGGCCCGCGCTCATGGCGAGGATATTGTTGTTAAAGGTGCCGCCCTGCGACAACAGGCCGCCACTGCGGGTATCAAGATGACGCATCAGCTCGCGCGAGCCGCCAAAAGCGCCGAAGGCGAATCCGCCGCCCCAAAATTTCCCCAAGGTGGTCATGTCGGGCTGAATGCCACGCAAACTCTGCACGCCGCCCGGCGCCAGACGCGACGTCATGACTTCATCGAAGATCAGCACGATGCCGGCGCGCCGCGTCTCTTCGCGCAGCATGGTGAGAAATTCGGCGCTAGCCGGAATGCAGCCTCCCGAACCCATCATGGGCTCGACGAGAACGGCAGCAATGTCGGTGCCGTTGGCGCGCAACGTCGCGCGGGTGCCGGGGACATCATTATAGGTGGCCTTGACCAATGGAAAAGGAACGCTCAGACCCGGGTCACTAGGCCCGTAGATCATGAAGCCGCCGTGATAGCAGCCGTTGAATACCAGCAATTTCGGGCGCTTGGTGGCATGGCGTGCGACCAGCGATGCAAATAGCACGGCTTCCGAACCGGAATTGCAAAATCGCAGTTGCTCTATGGAAGGAATGCGCCTTGAAATCAGCTCGGCGAGTTCCAGCTCCTTGGTATTCAAGCCACTCAGCGAAATGCCTGCCTGTAGTGCGTCGCGCACCGCCTGTTGAATCGGCGCGCAAGTTTGGCCGAACACGCCGGCGGCGTAATCGCCCACCAGATTCAGATACTGGTGGCCGTCTAGATCGGTCACCCGGGCAGCGTCACCACTTGCGATGGTGAGCGGAAAGGGCGCATAGAATAAAGTCTGGCGCGAGTGTCCGCCCGGCATGACATGACAGGCACGTTGGTGGCGCGCCTGGCTCAACGGATTAGCGGCGATAAACTGTTGTTCCGCGTGCGCCAGGGCGGTATCGATCGCCGAGGCATGGTCGAGCCTCACAGCTGTATTCATGAAGTTCTCTCAGGCCTTGACTATTGAGGGGATGGGGCGCCTAGTCCGAGCAGCTTGCGCGTCTCGGCGGGCGTTGAAATTGTGCGGTTGAGTTCTTCGGCTATCCGTACCACGCGCTTCACGGATTCAGCATTGTCAATGAATTTTCGGCCGCGGCTGTGATACAAATTATCTTCTAAACCCACGCGCGCGTGACCCCCCATTAGCAGGGCCAAGGTCGTCAGCGGTAGTTGGAACGGACCGATGCCGGAACATAGCCAGACCGTTTGCTCGGGCAATTCCTTGAGCAGTTGCAGCACGTTTTCTGGGGTGGGGTAGCTCGCCGTTTGCGCACCCATCACGGTCTGGATCAAGTAGGGGGGCTCGATCAGTTGCCGGGCTATGAGGTCACGGATCACCCAGGCGCCGCCCGTATGGTAGGTTTCCAGTTCCGGCTTGATGCTGCGTTTTTTCATCTGGGCCGCGAAGTTTTCGACGATGCCGTAAGTGAACGGTATGCAAACGTCGATTTCCGTTTCAGTCCGCGGGTGCGGTAAAGGCGCCGCGCGCGCTTTCATGGTGAAGCGACTCATATCGGGTGTCAGATTTAAAGAAGCAACGTCGGGCGACGCATCGAGGCAGGACAGCCGCTCCTCCATCGTCATCTGCAGATCGCCGCCGGTCGTATTGTTGATGACGATGTCCGGACAGCGCTCGCGGATTCTCCGGTTGACCTCTACCCAGTCCTGAATGCGGCGGGCGCCGAGCGTTAAGTCGCGCGGATCGCGCGCGTGCACATGCACCATCGACGCCCCTGCCTGGTAGGCTGCATACACCGCCTCGGCGATTTCTTCGGGACGTTCCGGAAGCTGGTCGTGTGTTTCCTTGCCCTGGATTCCGCCGTTGACCGCGACACAGATCATCGCCGGCGGAAATCCGGCGCGAGTCTGTTCCATGTACTCGAAGGTGTCGGAGTAGCGCCATGCGAACTTTGCCATGAGTTTCCATTCACTTAAAACATATGATCACATCACAGCACGTTGATCACGTCAAGCTGCCGCTTTTTTTCCCCGAGGTAGGCCTTGCTAAAGTAGCGAACAAGAATGCCCGTACCGCTGCGCCGGGTACCTTGGCCACCGGCTTCTTGATATCGACGTTAGCCGCACGGCCGCTAGAATCCCTGGCCAGGCTCGGGATGGCGAGTCTCGGCATACCGCTCTACTTGTACTGGCGCAAGGCCCGCGCCCTCAGCGGGTATCGACCAGCAGCAATCAATTAATTGCTTATTTGACCAACGTTCAAGTTTCTGATCAAATCAAATCGGGCCAGCGCTGCGTTCGACCAAAACACTACAGGGGATAAGCTATGCGTAGAAAACCCGTCGCGCATGCGATGCGTGGAGAAATCACATTCTTGGCCGCTGCCATTTGCGCAGTTCTGCGTACCTCGTATGCCTGCGCCGCGACCGCAAACTCGGAAGCCAACGTTCTCGAACCTGTCATCGTCACCGCAGAGCGGCGCAGCGAGAGCATCCAGGACGTGCCCGTGAGCGTCACCGCCATTACCGGCGAGACCCTGGATAAATTCAACGACCATGATTTTGGCGATTACGCCCACACGATTCCCAATCTTTCTTACGGGACGGGCAGCGATTTCGGCGTCACCAATGGACGCACGGTCACTATCCGCGGCATAACCGGCGGCCGCTTTAGGAGTGGCCAAGCAACGACGAGCTTCTATCTCAACGACACTCCCGTGCCGCTGTCGCTCGACCCACGGGTCTTGGACTTGCAGCGCATCGAGGTGCTACGGGGTCCGCAGGGCACCTTATTCGGCTCATCCGCGATGGGCGGTACTGTGCGAGTCATCACCAAGACGGCGGAAGCGCAGAACACGTACGGCAGCTTCGATGTTCAGGCATTCGACATCAATCATGGCGGCGCCGGTTACGACTTCTCCGGCACCTTCAATGCACCGATCATCCGGGACGAGCTCGCACTTAAGCTAAGCGCCTATAGTTCCTACAAACCGGGTTACTTCACGCGCAAGTTCGGCATAGCGACCACGCCAGGTTTTACCGTGCCCGCATCGCAAGCGCCCGGCCAAGTGACGCACATCGGCAATGATATCGAGCGGGGCGGGATGGCGACGCTCACGTACACTCCCGCGGCGCTTCCCGGGCTTACCCTCACGCCTATGGTCATCTACCAATCGTCGCGCGGCAACGGGTTCCCCCTGGCGGATTTCAATACTGATAACACGGTGCAAGTCAGGCCGCTCGATGTCGAGGAATCGTGGAAGGATCAGTGGACATATAGCAGCCTCAGCGCGAAATACAAAGCGGGGTTCGGTTCGTTCATTGGATCCACCGCCTCATTTCATCGGCAGGCCCTCGACAATGAGGACAACACGGAGGTGTCCGCGACCTATTGGGGGCCGACCTATGCCACCGGGCAGCTGCCGCCGGTGTATCTGGCGTCTCCGGCACCGAGTTTTCTGGACCTCGGGACGGTCACGCAGGAGCTGCGCTTCGAATCGGCCTTCTCCGGCCCTCTGCAGACGGTGATCGGGATCTACTATGAGCACGGCAAGAGCCACACGGGGCAGGATATTACGCAACCCTTGGTCCAAGGTCAGCCGGGCTACATTCAAGATGTGCCGCTGTCGAACAACGAAGTGGCCGAATACGGCGACCTGACCTACACGCCGATATCGGCGATCGAGCTGTCGGCCGGCGTGCGTGCCTCCACGCTCCAGTACAAGAAAAGAAACTATTATTACGGATGGATCAATCAAGGTCTAACCGACGTATCGGTCAGTCACAGCGAACACGCCGTCACGCCGCGCTACACTGCCAAATATAAGTTCACTCCCGATGTCATGGTGTACGCGAGCGCTGCAAAGGGTTTTCGCAGTGGCGGAACGAACAGTGTTCCCAATCAATGCGGACCCGGTTCCGGTTCGTTCAACAGCGACTCGCTCTGGAGCTACGAGATCGGATCGAAAGACTCGCTATTCGATAACCGCATGAATCTGCGGGTGGTCGCATACCGCATCGACTGGACCAACATCCAGCAAAGCATACTGCTGCCGTGCACCTACAGCGTGACACAAAATGCGGGCACCGCCACCAGCACCGGCGCCGAAATCGAGGCGGACATCGCCCCCATTCAAGGGCTCAACATGACCTTCAGCGCAGGTTACGACGACGCTAAGATCACCTCCGTACCGGCGGGAGCAACGGGATTCGTCACCGGGCAGGCACTCAACGGCGTTCCCAAAGTCACCGCGTCACTGCTGGCGGACTACTCGATTCCAACCGACTTCGGTTCGGTATTCATACGGCCTCAGTACAGCTACACAGGTAAGAGCGTGAGCTACTCGGTTATTGCTGTGCAGAGCGGTGGCCGTGCACGCGACGCCTATAGCATGGTGGACCTCAACATCGGCGTCGCGAAGGGATCATGGGAAGCGTCATTCTTCGCCAAAAATCTGTTGGATGTTCGGGCGAATCTCGGCGATGAACAGTCAGAAGTGATCGAGCTGCAAAGTCCTACCGTGCGCCCGCGTTGGTTGATTGCGCAGCCGCGCACTTTCGGCATCGAACTCAAGTACAAATTCAACGGTCAATGAGCGCCGACAGAGAAACGGCGGCAACGTAAATGTCAGGCATCTTGGGGGAGAGGGACGCCGCAGCGGCGCAAGGCGTGCACCAAGGGAAGGAGATGCTGGCGGTAGTTCCGCCAGCGGCCCGAGGAGCTACCATAAATAGGGCGTCGCACCTGTGCCGCGCTCGCAGTCAGCGAAACTGATTTATTGGCCTGAATGTCGATCGCCTGAGGGTTCCACGCCAGTCCGCAGTGCTGGGCGATGGCCGCTCCGGCGAGCAGCGGGTCCTGCACCAGATCTTCATAGATGATCTCCTGCAGCGCACCGCCGAGGACGCGTCGCCAATGGTGCATGAGCCGGTCATAGGCGGCGTAGTAGCGCGCCAGCTCATCGAAGTCGTAGCTGAAAGGATATGCCTCCCCGAACAACGTGCGGAACATGGCAAAACACGCATCGAGCGGCGATCGCCGCACCAACAATAGCTTCGCCGACGGCAGCGCACGACGGATGGCACCGACATATAAATAATTGGTGGGCAACTTCTCGATGATGCAATCGCCGGATGCATCGACGAGGGCGAGCCGCCGATAATTCTCAGCGACGACCAATGCGGGCGCCGCGGCAGCGCGTTCAAACATATCGCCTCGACCCTTGGGCGCCGCCGCCGCCAAGGCGCGCGAGAAATTCTCCGTCTCGCCATTCGATCGCACTTCCGCAAGACCCGTCAAGATCCGTTCCACCAGGGTGGTGCCGGACCGAGGCAGTCCCATGATGAAGATGCAGCGAGATCCCTCGCCCTCCTGTTCGGCGGCCGGAACGTGCCGGAACACTTCCTCGATTCGCCGGAGCTTGCGCTCGTCCTCGGCGATCTGGTAATTCATCAGCGATCGGCGTGCCTTCGCGGCGCGAGCAAACCAATGAAAGGCCTCATCGAAACGTCCCACATCGTCCAACTCCTTGGCGAGCGCATATCCTAAGAAACTTCGTCCGTGGCTATCAAGGCGTGAAGCTGCGAGCCGCGATCGCAATTGCTCGATGTGGTTAGCTTCGTTGGATTGAACCCGCAGCTCCGAACGCAGCAAGTAGCTCGGGTACTGCGCAGCATCGAGCTCGATGGCTCTATCGCAGGCTTCCTCCGCTTGCGCGAGCCGGCCGAAACCGCGTTCGCTACACGCCAAGTTGTACCAAAAGCGCGGCGTCTGCGGCGATATCTCAGTCGCGCGTCGGTACAAGGTATTTGCGCGCTCATGCTTGGCGAGTTCGACCGAGACGAACGCAAGGCCGTCATAGGCATTTCCCGTTCCGGCCGGCAATTTCGCGGCCATGTGCACGATCGCGTCGGCCTCGCCCACGCGGCCGAGCTTGAGGAGTATCGATGCGAGCAGAGCATGACCTGCAAGGCACACCGAGGCGTGCGCCACGGCCTCCGCCGCAATCGACAATGCCTCGGCGCAGCGACCGGCGCGCATCAGCCGGTATGCATCCTTGTCGATGGAAGGATCTTCGAACATTGCTTCTCACGCACGCATGCAGGCCGTGCACGCTTCTGAACCGTATTGTGCCATGAGGTTACAATTGCCCGCCATGAACTCTCATCTGCTTCCCGAAGAGGGGGACGTTTGACGATAGAGAAAATAAAGTACGCTAACGTTGGAGCATGCTGAGCGGTCGGAAGCGGCCTTTTTCGACGTATTGCTGCCGATTGCGGGTGCGCGTCAGTTCCAGCCGTAGGGCGCCCGACAGTGCGCGTCGTTGCGCCTCGCTCAGCCAATGAAAATCCAGCACCTCACACGCCAGCTGCTGGTGTTCAAAGAGGGTACTCCCCCGTCCGTACAGGGCCCGCAACGAGGCCAAATCCGGCGCTACCACGTTGAACTGCTCGCCGAGATGGCGCCACAAAATGGCGGGCACGATGCGCACCGCATCGAGGACGCGCCCGCTCATCCGCAAAATGCCGATCTGCAACGCCAATCCCAACTTCCGGGCCGGTTGTCGCCGTTGCTCAATGACCTCCCGTTCGGTCGCCGTGAATGTGAAGAAAGCCACGGTCTTGAAGGCCGTCAGCTCACGCGGGATCTGCTTCAAACCGAAAAATGTGGCTTGCCACAGGTTCATTGCACGCTCCTGGGAGGGGGCGCAATAGCTTCTCAGAAATCAGGAGCAGCAAGTGATTGTTCTATTAAAACAAATCCCGGGTTGCCACTACAATTACCGAGAAATCCTAACGGGAGTTATTGCAGCAAAATCAAGTGCACCCTAGGTTGCAAAATCTCGCTAGATGATTTCGGTACCGGTTATTCTTCGTTAGCCTATATCACGCGCTTTCCGCCGGATCGCATCAAGATCGATAAATCATTCATCAAACGTGTTGATCAATCGCCGGGCGAGGCGGCAGTCGCGAGTGCAATTCTGTCTTTGGGAAAAAGTCTTAATCTCATCGTGACGGCTGAGGGTGTTGAGCGAACAGGACAACTTGAGTGGTTGCGTCAACGCGGTTGCGACGAGGTGCAGGGATTTTTACTCGCGCGGCCGATGGCGGCACCCGATGTTGAAGCACGATTCTTTTCTGCACAGACGACACCCGCCGCCGCGCTGCGTTCAAAAAAACATTAAGATTTTTTTAAACCGGGTAATACTCGCGCGCAATTTCCCTAAGCAACCCAGCGACGTAGCCCGTAAACGAGCGCCACACCTCGACGTGAAACGCATCAGCGCGATTCCGCCACAGCACGATTTCAGCCTTTGCTAACACCGTGCGCGTACACATGCCAATGGGGAACGCGCTAAGGTCAAGATCCAACGGGCATCCACCGTTGAGGATTCGTTCTGCGAAGGGTCCACTAATTTCGATGGCGATTTGGCGGTGACTGATATCCACTAAGGCATGAGGAATGTTGCCGATGGCGTGTTCCAGCGTGGCTACCGATGCTGACTCATCACTCATATCCAGCAATAAATATTCTTCAGGCCCCAGCCATAGAGTAGCGCGCGATCCCTGTGATAAGGCACGACAGGCGATCTGCGAAAAAGACACCCCCCAAACCGCTGCCGCAGCAGTGCGAGCCGCTGCGTCACCCTGCAAGATCAAACGAGTGGCGAAGGGTAGAGCGCGCATCCATTCACTAGTAGTAACCAGTGGCGCGAGCCGTGCCATGCTACTAACCATTGATACGTGCTCCGGGCGTGTCATAGAAAACGGGTGCGGTGACTTCAACTTTAATATCCCCATTCGGCATAGGTACATAAAGAGTTTGCCCAAGGCGGGCTCGGCCACCACCGATCAGTGCTAACGCAATAGGATATCCCAGTACCGCGCTAAAGTAAGACGAGGTGACATGCCCGACGAGCGCCATGGGAGGTTTTTGTCCCGTACGCAAGGTCACTTGCGCGCCTTCTTCTAGGACTTCCCCGTTAGGCGTGCGTAAGCCCACCAATTGCTTGCGGGTGGCAGTTTTCATCGAGGCACGCTCTAGGGAACGCTTGCCCACAAAATCGAGCTTATTTTTGCCAATGGCCCAGGTTAAACCGGCATCATCCGGGGTGACCGTGCCGTCGGTGTCTTGGCCAATGATAATGTAGCCCTTCTCGGCCCGTAGCACATGCATGGCTTCAGTGCCGTACTCGGTAATTCCATGGAATTGGCCCGCCGCAAAAATGGCTTCCCAAATTGCTCGCCCATAGTCTGCGGGAACATTCACTTCAAAGCCCATTTCACCCGTGAAACTGACGCGAAATAACCTCGTGGGCACGCCGCAGATAGCCCCGAGCGCAACGCTCATATGGGGCATCGCGCTGGCACTCATATCAATATCCGTAAGGGGTTGCAATACGTCGCGGGAACGCGGCCCTTGCACCGCAATGACGGCCCAATGCTCGGTAGTAGAGGTCAACCAGACCTTAAGATCTGGCCATTCGGTTTGCCGATAGTCCTCCATAGTTCCGAGCACGCGAGCTGCACCGCCGGTGGTGGTGGTCACATGAAAGCGATCGGCTGCCAGGCGCGCGATAACACCATCGTCATTGATAAAACCATCTTCTCTCAACAATATTCCATAGCGCGACCGACCCACGTTCAAATTTGACCAACTGTTAACGTACATACGGTTTAGGAATTCAGCTGCATCCGGCCCGACGATTTCAATTTTTCCCAAGGTAGTGGCATCGAAGATGCCACAACTGTGACGTACCGCTAGGCACTCGCGTGCGACCGCCGCGTGCATATCCTCGTTTGCGCGCGGAAAATAGCGAGCGCGTTTCCACAGCGCGACGTTTTCAAACACCGCACCACGGGCTTGCGCCCATTCGTGGGTGGCGGTTGTGCGCACGGGATCAAATAGATCACCCCGAGAAATACCGGCAAAAGCACCAAAGGTCGTTGGCGTATACGGCATACGAAATGTGGTTAGGCCCACTTGGGGGATGGGTACACCTAAGGTTTGGGCTACGATCGCCAGCGCATTTAAGTTCGAAGTCTTACCTTGATCGGTGGCCATTCCCGTGGTGGTGTAACGCTTGACATGCTCGATGGACCGAAATCCCTCCCGCGTCGCTAAGGCAAGATCGCGAGTCGTGACATCGTGCTGCCAATCGACAAAGGCTTTAGAAGAACTTTGCGAATCGGGTTGGGGGAGGGCGCCTACATACGGATTGGTATCGATGGGCATCGCCTTTACGGTGAAGCTGGCGGATTGCACAGAAATCGGCGTTTTCGAGGCGAGTGCGAGCCCTGTGGCGGCGCCGTCTGTCAGCACCTCGCTTAAATCATAGATTCCCCGACATGCACCGACCGATCGTTCGCACTCGGCTGACCGTCCTGGCACAAAGGACTTGACAGTATCGCTCCACTCGACCTTGCCGCGTGATTGCGAAAACAAATGTACGCTTGGGGTATAGCCACCGGACATTAACACCAGATCGCAATTGATTGGCTGAAGCTTAACCACGGTTCCTGAAACCACTTGTCCAAGATCAATACGGCGGACTCGTACATTACCTTGAGTATCCAGCACCGTCGCCCCGGCAATGATCTTAATACCAGCGCTTTGCGCCGCCTCAACCCAGGCACCCACAGGGGCGGTTCGTAGATCTGCGATCGCATCGATTACGACACCGGCGGCATGCAAGTCGAGCGCCGTTGTATACGCGGCGTCGCCTGAGGTCACCACGACCGCGCGTGATCCAGTCTTCACGCCATAACGATTTAAGTAGGTCGAGGCTGCACCGGCTAGCATCACGCCCGGTCGATCGTTGCCTGGAAATACCAAGGGTCTTTCAATCGCTCCGGTTGCAAGGATCACCGAGGTTGCTCGTATCTGCCAGAGTCGTTCGCGCACCAGGTGCAGGTCAGGATTTTCGAGATGATCAGTGACACGTTCGCTTAAGGCGACAAAATTATGCGGAAAATAGCCGAACGCCGTTGTGCGAGTCAGTAACGTAACGCGTGAATTTTCTTTAAGCTTTTGGATTGCTTGAGCGATCCAGTGACGGATCATTAGCCCGTCAATGCGGGTAGCGGAGTGATCTGCTTCACTAAGCAGGCCGCCACCGAACTGCGAGTTCTCATCACATAAAATCACCCGGGCCCCGGTGCTCGCTGCACTCATGGCTGCGGCAATTCCGGCGGGACCGGACCCTACCACTAATACATCGCAGTGCGCATACCGCTGCGCGTAGCGGTCAGGGTCAGCCTGGGTAGGTGCAACTCCTAAGCCTGCGGCGCGACGAATGATGGGCTCATACACAGCCTTCCAAGCCTTGCGAGGCCACATGAAGGTTTTATAGTAGAAACCCGCGGGGAAAAAAGCGGATAACTGATCATTAATACGCCCGAAATCGGTTCGCAAGCTTGGCCAACGGTTCTGACTCTTTGCCTGAAGTCCGTGATAAAGCTCTACTTGGGTCGCACGTAAATTAGGGGTGTAACGCGCCGCGTCCCGGTAAACAGTGATTAAGGCGTTGGGTTCTTCGGAACCGGCTGCCAAAATGCCGCGCGGGCGATGATATTTAAAACTACGGGCGACTAAGTGCACGCCGTTGGCGAGCAGAGCGGAGGCGAGCGTGTCACCGACAAAACCCGCGTAGGTCTTGCCGTCGAAGGTAAATTTAAGGCTCCGTGATCGATCGATATGCCCACCTTTTGACACTCGGAAGCTCATGAGTGACCCTCTTCGGAAGGCGTAGTATTAACCACCGGGCGCGGGGTACCCGACTTATAAGTGCTTAAGAAATGATCCGTAGTGGTATCGCGAAGTGCATTGAAAAATTGGCCGCAGCCACGCGCATGCCGCCAGCGTTCAGCGTATATCCCTTTGGTGTTGGAGCGCATATAAAGAAACGCGGCCCAATCCTGATCGCTTAACTCCGCGGGTTGGGGTGGTCGTACCAAATGAGCTTCGCCGCCGTGCGTGAACTCAATTTCGGGACGTCTTCCGCAGTAGGGACAGTCAATAATTAACATAACTAGTGAGCCACAGCGGCCGCTGCGGCTTCATCGATCAAATAGCCGTCGCGAAATCGTTCAATATTAAACGGCGCGTTAATGGGATGCGGTTCATCGCGGGCCATGGTCCAGGCAAACACGTGTGCAGATCCCGGAGTGGCTTTAAATCCACCGGTGCCCCACCCGCAATTGACATACAAACCTGGTACGGGCGTCTTGGCAATGATGGGCGAGCGATCTGGAGTGACGTCAACAATGCCGCCCCAGTTGCGTAACATACGAAGCCTACGAAAATGCGGGAACAGTTCGCAGATGGCGTCGAGCGTATGCGTATTGATATGCAGCGCACCCCGCTGGGTATACGAGGTGTAGGCATCTGTGCCGGCGCCAATGACTAATTCGCCTTTGTCAGACTGACTGATATAGGCATGAATTGTATTGGACATTACAACGCAGGGAAAAATAGGTTTAATAGGCTCCGAAACAAGAGCCTGTAGCGGAAAACTCTCAAGCGGCAGACTCACGCCCGCCATTTGCAAAACTACACTGGTATGGCCCGCTGCACAGACGCCGATTTTGCGCGAGTCAATATAGCCCTGCGAAGTTTCCACGCCCAAAACAGCACCGGCGGTATCACGACGAAATCCCGTAACCTCACAATTCTCAATGATGTCGACCCCCATGGCATCGGCCGCGCGCGCATATCCCCAAGCAACCGCATCATGCCGTGCAGTACCCCCGCGACGTTGTAACGCGGCGCCGAGAACTGGATATCGAATATTGCTGTCGATGTTTAAAGGCGGGCAGAATGCTTTAGCCTCTTCTGGCTCAAGCCAATCATTGTCCACACCGTTGCAGCGATTAGCATGGATGTGACGCTTGCTGACCTGCACATCGTGCACGGTATGCGCCAACATCATGACCCCGCGTGGGGAGAACATCACGTTGTAGTTAAGCACTTGCGAGAGATTTTCCCACAATTTTAACGAGTGATCGTATAGGGCAGCGCTTTCACTAAACAAATAATTCGAACGAATGATGGTGGTGTTACGACCCGTATTGCCGCCCCCGATCCAACCTTTTTCTAACACGGCGATATTAGTAAGACCATGTTCCTTCGCGAGATAATAGGCAGCTCCAAGTCCATGCCCACCACCACCGACGATGATGGCATCGTAAGCTTTTTTAGGTTCCGCTTTGCGCCATTGCGGTTGCCAGCTACGATGGCGCGAAGCCGCCCGCCAAATCAAGGACAGCGCTGAAAATGGTTGCTTACTCATGGCGGATAACCACGATCATGACCCCGCGATGACGGCACACGAACACGGCTCACGAACACGGCTAAGCCTTGAGGTCTTTGTTGTCGGGATCATAAGGCGAATCAATTAAAATCGTGGCACGCTTGCGTTCGCCGAGGATTTCGATGGTGAGTTCTTGACCGATGGTTGCGAAGTTGGGTTTTACATAGCCAAGCCCCAAACTCTTACCCAACACATGGGCATAGTAACCAGCAGTCGCCCGACCCACCAAATTACCCTTGCCGTCAAATAAAGGCTCATTACCCAACGGATCCGCATCTTGTACATCATGAACTTCAAAAGTAATAAAGCGATGTGGCACACCACCCGCTAATTGTTTTTCAAGGGCCACTTTCCCAATAAAGTCACCCTTATTTAAACGCACGAATCGCTCTAGTCCTGCTTCGTATGGCGTGTAGTCACAAGTTAAATCGCTACCCCACATTCGATAGGATTTTTCCAATCGCAGCGATTCCATGGCCCGCATTCCGGCCATGCCAATACCAAATTCTTTGCCCGCTTCAAAAATGGCGTCAAACAAATGATGTGCATATTCAATTGGAAAATGTAGTTCCCATCCCAAGGCGCCCACGAAGTTCACGCGCAGTAAATACACATCAGTTGCAAAGCCTATCTCCGCAACACAACCCGTGAGCCACGGAAACGCGCTGTTATCTAAGGGGGTGTCCGTCAGTTTTGCCAGAACCTCGCGCGCTCGTGGTCCCGCGACGACGAAGCATCCACGCGAGGTAGTGATATTTTTGATCGTGACTAAGTTTGCCTGTGTGGGCAGCTTGCTTTGTAAGTAGTCGCTGTCGTAACGCTCGGCAGCGCCCGCGCTCACCACGTAGTAATGTTGTTCTGCAATCTTAGTGATAGTGAATTCAGAACGAATTCCCCCTTTAACGTTAAGTGCATGGCATAACGCGATTCGACCAATCTTGGTAGGCACCTTGTTGGCCACCAAACCATCCAGCCACGCTTCGGCTCCCGGACCCATTACTTCATGCTTGGTAAAAGGGGAGAGATCAATCACGCCCACGCCCTTGCGCAACGCTTTGCACTCATTGCCCACATACGGAAAATAATTAGTACGCCGAAAACTCCATTCATCCTTCGCGATCACACCCGGTGGAGCAAACCAATTGGCGCGCTCCCACCCGTAGCGTTGACCGAATACCGCACCCATACGGGCTAGCTTGTCATAGATTGGGCTAGTTTTTGCAGGTCTAGCGTCGGGACGTTCTTCATCGGGAAAGTGAATGACGAAAACATTACGATAAGTTTCTTCATTCTTTTTAACCACGTACCGTTTACTGGTATAGGGTCCGTAGCGCCGGGGATCGGTAGCCATCATATCGATGCCGGGTTCGCCTTCCACGATCCATTCGGCTAATTGCCAGCCGGATCCGCCTGCGGCAGTGATGCCAAAACTATGGCCTTCGTTCAACCAGAGGTTGCGCGTTCCCCATGCGGGGCCAATCAAGGGGCTGCCGTCCGGCGTATAGGCAATGGGACCATTCACAATATCCTTGATACCGCAATTGGCGAGTGAGGGCACGCGTCGTTGCGCCGCTTCGATATGCGGCAGCAACCGCTCTAAATCACTTTCGAATAAATTTTTACCAAACCACTCAGGAACTCCATCGGCAAAGCGCGCCGGCGCGCCACTTTCATAAGGGCCTAGAATCCATCCCATGCGCTCTTCACGCAGATAATAAGATTGATCAGATTCACGCAATACGGCAAGTTCACGGCCGCCCGCCTTACGATAGGCTTTTAGTTCTGTTGCTTCGTCGTAAACAATATATTGATGTTCCACCGGAATAGACGGCACATTGATGCCAAACATACCCCCCGTCTGCCTGGCGTAATTGCCCGTAGCGCACACCACGTGCTCGGCAGTGATGTCGCCCTGATTAGTAGTTAACCGCCATTCACCCGAAGCTGTGCGTGCAACGCCAGTGACTTCCGTCTGTTCGTAAATTTCCGCACCGCGAGCCCGTGCACCTTTGCGCAGCGCCATGGTTAGATCGGCGGGGGCAATATGACCATCGTCTGGGTGATACAGCGCACCGGTGATTTTCGGCGTGCCGGCATCGTTGCCTAATTCCACCAAGGGCCAGAGTTCCTTGACCTCTTTAGGGCTGATCACTTGAAAGGGAACTCCGATGGTGTTAGCAGTACCACAATATTTCTGGTACTCGTCCATGCGTGCAGCGCAGGTGGCCAGTCGCAAATTACCCGTGACATGAAAGCTTACGTCTTGGCCAGTCTCGGCGGGCAAACGCTTATACAGGTCAACCGAATACTTATGCAGCTGACCCACCGTATAGCTCATGTTGAACAAGGGCAATAAACCCGCGGCGTGCCAAGTGGATCCCGCGGTCAATTCGGCGCGCTCGAGCAGCACCACATCCGACCATCCCTTGAGTGCTAAATGATAGAGCGTGCTAACGCCCACCACGCCGCCACCTATTACAACGACGCGGGCATGAGTTTTCATTGACAGATCTCCAAACCTATTTATTGCAGTGTACCCAGCGCCTCTTTAAACAACACGCCATTTGCGACGACCCCTTAAACAAACGCGTCATTGCTATGAACCTGGCGTTGGGTGAGCGATACGACGCGGCGCATTAAGTATTCAAAAAACGACGTTAGTATGTCGGAATTAGACCATAATTGCAGCTACAATGTCATACTAAGCGGGTTATGCACTCTCTAAAACCCGTAAAACGTGCGCCGCCAGTCTGGGAGGCGTCCCACGTCCGCGCAATGCCCAATGCGTTACGCAGTTGCAAATATGCTTTCCTCGCTTTACCCAATTATTCCTTGATTGCGCTGGCCAATGCGATTGAACCTCTACGCATGGCCAATCGTTTGCTGGGTAAGGATGTCTATGCGTGGTCTATCCATAGCATAGACGGTCTGACGGTATGTTCTAGTAGCGGGCTACAGTTAGCGCCGATGACAGCACTCGATAAAATGGGAGTCGTCGACATTTTATTCGTATGTGGCGGTATTAACGTACGCGAGGCGGTTTCACCGGCGCTTTTAACCGCGCTGCGGCGCTTAAGCGAGCGCCGAGTTGCACTGGGGGCGTTGTGTACCGGTGGATACGCGCTTGCTCGAGCGGGTTTATTGGATAACTGCCGCGCGACCATCCACTGGGAAAACCTTTCGGCTCTGCGAGAAGAGTTTCCGCGTGTGCGATTAAGCGACCAACTATTCACCATCGACAATGATCGCTTCACCTGTTCAGGGGGTACGGCACCGCTTGATCTGATGCTTAATCTTATTCAAATTAAATTAGGCGCCAAAATATCTCAGCAAGTCTCTGAACAATTCATGGTGGATCGTGTCCGCAGTGATACTGATCGACAATATATTCCTTTGCGAGCGCAGGTCGGCATGTCGCATCGTGGGCTCATCCGCGTTGCGCAGATTATGGAGGAAAATATTGAGAAACCGCTGTCGCTTGAGAAAATTGCTAAAGCTACTGGATTATCGCGGCGGCAAATAGAGCGTTTATTCAAAAGAGATCTACAGTGCGTCCCAAAGCGCTATTACTTAGAAATCAGGCTGCGGCGTGCGCGTGAATTATTGTTGCAAACCTCCATGCCCATAATGGATGTCACTACGGCCTGCGGTTTTCAATCGCCACCGCATTTCTCGAAGTGTTACCGAAACCAATTTGGTCATCCGCCTAGTACCGAGCGTAAGCTGATCGCCGCTAGGTCTACTTGAATACTACGGTCTTGTTATCGTCGAGAAACACTCGGTGTTCTAGTATTAGGCGTATAGCGGTAGATAGGGCGCGACGTTCTGAATCGCGTCCCGCCGCCACTAGCATCTCAGGGGTGTAACTATGGTCTACGCGCTCCACTATTTGCTCGATGATCGGGCCTTCATCCAGATCGCCAGTTACAAAATGTGCGGTGGCACCGATGAGTTTCACGCCCCGGGTATGCGCTTGGTGGTAGGGTTTTGCCCCTTTGAAGCCTGGTAGAAATGAGTGGTGAATATTGACGACTCGGCCATTTAGGCGCTTACAAATTTCATCGGAAAAAATCTGCATATATCGAGCAAGAACGACTAGTTCAGTATTCGTTGATTCTATTAATTCTTGAAGTTTTGCCTCCTGGGCACTCTTGCTCTGAGGTGTAATCGGCATGCAAAAATAAGGAATTTTGTAGCGTTCCGCAACGTTCTGCATGTCCTGGTGATTGGAGACTACGGCTGTGATCTCCATCGCTAATTCACCGATACGGTGCCGATAAAGTAAATCTTCCAGGCAATGATCGAGTTTTGAAACCATGATCATCACACGCGTACGATCGAATCCATCGTGAATAGCCCATAGCATTCCTTCGATTGTCGCGATGCTTAAGAAAGCCTTGCGCAGCATATCAATATCGAGAGTCGTACCCTCAACGGCGCAAAATGTAATTCTCACAAAAAAGCGTTTTGTCAAAACGTCGTCGAATTGCTGCATCTCCATAATGTACAAATGATGGGCGGCCAGAAAGCCGGTAACCGCTGCGGTAGTACCCATGCGACTAGGGCAGGTAGCGGTGAGCATATAAAAATGTGAGGTATTGAAATTCATATCGATATGTTACCCAGAGCGGGGGATAGAAATAAAGGGCTATAATGGCGTTTCAAGATAAGAGCATGCCGCAAATTGATCACCCCTCTGTGTTGTCAGTCACCATACTAGTTTAGAAATCGTAACTACCCCATAGGTTTTTTGGAGAGCGATGATGGAAAAGGCGCAAATTGAACCCGCTCGCGGTCGACGTCCGAGCGGACGTGAGGCCAAACGCGCTTCGCGCGCTGCGCGAGCGGCCACTTCGGTTCCCTACATCACGCGTAAGATTCCGTTTTACGAAGTGCTCGACGAAGAGGGGTTAATCCTTATGGAGCACAATGCAGATACTATTCTTGAAGAAATTGGAATCGATTTTCGCGACGATCCGGAAGCGTTAGAAATCTGGAAGAATGCGGGCGCGGATGTGAAGGGCGAACGAGTGCATTTCGCACGCGGCATGTGCCGTGCACTGATCCAAAAAACAGCACCGCGGGAATTCACACAGCATGCAAGAAATCCTGCCCGTAGTGTTGTCATCGGCGGTAAGAACACCGTGTTTGCGCCAGCCTACGGTTCACCCTTTGTGCGCAGCTTAGACGAAGGGCGTCGCTATGCGCGTATCGAAGATTTTCGAAATTTCGTAAAACTTGCTTATGTTTCGAATTCACTGCACCACTCGGGCGGTACGATCTGTGAGCCTGTCGATTTGCCGGTCAATAAGCGCCACTTTGATATGGTGTACAGCCATTTAAAATTTAGTGACAAACCGTTTATGGGTTCCGTGACGGCACCGGAGCGGGCTGCTGATTCGGTAGCGATGGCTAATATCGTGTTTGGTGAGGAGTTAATTGATCCGCTGACCGGTCGGCCGAAAACCACCATCATCAATCTTATAAACGTCAATTCACCCATGACTTACGACTCCACCATGTTAGGAGCTGCTAAGGTCTATGCGCGCGCCAATCAAGCCACTATCATTACGCCGTTTATTCTAGCGGGCGCGATGTCCCCCGTAACTATAGCCGGTACTGTAGCCCAGACTCTTGCAGAGGCGCTTGCGGGTCTGGCCTTCGTACAATTAGTAAATCCTGGTGCGCCGGTGGTGTTGGGAAGCTTCGCCTCATCCATTTCTATGCAGTCAGGCGCACCCACCTTCGGTACGCCTGAGCCAGCTCTCGTGCTTTATTGCATGGCAGCGCTAGCACGCCGCCTAGGCATTCCGTTTCGCAGCGGTGGCAGCTTATGTGCGTCCAAAATTCCTGATGCACAAGCCGCGTTTGAATCAGCCAATACCTTGGTGCCCACCTGTCTTGCGGGAGTTAATTTCGTGCTGCATACCGCAGGCTGGCTGGAGGGCGGACTTTCGATGGGCTACGAGAAATTTGTTATGGATGCTGATCAAGCAGGCATGATGCACACTTTGCTGGCAGGGGTTGACTTGACTCCCAATGGCCAAGCACTAGATGCCATGCACGAAGTGGGTCCGGGCAAACATTTTCTCGGTTGCGCACACACCCAAGCAAATTTCGAAAATGCCTTCTATCGCTCACCGCTCGCCGACAACAATAGTTATGAGCAATGGGAAGCGGAGGGCGCACCCGATATGACCAAGCGGGCCAACGCCTCGTGGAAAAAACTTCTCACTGAGTACGTACCGCCGCCTATCGATCCAGCAATCGACGAAGCATTACTGGATTATATGGCGCGCCGCAAAGCGTCCTTCCCCGACTCGAACGTTTAGCTAATGCTGAGCAGTTTAGTGAGCCCTTAGAATTTATACCCGAAACTCACGCCCAGAACGCGCGGCCGCAACGGCGTTTGCGCAACAATAAATTGGTCCGTACTCACGAAGGTACTGACGTTCGAGTTGCTCAAGTTTTCGCCGTAAATCATGACATTCCAGGCACCCTTAGCAACTCCAAACGACGCAGCGTAACTCGTGTAGGCCGGATTCTCAAAGCGCAACCTTGAAGTACTCGGCGGATTGCCGGGTAGTAGCGGAGGATTGGAGCCCGCCTGCGTAAATGAGTGCCCGGTGTGCGTGATTCCCACTTGCGCAAAGGGACTGAAATCCCCGATATTCCATTCGTAGCGGGCACGCATACTAAATTGGATAGGCGGCGCATCGGCGCTCGGTGAACCGACAGGACCGAAGGGATTCGTGACCGATGAGCAGTTCGTACCGGCAGTAGAACAAACCTGGGTAATGGGATTGCGGTAGTTGTTACTCGTTGGGTTGTTATCAATCAGTACCGGTGAATTGGTCTGTCGGCTTTGATTCCAAGAGGCCGCGCCCTGCATAGTCAATCCCGGTGCCACGCGCGCAACTAGCGAAGTTTCTATGCCTTTAATCACAAAATTTTGACCATTGGTGTCATAGAAAAGATTGCCTATTAGGCCGGGATTGAAAAACTCCACCTGCACATTGTTCCAATTTTCTTTATACCAAGCTCCGTTCCACTGCAGTCGATGATCGAAGAACTCGGTCTTCCAACCAAACTCAATATTGGTCAACTTATCCGACTGGTAAGAACTCGGTAGAATATATTGACTCACGCCGTCGGTGCCGGAAGCGTGCCCGGTGCCCCCATTTTGGTTAAAACCACCCGGACGAAACCCTTGCGACCAGGTTCCATACACCATCACATCGGGCGTGATGTGCCAGGTCAGATTAGCGCGGCTCTTAAAGCCGGATTCGCTGTTCTTAAGATTGTTAGCATCC
Source organism: Gammaproteobacteria bacterium (assembly GCA_025359565.1). Taxonomy (GTDB): domain Bacteria; phylum Pseudomonadota; class Gammaproteobacteria; order Steroidobacterales; family Steroidobacteraceae; genus Bog-1198. The sequence continues at coordinate 52,383 of JANYFY010000011.1, read as the reverse complement.
AAATTATAGCTATACAACGGGTTGTGGCATCCGGTGGGTGTGGGCAGCACGCCTCCCTCAAAACATCCGAAACTCGATGTAACACTGCCCTTCTCAGAATTGTCGAAACGAAAATGACGCGTACCAATCGTGGCCGTCAGCACTTTAGGAATTAGGTCAAAATCAAACGACGCGAAAAACGCCAACTGTTTGGTTTCCCGCAACTGATCTTGATAAAACGAGCTATTGTCGGTCTGCAAGCCAGGATTTTTGACCGTAGTATTCGGGAAGGTACCAATGGTCGAAAAGCAACCGCTAGGAAGTCCCGTAGTAAGGTTGACGGTAGTCGAGGTGCAGGAAGGCACATTGCGATAGCGCCAGTCAGTTTGGTCGTAAAGCTTGCTGTCTTCCCAAAAAGCCCCAACGATACCTCGCACTTTCCAATCATCAGGAGTACTGACGCGAAACTCATGTTGCTGATGCGTATTTTGCTCTCCCGTGTGCCAGGTGGAGCTCGGTGAGTAACAAGTCGGTTTGAGGGTCTTATCGCCTAAAGGATTCGGCCCGTAACACTGATAATAAGCGGCATAGAAACCCCGTGCATAATTGGTGTAATCGCCGACTTGTTCCACTTTGCGCGTCAAGTAGCCGCCCGTATAAACAGCTTTCAAGTCACCGATTTTACCGTTTACGGTCCAGGCAGTGCTTGCGAAGCTATCCTTATCATGGGCGTTGTTAAAGAGCGTCACTTCTAAGGGGTTAAGGGCTGCGCCGTCCGAGGCGTTGGGCTGTTGATAAAATACCCCTTGTGAATTGAGATCCTGGTATGACTGAGTCAACAAAACATCCCAATCATCAGTGAATTTGTAGAGTCCCTCGATACGCATGCCCTGATAGGTCACGGGATTAATAGCGCGTGCCGCAATATTGTAATTATTAATGACCGGGCTCCCGGGTGGAACGCAAGACCCGTTGTTGGGCAGCCCATCGGGGCACTGACCGTTCGCATTGGCCGGTAGAAACGCGTTCCCAATACCGATATCGGTGTTCTTGCGCGTGAACGTTGCCGGCACATTGTCGATGTAGCCGCCGCGCTGGTCTTGGTAAAGTACCGCTCGCGCCGCCATGTGATCTTCAATTAAAGGCAAATTCAATACCGCGGTAATATCGGAATTTGGGTCTCCATGGGCGGTCGTTCCATAGCCTGCCTTGACACTTCCCTCGGTGACATTGAGTTTCGGCTCATTGGTAATATAACGAATGACACCCGCTTCGGCACCCGAGCCGAATAGTGTTCCTTGCGGACCTTCGAGTACCTCGATTCGATTAAGGTCTGCCGCGTAGATATCGAGATTGCGGTTGGGGAGTTGCGCGGATTGATTGTCCAAATAGATTGCGACGTTGGGGAACAGCCCGGTAGCACCGCTGCCTTGACTGGCTTGGGAACCCGCACTTAAGCCACGCATGAATACTTCGTTTTGCCCAGGCCCGTTACTCGCCGAGGTCACGTTCGGCAAGTACTTTATATAGTCATCGAAAGTAGTAACGTTCAGTTGTTGCAGCGTTTGCGCCGTAAAAGCCTGCATGGAAATAGGCACGTTCTGCATGCTTTCAGACCGACGTTGAGCAGTGACGACGATTTCGGTCAGTGCATCGGTGCTCCCCGTAGTCGAGCTGGCTTGATCAGCGGCATAGGCGCCCATTGAAACGCCACCGAGAATGGCTGATATTGCGCACGAGATCTTTGAATTCATTGTTTCATCCTATTTATTCCCCAAACATGGCCAACGGCCAAATCAATCTGTCATGCTGACTCTACCGGCGTGTCCCTGTCAAGTTCGATGTTGTATTGGGACAACAGTTGCGGCGCGTGGCACACCCACCCAACCAGGATTTGTCGTTTTTAGTGACAATATCCGCGCGCGTACAGCCGAAGAATCCCACCAGCCCTGGCTGCGCCGCGAATCCTAAGTAACTCTCAGTTTGAAAAATATCTTCCAGAGTTTTCAGGAGCGAATAATGATTGAACGGAGTGTTTGACACCTGTCCCGGTTCCAACAGGGGCGATAGCAATACCGCGCCCGTTCGGTCTCCGCCAAAGTCCTGAAAATTGTAAGTCTCGCGGCCAAATTTTTCCGACTGCGGAAATAGGGTCAGGTTCGGACCCGGTTGTTCTGAGCAGCAGGTTTTACCGGCATAAGTAGTGATAGTTCCCTCAGCGGTGGAGGTAGCAGTCGAGTCGCCCTCGTCAAACATAATAATCAACAAGCCATTGCGGTAGGCGGGTGAAGCCTGAATCATGGGCACCCATTTTTTTAAAAACAAATCGGCCGATACCAATCCGCCGGGTGCACCGTCGACGCAGGGCTCGTCATGGCCATCATTGCAAAGATTGGGCGTGATAAAGACCAGGTTGGGTGTGGTTTGTACGGATTTAAGCGCTTGCGGTAAAAGTTTGAGATTAACGACGTTTGTTTGGCAGGTAGGTGAATCAATAATTGAATGAAAATAGTTAAAAGGATTATGCCGCGCCGCATATTGATCGCCCGCGGGCACCGCAGCTGAGGGTTTTTCGGCTCCTTGAGTCAAATCTTTTAACCCAATCGTCGGGTGAGCGCAGGTCGAGGCTTCACGACTCGCATCGTTCCCCATATCTTCCATATAGCCACGCCAGGTCAAATTTCTCGCTTCTAGTTGATCCACCAAGGTCCTGGTGGAGGCGGGATAGACGCAGCCATGACCTACGGCTTGTCCGTCTTGCGATGGCCCAGTTGTTACAAAGTCTTCAAAAACCTCACAATCATCTCGAATCTGCGGGGTTGCGCCTTGGCCACTCATCATTGCGGTGTAATTGCCGAGACTGGCATGGCTCGTGCCGAAATATTGAGCTAGTAAAACCCCTTGCTGAGTCAATGTGGTCGACAAATAGGGTGCTTCCGAGTGAGGCCCAAACGTCTTTTCAAACCCTTCATTTTCAAGCACGATAATAAATACATGCGAAATAGTCGCTGTCGCCGAGGCGGACGCGTGCGCGTGCGCGGGTGGGCGAGCGGAAGGGCGGGCGGAAGGGCTAAGTTGGTTGATGGGAACTGCAAAAGCACCCATAGGCGTCGCGAGTCCCCAAGCGATGGCTAAAATGCAACCCGCGAGGCGATGCATGAGCAGGTGCTTCATCACGACCTCCGCGGTCGTCGTCCGCGCGTCTCAGTTTGACTGGTGGACTCTTTGCGCGCGGGCAGGTCAACCACCTTACGCAAGTGGGAATAGTCGGCGGTCTTATGCGGTATAGCCATCGCTTCGATAAACAGCTGCTGAAAGCGCGGCTCAATAGCAGTTTCGACTTTCTCGATACGCCGCACCAGGTCTTCTATAACACTCCGCGACGTGGAATCCAGCAGCGCGATACGAGCACCGGTACCTGCCGCGTTGCCCGCGGAACGTACCTGGGTGAGGTCACAATCCGGCACCATCCCTAAAACGATGGCGTACTTCACATCAATGTGACTGCCAAAAGCCCCCGCTAAACGAATACGATCCACATGATCGATGGCGAGCCGTTCCATCAATAGCGCTACACCCGCATATAACGCAGCCTTCGCCAGTTGAATCGCGCGCACGTCATTCTGGGTGATTTTCATTTCCACCGTGCCCTGATGCAAAAGATAAGCGAAGGTTCGACCGTTTTCTATGATTCGCGGTGATCGGGCAGCAAGTCTGCCGTCGAGCACACCGTCTTGATTGATGATTCCGGCGAGATACATTTCCGCAATGATTTCGATGATGCCAGAGCCGCAAACGCCCGTAATACCGGTAACGGCGGCGACTTCATCAAATCCAGGCTCGTCGGACCACAGATCCGATCCTATGATTTTAAAACGCGGCTCTAATGTTTCTCGGCTGATGCGCACACGCTCTATGGCCCCAGGCGCGGCTCGCTGACCACAACTAATCTGAGCTCCTTCAAATGCAGGACCTGTAGGACTGGAGCACGCGACTAAGCGTTGGCTATTTCCTAAAATGATTTCAGCGTTAGTGCCTACATCGACCAACAAAGTCATTTCATCGCTTAGGTCGGGACGTTCCGAGAGCACCATACCCGCAGCGTCAGCTCCTACATGTCCCGCAATACAGGGCAGTACATAAATACGCGCGTTTCGATGCAATTTAAAATCAATAACATTGGCGCGCAGCGTGAGCGAATGATCCGTGGCAAGTGCAAAGGGCGCTCCCCCCAGCTCAACCGGGTCAATGCCCAGTAACAGATGATGCATGATGGGATTGCCGACCAAAGTCGCCTCCAGAATATCTTCGTGAGATACGCCGGCAATGCGCGCCACATCGGCCGCAAGCCCACACAGGGCTTCGCGCACCGCAACGGTCATCAACGCCGCGCCACCCGGATTCATCATGGAGTAAGACACGCGACTCATGAGATCTTCGCCAAAACGAATCTGGGGATTCATGACGCCTGAGGAGGCGACCACATCGCCGCTGACTAGATCACACAGATGGGCCGCGATAGTAGTCGAGCCAACATCGACCGCAAGCCCAAAAGCTCGTTCGTGTAAACCTGCCCAGACACCAATGATTTGCTTCGCCGCGTGCACTGCGACCGTGACTTGCCAGTTACCTGCGCGTAACACGGGTTGTAATATCTGCAATACCGCAAGATCTACCGCGAGACCTTTTAATTCCCACTCGGTTTCCAGCGCATCGTACAAGCGTCGTAAATCGCCGGATGGATCATGCATATCCGGCTCTTTAACCTGCACATAGTGCAATCGCACCACTGGATTTAATTCTATGGCACGCGCATCAGCTTCTTTACGCACGATTTGACGATGAACTTGACTGCTGGCCGGTACGTCGATGACCACATCTGTTTCAACGCGGGCCGAGCATGATAGGCGTCGACCAGCGGCGAGGGGCGCACGCTTTGAGAAGCGAATTTCCGGTTCACTCAACGCCGATAAACTCGCGTTCGATGAACTCACACCGTGTTTTGCAAACTCACCCTCGGCGACTAACACTTGGCATCGTCCGCATAAACCCCGTCCGCCACACACCGAATCAATGTCTACCCCAAGACTGCGTGCGGCCTGTAGCAAGGGCGTGCCCACCGCAAAATGCCCTCGCTTACCGGAGGGGGTAAAAACCACCAAAGGATCACGATTGCTCATGGATAGGCCTTCTCGCGGATCACCCGTTTCAAGCGGGACGCTTACGATGCCCACCTTCGCGCCGACCCCGCGGCTCTCCCGGAGCGCCGGTCCCCGGCGGGGGAACGTCGCGAAAGCGTCGAATCCAACGCGCACAGTCCGGATCATGTCCTAACATCACATCCGCACCCATACAGGCTTTCACGACTTCCACATGCAGGGGATTAGTAATGGCCGAAGTAAGGCCTGCACCCATGGCCATGGTCAGAAACGCGCTATTAATGCCATCGCGATTGGGTAAACCGAAGCTTACGTTGGAGGCGCCACAGGAAGTATTCACTTTAAGCTCGGTGCGTAATCGATGTACCAAACGCATCACTTGCACACCCGCTTTGTTAATCGCGCCGATCGGCATGACCAAGGGGTCGACCACCACGTCGCTAGCCGGAATACCATAATCCATGGCTCGCTCGACAATTTTTTTAGCGACGGCAAACCGCACATCCGGGTCTTCAGAAATGCCGGTCTCGTCGTTTGAGATCGCAATCACAGCGGCCCCATATTTTTTCACCAAGGGAAGTACGATTTCCAATCGCTCATCTTCGCCGGTCACGGAGTTCACCAATGGCTTGCCTTTGTACACGGCAAGACCCGCTGCGAGTGCTTCCACAATAGATGAATCAATACACAACGGGACATCAGTAATTGACTGTACTAACTGGATGGCACGCGCCAGGATCGCAGGTTCATCCGCAAGAGGGATGCCCGCGTTGACGTCCAACATATGAGCGCCCGCTTCGACTTGGGCGCGCGCGTCCGCTTCCACACGAGTAAAGTCTCCCGCCGCCATTTCGGCCGCTAAAATCTTGCGTCCGGTGGGATTAATTCGTTCACCAATAATGACAAAGGGTCGATTAAAACCAATAACCACTTCTTTGGTGGCAGAACTAATAATGGTGTCGGTCATGATGCGATCCTGTTCGGTGAAGCGATGACGTCGCGTAATGCTGCTCCGTCACGCGTAGGGTACCAGGGAGCGCGACCTTGGAGAACGCCAGATCGATCCACAATGTCGGCCACGGATTCTTCCTGGCGATACGCCATAATATGCACTCCGCTGATCCCGCGGATTTCACGAATGGCTTGAATTAGCTCAATACAGATTTTACGACCCTCGAGTGCTTGATCTTTCGCACCACTTAACCGCGCAATAATCGCATCGGGCACATGCATGCCGGGCACATTTTTACGCATCCACTCAGCGGTTTTGGCTGACCGCAAAGGACCCACCCCGATCAACAGGTAAATTTTACCCAATAGTCCGAGTGCCTCGACCTGATCCATAAACTCAACCAGTAACGGTAAATCATAGACATATTGCGTTTGGATGAACTGCGCCCCCGCCACAATTTTCTTCGCCAGGCGCTGCGCGCGCCATTCATGCGGGAGTCCAGACGGATTTTCAGCTGCGCCAAAAAACACGCGCGGTGCATAGGATATTTTTCGACCACTTTGGAAATGACTCTCATCGCGCATCGTACGAGCCATATCTAGTAAGGATACGCAGTCGAGATCGAATACTGCCTTAGCCTGCGGATGATCGCCGGCCTGTACGCCATCGCCGGTCAGGCACAGCATATTGCAGACCCCCATCGCAGCTCCTCCCAAGATATCGCCTTGGATCGCGATACGGTTTTTATCGCGGCAAGAGATTTGCATAATGGGCGCGTAGCCGATGCGGGTTAGTAAAGCGCATACCGCCAGACTCGACATATGGCAATTTGCGCCGCTGCCATCGGTCGCATTAATCGCATCGACATATCCGTCAAACACACGAACGCGTTTATAGACTTCCTCCGGATCAGCCGAATCCGGCGGAGCAAGCTCAGTGGTCACTGCGAAACCACCCGCACGCAACACTCGCTCGAAACGTCCCGGGGATGTATGGCCGGGGAGAATGGGCAGAGGATAACCGGGTACGGGTTCGTCTTCGAATTTCACTTAAGAGCCGTTTGTTGCGGGGGTACCGCTCTTCTCGCGCGTAACGCGTAGCCAGGACGAACGGCCCTGTAGGCGCTGATCCACCGCGAATTGCACCTGTCTCATTGCTGCTACGCCACCGGGGATTTTTGCGCTACCGTGATACGCCTCCACCCATACGCACCTCATATCGGGTTTAACTTCGCAATTACCATCCGCGCGCACGCCGCCACAAGGTCCATTGCGCAAGGTCTTTGGGCAATTCATGGGACAGGACATTCCGGTAGAGCTGAGTACGCATTGACCGCACATTTTGCAGTCGAACAACAAGCCCTTGACGGCTTTTTCGATCACTGCTACGGGTCGCTCAATGCGTTCATAGCCTAACCCGCGAAAAACGCCGTTCAGCCGTAGTAGCAATGATTCAAAATGGCTATAAAACGTGTTCAAGCCGCGCGCATGTCGCACCGACCATTGCCTGATCGCGTACATTTTAAGCGGCCTCGGGCGGCTCGGCGCCCGCCAGCCCCTCAGCCACGGGTGGAGCGTTCAATCCTTTCGCACGAATCAAACGCTCAAGGTCCGCATCGGTATATTGTGCCTCAAGCCGAGCGGCCTCAGCTGTCGCGACGGCTTGCAAATCCTCGCCGCAAGGGGCCGGGGCGCTGCGCGCCCAGTCGGCAAGATATGCATCGGAGCTACCCTTGCCTGCGCGCATAGCGGCACGATCAACTGCCTCTTGGAAACGCTGTGATAACTGAACCTTGGCGGTTTCACGACCGCGTTTGACAATCACCTGCGCGGGGATGTCGCGCCACGAAATAATAATTAGTGATGCCATGTGAGGGTGTGTTCCTTAAGGGTTACGGCAGACTTTAAGGAATTGTCCAGCGTACCGTAACCGGTGTAGACATAGTCGTATTTCAAGCCCATTCGCTCTGCAATAACGCGGCCTTGCTCCCTAGAGTCAACGCTGAGTACTTGGGCTAAGTATACGAGCTTGCGATAATTACCGAAGTAGTTTGAAAATAATTCAGGATGACGGTCAAGGCCTAGTCCTCGAATCACTAATCGGTCAAAATGACGCAATAAAAAATCCGTGAGATAAAAAGTGCCCGGCTCGGTGTCGGCTAACTCAGCAAAAAGTTTGGCGGTTGCAAAAAATTCGTAGCAATGCGCGCCAGGGATTCGTTCCACTCCTTCCTCTTGAAGCACAACATCGAGCAATCCACCGGTGCCGCAATCAGCATAGGCCACAAATATATTTCGGTATTGAGGGCGTGAGCTACGGATCAGCTCGCGGACGGCGCCGGGTATTTTTTTTGGGCTATTATGCAACTCAGCTGGCAAACAACGAACGTCGAGCGCATCCCAGTGGTTGAGGCGTCGCAGCGCGATGATCTCGTGGGCGAGGGCACCGCACGCGATCACCAGTAACCCTGGGGAAGTCTGCGCCATGGCGATGCACTAGTGAGCTGCCGCGCTCGCTCGTCGCGCGGCGATCAATCCCTTGGCGGTCTCCACTGCGACGGCGGCATCCCGACAATAGGCGTCAGCACCTACCGCTTTGCCAAATTCCTCGTTGAGCGGCGCGCCGCCCACCAGTACGATGAACTTATCGCGAATACCGCGTTCCTTTAAAGTGTCGATCACGACTTTCATGTAGGGCATGGTCGTGGTGAGCAAGGCTGACATCCCTAAGATATCGGGTTTGTGCTTTTCTAGGGCGTCTAAATATTTTTCTACGGCGTTGTTAATGCCGAGATCGATCACTTCAAATCCCGCGCCCTCCAGCATCATCGATACCAAATTCTTACCGATATCGTGAATGTCACCCTTGACCGTGCCAATCACAATTTTACCGATGGGTTCGACGCCGGTTTCCGCTAACAGTGGCCGCAGAATTTCCATGCCACCCTTCATTGAATTGGCAGCCAGGAGTACTTCAGGAACAAATAAAATGCCGTCTCTAAAATCGATACCGACGATGCGCATGCCTTCGACCAGAGCATCATTGAGCACGCGCTCGGCCGACCAACCGCGTTTTAAAAATATATGCGTCGCTTCCTCGACCTCGGCTTTAAGACCGTTGTAGAGGTCGTCGTGCACCTGCTCGGTGAGTTCCTCGTCATTGAGCGAGGCTAAATCAAACTCAGCTTCCGACTCTGACATCATCATCTCCCGCGTTTTTGTGAGCAGCCGCAGCATCTTACGCGGCCCTTGTTACACTTGATGTTAAGTCCCTGTGGGTTTTGAGACTTGCAAAATCGCGACAGCAGTATATCAGGAAGCGACATGTTAAGTAATTGGTGGGGCGCCGCCCTCAGAAATACGTCGAGCTACATAGGAGTCTAGCGCCTCGACGATTGCCACATCGCGGGGCGGTGCCACATACCGCGCCAACGTGTTTTGCCATATTCCGGTTGCACGTTGAGTGGCAGTCTTCGCACCATCATCCGCCCAGCTGCCGTAGTTACGCCAATCGGATACCAAGGGTGCGTAAAAAGCACTGCGGTAGCGTTCCATTGTGTGCGCGCAACCAAAGAAATGACCGCCTGCGCCTACCTCAGCCACTGCCTCAACGGCCAGATCGGCGGGCGTCGCACCCACGGGTTGAAACATCTCCGCAAACATTTGCAGCATTTCGATATCCAAAATAAATTTCTCATACGACGTGGTGAGCCCGCTCTCAAGCCAACCCGCCGCATGCAAAATAAAATTGGCGCCGCCAAACAGCGCGCCCCACAAACTCATCTGGGATTCGTACACCGACTGCGCATCGGGGGTATTCGAGGCGGTGGCGTTCGAGGAGCGCCACGGCAATCCCAGAAAGCGCGCCATTTGTCCTGCGCCAAAAGCGGCCTTTACGTACTCCGGCGTACCAAAAGCGGGTGACCCCGACTTCATGTCGACATTGGAGGTAAAGCTCCCGTACACCACCGGTGCGCCCGGCCGCACAATTTGCGCCAGTGTCAACCCTGCTAACGCTTCCGCGTGTGCCAAGGTGAGCGCGCCCGCGATGGTCACCGGTGCCATCGCGCCTGCCAGTGTAAATGGCGTGATAATCAGCACCTGGCCCGCCGTGGCAAAATCAATAATCCCGTCGGCCATCGGGATATCGAGCTGCAGCGGCGAATTGGTATTAATAATAGTGTATGTATACGGGCGTTTTTTAAACTCGTCGAGTGAAATACCGTGCGCCAAGCGTATCAGCTCAAAATTATCTGCGACTTGTTTGTGCCCGCGCGAGAACACCAACGGAATTTTATCGGACAACATTAGTTGTGCCCGTGTAAATTCTAAATGACGATTTTGGACCGGAATATCTTGAGGTTCGGTCGCACCTCCCAACACATGAATCACCTCGAAACTCTGCGAAAGTTTCATGAGGTTGCAAAAATCCTCCAATGTTCCAGGACGTCGTCCGCGTGCGGTGTCCATAATATTGGGCGGTCCGGAAGTAGGCGCAAATGCCACGCAGCCCTCTGACAGCGGCACATGCCTTTCGGGATCCACCGAGTGCATCGTGATATCCCGCGGTGCGCTCGCGATCGAACGCGTCACTAAGTCCCGACTCATTCTTACCATTTGGGTCGCGTCGTCGACGTCGGCACCCGCTGCGGAATATAAGCGACGGGCATCGTCGGATAAGACCTTCATGCCTTGAGTCTCTAACATCCCCAACGCCGCGTCGTGTAGGGACGCAACCTGGTCATCCGAGAATACCTTCATCGGCGTAAATGGATTACGCAAGTGTCGATAGGCGCGGGTCCGATCCACCACGGCGTGACTGACTTCGGTCCCGCTTGGGCGGCGGCGATTACGACGACCGATTGATTCTTCGGGAATTTTGCTCAAATTGTCACCTCAGTCTATTTTTAATTAACATGACCCACTATCGGGCGGCCGGTAGCCACTGATCGCACGGTGGCTTCCGCTAGATAATCATCTGCTGCACTTTGAGCGCGTTTCTCAAATACCTCAGTTTCTACATGGGGATCAGCCGCCCCGGCGCGACGAGCTGCCGCCAATGCGAGTTCGGCTGAGGCACGTTTTGCGTGCGTCAGCGCGGGTGCAAAGTCAGGGTAGTCTCTGATGGCGGCCGGATCATGAACGCGAAAGACTTTGAAGGTCGTTTGATTAACGAGTATGTCCACCGTCTGAGAGACGACGCCGGCAACGGCCCCGACGGCATTACAAACTTCTGCGTGCCGCGGGATGGATAGCATGGCGGCAAGTCGACGCGCCACCTCAGGGTAGTACGCACTCACGGGCGCTCCGATAGCCACCAATGGACGTGCGAGCTCGAATTTTGCATGGAGTAGGGCGGAAAACTTTGCTCCCGCAATCACTTCTTCAATGAGTTTCTCGCCCAAGTTGCCCCAGCTCGTCGTGCGTTCGATGCCTGGATCCTGAGCCAACGCGGCTTCTAGGAGGGCGCGGCAGGTCGATTGCACCACCTGCTCGTAGATGCGTTCGCTAACATTTTCCGGGGTCGCCGCAGCGCCGCGCGCACGGGCATTACGCTCATGAGTCGCGAGAATTCGGGCTCCATAGACCGCGGCTTCGCGACACCATCCCTGCTGACGATTCAAGACATGCAAGGCGTCACTGGGCGTGAAGGCCGCCAGCGTAACGAGTCGCGCGTCAACCAGTCGGTGCAGAGCCGCTAAGCCAGAACCATTACGCACGACTGCCGATACGGGTAGCGGTTCAGACTTAAGAGAATTCCACACGCCGCGCTCGAGGGTTGTCAGGGTTTGCGGGGCAGTGCGCTGTGGATTGCAAAATGCGAATTCTGTCGCGTGGTCCGGCAAACGCTCCAATTCGGCAATAGCGGCCAGCGAGCTTAGCGCTGCCGGGAATTTTTGTGCCAACAGACTTAAGGGCATGGCCTTACGCGGACCCACACACAGTTGTATTTGCCGGTTGAAATTGACCTCGCTATCGCCCCCCAGTGCGTGGGTGCGTACATCGACCGCCTCTACCATCGTGCGCCATACGCCTACTAATGCGCCTTCACTTCTGATCGCGGGACGGCCATTCGACACTACGGCGATATCGGTGGTCGTACCGCCCATATCGGAGACGATGAAGTCCTGCAACCCACTTAAGAAAGTTGCGCCAACGACGCTCGCTGCCGGTCCCGACAATATCGTTTCTACTGGGTATTCCAGTGCGATGTCGGATTTCATCAACGAACCGTCTCCTTTAACTATCATCAAAGGTGCATTGATTGCTTCGTGTTTGATGACTTCTAGTAGAGCTTCTATTAGATGCCGTATCTGGGGAGTGAGCCGCGCATTCAGCGTTGCGGTCAGGGCGCGACGCGGTGCGTCTAACTTAGAGCTTAGCTCATAGGCACAGGTCACCGGCTTTGGAGAGAGCTTACGAATAATTTCACGGGCTCGAATTTCATGTGCCGGATTGCGCACCGAAAAATTGGCTGCCACGGCGAAAGCCTCTACTTGGTGATTTCGTTCTCTGACAGCCTGCTGGATTGCTGCTTCATCAAGCGCACAAGTTTCGTCACCGGTGGCGGAATGCCCACCACTGATCAGTACAACACTACCCCCGCTTTTTTTGGTGAGTCCTGAGCGTTCCAGCATTTGGGAATCAAACCCAATTAACAACGTACACACCGGACTAAATCGACCTTCGACGACCGCGTTGGTTGCAAGCGTCGTTGATACGGAAACAAGGCTAATAGCTTGGTGAGCGCTGGGTAGCGACTTAAGCACCGCGTGGATTGCCTGGCGAATCCCGATCGCCAAGTCCCAAGGGGTGGTCAGAGCTTTAGCGCTGGCGATCACCTGGCCTTCCGACAACAAGACGGCATCGGTATAGGTACCCCCCGTGTCGAGGCCGAGCATCAGATCTTTACTCGGCATTGATGCCCAGCCAAGCGACTGCACTTAAAATGGCGGCGGCTGCTCCGATCAGGAAAGCCGCGTGCCATTGATGTTGACCCGAAAGATAAGCCACAATGGGAATCCCGATAATCCCACCGAGATTGCCTCCCGTATTCATTACGCCGCCCGCAATCATCGTATCGCCCTTAGCGACTGACATTACGGTTCCCCAGTAGGACCCTTCGGTAAGCTCAATACAGAAAAAACTACCGGCCAGCGCAATGACCGCTAGATAGGGATTATCCGCATTGACCCCCATCAAGAGCAGTACACCTGCGCTGGGTAAGGAGAGGAGGGGTACCCAACGGTATCCCCACCGCAGCCCAAAATGTTTGCACAATAGCCCGGTCAGTACACCCCCTACACCCGCACCGAGACCGGCCGCTAAGGGCGGAGTCATGGCAAGCCAACCACTTTCTAAAAGCGAGAAATGGCGTTCTTGCACGAGATACAAGAACACCCAATTGGAGAGCAAGTAATAGGCATAATTCATCGATACGTAGGAAATTGCCAGCAGCAATACGTTTCTATTAGTGACCGAGGCCCACACTCGTCTGAAGGTAATCGCACCGGTCACCTGTACTTGGCTACGGCCCCCAATCATCGCCAGTTCCGCAGGCGATACTCGTCGGTGCTCGCGCGGCCTATTGCGTCCGTACCAAGCCCAGAATGCGATCACGAGAAGCGCTGGAATGGACGTCCATAGCAGCGAGCGTTGCCACCCTATCTTAAGCATCAAGGTCGCAATTAATGGCGCAGTCAGAGCAGCCCCAAGGCCTAACCCCATGGATTGCAGTCCCTGAACAAAGGACCAGCGCTTAGGCGGAAACCAAGCTTCGAATACCCCTGCTGAAATCGGAAAAATAGCGCCTTGAGCAACACCTAAAAATAATTGAACGCTTAACAACGCTAGAAACAAGCCCCGTCCAGTAAATAGTACCGGTGCTAACGGTGTCGCAATGGTTGCAAAAAATGCAGCCAGTCCAATGACCGTAAATCCTAGGCGCGCACCGAAGCGTTGCCCAAAGATGCCGCCGGGCAACTGGAAAAGTGCATAACCGATCACGAATGCCTGTTCCAGCCAGCCTATTTGCAGCTGGCTTAAATGCAATTGCGGCATCATTTGATCCGCCACAATGGTCAAACTTTTTTGCTGAAAGTAGGCAATGAAACCAAAGCCAAAAAGAAGCGAAAATATGCGCCAGCGAACGTGCGAGGAGTAGCGGGGGTTCATACGAGAGCGGCTTTAAGCGGCCCTAGCCAGGGTTCGAAATTTCGCCATTGATCAAGCCCCTCGCGACTAATGGGTTTTCGAACTTGCTCGGAACTGGCGGTGCGAATGCTGCGCTCGGTTTTAAAGAATTCGAGGCAGGTGGATTCAAACTTTAGGTCGCAGAACTCTAAGAGGCGTCGAACATTACCCTCAAGATCGTTGACCACGTCTTCGTGCTGCACGCGTAAAATCTTACCTGGAAGCGCGCGGTCCCAGTGATTCATGAGTTCAATGTAGCTTCGGTAATAGCGTGCGATGTCCTCAATGCTGTAAGTAAATTCTTGACCTGAGGCGAACAACTGTTTGAAATTGCTGAAGCAGCACGCCATAGCCTCGCGGCGTGCATCAATAATTTTGGCATTAGGAAGTATGAGATGTATCAGTCCAATATGTCGAAAGTTATTGGGCATTTTATCGATGAAAAAGGGTTTGCCGCTTCGGTATACGCGCGTATCGTGAACGTATTTTTCGCCTAACTGGCAAAATTCTTCCGGTAACATATCAGTCATCATTGTCGGGTAACGCGGATTCTTAGCGTTGCTTTCACGTCCCTGAAGTTCTTGCACGATCCGCGCAATATCCGCGAGTTCCATGGTGCCCTCGACCTTGGAATGCGAGGCAAGTATTTGTTCGATCAACGTTGAGCCGGAACGCGGTAACCCAACAATAAATATCGGATCCTTGCTCGCAAAACCCACGCCGCGTCGATTATCGAAAAATTGCGGGGTACATACTTCGCGCTGCAATTGCGCATTGCGCTCGATCGGTTCCGGGCGGTAGTGAATTTCAGATTTTTTGAGCGCATTGCCGCGTTCGTAGTACGCGTAAGACTGCGCGAATTCGGCGCGATCCTCAAGTGCCTTGCCCAAGGCAAAACATAGGTGATATCGATCATCAGACGGGAGCGTATCCGCAGTTACTGCGCTACGCATTCGCCCGATTTCGTCGTCCGAAAATCGGTAAGTTTTGAGGTTGGCTAGGCTCCAATAGGCGTCGCCATAGGTAGGTCGAGCAGCCACCGCGGCGCGATAGGCTTCTATGGCTCCATTTGCATGCCCGAGGGTTTTCAGTGAATGCGCGACTGATAAATGGATGTCGGCTGCCTGTGGCGCATCGGCTAGGAGTTCGCGATAAATGCTAAGGGCTCGTTCATGTTCGCCGAGCCCCACCCGTGCGGTTGCATATGTCGTTTTATACATTCGGTTGTCGGGTTCAACTGATAATAAGGTCTCAAGCTCATGGATGGCCTGTAGATGCTTGTGCCGCTGCAACAGGGCGCGCGCGTAGTCATAGCGCGCAGCTTGGTAATCCGGTGCCATCGCTAATACGGCTTCAAGTAACAACTCCGCATCGTCTGGGGCATCTTGGACAAGTCCAATCCTTGCCAACAAACGCATTGCCTCCACGTGATTGCCATGTTTCAGAAGATAGTCCCGGACCACACGCTCCGCGAGAACAAGGTCACCATCTGAAAACATAGTGGTGGCAGTCACGATTTCGGTTGGCAACTTATCCAGCGTGGCTACGTGCCCGGCGGCCATGTTGGCGTTGGTTGTCTGCCCGGTCATCCGGAACAACGTTTGTAAAGTGCGCCAACTTGCCGGCAATGCGGGATTGAGATTCACCCCCGTCAGAAAAGCCGTTATCGCGTGCGCGGAGTCGCGCATGGCCACGTAGCAATGCCCGCGCTCCTGAAACAATCTGCTAAAGGACGGGTGCAAGCGCTCAAGTTTTTCAAGAGTAGCCAAAGCCTGGGGTAACTTTTTTAAATAGCGATAGCTGACCGCCATCATATAGAGCACATCACGATTCTCAGGCACGGACGCGGCTAATACTTCGCATGCTACGAGGGCAGGCTCAAATTGCCCCTTTTCCAGGAGACTGCGAATACGCTGAGTTTCCAACTCCATCGGGGACTCGGCGAGATCAATTACCGTTGCTTCCATTTCTCTTCCGAAAAAAAGGCGAGCAATTGCCCGCCTTTAAATCTACCGCAGCCCACCGCGCAGGTGGGCTGCGTATTCACTGAGTTTAGCCTTAGAACTTGTAGCTCATCTTCACACCGATCACGCGTGGGCGTACCACTGTCTCCGCGACCACGAATTGTCCGGTGTTGGTATAGACGCTGGCGCTGGAATTGCTTAAGTTCTGTGCATAAACGTGTGCCGCCCAGGCGTCCTTCGCTACACCAATGGAGGCATCGTAAGTCGTGTAGGCGGGATTTTCGAACCGTAGGCTGGTCGTGTTAACACCGCCTGCAGAAATGGAGGGATTACTGCCACCTTCAGTAAACGAGTGGCCAATATGCGACCCCCCCACCTGTACGAACGCGTTGTAGTTATTGACCGACCACTCATAACGCACCCGTAGGTTGAATTGGATCGGAGGTGCGTTGGCACTCGGCCCACCAACGGGTCCAAATAGGTTGTTCAATGGCTTACAGACGACTGCACCCACGGAGCCTCCACATGCTTGAGTGATGGGTTGTTTGATATTACCACTCAAGGGATTGTTGTTGATCAGCGCCGGCGAATTGGTCTGCTCGCTACGATTCCAGGACGCTGCGCCCTGAACCGTCAACCCCGGTACGACCACGGCCACAACCGAGGTTTCCAATCCGCGGATACGGTAGTTTTGGCCGTTGGTGCCGAAAGTCAAGTTGCCGGTCTCGCCCGGATCAAAGAATCCGACCTGAACGTTATTCCAGTTCTCCTGGTACAAGGCGCCATTTACCTGCAAACGATGGTTCAGAAATTCCGTTTTCCACCCAAGTTCGTTATTGGTCAAATCGTCAGATCGATAGGACTGTGGCAAACAAAATTGATTGACCAAATCCGGGCCTTTGATATGACAAGTATTGGTGCGATTAAATCCACCGGGGCGGAACCCCTGTGACCAGGTGTAGTAGAGCATCACATCGGGCGCAATATGCCAGGTCAAGTTGGCACGGCTCTTGAATCCAGATTCCTTGGACGTTAGATTTCTATTATCTAAGTTATTCGCATTCGCGACACAACCACCCGCAACCACACCCGACTCGAAACATCCGAAGCTGCTGGTAACGCTACCCCGGAAAGAATTGTCAAAATTATAGTGCCGTGTGCCGGCCGTCAGTATCAGTACTTTAGGAATCAGGTCAACATCGACTGAGCCGAAGATGGCGGTTTGCTTCACCACGCGCTGGGCATCTTCGAAGAAGGCCACATTGTCATTCTGCGCACCGGGATTTTCAACACTCGAACCCGGCGCAGTCCCTACATTTGACATGCAACCGGTATTCCCGTTTCCGGCCGTGCCGGGTGTTGCGTTAGAGGTGCAATTCGGAATCGTCTTATAAAGCCAATCGGTTTGATCGAACAATTTATTGGTTTCAATGAAGGCACCCAAGATGCCCCGTACACGCCAATCATCCGGGGTGCTTAAGCGAAGTTCGTTGCTCAAATGCTCGTTGCGCTCAGTCTCGTGCCAAGTGGTGCTCGGCGAAAAACAGGTGGACGTACGTCCGGGACCCGTTCCATAACACTGGTAGTAGTCGGCATACACGCCACGCGCGTAGTTTGTATAGTCGCCGACCTGGTCGACATGGCGATCTAAGAACCCACCGGTATACACCGCCTTTATCTCACCGAATTTACCGTTAATCGTCCACGAAGTATTCGAAAATTTATCTTTGTTGTAAGAGTTATTGAAGAGGGTAACTTCCAACGGCTTCAGCGACACGCCATCCGAGGACTTGGGCATCTGGTAGAACACGCCCTGTGCATTCATGTCCTGATACGATTGAGAAATAAGTGCATTCCAGTCGTCATTAAACTGAAACAACGCTTCGACACGCATGCCTTGATAGGTGACCGGATTAATGGCTCGCGCAGCGATGGCGTTATTATTAATTACGGGGCTCCCGGGCGGCACGGCGAAGGTTTGTGCGCTGTTCAGATTCTTTTTAGCTCCATCGAGTATTTTTGCGCACACCCCTGCGGTCGGGGAACCCAGTTTACAGCTGGTCGCGTAATTCGCGTAATAGATGCCAAGATCGCTATCCTTGCGTGTGAACGTTCCCGGGACGTTATCGATGTAACCGCCTCGCTTCTCATCATAGATTACCGCGCGTATCGCCAACTTATCGGTAATAAGCGGTAAATTGAGTACGGCGGTCAGATCACTATTAGGGTCGCCGTGTGCAGTAGTACCGTACCCGGCGTCGACTGTCGCCTCGGTTTTGTCGAGTTTTGGCTTATTGGTAATGTAACGGACCACGCCTGCCTGGGCTCCGGCACCAAACAACGTTCCTTGCGGCCCTTCTAGAACTTCGATGCGCTCAAGGTCGGCCGCGTAAATATCCAAATTGCGCGATGGCAATTGACCGGACTGATCATCTAAGTAAATCGCGACGTTCGGGAAGCCGCCGATAGTACCGCTCGATTGGCTACCCCCTTGGGTACCAGAACTCAAGCCGCGCATGAATATATTACCCTGGCCCGGGCCATTGCCGGGCGCGGTTACATTGGGGAGATACTTTACGTAGTCATCAAAAGTCGTGGCACTCAGCTGGCCTAAGGTTTCTGCCGTCAGCGCTTGAATCGTGATCGGTACATTTTGCACATTTTCTGTGCGGCGTTGGGCGGTCACGACGATTTCTTGAATCGCGTTAACATCGGTGTCCCCGGCTGCCGGCGCGCCGTAGGCATACCCACCGGCACTCCCACTCAAAATCGCTGCGATTGCATACGACAATTTCTGATTCGAATTCATGTGATCCCTTCCTTTTGGCTTATTCTGGAGAATAACATTACAAGTGCAACTGTAAACCCTTTATTTCTGTGGTTACGATGCAAACTCATGCCGATTATAGATTCCACTATGTGAAAATTAGATGTCAGTTAATCGGATGCCGCGAGTTTCGAGGGGAAGCCTGGCGCCCGTAGGGGAGTCCCGACCGCGTCCTCCAAAAGCTTGACAATCATCGACGACCAAGCGGCCCCACCATACTTAGCGCGGCCTTCAATAAAGGTTTGCTCCATGACTCCCGCAAGCTTTAATGGCACTCCAAAACGACGTCCGAATTCAAGCGCAAAACCGGCGTCTTTGCAGGCTAAATCCATAGTAAAACCAATATTATAGGAGCCATTCATGATCACTTGGCTCTCGGTTTCATGCACGAAACTATTACCTGAACTTGCCGCAATGGCCTCGTAGGCCGAACGTAGGTCGACGCCTGCTTTAGCGCATAACATCAACGCTTCGCCCGCAGCAATTAAATGGATAAAGGCGAGCATATTAGTCACCACCTTGGTGACCGTTGCTTGCTCGATACTCCCTAAGTAAATTACCTTGCCCCCCATAGCTTGAAGTGCCGGACGATGTTTTTCGAACACCTGTTGCGCGCCACCAACAAGAACGGTGATATCCCCGCCCTCGGCTCGGTGCACGCCCCCCGTCACGGGACAGGCCAGAGTAGTCACCTGAACCGCAGAGGCACGCGCCGCTAGCGCCTCAACTTCTGCAAAATCATTGGTGCTCATTTCTATCCAAGTGCTACCTGCACGCATTACGGGTAGGCTCAAGTCCAGCACCGCAGTCGTAGCACTAGGCGAGGGTAGACAAGTAATAAGGCAATCACAACTCGCGGCAAGACTCGTCACCGATTCGGTCCACTGGGCACCCGCTGCCAATGCTAGCGCGGCGTTGCGCC
Organism: Gammaproteobacteria bacterium; assembly: GCA_025359565.1. Lineage (GTDB taxonomy): Bacteria > Pseudomonadota > Gammaproteobacteria > Steroidobacterales > Steroidobacteraceae > Bog-1198. Next base: position 32,388 of record JANYFY010000011.1, on the reverse strand, counting down.
GCTCTAAATCAAACACGTTGACCTCAAATCCACCGCGAACCAAGTTCACCGCGAGGTGTCTACCTAAGTGGCCCAATCCGACAAATCCGTACCGCAAAAATTATCCCCTTTGATCTTGGAGTTGCTAATCACCCCAACGGTCGATCAATCATCTCCAAATGTAAACCCCTCTCCACATAGGGATTCGCAAGCGCCACCGCTTCGTCAAGCTCTACGCCCAAGCCGGGTTCCGTGGGCGGAATCACATAACCCGCTTCCCAACGAATGGGTTTCTTTAAAATCTTGGCGTGAAATCCACCCCATTGCTGGATACTTTCCAATATCAAAAAATTGGGCGAGCAGGTCGCAATCTGAATATTAGCAGCTCCCACAACAGGTCCACAGTATAAATGCGGAGCTATTTGCGCATAGTGTACTTCCGCCAATGCTGCGATTTTTTTTGCTTCGAGAATTCCACCCACGCGGCCCAAATTGATTTGTAAGATATTCGCGGCACCGCACGCCAGCACGCGCGCAAATTCATACTTAGTCGTCAACCGTTCGCCAGTCGCAATCGGTATGCTGGTGCCGCGTGCCACAATCGCCATTTGCTCGGGCATTTCCGGAGGCACAGGCTCTTCAAACCACAGAGGATCAAAGGGCTCCAGTTGCTTGGCCAAACGTATCGCCCCGGAGGTGCTGAATTGACCGTGAGTGCCGACCAGCAGATCGGCTTTAAATCCTACCGCCTCGCGCACTAAGCGCACCAAGCGCACGGTGCGCTCCAATGCTTCTTGAGTGGGTTGCCTGGGATCATAGGCCGAGAACCCACCCGTTGGATCAAACTTCAGGCCAGTGAAACCTTGTTGTACATACTCCGCCGCACGCGCCGCGGATCGATCCGCATCGTAATAAAACTCATCGCCCTCACCTTTTGCTGTATCTGGATACAGATAAGTGTAGGTGCGTAATTGATCGTGCACCTTGCCACCGAGCAATTTGTAAATGGGTTGGTTGAGTGACTTGCCCATAATATCCCAGCAGGCCATTTCCAAGCCGCTGATGACACCCATCAATGACAGGTCCGGGCGCAAGGAGAAGCCCGAGCCATAACTCTCGCGCCATAGCGATTCAATTTGAAAGGGGTCACGCTCAAAGAAGCGCCGCGCGAACACATCCTCAATCATGGCGGCGATAACTTTAGGGCCAAAGGTGGCCGCATAGACCTCACCCACGCCTTCAATGCCACAGGCAGTTTTAAGCTTTAAAAACACAAAGTAGCGTCCACCAAACCCTGGCGGAGGGTTACCCACTACGAAGACTTTGACACTCTCGAGTTTCATACCTGGTCCCTTACCGTTTTTGGTTCGCTAAAATTATATCGGCTGCCTTGTACGCGAGCATCAGTGTCGGCGCGTTGGTATTGGCCGAGGTCACCGTTGGAAACACCGAGGCATCCACCACGCGTAAGTTTTCGACTCCGTGCACCCGCAGCTCAGAATCCACCACTGAATCTTTCAACGACACGCCCATGCGACAAGTGCTCACCGGGTGGTACACGGTGGCAGCCCGTGCACGAAAGTCGTCGACTAGCGCGGCATCGTCCATCTGCTCCAGCACCGGAGCGATCGCATCTTTGATCAACGCACTGATGGCGCGCGTACGGGCAATGGCCTGAAGCAAACGCCCGCCGTGAATCACGTCTTGGATATCCTTGTCGGTCGATAAATAGTTGGGTTGAATGGTAGGCGCAGTTCTAAAATCCGCACTCGCAATATCAATGCGGCCCCGACTCGTCGGACGGGTCGGTTGGAAGCACAGGTAAAAACCCGGAAAAGGATCCACTGCAATTCGCGTACGCTGCGCATTGCCGGACCCATAAGTCACGGGATTAAAATACAGTTGCATATCGGGGCGAGTGGCAGCGGGATCCGCGCGCAGAAAACCGCCAAATTGGTTCACGCTCAATGCCAGCGGACCACTGCGGTTACCTAAGTAACGCAAGCCGGAAATTATTTGGCCTCGCAATGAAGCGAGTTCTCCGTTCAAGGTTGGTTGTGTGGCTTTATACGAATACACCACGGCTAGATGATCTTGCAAGTTGCCGCCGACTGCGGGGTTATCGTGTAATGAGCTGATGCCATGCTGTTGGAGTAGAGCACCCGGCCCGATGCCTGATAGCTGTAATAATTGCGGTGAATTGACTGCACCCGCACTCACAATCACTTCGCCGCTGGCGCGCACGAAACACCTCTGGCCATCGCGTACATATTCAACGCCCGTTGCGCGATGTCCATCGAAACGTATTTTTTGTACCCAAACATGGGTTTGAAGATCAACACGGCCGCGACGCAGTGCTGGGCGCAGAAAGGCATCAGCAGCGGACCAGCGTCGGCCATTGCGAATTGTAACCTGATAACAGCCGAGGCCTTCAGGGTTTGGACCGTTGAAATCATCAGTCACAGGAACCCCTAACTCCGTCGCCGCATTTAACCAATTCGCGCGCATCGGATGTAAGAACGGCGAGACATCTTTAACATCCTGGGGTTGATCGCCATGTGCGTGCCCACTAGGATCTACGCGACGTTCTATTTTTTCAAAATAAGGTTGCACGCAATCCCAACCCCAATCTCCATTACCCATTTGCTGCCAATCGTCAAAATCTACGGGCATGCCACGACAATACACCAGTGCGTTAATAGAGCTGGATCCACCCACGACGCGGCCGCGGGGCCAGTACATGGTGCGACCGTTAAGGCCGGGAATAGGCGCAGTTTGATATTTCCAATTGACTTTAGGGTCAGCGAAGCTGCGACCATAACCGATAGGCATCTTGATCCAGAAGCGCGAGTCCGATCCGCCTGCTTCTAATAGTAAAACTCGTTTATCTCCGGTGGAGGTGAGGCGGTCGGCGAGGACACAGCCGGCGGAACCCGCGCCAATCACGATATAGTCATAGTCGCTCATGCTGTGAAAGTTTAATCCTTCGGACTGTGGTTCGGTGGGCGGTTGTTATGCCATTTCCCGATTACCCCATGAGTTTTTGTGCGCAGCCCTGGTCCGGCGAAGCTTGACGGTCTCCCCGTCGCGAAAAATCAGCGAACCCTGTATGGTAGGCAGCGGGACAAGGGGGTGACATGTCAAGTACTGCAGTTGATCTTCCGCGAGTGACGCTACCTTCCGTAAACGAGCGTTGGTATGTACTGGTGATGATGTGCTTAATTTATGCCATCAATATCGCCGACCGTTATGTCGTATCCACGGTGCTAGAACCAATTCGTCTGGATCTGCACTTAAGTGACGCAGGGGTGGCCTTCCTCACGGGTATTCCGCTAGCGTTTTTCTATGTGACGTGTGGCATCCCGATCTCTTGGCTCGCGGATCGCGCCAACCGTCGCAATATTTTATCGATATCGCTTGTTCTGTGGTCGGGCATGACTGCGATGTGCGGATTGTCAAAAACCTATTGGCAATTTCTATTTGCGCGCGTGGGAGCCGGTGTAGGCGAAGCGGGCGGTACGCCACCGTCGGCGTCAATTGTTTCGGACTGCTTTCCGGCCAATAGGCGTCCTATGGCGCTGACCGTGCTAGCTCTCGGTGCGCCAATCGGTGCGTGGATTGCGCAAACTCCCGCTGGCTGGGTAGCCCATGTGTACAACTGGCGGATGGCATTTTTAGCTTTGGGCGTGCCGGGGTTATTGTTGGGGGTGATCGTTTATTTGACGATACGCGAGCCGGCACGCGGTCGTTGTGATGCTGCGAACGATGGTACCCAAGCATCATTGGGCGAGACTTTACGCTTTATGTGGCAACAAAAAGCCGCATTCCACATTGTGATGGGTGGCGGCGTATGTGCGCTATGGGGCTGGGGTTTGATGTATTGGACGCCGGCTTTTTTGCAGCGACAATACGGTTTGAACGTATCGGCAGCTGCTGACATCACGAGCCTGTGCCATTTGATTGGCGGATCGCTCGCCACCGTGGGTACCGCGTGGTATCTATCCCGTCCTTCGATGGCAGATCCGCGACGCGTGGCATGGTTACTAACGCTGGGAATTGGATTTGCAATTCTCCCGTCATTTTTTGCGTATTGGACGCACTCACTAACGACAGCGCGTTTCATGTTTTGGTTGTTCATCCCGGCGATCTATTTTTATATCGGCCCGTGCTTTGGACTGTTGCAAAACCTCGCACCCTGTCACATGCGCTCGATGTTTATTGCCGTATCGCTTTTAGTCGCCAATATTTTTAATTTGATGGTCGCGCCCCAACTAGTGGGTTTTGTCAGTGATTGGTTAGCAGGGGGGCACGCCAACGACGCAGCCTCACTCCGTTCTGCCATGTTGCTATTGGTGCCCACCGGATTGTGGGCGACTTATCATTTATATCTCGCGACCAAGACTATTGTCGCCGATCAACAACGAGCACTGGATTACACCAAGGGCTGGTCGCCCTGAATTACGATGCGTAATGCCACCGATGAGTAAAACAATTATCGATCGCCGTTGGTTGCCGTTAAATGCATTACGCGCTTTTGAAGGCGTCGCCAAACACAGTAGTTTTACGGCCGCGGCTAACGCGTTGTTAATTTCGCAAAGTGCGCTATCGCGCCACGTAATTGCGCTTGAGAAATTGATAGGAACGCAATTGTTTGAGCGTAAAGCGCACGCTTTGCTGCTCACGAAGGCTGGGCAACATTTGCTACCTGCTGTCATGAAGTCTTTTGATCGTTTAGAATATGCGCTCGATGATTTACGCAATGAAGGCGCGCCTAGTCTGCGGACCTTGCGCGTGCAAATGCCGCCGAGTTTTGCAGTCCATTTGGCGGTCCCTATTTTGCGCGACTTTCGCCGTGCGGCGGCAGACGTCGAAATTGATTTAGTAAGTCCATATGGCGTCGGCACTCCGCCAAGTGACGTCGATGTCGCCGTGGTGTACTCCAAGCCCACCGTTACAAACATGGTCACCGATCTTTTGTGGCCGGTACGTATGAGCCTTTTGTGTCATCCGCAGGTTGCTGCGCGTAATGAAGGTAAGAGTCTGCAAGAGTTTATTGCGTCCAACGAACTCGTGCACGTCCGTATTGCAGATTTGCCACGCCATCATATGTGGACCCAATTCACTCGTCAGTTCAACATGAACGCTGTCAATGTTGAGCGCGGTTTGGTGTTCGATACGGCTGTCCTCGCCGTGCAATATGCCTTAAGCGGGGAGGGCATTGCGTTGGTGGATAACTATCTTTTCGATGACTACATTCGCACGGGTCGCTTAATCAAGCCCTTCGAACACACACTTGATGATGGTTATGGCTATTATTTAATTACCCATCCAGAGGCTTTAAGCGATACGGCCATAGCACTTTTCCGATCGTGGTTGATTGATCGTTTCGGCACGGGGTCCGGCACAGCAACAGGCTTGGCGGCAGGCTTAGCGGCAACACCCACGACACTGCCGATAACGAATTTGCATTTAGCCGTTTCAAACGAATAATTCTTAAAGGTGCGTTTATGAAGAGCCACACAAAAGTCGTGGTGATTGGTGGTGGCGTGGTGGGCGCGAGCGTGCTGTATCACTTAACGAAAGCCGGCTGGAAAGACGTGCTGTTGATTGAGCGCGCGGAACTCACTTCCGGATCCACCTGGCATGCCGCGGGTGGCATGCATACCGTCAATGGTGATCCTAACGTAGCCAAATTGCAGCAATACACTATTAAGCTTTACGAGGAGATTGAGAAAATCTCGGGCCAATCCTGCGGTGTCCATATTACCGGCGGTATTATGCTTGCGGGTACCCGCGAAAGGCTTGATTGGTTGAAAATGGCGAAAGCGCGCGGTCGGTATCTGGGCATGGATCTGGAAATGATTTCGGTAGAGGAGGCGGCCAAGCTCTTTCCCCTCATGAACAAGGCGCATTTTAAGGGGGCGATGTACGATCCCATCGAAGGCCACGTCGATCCCTACGGCGTGACTCACGCCTATGCCAAATCCGCCCAGATGGGCGGTGCTGAAATCGTACGCCATACGCGGGTCGTGGATCTTAAATGTCGCCCGGACGGAACTTGGGATGTCATTACCGATCAGGGCAATGTAAACGCCGAACATGTGGTGAATGCGGCGGGACTGTGGGCCCGCGAAGTCGGTCGCATGGTGGGACTTGAGTTACCGATTTTAGCGATGGAACATCAGTACCTGATTACGGGAGATATGCCGGAGCTTGTGGGCAAGAAGGAACAACTTCATTGCATTGATTTCGAGGGGGAGATTTATATTCGCCAGGAACGCGGTGGCATGCTCATGGGTACCTACGAGCGCGCAGGCGTACCGTGGTCGCCAACAACCACCCCCTGGGATTTTGGCCAGGATCTGCTACCCAATGATCTGGAGCGTATTGCGCCGAGTTTAGAAGTAGGTTTCGCACATTTTCCGGCACTGGAATCGGCCGGTATCAAAAAGGTCGTGAATGGGCCTTTTACATTTGCGCCCGACGGTAATCCACTGATTGGACCTGTACGAGGTTTACAGAATTTTTGGGTCGCGTGCGGTGTGATGGCAGGCTTCAGCCAGGGCGGCGGAGTGGGGTTGGCCTTGTCCGAATGGATGGTCAACGGCGATCCAGGAGCGGATATTTGGGGCATGGACGTGGCGCGCTATGGCGATTGGGCCACCTTGGCTTACACTCAAGCCAAGGTGCGGGAGAATTACTCGCGGCGCTTTAGTATTCGCTTTCCCAATGAAGAATTGACAGCCGCGCGTCCACTACGAACCACACCGATTTACGAAAAACTTAAAGCAGAACATGCCGTATTTGGAGATTACTGTGGGCTTGAGCATCCGCTGTGGTTTGCGCCAAGCGCGCCGGAGGCTACGGATCATGTGAGTTTCCGTCGTGCCAATGCACACAGCCATGTGGGTGCGGAGTGCACCGCGGTGCGAGATGCCGTGGGCCTCTTGGAGATTTCTAATTACGGTAAGTTCGAAGTGCGAGGACCCGGAGCCGCCGCGTGGATTTCGCGCGTGATGGCTAATCGGGTGCCTATGATCCGACGTATTGTATTGACTCCAATGTTGAACGAGCGAGGCAAGCTCATTGGTGATTTTACGGTTTGCCGAGTGGCTGAAGATCATTTCTTTTTGATCGGCACCTACGCGGCAGAGGTGTACTACCAGCGTTGGTTTGAGCGATCCCTTCCACCCAGCGGCGTGACGGTCCGTGCCTGCGCCATGGAATACGTGGGATTGTCGGTAGCGGGCCCCAATTCGCGTGACTTACTGCAAAGCCTGGTGCGCGACGACTTATCAAGCGCCGCATTCCCCTTCATGTCCTTCAAGCGGATCGATGTGGGGATGGTACCGGCCTACGTGGGACGCATCTCGTTTACGGGCGAACTTGGCTATGAATTGTGGGTCACTACCGATTACCAACGCGCACTTTACGATTTGTTGGTTAAAGCGGGCCAACCGTACGGTCTGCGTTCATTCGGCGGGCGAGCGCTGAATGCCATGCGCATTGAGAAAAGTTTCGGCAGTTGGGCGCGCGAGTTTCGACCTATATACGGACCCACTGAGGCGGAGCTCGGACGATTCGTGGATTTTAAGAAAGCGGAATTTATAGGGCGTGAGGCTGCTATGGCTGAACGGCAGGCTGGCGGCGCCCTTCGTTTACTCGCCTTTGCAGTTGAGGCAGACGATGCCGATGCCATTGGCGATGAACCTATCTGGCATGAAGACAAAGTGGTGGGCTGGGTGACCTCGGGTGCTTACGGACACCGCGTCGGCCAATCATTGGCCTTAGGCTACGTGCCAGCCGCGCTTGCAGGACCTGCGCCGGTCGTTGCGAATTCGGGTGCTGCCAATTCAAGCTTTGCCAATTCAAGCTTTGAGATAGAAATTATTGGCGAGCGCCGCAAAGCTGTGCTGCTTACGGGTAGCGCCTACGACTCGACCGGTGCGCGCATGCGTGCCTAGCGAGCGGAATTATTTTTTTGCTTCATCGCTTACGAGAGCGGAGCAATTTTTTTCCTCCGCGGGTTTTTGGGGTAATTTTCGTCCGATGAGGCGTCGCGGCACGCACGATTTGACGACCTGCGATGCTTGAAGTGCCGAAAGGATCATCATTTGTAATTGGAGGCAACAATTTTGCGGCTGCCAAGAATTTCGGCCACGCGTCAGAGAGCGGTCCAGAAACCAACTTTGCGTAAAGTTGCGCCAACGTTGCATTTGATCCTAACGCTACCATTGCTGGTGCTATTAAATTCAAGGGATAGCCAAGTTTCTGCAACCACGAAAGAAAGGCCATGCCACATCCTGTGCTGATTTCGTTTTGATCGGTGCCGTCCGTCTTATTAACAAAGTCAGGCATTCCTTTTTGCATCCATGCAGGTGCCGTGGCGAAATCCGCCAACGCGTTATTGCTGACAACTAAGGCGCACCAGCGTGAAAGGGCCTCTCCGGTACTCACGCCACATAAGTTGCCCCCCATGGAGCACTCACTGATCTCCGCCTCGAATAATGCTGATACTCTGGATGAGTTGCCGAACGATGCGCAGACTTCGATATCTCCACCGTTGGTATAGTCGCAGGAATTGTGGTCTGCGCCACCCGTACCGTCGGTTTTGCCGCCTAGGGCAAATATAATGACATTGACTGGCTGACTGGGAGTTGCGAAAAGCACATTGTTTGCTTTTACGACTCGATCTGCGTCGTTGACCAAATCCGTGCCGTTTTGAAACACGGCCGTACCGAGAGAGGGATCTACATAGACTGAAACCTGGGTGGTTGGGCTTGCGCCCAAGTAGTGTGAAACCCCGTGATACGTAGGCCATCGGGGTGCCGGTGAAACTCGCCGAAGAGAGTGGTTCATGGCCTGACCTCGCAAAAGAAAGGTAGCTTGCCACGACTTGCGGCGTAATTCAATTGAGCGGAGTGTGCGACAAAGTAGAACGTCGGCCCGCCAAGACAGGGCAAGATGCTGATCGAGTTAGTGTCGGCAAAAATGTCCTCGCCGGAGAGGATTTAGGTACCGGAATAGTCGTGGCTACGATCGAAGAATTGATTGCCGCCCCACGGCCGACGGATATGCCGAATCCGAGTCTGCTCTATAACAGCTATCAGTCGCAATATTCGTACTTAAGTATGCACCGATGAATACCTTGGTCAACAAAAAAAACCGAGCAGCACTTCGTGACCGCCCGCCGCAATGTTGCTGGTTTCGGCGCCGCGAGGACAAATCCTCTTCGAACGAAGTTCGCCGTAGGGTGGTTATGATGTTGACTGACCTCTGCGCGATACCCACCGCGTCATGAATAAGTGACAATATTTGCGATGGCTTGAAGAACGGGCGTGCGGTAAGCTCGAGCGGCCACACCGTGATTTTCGTAATTCCTTTCATGAAGTTAAATTTAGAAATTGTCGCTAATATTGTTACCACGCTCTCGATTTTTTTGGCGGGACGTAACAGCATTCATACTTGGTGGACGGGGATATTCGCCTGCATTTTATTCAGCGTCGTATTCGCACAAACACAGCTGTACGCCGATGTGATGTTACAACTCTTCTTTATAGCGACGAGCGTAAGAGGGTGGTGGCAATGGCAGCGTGGAAATCAAGGTAATGCATTAAATATTTCTACGACATCTGCTGTGACGCTCGCCCGAGTAATACCGCTGGGCATTGCCGCGAGCGTTTTGTACGGATTGTTACTGCACTCATTCACTAAGGCATACGCGCCTTTTATTGATTCCACGGTATTAGTGTTTAGCGTTATCGGTCAATTGCTGATGATGAAACGACGTATTGAAAGTTGGCTTTTTTGGGTTTTAGTTAACACTATTGCCGTTCCATTGTATGCGAGTCGCGGCCTCTACTTGACTGCCTGTTTGTACGCTGGCTATTGGATTTACGCGCTGATTTCGTGGCAGCACTGGCGGCGGTTGGCAGCAAACAGATGGGTATGACCCGATAATTTAATAGAGCACCTGGGAATAAAATGGCGTCATTGCCGATGCACTGCACCAATAATTTTAAGCAGGGTTTATGACAATTTCTTAAGGCTAATGAGTCGATTTAGGTGGCTCGCAAACCACAGGATGGCGGTTAGGTAAAGGGTATCGCTAAATCCAGATTCTGTGACACACAACATTCTTTTGAAAGACATGGAAATGCTACATTGCGCCCCCATAATTAAGCTTCGTTACAGTTAACGCACTTTAGGAGATTTGATCATGATTGGAATTATCGCCCGTTGGGGCCACAACGTATTATTGTTAGGTTTGGCACTCATGACTTATGCCGTGTTTTTTATAGCGAAATAGCTTAAGGGAACGAGCCGCGCCGAACTTACGGCGGCGGACTCGCAGGCGTTAGGGCTAGTTGAGCCATGCGGTGCTCATCGACAACAATAAATACCCCGCTTATAACGACAATGGCTGCGCCAATCGTTAAGTTCAAGGTGGGTGTCGATGACCAAAAAAACCAATCGATCAGGAATGCCCATAAAATGGAGGTATATTCAAAGGGACCTACCACCGAGGCTGGCGCGCGACTAAAGGCATCGGTAATCCAATATTGAGCAATAAATCCGCTGAAACCTACACCCACCAGCCAAACCCAATCGTCAGCGGCAATTGGTTGCCAGTCGCTGACGGCCAGGAGTCCAGACGTTAGACCCGCGCCCAGTAAAAACCAGAAAACCATCGATAGATTTGAATTGCTGCGACCCAGCGAACGTACAGTCAACGCGCTTAATGCATAGCAAACAGCAGAAAGGGCGGCGGCGGCGGCGGCCACCATCGACGTGAAGCCCTTACCCCAAGGTTGCAATATCACCAATACACCACCGAGCCCTAAAGCAATTGCAAACCACCGTTTCGCTGAAACATGCTCTCCTTGCAGAGGTATAGATAACGCAGTCATTAATAAAGGCGCACATAAAAACAAAGAATAGGTTTCAGCAAGACTTAAGCGATGCACCGCAAAAATGAAACTCGCGAGCATTCCGGTGCCAATAATCACCCTTAATAGGTGTAGATACGGCATATTCGGGCGCAATGTGGCCCACGAGCGTTTCCAGATGATAGGAAACGCCACAAAACATAACGACGAAAGGCAGCGCAGACATGCGATCTGCATCGGCCCATAGTGATTGGACAACCGCTTTAGTAGCGCATCCATAATAGAGAACACGCAAACCGCAGCCACCATTGAGGCGATGCCGCGTAAGCGCTCCTGAGCTAAATCCCGAGTGATCATCCACGCATATTATCAGCGGGCGAGCTTAGCTCCTACAGCGCGTTTACGCGCATCCATAATTTTTAAGATAAGGGGTGTCAAAATAAGCTGCATAGCGAGTTCCATTTTTCCACCGGGCGCTACAATAATATTGGGTCGAGACATGAATGAGTCGTGGATCATCGATAGCAAGTAAGGGAAATCGATACCCTTAGGATTAGCGAATCGAATCACAACAAAGCTCTCGTCCGCGGTGGGAATGTAGCGGGTCGTAAAAGGATTCGAAGTATCTACTGTGGGCACACGCTGAAAATTGATGTGCGTTTGTGAAAACTGCGGGCAAATATAGTTAACGTAATCCGGCATGCGACGCAAAATGGTATCCACTACGGCTTCAGTGGAATAGCCTCGCGTGTCTTTATCACGATGCAATTTCTGGATCCATTCCAGATTAATGATAGGCACGACTCCAATAATAAGATCCGCATGTTGTGCGACGTTCACTTCAGGAGTAACGACCGCACCATGCAATCCTTCATAAAATAAAAGGTCGGTATCCGACACAATGTCCTGCCAAGGAGTAAAGGTGCCAGGTTTCTGCTTGAATAACGCGGCCTCCTTATCATTGTGTAGGTAGCGCCGATTCTTACCAGTACCATTTTCCCCATAGTTTTTAAAAAGTGTCTCCAGTTCAGCGAATAAATTATTTTCTGGTCCGAAATGACTTAGATGTTGATCACCTTTCGCCGAGGCCTCAGTCATTTTTTCCTGCATCGAAAGGCGATCATAGCGGTGAAATGAGTCACCCTCGACGACGACAGCATTAATCTTTTCGCGATTGAAAATCCAATTAAACGTTCGCGTTACCGACGTGGTACCGGCCCCAGATGATCCCGTGACAGCAATAATAGGATGCTTAACAGACATATATACCTTTTTAAAAACTAGTTAGTTTTGAATGAATAACGATCGTTCACTGAATAGCGGCGAGCTATAAGTACGGTCTAAGCCCTGATCGTGCTCTTGGTGATAACGTTCTAGGCGTTCCACCTCCGTCTTGCATCCTAAAATCACCGGCACGCGTTGGTGCAACTCGGAGGGAACAATATCTTGCATGCGCATGCGTCCCGTAGACACCTTGCCGCCCGCTTGCTCAACGAGCATAGCCATGGGGTTCGCTTCATATAAGAGGCGTAACCGGCCAGCCTTACTGGCATCCTTGCTGTCTTTGGGATACATAAACAGTCCGCCCCGAATCAATATGCGATGCACCTCGGCGACTAAAGACGCAATCCACCGCATATTAAAATCTTTACCGCGCACACCGCCTTGACCTGCCAGGCATTCCACCACGTAGCGCTTGATAGGGGGCTCCCAAAATCGTTCGTTTGACACGTTGATGGCAAATTCATGAGTTTCGGTTGGAATCGTTAAATTGGGATGAGTCAATATAAATTCGCCGAAGCCGCGATCCAAGGTGAAGCCGAAAACTCCCCGGCCGAGCGTCAGCACCAGCATCGTGGTCGCGCCATAAATCGCATAACCTGCACATAGTTGTTGAGAGCCCGGTTGTAAAAAATCTGCAATTGCTGGACGATCTGTACCTTGAGGGGCTCGCAAAACGGAAAAGATACTACCCACAGGGGCATTGATATCGATATTGCTTGAGCCATCCAACGGGTCAAAGGCTAGTAGATATCGTCCACGAGGATATTCTGCAGGAATATGATAGGGCTTTTCCAATTCCTCAGAGACCATGCCGGCTAAATGCCCGCCATATTCGCTAGTACGCAAAAAAATCTCATTCGAGACGACATCAAGTTTCATTTGGGTCTCACCCTGAACATTGGTGTTTTCAGCCGATCCGTGCACACCAGCAAGCGCGCCACGACCCACAATGAAACTAATGCGCTTGCAGGCGAGACGAACGTAGTTCAAAAGCGCGGTGAAGTCACCGGTTGCCTCGGGATAGCGACGCTGCTCTTCAATCATAAATTCTGTAATCGTTTTTTCTCGCGCACTCATAATGTCCCCAAATTTGCCTTAACCGTTTAAATGACGTTCGATTTCGCGAATTCCTAACAAGGTATTGCCGACGCGTTCGGCGGCCTGGTGAGTCAAGGGTCGCTCAACTGAGCCCAAGGAAGGAATGACCATATCTGCCGCTGCGAAGTCTTCTTTATGAGTCCAAAAGCTCGGCGTCACGACGGTAAATAGCCCCGCCGATTTGGCTGCCCGTAATCCGTTAGCCGAATCCTCGATAGCGACACAATTTTTTGCAGGCGTATCGAGCTTGTGAATAACCACATCGTAAATGTCGGGCGACGGTTTTTTTCGTCGTACCTGATCGCCAGCGCCAATCACAGCAAAGCGTTCAAGTGCGTGCGCACCTAAGTGGGTGCACAGCAATGACTCAATGTTCGCAAGGGTCGTGGTTGAAGCGATGCTAAGCAAGACGCCTGCTTGCTCAGCCTCATCTAGCAGCCGTGTCACGCCATCCCGCAATACCACTTGGCCCGCTTTAATCATCTGGGTGTAGATTTGCGTTTTGGTAGCGTGAATCATTTTTATTTTTTCTGCGAACACCCTAGTTTCAGCTGCGCTGCACGGCAAAGACTTTATGTACACGCTGAGTCTTTCTTTGCCACCTGTAATTAAAAGCAATTCCGCATATTTTGATTTGCTCCAATGCCAGTCAAGACCCTGCTGAACAAAGGCATCATTAAAAGCGCAGCGATGGGCTTCCTCGGTATCCGCTAGCGTGCCGTCGACGTCAAAAATAAGTGCTTTGAGCTTCATGTATTTGAGGTTCAGGTAAATACGCGGCTATTGCGCAAGTCCTCGCCTTCGATCGTCATAAGTTCGTCCCGGCTTAAAGGTCGATCTTTTAAGGAAAAAAGCCGATTAGCCTGACGTAGGCGAGCGCGGTCCAGGGCGTTGCGAATTGAGCGTCCGTTCGCAAAGTGAGGTTGCTGTGCGCGTTTTGGAATGTACTCTCGCAGCGCTTCAAGACCTGAAACGCTGAGCCGATATTCCATCTTCTTGAGCATCGAGTCAGCGATCTGCTCAAGCTCCATCGCATTGTAGTCGGGAAAATCAATGTGATGTGCAATACGCGAAGATAGCCCAGGATTTGACTTGAAAAAAGTATTCATTCGCTCAGCGTAGCCCGCTAATATGACCACCAAGTCGTCACGCTGATTTTCCATCACTTGCAATAAAATTTCTATGGCTTCCATTCCATAGTCACGCTCATTCTCCGGCCGATACAAGTAGTACGCTTCGTCAATGAACAAGACGCCGCCCATCGCCTTCTTTAAAACTTCCTTTGTTTTAGGAGCAGTGTGCCCAATGTATTGACCGACCAAATCGTCACGCGTCACTGCCACGAGATGACCTTTCCTCACATAACCTAAGCGATGCAGAATTTGTGCCATGCGTAGCGCCACGGTAGTCTTCCCAGTGCCGGGGTTGCCTGTGAATGACATGTGCAGGGATGGCGCACTCCCGACCAAACCCAACTGTTTACGTGCACGTTCAACCAATAATAATGAAGCAATATCCCGGACTCGCGCTTTCACCGGCTTTAATCCAATGAGCTCAGTGTCCAATTCCTGCAACACTTCATTGACATTCGAGTCTGCTAACAGCGAATTTAAGTTCACATGATCGGTCGCGATACCAGAGCTCATCGAGTGTTACTCGTAACGACGCCCTTCAGGCGCGCGTGTGGCGTAGCTTTCAGTCGTGTACTGGATCTGGCGACCGCTTACTTCGGTGCGTCGCAGTAAGAACCCAGGCTCATCCTTGGGGCGATTCACAATAAACGACAGTCGCGTAGATTCAAATCCCAGAGTCGAGTCAAAAGCATTGACACGCACATATAGCTTGGAGTGCGCTTTGCGACACGCAAGCACTTCAACCATTACGCCTGCAGCATCGCGTAGATCGAACATGGGATTACCCCACATTTCCCAGTAAAAATTGCGCGGATGCGGGTCATCAGTATATTCGACACCAATTGCCCAGCCTTGCTTAAGGGCGTAATTAATTTGCATGCCGATTTCAGCATCCGTTAAATCAGGAAGAAAAGAGAAAGTACCTTGAGTGATTTTCATAAATTTCCTTTTAATTCTTTTTGGGTAATACCATTAAGCGGGAGTAGCGGTGGGTACAAAATCCGCAGTATCCGTTGATTCATAGTTGAACGTTACGTCTTTCCAAGTATCCAGCGCGGCGCGCAATGGGGCACACCATTTCGCAGCATCAGCGAGAATTTGTGGACCCTCATTCCAAATGTCCTTGCCTTCGTTGCGGGCCTTAACCATCGTCTCAAGCGCAACACGATTAGCCGTAGCACCTGCCTGAATACCCATCGGATGTCCAATGGTGCCGCCGCCGAATTGAAGTACCACGTCTTCTCCTAGATATTCGATTAGCTGGTGCATTTGACCGGCATGAATACCGCCGGATGCCACCGGCATCATCTTGCGCAGTCCGGCCCAATCTTGGTCAAAGAAAATACCTTGTTCTAAATTTTTCTTGGTGAAAGAATCGCGGCAGACGGAGTAAATGCCTTTGATCACATTGGGATCACCTTCGAGTTTTCCCACCACGGTGCCCGCGTGAATATGATCCACACCCGCCATACGCATCCACTTAGCGATGACTCGGAATGACACGCCGTGGGATTTCTGGCGAGTATAGGTGCCGTGACCCGCGCGATGCAGGTGGAGAATCATATCGTTCTTACGTGCCCACTTAGCCATTGATTGAATGGAAGAGTATCCAATCACCAAATCGATCATGATGATGCAAGAACCCAATTGCTTGGCGAACTCAGCACGCTCGTACATATTTTCGACGGTGCCGGCCGTGACATTAAGATAATGCCCCTTGATTTCCCCGGTAGCCGCGGAAGCCTTGTTGACGGCTTCCATGCAGTACAGGAAACGATCGCGCCAACCCATGAATGGTTGCGAGTTGATATTTTCATCATCCTTAACGAAGTCCAAACCGCCTTTGAGGGCTTCGTATACCACCCGACCATAATTTTTTCCCGACAAGCCTAGCTTAGGTTTGGTGGTGGCACCCAAGAGCGGTCGCCCGAACTTGTCTAAGCGTTCCCGTTCCACAACTATACCGGTGGCGGGGCCTTGGAAAGTCTTCAAGTAAGCGACTGGGATGCGCATGTCTTCTAAGCGCAAAGCCTTCAGCGGTTTGAATCCAAAGACGTTTCCAATAATAGAAGCTGTTAAGTTCGCAATTGAATCTTCTTCAAATAAATCAAGTTCATAGGCGATATAACTAAAGTATTGTCCAGGAATTCCTGGAACTGGATCGACGCGATACGCCTTGGCGCGATAGTGATCACACGCCGTCAATCGATCGGTCCAAACCACGGTCCAAGTTGCGGTCGAAGATTCGCCCGCGACTGCGGCGGCGGCTTCAATAGGGTCTACGCCGTCTTGGGGTGTGATCCGGAAGCACGCAATAACATCGGTATCTTTGGGCACATAATCAGCGTCCCAATAGCCCATTTTTGCATAAGGCATGACGCCGGATTTGTATCGATCTGCTGGTTTTACCATTTCGGCTCCGTTCGAAGATTAAGGCGGGATGTCGTCCAATGCGTGCAACTTAGTCCACAATTTTCATAAGTAACAATCAATAATACTGGCGTATTTGATAAGCTACGGCTTATGTCAATGCAACATATTTCCTTGCGGCAATTACGCGTGTTTGAAGTGGCGGCAACGCATCGATCATTTTCCAAGGCTGCCGAACTACTCCATATGACTCAGCCGGGAGTTTCTATGCACATCAAAGAAATGGAGGAACACATTGCGCTTATGCTATTCGAGCGTGTTGCCAAGCGTTTGTACTTAACCGACGCGGGTCAAGAATTGCTGGTTCGTGCTCGCGATATTTTACGCTCCCTTAAAGATGCCGAAGATGCCTTGGACAGTTTTAAGGGTTTACGTCGGGGCCGAGTCAATCTCGTGGTGGTGAGCACCGCCAAATACTTTGTACCGCAGTTGTTGGTGCGATTTCGCAATCTATATCCCGACATTGAAATTCGGCTTGCGGTTAACAATCGCGATTCGGTCATTGAGCAACTCAACAGTAATGCGGTGGATATGGCGATCATGGGTCGCTCGCCCGAAGCGTTGACTACCGTGGCGGAACCTTTTGCGAACAACCCGCATGTCATTATCGCGGCACCGAATCATAGGTTGGCGAACCAGCGTAAGATCAGCGTCGCGGCGCTGTTACACGAGTCTTTTATTGTGCGGGAACCTGGGTCAGGGACACGCTTGGCCATGCAGCAATTTTTTAAAGATAATCACGTCACATTTCAGGTGGGCATGGAGATGGCGAGTAACGAGACCATCAAGCAGGCCGTGATGGCCGGCATGGGCATTAGCTTTATTTCGCAACATACTCTAGAGCTTGAACTGCAAACTCGTCGATTGGTGATTTTGGATGTGCGTGGTACGCCGGTGATGCGAGAATGGCACTTGGCGCATCTGGCGAAGAAACAATTGTCACCCACCGCCAAGGCGTTTAAAGAGTTTGTGCTTATCCAGGGGCGTAAGCTACTTCAGGCACAGGGCAAACAGTGCTAGCCAAAAAGGTCTCGATACCTGACCCTAAAGTTGTTGCATAATATAACAATGAGCACCCTTGAACATGCCACTGACGACCCGTGTTATGTTTGAGCGCTATGCATTGCCTGAGTTGGAGGCTGCGGAAAGAGAATTTCTGCCCGCAAATGCCTGGTGGAAATTCGAACTAAAGTTTAATGTAGGCGGTGATCAGTATGTGCCCGCGATACGTGTGCACGACACAAGATCCGAAGCAGTGATGATGCGTTGGGGGCTCATACCTGCATGGGCCGAGGGCAAGCCTGTGCCAGGGCAGACTTTATGGCTCAAAAGCAATGACATCAAGCGCTCTATCATCTACGAGGCGCCCTGGCTGGCCGGACAGCGCTGTATATTGCCTGCTGCGGGATACTATGTGTGGAAGCTTACCGATGATAAATATCGACAGCCCTATTTTGTTGAAGTCGCTGGCCGATCTGTCTTCGGTATCGCTGCGCTCTGGGATCGATCCGTAACTGAAGAGGACGAGGTCGTCGAAAGTTGCTCGGTGGTTTGCGTGCCCGCCAATGAGCTCATGAGGGAAGTGGTACCGACCCATAAGCGCATGCCTGCAATTTTAAGGCGTAAGGACTATGCCACATGGTTGCACGGAACCGCTGACGAGGCCCAGGCTGCGTTGGAGCCTTACAAGGCCCATTGGATGCATGCCTATCCGGTTAGTCCCCGGGTTAATTCGATTAACGAGGATGATGCGGGATTACTGGCGCCGATTACCTAACCGGGGTAGGCTTGTTTTTACTGCCAAAACAGACGGTAGAGTTTCTCGGATTTTATAGGGGCGGGCAGCGTATAGGGCTGATTTTGCGTGATTTCCTGTTCGCCATTTTGCGTCGCGCCAATACCAGATAATTCAATTAGTTAGAATTTCGAAAAGGGCTCATTTTTGGAGTCGGCCCGCGCTAACAACTGCTTGATTCTTATGGGTACGCGTCTGCGCAAAAGCGGTAACAGAAAACAATTAATTATCAAAATGTTATCGACCACGGCCTCTATATTTTACGGCATTTTCTACCGTTACTAATTACATCAAAAACAAGTGCACCCCGTACAGCGCTACGGACGGCTGGCGCTTAAAAATGTCGTGGGTTCGGAATTGTTGGACCTGCCCATGGCGCTGACCACGCAGTATTACGCGAGCAATTCGCTCGGGTTTGTCACGAACACCGACGAT
Source organism: Gammaproteobacteria bacterium (assembly GCA_025359565.1). GTDB lineage: Bacteria > Pseudomonadota > Gammaproteobacteria > Steroidobacterales > Steroidobacteraceae > Bog-1198. The sequence goes on along the minus strand of JANYFY010000011.1, from coordinate 13,345 downwards.
GTGTGTACGGTGGCGCCCACTCTCGCATTCAGTAACTATCAGCCGAATCTCCAAAACGGCCAGACTTGCGTGCGCGACAGCGGCAGCCCCGGTGCGTCGGGCCAGGGTTGCGCGGCCGCTGCGAGCAGTGCGCAGAAATACCTCAGCGCGCCCTTGGCGGGCGATTTTAACTTGTATCTCGCCGCGCCGGGCAGCGGTCACTCAGGCGCAGTGACGGTAACGGCATTGGCTCCCGTGTGGCTGCAATATTTATGGAATGTCAGTTCCGGAGCGAATGCCAATCCCACCGGCATGGCCACCTTCGGCGTGTTCCCCGGCGCGGCGTCGAGAATTTATCAACGCGAGGTGTATTGAATTAATGCGCGGAGGAAGTATAGACACTCGGATGGACAGCGCGCGATAGACGTGATATGTTTTATATATCACTCGGAGACGCACATGGTTGTCAGAGCTCGATCGCGCCCTCTTCAACGCAAAGCCGATAAAGCCCGTACGTCGCCCAAGACGTTACTTTTTCGGCTGCGGCGGTCGGACTCATCGAGCGGGGTGAGCGCCGAAACACTGCGGAAACTCGCCGCGATCCTCGCTATCCCCGAGACGCAAGTGATCCACCAGGCGCTGCGGAAGCTCGCCGAAGACTTTATACCGGCCTATGATGCGGACGACGGCCCGGTGAGCGCTCGAATGATCAAGGCCCTGAAGGCGCGTGTGCCCCAAGGTCAATCAAAATCGATAAGCTCCAGCCTGTTCTGAGTGGCTTTCTGGTGGAAACAGCCGCTCGCGGGTGACATCGTTTGGTGTCACTTTCCCCAGGAGTTACAGACGAAGCCTGCCGAGAAGCCGCGGCCGGCACTTGTTTTGACGGTGTTCGATGACCGAGCACCGGAGTTTTCGGTAGTGGTGGCCTACGGTACCAGTCAAAAGGTGACCCTGCTCTACGCCGGTGAGTTTGTGATTGGCAGAACAGACGGCGCGGCGTTTCGCGCGGCGGGTCTGTCCTACGACACGAAGTTCGACCTTACACGACGGCTGGAATTGTATTTCAATGACGCGTATTTCAGCGTACCCCCGGGAGCTCCCCACGGGGAGCAACCCAAGGTCGGCATGTTGCATCCCTCGCTGATGCGTCGCGCGGCCGCTGCATTCCGTGCCAGTGCGACCAACATCCGGAACTAAGTTAGGGATTCTCACGAGCCATTTGCCGGATCAGCCCCTGCAGCCGAGACGGAATCGGCGGGCGACCCGGCCGCGATGTCAACCGCTAGAACAACTCCCGTCCCTGTCGATGCCAATGCAGCAGCGTTTCCGGACGGACGACGACCAGTGCATCTCGCCAGGTAAAAAATCCCGACAGGACCGTGAGCGCGATGCGCGTCATCGAATCGATCCGGCGGGCATTACGCCGCGCGCTATGTACAGCGCCAATTGACGTTGGAGCAACAGATTCTCGGCCTCAACAGCTGAAGTGGAGCGCAAGGTCAGCCACAGCCAGCGCACACCATCGCAGGTCAGAGAGGCTATCGCGGCGGCGATTCTCAGCATGCGTGACATCATGCCACGGAAACCCTTCCCGGCATCGATGATTGAGCGTCAGCTCCCACGGTCGAATAATTGCGGATGACACCGTCCGTCGCCCCCATCACCCCACCCCTGGAGCGGGCCGCGTCGTGCCGCGGCCCGCTCTTCTTTATGCCTCCTTATTCGTCCTTGGGTTGGAATCGAGTTCTGAGCATGTGGTCGGCGACCCGACTACCGAGCTTATTGCCTTCCTTCACCGAATGATGGAAGTGCATGCCGCCATAGATCCGTGCGTTGTCCACCTCGGTCACGACGTCCTCAATATTACTGAAAACGTGTGTGGTGCCAGTGACGGTGCTGGTGACGGTGAACGGCACCTCCTCCGTGTCGAAATAAGCGGTCAAGGTATCCGTGAGCGCTGCAGTGATACAGCCGTGGGCGGCCGGATACTCTGGGTGCCCCGGCGTCACCGCAAGCGGTACCCAATTTGGATCTGCCACGGTGGCTGGATTGCTGTCGGTGTCCGCATCATGGATCGCGGTGTAGGGGCGCCAGAACGCATAGTGATATTTCGCGTTGAAACAGGCGGTGGCGGCATCGGCCAGCGCGACGAAAGACATGGCGCCAAGCCTTGCCGCGCTCGCGGTGTCCAAGTTCTCGCTCGCGATCAAGGCGCGCAATGCCCGGCTATATTGCGCGGCCGGATTGTCCGTCCAGAACCGCCCGATCTCGGTCTGTTCCGGCGTGCGCACGCTGCTGTTGAGAGCGCCATAGGCCTTGGTGCGATTGAAGTCCCGAGTAAACGTCGCACTGGTCAAGGACGGAGGCGGGGGGACCTCACTCAGGAACTGATCTGCGCTGAGCAGTGAGAAAGGCTTGAACGACGCCTGCCATGGCGCCGCGGGCGGCGGCGGTGTATTGGGCGGAGGCGCAGGATACGTCGGTACCGGCTGCCAGATTCCCGGACCATGCCCCCAGACATAGACAACAGGCACCTCAAGACCGTCGCCCGTGCGCAGCGCAAGCCATTGTGCCGCCACGGCTTTGCCGACACTAATGCCGTCGGTCTTCGCCTGGCCGTCCACAATGGCGGCCATCGAAGCGACCAAATCGGCATTCAAGGTCGGCGCCTGGGTCGGGAAGTAATGCACCAATACATCATGTGCCGCGGTGGCGGCCGCGGCATCTCGCGATGCGCCCCGTGGCGCATTGACATCGACAGCGAACGGCTTGAAATGGCCGCCAATTGAATTGACCGCGTCGTACATGGCCACATCGACGTAGGCGAAATACACCAGCGAGACGCTTGGGGATTTCTTTGCGGTGGCCACCACGGTGGACTCCGTGATGGCGTGCCAATTAGCGACGGCGTTCTGTGCAGGGGCTGCTGAGCTGATCGCCAAGCCCAATGTAAGCCCCATGATCGTGAGAATTTGGCGTGTGCCAGTCATATTATGTTACTCCTGCTGTCTGTTCGTTAACGAATCGTAACCTCACCCATAAGGACACGGTTTAACAGCCAAACACGACATGCGGATCGGTCCCGATCGAGCACGTGTTATCCTTCCCCCTCGTCAAACCCAATGCAGGACGCCGAGGTATTCGATGGGTCAGCTCACCGTGCTGCTCGAACAAATTCAAGGCGGGGGCACCGAGGCCCGCGATGCGTTGTTCGCAGCCGCCTATGCCGACCTTCACCGCCTGGCGCAATCGCGTTTACGGGGCGGGGGACGCAACGTTCTCTTGGACACCACCGGACTGGTCCACGAGTCCTATTTGCGGTTCGTACGCATCGGAGAGCTGCGGGTCAAGGACCGACGGGCGTTTTTCGGTTATGCCTCGCAGATCATGCGCTCTGTCATCGTCAACAGCGTCCGAGAGCGGATGGCACAGAAGCGCAGTGGCGGCGGACCTTCGTTGACTTTATCGACCGGCCTCACGAGCCATGTCGCAGATAGCGAAAAAATAGTGCTCGACGTGCACGAGGCGTTGGAGGATTTGGAAAAAGCGGACCCTCGCTTGGCACAGGTGGCGCAGATGCGCTACTTCGGGGGTTACAGCGAGCGCGAAATTGCAGAGACGCTCGAGATTACCGAACGCACGGTGCAACGCGACTGGGAGAGGGCGCGTTTGATTCTCGCCGCGGCCCTGCGGTGAGCCAATGACCGGTGAGTGCTAGGTCTTCATGGGGCTATCCATCGCTCAGATGGCCGTGATGAGTCGACTGCTTGATGAGGCACTGCCACTCGACGTCGATGGGCGCCGCGCCTGGCTTGAGGAGTTATCGCCAGAACACCGGGATCTAGCCCAAGCCCTTCACGACGCCCTATTGCCCAACGAGGTTCAGGCGGCGGAAGTCGAGGCACTGGCGACGCTTCCGGCATTCGCGGCTGTCGAGGTGGCGAGTGCCATCGGCGAGAGCGGCCTTCATCCGGGTGCGCACGTAGGCCCTTACCAATTGATTCGGAAGTTAGGGAAGGGGGGCATGGCCGAGGTTTGGTTGGGCCGACGTGCCGATGGCGCCTTAAAACGCGAGGTCGCCTTGAAGTTTCCGCTCCTGAGCTGCCTGCGCGCCGATCTGAAGGATCGCTTCGCCCGGGAGTGCGACATCCTGGCCAGTTTGGAGCATCCGTATGTCGCGCGTCTATACGATGCCGGAGTCGATCCCTACGGGTTGCCGTATTTGTCGATGGAATATGTGAACGGTCGCGCGTTGACGGATTGGTGTGATGCGCATTGCCTCGTGATCTCCTCGCGCCTGGAATTGGTCCTGCAGGTGCTTGTGGCGGTTCAATATGCGCACGAGAAGGGCGTCATCCACCGAGACATCAAGCCCTCTAACGTGCTGGTGACCGAATCGGGACAGGTGCGGCTGCTCGACTTCGGTGTGGCGACACTGATGGAAGCGGACGCGCAGCGGACCCAGCTCACGAATGTCTACGGCCGCGCTGTGACCCCGGACTATGCGAGCCCCGAGTTGCTGAGCGGCGATCCGCTCGATGCCCGCAGCGACGTTTATTCGCTCGGCGTTCTGCTGTACGAGGTGCTGACCGGCGTTCGCCCCTACCGGCTGAAGAGTGCCGCATCGATCGGATTTCTCGAGCAGGCCGCGGCCACGGCGGAGGTCAGAAAACCTAGCGCGCAGGGCGATTCCCAAGCGACCGCGGTCCGCGGCACGACACCGGAAAAGCTTTCCCGGCAACTGCTCGGCGATTTGGATGCCATTGTACTCAAGGCGCTGGCCAAGGACCCGGCGCAGCGCTACCCGAGCGCTGTGGCCCTGGCGCAGGATCTGCAGTGCTACCTCGACGGCAAACCAGTCGGGGCAATGCCCGCTCGCCTCACCGATGGTTTACGCAAATTCGCGCGGCGTAATAAAGCTGCCGTGGGTGTTACTTTCAGCGCGGCCGTCGCCACGCTGGTCGCCGTAGCGTTCCTCCTCTGGGGTCGGCTACACCCATCTTCCGAACTCTGGCGCAACCCGCTGGCGGACTCCAAATTTCTACGCCTCACGGATTTCGCGGGTACCGAACAGGCGGCCGCGATATCACATGACGGCCGATCCATCGCATTTCTCGCCGACCGCGACGGACATCTGGACGCGTGGTTGACGGAGATCGGCAGTAACCGTTATCGGAACCTCACGAACGGTCAGCTACACGACATGAGCAATTCGGCTCTGCGCGCGGTCGCCTTCTCTCCCGACGATAGACTGGTTACGCTCTGGACGCGCAAGGGCGACGGCTCCCGGTCCGACGACGTCAACGTGTTGGGCATACCGACCGTGGGCGGTCCGTTGCAACCGTATCTGCCGGAAATCGCCGAGTTCGACTGGTCCCCTGACCGCTCACGCCTGGTATTTCATACCACAGCGCCGGGAGATCCATTTTTTGTGCGTGCCAAGGAAGAAGCGACGGCGCACCGTATCTACGTCGCGCCGGCGGGCGTTCACTGCCACTTTCCGACCTGGTCGCCTGACGGCAATTATATTTATTTCGTCCGCGGTGTGCCGTCGACGGGAATCTGGGACCTGTGGCGGATGCGACCCTCGGGCACGGGAGTCGAGCGTCTGTCGTTTCACAATTCACGGGTCACCTACCCCGTCTTGCTGGATGCAGGAACGCTCATCTATCTGGCCACCGACGCCGATGGTTCTGGACCATGGTTGTATGCCATGGATGTGCTGCGAAAAAGCACACACCGGGCGAGCTTTGGTTTGGAACGGTACACTTCGCTCGCGGCGAGCGCGAACCGCATGCGCCTGGTCGCCACTGTCGCCAATGCTCGCTCAGACCTCTGGAGTGTGACGGTTGGCGGCGACCGGCCGCCATCGAATACGGCGGTACGCGTTGCGCCAGCGATTCAGAGCGCCGTTGCACCGCGCTTCGGTCCCGATTACATCGCGTTTGCTTCGACCGGTGGAGGCCGACGCGGCATCTGGAAGCTGGCGAAAGGAACCACCACTGAACTGTGGAGCGACGCGCAGGCTGATCGCGTCGCAGCTCCCGCCATCGCACCGGACGGTCGGCGTATTGCGTTCACCGTCGATCGGCACGACGAAACGCAGTTGGTTGTCATTGACAATGATGGCGGACACGCGAGAGTGGTGGCCGCGTCGCTCGCGCTGCGCGGCACTCTCGCCTGGGCGCCTGATTCACAGTCGATCGTCAGTTCCATCGTGCGCGACGGTGAACCGCGCCTGGCCAGGATCTTCCTTGACGGCAGCCCACCGCAGTCCATGGCATCGGAGTATTCCGTCGATCCCGTCTGGTCGCCGGACGGCCAGTACTTCATTTATTCGGGCGCAGACGTCGGCACGACATTTCCGGTGCGCGCCTCGGCCCCCGATGGCAGACCGTACGGTATACCGAGTCTTATCCTGACGCGGGGTGCACACCAGGCTTTTTCGCGCAACTCTGGGTCGCTCGTCATCTTGCGGGGCGAGTACACCCACAAGAATTTTTGGGCGTGGGATCCGAAGTCGGGCGCGGAGCGGCAGCTCACCGATCTGCCTTCGAGCTTCGTGATCGGCGATTTCGACGTTTCGCCGGACGGCACGGAAATTATCTTCGACCGCGAGCAGGAGAGTTCGAGCCTTGCGCTGATAGAGCGCGTGCGGTGATGCCGCCGGTGTCGATTGGTGGAATGCCGAGTCCGCGAGATCAGCCATGCGTCATGACGATGAGGGTCTGCGTCCGGCGCTGTCAGGACGCGGTTCAAACGTGGGGGTGAGAAGGTTTGGTTGTCAGAGGAGAAGACACGATTCGCGCTTTAAAGCACGTTAAGCGGCGGCCGCAAAGCTCTGGACACGCGTTCGTAGGGGTCTGAACTGATCCGGACCAAGCGTCAAGGAGTCCTCCCAGTGGTAGTCGCCGGTCAGATTGATGTGTTCCCAACCCAACGGCGACAGATGGGTCAAGTCGCCGGCTTGTGGATGGTGCCCCTGCTTTTTAAGGTGATCGACGGCTCGTTGCAGGTACGTCGTGTTCCATAGAACAATGGCGGACACGATCAAATTCAGCCCGCTCGCCCGGTGACGCTGATTCTCATAGGAGCGGTCGCGGATTTCACCGAGTCGGTTGAAGAACACCGCCCGGCGCAGTGCATTCTGCTGCTCGCCCTTGTTGAGCCCGACGTGGCTACGTCGACGCAGCTCAGGATCCTGCAGCCATTGCAGCGTGAACAGCGTGCGCTCCAGTTTGCCGAGTTCTTTCAACGCCAGCGCCAAGCCATTCTGCCGGGGATAAGCCGAGAGCTTGCGCAGAATGACCGAGGCCGTCACCGTGCCGGTCTTGATCGACGTGGCGAGTCGCAGCAGCTCATTCCATTGCGCGGTGATGACGCGAACGTTAATGACACCGGCCACCAACGAGGCGAGCTCGGGGGGTACATTCATGCCAGGCAGGATATAGAGCCGTTTGTCCTTGAGATCACGGATCCGCGGCGCGAACAGAAAGCCCAGCAGTCGGCACATCGCAAAAACGTGATCCGAGAAGCCGCCCGTGTCGGTGTAGTGCTCGTTGATGACGAGGCTGCTCTGGTGATAGAGCAAACCGTCAAGCACGTGCGGCGCCTCATTGGCCGTCGCGGCGATGACCTTGGTGTGGAACGGCGCAAACTGATCCGACAGATGCGTATAGAACTTCACGCCGGGGTCCTGGCCGTAATGCAGATTGATCAGGCCGCTGACTTCGCCGCGGCCGCCGGCGCGAAAGAACTGGGCATCCGAGGATGAGGTCGTGCCGCTACCCCAGTGCGCGGCCAACGGCTGCTTGCATTGAGCATCGGTCAAGCCGGCCAGGGCATGCGCATAGCACTCCTCGCGTACGTGCCAATCCGCGGTCCAAGATAGCTGTCGCCAAGTGGTCTCGCGGCAGGCCTCGGACATGCGCGTGAGGCCGAGGTTAATACCGTCTGCCAGCACCGCGGTCAGCAGTGCCTGCCGATTCTTCGGCGGTGCCTGGGTGCGCAGATGCAAGAAACGATCGCCAAGACCTGTCCATTGATCCACCTCGGCGAGCAGCTCAGTGATTTTCACATGGGGTATCAGCCCGTAGGCTTTTTCGGCGAAGGCCTCAGCAGATTCTTGGGTGTTCTTTCGCAGCCTGGCAATGCGCAGATCTCCGTCCTCGATCGACACATCGGGCAGCGACTTCTCGCGCGCCTTGCGCGCGACTGTCGTTAAATTCTTTTCCAGTCTTTGTCGAGAGTCGGCGAGGTAGGTCGGCAAATCCGTGTCGATGTCCAAGGGCAGTGGCTCCATCTGCATTACCTCGAACGTCGCCGCAGGAATGAGATAGGTCTCGAAATCCCGGTACTGGCGACTGCCGGTCACCCAGATGTCGCCGGCACGCAGCCGATCGCGCAGCTCCGCCAGGGCGCAGATTTCATAGAAATGGCGATCGATGCCGCCGGCGGCAAATACGTAGGGTTGCCAACGCGGCTTCACGAAGCCCGTGGGAACCTTCTCGGATAGCGTGCGCTTGCCGCTGGCATTGAGTTCGCGCAGGATCTCGAGCGCCTGCAGCAGCTCGGTCGCGGTAGGCGCTGCATGGAATTCAAAATGCTCGAGCAACAAGGGGGCGAACTTGCGTACGCTGCTGTAGCGCTCGTCCAGCAAAGCCAGGAAGTCGAACTCCTCGGGTTGTGCGAGGGTTTGCGCTTCAGCAACGGTCGACTCGAATTTGGACCACGATACGACGGCTTCAATGGCGGCAAAGGCATCGGCGCCGCTCGTCCGCGCCTCGATCAGGGCCTTGCCGATCTTCGCGTAGAGCCGTACCTTCTCGTTGATCGCCTTGCCACTGGAATGGAATTGGTCGGCGTGGGCGCGTTCTGACTTGGTAAAGAGCTTGCCGACCAGATGTTCAAACATGTTGAGCACCTCATCAGTCAACGTCGCAGTAAGTTCAAGCACCAGCGCCGTGAGCGTCGCATACCGACGCAGGGGCTCGATCTCGGCCAGATGCTGGACGGTACTCTGGGCGCCCTCACGGGCCAGCTTGAGCCAATAGTTCTGGTGAACCCGGGTGGCTCGCTCGGGCTCAATCCCAAGGGCGCGAACCAGGGTCAGGCGCTCGATCAGTTTCGGGAAGTTCCCGGTCGTCGCCGCATAGGCGGTTTGCCGCAGCCACGCCAGGGTGCTTTGTCCGCCGCCGACGCGAACTTCGAGCAGTTGATCCAAGGCTCGGCGTCGCTGCTCGGTCAGACTGTCAGTGAGCTGGCGCCAAAGTTGGCGCTGCGCCCGAGCTCGCACCGAACCGCCAAGCCGTTCGATCGCCGGCAATGGGGGGCAGACGATATGCCGCGCACGTAATTCCTCAAGTAAGGCGGTCACCAGCGTCGGACCGTGGTCAGTCGCGAGCGCTGTGGGCAACAGCCAGGCCGCCACCTCCCGATACATGGCGCGAGTCAGCGGACGAAACCCCAACGCGGTCTGAATCTCAAGGACGTGTTCGCGGCGGGTTTGATCGCGTTGGGCGTAGTCGTCGAAGTGCATGGTATCGAGCCCGAGTTGCTCGGCAACGAAAGCGCACAGCGCCTCGGGCGGCTGCTCGCCTTGCTGCAGGATGCGCCCTGGAAATCGCAGGTAACAGAGCATGACGGCGAAACCCAGGCGATTGGAATCACCGCGACGCCGATTGACCAGAGCCAGGTCCTCGGCGCTCAGCGTGTAATGGCGCACCATCCCGCGCTCATCGGTGGCGGGAGCATGGAAACTGACCCGTTGGGACTCAGTGAGCAGTTCTCGGTGTGCCATGTCTGTCCCTTTTGAAGTAAACTTTGAATAGACCAACACTGTGCCACGGGAAAAGACCTTTTTCCGGGGTGTTTGGCGCCGAGGGTTCAATTGGGACATACCGCCGCACTCTATTGCCGGGTTTCGACCGCCGATCAGACCTGTGCCCGTCAGGAGCGCGACCTCAAGGCCTTCGCCAAGAAGGCCGGCTACAAGGTCGTCGGAGTCTGGAAGGAAACGGGCTCCGGCGCCAAGAACGACCGGGCCGAGCGCAAACAGATCCTGGCGCTGGCTCAGGCCCGCGAGATCGACGTGGTCCTCGTTACGGAGCTGACCCGCTGGGGTCGCTCCATGCTCGATCTCTTCCACACCCTCCAGGATCTGCAGTCGTGGGATGTCTCGCTCGTTGCCCAAACCGGATTGCAGTTCGATTTGCGCAGCGCGCAAGGAAAACTCATCGCCTCCCTGATGGCAGCGCTCGCGGAGTTTGAGCGGGATCTGCTGCGCGAGCGAGTGCGCTCCGGAATCGCCGCCGCCAAGAAGCGCGGCGTCGTGTTTGGTCGCCGGGCCGGCCAGCGTGTCAAAGCCGATCGATTTGCACCGAAGGTGCTCAAGCTGGTCGGCGAAGGTCAGTCGTACCGGGAAATCAGCCACCGACTTGGACTGAGCAAGAATACGGTCCTCGGGATCGTCAAGCGTGACCGTGCGGCATGAGGGGTTTTGACCTTGACTGGAGTGGTCGTGGGAGATTGGCCCCGCAAGCATTTGCTATGGCGGCACTCGTTGCCGTTACCGGTCATTCAAATGCACAATCGGCCACTTTGAGACGGTGGCATCCCCAAACGGCATTCTCCTAAGCGGACTGTCGGGTCCTCAGTTAGTCTCGGCGGACGGTTCGCGATACCCCTAACTAACAGTCGCGGCTCGATCAATTGATCTGATCGTTATTTCCCGGGAGGCACGATGGCTGGCAATGGTTCGCTTTTTGACCTGAGTGGCCGCGTCGCTGTGGTGACCGGTGGCAATCGCGGAATCGGCCACGCCATGGCGCTGGGCTTGGCTCGCGCGGGTGCATCCGTGGCCGTTCTCGCGCGCAATGCGGAACAGAATCAACTGGTACTCGCAGAGCTGAAGGCCATCGGCAAGCCCGCGCTGGTGTTGCCCCTCGATGTGACGGATCGGGCCGCATTGGCTCCCGCGGTGGCCGAAGTGGAGCGTACACTCGGCGGTATCGACATATTGGTCAACAATGCCGGGATTGTTGCGCTAACAGGTGGGGTGCTGAACGAAACCGCCGATGTCTGGGATAAGACCATAGAAACCCATTTGAACGCTTCCTTTCTCCTGTCGCAGTTGGTTGCCAAATCAATGGTCAAGCGCAAGAGCGGCGGCAAAATCATCAATCTCGCGAGCATGTACTCGATCTTTGGATCGGGGCTTGTGCCTTCCTACAGCGCGGCCAAGGGAGCTATCGTTCAGCTCACCAAATCACTTGCGATTGAATTAGCGCCACACAACATCCAGGTCAATGCCATCGCGCCCGGATGGATCGAAACGGACATGACGGCGGCGGTGCGAAGCTCGCCGATGAATGACGAAATCATGGCGCGCACGCCCGCCAAGCGCTGGGGAAGAGCCGACGAAATCATCGGAGCGACTGTTTTCCTCGCCTCTCGCGGAGCTGACTTCATCACGGGCACCACACTGCCGGTCGACGGTGGGTATTCGGTTTACTGACGTGGCGCGAGGCGAGGCCCACAAAGCTCACCCCCACGCCCGGCCGGGCGGGTCAATAGTACCGGTTGGCTCGACAGCGCTGATATCGTGCCTGAACGTTGGGTCTGCAGTAGGCCGATAGGGAAACTTGTCACGCACGCACGAAAGTGAGGTGTTCTATGCTTAGATCGTTGCTCGTTAGGACGTTGCTGACAGGTCTTGTGTTGGCCACCGGCAGCGCGTCAGTTGCTATCGCTTCAGAGGCCCGGCAGGCATTGAATATCGGCTTCGTTCTGTATACCAAAGGCAGTGTGCCAGGAACGCTAAACGCGAGATGGACATACCAGAACGTCTACAGCGGAAAAGGCTTGGCGACGGGAGGACCCAAGGAAGGCTTTGCCGGGCACTATCACGTTCGCTACTACGACGAGCAAGGCAAGTTCTCGGACGAATATAATCTGGTCATCGAAAAGGCGGGGGCTTTCTATAACGCGTCGTGGATCACAGATGGCAAAGTCAGCGCTGGTGGCGTCGGCATGGAAGTGGAAAAGGGCCTAGCTATCGGCTGGCGCAGAGTTGCTGATTAGTCCAAATGCGAGAGCTGCCACTCTTGTGATCTTCCCTCAAGCGGTATTTGGTGAAGGGCTGTTCGGGGTCATGACCCGCCTGACAGCGGTCGGTGGTCCTTAGCGTGCTTTAAATTCCGTTTCGTGTCTTGTCCTCCAGTTGTCTAACGCTCGCGTTGAGCGGCCAGCCGCCAGCGCTTCAAGCTCGCGGACGGCCTCACGGGTTGCAATAGCCGGACGCGCGCCCGCGCGGACGGCAACCCGGTCCGCTCGAACGCGTAGTTAGGCGGCACACAGATTGTGTAGTGTGATGTGTGCAATTGGTTACTCAAGGTTGGCCTCAGAGCACGCCCTGTCACTACCTGCATACCCGACCGCAGCTACAACATGTGTCTTTGGATCGACATCGAACCAAAATGTACACCCCTTCAACCAGGGTCGATAGTCAACTGCCGTGTACCGCACCAACCCCGAATCTAAAGCCTTCGCAGGGCATTTGTTTTCGCCAACGCAATAGTGCGCAAATGGCCTGCCAACGGAGAGGTTTAGGTTTTCCACAAATGCCGCATGGCGGGCAGGCCAGTTGGGTCGGAACGCATAGTCGCACCGCCCAGTGGGGCAGCAAGCGGAAAGACAGATACCTGCGGCAATAAGAACTGCTAGGCGCATGCCGCCTAACGCTCGCGTTGAGCGGCCGGCCGCACGCGCTTCAAGCGCGCGGACGGCCTCACCAGTTTCGATTGCCGGACGCGCGCCCGCGCGGACGGCTCCCCGGTCCGCTCGAACGCGTAGTTAGCCGCCATGAATGGGTGTGAAATTAGTAACAATGTGGGTCACGTCGTCGTCGAACGCTTTTTCAGTGCGTTTCTTATAGTACTTCAGTGGCATGCCGTATTTCGGATCGTAGGTTACGGCCACCGCAAAGTGGTTTTGCGCATACGAATTCGCAATGTCACTGAATGTACCTTCAATAGTCAGGGCCCAATCGGCTCGGTCTTCCATGTAGGGCCATGGGATCGCCGTACCGCTTGGTGTTGTGAGGCGAATGACCTTTCCATTTTTTACGGTTACATGTACTGGCGCGGTTTCGCACTCGCAAAGATTTTGCTCAGTGAGCTCATAGGACGTGACTCCGGCGGCTCGCCACTTTGCGAGATTGCTCCAGTAATCCGGCGGAGGGTACCGGCCAGGTGGTGGAATAGCCCATGCGATAAGCAACAGCCCGCCGAGTGCAATAATGGTGGTAAGAGTGGCGATCGGGCTGGAGAAGCGGTACTGCATGGCGGCTAACGCTCGCGTTGAGCGG